>NZ_CP025066.1:1200000-2400000 GCF_002952775.1 Halalkaliarchaeum desulfuricum
CGACGAGGACGAGGGAGAAAGTGACGACGTAGACGAGGAGGAAGCCGACGAAGACGACGAAGAAGCCGACGAAGACGACGAAGAAGCCGACGAAGACGACGAACTTGCCGAACCCGAAACTGAGCTCCAGGAGGTCGAAAAGGAGGTTCTCTACATCGAGGCCACCCCCGCGATGTCGATGAACCAGCAGTGGCTCTTCTCGAAACAGCAGATCGCCCAGGACCTCATGGACCGGCTGGACCTGGACCGAGTCGTCATCGAGGAGGTCATCGAGGGCGGCATGATGGGCGGCCTCGGCGGCATGATGGGCGGCGCCGGCGGCGCCGGCGACGTCGAACTGGACCCCGACGAACTCGCCGCCGAACTGGGCGAGGAGATCGACGAGGACCTCGACGAGGAACTCGGAGAGGAACTCGAAGGTATTGCCGACGACGAGTTCGACGAAGAGTAGCGCCGCGAGGACTCGTTTTCGCAGTCGCTTTTTCCGGTATCGACGCCCGCGTTCGGCAGCCGGCACCCCCGCGTTCGGCAGCCGGCACCCCCGCGTTCAGCCCCGGAGGCCGGGACGCCACAGCAACAGCCCGACCGCGAGCAGGAACACCAGCGTCGAAAGGTCGATCGACAGCGCGTAAACCGCCGTGGCGAGGCCCGAGGATCCCCCGGCGGCGCCGGCCACGACGGAGGCGAGAAGCGAGAAACTGCAGCCGACGCAGGCGAACAGGCCGAGCATACCCGAGGCTGCAGCAGACGTCGCGTCGGCGATCGCCGCGTACACCAGATACGACAGCGTCGCGTAGCCGACGACGAGGTAGGGAATCACCGTCACGTGTCCGAGCGCGGTCACGTAGCTCACTCGGGGACCCCACCCCGGCGACGCGAGCGCCACGTCGAACCCCGTCTGCACGTGGTGTGCGTGATCGCCGTGGGTCCCGATCAACCCGGCGATCCACACGACCAGAAGGAAGTAGCCGACCGCGACCGCCGCACCGACCACCCGGGCGCGGGTGCTGCCGGTTCTCGGTCCGACGCGGAGCGGCGCCCACAGCCCGACGGCGATCCACGCCAGGGGATACAGGAGATACCGCGGCTGGGTCGCCTCCGCGTCGGTGGCCAGAAAGTACACCGCGAGGAACGCCAGCTGGATCGCCAGCAGCCCGCCGATCACGATGACGTCACGACGCACGTCCGGACGCGAGAGGAGCTCACTGATCCGCCCAGTCACCACCCGGAGACGTTGGCGAGCTCCCGCCGATCGTCCGCCCGTGTTCATCACCTCGGGATGACGTCCGTCCGGACAAAAGGATGTCGGCACCGCCGATCCCAAACCGGAACCCGGGCCCGGATCCGTCCCGAATTCTTCCCGGTCGTCCGTTAAAGTCAAACCGACTCCTCGCGAACGTGGAGCCATGAGCGTCGACCAGGAACAGCGGACCGTCCGGTGTCTCGTGGCGAAGGTAGGGTTGGACGGCCACGACCGGGGGGCACACGTCATCGCCCGTGCGTTCCGGGACGCCGGGTTCGAGGTGATCTACTCGGGACTCCATCGGTCGCCCGACGAGATCGTGCAGGCGGCCGTCCAGGAGGACGTCGACGTGCTCGGGATCTCCATTCTGTCGGGGGCACACAACACGCTCGTCCCGAAGGTGCTCGAGGGACTCGAGGAGTACGACGCCCTCGAGGACACGCTCGTGCTCGTCGGGGGGATCATTCCCGACGACGACGAAACGGAGTTGAAGGAACTCGGCGTCTCGGAGGTGTTCGGTCCGGGGACGCCCATGGAGGAGACGATCGAGTTCGTCAGGGAGAACGTCCCGGAGCGATAGCCGCATGTGCCGGGGCACGGAGACCGACCTCGTCGACGAACTGCTCGAGGGGAACCATCGGGCGCTCGCACGGGTCATCTCGAAGATCGAAAACAGGCGACCGGGGTACAGACAGCTCGTCTCCCGACTTCACTCACACACCGGGAACGCGTCGATCGTCGGTGTCACCGGCTCGCCGGGGGCGGGGAAGTCGACGCTGGTCGACAAGCTGGCGAAGCGCTACCGCGACCGCGGGGAGACCGTCGGCGTGATCGCGGTCGACCCCTCCTCGCCGTACACCGGCGGTGCGGTTCTGGGCGATCGGATCCGGATGGCCTCGAACGTCGGCGACATGGACGTGTTCTTCCGGTCGATGAGCGCCAGGGGGCAGCTCGGCGGGCTCTCGACGGCGACCGCCGACGCGGTGACGGCACTCGACGCGTTCGGGAAGGACCGAATCGTGATCGAGACGGTCGGCGCCGGGCAAAACGAGGTCGACATCGTCGAAACCGCCGACACCGTCGCCGTCCTCGTCCAGCCCGGGTCGGGTGACGACGTACAGATGCTCAAGGCGGGGATCCTGGAAATCGGCGACGTGTTCGTCGTCAACAAGGCCGACATGGAGGGGGCAGACAGGACCGTCGCCGAGCTGGAGGAGATGCTCCACATGCGCGAGAGCCCCACCGCCGGACTGAACACCGGCCACCACGGGTTCCAGGCGGTCGAAACGCCCGGCGAGGACGAGACGAGGGTCGGAGGCGAGTCGGTTGACGGGTCCGAGCCGACGGACGGGGACGAACCGGAGTGGAGCCCGTCCGTGATCGAAACGGTCGCGACGACGGGTGAAGGGATCGAGCAGCTGCTCGAGCAGCTCGATTCCCACTACGCGCACCTCGAGGCGTCCGGCGAACTCGAAGCAAAGACCAGAAACAGGTACGCGAAGGGGATCAGGACGCTGCTGCGCAACGACATCGCGGCGCTCGTCGAACGGGAACTGGATCGCCGTGGGGGGATCGACCAGCTCGCAGACCGGGTGGCCCGGCGGGAGACCGATCCGTACGCGGTGGCCGAACGGATCGTCGAACCGATCGCCGACTGTCTCGACGACAACCGTGAGTGATCAGTCCATCCCGGGTGCGTTTTACACCCGGTGGGCCGGCGTCTACGATCGGATCGCAAGCGACCTCCCCGGTGTGGCACGGATGCGATCGGCGTTTCTCGATCTCCTCTCGCCGTCCCGCGGAGACGTCGTCGTCGAGATGGGATGTGGAACCGGCGCGAACTTCCCGTGGCTCCGAGATCGGGTGGGTCCGGAAGGAACCGTCGTCGGCGTCGATCTCTCAGAGGGAGTTCTCGAGCGGGCACGCGCCCGGGTTCGCCGAAACCGCTGGGAGAACGTCCACGTCGTTCGGGGCGACGCGACACGTCCGCCGTTCGTGGGGGGGCCGACGGCGGTTCCGTCCGGATCGCTGGGGCTCGGGGCCGGCGAAGTCGACGTCGTGCTCGCGACGTTCGTCGTGGGAATGCTCCCGGATCCGGGAGGCGCAGTCCAAGCGTGGGGACAACTTGCCGGCGACGGCGGCCGACTCGGACTGTGCAACCTGGCCCGGAGCACCACCCCGCTTGGACGCGTTTGTAATCCCGCGTTCGCCGCGCTGGTGCGTGCGAGTTCGCCGCCGGGCGGGAAGGGACGAACCCGGGGCGCCGCACAGTTGCTCGACGAGCGCGTACTGGAGGGCCACCGGGCGCTACACGACGTCTGTGACGGTGTGGTGAGCCGACGAGCGTTCGAGGGGTTCGTTCGCATGTCGGCCGGAACCGTTCGAACCGAGCGTTGAGCGGCTGTCGTCGTCGGTCAAAAGAGTGCAAGCGTCTGTGCGATCACTCCGCCGATGAGGAAGGAGACCCCCATCGTCAACACGAGCACGACCCCGGCGATCCGGATGTCGAACTCCTCGGCGACGGTGGCGAACACCGCGATGCAGGGCACGTAAAACAGTCCGACGACCGCGCCGACGAACAGCTGTCCAGTCGAGAGGTCCATCTCGAGCAGCGGCAACACCGTCAGTTCGCGCCTGACGATCCCCAGCATAAGGGGGGTTGCTGCCTCCTCCGGCAGCAGCAGCCAGCCGACCACGAGTGGACGGAGATGCTCGCCGATTAGCTCCAGAATACCCAACTCGTACAGCAGCGACGCCACCCCGATCGCGTAGATCATGTGGACTGCGCCGCCGAACAGGTAGTGTTTCAGCCGCATCCAGACCTTGTTCGCCGTGATGTGAGCCTTCGGGATCAAAAGCGGCGGAACGTCGGCGACCGTCGGATTCCGATCCCCTTCGAGAACTCGATCGAGCACGACCCCGGCCACCGCGAGCGCGAGAAACGACACAAAGAACACGGCAATCACGAGGAGAATCGTCGCCTCGGCGAGCAATGCGATGAACGCCCCGGTCTGGGCCACGCAGGGCACAGCGAGACAGATCATGAGCGTGATCGAGAGCCGCTGTTTGTACGTCTCGGCCGCCCGGGAGCCGGTGATCCCCGGGATCGCACAGCCGTAGCCCAAAAGAAGCGGGACCACGTTGCTCCCGGTCAACCCGATCCGGGCGAACAGTCCGTCGAGCAGCACCGCGAGCCGGGGGAGGTAGCCGCTGTCTTCCAGCAGGCTCAACGCAATATAAAACGAGATCACGTACGGCATCACGAGCGCGAACGGCCACTCGATTCCCTTTATCAGGAAGCCGTACTCGCCGATCAGGACTGCCCTGACGAGCCCAGGATCTGTTACCGATCGCACCGCCCCTTCGATCACGGGGAACACGAACCCCTCGAAAACGGGGATGAGGAGATACTGTCGCAGTCCCATTCCGAGCCCGACAACAATCGCGAACGTCCCGACCAGGACCAGAACCGCAACGGGTAAGCCGGGCCACGGTTCGACGAGCCGGTCCCCCCACAGCTGTAACGTCCCCGCTGGAGTGGACCCGCCGGACGATTCGTCGACGATCGCAATCTCCACGAGTTCCTCGGCCCGATCCCAGGTCGCCTCGTCCCCGCCGGGAACGGTCGGATTTCGAAGCGTGCCGGCGACGGCGTCGACGAGTTGCTCGAACCCTTTCCCGATAGTCGCGACTGTGGGGATCACGGGAACCGACAGCTCTCGAGCGAGAACCTCCGCCCGGAGCCGTCTCCCCTCTTCCAGCAGGTCGACACGGTTGATCGCGACGACTGTCGGCACGTCGTGTTCGAGCACCTGCAACAGCAGATGCAGGCTGCTCTCGAGGTTTGCCGCATCGAGCACGCAGACGACGACGTCACAGCCACCATCCAGGATGTCGACCGCCAGCTGTTCGGCCTCGTTCGTCGCCGAAAGCGAGTACGTGCCCGGGACGTCGATGAGGGTCGCCTCCTCGCCTCTGAACGTGGCCGTCCCCCGCTTGTACTCGACAGTCGTGCCGGGATAGTTCGCGATCCCGGCGTCGAGCCCGGTCAACGCGTTGAAAAGAACACTCTTTCCGACGTTGGGTGGGCCGAGAAGCGCGACGCGGGTGTCTTCGGAGTCAGCGTCCACCTCGGCCGTCTCCTCACGGCGAGACATCGAGGTTCGGCTGTGAATCCTCGGCCGGATCCTCCCGCGTTACCCGGATGTGATCTGCGAGCGACCGGTCGATCGCGACTCGACGTCCCTCGGCCTCCACGATCAACGGTCCGCCGAACAGCTGGCGTCCACGAACGCGAACCGAGTTCCCGGGACGGACGCCCAGCGGAGACAGCAGGTCGTGATCCGGAACGCCGCTGACGACGGCGCGTTCCCCCTGCTCCAGCGATTCCAGGGTGGGCCCTTCCGGTCCCGTCGGGATGGCGGCCGATCCGCCGGCCGATCCTCCATGAGCAACGGTTCCGCCGTCGGCAGTCGCTGCCGGAGGCGCCTCCGTATCCGCGATCGGTTGCGACGCCGGACAGTCCGTCGCGTCCGAGCAGCCGGCACAGTCGGTCGGGTCGTTGCAGACGACCACACTTTCCTTGCCGAATCGCTGGGCGATCGTCTCGGAGGAGACATCGCCCGACGGCACGTCGATGTTCGGAAACAGGGGGCTGGCCCAGCCCCGCGGTCGGCGGTAGACGAGCGTCTGTCCCGCACGGAGCTGAGACATCGTCTCGACGACGACCTCTCGCTTCGGGTGGACGTGAAACGCCATCCAAATCACGTCGAAAGAGGCGGTATCGAGCGTCTGCCCGTCGCTCACCGCGAAGTCGATCCGACCGGTGAGGTCCCGACTCTCGACAGCCCTGCGGGCGGCGTCGACTGCGTCGGGATCGTTGTCGATTGCGACGACATCGTAGCCGCGCTCGGCCAGCGCCATCGCGGTCATCGGCAGGGGCCCACAGCCGACCTGCAGCACCGACGCGTCGTCGTCGGGGGCGACGAGACCCAGTTCCCGCTCGATGACGTGCTCGTAGAATAGCCGACGGTAGAGGTTCCCGAACGCAGATGACACCCGATCCAGCCGTTCGAGACGTTTCAACACGCCCGCGCTCGCGGCTACCGCTCGGGATCCCTTCACGCCCTCGTACTCCGATCCGTCCCGTCTCAGGTATCCATCAGTGTTCGTCACGGGTCTACTCGTTCCTATCTTTAGGCCCCCCTAAATTAAATACGGGAGCGGGTTCCCACTCCGTGAAAAACCGGCAACTGATTCGATCTCACTCCCGGAAACGGTCGATACCGCCCGCGGGACGCGAGGTTCAAGCCCACCATCGCGACCATGTATCCGGCCCCACGTCGCAACCATGTATCCGGCCCCACGGCGCGATCGGTCGCCTCAGTCCGTCCGGAACAGGAGCGACCGACCGAACGTCACCATCCAATGAGAAACGGAACCGTCCGGAACCGCCGGAATGACCCTCGACGACGTAGTCGAACCGGCCGAACTTCCGCCGTCGTGGGCGCTGTCCTGCGCCGCCTGCGCCGTGGTGACCGGATCGTAATCAGCCGAGAACACCGACCGAGGCTGACGGACGACAACTCGACTCGGGCCGCCCTGCGCCCGTCGGTATCGCTCGACGATTTCGTCTTTCGGTTCCGCCTGCAGGGCAACGACGGCGACCGAACAGGGCTCCGGAAGGTGGGTTCCGTCGCCGATGACCTCCCGGCCGTCCCCGACGACGACTTCGACGTCGTCGGCCACGCCGGCACGCGCGAGGTTTCGACGCGCCTCTCGAACCACGCTCGGGTCGTTATCTAGCGCGTACACGGTCGCGCCGGAGCGTTTCGCGAGTAATGCGGCCGTAAACGGCATCGCACCACAGCCCACGTTGAGTACCCGGTCGTTTGCGTCGATCCCTGCGAGTTCGATCTCTCTATCGACGACCGACCGGTAGATCCGAGTGTAGACCTCGAACAGCCACGGAGCGTCCGTGAAGACCTTTTCAAGCGCCGCGACGGTTTCCCCGAACCGACCCATACTCCTGTTAGGTGATCTCAGGGGAAAAGAAGACGCCGGTTTTTTGTCCAGTGTGATTACGCTCGAGTATGGTCACAGTGAGCGAATCGATCGAGATCGAGGTTTCGATCGAGACAGTGTTCGAGTACCTCGACGATCCCCACAACCACGTCGAAGTGACGCCGAGCCTCTCGTCGGTATGGAACGTGGAACCGCTCGAGAACGGCGGCAAGCGGCTCGAGTTCACCTACAAAATGGCCGGGGTCGGGATCGACGGAGAACTCCGAGAGACAGTTCACGACCCCCCGCACCGGTTGACGTTCGACATGCGGGGCAGGCTCGACGGTGAGATCGACCTGGAGCTCACGGAAGTCGGGGAGCACACCCGGGTGACGTACACCGGGACCTACGAAGTTCCAGGGAAGGTGCTGTCGTCGGTCACCGAGCCGTTCGTTCGCCGGTACAACGAGCGCGAACTGCAGACAACGCTCCAGAACCTGAAGAGCCGCCTGGAGAGCGACGAGCGCTGAAACGGGCGGCTGGTTGCCGTTATCGGACGGCCTCCCGGAACCCCCAACATTTCATATAGCGGTTATTCGTTTACTTGCCCGACGCGGCGGGCTTTTATCCGCGGCGCCCGCACGCCGAGACATGGTACAGAACGTCGCCGGGCTGATGCCGGAGCTCGAGGCGGAGGATTTCTATCTCCTCTCGGGCATCGAGCAGGGGATGCGGTTTTCCGAATGGGTACGGCGCGACAAACTCCCGGAGTACTCCGATCTGACTCCCGAGGAAGTCGAGTACCGGCTGGATCGGTGCATGCGACGGGAGCTGATCGAACGGAAGACGATCCAGTACGAGGGATATCGACTGAAGTTCGAAGGGTACGACGCACTGGCGCTCCGGACCTTCGCCGAACGCGAGACGGTGATCGACGTCGGCGCACCCCTCGGCGTCGGCAAGGAGTCGGACGTCTACGAGGCGCGGTCGTTCGAGCCGCTCGCGCTCAAGTTCCACCGCGAGGGGTACACGAACTTCCGGGCGGTCCAAAAGGAACGGGAGTACACCGCCGACCGAAATCACGTCTCCTGGCTGTACACCGCGCGCAAGGCTGCCGAACGGGAGTACGAGGTGCTCGAAACCCTCTATCCGGACGTCTCGGTTCCCCGGCCGATCGACCAGAACCGCCACGCGCTCGTGATGGGGAAGTTCGAAGGAGTCGAGCTCCCCCGGTCGAAACTCCCCTCCGAACAGGTCCTCGGAGTAGTAGATCTCGTCTTCCGGGAACTCGCATCCGCCTACGAGAGGGGGTTCGTCCATGCGGACATGAGCGAATACAACGTGGCGATCTCGGAGTCCGGTATCGTCATCTTCGACTGGCCACAGGCGGTCTCCACTGATCACGACAACGCGCGCGAACTCCTTTTCCGGGACACGGAGAACGTGATCGGCTACTTCCGGCGGAAATATCCCCACGACGTGCCCGAACCACTCGACGTCGACGGGATCTGTGACGCGATCGCCGACGGCTCGTTTTCGAGTGTGCGAGAATTCACGACTGAATAAACCGCATAGTGCGATAACAAATCGAACATCCGGTTCGAAACCTGTCGATCAGTCGGCGAGCGAGACGCCCGGCTCAGCGACCACGGACCCGGGACGTTCTGTTCGAAGTGGCCGGGAAAACCCCGACTCAAACCCGGAGTTCGGTCTCGAGATCCAGTCCGGAAAACAGTCGTTCGACGCGATCGACAGCGGGGGTTCGTTCGGCGACGTTCCTCAACAGCACCGTTTCGCTCGGAAACAGTTGTTCTCCCAGCAAGAGTCCGTGGTCCCGTGCTGTGCTGCCGGTCACGGTCAGATACACGCCGACTCCGGCGTCGGCGATCGCTCGCTCCTCCTCCTGGCCCCCGTTCGCGAACACGAACTCGACGTCCTCGATCGCCTCCGTTCCGAGCACCGCCGCCACGAGACGTTCGTATCGGGGCGAGATGCACAGTTCCCCCTCGTAGTCGGCGACGAACGACCTGTCCAGCGATTCGCCCGCGGGAACCGCATCGGGGGCGGCGAGCAGCGTGTGATAGACAGTGTCACCGAGCCCAGTGACGACACGCACGTCGGTATCCCGGGGATCGATCCGTTCGTTCACCTCGGCGATCGAGTCGATCCCCCGCTCGTGCAACGTCACGGCCTCCTCGAGTACGAGGTCGGCACTGTCGAACCCCAGCGCGAACTCGTGGGTCCGCAACGCGCGGAACGGTTCCTCTCGTCCGATCAACCGGAGTTGTAATCCCCCGACGTCGACTCGCGCCGAATCGAACACGATCCGCCTCGGGAACCCGGGACGGTCGTCGCGATACAGCGTGTACTCGGGACCGTCCGGCGCGTCCGGATCGCTGTAGGCAGTGAGGCGTTCGTAGACGTTTCGCTCCGGTTCGATCTCGCCTTTCGTGATCGCCTTTTCGTAGCGCAGGGTCGAACTCACCTCGTCTGCGAGCGCCTCCGCATCCGTGGCGCTCGCCAGCCGATCGAGAATCGCTTCCAGCGGCCGTCCCTTCCGGGGAACCGCGACCGCAACCGACTCGTTCATTGCGGGAAACCACGATACAGCGAAGTAAACCGGTTGCGTTTCGACGCCGGCCGGTTCTTCGGCCGCCGCAGTTTCCTACCTCCTCTTACCGCGGCTCACATATCGCCGAATGCGCTACCGAGACGCTCCCGGAACGCGTCGAACGTCTCGAGACGGTCGTGTATCTCCGCGATATCCTCCTGCAGCGATTCGACGCTTTCTGCGAGTTCCTCGTCCGCGTCGCCGATCTGCGCGTCGATCTCTGCGAGATCCGCTCGGATCGAATCCGCGCGTTCCTCGAGCGCGTCCAGGTCATCCATCCGCGATTCGATCGATTCGAGACTTTCGTCGACCTCCCGCTTGGACGTAAACAGATCGTCGACGTGTTCCCGGAGCGACGCCACGTCCGCCGAGAGTGGCTCGATCGACTCCTTGGCCTCCTCGGTGTCGCTCGCGACCGCGGTGAGTTCTGTCTCGATATCATCCACCGTGGATTCGAGTTCCTCGACTGTCGTGGACACCTCTCCGATCTGCGAGTCGAGTTCGTCGACCGTTTCCTCGACGGAGTCGATCGACGTCTCCATCGTTTCCGTGGACTCCTCGAGCGCGTCAGTGCGCTCCTCGTTGGAGGCGACCCGCTGATCGACGTCGTCGATCCGGCCGGTCAGATCGTCGGTAGCCTCCTCTACGTCGACGACCCGATCCGCGAGTTCGACGGTGGTGTCGTCGAGATCCGCCGTGATGTCGTCGAGGTCGGCGGCCTTCGCCTCCACAGCCTCGGTCCGTTCTGCGATTTCGCCGGTCCAGTCGGCGATCTCTCCGGTTTCGGTTTCGAGTTCCGAGGTGTCCTTCCGGAGTTCGTGGCGCTCCCGTGCGCCCACCTCGACGTCGCCTTCGAGCCGCCGTACGTCCGATTCGATCTCGGAGACAGTGTCGGTGACGCCGTCGACCTCCGCCTGGAGCTCGGCGAGCAGTTGCTCTGCGGTCCCGTTCTCGTCGATGAACTCCTCGAGTGCGTCCGTGTAGGCGTCGAGGTCGGCCACTCGCGACTGGAGGCGGCTCAATCGCACGTCGACGCTGTTTGGAACGCCGACGTCGAGCTCCTCCCGGAGCAGTTCGAGGTCGGCGTCGGACACCTCGTCTTCGCGGATCTCGCGTGCCAGTGCGGCGGCGATCCCCTCCGGTGCGAACTCGGCTGACTCGATATCCTGTTCCGCCTGGTCGGTGGCGGGTTCCTCCTCGATATCGTCGGCCTCGTGTGGGGTGATCGCCGATGTCTTGTCTTCCGGGACAGTATCCGGCTCAGGGCTCGTCCCCTCTTCCGGCTCCTCGTCCAACTCCAGTTCCGGTTCCTCTTCCGGCTCCTCGTCAAACTCCAGTTCCGGTTCCTCTTCCGGCTCCTCGTCCAACTCCAGTTCCGGTTCCTCTTCCGGCTCCTCGTCAAACTCCAGTTCCGGTTCCTCTTCCGGCTCCTCGTCCAACTCCAGTTCCGGTTCCTCTTCCGGTCCGTCTGACGAGACGGGATCGTCCAATTCGAGGGGTTCTTCCTCGTCATCTTCGCCGTCTTCGACGTCAGCGGCTTCATCCACTTCAGCAGGCTCGTCCGACTCGCCGAGTACGATTGGCTCCTCCGAAGAATCGTCGCCCTCGTCTACAGGTTCGGACTCTTCAGTGTCAGTCGGGGAATCGACACCTTCGGGTTCTGCCAGCGGATCCGGCTCGCCTTCGTCCGTTTCGTCGTCCTCCTTGTCGAGTCCGGGAAGCGTCGATCGCTCCCCCGCGAGCACTTCCCGGATCGCCTGACTGTTGTCCGAGCCGAGCACGTCCTCGATCGATTCCGGTTCCGGATCGCCCTCCGTTACCTCCTCGACCTGCGGTTCAGTTCGGAACGCATCCAGAGCCGACGGGTCGTCGGTCCGCACGCCGTACACCGTCGTGACGCTTTCTCCAGGCTCCAGCGTGGTTCGAAACTCTACTCTGTTGTCGCGGTAAGCGGTCCAGTTTTCGCTGCCGTAATCGGGGTGGAACCCGATCCGATCCATCGGGAACGACTCCGGGACCTGATCGACCAGACGGACGGTGACCGGCTGGTCGCTGGTCGAATGGACCAGAAACGAAACCGCCGGCACCGGGAATTCGTCAGTGCTGAAGGTCTTTCTCACCTTCAACTCGCCGCTCGAAGTGGTAATGGCGCCGTCGCTGGGACTCATGAATAGCCGTTCAGCAGACGGGCTTGTAAATGGTATGGGCCGATTGTCGCAGTTGATACTGGGAACTCGAATCGTGGAAGATCAGGTCGTCAAAACCGTAACGGGGCCGTCGAACTCGAGAATGATCTGCTGGGTGTCGTCACCGAACAGCGCCTTTCCAGTCGGGGAACGCGTCCGGCCGCTGACGAACACGTGATCACAGCCCTCGTTTTCGGCGTGGTCGAGCACCGTTTCCACGGGGTCACCCAGTGCCCCGACGGCGTCGTACTCGACGTCGATGTCGGAAAGAGTCTCCCGGGCGATGTCCTCCGCGTAGTTTGCCGCACCCTGTTCGGCCTGATAAACGCCGTACTCTCCGCCGTAACTGGTGATCGACTGTAGCTCCCGATACGTGTCGTTGTACTTCTCCTCCGTCGTGACGTGCAACAGCGTGAGCCGTGCGTCGACACCTGCAGCAAGCGTTCCTGCCTCACGAACCAGCTCTTTCGAGCCCTCCGTCGACGAAACGACTGCGAGCGCGTGGCGCATACTCGAAGCTCATCGGGGAAATGACATAAACGCACGGGTGGACTTTCGAGGAAGGCAAGCTCGGATTCAGAGATCGATCCGGTCGCCGATCTCGACGATCTCCAGCTGTCGGGGGTACTCGAAGCTTCTGACGTGTTCGTGGAGCGCGGTCGGGTCCGCGGTGAGCCCCTTCCACATGTCCCAGTGGGACGGAACCAGTCGATCGAACTGGAGGTCGCTCGCCGCCTCGACGATCTCGTTTTCGTCGCTGTACCACTTCGTCCGGACTGGCTCGCGGGTCTCCTTGTCCGGGATAGTGCCGACGCTTCCGAACGCCAGGATTCCGAGGTCGAAATCGTAGCGACTACCGAGTTCCGCGAAGTTGTCCGACGGTTTGGTGTCGCCGCCGTGGAAAACAGTTCCTGCCTCGTGTTCGATGACGTAGCCGACCGGGTGGGTCGCGTCCGGATCGAACACCTCGACGACGCCAATCTCGAACTCGCCGATCTCGATGGTATCACCCTCGGAGACTTCCGCGAACTGTTCCTCCTCGACGTTCCATCGGTCCGTCCAGGATTCCTCGTCCCGGGCAACGGCGAGCGAGTCGTCGGGCGCGTAATACGTCGCCCCGGTGTTCGCCAGGATCGGCGCCTGCGAGGGGCCGTGGACGTGGTCGGTGTGTTCGTGGGTGGCGAGCACCGCGTCGGCGACGTCGATGTCGGCCGGATCGAACGGCACCGGTATCATCCGAACGGTTCGCGGCGGATCCCCGAGACCGACGTACGGGTCGATCCAGATCGTCGTTCCCTCACGCCCCTTGAGAACGAAACCGTTACAGCCGAGATACCACACGGCGACGGTTTCGGGCTCGGCCCCGACGATCGCGTCCGGCAGCCACGTTCCCCAGTCTGATTCGCTCATACGCACTAGTCCGGCTGCTCGACTCCTAACCGTTGCGGAGTTCTTCCAACCCGTCCCCGGAACCGTCGTCCGTCGGGGGGAACACGATCTCGACTCGATCGCCCGGCCCGAGGTCGAACGCCTCGTCCCCTCTGCCTTCGCGGACGTCACACTCGAGATAGCCGTGGCTTCCAACCGTAAGGAGACAGCTCCCCGGATCGACGTCCGCGAACGTGTCCACGATCGGCACCGACATCCCGTTCACGACGGCCCGGTCACGGCCCTCGGCGGCGGTCCCTGGAACGTTGGTGATGGCGTTGCCGAATCCGTCGACCACGAGGACCTCGCCAGCGATCCCGTCGGCGGTTTCCGCCGTCCAGTCGGCCGTTTTTGGGCCGTCGATCGGTTCCGGTTCGGGAAATCGGAGATCGACGAACGACTCGGCGGGTTCCACACCGTCGATCTCTTCGATCGTCGAGATCCCTGTTTCGTGGACTTCCGCGGCAAGCGGCGCGAAGACGTCCCGTCCGTGAAACGTCGACGAGGCCGGACTCTCGGGACGATAGACGAACACCTCGAAACCGGCGTCTCTGCAGTCGGCTTCCGAACTGGCTCCGCCGGATCCACGGTCGGCGGAGTCTTCGTCTGCGAGCGCTCGAGCGGGCGGAACGAGCGATCCATTGTCCGGCCCCACGAGCGCGTGGCCGCCCACCCGGATGACGATCGCGTCCCTTTCGGTCCCGACTCCGGGATCGATCACCGCACAATGGACTACGGGCGGAAACTCCGGGAGAACGAACCGGAGCCAGAAGCCTGCCGCCCGGACGTCCTGACGCGGAAGATCGTGGGCTACGTCGACGATTCGAGCGTCCGTCCGCCGGAAGATCACCCCCTTCATCGCGGCAGGGTACGGCGATCCGAAGTCCGAACTGAGCGTGATCATTCCGCGTCCGGCTCCGTATTGGTGCTCGCTTCGACGCCGGAGTCACGATCGTGTTCCGACTCCGATTCACCGAACGGGTCGATGTCGGAGCCGTCGGCGCCGTACTCGTCGTCGGTCGAGTCCGTCTCGCTGACGCGCTGGAGTCGCTCTACGCCGTCGACCTCCTCGATCACCTCGACGACGGGGGCCGGAACGAGGTGTTTCCAGGGTTCGCCGTGGATCATCCGCTGACGGAGTTCGGAACCCTCCAGGACGTCCCGGTTGAACATCGGCGACTGCCGCACCTCGACGCCTGCCTCCTCGAACAGCTGAATGACCAGAGGGTTGTTCGAGTAGGCCACCTCGAACGCCGGCGACATCGACTGGACGTGGCTCACCCACACGGAGTTGCGATCGAGGTCCTCGATCGGAACGACGTACGTGGTGAGATCGTACGGCTGCACTGCCTTGGTGAGCATCATCACGCGTTCCCCCGCAGTAAAGGGGTTCTTCTCGGTGTGGGAGTCCCCCGCCGACCCGATTCCGAGGACGAGTTCGTCGACCTCCTCGGCGATCTCCTCGACCATGTACTGGTGGCCGTTGTGGTACGGCTGGAACCGGCCGATGTAGAACCCCCGCATATCCCGTTCTTTCTCGAGAATATTTATAAAGGCCGCGGGTCGGACCCGACGACAGAATAGCGAGGATACACGGCCTATATCTGGTGATTAGCTCGGTGGGGGCGGATCGTCGAGGGGGAGAAAGTATATCAATCGCGGGGACTACCTTTCTGGTAACCAATCGGTTCTATGAGTAACGACGACAACAACGGTTCCCGTGATCGGCGACGTTCCGACGGGGAAGACGACGCCGAGGACGCCTCGCCCGACCGCGAGGAACGGACGATGCCCGAGGGGTCGCAAGACGGAGAGGAGCCCGACGGGAACGAACAGACCGACGACGACGATCCGTGGCGATCCCCCGGATCGACGATCGAAGAAACGCTCGCCGGAAACGGCGAATCACCGGGAGAGACGTTCGATGAAGACATCGACGAGCAGCCGGCGGGCGGCGACGAGCAACTGTCCGACACCCACGGGGAAAACGAGGAGCCGACGATCGACGACCTCGGTAGCGACGTCGAGATCGACGCCGAGATCGAAGACGATCCCGACCCGGAAGACCTGCTCGGCGGGCTGAAAATCGACTCGACCGAGGAGATCAACATTCCCGAACGGCTGGTCGACCAGGTGATCGGTCAGGAACACGCCCGGGACGTCATCATCAAAGCCGCCAAACAGCGGCGGCACGTGATGATGATCGGCGCCCCGGGGACGGGGAAGTCGATGCTCGCGAAGGCGATGTCCGAGCTTCTCCCGAAAGAGGAGCTTCAGGACGTTCTCGTCTACCACAACCCGGACGACGGCAACAAGCCGAAGGTCCGGACCGTCCCGGCGGGGAAGGGCGAACAGATCGTCCAGGCCCACAAGGAGGAGGCCCGAAAGCGCAACCAGATGCGATCGTTCCTGATGTGGATCATCATCATCGTGGTACTCGGGTATGCGCTCATTATCGCCGGTCAGATCCTGCTCGGTATCCTTGCAGCCGGCATTATCTACATCGCGTTCAAATACGCCTCCCGTGGTTCGGACGCGATGGTGCCGAACCTACTGGTGAACAACGCCGACACCAAGACGGCGCCGTTCCGTGACGCGACGGGTGCCCACGCCGGGGCGCTCCTGGGCGACGTTCGCCACGACCCGTTCCAGTCCGGCGGGATGGAGACCCCGAGCCACGACCGCGTGGAGGCCGGGGCCATCCACAAGGCGAACAAGGGCGTGTTGTTCGTCGACGAGATCAACACGCTCGACATCCGCAGCCAGCAGCACCTGATGACCGCGATCCAGGAAGGCGAGTTCGGCATCACCGGTCAGTCCGAGCGCTCCTCGGGTGCGATGGTCCAGACGGAGCCGGTGCCGACCGACTTCATCATGATCGCGGCGGGGAACCTCGACGCGATGGAGAACATGCACCCCGCGCTGCGGAACCGCATCAAGGGATACGGGTACGAGGTGTACATGGAGGAAACCATCGAAGATACCCCCGAGATGCGGCGCAAGTACGCCCGGTTCGTCGCCCAAGAGATCACCAAGGACGGAAGGCTCCCCGAGTTCACCGACGACGCCATCCGGGAGATCATCCTCGAGTCGAAACGGCGGGCCGGGCGGAAGAACCATCTGTCGCTTCACTTCCGTACGCTCGGTGGACTGGTCCGCGTCGCCGGCGACATCGCCCGCGGCGAGGACGCCGAGATGACCACGCGTCAGCACGTCCTCGCCGCGAAGGACCGCTCGCGGTCCATCGAACAGCAGTTGGCCGACGATTACATCGAACGCCGGAAGGACTACGAGATTCAGGTCGCGGAAGGCTACGTGGTCGGCCGCGTCAACGGGCTCGCTGTGATGGGCGAAGACTCGGGGATCATGCTGCCTGTCATGGCCGAAGTCGCCCCCTCACAAGGTCCCGGCGACGTGATCGCCACCGGGCAACTCAAGGAGATGGCCCAGGAGTCGGTGTCGAACGTCTCGGCGATCATCAAGAAGTTCTCCGACGTGAACATCTCCGAGAAGGACATCCACATCCAGTTCATCCAGGCGGGCCAACAGGGCGTCGACGGCGACTCGGCGTCGATTACTGTCGCGGCTGCCGTCATCTCGGCGCTGGAGGAGGTCGGCGTCGACCAGAGCCTCGCGATGACCGGATCGCTGTCGGTCCGCGGTGACGTGCTCCCCGTCGGCGGCGTGACCCACAAGATCGAGGCGGCCGCGAAGTCCGGCTGTGACCGCGTTATCATCCCCGAATCGAACAAACAGGACGTGATGATCGAAGACGAGTACGAGGAGATGATCGAGATCATCCCGGTTTCGCACATCAGCGAGGTGCTCGACGTCGCCCTCGAGGGCGAGCCGGAGAAGGACTCTCTGGTCGATCGACTCAAGAACATCACCGGATCTGCGCTGAACGAGGGGGCCAGCGTGGCCGGACCGTCGAGTCCGAGCCCGCAGTAGCATCGTCACGACGGGTCGACCGCGACCTCCCGCAGATTTTCAACCACCACCACACGAATGCCGGACTGGACGACGTTTACGGCGTTTGCAGCCGTGACGGCTGTGCTCGTGTTGGTTCTGGCTCGCGCCTCGCAGTCGATGCTGGTTCGGACAGAAGAGTCGGACCGTTCGAACGGACTCGACGATCGTGAATTCGACGAGAGAGAAGTCGACGAGAGAGAAGTCGACGAGAGAGAAGTCGACGAGAGAGAAATAGACGATCACGAGCAACCTGAAGGTGACGGGGGGACAGTCGCTTCCGGCGGCAGATCAGTACCCTCCACTGGGCCGGAGCTTACGACGACCGCGCTACTCGCCAACGTCGCCGTCTCTCAGGGTGCGTTTCTCCTCTTGATCGCTCTTGCAGCCTGGCTGCTCGGAATTCCGGCGTGGGCGTTCGGCGTCAGCGAAGCGACGGTCGGCGTCGATTTCGTCGCTTTGGGCGTCGTCGCCGGCGTCGTCCTGTACGTCGGAAACGAGGCGGCAGCGGCAATCGGCAAGCGACACGGGTTCACGGGCTCTGAAGAGCTCCGTCGCCGCCTGGCACCCGACACCGTCTCGGGATGGGTGGCGTTGCTCTTCGTCGTGCTTCCGCTGATCGCCGTCTTCGAGGAGTTGCTCTTTCGAGGGGCCCTGATCGGCGTCGCCGCCGCGGGGTTCGACGTCTCCCCGTGGCTGCTCGCGGTCGTCTCTTCGATCGCCTTCGGCTTCGGTCACGGCGCACAGGGGCGGCTGGGGATCGTGGTGACCGGAGTGCTCGGATTCCTCCTCGCGGTCCTGTTCATCGTGTCCGGGAGTTTGCTTCTCGTGATCGTGGCCCACTACGTAATCAACGCTCTCGAGTTCCTGGTCCACGAGGCGCTCGGCTGGGAACCGTTCGGCGGCGAACCGCGATCGGGCACACGATCGAAGGCGAACTAGACGACGTCGCCGCGAACGCTGGATCCCGACTGTTCGCGCCGACGCTCGCGGATCGTTCGTGCCGCCGCATCGGCGACCTCGGGGTCGGCACCGATCATCCCCAGGGCGTCCGACAGCGTGGGCATCGCGAACGACCCCTCGCGCAGGCGCTCCAGCGCTTCCTCGTCCCGGCGGCCGTCGAGCCACAGACAGACGCCCCGGGGATCGAGCAGCTCGCCGTACGCCTCGCGGGAGAGCGCCCCCTTCAGTCGCTGCGTGACGTTCGCGTCGAAACTGGCGTTGCACACCTCGAAGTGTACTGGGGACTCCCCCGTCGTTCGTTCGTCCGTCGACGGGGTTCTCCGCGACGTCGCGTCCAGGAGGTGTGCCGCCAGGCAACGCTCCGGTGCAGCGTATCCGTTTTCGTTCGTCGCGACGTACTCGGGATGTTCGCGAGCCCACTCCGTCCTGACTGTACGTCCGACACCTTTCACGCCGTGTGCGTTCTCGAACTCGGCGGCCGCCTCGTCGTCACCCCGCATGAGGATGTCCTTGGTGAGATACACGTCGAGCCGATCGATCGGGTCCAATCCGATCGCGAGGTCGCCGTACACCCACACCTCGCGGACGGGAACCGGCATCACCTCGTCGTCGAGAACGTCGAGCATCGATTCGATCCACTCGAAGGCGGCGTCGCGTTCCATCGGCTGAACCACGGGCTACAGCAGGAAAACAGTTTCCGAGGCCCGGGGTACCAGGCAGGTTCCATCACTCCGTGAGCAACAGCAGCGGGATCATCACTGCGAAGCCGATGGCGAGTCCCAAAGCGAGTTCCTTGCGCCCGCCGCCCGGGAGGTCCGATCCGTGATCGAGCCCCTCCGGTAGGAGATCGTGAAACACCAGATAGATCATCGCGCCGGCGGCAAAGCCGAAGCCGAAGGGGAGAAACTCCCGGGCGATCGTGACAAACACGTACGCGACTCCGGCGCCGATCGGCTGTGGGATGCTCGAGAAGACGGCCGCCGCGAACATTTTCCAGGGGGCGACGCCGTAGGTGTGCATCGGGATGGCGACCGCCAGCCCTTCGGGGATGTTCTGGATCGAGATCGCCAGCGTGATCACGATCGCGAGTACCGGTACTGTGAAGCCGGCAACGGGGATCCCGCCTTCGACCCCCAGATCCGCGAACGCGACACCCAGCGCCACTCCCTCGGGAAAACTGTGGATCGTCAAGACGCCGATAATCAACACGAGTTTCTTCGTCTGTGCCTGGGTGAGTTCCCGAGGCCGGAACTCGTGAGTGGAGATGAGACGGTTCGCGACGACGACCAGAACCACCCCGGTGACCAGCCCCAGCGTCACCTGCGTCGCGGTCCCCTCCCCGAGACCTTCGACGATGAAACCGAAAAGCGACGCCGAAAGCATGATCCCGCCGGCCAACCCCCAGAGCCCGACTGTGACCCGGTCGTCGAACTCGTCGGTAACGAAGAACGGAAGCGTTCCCAGGCCGCAGACCAGCGCCGTAAAGACCCCGGAGGCGAGGACGAGAGCGAGGTTCTCGAGGAGACCCATCGAGACGCCGTACGATTTCCACGGGTATAAATATATTAATTTAGAAATGTTTTGGCTATCCTAATGTCTCCGACAGGACGGCCGGCTACAGTCAGCCCTCGACCCGATCGGCGAGAACCCGTTCGCATCGCTCGATTACGGTTTCCGGGGATCGCGAGGCGTCGATCCGGACGAACCGACCCGGTTCAGAACTGAGCAGTCGCTCGTAGTTCTCGCGGACGGCACGCAGATACTCGACCTGTTCGAACTTGTTCGTCGCGCCGGCCCGTTCGGCCGCAGTTTCCGGGTCGAGATCGAAGTAGAGTGTGAGGTCGGGTGTCCGTGAAAACGCCGAGTGAATGCCGCGAACGTACTCCATGGGTCGTTCCAGGTCGGTCTCCGCCGCCAGCGTCGCGCCCTGGTACGCGAACCGGGAATCGGAGTATCGGTCCGAGACGACCAGTTTTCCCGCCGAGAGCGCCGGTCGGACGACCCGCGAGAGGTGGTCGGCGTGATCGGCCGTATAGAGAAACAGTTCGGCCAGCGAGTCGGCGTCGTCGGCGGCGATCGACCGATTCACCGCGTCGCCGTACCAGGAATCGGTCGGTTCGTGGGTGAAAACCGCGTCGGGATATCGAGGCTGTAAGGCCTCCCACACAGTCGTTTTCCCCGTTCCGTCGAGTCCCTCCAGGGTGACGAGCATATCCGAACGTGGGCCGGGGGTCCCTTAAGGCTCCGTCGGTTGTCGGGCCACCTCTGCACCGTCTGTGCGGATCCACACCGTCTGTCACACGTCTGACGCCGCGGTAGCTTTAGGTTTCGAGAATCCGTAAACTGAAGGTATGAGAGTGCTCGTTGCGGGCGGAAACGGTTTTGTCGGAACTCACCTCTGTCGCGAACTTGTCGATCGCGGCCACGAGGTGACGGTGTTGGCCCGAACACCGGACGAAGATGATCTGCCCGAGGGGGTCGACGCCGTCGTCGGCGACGTCACGGCGATCGACTCGCTCGAGCCTGCCGTCGCCGATCGGGACGCCGTGGTGAACCTGGTGGCGCTTTCGCCGCTGTCGGTTCCGGACGGCGGAAACGAGATGCACGACCTCGTCCACCGACGGGGGACCGAAAACCTGGTCACTGCGGCCGAACAGGCCGGCGTGGATCGGTTCGTACAGATGAGCGCCCTCGGCGCGGACCCCGACGGTGACACCGCCTACATTCGGGCGAAGGGTCGGGCGGAGACCGCCGTTCGGAAGTCGGACCTCTCGTGGGTGGTCTTCCGACCGTCGGTGGTCTTCGGCGAGGGAGGGGAGTTCGTCTCCTTCACCAAACGACTCAAGAGGATGTTCGCTCCCGGCGTTCCCGTCTATCCGCTCCCAGGTGGAGGGAAGACCCGGTTCCAACCGATTTACGTCGGCGATCTCGCGACCATGCTCGCCGACGGCGTTGAGGCGGACGAACACGCCGAGAAGACGTACGATATCGGCGGACCGGAATCGCTCACCCTCCGAGAGATCACGGAGCTGGTGTACGAGTCGGAGGGGAAAAACGTCACCATCATTTCGCTTCCGATGGCGCTTGCCGGCGTCGGGTTGACCGTTCTCGACGTCGTGCCTGGATTCCCGATGGGACCGGACCAGTATCGGTCTCTCAAGTTCGACAACACCACGAGTGAAAACGACGTCGGGGCGTTCGGCGTCGACGAGGAGGAGCTACTGACGTTTCGGGAATATCTGGGGGTCTGAGGACCGTTTCGAAACGGACCCAACGGCGTATCAGGGGTGATAATTTGACACCAACGCTAATATGCCAGGGGATGACATCCGAAACGTGTCAGGAAGGCGCTCGAACGGACGGGCGGAAAAACGAGGAAAACGAATGATCACCGATAACGAACCACGACCAGGTCTGCAGTACAACGGTTCGAAACGGGCGGTGCAGCCATCACAAGGCTTATATCCGCAATCGTGTTTGAATCCAGCAATGAGGACGGGGAATAAGGAATGAAACTCGCAATGATCGGCTTCGGGCAGGCAGGGGGAAAGATCGTCGACAAGTTCATCGAGTACGACGAAAGACACGGCTCCGAGATCGTCCGGTCCGCGATCGCGGTGAACACTGCGAAAGCGGATCTGATGGGATTGAAACACATCCCACAGGACAAGCGAGTACTCATCGGACAGGCCCGGGTGAAGGGTCACGGTGTCGGCGCCGACAACGAACTCGGCGCAGAGATCGCAGAAGAGGACATCGACGAGATCCAGGGTGCGATCGACTCGATCCCCGTCCACGAAGTGGACGCGTTCCTCATCGTCGCCGGTCTCGGTGGGGGGACCGGTTCCGGCGGCGCCCCGGTGCTCGCGAAGCATCTCAAGCGGATCTACACCGAACCCGTCTACGGACTGGGCATCCTTCCGGGCTCGGACGAGGGTGGAATCTACACGCTGAACGCCGCACGATCGTTCCAGACGTTCGTCCGCGAGGTCGACAACCTCCTCGTGTTCGACAACGACGCGTGGCGAAAAACCGGCGAGTCGGTCTCGGGGGGGTACAATCAGATCAACGAGGAGATCGTCCGCCGGTTCGGCATCCTCTTTGGCGCCGGCGAGGTTTCCAAAGGGCAGGAGGTGGCCGAAAGCGTCGTCGACTCTTCGGAGATCATCAACACGCTTTCGGGCGGCGGCGTCTCGACGGTCGGCTACGCGAGCGAGGACGTCGAACCGCGGGAGTCGGGTGGGCTGCTCTCCCGGCTCCGGGGCGAAGACAGCGACGACGACCTCGACACCGCACACACGACGAACCGGATCACGAGTCTCGTTCGGAAGGCAGCCCTCGGTCGGCTGACGCTTCCCTGTGAGATCGAGGGTGCCGAACGCGCCCTCCTCGTGATGGCCGGTCCGCCGCGATACCTCAACCGGAAGGGGATCGAACGGGGGCGCAAATGGATCGAAGAGCAGACCGGTAGCATGGAGGTCCGCGGCGGCGACTACCCCGTTCGGGGAAGCGACTTCGTCGCCGGCGTCATCCTCCTTTCGGGCGTCACGAACGTCCCGCGCATCAAGGAACTCCAGCAGGTAGCGATCGAGGCGCAGGACAACCTCGACGAGATCCGGGAGGAAAGCGAGGAGAACCTCTCGAGTCTCGTCAACGACGACGCGGACGAGCTGGAGTCGCTGTTTTAACTCCTCGGCTCCCCCGTTCGAGGAGCCAACACCTTCTTTTGAGCACCCGCCGTCGTTCGTGACGGAACATGTCTGTGTTACAGGTGCAGACGGTGTTAGAGGCCATCGACGTCGGCACAGTCGCGACCGGGGTGGTAGCGTTCGTCGTCGGGTTCGTCGTCGTCCTTCTACTGGGGAAGGTCGCGTTCGTGCCGGTCGTTCGGCGAGCACTCGGTACGCGAGGGTTCGACGATGCAGTACGGAGCCTCGGAACGAGCGTCGCGAACGCGGTCGTGTGGCTCGCGGCAATCGCCGTCGCCTTTACCGTCGCCGGCTTCGGCGCGTTCCTCTCTGCGTTCGCCGTCTTCGGAGGCGCGTTCGCGCTGGCGATCGGGTTCGCCGCACAGGATCTCCTGGGCAACTTCGTCGCCGGCATCTTCATCCTGAAGGACAAGCCGTTCGAGGTCGGCGACTGGATCGAGTGGGAGGGCAACAGCGGCCGGGTCGAGGACATCGACCTCCGCGTCTCCCGGGTCCGAACGTTCGACAACGAACGGATTACCGTCCCGAACGGTGACCTCGCCAACAACGCGGTGACGAACCCGGTCGCCTACGAGACGCTGCGTCAAAAGTTCGTCTTCGGCATCGGTTACGACGACGACATCGACGAAGCGACCGACTACATCCTCGAGGCCGCCCGAGAGCATCCCGAGATTCTCGAGGATCCCGCTCCGTCGGTTCGGCTCGTCGACCTGGGCGACTCCGACGTCGGTCTGCAGGCCAGAATCTGGATCGAGGAACCCGATCGCGCCGACTTCATGCGCGTTCGCTCGGAGTACGTTCAGGCGGTGAAAGAGCGCTTCGACGAGGAGGGAATCGACATACCGTACGTCCACCGGGAGCTCACCGGGAGCGTCGAACTCGTCGAACGGGCCGCAGAACCTCCCGAGTGATCGGGAAGCCGATCACAGCAGGCCGAACATCGAGAGCACGAGCGCGATTCCCACGATCACGGCGGCGATAGTGACGAGTCGCCAGGCGATCCGCAGGACGATCCGACCGACCACGATGACGATCGCGATCCCGACCAGCACGACGAGCAGTTGACCGATCGGCGTTGCGAGGATTCCGGCCTGGAGAACCGGCGCGGCCGAGAGCAACGTGAGGAGTCCGAGCAGCATTCCGCCCTGTATCAGTGACATACCATCCGTTTCTCGGTCGAGGGAATAAGCTTTGGGCGTCGTCAGACGGGCGCACGACCCGCGGAAATCACGGAGACGACGGTGGTGACAGAGAATCACCGTTCCCGATCCGATCCGACGGAGGACAATTAATATATAAAAGGTTATATAATCACCAGGATATCGGGACGGAAGCGCCGGGAAGCGGCCGTTATCGAACCTCCTACGGCCGGGAAGCGGTCCGGATACGGATCGGAGACAAACCCCCTCGCTTCTACTGTGGTTTCCGATCACGTCACGCGTTTTTCGGAGACCAAGATCCACTTTCACTCCGCTCTAGGTACCGTTATATGCAACGCTCCGTTGTATTGGTGGTGTGTACGCGACGCCGTGACTGTCGCGGGGGAGAACTGATCAGAACCTGGAGAGGTACCGACCCATCGGGCCCGGGAAACGCAAACATGAAGGGGCCCACTCGCCGAGAGAACAATCCATGGATACCGGGAACTCACGCGGATTTCGAGAGACGCCTTGCACGCATCGTGGAGTGATGACGCAATGAGTGACGCCGAACACAGTATCGAAGATACCGATCTACCGATCAAACGCACCGAGGGAGAGACGTTGAGAGAGCGGCTCACCGACAACGCCTACGAGAACATCCTGCCGGCCAGGTACCTCCGGAAGGACGCTGACGGAGAACTGATAGAAACCCAGGAGGACCTGTTCGTCCGGATCGCGCGCAACATCGCGCTCGCCGAGGCCGTCTTCGAGGCTGAAAAACGCGACGTCGAGATCACGGTGACGCCCGAGCAGCTCAAGCCCGACCATCCCCGGCGCGAGGAACTCGCCGAGGAAGTGTTCGGGAAGGGCGTGACCCCCGAGGACGACGCCGAAACCACGCTCTCCGTCTACAACGTCAACAAGTTCGCCTACGAGACGATCGTTCCGGAGCTCCCCGCGGAGATCTCCGCGGTAGTGGAGGAGAAGTCAGAAGAGTTCCGGAGATTGATGGAGAGTCTTTCTTTCATTCCGAACTGCGTTCCTTCGAATTCGCTCGTCGCCGCTGGAGGTGGGATGAAACCGCTCGGGGACATACAGCCCGGAGAACGAGTGTACGACGACGTGGATGGAAATGCCAGCGTCGAAGAGAAATATCGGAACGGACGGAAAGCCGTCCTCGAGATAGAGACGGACGCAGGGTATACCGTACGGGCAACGCCGGAGCATTACTTCCGGATAATCGACGAGAACGGCGAGTACGCGTGGCGGCAAGTAAAAGAACTCGACACCGGAGACACGATCGCGCTCCAGCGGGACTTCCTGGACGACGATGGAGTACGCCACGCTCTCGGAACCGATACACAGCTCACGGACGGCGGGACGGCCGCCGTACCCTCTCGGGGGCGCGATCGGCTCTCTATCGACCCGCCCGAAGAGATTACTCCCGAGTTCGCCGAATGGCTGGGACTGTATGTCGGAGACGGAACCGCCCGCGAAAGCGGCGTCAGGATGGCCTTCGACGACGCCGACGAGGACCTCGTCGATTACTGGGTCTCATTAACCGAGAGCGTCTTCGGGTTCGAACCAACAGTCGGTCACCACGGGGATGCGGCGTGTATTATCGGACGTGCGAGCCGACGCGACCTGTACGACTTCCTGAACGCGAACGACCTGTTAAAAGAAAGCTCCAAAACTGCGGCGATTCCGGAGGCCGTCCTCCAGTCAGGCCGAACGATCGCAGCACGGTTCCTGCGCGGACTGTTCGAGGCCGACGGGACCGTGGGAGACAGATCGATCGAGCTGTACACACACAGCGAAGCACTCGCGTCACAGGTACAAAAGCTCCTGTTGGGGCTCGGAATACGCTCGGCAATTCGCGACAAACGCGACGGGTACCGGGTGAGAGTTCGAAAGAACCGGTGTGGGAAACACTTCGTCGAGCGCGTGGGATTCATAAGCGACCGAAAAACCCGGCGTTCAGAACGGTTCGAAACGGTCGCTGACAGCGCCACGTCGCTGGAGATACCGAACCAGAGCGAACGTCTCCTCGAGTGGTACCGCGAGAGCGATCTCGGCCACGACGCGTACCGTGATCTCTCGCAGTTCCTGATCGATCCCGACTCCGAGTACCACCAGGTGATCGGCGAGGAGCTGTTCGAAACGTACGCCGAGAAATATCCCGAGCTGTGGGACTCCCCGGTCGCAGAACACGTCGAACGCGACCAATTCTACGAGACGGTTTCTGAGATCACGGAACTGGGAACGATGGCGGTCGAGGACATGCAGGTCCCCCGCCGAAACACGTACGTCGTGGAAGGGTTCGTGAGCCACAACAGTCCGACAATAATGAACGCGGGTGACGAGCTCCAGCAGCTGTCCGCCTGCTTTGTCGACTCCCCGGACGACGACATCACGGACATCCACCAGACGATGAAGGAGGCCGCGGAGGTCTTTCAGTGTCTCACCGACGAAACCACCGTCTTCGTCGACGGCAAGGGGGTCGTCTCGATCGCTGACGTCGAACCCGGCGACGAGATCCGGGGACGAGACGGGGAGGGACACCGGACTCGCCGGGTCGAGGAAACCCACGCGTACGACGACGCACCCGTCTTCCGGGTCGTCACGGAAGCCGGAATCGAGCTCACGGGCACGCCGAACCACGAACTCTGCGTCGGTGGCGACTGGACTCGGATCGACGAGATCGACCCCGGGGACGCGCTCGCGGTTCGTCTGGACTGGATTCCCGATGTCGACGAGGAGGTCGAACTCGAGACCGTCGAGAACCGTAATCCCACAAACGAGACGGGCCGCGTACTCGACGAAGGGACCGTCGCCGAAATCGGTGTCGCCTCGGAATCGGACACTCTCCAACGTAGTCGACAGACTCTCGAACCGAACGGCCGTCCGGTGAAAACCGTCACGCAACCGTCGACGCTCACCACCGAGCTCGCCGAACTGGTGGGGATGTGGGTCGGGGACGGCTCACTCCACGAGGACGGTATCCGATTCCACCTTCGTCGCGAGGAAACCCTCGAACACGCCGACCGGCTATGCCGGGAATTATTCGACGAGGGACTCGACTGGCAGTGGGCCGACGGCTGCTACGACGCGGTGTTGCACAGCCACGAGATCAAGCGGTTCTGGCTGGAGAACTTCGGCGACGCGAAGCCCGATTCGACGACTGCATCCGTGCCCGAACCCGTCCGACACGCGGGTCACGACGTCATAACGGGGTTCCTCCGAGGGCTGTACTCCACAGACGGCAGCCTGCAGAAGGGAGCGTATCCCCGGCTGTGGAGCGCATCCGCGGAACTGATCGACGACGTCCAGCAGCTTCTCGTCGGCCTCGGAATCCCGGCAGCATCGTGGGAGTCCGACTCCCCAGAGCGCGACTACTACAACGTCGGTCCGACCGGGGAGGCCGGCCTCGAACGATTCGTCGATCTCGTGGGATTCGTCGACGGACGAACGGAGGAGATGCGGTCGAAACTGGCCGAGATCGACCACGCGGGGACGACGTTCGGGACGATCGACGGCTCGACGTGGGAAGTTCCGGTCGAGCGCGTCGAGGCGGCCGGCACCGACACCGTCTACGACGTGACCGTCGAGACGGAGCCCGAGTACGTCGCGAGCTCGGTTGTCTCTCACAACAGTGGCGGCGGAATGGGGTATGCCTTCTGGAAACTTCGCCCGTACGGCGACGCGGTGGGCTCGACCGGCGGGATCGCCTCCGGACCTATCACGTTCATGCGAACGTATGACCAGATGTGCTTCGTCCCCGGTACCAAAATCCTCACCCCGGGCGGGACGACGCCGATCGAGGAACTGGAGGAAGGACAGCTGGTGATCGACGAACACGGGGACGCCCAGCCGGTCACCGAAACGATGGAACGGTTCGTCGACGAGGAAATCGTCGAAATCACGCCGAAACGAATCAACAAGCCGATCCGCGTGACCGAGGAACACCCATTTAAAGTCGCCCGTGATAGCGGCTTCGAGTGGGTCGATGCTGGCGATCTGGACGAAGACGACCGTCTCGTCTTCGGACACTGGAACGAGGAAAACGACCTCGCTATCGAGGGGACTGTAGATCTCACCCAAGTAGCGTCCGGTCCCCTCGTCTTCTCCGACGGGGGCGTCGTGATCAACCGGGATCATTACGGCGTCTCGAAGGGAACGAAGCCGAAAGCGTTCGAATCCGAGGTCCCGACGAAGGACCTCGCGACGATCGCCGGCTGGTACCTCGCGGAAGGCAGCATTCGCTACCAGCGGGGGATCCCCTCGACGGTGACGTTTACGTTGAACAACGACGAGCGTGCGGCAGCCGAAGAGATCCAGGAGGCGCTCCGATCCTTCGGCGTCGATTCGCGGATCCGTGAAGTCGAGGACCGGAACACGCTTCACGTTCACGCAGAGCACACCAGTTTCGCAGGTTTCATCGAAGGAACGTTCGGAACCGGCGCCTCGGAGAAGTCGGTCCCCCGTTTCCTCTGGAACGCCCCTACCCCCGTTCAGGCACGTGTGCTGGAGACGCTGTTCGAGGGCGACGGACGGCTTGAAAAGCGAGGAAAAAGTCAGCGCGTCCAGCTCAAGCTGGCAAACGAGGAAATTGTCGACTTCGTCTTCCAGGTCGGAGTGCGCTGTGGGGTCCAGTTCTCACGCCACGATCGAACCCCGGAGGATCGGCAGCCGACGTACTCGGTCAGTGCGAGCGTGAGTACCGCACTCGGGACTCCACTCGAACGTCTCTTCGAGGAGGTCCCCGACGGGTTCTCCGCGCGCGACCGGACCAAGCAGGCGAACGGTCGGGAAGTCGTCGCGGTCGACGCGATCGAACGAACGGAGTACAGTGGACCGGTCTACAACGCCGAAGTCGCGGGCACCCACACGTACGTCGCCGAGGATGTCGTCGTGCACAACTGCGAGACTATCGCACAGGGTGGGGCCCGCCGGGGCGCGCAGATGGGGGTGATGCGCGTCTCCCACCCGGACGTCATCCAGTTCATCCACGCGAAGAACAAGGACGTCTCGCTTGCCCACTCGCTGCGACTCAACGACCCCGACGACTACACCCACAACTCCTTTGCGGAGGCGCTCGAGGAGGCACGGGAACTCATCGACGACGAGGGCCGGGTCCCCAAACATCTCCGGAATGCCGTCGAGGGGCATCTCTCGAACTTCAACATCTCGGTGGGCGTCACCGACGACTTCATGGAGGCGCTGGCAAACGACGAGGAGTTCACGTTCACCAACCCGCGGACCGAAGAGCCCCACGTCACGACCCCGGAGACGAAGGAGCTGTACGACATGTTCGGCCTCGGCGAGTACGTCGAGGTTGGCGAGGTGCTGTCGGTACCGGCGGCCGAACTCTGGCAGGACATCGTCGAAGGCGCCCACGAGAACGGCGAACCAGGAGTAATCTACCTCGAGCGAGTGAACAAGCAACATTCATTCGACGTAGAGGAGCACCCCGACCACCGGATACTCTCGACCAACCCCTGCGTCACCGGCGACACGCTCATCAGCACCGAGAGCGGGCTGATTCCCGCCGAGGAACTGTACGAGCAGGGCGTCGCACGCGATGTCGTCGTCGACGGCCGACTCAGCGACGACCGGGTCAAGGAGGCAAGCAGCGTCTTCCGAACCGGTGAGAAGGAGGTTTACAAACTCACGACCGAGGAAGGATACGAACTCCGCCTGACGGCCGACCACCGCGTCATGACCGACGACGGCTGGGTCGAGGCTGGAGACCTTGACGCCGGCGACACAGTCCACATCCAGAACCGGAAAGGCGAGTTCGGTCGCCACGGCTCCGGCGCCGAAGGCCGCGTGCTCGGCTGGCTCGTCGGCGACGGGCACTTAAAAGACGGCGAGGAGCGGGCGATCCTGAACTTCTACGACGAGGACGCGGAGATTTCCGAAGATCTGGCAGCCGACGTCGACGAGGTGGTGCGCGATCCGGTTGGCAACGCCGACTACGAGGTCGGCGTCAGCGAGATCGGTCGAAGCGACGAGTACCGTGGGGCACAGGCCGTAGAGCAGCGGATCCGCTCGGTACGGCTGTACGAGATGGCGGCGGAACTCGGCCTGACCGAGCAGAAGTTCCAGGTGCCCGATGCGGTGATGCAGGGTAGCGAGGAGATGGCCCGGGGGTTCCTGCAGGCGCTGTTCACCGCCGACGGCAGCGTGCAGGGAAGTAAAAAGAACGGGCGGAGCATCCGACTGGCAAGTTCTCACCGCGAATTACTCAAAGAGGTCCAACAGCTCCTGCTCAATTTCGGTATAGCGAGCCGGATATACGAAAACCGCCGTCCAGAGCAAATTCGAGAGCTGCCGGATGGAAACGGCGGTACAAAGGAGTATGAGACGAGAGCCCAACACGAACTGGCAATCACGAAGGACAATCAACAGCGATTTGCCAGGGAACTCGGATTCCTTCGCGAAGACAAAAACGATCAGCTCGAGAAGAATCTCGACGCCTACACGCGGGGACCACAGACAGAGACATTCGTGGCGACGGTCGAAGAAGTGACCCCGGATGGATACGAAGAAGTGTTCGATCTGACTGAGCCGGAAACCCACTCATTCGTCGCTAGCGGCCTCGTAACCCATAATTGCGGGGAACAGCCGCTCGAAGAATACGAAGCCTGCAACCTCGGCCACATCAACCTCTCGACGCTTGCGGCCCTCGACGCCCCCGACTGGCGAGCCTGGAGCGCCGAGCACGGCGACGAGTACGACACCCAGGCCGAGGCCGTCGAGGCCTTCCTTGAGGAGGCGATCGATTTCGAGGAGTTCGACTACCGGATCGACCGCGGGACGCGGTTCCTCGAAAACGTCGTGACGATGTCGGACTTCCCGGTGCCGGAGATAGAGGAGAAGGTCAGGGAGATGCGCAAGATCGGCCTCGGGATCATGGGTCTCGCGCAGCTGTACATCCAGCTTGGCGTCCGGTACGGCTCGGAGACGGGCAACGAGATCGCCCGCCAGCTGATGACCCACATCAACCACACCTCGAAGTGGACCTCCCACGAGCTGGCGACCGATCGCGGCTCCTTCGACGACTGGGATGACTCGAAGTACGCGAACCCGACCGAGTACGCCGAGTGGTTCGAGCACCACACCGGCCTCGACGCGACCGAATGGGAAGAAGGGTTCCCGATCCGAAACCACAACACTACGACGATCGCGCCGACCGGCTGCGTCGACGAGAACTCGCTGATCTCCACCGACGAGGGGCTGCAACCGATCAAAGAGCTCGACGAGACGACCGCGGAGTTCGAACAGTGGGACGATATCGAGGTCGGCGTCTCGACCGACGGCGGCACGAAGACCGCCACGGCGGTGTACGACAACGGGTTCGCCGACGTACGCCGGATCGAAACCGAGGGCGGCTTCAGCGTCGCAGCCACACCGAACCACCGGTTCCGGACGCTCACCGACGACGGCGAGTACGTCTGGCGCGAGGCCGACGACTTCGAGTCCGGCGACACGATCCTCCTGCAGCGGGATACGTTCCAGGGCGAGATGCGGGCCTCTCTCGACACGAGCGAGGAGAGGAACCGCCACTGGAACTCCGCGGAGGCACTGGAGCTCCCGTCGGAGATGACGCCCGAACTCGCGGAGTTCCTCGGGTACTTCATGGGCGACGGCTACGTCCACGACGACGTCGGCGTCAAGCTCGTCGTCGAATCCGATGCCGAGGAACTGGACGCACACCTGCGAGAACTCGGCGAGTCGCTGTTCGGCGTCGAACCCACCGTCGAAGATCGAGACACCAGACACATGCTCGTCTTCGGCGGCCGACACCTTCCCCGGTACTTCGAAGACAACGGCTGGAAGAAGGCCGACGGGAACGCCGGCGAGGGCGCCGCCAGCGCGTTCGTCCCCGAGGACGTTCTCGCCGGCGACGAAGCGGTCGCGAAGGCGTTCCTCCGCGGGCTCTTCGAGGCCGACGGAACCGCCTCCCGGAAGGTCGAGCTCTCGACCGTCTCCGAGACCCTGGCGAACCAGGTGCAGACCCTGCTCCTCTCGCTCGGTGTGGTGTTCGTCCGCGACGTCCTGGAGATGGAGTCCAGGGACGACCACTTCGGGGACCGTCCGCGTCACTGCATCCGGGGCGCAAACAAGCGCGAAGACAAGCGTTTCCTGGAGGAGATCGGGTTCGTCACGAAGGCGACGGAGATCGAACTCACGGCCCAATCGTACAAGAACGACACGTACCCGCCGGCGGTCGTCGAGGCGTTGCGTGACGTCGACGGATACGACGCGGTGGACAGTTCCGTGAAACACCGTGTCAACCAGTCGCCGAGAAACGGGTCGGTGTCCCGGAAGCTAGTGCGGGACGTGGAAGCCGAAACCGGCGAGACGGTTCGCCTCGATGGGCGGCGCCTCACCGACTTCTACGCGGCGACCGTCGAGGAGGTCACCGAAGAGAAGGCGTACACCAAAGACATCAGCGTGCCCTCGAACAACACCTACCTCGCGAACGGGTTCGTGACCCACAACACCACCTCAATGCTAGGAAATACGACAGGTGGCTGCGAGCCGATATATAACGTCGCGTACTACAAGAACGTCACCGACGACGTGCAGGGCGACGAGATGCTCGTGGAGTTCGACGACTACTTCCTGCGGACGCTGGAGGCGAACGGTATCGACGTCGAGGCGGTCAAACGCGAGGCGCAAGAGCAGATGGCCGCAAACGAGTTCGACGGCGTCGAGGGGCTGTCGACGGTCCCCGATGCCATCGGCGAACTGTTCGTCATCACCGAGGACCTCTCCGGAAAGCAACATGCCGCAGTGCAGTGCGCATGTCAGGAAGGTGTCGACTCTGCGATCTCCAAGACGTGCAACTTCCCGAACGACGCCACCGTCGAGGACATGGACGAGGTGTACCGGTACATCTACGACCACGGGGGGAAGGGCGTCACCGTCTACCGGGACGGCACCCGATCGAAGCAGGTGTTGACCACGCGGGCGAAGAACACCGACTTCGCCGACGAGTCCGAGGCCGCAGAGGCGATCGTCGAGCAGATCCAGGAAGTGTTCGGCGGGGTCGAGTCGTTCCTCGAGAACGACGACGTCCGGGAAGCGCTCGATACCGAGATCGAGGCGTTGCTGGAGTCGGCCGACGGCGACGGTCCCAGCTACGCCGAGCGTCGTCCCCGCCCCGACTCGCTTACGGGCGTCACCCAGCGGATCGATACCGGCTACGGCAAGATGTACGTGACGATAAACGAGGACGAGAACGGGGAGCCGTTCGAGCTGTTCGCCAACATCGGCCACTCGGGCGGTTTCACCAACTCCTTTACGGAGGCGCTCGCGAAGGTGATCTCGACGGCGTTGCGGTCGGGCGTCGATCCCCACGAGATCGTCGACGAGCTTCAGGGGACCCGTTCGCCGAAGGTCGCCTGGGACAAAGGAGAGCAGATCCAGTCGATCCCGGACGCGATCGGCACCGCGATGCGGCGGTATCTCGACGACGAGATCGAGAAAGGCTACCCCCAGCAACAGCGGCTCGAGGAGGCCGCCGGCGGGATGTCCGCGGCGGTGGGCGATGTCGACGCCGACGCGACCAGCGACGTCGACGACGACAGCGACGAGGAGACCGACGGCAGATCTTCACTCGCCGAAAACGGGACCGGCACCGGGGTCGGAAACGACGACGGAGACGGGAACGACGACGGGATCGACGCGACCCAGGCACTCATCGACGCCGGAGAGTCGCCCGAGTGTCCCGAATGCGGGTCGATGTCTCTGTACTACTCTGAGGGCTGTAAGACCTGCGAGTCCTGTGGCTGGTCGGAGTGTTGAGACGGATTCGGTACTCCGTTCGGACGGTGAAAAATAGTTAATCCGTTCCGACGGCCGGCGGATCGTGCGGCCCGCGACCGGGCCTCGGCCGTTCCTCACCGAATCCCGCGGCGACGTCGCGAAACACGGCGTCCGGATCCTTGTTCCACGACCACTTCCACCGGGTTTTCGCAAGCAGATACAGCTTCCGAGAAAGCGACAGCTGGGGCGTCTCCGAAAGGACATCGTAGTTCCGCTTGCGGATGAGCCGGTGGTGATCGGCGTACAACACCGCAGCCAGCAGAACGGCCAGCTGACAGTCCTTCGGCAGGTACTTGATCCCGGCGACGCCCTCCCGGTAGAGCCGTTCGGCCCGTCGGAGTTCCGTTCGCATTGCCGCCTCGAATCCCCCGTCCATCCGGAGGCTTTCGATCTGCGCTTCGGTGACTCCGTGTTCGGAAAGCGTCGTCTTCGGGAGGTAGATCCGATCGCGTTCGAGGACGTCCTCCCGGACGTCCCGAAGGAAGTTCGTGAGCTGGAACGCCTCCCCGAGCGCGGTCGCGTGCGGGAGCGCGTTTTCCGGAGAGTCGGGGTCCATCACGGCAGTCATCATCCGGCCGACAGCGGCGGCGGAGCCGTCCATGTATGCCTCCAGCTCCTCGTAGGTCTCGTACCTGGAGGTGTCGATGTCGGCCACCATCGCGTCGACGAAGACGTTCACGTCACGGTCGTCGATCCCGTACTCGACGCGAAGTTCCGAAAACGCCGACAGGACAGGATCGTCCGTCGGCTCCTGGCCGAGCGCAGCCCGGCGAATCCGTTCCAGTTCCGCCCGCTGTTCTGCGGGGTCCCTACCGCCGGGGTCGTCGACGACCTCGTCTGCAACACGGAAGAACGCATACAGAACGTAGGTCGCCTCGCGAACGCGCTCGGGAAGGAGTCGCGTGGCGACGTGAAACGTCTTCCCGGTCCGTTGCTGGATCGCCTTGCTCCGGGCGACCTGTTCGTCATCTACCATTTGTAGCGGTAGGGAGGGGTTACTGTCGAGGTACGATGCCGGCGGCGCATATTACACCTCTGTAGTAGGGGTGCCAATCATATAACAGTTCGTGCAAAGCGAATCCGGCCGAAGGCGAACGCGGTTTAAGTACCCGTCTTGTGGCGGGTATATATCAGTTACCAGAACGTATCCGAGCAGTCGTAGACGACCCCGTGGCTGGGGCAGACGTACTTGCAGTGACGGCGGGTCATCTGTCGCCCGCAGATGGGGCACGGTCGACCCCCGTCAGTCCGGTTGGCTGTCACAGTCTCACTGGGTGGAGAACGAACAAGACGCTTTCGCGCCGGAAGCAAAAGCCCAGACCGGTCTCGGGCCGTCAGTCGCGCCACGGCCACAGGAGTTCCGAGTCGAATCGATCGGTTGCGATCAGGCCGGCTGCCATCGCCGCCGCCAGTATCGCGGGGACGGGGTTCCCGAACCAGACGTTGATACCGCCCCACAGGATCACGAAACTCACCATGTCGTCGAGCATGAACGGCGTCGTGTTGAGGCGGGAAAGCAACCCAGCCCGGTCGAACGCCCGATCGAGCGAGACGACCGCCACCGTCGCCGACAGCACCCACCCCGCGTAGTTGGACAGCGGGACGTCATAGAAGATCCCGCCGCCGTCGTAGCCCCAGAAGCCGATCGCGACGGCACCGGGATCGAGAACGGCGTCCATCGCGATCACGAACCCGATCACGGTCGCGAGTCGAATCGGCGTCGAGTTCGCCCGCGTTCCCAGCAAAAGTAGGCAGAGCAGATACGCGTTCGCCACGAGGGGTATGAAAAACAGCGGCAACGCGAGCGGGACTCCCCCGAGCATCGGCCCGAGGCTCACCCCGTACTCGAAGTAGCCGTAGGGCCACCCCGTCCTGACGCCGACATGCTCGATGGCATACGTGTACGCCACGAGCAGTCCGAGCCACGCGCCGGCCCGCCGATCGACGAGCGGGGCCACGCCAGCAACGAGCGGAGAGCGCATGACCGCAACGCCGACGAGCAGCAGCCACGGGTTGAACGCGAGTGGATCGGGAAGCAGCCCCTCCGCGCTGGCGACGAGCAGCAGCGCGCCGACCGTCGGAAAGACGACCGCGATCGTGAACCGGTTTTCCTCGACCGTCCGGTCGAACGAGCGTTCGAACTCCCGTCGCGTGTTCGGCAGTTGGTCGCGGACAGCTTCGAAGGGGACCCACTCGGGGATGGTGCGACCGCTCACGCGAGCACCTCCGTGAGCGGCACGATCCGCCACAGCGCGCCGAGCGTCATGGCCGTACCGACCAGCGTGTTGAGTGCGGGATACCACCAGTAGGCCCGGGCGACATCGATACCGGAACGGTAGACGAAAAACACCGCCACCGGATACACCAGCAGCAGCGCACCCAGCCGGACGTCGACGAGGGCGAACCCGATCGCGGACAGCAGCCAGACCCCGCCACAGTACGCGAACGTTCGCGCCTCGCCGAGGACAGTCGCTGTCGTCTGGATCCCCGCCGCGCGGTCGGGTTCGATGTCGGGGATCGCCGAGAACGTGTGCATCCCCATCGTCCACAGCCACGCACCGACGACCGCCGCCGCCGGTGGCTGCGCCCCGGCGACGGTTACGTAGGCAGCGATCCCCGGGAGGACGTACAGTCCGTTAGAGAGGGAATCGAGAAACGGCGTCGTCTTGAACCGAAGAGGAGGTGTGCTGTACCCCACCGCGAGCAGGAAAAACCCCGCGAGCCACGGCCAGGCATCCGTCGGAGTGACCGCAAAGAGGGCGAGTCCGAGTACACCGGAGACAGTCACGACAGCGAAAACGAACCAATCGCCCTTCCACCTGGCCTCCCGGTCATCCTTTTTGGGGTTTACAGCGTCGATCTCGGCGTCGAAGACGTCGTTTACCCCGTAAAGGAGCACGTTCGCCGGGACGAGGAAGTAGGCCGCGAGCAGGACGGCGACCGGAGAGAACAGTTCCGACACCGTCGTCGCCCCGAACGCGACGCCAACGACTACTGGCCCGGCCAGATACAGCCAGAACCGGGGGCGAGAGAGCGTAACGAGGTACGTCAGTCGATCGCGACCCATGGTCGGCCTCCCGTCAGTTCGTCTCACTCGTCTCCGCCATCCGTTCTGCAGTCAGCTGACCGCTTATCAGACACATCGGGACGCCGATTCCGGGCGTTGTGTACGATCCCGTGAAGTAGAGCCCGTCGACGGCGCTGGACTCCCGGTTCGGACGCAGCAGGGCGGTCTGTGAAAGCGTGTGTGCGAGCCCGAGCGCAGAGCCGGCGTAGGCGTTGTACCGGTCGGCGAAGTCGTCCACACAGAACGTCTCCTCCACGACGATCCGGTCCCGGAGATCGACGCCGGTGTTCGCCTCGATGTCGTCGAACAGCTGTTCTCGAAACGCCGCCCGGCGCTCGGGTGTGTCCTCGAGTCCGGGAGCGATCGGAACGAGCGCAAACAGGTTGCTGTGCCCCTCCGGGGCGACCGCGGCGTCGGTTTTCGAGGGGACACACAGATAGTACGCCGGGTTCTCGGGCCAGGCGGGTTTCTCGAAGATTTCCTCGAAGTGGTCGTCCCAGTCGGTCGGAAGCACGAGCGTGTGGTGCGCGAGCGGTTCGACCTCGCCTTCGACTCCCAGGTACACGAGATACGCCGACGGCGCGTAGGTCCGACTCTCCCAGTACTCCGCGGGGTACTGCCGCTTTTCGGGAGAAAGCAGTTCCTGCTCTGTGTGGGCGTAGTCGGCGTCGGAAACCACCAGATCCGCGAGAAACTCCCCGCCACCTTCGGTTCGGACAGCGAACCCCCCGCGTCTGCCGGCGATCTTTCGAACAGGCTGATCCGTATAAAACTCGACGCCGAGTTCTTCTCCGAGCTCGACGATCCCGTCGACCACGGTACCGATGCCGCCGTCCGGGTAGTAAACGCCCATGTTGAAGTCGACGTGACTCATGAGGTTGTACAGCGCTGGCGTGTTGTGGGGCGATCCGCCGAGAAACACCAGCGTGTACTGCATGATCTGCTGGAGCTTCGGGTGCGAGAAGTACTCCTCGACGTGGCCTTGCATCGTACCCAGAAGCGAGAGGTGCCGAGAGTGTCGAAGCACCTCGAGGTCCGCGTAATCCCGAAGCCGGGGACGGTCCTTGTAGACGAACTCCCGCATCCCCAGCTCGTAGTTCCGTTTCGACGTCTCGAGATAGCGGGAAAGCGCCTCCCCGGCGCCGGGCTCGTACGACTCGAACAGCCGTTTGTTCTCCTCGAGGTCGGGCACCAGGTCGACCCGGTCCCCGTCCTTGAAGAAGATCCGGTAGTGTGGATCGAGTCGGGAAAGCGAGTAGTACTCGGCGGGGTCTCGTCCGAAGTGGCCGAAAAACCGCTCGAACACGTCGGACATCAGATACCAGGAGGGCCCCATGTCGAACTGGAAGCCGTCGACCTCCAGCCTGCTCGCGCGGCCGCCGAGCTGTTCGTTCTTTTCGAGGAGAGTCACGTCGGCACCGGCGTCGGCGAGATAACAGGCGGTCGAGAGCCCGCCGAACCCGCCGCCGATCACGACGACGGACTTCCCGGCGAGCGAGCCGAGATCCGTAGGCGAATCCATGCATCCCGATAGGTCTCTCGCAAGTGTCAATCTTGCCCCCGAGGAGAGACCAAGGCTCGAAGAATTAAGGCCGTTCCGACCGTACAGCGGGTATGGTTCTGACGGTCGTCGTCACCGGCGGGACGCGGGGAATCGGACACGCAGTCGCCCGCGCGTTCGCCGAACGTGGCGACCACGTCGTCGTCGCGTCGCGGGAGAAAGAGGCAGTCGAGGAAACAGTGTCGGAGCTGTCAGCACTCGACGGTACTGCGTCCGGCCTCCGAGCCGATGTCCGCGACGAGTTCGACGCCGAACGGTTGATGGAACGCGCCGCCCGTACGGGAGAGCGTGACGGGATCGACGTCGTTGTCGCGAACGCCGGCGTCGCCCACGGAACACCGGGTGAGCGGCCGATCGACGCGGAGCCGTACACGGCGTTCGACGACACTCTCCGGACCAACGTCCGTGGGGTGTTCGCGACGATACGCGAGGCGCTCCCGCACCTGACGACCGACGCGAGAGTGCTGGTTCCGTCGGGATCGGTCGCCCACGAGGCGAAACCGGGAACGGGCGCGTACGCGGTCTCGAAGGCGGGCGCCGAGGCGGTCGTCCGGGCGTTCGCTGCCGACATCGACGAGGCGGTCGGGGTCGTCGATCCCGGGCTCGTGGCGACCGACCTCACCGACGCGGATCGGGCTCGGGACCCGGCAGACATCGCTCCGATGTTCGTGTGGGCTGCCGTCGAGGCCGATCCGGAAACCCTCGACGGGGAACGAATCGATCTCAGGACGTGGAAGTCGGCGACGCGGTGACGTACTGCTCGAGGAAATTCTCTACGACGTCGTGGCCGACGCCAGTGAGCACGCTCTCGGGGTGGAACTGAACGCACTCGATCGGATACTCCCGGTGACGGATCCCCATCACCAGCGTCTCTTCGCCGTGTTCCGTGGTGGCGGACACGTCGAAACAGTCCGGAACCGTCCGGGCCACCAGCGAGTGATACCGGGCGGCGCTGAACCCGTCCGGGAGTCCAGCGAACACACCCTGTCCGTCGTGGTCGATCTGCGAGGCCTTCCCGTGGATCGGCGAGGGCGCGTGACCGACCTCCCCGCCGTACTCGTGGACGGCAGCCTCGAGCCCGAGACAGACCCCGAAGGTGGGAACCGTCGTGCTCGTCTCGCGGAGGACCTCGGCGGTGACACCGACGTCACGATCGTTTTTTGGATGCCCCGGGCCGGGGCTGATCACGACGGCGTCCGGATCGGCGGCCGACACGTCCGCGAGCGACGCCGTGTTTTTGAGCACCTCGACATCGACGAGTTCGGGGTCGTCCGTGGTTGCGTCGCCGACGCGCTGTTCGGAGAGATACTCGACCAGGTTGTAGGTGAACGAGTCGAAGTTGTCGATCACGAGCACCTTCATCGGGACGCCTCCAGATCGTTTCTCGAACCGATCCGGTCGACGGCTGCGAGGACGCCGTCCATCTTGCGTTCGGTCTCCTCGTACTCGGCGGCCGGATCGCTGTCGGCGACGAGCCCCGCACCCGCCCTGATGGTGAGCCGATCGACCGATTCCTCGTGATCGATCGTCGCCGTCCGGATCACGATCGCCATGTCCGCATCGCCGGTCCAGGAGTAGTAGCCGACCCCGCCGCCGTAGACGCCACGTGGTTCGGTTTCCAGCTCGTCGATGATCTCCATCGCCCGGACCTTCGGCGCGCCGGTGAGCGTCCCCGCCGGAAACGTCGCCCGGGTGGCGTCGAACGCGTCGGCGTCGTCGGCGAGACGCCCAGTGACCGTCGATTCGATGTGCTGGACGTGGCTGTACTTGAGCACGTTCATGAACTCCTCGACCCGAACCGATCCTGGGGTAGACACCCGTCGGACGTCGTTTCTGGCCAGATCCACGAGCATCGTGTGTTCGGCACGCTCCTTGTCGTCGGCGAGCATCTCCCCGGCGAGCCTGCGGTCCTCGGCGGGGCTATCGCCCCGGGGACCGGTGCCGGCGATGGGGTTCGACACGAGTCGACGCCCCTGGACAGAAACGAGCGTCTCCGGGCTCGCGCCGACGATCGACCGGTCCCCATACGACAGGAGGTACATGTACGGCGACGGGTTCACCTCCCGAAGCGACGCGTACAGCGCCAGCGGATCGATCTCCCCGTCGAACTCCCGCGTCCGGGAAATGACGCCCTGGTAGATGTCGCCGTCGAGCACGTGTCGCTTCGCGCGCCGAACCGCGTCCTCGTACTCCCCGCGGGCTCCGGCGCGCTCGGCCCGGATCTCTATCCCGTCGTCGATCGCGACCGGCTCGTCGGACGCCACAGACAGCATCTCTGCGACGTCCCGCGCCTCGGAGACGAGGGCGTCGTACTGTTCACCCGGATCGTCATCCGGCTGCAACAGTGGCGTCAACACCAGTTCGACGGTCCCCTCGACGTCGTCGAAGACAAGTGTTCGCGTCGTCAGGCAAAACTGGGCGTCGGGGACGATCGGCTCGGGACGGTCGACGCCGACCTCCTCGAGCCAGATGTCGTACACGGAATCGTACGACAGGAACCCGACCAATCCGCCGGACAACTGCTGGCGATCCGTCTCCGGAAAGCCGATCGGTTCGACGTCCGGCATCGACGCTCGAAGCCGATCCAGCGTGTCGCCCGTGTTCTCGACGTCGATCGCGTCGGCCGCCGGCCCGAACGACCTCACGTCCGTTCGATCGGGGTACACCGAGATCACGGCTTCCGGATCGTATCCGACGAAGGAATATCGGGCGTGTCGTTCGACGTCCGGACCGGGAGCGAACGCGCCATCGGGATCGCTCGAGGCGACCTTCCGTGCGCTCTCGAGCAGGAACGTGTAATCGCCGTTGCCCGCCGTGAGCGCCGCGTAGGCCGCAAGCGGCGAGATATCGACGTCGAGACTCGCCGCCATCCGAACCACCGCCGGCCCGGAGGCCCCTGCTGCGAGTTCGCAGAACTCCTCGCGGGAACGGTCGAGTTCGAACGCGCTTCCGGCGTCGACATCCGTCGACGTCACTGCACCACCTCCGGCGACCGCTCGGCGTTCCGGACGAACGTCGCCAGCGCCGTATGGTCCTTGACTCCCCCAGTGAGTTCGACGCCGCTTGCGACGTCGACGGCGTACGGTTCGGCGATCCGGACCGCCTCGCCGACGTTATCCGGCGTGAGCCCGCCCGCCAACACCACCGGCGACCGGAGTTCTCGGGTCAGTTCCCGGGTCGCCTCCCAGTCGTGTGTCCGTCCAGTTCCCCCTGCGCCCGCTTCGGTCGTGGAATCAATCAACAGCGCGTCGACCGCGGAGTCGAGCTTCCGGGCCCGGTCGGCGTCCTCGCAGTCGACCGCGACGGCGAGTTTCGTTCCAGTTTCGCTCCGGAGATATCCCAACTCCTCGGCTTCGAACTCCCCGTGGAGCTGGGTCACGTCGGGCTGGACCGTCCGGACGGCGTCGACCGCGTCCGACGGCGAGTCGGGCATCGTCACGAGCGTGGTGGTGACGAACGGCGGCGCCTCGGCGACGAGTTCGGCGGCATCGGCGAGATCCACCTCCCGCGGCGTGTCGACCGTGACGTCTGCGATCACGCCGACTGCGTCGGCGCCGGCCTCCACCGCCGCCCGGAGGTCAGCGCTGCGGGTGATGCCGCAGATCTTCACGCGGGCCATCAGGCCCCCCGCATGGTCTCGAGCGTCTCGGCGGCGTCCCCGACGTCGATCGCCTGCGCAGCCAGTTCGACACCCTCGCGCAGATCGTTGGCCAGCCCGGCGACGTAGACGGCGGCGCCGGCGTTGGCGAGGATGATGTCGCGTTTTGCCCCCTGTCGTTCCCCGGTCACGATCGCCTCGAGTTCGGTCGCGTTCTCCTGGGGCGTTCCCCCGGCGACTGCGTCGATGGGCGCCGAATCCAGGCCGAGATCCGCGGGCGTCAGCGTATACTCGGTCACGTCCTCGCCGTCGACCTCGGCGACGGTCGTGGGACCGTGGAGGCCGATCTCGTCGATGCCGTCACCGTGGACCACCAGCGCACGCTCGACGGGCATCCTGGTGAGCGAACCGGCGATCCGCGGCACGAGATCCGGATCGTACACACCCAGCACCTGTGCCTCCGCGCCCGCCGGGTTCGTCAGCGGGCCCAGCACGTTGAACACGGTCCGCATCGACAGCTCCCGCCGGGGCCCGATAACCGCCTTCATCGCCGGATGGAACACCGGAGCGAGCATGAAGCCGATCCCGTCGGACTCGATCATCCGCTCGACTGCCGGCGGTTCGGCGTCGATCTCCACGCCCGCCACCTCGAGGACGTCGGCGCTGCCCGACGAGGAGGAGACCGAGTAGTTGCCGTGTTTGGCGACTGCCGCCCCCGCCCCGGCGGCGACGATCGCGCTGGTCGTCGAGACGTTGATGGTGTCGTGATCGTCCCCGCCGGTGCCACAGGTGTCCACAAGCGGCGCACGGTCCGGCTCGATCGTCCGGGCCGCTTCCCGCATTCCCTGGGCGAAGCCGGCGACCTCCGTGTCGGTTTCTCCTTTCGCCCGGAGCGCCGCCAGCAGCGCCCCGATCTGTGCCTCCGTCGCCTCCTCGAACACGAGCGAGGCGGCCTCCCGCGCCTCTGTCAGACTCAGATCCTCTCCCTCCGTCACCCGTTCGATGTACGTTTCGATAGCCATATTATTACACCAATGTATGAGTTCGTCTTGTAATGTACAAGTCTGCTCATCAATAAAAGGCTGTCGGCAGCGGCTGATGGATCGGCACAAGCAGGTTCGAGTCCGCCATCGGCGGAAACCCCGATCAGCGATCGACGTCGACGACGGAGAGCGAGTCGTCGACGACCACCGAAAGCGTTTCACCGTCCTCCCTGTAGGTGACCACGGCCTGGAACGGGTCCCGGCTCCGGATCCGTGCGCGATCGGTGTCTATCGCCGCGTACTCCCAGATCTCGTGTCCGTCGATCGTTTTGTCCTGCTCGGAGTGAAAGGCGACGACAGCCGGATGATCGAGGAGGGACTGGCTCAGTCCACCCACTGGACTGGCCCCACACCGTCGGCAGTCGTACCGAACCACCGGAAAGTCCACCACCTGCTCGAAGAGGCCATCGGGCGCGTCCTCGGGTGGTTCCTCGTCGGGATCGACCGCGGGTTCGACAGTCACCTCCACTCGCCCATCGCAGTACCAGCAGAAACTGTTGTCGAGATGCTGAAACATCGATCGGAGATACCGACCGGCCACCTCCGGGATCTCGTCGCGGCCCACGTCGATGAGAACGCTTGGCGGGAGGGCGAACTGGCTTTTGACTGGACAGGTTTCACACTCGATTCGGACGGTCTCACCCTCGTAATACAGCGTTCGAGTGTCCCCGCAGGTCCGACACGGGTGATCAAGGGTAATCGGTTCGAGGGACCCTTCTAGTGTGTACGACCCGCGTTCGATCGCGCCATTAACCCAGGTGCCGGCTTCCGTGAGTTCGTACCCAGTTTCCGTCTTCGCGACGAACGTACCGACAAGTTTGTCGAGGTGATAGTTGAACTGACCCGAATCCCGCATCCCGACGGCGTCGCGGAGCTGCGAGAACGACGCCTCGTGACCGTCGGCCTCCCACAGCGCCCGGAGGATGGCAATGCGGTTGTCGTCCGCAAGCGCAGTGAACGCCTCCTCGGGATCCGCTTTCTCGGAGAATTCCGGATCCGACATGACTCACGTAATGTGGCTCCGCTCCCATAAATCGTGCCGCCTGTTGACGCACGGCGCGGCTGCCGGGCGACCGATCACCCGCCGTCAGTACCGTTCAGAACGGTCAACATGACCGCGCCGAAGAACGTCCCGCCGGCGAAGGTGGGTTCGGCGATCATGACGGGCAGGGCGACCAGCAACGCAATGTAGCCGATTAACCCGGCCAGAGACCGCTGATCGTGGTTCGAGAGTCCGGTCGATGCCTGACTTTGCAGCGAGTGAGACGTGTGTTGCATCACAGATAGTAGATAGAACGTGACCACCATAAATATAATCTGAATGATATTTCTGTAAGTGGCGTTACTGAAATTCCTTTCAGTACGAGCGCACGGGAAGTTCTCCAATTTTCGTGGGGAAACTTAAAAAGGAATACGGGGCAGCGTTCGACCCTGCAGCGGCTCGGCCTCGAGAACGGTTTCTATAGCGGATCGAACGAAGCCCGGAGAGCGAACCAAGCCTGGAGAGCGAACAATGGCTGTAAAATATTTAAAACAAGGGAATCCCACCGGCGGCGAGCGGAGCGAGGCGCGAGTGAAACGAGCGCCTCGGAACTGCGAACGGGGAGCGTAGCGACCCGTGAGCGGAGCGAGGCGCGAGTGAAACGAGCGCCTCGGAACTGCGAACGGGGAGCGTAGCGACCCGTGAGCGGAGCGAGGCGCGAGTGAAACGAGCGCCTCGGAACTGCGAACGGGGAGCGTAGCGACCCGTGAGCGGAGCGAGGCGCGAGTGAAACGAGCGCCTCGGAACTGCGAACGGGGAGCGTAGCGACCCGTGAGCGGAGCGAGGCGCGAGTGAAACGAGCGCCTCGGAACTGCGAACGGGGAGCGTAGCGACCCGTGAGCGGAGCGAGGCGCGAGTGAAACGAGCGCCTCGGAACTGCGAACGGGGAGCGTAGCGACCCGTGAGCGGAGCGAGCCGCCGGCTTTTTTGGTCGAGCTTTTTTGGCGGGGGTCGAGGGCGCTCTTCGAGCGCCCGAGGCCCCCGTTAAAAAAGGTCGGGGTTTAGTAGGACTTCGCGAAGTACGCCGTCCGTTCGGCGTCGTCGTCACAGACCGCACACGTCTCGTCGTGATCGCCGTCGGCGAGGTCGTCCTCCTCTTCGAAGGGCACCATTACGATCTCGGCGGCGATCTGATCTTTGACCTCGGTTTCACACGCCTCCTCGCCGCACCACGGCGCTTTCACGTACCCGCCGTGCTGACCGATCGTCCCGAGAATCTCGTCGCGGGTGTCCGCTTCCCGGACACCGTCCTCGAGGATCTCTTCGGCGGTGGCGTACAGCTTCGCGTACACCTCGTCGAGATGGTCCTGCACCGTCTCGTCTGCGTTCTCGCGATCCTCGACGGTCGACTCGCCGTCGGGGCGGTGAACCAGGGTGAGTTCGTCGTCGTCGACCTCATTGGGGCCGATCTCGATCCGGAGCGGGACGCCCTTCAGCTCCCACTCGTTGAACTTGAAACCGGGGTTGCGCCCCTCCCGGTCGTCAAGTTTGACGCGCACGCCATCTTCCTCGAGCTCCGCGGTCAGCTCCTCGGCGTACTCGAGTACCTCGTCTTTGGTGTCGGACTGCCAGATCGGGACGACGACGACCTGCTCGGGCGCCACTGTCGGGGGGAGCACGAGCCCCTGGTCGTCCGAGTGGGTCATGATCAAGGCGCCGATCGCCCGCCAGGAGATCCCCCAGGAGGTGGTGTGTGCGAGGTTCTGCTCCTCGTCCTCGTCGGCGTAGGTGATGTCGAACGCCTCCGCGAACGATGTCCCGAGGTAGTGGCTCGTCGATCCCTGGACCGACTTGCCGTCGGGCATGAGCGCCTCGATGGTCGTGGTCGTGTGGGCGCCGGGGAACTTGTCGTGTTCGGGCTTTTCTCCCTTGAGGACGGGCATCGCCAGCAGGTCCTCGTAGGTCGATTCGTACTGGTCGAGCCGGCGGAACGTCTCCTCGAGAGCGTCCTCGCGGGACCGATGGGCGGTGTGGCCCTCCTGCCAGAGGAACTCCTTGGTCCGGAAGAACGGCTTCGTCTCGGTTGCCTCCCAGCGGACGACCCCACACCACTGGTTCACGCGAAGCGGGAGGTCGCGGTGGCTGCGGATCCACTGGCTCATGTACGGCGTGATGATCGACTCGCTGGTGGGCCGGACGGCGAGCCGCTCTTCGAGCTCATCGTGACCGCCGTGGGTGACCCACGCCACCTCGGGGTCGAACCCCTCGATGATGTCTTTCTCCCGCTGGAGATACGATTCGGGGATGAAAACGGGGAAGTAGGCGTTCCGGACGCCCGTCGACTTGAACTGCTCGTCGAGGTCGTCCCGGATCGCCTCCCACAGCGCGTAGCCGCGGGGCCGGGTGATGATGAAGCCGCTCATTCCCTCGGGGCCGTAGCTCGCGAGTTTTGCCTTCCGGACGACCTCGGCGTACCACTCGCCAGTCTCGTGTTCCTTGCTTTTAGTGATGCCGAGTTCCTGCTCGGTTGTCGGTTCGCTCATTACCGTATCCGTCTCGGTTGTGGAACTTAAACGGACCGAAGGGATGAGGGAAGCTCACATCCCGTGGGCGATCGACACTGACCGGACAGGTTCGGGACAGAACGGTCGTCGGTGACTGTTCTCGGCACCGTCACCGGCAACGAGGTCGACCGCTGGATCGCCGAACGGCTGGTTGCCGCCCGAGGTCGGGGGAGAGTTCGATGCCGGGAGCCGAAGCGCTCCCGGGTTCGAACCGGGACGGTTTAGTCGCTCGGACGGAGTCGTACCCCCATGAGTCGCGGACTCGGTGTGACCGTCGCCCTGCGGGAGTCGCTCCCCGAATGGACGGCGACCCTGTTCGCTGCGGTTTCGGTGCTGGGCGATCTCGCGGTCATCGTTCCGGTCCTCGGAGTGCTGTACCTGGTCGACGTCGGCGAGAGCCTGCGTGAGAGCCACAGTCACGACGGGGAAGAACCGCTCTGCTCCGACCGGACTGCGTTCCTTATCGCGACCGTCTTCGGCGGGCTCGCACTGATCGTCCTCTTGAAGGCGACGTTCGCGCTCCCCCGCCCCCCCACAGAGCTTCACGCCGTGGTTCCGAGCGAACACGGGTTCCCGAGCGGCCACACGATGGCGGCGACCGTCTTCTGGGGGGCACTGGCGCTGTGGACGACTGTCGGCCGACGTCGCCCGCGGTTCGCGACCGCGGCTACAGTCGTGGGACTCGTCGGCGTCTCCCGAATGGCACTGGGCGTTCACTACCTCGTCGACGTGTTCGCGTCGGTCGGGTTCGGGACGGCGTATCTCGCCGGGATGTGGTACCTCGCCCGCGGAATCCCGGTCCGGGCGTTCGTGATCGCCGCCGTGGTCGCGCTGCTATCGCTCGCCGTAACCGGCGGCGAAACCAGGGCACTGCTGGCGACTGCCGGAACGATCGGAGCGGCGGTCGGCTGGTGGACCGTCGAGCGAGCGCCGGTCGAGCGACGTCTGCGGGCCGCTTTTGCGGACTGATTCCCCCAGTCCCCCCAGTATCAATCGGACACCCGGAAGTCGACAAGCCGAGAGATGTATACTGGAGGAGGTTAATTCTCGGGATATGCCGAACTATCCGACCCACGCACAGTGGGGTCGTCGCGCGGCGGTCGCGGTCGCTCTGTTGGTGGGGGCTGGAATCTACACAGCGTTCGATCTCCCGATCCTGGCGGTCGTCGCCGCGGTCGGCGCGGGAGCGACGACGTTCGTCGGGTCGATCTACCCGGACGTCGATCACCACAACTCCGTCCCTCGCCGGAAGGCGACGCGGATCTTTCGAGGCTTCGCTGTATTCGGCGTTATCTCCCTGGGCGTATTACACTGGGAACGACTGGTCGAATTCGCCGCGACGATCCCGACCGAGGAACTGCTCTCGGAGGACGTAATCCCCACGGAAATAGTCGCAAGCGGCGGGATCGCGATGCTCGCGCTGGGGAGTGCGGCGCTCGTGGATCCGCTCATCGGGATAGTGACCCGACAACACCGCGACTGGACACACAGCGTTCCGATCAACTTCGCTTTGACAGCGCTTTTCGCTGCCGGGGTCTGGCTTCTGGTCCGGGAGTTCGAGCCGGCCTACCAGATCGCGGCTGTCGCCGTCGTCGGCGCGTTCTTCCTCGGCTGTCTCGTCCATCTGGGACTCGACGGGGAGGTCGGGTGACCGTCCACGACCGTCCACGACCGTCCACGACCGTCCACGACCGTCCACGATCGGCATCGTGCAGAAATGGATCGAATCGGCCGTATTCGGACGACATCCGGCGTCAGACGTTCGTCTGACGAATGGGAAAGGTAAATAGGCTCGGTACACAATCCGTTTGCAAGTATATGGACTCCATCGTCGAGGACGCGATTGACGAGGCCGAGGAACCGGGGGAGGATCCGCCCGAAGGGGAGTTCGGCGGCGAGGCGAACCGCGACGCCACGCCGACCGGGACGATGTCCGACGACGAACTCCGCGACGTCTTGCAGGATCTCCAGACGAACATCACCGTCGTGGGCTGTGGCGGCGCCGGCGGGAACACCGTAAATCGGATGTCCGAAGAGGGGATCCACGGGGCGAAGCTGGTCGCTGCCAACACCGACGTCCAGCACCTGGTGAACGTCGAATCCGACACCAAGATCCTGATGGGACAACAGAAGACGCAGGGTCGCGGGGCGGGATCGCTCCCGCAGGTCGGCGAGGAGGCGGCCCTCGAGTCCCAGGAAGAGATCTACGACGCCATCGAGGGCTCCGATATGGTGTTCGTCACCGCCGGACTGGGTGGCGGCACCGGCACGGGTTCCGCCCCCGTCGTCGCCAAGGCCGCCCGCGAGACCGGCGCGCTCACCATCTCGATCGTCACCACGCCGTTTACCGCCGAAGGGGAGGTCCGCCGGACGAACGCCGAGGCGGGGCTCGAGCGGCTCCGTGACGTCTCGGACACGGTGATCGTCGTGCCGAACGACCGCCTGCTCGACGCGGTCGGGAAACTCCCGGTCCGTCAGGCGTTCAAAGTGTCCGACGAGGTGTTGATGCGGTCCGTCAAGGGGATCACCGAACTGATCACGATGCCCGGCCTCGTCAACCTCGACTTCGCGGACGTCCGCACGGTGATGGAGAAGGGCGGCGTGGCGATGATCGGTCTCGGCGAATCCGACTCCGAATCGAAGGCGCAAGACTCGGTGAAGTCCGCGCTTCGCTCGCCGCTTCTGGACGTCGACATCTCCGGGGCGAACTCCGCGCTGGTGAACGTCACCGGCGGCTCCGACATGAGCATCGAGGAGGCCGAGGGCGTCGTCGAGGAGATCTACGACCGGATCGATCCGGACGCACGCATCATCTGGGGCACGTCGATCGACGAGGAACTCGACGGACAGATGCGGACGATGATCGTCGTCACCGGCGTCCAGTCGCCACAGATCTACGGGGGAACAGATGGCCAGCCCGCCGGCGAATCCATCCAGGGAACCGAAGACATCGACTACGTCGAGTGATCGATCGGCGGCTCCGATCGGCGATTGCCCCGACCGTCGGCCCATCAACAGATAGAAAACCTCCGAAGCCGTAGCCGCGTTTGATATGGACGTCCCGTACGACCTCAACAGCTACATTCGGGTGTTAAAACTCGCCAGCACCCCGACCTGGGGAGAGTTCATCCAGGTGTCGAAGATCGCGGGAGCCGGGATCCTTCTGGTCGGCTTCATCGGATTCCTCATCTTCGCGATCATGAGCCTCCTCCCAGGGGTGGGTGTCTGATGTCCCTGTTTGCCGTCAAGACGACGGCCAGCCAAGAGATGACCGTCGCCGACATGATCGCAAACAGGGAGGAAGAGGAGATCCACGCGGTGATAGCGCCGGACTCGCTGACGAGTTACGTGATGGTCGAGTCGGACAACACCGCGGTGATCGAGCGGATCATGGACGAAATTCCCCACGCACGCAGCATCATTCCCGGGGAGTCCTCGATGGCCGAGGTGGAGCATTTCCTCTCGCCGACGCCGGACGTCGAAGGCATCGCCGAGGGCGACATCGTCGAACTCATCGCGGGTCCGTTCAAAGGCGAGAAGGCGAGAGTCCAGCGGATCGACGAGGGTAAAGATCAGGTCACCGTCGAGCTGTACGAGGCGACGGTTCCGATCCCGGTGACCGTCCGTGGCGACCAGATTCGGGTGCTCGACTCCGACGAACGGTAGCGTTGGGTGCTCGACTCCGACGAACGGTAGCTCCGGGCGGCGCGGTCACGACGACTCGGTCGTGCGTTCGGTCGATCCCTCGGTCGAGGGCGCTCCCCCGCCACGGGCGTCGTCGAGGCGTTCGACCACCTGCTGGAGATCGGCTTCCGATTCGATCTGTTCTTTCACCTGTTCCCGCAACCGCACCGCCGTGGAGTCCGCGTCGTAGGCTCTCACGTACTCGGCTCGGGTGTGTTCCTCGAACGCGTGCCGGATCGCGAAGTACCCCTCGGGTACGATCGTCCCACAGACGTTACACTCGTGTCGTTGGTGCTCGGTCGTCTGATGGACGATCGCGTCCTCGACGGTATCGAACCCGGCGCCACAGCCGTCGATACCGCAGTTCCAGCGGACCATACCGACACGACGCCCCCGCACCGGTTAACCGTTTTCCCCCAGCTCGGCCGCCACGGCAGAACCCGAAGAGGAAACCGATTTGGGCGCGGATCCGAATCACCGTGTATGGCGGGGAACACGTCGACCGGCGATCCCGGGACGCGGGTCGACATGCACGTCAAGGTACTCGACGAGTCGGTCGCAAAGCGGGCGAAAGATCGCGGAATAGACGTCCTCGTGTACGCGCCACACTTCACGCGGCTGCCGGAAATCAAACGCCGGGCCGAACGGTTCAGCGACGAGGAACTGCTGGTGATCCCGGCACGGGAGGTGTTTACGGGCGACTGGCACTCGCGCCGTCACCTCCTGGCGGTTGGGCTCTCCCGTCCGGTCCCTGACTTCATCACGTTCGAGGGCGCAATGCAGGAGTTCGAGCGACAAAACGCCGTTGTGCTCGTCCCCCACCCCGAATTCGCGACGGTGAGCCTCACCGGTCCGGAGATTCACTCGAACCTCCGGCGGCTCCACGGCATCGAGATCTACAACGCGAAACTGTTTCCCCACCAGAACGGCAAGGCACGAACGGTCGCACGGGAGACGGGACTTTCCGGGTTCGGATCGTCGTACGCCCACCTCCGGAGAACCGTCGGCGAAGCGTGGACGCAGTTCGACGCGGAGATCCGCTCGGAAACGGACCTTCTGGAGGCACTCCGTGACGGGAGCCCCCGCCGAGTGTTGCGGCGCAACGGCGCGGGACACCGTCTCCGGGGCCTTGCAGAGTACGCACACCTGTTCTGGGAGAACACCTACGAGAAGTTCGACCGTGTGTTCCTCTCGGGGACCGAACCGACACACCCGACCCACGTCGCGTACGACGGCCGATTCGACGACGTGACGGTCCGGGGCGCCCACAGATTTAGCTAGTTCACGACCCGGGATCGACAGTGTTCCTCGACACGGAACTCGCCCGGGAATATCATGAAAAACGATAGCGTAAATAAACAGACAATATACAGCAGTACGACTTCGGATGGTTGGTGTGTACAGTAAAATAACATGCCTTGTATCTCACTGGAAGAGACCCAGACGGGCACCAATACGGCCGACCACGCCCGTTGTATCTTTCCCGACGGGGGTGAGTACAACTGCGAGGTCGTCTACGACGTCGGCGACGACCTCCCCGACGACCGGGAGTGGTGGCTGCTCAAGGTCACCTCCTGGATGGTCGAGTGGGGTCCGCCCCGGGACGTCGCATTCACCCGACAGCCGAGCGACCGGTGCGTGCGGATCGAGTTCAACTTCGATTCGCTGGATAACTGTCGCGAGTTTCGCACCCGCGAGGACCACGAACTGATCGTCGACGGCGATCTGATCGTGGACGCGCGAATCGAGAATCGGTGTGAAATCCCCGATCCGACTTAAAACAGGTTCGCCTGCTGGTAGACGTTGATCCCCTCGTTGGTTATCTCGTAGGGCTTCGTCTCCCGAGAGTGGTTTGCGTCCCTGATCTTCTGAATCTCGACGGCCATACGCGTCTCCTGGAAGTTCGAGGTCCGAACGTACCGGAGGACGAACACTGCGTCCGTCAGATACTCCACGATCCCGTATCGGGAGGTGTACGGGCTCTCTTCGCTCGCCTCGGAGGTGAGAAGTGTCGTCACCCCCACCTCCTTGAGCGAGCGAGTGAACTCGAATACCTGGGACCGCCGCTTCGACGGGTGGTCGTACATCATTTCCAGAAGCGACACCGAGTCCAGAACCAGCCTGTCGGCGCCGAAGTCCGCGACCAGCCGCGAGAGGTCCGAGCTGATGCTGGAGAGGCTGTTCGCCATCTCGATGGGATCCATCGAAACCACCGCCAGCCTGTCGTCCTCGACGTACTCCCGGAACGGCCAGCCCTTGTCTTCGGCGGTCGAGAGGATGGCCTCCCTGCTTTCCTCGAGTGTGAGGTAAATGGCTCGTTCCCCATCTTTGAATCCGTGTTCGAGGAACTGGAGAGCGAACGTCGTCTTGCCGGTGCCGGCGCTTCCGATCACCGAGATGAGAGATCGTTGTGGAATTCCGCCGAGGATCATGCTGTCGAGTCCGTCGATCCCGAGTTGGATCCGCTCGACGTCGGAATCCAGTTCCGCCTCCGTTAGGTCGGGTTCGAAGCCGCCGGGGGCGTCGCCGGACGCTGCGCCGCCGAAGGGATCGCCCGTCGATTCGCCCGGCTTGCCGAAGTCGGCGAAACCGAAGTCGTCGACGTCATCGGAACCGTGCATCGGTTCCGGTCCCGGCGTGACGCCGGGATCCATCTCGTCGCCGCCGGTGTCTTCGCCCCCGCCGGTGTCTTCGCCCCCGCCGGTGTCTTCGCCCTCGTCAGTGCTTTCGTTCCCGTCGGATCGACGCGCGTTCCGGCCGGACGATTCGCCTTCGGCTTCGAGTTCGCGAAGCGCCCGTTCGAACCAGTCGTCGTTGTCGGTCATGCTCTTCGGGATCCCGTCGCCGATGTCGGCTGTCCGAACAATCGAGTCCCCGCCTGATGAACTTTGCCCGTCGGAACGCACCCGTGGTGCTTTTGTCGAGGGGTGTCGAACCGCGTCGCATGGAGGTAGGCATCGTCGCACAGCGGGGAAACGCCCGGGCCGCCAGACTCGCGTCCGAGATCCGCGAGAAACTTCGGGAACTCGATGTCGCCGTTCGCATCGACGAGGCGACTGCAGACCGGCTCGGTGCCGTCGACGGGAACGAACCAGCCGTGCCGGAGGGACATCCGGTGGAGACGTTTCGCGAGTGTGATCTCGTCGTCTCGATCGGGGGGGACGGCACGTTCCTGTTTGCCGCCAGGGGCGCCGGCGGGACGCCCGTTCTCGGCGTCAACCTCGGCGAGGTCGGCTTTCTCAACGCAGTTTCCCCGTCAGAAGCAGTCGAGGTGATCGGCCGGGAGGTGACGGCGTACCGACAAGGGGAACTGGACGTGCGCGAGGTGCCCCGGGTGAAGGCACGAACGGACAACTGGATGTCGGGACCCGCCGTCAACGATATCGTAGTACAGGGATCCCGCCGGGGGCACGGAGGCGGGATCGACTACGACCTCCGGGTCGACGGATCGCTGTACTCCGGCGGCCACGCCGACGGGGTACTGGTGGCGACACAGACGGGATCGACCGCGTACAATCTGTCGGAGGGCGGTCCGCTCGTACATCCGTCGATCGGTGGGTTCGTCGTCAACGAGATGTGTGCGTCCGGCGGGATGCCCCCGCTGGTCGTCGACGGCGACGCCGAGGTGACCGTTCGCGTCACCGGCGCCGACCGCATCGTCGTCGTAAGCGACGGCCGGAACCCGGACGAGCTTACGGTTCCCGCCGAACTGACGATCGAACGGAGCGATCCCCCCGTCAGGCTGGCCGGCCCGACCTCTGACTTCTTTGAAGCGCTCGGAAAGCTCTCCTAATGACTCGACCAGACGGGAGAACGCTCCCCGTGGGACTGGCGTCGTTCGCCGGCGAAACGCGTCTCGGACACGCGGTTTTGGTTCTCGTCGGCGCGGCGGGGTTCCTGGCGGGATATCTCGGGAGTGCGGTGCTGTTCTTCGAGGGACTGGAGACGTTCGCTCCGGGGGCTCGGCGGCTCCCCGCCCTGATAGCCGGCGCCTTCGGTTCGCTCGGTTGCTGGGGAGTGTTCGCGGTCGGGTTCGTCCGGGGTCGCGGCGGGCCGGTGTTGAACGCGATCGTCTACCCCGTCCCCATCGTGGCGGTGTTGCCGGTCGCGGTCCGATGGACGGCGTTCGGGCCCGAGATCGGCGCCCTGATCAGTCGACTCGGGTTCGTTCTGTTTCCGCTGGAGGTTCTGGTTTCGGCCCTCGCGCTGGTCGTGCCCGGCGTCGTCTTTTTCGCGTCGCTGCTCGCGGTGTGGGCGGCGACCCTCGATGAGGACCGTCGGCGTACCTGGCAGCGCGAACAGCTCTCCCGGGAGTTCTACGAGGAGTTCGTCGAAGAGTCCGAACGCTGACTCGGCTCTCGACAGTGTCGCGGGCTCCCGGGGAGAAGTTTATTCGGACGGCCATGTGAGTCTCTAACATGGTTTCGATAGACAGAGGTGGAGCGACTCCGATAGAGCGCTTGTTGCGCCGGTATGAAACAACCGACACGAAGTGTCCGAAGTGCGGCTACGTCGACGAGGAGGGAAACTGGACGACCAGGACGGACGGCCGACGGATCGTGTATCACCACGTCTGTCCGAGCTGTGACGCCGACCGAGAGCACATCTTTCGTCTCGAGTGATCCCTGCCTGCTCACTGTCGTCGGAACCGCAGGCAAGCTGTCCCCGCATTCGGCGGATTTAATCGGCCGCGGGGCGTACGACCGGACGGATGGAAGACGGCTATCGCGGCGTCGTCGGCGCTGTCCCGTTCGCGTTCGGGAAAAGCGACTCGTACCTGTTCAAAAGCTACGCCGTCGTCGGGACACTCGTCGCCGCGTTCATCGGGATCCTGTTCGTTCTCGGCGTGGTCGTCCTGCTCGGGCAGACCGGCGGCCGGGCCGGCACCCTCTCGTTTTCCCGGAGCTTCGTCCTCCTGGTCGGCGTACTCCTGGTGGCCCCGCTGCTCGCGCCGACGCTTCTGGTTGCTCGGCGGCACCGTCGTGGATCCGGACACGATCGACGGTACGACGCCGCGATGGCGCTGAGCGGCTATCTGTTCCTTCTGGCCGTCTACGCCGGCGCGGTCGCGTCGATGCCCGAATGTTTCATCCTCGACGGCGAGACGGTGTGTCGACCGCCGCCAGGAGGACTGACCGGACCAGTCGTCGCCGCCCTGTATGCGGTTCCACAGTTCCTCTCGCCGGTTTTTCCCGTCATCGGGGCAATCCTCATCGGCGTGTTTCACCGGGTCTGTCGGTGATGAACGAAGAGTGTACCCAGTTGCGGATGAATGGCGAAACCGGGAAACCGCTCCGGCGAATAGCATCCTCCGATGACCGACGACGACCTCGACTCGTCTGCCGATGACCCCAACTTGTCCGCCGATGACCCCGACTCGTCGGCTGACGACACGAAGGAGAGCACGTTTCTCGTGACACACGCCGACGAGGAGTCGGCCGTGTTGAGAGACGTAGCCGACGGACAGGTGCACACGCTCGAGTCGAATCCGGGGCTTTCGGAGGGGGAAGCCGTCGAGGGCATCGTCTCGCCGGACCCACCTCTCGGCGTCACGTGGCAGCTCGTCGGGGTCGAGGCACGGCGCAGCCTCACGATCGAGGAGAGCGACGAACCGCCGACCGCACGCGAACGGGAACTCGCAGCGGCACAGCCAGTGGGTGAGCTAACCCGGGAACAGCGCGCCGGAACCGGTGAGCTACACGTCATTACCGTCGAGGAATCGGAAACGGAGGCGGCAATCGCTGACGTCCTCGACGACAGGGAGACGACGCTTTCTCGGGCCGCACGGCTGGGCGTCTCCCGGGTCGAAATCCGGTCGGAGCCCGGCGTGATCTCGATTCGATACCTTCCCTAATCCGCCGGCGGGGCAACGTGTCGAGGCAACGCGTCCAGGGCCGCCGGTGCCGACGTACATTTTAACCTCGGGCCCTACCCACCTCGTATGGAACTGGAGCTGCGGTTCTTCGCGACGTTCCGCGAGACCGTCGGAACGAAAACGAAAACGCGGGAGTTCCCCGACGGCGCCGTCGTCGGCGACGTTCTCGAGACGCTCGAGTCGGAGTACGAAGACCTCGAGGGACGGCTGCTCGACAACGGGGAGCTGGCCCCACACATAAACGTACTCAAAAACGGACGCGAGGTGTTGCACATGGAGGGACTGGAGACGGAACTGGCGGAAGGCGACACGCTGTCGATCTTTCCCCCGGTCGCTGGCGGATAATTCATGGTCGACGACGCAACTCCCGAAGAGTGGGATCGGCGAGAACGCCCCTTCCGCGGGATATCGCGGCGGCTCGCCGCCAGATACCTCCGCAACCTGGGCGGAGAGTTCGCCGACGCCGACAAACCGATGTCGGCAAGCGAGATCGAAAGTGACGACTGGCGGGCGACCCTCGCCACGGACACGGTCGAGATCGGCCAGTCGCTCACCCTCACGGAGGTGACGGTGACCTTCGAGGGGGAGCCGTCGGTGCTGGATCGGCTGATCGAGGAGTTCAGACGAAAGGCGATGCGGGCGGGTGGCTGATGTCGGAGAATCCGACGCCCGAGCGTCACCTTCCCTTCGACGGACCGGTGCTGCTGTACGCCGCCGCAACGGCGAGCGTCGCGCCGAACCGGCTGCCGGAACTGCTCGTCGACGGACAGGAATTGCTTTCGGGGCGGGTCGATGCGTACCACAGACAGTACGAGAACGTCCGGAGCGACTCCGGTCGCTCGATCTTTCTGGTGCCGACCGGACACTGGGAGGAGATCGGGGAGGAACTGGGCGTGAACGAACGGGAGGCAGACGCGCTCCGGCGGGCACACGAACGGCAGCTCTGGCGGGTCGGCGCCGAAAGCCAGCGCCGCGAGGGGTTCGATACCGCCCTCGAGATCCGCGAGGCGGTCGTCATCGGACGGGAGTAGGCGTCTTACCTCGTTTCCGGGGCGTTTCTCGATCCAGAGATCGGGAGGCAAACCGACAGTCGTTTGCCTGCCGGTCGTAACGTGATCGTGTGGACCGGGAGGACCTACGAGCCGGAGTCAGGGACGCGTCCCCGCTGTTTTTGGGTATCGTTCCGTTCGCGCTGGTCGTCGGTGTCGCGGCCGTCGAGGCCGGGTTGACGCCCGTACAGGCGGTAGCCATGTCCGTGATCGTCTTCGCCGGCGCCGCACAGCTCGCCGCGCTGGAGCTCATCGGCGAGACGGCTCCCCTTTCCGTCGCCGTCGTGACGGCCGTGATCATCAACCTCCGGATGGTGATGTACTCGGCGTCGATCGCACCGCACTTCCGGTCGTTCCGCCGTCGGATCCAGGCGCCGCTTTCGTACGTGCTCACCGATCAGGCGTACGCGCTGTCGGTCGCACGGTTCGCCCGCGAGGGAAACACCGACCGGCTGGCGTACTACCTCGGCGTGGCGGGGTCGATCTGGCTGGTCTGGCAGGTCGGGACTGTCGCGGGCGTCGTGGTCGGCGCGGGCGTCCCGCCGGAACTCGGGCTCTCGTTTGCGGTGCCGCTGGTGTTCCTTGCGCTTCTGGTGCCGGCGATGAAGGATCGCCCCACGACAGCAGCCGGCATCGTCGCGGCCGTCGTCGCGGTCGCGGCCGCCGGCGTCCCGTACAACCTCGGGCTGCTCGTGGCCGCCGTCGTCGGGATCGTCGTCGGCCTCGCGGTCGAAGTGGGTGAGAAGGTGTGACCGGACACGGTTACTGGGCGGTGTGGTTCGCTATCGTCGTCATCGGCGTCGCGACGTTCGCGCTGCGGTTTTCGTTCATCTACCTGTTCGGCCGCGTCGACGAGGTGCCGCCGCGTGTACGCCGGGCGCTCAGGTTCGTTCCGCCGGCGGTGCTGGCCGCGCTGGTCGCGCCGGCGCTGGTGACGATCGACCCCGACATCGGCGTCGTCGCCTCCCTCGCCGACGAGCGCCTCGCGGCCGGACTGGTCGCAGCCGGGGTCGCCTGGCGCACGGAGAACCTGTTTTTGACGATCGCCGTCGGGATGGGCGCGCTGTGGCTGCTGCGGTTCGGATTCGGGATGGGATTGTGATCTGCGACCGGGAGACCGACTCCGCCGCAGTTTTTACCGTCGGGGCTCGAAGGGCGGGTATGCGACTCCGGTACGTCCTCGGCCTGCTGCTTTTGATCCCGCTGGCCGACGCCCTACTTTTGGTCGTGGTCGCGGGGTACATCGGCGCGCCCGCGACGATCGCGCTGGTGGTGCTCACCGCGCTGGTGGGGATGTTGCTCGTGCGCGCCGAGGGCAGACACACCCTGCGCCGGCTCCAGCGCAAGGCCGCCCGCGGGGAGCCGCCGACCGACGAACTCATGGACGGCGCGCTGTTGATCGCCGCCGGCGCGTTCCTGCTCACGCCGGGGCTGGTCACGGACGCGATCGGGATCCTCATCTCGATCCCGATCACCCGGTACCCGATCCGGGAGGTGCTCAAGCGGTACGTGGTGGTGCCGTACCTCGACCGCGAGATGGACGGGTTCGTCACCGGGGGTGTGTGGACTCACGGCTTCCCGGACCCCGACGAGTTCGAGGGGAGCCAGTTCGGCGGGAGCCAGTTTGACGGGAGTCAGTTCGGCGGCACCGACGGCCCGGGGACCGATGAGACGGGCGCCGGCGTCGGGTTCGGTCGCGAGCGATTCGACGAGGAGTTCGGGGGCTTCGACGCCGATGACCGGAGGGACACGGCCGACGGAAACGACGTCGTCGACGTCGACTTCGAGGTCGACCGCGACGACGAAACCGAGGAGAATGACGACACCGAAGACGACGACGCTCGCGACGTCCCACGCCGGTAGTACGCGATCCTCGTTCGTTCTCGCGTCTCGGCATCCGCCGACCGCGATAAGAGGAAAATCGACGGACGTAAACGTGATTTCGAAAGGAAAATCTTAAACAGTTACCCGCGCAACGACTTATTGCGCTCACCTGGGCCAATAGCTCAGTCAGGTTGAGCGCTCGGCTGATAACCGGGAGGTCCGCGGTTCAAATCCGTGTTGGCCCACCTGATTTCCTGGCTGTTTTCAGCCAGGAGAGATTGGGGCCGGGAACTCCCCAGCCACCTAATCTCGACGTTCTACCTGATCCGAGAGAATTCTCCGCCCCGAGTATCGGAGACTCAGTGACGTACACTAAGTATCACCGCGAAAAGTAACTGTATGGCCGAAGACGAGGAGTACATCCGAGAAGCGATCGAACTGGCACGCAAGTCGGTTTCGAACGGAAACAATCCCTTCGGATCACTGCTCGTGGTCGACGGGACAGTCGTCGAGCGGTCGGGAAACACCACGGAGACCGACAACGACGTCACCGCCCATCCCGAACTCAAACTCGCCCGCTGGGCGGCCCGCGAACTCGACGACGACGAGCTCGCGGCGTGTACCATGTACACCAGCACCGAGCCCTGCGAGATGTGTGCGGCTGCGATTTACTACGCGGGGCTGGACCGGGTCGTCTACAGCGTCTCCGGTTCGACGCTGGCGAACGTCCAGGGGAAGACGAAAAGCGGCATCAGCTGCGAGGAAGTGATCGACCGAAAAGGCGGGGACACGGACGTCGACGGACCCGTCCTCGAATCCGAAGGGAAACGCGTTCACGAGGAGTTCTATTGAGTGCCTCCGGCCGAATCCAGTCGAAGCACAGGACCCGTCTGCTAGACGGTGCTCGGGAGAAAGAGGGACGTGCACGGTCTGGATCGAGTTCTTGCCGAGGAGATCACTCGATGGTCATTCTGCCGACGACTTCCACCATCCGGAGTTCGTAAATAGTAAACTGGATGTCCTCGACCACCTCGGCGAACAGCCGGAACGGCTGGAACCACTCGTTGATCGTCGCGTCGTCCAGTTCCGTCTGCCACTCGTGGAGGGATCCCCGAACGAGAATACTCCAGGATTCCTCGGAGGAAGCGTCGTAACACACGAACGTCGCAGTGTCGGTCGTCTCGAGGAATCGCATCTTTTCCCCCTCCTCGGAGTCGTCCACACCGGACTCGCCCACGCGAAGGAGGAACCGATCGCCGTCGTAGTGGTAGCTCAGGGGGATCGCGTACGCGTCGTCGCCGTCTGCCAACCCGAGAACGCCGTGTTCGCCTGACCGCAGGTGGTATTCGACGTCCTCCTCGTCCATCCCCGCAGTGTACACGTAGTTGACATTTTCCATGAGTAGCGTTTGTCACCCGTGGTAATATACTCTCGCACGGACTCACTGCGGACTACCGCTCGGCCGTCGCCGATCCCCCAATCAATCCACGTTGATTCCCCCGGTCACCCTTCCTCGACCCGGTCACGGATCGTCGTGCTCCCGGACGACGTGTTCCTCGACCGCTGCTCCGGGTGCGTTGTCTTTGACGCTCTCGATTCCCTGTATCGCCGCCCGTTTGGTGGTGTATCCCTGTCCCGAATCGGCGATGATGTTGCCGTTGTCGTGGCGAAGCCGCCACCGCCAATTGCCGGCTGCGTCCTCGTACAGTTCGAACGTCGCTTTGCTCGCGGTGCTCATACTAAACGGTTCACAGGAGTGTCATATAAATGATCAGCTGTGAGGGGCGGGTCAGCTGTCCTGCTCAGTCGGCCCATCCTCTGTCAACGCCGAGAGCGTCTTCCACGAGGATGGAAAAACGTTATAAGCAAACATCAAAACCCGTTGACATGGTCCCCGACGAACCGACCCGAACCGGCCTCCTCCTGGTTGCGCTCGGTCTCGCGACCCTCGGTGCGGGCCTCGCGGTCGGCGGGATGCCCGCCGACACCGTCTTCCAGTACACCGCCGCCGAGATCTCCGGCGAGGACGGCGAACTCCACGCCGAACCAGTGCCGCCGGAACGCTCCGGTAACCTGCACCAGCTCCCGGTCGACGGTCGGATCGTCTGTCTCCCGTCGGTGACTCGGGAGTGTTATCTCGAGTTGAACGCGCTCGAGGAGGGCGAAACGCCCGGCTACCCCCTCAGATCCGCCCACGACTACCTCTACGCCGATGGTCAGTTCTACGAGCTAACGCACGACCGGGACGACCAGACCATGGGCCACGAGCCGGTGGCCACCGAGGAGGCTCTCTCGCGACTGGCCGTCCCCGAATCGGAACTCGACGGGGCGACCCGCGCCGCGATCGACGACGGAACCGTGCGGACGGTCCGTGAACTCCCCGCGGCCGACATCCTCGTGGTGACCGACGACGGTGACTACTACACCGTGTACCGCTCCGGGAGCAAACAGTACGGCGACACGGGGTCGTTCTGCTCGTCCGCCGGGGACGGCTTCTGCGATCGGGCGGACCGGACCCGCTATCGACCCGTGACGATGCTTATTTTCGGCGCCGTGTTCGGGATGGTCGGGATCGTCACCGGAGGGCGACGGATCCTGGAGGGCCTCCGTGAGTGACAGTTCTCGCCCAGATCCGCACAGTCCGACTCACCGAAACCAGTGACCAAACCACAAGCAGAGACTGTTTTAGTACCGAAACCGACGGTCCATACAGTAGACAACTGGACACGCAGTCGGATTTCGGCACAGTTTTTGTAATACAGAGATAACGTTCAAATGACGCCGGTCGTCGGCGTCGGGGAGCAACCATGATCGAACGGATACTACTACCAACGGACGGGAGTGAGGCGGCCGAAAGCGCGGTCGAACGGGCGTACGAACTCGCAGACAAGTTCGACGCCGAGCTACACACGATGTACGTGATCGAGATCGAGGCGCTGCCGACGTTCGCGAATCTCGACACCGAACCGGTCCGGGAAGCTCACAAACGGCGAGGAGATGAACTGCTCACAGAGATCGAGGAGAACGCACCCGCCGGCGTGAACGTGACGAAGGCAATCGAGGAGGGCCATCCGGAAAGTCACATCGTCGACTACGCCGAAGAACACGACATCGACGTGATAACGATGGGGACCCACGGCCGTGAGGGTCTCGGACGCGTGTTGATCGGCAGCGTCACCGAACGCGTGATGCGGGAGTCCCCGTGTTCGGTACTGGTGACGCCCGTCGAGGAAACGTAGCGGTCGACTGTGACAGCGACATTTTTCAGTTGTCGAGCAGGGTCACGTTCCGAAACTCGAATCGGGCTCCGCCGGAGTCGCCGTCGGTGATCCCGACCGTCCATCCGTGGGCGTCGGCGATCCCCTTCACGATCGCGAGCCCGAATCCCGTCCCGTCCGACTCGGTGGTGACTCCCGACTCGAAGACGCGTTCCCGTTCCTCCTCGGGTATTCCCGGTCCGTCGTCTTCGACGTAAAAGCCGTCCGACAGATCACCGACCGTCACCGTCACGTCAGTCCCGCCGTGCTCGATGGAATTTCGAAACAGGTTCTCGAACTGCTGCTGCAGGCGGTCAGGATCCGCCCGTACCCGGCGATCGCTTTCGATCCGCAACTCCGCGCCGTCGCTTTCGACCATGTCCCAGGAGCGTCGGGCGATGCTCGACAGCTCGACGGCTTCGGGCTCGTCGATCGGCTGTCCCTGTCTCGCGAGCGCCAGGACGTCCTCGATCAGCGCTTCCATCCGATCGAGCGCGTTGCGTGCCGCCTCCAGATGCTCGCTTTCCTGCTCTTCGCGGGCCAGTTCGATCCGGCCGGTCGCGACGTTGAGTGGGTTCCGGAGGTCGTGAGAGATCATTCCGGCGAACTCTTCGAGACGTTCGTTTTGCCGCTCGAGCTCCTGTCGATACCGCTCCCGGTGGGTGACGTCGGTGAGCGTTATCGCACGGCCGATGCGGGCGTGACCGGTCGTGAACGGGTTCGCAGAGAGCTGATAATAGCGGGCGTCGCCACCACGGTCGACCTCGATGAGTTCCTCCTCGTTGGCGACGAAATCGGCGAAACGTGGGTCGACCGCCTCGAGCCGCTCCCCGATAGCGCCATCGAGAGAGGGAAACAGTCGCAGGGCCGGACGGTTGTAGTCCCACACCTCGCCGTCGTCGTCGAGCATGACGACGGGATCGTCCGTGGCGCCGGCCAGTTGAACCCGCTGAAACCGATCGAGGAAGACGAAAAGCACGCCGATCGCGAAGGCGGCGACGCCGATCGGCGAGTAGGTGAACTGTAGGACGACCGGTGAAACGGCGCCGAGAACGTCGAGTACCACCGGAAGCCCGGTAAGCGCCACGAGAACTGCAAGCGGTTTCGTATCGCCGCCGACCTGAAAGAACAGCTCGTACAGCATGAAGAACCCGACGACTGCAAGCGAGTACGCAAGGGCCATGACGAGCCAGTGGATCGGCTGGTGAAACACCGCAAGGTGGGGAAACGGTACCGTCGCGATCTCGGACGTGAAGTACTGGCCGTGCCACGGGTTGGTGAGTTTGACCGCGACCACGGCGAGATACACGCCGAGCGCGATTCGGCGGAGTGTGGCGTCCCGATGTAACGAACGCCCGGTGTACGCCGAGCAGAAGTACAGCCACGGGCCGACCGCGGCAAACCCGACGATCAGACCGGCGAGATAGAAGCCGTACTGGAACGACGGCGTGGGAACGAGCAGATAACCGACGTGTGTCGTCGCCCAGGCGCCGCTCGTGAGCAACAGCGTGTACAGCCCCCATCGGGTGTCTGTGTCCTCCACTGCGTCGACTTTCGCCAGACTCGCGAAGCAGCCGATTGCGGCCGCAGCGAAAACGAATACATAACCCAGAAAGAGCGGATCAGAAAACGACGTCGACAGCGCCATTACGGAAAACCCACCCCCCAACTGTATCAACGTTGTGGAACGTCACCCGGAGGGCGATTCGTCGTCAAACTGTCCCTCGGCGTCAGCGTTCACATCGTCTTCAGCGATCTTCTCGTCACCGTCCTCCGCTGTACTCTCCTCGCCTGCGTCATCCTCCTCGCCTGCGTCGTCCTCCTCGATGTCGTCGTCAGCCACGACACCGACGTCGCCCTCGGTGGAATCCTGGACTTCGTCTCCGGTCTCTGCCGCCGGTCGATCGGAAACTGGCACGACGCCGGTGCGTATCGCGATTCCGCCGATCACGAGCAACAGACCCAGTCCGACGAGCACCCAGGACTGACTGAAGAACACGGCCAGGGTCCGATCGAGAAGTCCGAGCACGAGCGCCACGAGTTCCGGTTGTATTTCACCCTGGCCGGCTGCGGCTTCGAGCTCCGTTTCGATCACGTCCTGTGAGATTTCCAGGCCTGCAACGGTTATCACCCCGGCGAGAGTGGACGCCGATCCCACGACGAGTAGACCCGCCGACCGAGTGACAGTGAACCAGCCGACGAACGCCGAGACGACGATGGCAACCAGCGGCAGCACGATGGCGAGGATTCCCAGAAGCGACACGCCGTCGCGGACCGTCTCCAGGTTCTCCCTGTCCTCTTCGGTCAGTTCCTCCGTCAACTCGACGGTGTCCGGGAGCTCCTCGTCGAGCTGGTTGTGCGCCGCGGTTTCCGCCGCCTCCAGGACGCTCGCCTCGGCGTCTTCGACGCGTTCCATGAACTCATCGTAGGTGAGATCCTCCTCGATCAACCCGTCGACGTACACCGTCCCCAGCTCGAGGACCGCGCTCTCGACCTCCGGTGGATACTCCTCGTCGGCGATGTCGGCTTCGAGCTCGGCGATCGCCTCCTCACGGATCTCCTCGCGCGACTCCTCGTATGCCTCATCCAGTTCCTCATCCGTGAGATGCGGCGTCGTCTCCTCCTGGATACGCTGTTTCTGCTCCTCCTCGAACTCCGCTCTCGTGGCCTCGAACTCCGACTCGCTTTCCGTCAGCGCAGCGAACGTCGGATCTAGCTCCCGGAGTTCCGCGGTGTCGACGACCGATTCCGCGATCTTCGGGGCGAGTTCGTCCTTTAGCGTCTCGGTTTCGACGGCGAGATACAGCTCCTCCCGGTCGCCGTGGAGATACGCGTACAGACGATCGACGTTCGCCTCAGTCTGTTCCTGGAGGTACTCCTCGGTGACCACCTCGGCGATCAGTTCCTCGGGATCAGGTTCATCCTCGACAGTTCCGTCGGCCATCCCCTCGGCCATTTCCCGTTGTATCTCCTCGAGCAAGACAGCGTACGCGTCCTCCTCCTCGAGGCTCTCCTTCACGAACTCACTGTCGAGTGCAGTCCTGTCGACTCCGACGGCGAAATTGGCACCCAGAATCGATATCAACAGTACGACACCAAGAAATCCAACGACGAGAGCCCGCCCCAGATTTCGCGCCATGTGCCATTCTCATCATCAGCCTCACAAATACTGTTCGGTGCAGTTACCGTTTTTGAGAGTCGGACCCTCCCGAAAGCCGATCGGGACGCGAGTCGCCACAACGGGAACGCTCTTGACCGGGAGGATACAATTGCGACGTGTCCGCAACTGCGACGAACGGCGGTCAACGGGAGCCGAAGACGAGACATGAGCCACGAACCCGAAAAGCAGTACAGCGAAAGCGTCGAGATGTACCTGAAGGAGATGTATCTGCTCTCCCGGAACGGTGATCCAGCCAAGACGGGAGAACTGGCCGACTCGCTGGGGGTGTCCCCGCCGAGCGTGACCGAGATGGTCGATCGGCTGGCCGAGCAGGGGCTCGCCACTCGCGAGAAACATCGGGGAACGCGACTCACCGAGGACGGGACACACGAGGCCGAACGTGTGCTGCGGAAACACTGCCGGATCGAGCGGTTTCTGGTGGAACAACTGGGCAAGACCACGGGGTTCCACGAGGAGGCGTGCCGGCTCGAACACGCGATGAGCGACGACGTGGCCCGCGCGCTCGATCGGTTTGTCGACCTCCCCGACGAGTGTCCGGACTGTTACGACCGCGAAGCTGACCGTTGCTCGCGGCTGTTCGGGTGAGCGATCCGGAACTGAACGCAGTCGGGACCGACGACAGCAGCACCGACGACGAAACCGGCGATGTCGAGGACGAGGAGCTTTTACCGTCAGGAAGCGTATCCACGGCGATGCGTTTCGGACTGTTCGACATGATCGGGTTGGCGACGACGCTCGTGTTCGCCATCCCGCTGGCCAACGTCGGCGTGCTGCGGATCCTGGGCGGCGAGACGCTGTTCGGTGCGGGGCTCGTCGCCGTAGCCGTCGCGATGGTCGTTTTACCCCAGTTCTTCTTCAATCCTGGGCGGATCGTGAAAGCGCTCGTGTCCGGATTGGTTCCGCGCCGCCTCCGGAGCGTCGGCGACGGAAGCGCCACGGCTGACGGCGATGGCATCTCGGGTCACGACGATGGCATCGCGGTCGAAGACGGGAGCGTCACGGTCGAAGACGGGAGCGTCACGGACGGCGGTGACGAGAAAACTGAACCGCAGGGCTAGGTCGCCGTCTCTGCCTCGACGGACGGCGCAATCTCGAGTTCGTCGAGCAGTTCCTCGATCGAAGCCTCCTGGGGTTCACCACACAGGAGGACGTCGAGAGGAAGCGTCGGCGCCCCTTTGATGACGTTTTCCAGCAGGACGAGTCGCTCGCGGGCCCGGGACATCCCGACGTAAAACACCCGACGCTCGTTGTCGGTCACGATCGGTACCGGGTTCGTCGTCTTCGTGAACGTTCCGTCGATCCCCGGAACGTTCTCGGGATCCTCGACGGAGGCGGCCATCTGCTCGACCACCTTCTCCGTGAGGTCGGTGCCGACGTACACGTGGTCGGCCTCGCGCCCCTTCGCGGAGTGGATCGTTCCGACCCGCACCCGGTTGGGATCCATCTTCTGGTAGTCACCCGTGAAGTACGCCTTCACGGAGTTGCGCTGAAAGCTCGTCACCTTCCGGAGCATGTCGCCAGCGCTGGCGGGACCGGGCATGAACGGAACCCGGTCGCGGATCCCGTCGGGATCGATGTCGATCTGGGCGATGTCGTCGACGTCGGCTTCCTCCTCGATCTCCTCGAGGAAGTCGTAAAACTCCTCCCTGTCGTTCGTCCCGAACGCCGACGTCTGCAGCATGTCCGCGAGTCGGCGGGCCTGCAGGCCGGTGACCTGCTCGTCGGCGTCGATCGCCTCGATGGCCCGCACGTAGTCGGTGAGTCGGTCGGTCCACATCCGCTGGTCGGTGAGCGCGCTGAAAGGGATCCCGATGTCGATGAACTCGTCGATGAACTGGAACAGCTGATAGCGAGCCCGAAACAGGACCATCACGGTCTCCTCGTCGTCGCTTTCGACGGTGTACCGGACGTTCCGGGCGACCTCGAGCATCGAGGGGTTCTGCTGGGCCTCGACAATGCCGCCCTCCTTGCGGGGTTTGAGGTCCTTCTCCTGCCGCTTTGCGATGTGTCTGACCTCCGCGTTGACGGCATCGAGGATCCGCGAGGGGAGCCGGTAGGAGTTGGGCAACACGACGTCCTCGTCGACCGGGGTTTCGAGCAGGAGGTCGGGGTCGGCACCCTGCCAGGCGTACACGACCTGGTCGTCGTCGCCGGCGATCAACACCTTCTGCATGTGCGGGCGCCACTCTTCGTACACCTCGTACTGGAGCGTCGTGATGTCCTGGAACTCGTCGATCACCAGATAGTCGACGTTCGGGAGAAGCGACCGCTGGGCGACCCGTTCGAGCATGTCGGCGAAGCCGACCAACCCGTGTTCGCCTTTATAAGCTCGCCACGCGCGGATCGTCTGTGGGACGTCGACGCGGTCGTCCGACGACGACCACGTCGGGGTGTATTTGTTGCCCTCCTGGGCGTTCGGATCGATCTCCGGCGGGAGGCGAACCTCCTCTACGTCCCACTGGAACGGGACGTCGTACCAGTCGGCGACGTCACGCTGGGTTCGCTGGAGCCACTGGGAGGTGGCGATGACCTTGTTTCCGAGCGTCGTCGACCGAGCTGTGCGGCGTCCGGCGCCGCTGTGCTCGTCCTCGAACTCGATGCCGTAGTCCTCGCAGAACTCCTTTTTGTCGTCCTCGCCCACGACGTCCCCACGCGAGAGGTTCAAAAGCTCGTACGCCTTCGCGTGCATGGTACAGACGTTTCCCTGCAGGGCACGGGGGGAGACGTCGAGACGCTCCGCGAGGCGTTCGCGGACCTCGGCCGCCGCCGCCCGTGTGTACGAGACGACGAGGACGTCCCGGAAGGTTATCTCCTCGTCTTCGAGCAACTCTTCGACGCGATCGAGGAGCGCCGTCGTCTTCCCGCTCCCCGGACCGCCGAACAGTCGGGTTACCGTCGGGTCCGAACTCATTACAGGTTCTCTGGGCCCGAACCCGTATAAACGACGTGGCTACAGTCACATCGTGAAAACGGACGGAAAATAGCCCACCAGATCGTTCGACACTGTGTACCACACACAAACAAAAATTAATATCCCTCCATCCTACGGTGTGTCTGTCCCGGTTCCCCGGGCCGATCAACCCATGACCACGTACCCAACCGCGATCCCGTCGACCACTGACCCCAAGTGGTCCGTGCGTTCCGCTCGCGGTGGCGTGGTCGGACTCCCGGCCGTCGCCGCGTAACGCACGACCGGCGACGGCTGCACTTTCTCCGCGTGCCGACCGGCGAGGTGTCGCCGTCGCCCCTGGCCCCGTTTCGACGTTCGAACGACACACCACACAGACCCGAGTCCAATGGCAGCAGCACGACACGACAGACGGACCGCCCACGAAGGCGACGACGCCGACGACACGGCACGCATCGAACTCCGCGTTCGCATCGAGGTCCCACGCGACTGCGAGGGCGACCTCCAGGACGGAGTCGAGTCGAAACTCGTCCGGCCGTCGACAGTCGACCGGCTCGTCGAGTTCGAGGTTCACGAACTCAGACCGCGGCTCAACGACCTCAGCGTGGACGCCACCGCACAGTTCCGGACCGCGGCCTCGCCGGAAGCACTGCGGGCCGAACTCGAGGAACTCGTCGGTGTCACGCCGGCTCTCCCCGAGGACGGTTCCCGCTGACTCCCCAGCTGACGCCGAAGCCCACGACCCCCGCTGACGCCGAAGCCCACGACCCCCGCTGACGCCGAAGCGATCGCACCCTCCACGCCCTCCAGGGCCTCCAGGACCTTCGGGTGCGAAACGCCCAACGTCGACACGAAAAATCGAGAGAGAGAGAGAGACCGATGTTAGACCCCAATCACTCGCCCTACGAACAGCAACGTGCACGCCCCGCGGACGCGTCCCAGGACCCCGCCCTCGTGGTGGGCTTTTTCGCGGCGATCGTCGTCGCACTCCTGGTCGCCTCGTTTCCCGCAGTCGTCGGGTATCTGGGTGCGGCGGCAGTCGGTGCCGTCGCGCACCGGGTCGTCGTCTGAGGGAGGCAGTAGAGGCCACTCCAACGGCGTTCTGCGGGAGGCCGAAACACAAGACGGTTTACCGCCACGCCTGTTTTTCACTGTATGGACGACCTACTCGACGCCGCTGCCCGGATCACGGCGGGGGGGCCCGTGTGCGACGCATGCCTCGGACGCCCGTTTGCGGACCGAAGCTACGGCCTCACCAACGAAGCGCGGGGGCGATCGCTCCGGGTCGCGCTCGCGCTCCGGGACGACGAAGAACCCGACGACGTCGAGCCCGACGACTGCTGGGTCTGTGAAGGGTTGTGTGGTCGGTTCGACGAGTGGGGCCGTCGCTGCGTCGAGACCGTCGAGGACGTCGAGTTCGAAACCTACCAGGTCGGAACCCGCGTTCCGCCGCTGCTGGAGGAGAACGAACAACTGCTCCGGGAGGATGCGGGCCTCGACGACGACGCCGGCGAACCCCTCAAGTCGGAAGTGAACAGGGAAGTCGGAAAGCGGGTGGGTCGGCTGACCGAAACGGAAGTGTCCTTCGAGCGACCGGACGTCCAGTTCACCATCGACGTCGCCGACGACCGGGTGGAACGACAGATAAACAGCGCGTTCGTCTACGGTCGCTACCGGAAGCTCGAACGGGACATCCCACAGACCGAATGGCCCTGCAGGGAGTGTCACGGATCGGGCCGCCAGGGCAAACTGGAGTGTGACCACTGCGGCGGCACCGGCTATCTCTACGACAGAAGCGTCGAGGAGCTCACCGCCCCGATCGTCATGGACGTGATGGACGGCACCGACGCGACGTTCCACGGCGCGGGCCGGGAGGACGTCGACGCGAAAATGCTCGGAACCGGGCGACCGTTCGTGATCGAGGTGTCGGAGCCGACCCGACGGCGCGTCGACGTCGACCGGCTGGAGGAGGACGTCAACGCGTTCGCCGACGGGGCAATCGAAGTCGAGGGGCTCCGGCTGGCGAGCTACGAGATGGTCGAGCGCGTCAAACGGCTGCCGGCCTCGAAGCGCTACCGCGCGACGGTTACGTTCGAGGATGACGTCGACGAGGAGGCGCTCGCGGAGGCAGTCGAGACGCTCGAGGGCGCCACCGTCGAGCAGTACACCCCCAACCGCGTCGACCACCGACGCGCGAGCAAGACCCGGGAGCGAACCGTCTACGACATCGACGCCACGCTGGAGGGGCCGCGACGGGCGACAGTCGAGATCGACGGGGAGGGTGGACTGTACATAAAGGAACTGATCTCGGGGGACGAGGGACGGACGGAGCCGAGCCTCGCAGGGCTGCTGGGGATCGAGGCGACGGTGACCGCGCTCGACGTTCTGGCGGTCGAAGGCGAGGACGAGCCGTTCGAGGATCCGGAGTATTTCCGGAAGTAGTCTCGGAGTTCGTCGGGGAGACCCCCACGTTGCTACAGGAACTCTCGCACTTCCGAGTACCACATGTCGTGGTAATCGACGGCGTCGAGTGCCTCCGCGACGTCGACCGCCAGCGCGTGCCAGCACCGCTGGTCGGGGTCCGTCGAGTCGAGGTTGTACTCGCTGTCCTTGCAGTGGCAGTCCCCGTTTTCGACGATGTACTCCTCGGAGTGCCCGACGACGACGGTAAAATCCCGGTACTGCTTCACCCGTCCCTCCCCGACCGCCGATATCGCTTGCTGGCCGCGGTCGCCGTGTGCCGAGACGATGGCGTCGGCTATCTCCGGAGTGAGTTCACCCGCCTCCGAGAGCGCCGCCTGCCAGTCGTCCCCCTCGCTCACGCGTGCTAATTTACGGTACCCATTCAAAACGGCGTCGGTGCGGGCCACCTCCCGAACCGAGTCGGCCGCCCGAAACCAGTCGACCGCCGCTGAGTCCCGTTTCGCAAGGTGTATGTCCCAGCCCTCGAACCGAAGCGGTATGGACCCGCGCGTTCGCGAACACGCTGAGATCATCGTCGATCACTCGACCGGAATCAAGGCCGGCGACGACGTCGTCATCCAGATGCCGCCGGAGGCCGAGGACCTCGCAGTCGCGTTGCACGAACTGTGTGGCGATCGCGGTGCCAATCCGGTGTATCTGAGCCACTCCGAGCGCGCAGATCGTGCGTTCCAGCGGGCGAGCGAGGGATTCGAACTCCCGGAACACCGGCTCGCGCTGTACGAGGAGACCGACGTTTTCGTCATCTCGCGGGGCGGGGCGAACGTCACTGAAAAAAGCGACGTGGACCCGGAGACGACCGCGAACTACAACCGGGCGTTGGAACCGGTCAAGAACGAACGCCTCTCGAAGACCTGGTGTCTCACCCAGTACCCGACCAGCGGTCACGCGCAGTTGGCCGGGATGAGCACGGAGGCGTACGAAAACTTCGTGTGGGACGCGGTCACGCTGGACTGGGACAAACAGCGGGACCGACAGGCGAACCTCGAGGAGATCCTGAACGAGGGAGAAGAGGTCCGGATCCGATCGGGCGAGGAGACAGACCTCACGATGTCGATCGCGGGCAACACCGCACTCAATGATTACGGCGAGGCGAACCTGCCGGGAGGCGAGGTGTTCACCGCCCCGGTCCGGGAGAGTCTCGAGGGAACCGTCCACTTCGACATGCCCTTGTACCGGTACGGCCGGGAGATCGAGGACGTCCGGCTCCGGTTCGAAGAAGGGAAAGTCGTGAGCCACAGCGCCGGACGGAACGAGGACTTGCTCGAAAGCATCCTCGACACCGACGAGGGGTCCCGATACGTCGGCGAACTCGGGATCGGAATGAACCGGGCGATCGACCGGTTCACCTACAACATGCTGTTCGACGAGAAGATGGGCGACACCGTTCACATGGCCGTCGGATCCGCGTACCCCGACACGGTCGGTGACGAAAACGAGCGCAACGAGTCTGCCGAGCACGTCGACATGATCGTCGACATGAGCGAGGACTCGACCATCGATGTCGACGGCGAAACGATCCAGCGGGACGGCACCTTCGTTTTCGAGGACGGGTTCTAGCGCGAGCGAACAGGCTCTTTTAGCTGCGGCGCTTCGGATGTCGCATGCGAGTCACCCGACGGGGCGTGCTTTCGACTCTCGGCGGGGCAGCAGCGGTCGGTTCGGCAGGCTGTCTCGGAGGCGCCGGGAGGGAGCCGGAGGGGCCGGCCGGAACGCCGGCGGAGTTGGTCTGCGAGGAAGACGAGTTTCGACGGCTTGAGCCCCCGTTCGACGAGGACGAGGTGTCGTACACGACTCTCGTTGCGGACGGTGAGCCGCTGTTCGAACTGGCACTCGACGGCCGGACGATCTCCTATGGAAGCTCCGTCCGGATCGCCCTCCGAAACCGGACCGACGAACCGCGAGAAACCGGCCCCATGAGTGCGTTCAGTCTCCAGCGGGACACCGAAGCCGGCTGGCAGGACGTCCGGGGAACGACCGACGGATCGGCCGACGATCCGTTCGAGGGGGATACAGACGAAGCGGAAGCGGAAACCGTTCACGCCTCCGGCGAGGGGTTCGTCTGGGATCTCACCATCCGCGAATCCGATCTCGTCGACGTCGTGGAAACCGAGTCGTCGCATCCGCTGTCGGTCTGTCCGCCGCTGGGAACCGGATCGTACAGGTTCGTCTACTGGGGAATCCCCGAGGGCGCGATCGCCGAAGAGTTCACGGTGGTCGGTCCAGGCTAGCCACGGACGGGAAATCGTCCAATCCCGCTATCCTGCGGCGGGAAAAACCGGCACGTAGCGTGAAGTATATGTCGTCTGGGGGAAGTACCTTGACACGAATGAACATATCAAGGTTGAAGGAGCGGGTCGAGGACCCGACCGCTCAGGAGCTGTTCGGGTTCTTGCTCCTTTTGGGGATCGTGGTTTTGACGCTGGATCTCGTCCGGCTTGTTTTCGTCGGTGAACTTCCGGTGTCACGGCTCTCGTCGCTCCTGTGGAACGGTATCGTCGACTCGCTGTACATCGGTCTGGCGGCGATCGGGCTGTCAATGACGTACAGCATTCTCCGCTTTGCAAACTTCTCGCACGGAGATCTGATCACCGTCGGAGCGTTCGGCGGCTGGACCGTCGCCTACCTGATCGGCGGAATCGGCGCTGCGGGACTGGGCAGCAGGCTGTTGCTCGACGCCGACGGCGGTGCACGGGCCGGTGACCTCGGAATGAGTATCGTCGGCTCCCCGCTTGCGATCGTAGTGGGGTTGATCGCGGCGGCAGTGTTCACGATCCTCGTCGCGCTGGCGATCGATCGCCTCGTCTACAAACAGCTCCGCGATGCTGGCGGGATCACCCTACTCATCGCCAGCGTCGGCGTCGCACTGGCACTGCGATACATCGTGGCGATCATCTACACGCAGGACTCGCGGGGAGTCGTCGCATCGGCACCGTTCTGGGAGCCGGCGTACCTGCCGGTCGATCGGATCAATCTCCACGAAATGACGCTCGTGCTCTCCGCTGTCGCGTTGATCGTCGGCGTCCACCTGTTGCTCCAGTACACCAAGCTCGGGAAGTCGATGCGGGCGATGTCGGACAACAGGGATCTCGCACTCGTGACCGGAATTTCCACCGAGCGGGTGATCACGGCGACGTGGATCATCGGCTCCGGTCTCGCCGGGGTCGCCGGCTACCTCATCGTACTCGACCGGTCACAGATCACCATCAACCTCGGCTGGTTCCTGTTGCTTTTGATCTTCGCGGCGGTGATCCTGGGCGGGATCGGCTCGATCTACGGGGCGCTCGCGGGGTCGCTCGTCATCGGGATCACCATAAACCTCTCGCTGGTCTGGATCCCAGCAGATCTCAACGAAGTGGCCGCGTTCGCGCTGATGATCCTCGTGTTGATCTTCAAGCCCGACGGCCTGTTCGGGGGGGTGGAAACAGCATGAGCAACGAACCCGACAACGGAGCGCCCGACAACGGAGCGCCCGACAACGGAGCGACCGACAACGGGGAACCCGAAGAAACACTCACGGCCAGCGTCGGTCGGTGGAAATCCGACCTCAAGCTCGTCGTCGGACTGGTCTTTGCGACGTATCTCGCCTTCGGTCTACTCGGGATACTCACCGGCGTTTCGGTCAACGAAACCGCCGGCTTCCTCCAGACGGTGACGTTCTTCGCGGCGGTGTTTGCGCTTCTGACGCTCGCACTCAACCTCCACTGGGGGTACACTGGGCTTTTCAACATCGGCATCGCGGGGTTCATGGCGGTCGGCGTCTACACGATGGCGATCTTGACGGCGTCCCCGGACGGGACGCCCGCCGGATTCGGCCTCCCGATCCCGATCGGCGTGATCGGCGGGACGATCGCGGCGGGGCTCGTCGGCGCCGTCATCGCGCTCCCGGCGTTGCGGGTTCGGGCCGACTACTTCGCGATCATCACGCTCGGGTTCTCCGAGATCGTCCGACTGACGATCACCTCCGGGAGCCTCAGACGGATCGAGGTCGGCGAGCGGATCTACGGGACCGGCGGCGGCAGCGGAATCCGATACACGCCGGTCGATACGGTCGTTCCGTGGTTGCTCGACTTCTCGGTGCTCGGGTATCTGGGTGAAGTCCTGTACGGGATCGGCGCGGTGGTGGGCGTCTCGCAATCGATCATCAACCGGGTGCTGTACGCGCTGGTCATCATCACGTTCGTCCTGTTGTTTTACCTCCTGTTGCAGCGAATCGCCAGATCGCCGTTCGGGCGAATCCTCAAGGCGATCCGCGAGGACGAAATCGTCGCCAGGTCACTCGGGAAGGACACCCAGCGAGCGAAGATCAAAGTGTTCACGCTCGGGTGTGCGTTGATGGGACTGGCCGGCATCCTCTGGATCGGCAGCCGGTCGCTGGTGACCCCCGAGAGCTTCATGCCGGTCGTGACGTTCTACATCTTCGTCGCCCTGATCGTCGGCGGCGCGGGATCGAACACTGGAAGCGTCGTCGGCGGGTTCGTGTTCGCGGCGTTTCTCTGGGAGGGACCCAGGTTCGTTCGGACGATCCTCCGGTCCAGCCTCGACGTTCGATCGCCACCGACCATCTACGACGCGTTCGTCGAACTCGCCGCGCTGGACCCGATGCCACTCGTCGGCTACGTCGTCGGCAGCCTCGACGAGATCCGGTGGGTGCTGATCGGGGTCGTGCTGGTGCTGTTGATGATCTATCGCCCGGAGGGGCTGATGGGCGATCGCAAGGAGATCGCCGCTGCGACGGACCTATCCCGGCCCGGGAGGGGTGGTTCCGATGAGTGAATCCACGCAGGCGACGGCGGGAGAAAAAGACACAACCGAAAAAAGAGTTGCCGATCCCGTCCTGCAAATCGAGGAACTCGACAAGCGGTTCGGGGGGATCGTCGCGGTCGACGGCGCGAGCTTCGCGGTCGAACGCGGATCGATCACGGGGCTGATCGGTCCGAACGGGGCGGGTAAATCGACGACGTTCAACTGTATAACTGGAGTCCACCGGCCCGATGGTGGCTCGGTCGTCTTCGACGGGACCGACATCACCGGCGAAAGCCCCGAACGGATCGCCAATCGGGGGCTCGTCCGAACGTTCCAGATCGCCCGCGAACTCCCCGAAATGACTGTTCTGGAGAACGTCATGCTCGGCCCGAAAGGCCAGCTCGGGGAGTCGATCTGGCGGTCGGTCGCTCCGATAGCGAGAGGAAACGTCATCGAGCAGGAAGAGGAGCTCCGAGACCAGGCGTGGGAGACGCTGGAGTTCTTCGAGATCGACCACCTCGCCGAAGAGTACGCCGGCAACCTCTCGGGGGGGCAGCGGAAGCTACTGGAACTCGCTCGGGCGCTGTCGACCGATCCGGAGATGCTGCTTCTCGACGAACCGATGGCGGGGGTCAACCCCTCCCTGGAGCGGAAACTCCTGGACCGAATCCACGATCTCCAGGAGGAGGGATACAGCTTCCTGCTCGTGGAACACGACATGGACGTGATCATGGAGCACTGCGAACACGTCGTCGTCATGCATCAGGGGCAGGTGCTCGCAGAGGGGCCGCCCGCAACCATCAAGTCGAACGAGGAGGTCATCGAGGCGTACCTGGGAGGTGAGATCTGATGGCGCTACTCGAGGTCGTGGATCTCGACGCCGGGTACGGGGACCTTCAGATCCTCGAGAGTGTCGACCTCGTCGTCGAAGACGGGGAGTACGTGACGATCGTCGGTCCGAACGGCGCCGGAAAGTCGACGGTGATGAAGTCGATCTTCGGGCTCACCAACCTCATGGGCGGCTCGGTGGTGTTCGACGGCCAGGAGATACACGACCTCCGCCCCGAACAGATCATCCGCACCGGAATCGGATACGTACCCCAGAGCGACAACGTGTTCCCGTCGCTTTCGGTGCTGGAGAACCTCGAGATGGGGGCGTACATCCTGGACGAGGTTCCGGAGGACCGGCTACAGCGGGTGTTCGATCGGTTCCCGATCCTCGAAGAGCGGAAGGCCCAGAAGGCCGGCACCATGAGCGGCGGCCAACAGCAGATGCTCGCGATGGGTCGGGCGCTGATGTTGGACCCGGACCTGCTGATGCTGGACGAACCGAGCGCGGGGCTGGCCCCGGACCTCGTCGACGACATGTTCGACCGGATCGACGCGATCAACGACGACGGGACCGCTGTCCTGATGGTCGAACAGAACGCCAAGGAGGCACTGCGTCGGTGTGACCGCGGCTACGTGCTGGTGCAGGGACAGAACCGCTACGAGGACGAGGGTGACGCGCTGCTCGCCGACGAACAGGTTCGACAGGACTTCCTCGGCGGGTGACTTCGGGCGTTCGGAAAAACTGGACGTTCGACGTTCGACGTTCGACTACAGTTCGAACTGTGTGGTGACGGTGTACCCGTCCATGTCGAACTCGAAGATGTCGAACGTCGCGGCGTCGAGGTCGCCGTTGTCGTCGAACACGATCTCGCTTGAGGCCCCTTGATACTGTATTTCCTCGCCGTCGAGGGCCATTTCGAGTCCGTCAGCGAGCGTCGACGGGGTCACAACCTCGCCACCGGGGTTTGCGACCTCCCGTACCTCCGCGCTGACTGCGGGGCCCGAGAGTTCATCCGCCCGGAACTGTGCGAGGAGGTGTACCGCCGTCGCGTCGTACGCCTGCGAGGTAAACACGCCGGGGCTACTGCCGAACTCCTGGTTGTACAGTTGGTCGAACGTCTCGCGACCCGGTCCGACCGCCGCCGGTGCCGTCCCGATGACGTTCTCCATGGGATTGTCGACGTCGCCGGGGAGGTCGTGACTCTGCATCCCGTCGGCGACCATCACCAGCGTGTCGTCGGGATCGAAGTTCTCGTAGAAGTCACGGAAGATCTGTTCGCCGCTGTCGGGATAGCCGACAATGTACAGGAGGTCCGGGTTGTCGCCAAGCACCACCTCGAGCGCGGAGTCGTAGGACGGTTGTTCGGCTTCGAACGCCTCCTGTTCGTACACCTCCCCACCCAGGTCCTGGTAGTTCGCGACGAACGCGTCGTTCAGTCCCTGCCCGTAGTCGTTGTTCAGGAAGAACGTCGACGCCGTTTCCAGTCCACGGTCATCGTAGGCGAGTGTCGCCGCCGCGACCCCCTGCAGCGCGTCCGTCGGACAGGTCCGGAGCAGAAACTCCCCGGGCATGTCCGTGATGTCTGGTGACGTGCTCGCCGGGGAAATCCCGACGACCTCCTCCGGGAAATACACGTCCTGTGCGACGGCGATCGTGACCCCCGAAGAGGCGGCACCTGTTATCGACGGGAAGCCGGCATCGACCAGCGCCTGCGCGCGTTCGATCCCCACCTCTGGTTCGGTTTCGGTGTCCTCCCGACGGATCTCGATCTCGTAGGGCACGCCCTCGTCTTCGAGCTGGAGTCCCGGAAGCGCACCGCCGTCCTGGATGGGCGCACCCAGGTCGCCCAGGTCGCCGGTGGCCGGCTGTAGCACGCCCACCCTTGCGTCGTGGTCGGCGTCGCCAACACAGCCTGCGACCCCGACTGTCAGTCCGGCGGCTCCGATACCCTTCAACACGCTTCGTCTGCTTGTCTTGTGTGACATACTCACACTATTGACAGGGAGACACATATTTAATGACTTCGATGGTAGCGTCGATATCTGCCGGCGATAATATCCCAACCCTTTCACTTCACAAACCTTCGCTATGCGGGTTTCTCACGGTTTTATCATCGATCAGTAGCCGAAACGAGGGCGGCATGCAGAGGTTTTTTAATCGACACCGGTGCACAGACAGGTTGGGATGTCATCCACTGACAGAGAACAATGGGCGACGCGCATCGGCTTCATCCTCGCGGCGGTCGGCAGCGCCGTTGGGCTGGGAAACATCTGGCGGTTCCCGTTCCAGGTCGGGCAAGAGGGCGGAGCCGCCTTCCTCGTCGTGTATCTCGCGTTCATCATCCTCATCGGACTGCCGGCGATCCTCGTCGAGTTCGTGATCGGCCGTCGGTCCGAACGGAACCCGATCGACGCCTTCGAGCGGCTCGGATATCGGGCGTGGACGATTGCTGGCCTACTCGGCGTCCTGGGTGGATTCATCATCATGTCCTTCTATTCCGTCGTCGCAGGATGGGTCACCCGGTACACGCTGGCGAGCGCGACGGGGGCGTACTTCGCCGAGCCGGCGGAGTACTTCATGGATATCGCAGCGGGTACCGACGCCCTGCTATTCCACCTGTTGTTTATGGGGCTCACCGCGATCATCGTCGGATTGGGGATCCAGCGGGGGATCGAGATGGCAGTGAAGCTCCTTGTTCCAGCGTTGGTCGCACTGATGGTACTGCTGATCGTCTACGGGTTCACGTTGGACGGTGCCGTCCAGGGATACGCCTACTACCTCTCGCCGGAGCCGGGCGCGATCGCGGCCAACTGGACATCGATCCTGCCGGCCGCCGCGGGACAGGCGTTTTTCACCCTCTCGTTGGGGATGGGGATCATGATCACCTACGCCTCCTACATCGACGACGAACGGAGCCTCGTGGGTGACGGCGCCTGGATCGTCGGCCTCGACACCGCGATCGCGATCATGGCCGGCCTGATGATCTTCCCCGTGCTGTTCACCATCGGCGTCGAGCCCGGCGCCGGCGGGGCGGGCGAACTGTTCATCGGCGTCGGGGGTGCAATCGCCGGGTTGCCCGGCAGCCGGATCATCGGCGTGCTGTTCTTCGGCACGGTCCTGGTGGCGGCACTCTCCTCGGCGATCAGCCTCACCGAGGTAACCGTCTCGTTCCTCATCGACCGGTTCGGACTCGACCGGCCGGTCGCCACGGGGATCGTCGCCGGCGGGATCTTCCTTCTGGGAATCCCGACGGCGCTGGATCTGATGGTGCTGGAGCTGTACGACCAGGTGACCGCGGAGCTGTTCCTCCCGCTTACGGTGTTCCTGCTCGTGCTGTTCGTCGGCTGGTTCTACGACGAGGCGCTCGACGAGGTGAGCAAGGGCGTGTCGGCAGACTGGCTGCCCGGCGCGTGGCTGTGGCACGTCCGGACGATCATCCTGGTCGTCATCGGCATCACGCTGATTCTCAGCATCCAGGGGCTGATCGAGACGCTCCCCGAGACGATCGAGGCGATCGAACTGCTGTGACCGGCTGACGACTGACGAATCCGCTGTTCCGTATCGTCGTCCTTGTTTGCCTTCGTTTCCCGGCCGCGACAGACAAGAACCATCAAAGCAGCGTCAACAGTCCCAACATCCCCAGAAATCCGACGCCGGTTCCGATAGCGAGTTCGGCGCGGCCGCCTCCAGGCAGCGCCTTGCCGGCGGTTACACCCGCCGGGAGGAACTCGGCGACGACGAGGTACAAAAGCGCACCCGCGGCGAAGCCGAAACTCACCGGGAGCAACTCCCTGAGGCTCGCAGTCAACACGTACGCGCCGACCGCCCCGATCGGCTGCGGGAGTCCGGAAAACACCGCCCAGCCGACGACCCGCCACCGCCCCATCCCGGAGGCGACGAGCGGAATCGCGATCGCCAGCCCCTCCGGCACGTTGATAATCGAGATCGCGATCGCCATCGAAACCGCAAGCGTCGACACCGCGAACTCACCGACGACGAAGGCGGTAGCGGCGTCGATGTCGGCGAATGCGACGCCGACTGCGATACCCTCGGGAAGACTATGGAGCGTGAGCACACCGACGACGAGAACCACCGTCCGGCGATCGGGGGACGCATCGGAGCCGGTGAACAGGTCGTAGTCTTCGAGCAATCGGTCGACGGCGTAGACGAACCCGACGCCGGCGAGACACCCCGCCGCGACGTGTACGAACTCTCCGTCTGCGGCCCCCTCGACGAGCAGTCCGAACGACGCAGCCGACAGCAACACGCCGGCGGCGATCCCCCACAGCACGACCAGCCACCGCCCGGTGATCTCCTCGGTGAGAAAGAACGGGAGCACACCGAGTCCCGTCGCGAGCCCCGTAACGAGCCCCGCAATGAAGACGACCATCAACTCGCCGAACAGTAGCATCGTTTGGCGGTTCCGCCGCCCGGGATAAATAGCCGGCCGTCTCGCGTCCGGTTCGACAGCCTCCGGAACCGCCGTGTGCTAGGCCGTCTCCGCGAGAGGATAGCGGTCCTCGACCGGCTTCACGACGTACTCGATCCCCGCTTCGGACAGCAGATCCCTGATCTTCTGGACTCCCTTTTCTGCGTCGACCTCCCGAGCGCGGTAGTGCCGGATCGGATGCCGGATCCAGGACGGTTCCCAGTGAGCGTACACGTCGGTCGACTCCTCGTTCGGGCCGACGTACAGCGCGAGATGGAGCTGGTAGTGGCTCCGGAACGTCCCCCGGGGATAGCACACCCAGCTGGCGACAGTCACTTCCTCTGGAGCGGCGTACTCCCGTCGCTTCAGCGAAGAGACGACGTTCCTGACGAACCCCAGCCGGTGGAGTTCCGCCTCGAACAGTGCGTAGGGCTGTCGGACCGTGAGCGCGTACTGGTCGTGGGGAGTCGTCCGCTCGGCGTACAGCCCCAGAATCGAAAACGGGGCGTGCAACAGCGAGGCGACGTGCTGTCGAACCCGCTCGAGAAACCGGAGTTCGTGTGTCATACAGGTACATTGGGCTCGATCGGCTTGAGCGTATGCTCGTCGCGTTGACGTCCGCGCTTCGCGTGAGAACCGCTCCTCGACTGCTGTCTGTGGGGGCACTCAAAAGTACAGCGCGAGCGCGATGACCAGCGCGAGAACAGCGATGATAACGATGAGGCTGTCCTCGATACTCAGGTTGATCCCGGTTTCGCTGGTGGGTGTCGAACGCCGGATGTTCTCATACGGGCCGAGCCACCGATCAGGTAGCCATCGAATCACCGCGTCCCGTGGGGCACGCACGATGCCGATGGCGTTCCGGATGTACCGATCGGCAACTTCATTTCCGATGTCGCGGCTATCCTGGTCCCTGACGGCTTCGATAACATCGTACACCTTCCTGTCGGTTGGCTCTTTGCCGATTCGTCGTCCGCCTCGGTGACGGACGGTGGCAAGGATCCGCCAGGCGGTCCCTACGGCCGACCGGTTGAGCGAGCCGGCCGCCCGCGCCACGGTTCGACTCGCGAGGCGCGTCCCGAAGAACGCGACCGGGTCGGTGACGCGATCGATGTCCCAGCCACCGTGGAGGCGTTGCAAGAGGGATCTGGTCGACAGGAAAGCAAGGAGGCCGACGACCAAGATGGCCGTCGCCTCCTGGAGGTGGCCGACCGAATAGGGGGTCGTCTCCCAGGCCTCCGGTGCAGGCAATAACGCAAACAACGCCTGATACCATACACCGAGGGCGATACACGCGAACGCTATCGCCCCGAAGACCGCGCGTTCGACCCAGGTTGCCGGCCTGATCGCGCTTGCATCACCCTTGAGGAAAGCGTAATACCCGAACTTGGCAAAGGACATCACGGTCCCGACCGCCCCAGCCAACAGCAACCAACGAAGCACCGGCTCCCCGGCATCAACGCTGGCATCGACAACCATTCCCTTGCTGACGAAGCCGTTGAACCCGGGCGCGGCGGTAATCGAGAGCGCGGCAACAAGGAAGGCCAACAGGATCGACGGACTCGTTCGCCCCAGGGCACCAAACCTGTCGAGCCTATTGTGACCGGTACGGAGAATGATCGCCCCGGCGACCATGAACAGCAGGCCCTTGTAGAGCACATTGTTGAAGAGATGGGCGAAGCCGCCGGCGACGCCGAGGGCGGAGCCCAGGCCGATGCCGGCGAGCATGTATCCGACCTGTGCCTGGATGTGATAGGAAAGCAGCCGGCGCATGTCCTTTTGGGCGAGGGCGTACGCGGCGCCGTAGATGGTCATGACGCCCCCGATGTAAGCCAGGACGAGGTTCCCCTCGGGAAACGTGCGATACGCGGCGTAAACGGCGGTTTTCGTCGTATAGGCACAGAGGAACACCGACGCCATCACGTGCGGGCGGGGATAAGTGTCGGGGAGCCACGTATGCAGGCCGATAACTCCGGCATTGATGGCAACGGCCCCACCGACCAGGAGGGTCGCCCCGGTGGTCGCCAGTCCAGCCTGGTCGAACTGGAGTGCAGCCGAATCGAGTCCCGAGGCATGCAAATGCGCGACGACACCGGCGACGAACAGCCCGCCGCCAAGGGCGTGCCAGAGGGCGTAGCGGTAGCCGGCCCGGACGGCGTCGCCCCCGTACAGCCAGACAAGAAGCGTGCTCATGATTGCCATAAGCTCCCAACCGATAACCAGCCCAAGCCAGTCTCCGGCGAAGACGGCAAACATCGCTGCTGCAACGTACCAAAGCGCCACCGAGAGGTGCCGGCGATCGGCCCCGGTCGCGTAGCCGAAGCCGACGGCCCCGGCGCCAAACCCGCCGAACACGAGGCCGACGACGCGGGAGACGGTGTTTACGTCGACGATGACGACTTCGAGTCCGAGAAATGGAACGGCCGGGCCGGTCACCGCCGGCACGAGCGCTACCCAGGCCGTTACACCGAGGAGGACGGCGGTCGCCGCCCCGTATCCTACCCTCCGTGGAACGAACAACACCACTGCGGCGATCAGGGCGACCGGGACTGCCGGCGGAATGGCTTCCGGACCGATCATCCGTTTCCTCCGTTTCGTCGCCGAGACGTCCGCCGAATCATGTGATGACGAGCACCTCCACGATCCACCGAGAGCCAAGCCCCAGAACGATCCCCAGAGCGGCCGCGGTGACAACGATGGCCACCATGCCACGGGTGACGCCGGGCCGTTCCGTGCGGTCCTCCCGATCGCTTCGGAAGTACATCGCGTTGATGAACGGTAGCGTGTACCCGAGGGTGAGCAACGTACTGACGACGACCAGGACCGCCACCAGGAAGGCACCCTCCTCGATCGCCCCCAGAGCGATGTACCACTTCCCGATGAACCCAACCGTCGGGGGCAATCCGATCATCGAGATGGCCAGCACGACGAAGGTACCCGCAAGGAGTGGCGCCCGTTTGGCTACCCCGGCGTATTCGTCGATCGTCCGTGCATCAAAGCGAAGGTACAACATCCCGGCGAGAATGAACAGGCCGCCTTTGGCGAAGCCGTGGCCGGCCATTTGAACGATCGCTCCCTGGAAAGCGGTCTCGTTCACCAGGGCGACGCCGACGAGGACGAGGCCGAACTGCGCTATCGTCGAGTAGGCCAACATGAGCTTGATATGCCGCTGGAACAGGGCCGCCAGATTCCCAACCAGCATGATACCGACCATCCCATACAGAAAGACGGTAACCAACGTGGGGTGGGTGGCCAAGAACTCGATCGTGAACCCGGTGACGAGTATCCGCAGGAAGACAAAGACCGCCAGCGCGGGCACTGCCCCTGAAATCAGGGCACTCACGGCATCCGGGGCGGCGGCGTGAGCGTCGGCCAGCCACCCGTGGAAAGGAAAGAGCCCGATCTTCATCGATAGACCGAGGAGTATCAGTCCGAAGGCCACCTGGAGTTGTGGATCCGTATAGCCGATCTCTGCGATCGCGTCGGGCAGTTCGGAAAGGAGGAGCGAATCCGTCCGGACGAACACCATCCCGACCCCGAGCAAGGCTACGATCCCCCCGCTCGCGGCGAGGAACAGATACTTGATCGCCGCAAAGGTGGCCCCTTCCTTGTCGCTGGCGGCTACCAGGGTGATGATCGTCAGCGAAGTAATCTCGAGGAACACCACCAGGTAAAACAGGCTCCCGATCACAGCGAGCCCGTTGATACTTCCAGCGAGCAACAGCCACCCCGTGTAAAACAGGGTACCGCGAGGGCCTTCGGTGCGGGTATACACGAGCGCACCGGCCATCATCGTGGAATTGACCACGACCAAAGTCGCCGAGACGCCATCGGCCAGGAACGGGACGACAGCAACCCCAAACACGTCGATAAACTGGAAACGGAGGGTACCGTGGTGGGCTACCTCGAGGGCGACGGGCAGCGATACAGCAACGGTAATCGAGAGGCTGATCGCAGCGATTCCCCAACCGCTTCGGGGGATTCTCCTCGGCACGAGCAGGGCAGCGATCATTCCCAGGTAAGGGATCGCGATCGCACCAGGGAGGGCCCAGCCAATCTCGATCATTTGACAAGCACCTGGATGGTTTCACGGAGTACTGTCTCGATCCACGCGGACATGAGGCCCAGACCGATCCCGACTACCGCGGCGAGGACGACCGCGACCACCATGCCGATCGTGACTTTCGATCGGTCCGGCCGGTCGTCGTCGAACGGGTGGAAGTACAGCCGGTTGATGAACGGTACCACGTACGCGAGCGTCATCACCGTGCTCAAAACGATGAGAACCGCGATCAGCCACAACCCCTCTTCGATGGCCCCCAACGCGATGTACCACTTCCCCATGAACCCGACTGAGGGAGGGAGCCCGATCATCGTGATCGAAAGGGCAACGAACGTCGCCCCCAGTACCGGAGCCCGCTTTGCCAGCCCAGCGTACTCCTCGAGCGTGTACGCGTCGAACCGGATCGCGAACATCCCCGCCAGGATGAACAGTCCGCCCTTGATGATCCCGTGGCCGAACATCTGCAGGATCGAGCCGAACAGCGCCCTCTCGTTTGCGATCATCAGTCCGACCACAATCAGCCCGAACTGGGAAATGGTCGAGTACGCCAGCATGAGTTTGATCTGCCGCTGGAGGATCGCGAAGACGTTTCCGATCAGGAGGCTGAGAATCGTCCCGTAGATCAGCCCCTCCGCAATGATCGGGTTGGCCGCGAGGAAATCGGTGGTGAACACCGAGTAGATCACGCGGACGAACGCGTAGACGGCGACCGCCGGCATCAGCCCCGAGATCAGTGCGCTGATCGCGCTGGGGGCGGCCGCGTGAGCGTCCGCCAGCCAGGTGTGCAGCGGAAACAGCGCGATCTTGAGCGCGAGACCGATCGTCATCAACGCGAAGCTCGCCACGACGACCGGGTCGGTGTACCCGACTTCGGCCAGCCGGATCGACAGATCCGCCATGTTCAACGTTCCGGTCGCCGCGAAGGCGAACGCGACCCCGAGGAGATACAGCATCGCGCCGACGGTCCCGAGAATCAGGTACTTGAACGCGGCGTACGTGGACCACCGGGACTCCGCAGAGGCGACGAGCGCGTATGCTGCGATCCCCATCATCTCGAGGAAGATGTACAGGTTGAACAGGTCGCCGGTGAGGATGATCCCCATCATCCCACCGGTGAGCAGCAGATAGCCGCTATAAAAGGCGTTCCCCCGCGGGCCGGCGGTCCGGGTGTATGCGAGCACGCCGAGCGCCATGAGGATGTCCAGGAGAAGTACCGTACCCGAGAAGGCGTCGGCGTACAGTTCGACCCCGAACGGTGCGGGAATACCGCCCATCTCGTATCGTATCGTGCCGACCGCCAGGATCTCGAGGAGGAGAACCAGGGTAAGGAAGAACGTGACACCGAGGGAGACCGCCGTGACCCACCAGCCGGCCCGGTCGTACCGGAGACTGGCGACCACCGGGATGACGGCGGACAAAATCGGGACGAGGATGATGACGCTGGCCAGCCAGGCGAGTTCGCTCACGCGAGCGCCACCCCCAGCGCGACCGCGATGACCAGCGCGGTCAGATACAGACACGACCGGAGGCTGAGCTTGGTTCCAGTTTCACCGGGCGTTCGCCGGGCACGTCGCCGGTACCGATCCTCGAATCCCGGGGGAAGCAGCCCAGCGATCGTCTCGACAGGTGCGCGGACGGCACGTCCCGCGGTCCAACCGACGGCGCTCGCCCGGTCGTCGACCACGCGATACGTCGCGGTGATGGCACCGACGAGCCATCGCATTCCGTAAAACGCCATCCGGTCCTGGAGGACGTCGACGTCGACACCACCGTGGAGTCTGTCGAGCACGCCTTTCGCCAGCACGAACCCGACGAGCCCGGCCGCCACGATCGCGAACCCTTCGATGAGATGGGACGTCGAATACGGATCCGTGGCCCATGCATCCGTCGCCGGCAACAGGGAGAACAGCACCCCGTAGTTGAGCCCGAAGAAGACGCAGGCGGCAGCGATCGCGAGTCCGACGACCGCATGCTGGAGTGAGGCGTCACGGAGCCCGTCGTCGGCTGTGTCCCCGAGACCGTCGTCGGTTGCGTCCCGTGTGTCCCGAAGACCCTCGTCGGATCCCTCCAGGAACGCGTAGTAACCGAATTTCGTGAACGACATCACCGTCCCCACGCCGCCGGCGATCAACAGCCATCGCAACGTCGGCCGGTTTGCCGCCACGCTCGCGTCGATCACCATCCCCTTGCTCACGAACCCGTTGAACCCCGGCACCGCCGAAATCGACAGCGCCGCCGCCAGAAACACGACGAGAACGACCGGGGCGGCGGTACCGATCGCCCCGAACTCGTCGAGCCGGTTCCGGCCGGTTCGGAGAACAACGATCCCCGCGACCATGAACAGCAGCCCTTTATAAAGAACGTTGTTGAACAGGTGCGCGAACCCGCCTGCGACCCCCAGCGCCGATCCGATCCCGATCCCCGCGAGCATGTACCCCACTTGCGCCTGGATGTGGTACGACAGCAGGCGACGCATGTCCTTCTGTGCCAGCGCGTATCCCGCCCCGTACACCGTCATCACTCCCCCGACGTACGCGAGGAGGAGCTGGCCGTCCGGGAACGCTCGATACGCGGCGTAAACGGCGGTCTTCGTCGTGTACACACACAGGAACACCGACGTCGCCACGTGCGGTCGCGGATAGGTGTCGGGAAGCCACGCGTGTAGCCCGATCACCCCCGCGTTTATCGCCACCGCCGTCCCGACCAACAGCGTCGGCAGCCCCGGCGCGATCCCCGTCCCGTCGAACTGGAGTGCAGCCGCCGTGAACCCACCGCCGGCCACGGTGTGAGCAGCGACCCCGGCGGCAAAGAGGCCGCCCCCCAGGCCGTGCCAGATCGCGTACCGGTAGCCCGCCCGGATCGCGTCCCCGCCGTGAAGCCACACCAGGAGCGTGCTCGAAAGCGCCATGATCTCCCAGCCGATCAACAGCCCGAGCCAGTCGCCCGCGAAGACCGCCCACAGGGCGGCAGCGACGTACCCCAGCGCCGCCGCGAGATGCCGCCGGTCGAACCCGGCGGCGTCGGCGTACAGGACTGCAAGGGCGCCAAAGCCCGCGAACGCCAGTCCGACCAGCCGCGAGACGTCGTCGACCGCGACGACGATCAGGTCGTACTCGAGGAACCGGACCGTCGCCCCGACTCCGTCCGGGAGCAGGAGGATCCAGCCGAGAACCCCGAACAGGACGAGCGAGGCCGTCCAGTGAGCCGCCCGCCGGGGGAGAACGAGCGCAAGCGCGGCAGCAACGAGGACAGCTCCGGCCGGTGGATACGCCGGAACGTCGACCGAGGCCGCCACCGTGAGAAGGTTCACCGGGTCGATCACGGACCGTCACCTCCCGTCGACAACTCCACGGCGAGACCCACGAGATCGTACAGCCCGGTCGCCCACGGAACGATCCCGAAGACGAGGACGAGCGCGAGCGTCGCGAGGATCGGCGCGAGCATGAGAAGCGACGTCTCGTCGGTCCACGACTCCACCCGCTGGAACTGCTCGCCGTCGGTCCCGCCATCACCGTCGGTCCACCCCCCACCGTCGGTTCCACGCTCGCCGCCGCCGAACGGTCCCTCGATGAGCGGCTTCGGGTCGGCGGTCTCCGGCGTCTCGAAGAAGGCGGCGGAGACGACCGGCCAGAAGTATGCGACGTTGAGAACGCCCGAGACGACGAACAGGGCGACGACGATAGCGCCGACCTCGAATCCGCCCTGGAGCAGGTGCCACTTGCTCGTGAAGCCGGCGAAAAGCGGGATGCCGGCCATGCTGGCGCTTGCGAGGGCGAACGCCCCCATCGTCACCGGCATCCGCGTTCCCACCCCGACCGCGTCGCTCACGTCGTCGACGTGAAGCTCGACGTGCAACGCCCCGGCACAGAAAAACAGCGTCAGTTTGGCGAACGCGTGTGCCGGCAGGTGGAGCAGTGCCCCGGTGATCGCCGCCGGCGTGAGCAAAGCGACGCCGAGCACGATGTACGACAACTGCGCGATCGTCGAGTACGCGAGCAGCCGCTTGATGTTGTCCTGTCGGAGCGCAAGCAGGCTCGCAAGCAGGATCGTCGCGCCCGCCGCGACCGCGAGCAGGACGGCCAGTCCGAGTGCCTCGGCAGTGGCGGGACCGAACACGTCGAGAACGGTTCGGGCGATGCCGAAGACCCCGGACTTCACGACGGCGACCGCGTGCAGCAGCCCCGAAATCGGGGTCGGCGCCACCATCGCGCTCGGAAGCCAGGAGTGCAGCGGCATCACCGCCGCCTTGACGCCGAACCCGACGACAAGCAGCGCAAACGCCGTCCGGGCGATCGTCGGATCCGCCCCGGCGAGACCGGCGATACCGCCGGAATCGAACGTCACCGTTCCGGCCGCCCAGAACACGACGAGCGTCCCGGCGAGGGCGACGACACCCCCGCTGAATGCGTAGACGAGATACTTGTAGCCGGCTTCTCTCGCGTTTTTGGATTCATCATGTGCGACCAGCGGATAGGTGGCAACCGTCAACAGCTCGTAAAAGACGAGCAACACGAGCAGGTTCGTGGCGAACGCCACCCCCATCGTCGCGCTCAGGCTTGCCGCGAGCCCGGCGAAAAAGCGCGTCTGTTCGTCCGCAGACAGCCCCCGCATGTAGCCGACGCTGTAGACGGCGGTAACGACGTACAGCCCGCTGGCCACGAGCGCGAACACCGTTCCCAGCGGATCCGCCTGAAAGGCGAACTCGACGCCGGGAACGAGCGTCCCGAGGTCCGTCGTCGGGCGTTGGCCGTCCAGAACGGCCGGAACCAGACTCGCGACGAGGCCGAACTTGAGAACGGCGACGACGACGGTCACCCCTTCTCTGAGGTTCGGCCACCGGCCGAGGCCCATGATGAGCAACGCCGCGACTCCGGTCACGAGGACGGCAGCGAACGGGCGCCAGGAGTCGACCGCGGCGGCTGCAGAAAGCGGGAGGACCTCATTCATCGGCGAGCGCCTCCTCGATCTCTCTCACGTCGGTGGTGCCGAACTCCGCATACAGGCGGATCACGATCGCGAGCGCGAGCGCGCTGAGCGACACCGCGATCACGATCGCGGTCAACACGATGACGTGGGTGAGCGGGTTGGCGTGAGGGCCGGGCTCGTCGACCAGCGGCGGATTGGCGCCCTCGACGTAGCCGATCGAGACGAACAGCATCAACACCGAAATCTGCATCAACCCGAGCCCGATTACCTTCTTTACGAGATGGGGATCGTCGATCAGCGTGTACAGGCCGATCAAGAAGACGGCGAGAAACAGAAGGTAGTAGTGATGGATGTCGGGAACGACGGGGTCGATCACGCGCGATCACCGCCCTCGTGTATCGGTTCTCGAAGGCCGGCTCCGATGACGAGAAACAGCCCACCGACCATTCCGCCCACGATGAGCCCGATCGCAACCTCGACGATCTCGACGACGATGGTCACCGGAATCGGAAAGACGAACACCTCCATGGTCGCCCCGCCCGCGACGAGCGATCCCGCGCTGAGGGCGCCGAACAGCCCGAATCCCACGAGGGCGCCACCGGTCACGATGCGGTCGTCGAGCCACTCGCGGGTCGGCTGGAGTCCGAACGCGAGCCCGAGGAGCACGACTGTCGCACCGACCACGACGCCGCCCTGGAACCCCCCGCCGGGAACGTGTGCGCCGTAGAGGATCAGATACCAGCCGTACGTCATCACGAACGGGGCCGTCGTCCGGGCCGCCGTCGTGATGACAGGACTGCGAACGTACGGAGGGTGGCTCGGTCCCTCCGAATCGGTGGCGGGATCCGGTTCGGGTTCCGTCACGTCAACACCTCCCGCTCGAGGACGATCAGGACGCCGACCGCGGCGGTGAAGACGACCACGGCCTCCCCGAACGTGTCGAGCCCACGGTAGACCACCAGCACCGCCGCGACCGCGTTCGACAGTCCGGTTTCCTCCAGCGTGTGTCCGACGTAGTAGCCGTAGGGAGTCAGCGAGCCGTCCGGATAGGTCTCGCTCACCGCCGGCGCCGTCGGGTCGCCGACGTCCGGAAGCCCGTTGATGGCAATCAAAAGCGGAACCGCCAACGCGACGATGACGGCGAGGGCACGGAAATTTATCGACCGAAAGAGCCCCGCTTCCTCCCGATCGGCGGCGGGAACCCCCCGGCTCGTCAGGATCACCGCGAGAACGTACAGCACAGAGAGGATGCCACCCCCGACCGCCGCCTCCGCCAGGGCGACGTCGGGCGCTGCAAGCAGGACCCAGAGCAGCCCGAGCCCCAGACTGAAGACTGCGAAGGTGGCGATCGCCCCCACGATGTCCTCGAGGAGTGCCACGAGCACCGCCGTCAAAAAGACGAACACCACCAGAACGAGTTCGACGAGGATCATGGCTCTGTCTCCCCTCCGTCGGCCGACTGTACACCGGTTTCTGCGCGGTGCTCGTCGGCCCGTGGCGAAATCAGTTCCCCCGATCCGTCTTCGGCCCTGCTCCAGACCGGCGCGTCCTGGAGATACGCCGCCCGGGAGATGGCGTGACTGGCGGTCGGGTTGGTTATGTAAATGAACACGAGTAACAGCAACACCTTGACGACAACGTACTGGACGCCGAAGTGCACCGCCGCCGCAGCCACGGCGAAGCCGGCCCCGAGTGTGTCGGCCTTCGCGGCGGCGTGTGCCCGGGTGTAGATGTCCGGCAGGCGCAAGAGCCCGACCGCGCCGACGAAGGTGAAGAAGACGGCGGCGACGGTGAGCCCGATCACGACCGCAGTCTGGACAGTCATGTTCACTCGACCCTCCCCTCGTGGTAGGTGAACCGGGCGATCGCGAGGCTCAAAAGGAAGTTCAACAGCGCATACACCAGCGCGATGTCGATGTACTCCGGACGACCGAGTCCCGCAGCGATGAACACGATGACGATCACCGTCGAGGTGCCGATCACGTTCACGCCGATGAGCCGATCCTGGGTGGTGGGTCCGGTCGCGACTCGATAGAACACCACGAGGGCCATGAGAATGACGAGTCCGGCAGCACCGAGCATGACGGTCTCGGCGAGTTCACTCATCCTCCGGACCCTCCGTGGTTTGCGCGCCGGTGTCGGATTCCTCCGTGACTTGCGTGCCGGTGTCGGGTTCCGACGTCGGGACACCCTCGGGTTCCGTCGCGGGATCGATCGGGACCGAACCGACGAGTTCGACGACCGCCTGCCGCTCGATCGGACCGGGAAGGTCGAACGCCGACCGACCTTCGAAGACGTACTGGACCGCCCGTTCTCGGTTCCCGTCCAGGAGATCCCGCCGGGTGCCGGCGGTCATCGAATGCACCACCAGGTCGTTGCCGTCGGCGTCGATCGTGAGCGTCCCCGGCGTGAGCGTGAGACTGTTCGCGAACCCCGTCACCGGTAGCCCGCCCGAAAGTGGCGTGTCAATTCTATCCAGATAGGTTTCGAGGGGAAGCGACGGATGCAACACCACGTACGCGATCACGACGTTGGCCTTGAGGATCTCCCACAGGAGATACGGAACGTACGCGATTCCCCGGATCACGACGAGGACAGCCCGCGCTGGCCGGGGCGTGGTTTCGAAGACCACGTTCCTGAGGAGTCCGGCAACGACGAGCGCCGTGAGCGCGCCCGTCACCGTCGCGTAGAGGTATCGCTCGCCCGCGACTGCGAGATAGAAGCCGAACGAGAGGAGAAACACGCCGCCGAAGCGAACCAGCTCCGCCCGCGATGGAAGCCGCCGATCGACAGCGACCGCGGGACGTTCGTACCGAACGCCCTCGTCTTCGAGCGCGGCGCCGATCGAGTGGAGGTCGGGGTCGGTCGCGTCGATCGCGTAGTTCGGATCCAGGACGACGAGTCCGATCCCGTGCTCGTCGACGTACCGCCGGATCTCCTCGGCGTGGTCGGTCGGATCGGCGAGATACCGATCCGGCGCGACGAGAGCGGTGGTGACGGAAACCGACGACGTGGCCGTCTCCCGTGCGCGTTCGGCGGCCCGGTTCAGCTGGCGGTCGGTGGCCACGTCGACGTCGTCGCGAACGTGGGGCAGAACGCGAATCAGATGTAACGTGACACGGGTGTCCGATTCGACAGCCCGGTCGTCAGCCCGATCGACTGCGGCGTCGATCACTTCCGGCAACGTCGGGGACTGCGACACTGGCAGGAGGACGTCACTGGGCACGTTCACTGCCGTTACCTCGGCGTTCCGGAAAGAGCTGGCGGCGTCTTCCCTGTACGCTGCCGAACCAATGCCGTGTGGACCCCGCACATACGTGTTGGTTCGCAGAAACGTGTCATATACGTTTCGTCGATTCCCACTGGACTGTCCTGAACTTTCGTCGAACACCTCTCACGTCCTACAAAATACAGGCCCACACACCAGAATTCAGTCAGGTGATGACGATCGCAGTCGCGCGGAATCTCGCGGCCCATTTGCCCACCCGTCGCGGGCGCGAGCAGTCGTTTTCGATCCCGGCGGAGGTCCACCGCGAGGAACACAGTCACAAGTCGGCGTGATCGCTCCTCGGAACGGTCGAGGATCGATGGCCTCCAAGCGCGTGGTCGACCGAAGCCGATGATTGACCGCTTACCATTATTACCGTTCCCGGAGTAGTTCCGAATATCCGTGTCACGAGTTCACTTGTCCAGGCTCGTGCTGGTCGCGGCCGTCTGCATCGGGCTCATCGCCGGCGGCGGCGCGGTCGCGAGCGACGCCGGCGTCGTGGTTGTGTTGTCCGACGATACGCTGGTCGCAGGCGAAGAGGCGACACTGGACCTCCAGATCGTCAACCGAGAAACCGTCGCCGGCGAGACGATGCAGGGTACCACAGTCGAGGTCGACGCCGGCGACGCGCCGCTCACCGTGCGGACCGCAGAGCGATCGCTGGGCAACGTGCCGACCGGGGCCTCTCGGACGGCCCCTTTCGATGTCGTCGTCGACGAAAACGCGACGCCGGGAACCTACGACCTCGAGGTGACGGTTACCTACCGAACGATCGAGGATGACGGCGAGGTCGTCCCCGAGGCGACCACCGAGACCGAGACGATCGATCTCGAGGTGACGATCGAAGAGCGCGCCCGCTTTGCGGTCGTGAACGCGACCACCGACGTCCACGTCGGCGAGCCGGGAGCGATCGAACTCGAGTTGAAGAACGTCGGCACCGAGACGGCTCGGAATGCCACCGTCGAGGTCCAGTCGATCGATCCGGGACTCCAGATTGGCGGCGGTACGACGTTCACCCGGACATTTAGCGGCGAATGGGCCGTCGATGAGACCCGAACGGTGCGGCTCGCGACGCGCGCCACAGACGACACCGAAGCCCGGGTCCACGCGCTCGATGTCACGGTTCGGTTCTACGACTCCCTCGGGGTTCGCCGCTCCGACGATGTCCACGAGCCGGGCGTGGAGGTGGGGCCCGAACAGGAGTTCGCGGTCGGGAACGTGACCAGCACGCTCCGAGTTGGCGAGGACGGCCGGGTGGACGCCACGATCCGTAACGAGGGCAACCGGTCGCTGGAGAACGTCGTGGCGATCCTGGCGTCGCCGAATCCGAACGTCGACGTCCGGGACACAGAATCGTCGGTCGGCACACTCGAACCTGGCGAACAACGCGATATCTCCTTCCGCGTTCGACTCGACGACGGTGCCGACCCCGACGAGCGTCTCCTCCCGCTTGCAGTCCGGTATCGAACACCCGGCGGGGACGTCGTCGTTGGCGATCCAGTTGACGTCGTTGACGTCGCGGTGGCGCCCAAACAGGAGTTCGCTGTCGAGGATGTCACGAGCACGCTCCAGGTCGGCAAGGACGGCCGGGTGAACGCCACGATCCGTAACGAGGCGAACCGAACGATCGAGGGAGTGGTAGCGATCGTCGAGTCGCCGAATCCGAACATCGCCGTCCGCGATCCGGAGTGGTACGTGGGGACGCTCGGTCCGGGCGAGCAACGCGATATCTCCTTCCGCGTGGGGCTCCGAGAGGACGCCGAACCCGGCGAGCGCGCGCTCCCGCTCGTGGTCCGGTATCGGACCCCCTACGCCGACAACCTCCTCAGCGATCAGATCGACGTCCCGGTGATCGTCGCAGAGAAGATCGAACCGTTCGAGGTCGAGGCGATAAGCCGAACGATAACCCAGGGCGAGGAGATCACCTATCGCGTCGAGATCCGGAACGCCGGCGACGAGCGGTACACGGACATCGAGGCGCAGTTGTTCGCCACTCCGCCACTCGCCGTGACCGACGGCGAGGCATACGTCCCGGGTCTTGCTCCGGGTGAATCGACAGAGATCGCTTTCGGACTGGAGGCCGAAGACGACGCGACGCCGACGACGTACTCGGTGTCGATTGACTTCCGCTACGAGGACGAGATCGGCGACCGCCACCTCACTGATCGACAGCGGCTGCCGGTCGACGTCCTCGAGAGCGAACCCTCCCCGATCGTCTTTGTCGCCGTCGCCGCGCTGCTCGTTGGGGTTTTCGCTCTCGCCTACTGGCAGCGCGAACGCCTCCGGCGAGTGATCGACGACCTCGGACCCGAGTGACTACCGATGAGGGGGCGTCCAGCCGGACGGATCGCCGACGAAATTGTCGGTCGACCCGGCCGGATCGCGCTCGCGTTCCTCGTCGTGACGGTGCTTCTTGCCCCCGGGGTTGCGCTGATGGAGACCGAACCCGGAACCGAACCGTTCACCGAGGCGGTTCCGGAGGCGGACGCGCTCGAACAGGTCACACTCCGATTCGAACCGACGTTCGGCCCGGACGAACCGACGACACAGATCATCCAGTACGAAGAGCGGAACGCGCTCTCGCGGGAAGCGCTGTCGACGCAGTTGCGGGTCGTCGAACAGTTGCGGGACCGCGAGGAGCTCCGTGTCATCGAGACGACGTCCCCGGCGGGGATCGTCGCAGCCGAGCTCGACCCCACCGCCGACACGACGAAACAGAAGCGAGAGGCGATAGAGGGGGCGACACAGTCAGATCTCGAGGGAGCAATTCGGGCGGCGAGCGACGATCCTGTCTTCACGTCGATCGTCAGCGAGGACTTCAGCCCGGAGGCGGGTGAGGCGTCCGCGGCGATTGTCGTCACAACCCACGCGATCCCGGCCGGCGACGAGGTGTTGATCGACCTCCAGCACGACGTCACCGAAACCGTAGAGGGGGTCGACCGGCGGCTGCTCGTGTTCGGATCCGGCATCGTCGAGGCGGAGTTCCGGGCAATCATCTTCGACTCGCTCGCGATCGTGATTCCCGTTGCCGCGGTCGTCATCCTCGGTCTGTTGCTCGCGGCCTACCGCGATCCGTTCGACCTCGCGCTCGGTCTAACCGCGATCGTGATGACGGTCGTCTGGACGTTCGGCGTCGCAGGGTACGTGGGGCTGCCGTTCAACCAGATGTTGATCGCCGTCCCGATCCTCTTGCTCGCAATCGGGATCGACTTCGGTATCCACATGATCGATCGCTACCGCGAGAAGCGAATCGAGGGGAGGTCGATCGCGGAGTCGATGCGGACGACGGCCGCCAACCTGCTCGTCGCGTACGGCCTCATCGCCGGCACGACCGTGATCGGGTTCGGCGCGAACGTCACGAGCGAACTTCAGCCGATCCGGGAGTTCGGAGTCGTCACCGCGATCGGGATGATCTTCACGCTGCTGATTTTCGGTATCTACCTCCCCGCTGCCAAAGTGTGGCTCGACCGCCGCCGCGAGGCGCTCGCGCTTCCCGAGTTCGATTCCAGCCCGATCGCCGGCGGCGAGTCGACGCTCGGACGGTGGCTCGAGGCGGCCGCGATCCCCGCACGCACCGCGCCGGTCGCGTTTCTCCTTGCGGCGTTGCTTTTGACCGGAGCGGCGGCTGGTTACGGCGCCGGCGTGGACACGACGTTCGACGTCGACGACTTCCTCCCGGCGGAGGAACAGCCGGAGTACGTTCACTACTTCCCGGGTCCGATGCAGCCGTCGGAGTACACGATCACGCGATCGATCAACGTGATAGAAGACGAGTTCGTCGCCGGCGAGGAGGACACGATTACGATACACTTACGGACAGATATGACCGACGACGACGCGCTCCGTCGTCTCGTGCGCGTCGAGGAGAACCCGCCGGACTCGTTCGTCGAGGTCGACGGCTCCGCACAGAGCCAGTCGATTCTCGTTCCGATCGCGCTCGCGGCCGAGGAGAATCCGCGGATCGCCGTACTCGTTTCGCGGAACGATCGGACAGGCGACGGGATCCCCGACCGGAACCTCGATGCGGTGTACGACGAGGTGTTCGACTCGGAGTACGGCGACCTTGCCCGCGAGTACCTCACCGAGGACCGCGACGAGACACGGATCATCATCAGCGTGCGAAGCGAGGCAACCACAGAGGAGGTGACCGAGGACGCCCGCGCGTTCGTCAACCGGTACCGGGGCGAAGCCGTCGCGACCGGCCAGATCATCATCAACCAGTCCGTGGCCGAGGAAATCTTCGACACCGCCGTCGAGAGTTTCTTCGGGGCGATCATCGTCGACGGCATCTTTCTGATTCTCCTCTACTGGATACTGACCAGGCGGGCGTCGCTTGGCCTGCTCGCGTTGCTTCCGATCGCGGTCACCGTCGCCCTCCTGACTGCCACCATGCGCGTTCTGGGAATCCCGTTCAACGCGCTCTCGACGACGATTCTCGCGATATCGATCGGACTCGGCGTCGACTACACCGTCCACTTCACCCATCGGTATCACATCGAGTCACAGTCGACCGACGACCCCATCGAAGCGATCGAGACGACGCTCCGGGGGACCGGCGGCGCGCTGACGGGGACAATGTTGACGACAACACTCGGTCTCGGATCGCTTGTCCTGGCGATCACCCCGATCCTCGGCCAGTTCGGCCTGCTGACGGGACTGAGCATCATCTACTCGTATCTGACCGCCCACCTGCTGTTGCCGTCCCTCGTGGTGGTTCTCGAACGCATTCGAGGTTGATGTGAGCGTGTTCGATCCTCGAAATAGCCGAGATCGACGGTCGGAAGCGATCACGAACACACCGGACTCTCCCGGACTTTCGTCAAACTCCTCTCACGTCCTGCAAAATACGCCTGAAGTCGCTCGGACCACCCACCCGGAGATCTCAGACGACCCACCCGGAGATCTCAGACGACCCACCCGGAGATCTCAGACGTCCCATCCGGAGATAGCGATCCGGTGCCACTCTCCCTCGTAGCGAACGTACTCGAGATCGCCGGCAACCTCCGATTCCAGCTCGGAGAGGTATGCCTGGAGGGCATTTGCAGCCTCCTGGTTCGGATCCACCTCACCCTCGTCGCCGGGATCGTCGTCGCACACTTCCAGCCGGCCGTCCTCCTCGCGGGCAGTCAGGAGGAGTTGTTCGACCTCCTCGGGCGGCGAATCCATCGACGTTCCCCGTTCGGCGAGGATCACGTCGGCAAACTCCTCCGTGTCGCCCGCGACGTGTTCGGCGGCGTACGCGAGGCGGCGTGCGGACGCCGTTCCCCCGCCCACGTCGTCGATCGCGAAGTGGCCCTCGTCGACTCCGAGATACGACTCCTCGATCCCCGCCGTCAGGTGTGAGTCAGCTTCGGCGTCCGGATCGAGATAGCCGGCGACGAACGGGCGGGATTCGAAACCGCGATCGCGCTCCCGGACCGCGAACAGTTCGGGCTGGTAGTCGACGGCCTCGCCCACCCGGAGTCGGTCCTGGAACGGGAGCTCCGCGTACGAAAGCGTATCAGCCGGCACCGGATCCGAAGGAACGTCCTCGTCTCTGCGGAGGCGGTACTGTGGGCCCGTCACCTCCCCGTCGGTGACGACCGTCGAGGTGAATTCGTAGTAGTCGTTCCCGGATCGGTAGTAGGTCAGCCATCCCAGCGGGTCGCGGTACGTGGTCTCGACCTCGACATCGCCGGCGGCGAGCACTCGGTCGACGAGGGTTTCCAGGAGTTCTGGGCGGTCCTCCGTCGCGGGGGCGGCTTCGCGGTCGGCAATGTCGTCGGGATCGACGGGAGTGAAGATGACGGTCCGACCCTGCGAGCAACCCCCACCGACGGAGAGACAGCCGGCGAGGCCGGCAGTCGACGCGGCAGCGACACTGGACAGGAGGGCACGGCGGCGCATAGTCGGAGTTCGATCCAGGGATACGAGTGTCTTGTGTCGAAAGCGGCTTCGGGATCCGGGCTGCGATAACCGAAGACAAGTTCGGTACTGAGGGACACCGTTCCGGCGCTACCCGAAGAGAGCCATTCGATCCGTCCGATCATCTTCGCCGAAATCCTTACCACCCGACCGGGAGACCGGCTCCCATGAACCTCGAACGAATCGGCGTCGACGAATCGGTTTCGACAGTGTTTCCGCCGGAAAAGCTGGTCGAGGCACTCTCGGGTCTCCCGGTCGAGGTCGAACGGGTCGACGGGAGCCCGGACTCGCTGGCCGACTGCCAGGCCGTGGTTACGTTCGTGAACCGCGAGGCGTTTCTCGATCTCGAGTGGGTCCACTCGATCCAGGCCGGCGTCGATCGGTTCTCCCGCGAGCGGTTCGAGGAGGCCGGCGTCGTCCTCTCGAACAGCACCGGGATCCACGGCGACGCGATCGGCGAGACGGTCGCGACGCAGGTGCTCATGCTCGCCCGACGGTTCCACGTCCACGTCGCGAACCAGCGACGGCGCGAGTGGTCACAGCCGGGGTGGGACGACGCCTGGACGGTCGCCGGGGAGCAGGCCTGCGTCGTCGGCCTCGGCGGACTCGGGCGCGGGATCGTCGACCGATTGACCGGGCTCGGCATCGACGTCGTCGGCGTCCGCCGGACGCCCACGCCGGAGCCGGGAGTCGACCGCGTGTATCCTGCAGAGAGACTCCACGACGGGATCGCAGACGCCCGGTTCGTCGTCCTCGCAGTCCCGCTCGTCGAGGAGACCCGGAACCTGTTCGACGACGAGGTGCTGTCGGCGATGCGGGAGGACGCCTACCTCGTCAACGTCGCCCGCGGGGGCGTCGTCGATCAGTCGGCGCTGGTAGACGCTCTCGAGAGCGGTGAGATCGCCGGAGCCGCACTCGACGTCTTCGAAACCGAACCACTCCCCGAGTCATCACCGCTCTGGGAGATGGACGACGTGATCGTTTCGCCTCACTGCGGGGCATTCATCGACGAGTACTACCGGCACATTGCAGCGATCGTTCGCGAGAGCGTCCGCCGAGTGCAGACCGGCGACGAGCCGGCAAACCGAGTGTTTTGAACACTTCCGTGCCCAGAGGCGTTATTTAAAGGGCTATCCGGACATGATCGCCATCACTTAAAAGATGAATAGTCCCGAACGGGTCAAGGAGGGACAAAGCAACGTTTAAGGCCGGACATCGGATACCAACAGGTACGGGTTGGTGGTCTAGCCCGGTTATGACGGCTCCTTCACACGGAGCAGGCCGGCGGTTCGAATCCGCCCCAACCCATACGTTTTCTTACAACTTTTGGATGACTGTTAACGCCATCGTGAGGCAGTGTACCGTCTAATACACCCCTTTCTTGTCCGATTTGTGAGGGTAGAACCCAATCGGATCTTTGTTGGCATCGACGCCGTGGCACGATCTCGGGCAAATGACTGCGCGCCCGGTACAAAAAAATGGCGGGGTGCTACACAACCCCAGAAGAGTCCACTGCTACCGACGCGCGCGTTTCTACAACCGTTGAAAAACGAGACTGACGGTGCCCTCGACTCGGATCCCAACCCAAGCGTCATCGGGCGCAAGAAGGAGTCAGTGGGTATCAGTCTTCGACGTCGTCGCGTTCGAAGTCGAGATCCTCCTCGTCGTGAAGCGCGTCGACGAGCTGCTCGAGACGAACATTGATCTCCTCTATTTCTGCAGCGATTCCACTGTTAGTCGGATCCTCCTCGCGTCCGAACATCCAGGTGTGCGCAACATCCATGTCGCGCTTCATCTGGAGAGACTGGGACTCGAGCTCGCCGACGTTCTCCTCGAGATTACTGATCCTGCGTCGCAGTCGACGATAGATGATACCGACGAGGGTGAATAGAATGCCAGCAACGAGGGCGAGAATCGTATCGAGTAGCCCAATTGGAATTGAAGCCTCAGACATCGATGACAACAGAATGTGAGTGGTTGGTAGCGATTCTGCGACGTGGAGTTTAACCAACACTCCATTGTGATTCACACCGAGTGTTGGTTAAGATCTCAAAGCGAGCGCCGGTTCGTCCGTGCCGAGCGCTGTGTCGAGACGAGCTCGGTGTCGATCCGGCCCGAGATATCGAAGTCCAGGGAAAGCGTGTCTCCGTCGCCCAGTGAATACTGAACCTCGTCGAGCTTTCCGAACTTCTCCTGGTACTCAGCACCGACGATCTCCGAGTCGAAATACATCGCCGTCCCGTCGTTTCTGACTTCGTCCGTGTCGGAGTGATCGTCGAATCTGAGATAGTTGAGGAGCCCCTCGAGATCCTCGTCAGCTTCGACGAGATCGGCGTACGCGTTCTGCCTGATCCATTCCTGAGACTTCCACTCGCTAGAAGCGAAGATTCGGACATCGTCGATGCCACCCTTGAACCCGTTCTCACCGTTGCGATCGGCACCAACGTAGTAATCACCGTACTCCAAGTCGAGCCACGGAGGGTGGGCCGAATCTTCGTACTCGAGCTGGCCATCGACGTAGAAGTAGCGATCCCAGACGTCTTCGCTCCATAGGATGGTGAGCCGTTGCGTGTCGCCCTCACGGATCGTGTTCATATCCGTCCTCGTTACGTCCCCAGTCGTCGAGGTGTAGTCCAGTTGAATACTTCCGTCACCGTAGAGACGGACGTACGCTGTGCCAGCTTCGTCCTCGTCGAACTCGAAGATCGTGTAGTACTCGTCGTCTCCGAGATCGGCGAGATCCTGTGGGTGAACCAGGAACTCCCAGGTGTATTCACCACCCGATCCATAGATCAAGTTACTCCAGCTGTAGACGACGTGATCGTCGACATCACCAGGAGAGTCCGGGCCACGGAAGTACAGCGAGTTCGAGCCGATCTGGGAACCGTAGGGGAAGGAATCGCCCCAGGCGGATACGTTGTAGGAGTACCCTGGCGCAACTTGCTGTGGAACGATCTCGAGTGAACCCGATTCGTCTCTCTCGTTGACGCTCTCACGGAGGAATCGTTCCGCCCGAGAGTCCACCTCTTCCTGAGTAGTCAGCTCGGGGTTCTTCTCGAAGCGTTCGACGACACCGTCGTCACCGATACCGCGCTGAGCCATGTCGTCGATCTCGTCCTGGTTCTCGGCTGTAGCTTTCGGCGTCGATCCATCGTCACCTGTTCGCCCGTGGACAGTGACACGGTTCGCGTAGTCAGTGAGATCCTTCGATCGGTTCGACGACGTGATCCGCCAGTCGGGTTCTCCGTTGAGTGTCCCAGTGGGGAACGAATGGACATCCAGCGTCTCGTAGTCGTTGACGTTGAACTCGTAGGATCCGATGTCGTGGAGTTCCTGGAGGATCTCGAACTGCGTCCCGTCGATCTCGACACCGTCGAGGGTGGAGTAGCCAGACTCGTCCGGGATGAAGATCTCGCTCCGGACGATGTCGAACGTTTCGTCGTAGATCTGAAGCTTCGGACGGAACTGATCCCACTCGCTGTCGAACTCGAGCCGGAAGAGGTGGAACCGTTGTGGTGTGTTGTGATCGACAGAGTCCCAGGCTTCCTCGTAGATCCCGTCGGAGCTCCACGTCTCCTGTTGGTGTATCCCAACGTCAAACGTGTTCACCGGCTCGTCAGTCTCGATGAGTACCCACCAGACGTCTGTTTCATCATCGTGGGAGAGAGATGCTTGAGAGTCATCGTGCTCCGTCTCGTCGACGAGGATGTTTGGTTCGTTGATCTCGAACCGGTTCGGTACGAGCTCAACGTCGTCCTGGCGGGTATCCCCGTCGCGAGTACCCTCCCAGCTCCAGACGGCAGCGTGATCGAACTCGGACACCTGAACCGTATCCCTCACCTCCCGATTCGGAGGGAGAACCAGGGCGTCCCAGTCCGTCTCGTCCCAGAAGTCGACGATTGCATCGTAGACGGTGGTGTCCTCGTAGTGAACGGACGACGTCTTCCGGTTCATCTCGACGAAGATTCCTCTGCCGTTGATCTCCGTAGTGGAGCTCTCGTAGTCGGCCTCGAACGACTCCAGTTCGCCACGGAAGATGATCTCGTCCTGATGGTAGATCCACACCTTCGAGAGAAGCTCGTCCTCGAAACTGGCCCGGAACGGAAGTGTCGCTCCCCAGGAACCCATCGACGAAGCTGCTTCAGTGACGTCGAAGTCCACAAAGTCCGCGTAGACATCGGCATCGTCGTCACTCCGCGGGCCACCGATCGAGAGTTCGTAGCCCGACATCGTTACAGGCCAGCCTCGAACTCGTTTTCGACGAACTCACAATCGTCGTACTCGTCTCCCTCTGCGAGAACAAACAGCTCCAGTGTGATCCGACGGGCAGTTCCCACGGAGTTGGTTGTGATAGATGCCTCGGTGATTATTGCCCACCAGTCCCGGACATCTCCGACGCTACCCCCGGGTTCGAGACGGACAAGTGCCGAAGAAAAGTCGGCAGACGGGTGCGGTGATTCGTGGTACCAGGGCTTCCCCCTGATATCCGTCCCAGTGTTCGTCGTCGAATCGTTACTGTAGCGGACGTACTCCCGAAGCGTGTCGAACGCGTCACCGTCGGAGTCGGCGACGAACTGGAGGGAGACGGAGCTCCCGGTGCTAAACGACGGCATCGAGCTGCCGATCGCACCAGGCAGTGTGAGCGCTCCAAAGTCCTTGGTGTGAATCGTCCAAGAAATGTCAGTCATCGTTGGTATGAAAAGTGGTAGTTAGTTCAGTGGGAACCGGACGCTACATCCGACTGATTCGGTTCGCCTTGGCGTTCTCGTGATCCTCGACGACGAGTTCAGCGTGTTCTCGAATCAGATCAGCCAGCTCTCCGTCACCTTCGACGCGGAGGGTGGCAGTCAACGTCGAGGACTGGGAGTCACTCGTGGCGCCGTGTGGGCCCTCAGAGACAGTCTGGGCACCCACCTCGTACGCCGTGTCGAGGAACCGCGAGAGCCTGTGGAGGGGAACGACGGCCTCGTTGTCACCAGCTTCGCCGATCCGGGCCAACGTGTCGCCAGTGATGATTCCACCCTGGGCGAGCTGGGGGAGATCGATTCCCTGTCCACCGACTGTCGACGACGGAATGCTGAGACGTCCACCACCAATGGTGCCGATCGTTTCCCCGGAGATGGGATCCTCGAAGGTGTGGCTCGGAAGGCTAACCGATCCACCTCCAACGGTGACGGATGGAATCTCGAGCGTGTTCGGGACGTTCCGGTTGAACCAGTCGATGGCGTCGTCCACGGCGTTTTGCACCGTGTCCATGATGTAGTCAGGCAACTCGGAGATCGTGTCCTCGATCGTCGAGACAGCCGTCGAGATCGGGGACGTGATCGCCTCCTGGACGGCACCGAACGCACCTTCGATCGCATCGGAACCCTGGTTCGTCACCCAGTCAGCGATGGTGCCAAGGGTACCACTGATTCCGCCGGCGAGATTCTCGAGGAACTCCATCAGGTTCCCGATCGTCGCATCGAAAATCGCCTGGAACCCGTCGGCGATTAATTCCTTTCCATCATGGACAAGCCAGGACTGGACGGTGGCGAACCACGTAGTGAGGAAATCGAGGATCTCGTTGAACGTGTCGGGGATGATCGAGCCCCCGATGAGGAAGTCATAGATCGCCTCGAAGACGTGCTGGATGAAGCCGAAGACGGCCTCGAAGGTGGCCACGATCCCGGAGAAGAAGTCGTTGTCCAGGAAACCGAGGATCTCCTCGAACGTCGTCACCCAGAAGTCCAGATAGATCTCGAGGGCTTCATCGAAGTCGCCCCGAATGATCGCGAGAACAGCTTGGATCGTCGTCGAGATCGCCCGCAATGCAGTGCCAATCGTCAGTTCGAGGAAGGCGAACGTCGCCTCGACGATCGTCATTATCGAGTCGCCGTGTTCCTCCCAGTAGCCCTCGAGGAAGGCCAGCACCGTCTCGATCCGATCGGAGACGACGTCCATCGTCTCGGCCACGTCCTCGGCGATCTCCTCGAACTGTTCCTCCCAGAGCTCCTGGAGATCTTCCAGGAGGGGCATCACGTAGTCCTCGAAGACGTCTTCCGCGAACGACTGGACGGAAGCCAGGGCGGGCTCGATCGCCTCCCACATCTCCTGGGTGGCGTCCTGAATCCCACCCATGTTCTCGTCCCACGCCGTCTTGATCGCGTAGGCAGTCGCTCCGAGGGCACCCAGAGCAGCAATTATCGGGAGAATCGTCGTCGCTGTGATTCCAGTAAGCGCCGTCAGGGCAACAGTGAGGCCACCGATGGCTGCCGTCGCAGCCATGATCACTGCTGGGAGGCCATCGAATTCCTCGTTGACGTCGGCGAATTCAGAGATTAGTGGGGAAACAGTCTCCAGGACGTCGACGAGAACCGGGAGGAACGACTCGCCCATCGCGATCTTGATGTTCTCGACTTCGGAGCTGAGCAGCTCCATCTGGCCGGCCATCGTGTCCGTTTCCGTGGCAACCTCGCCAGCGAGGGAGCCACCTTCCTCCATCGCTTCTCCCGACTCCTGCATCGCCTCTTTCATCGCGTCAGCCGAGTCAGCGGTGTCACGGAAGGCACGGGCTTGTGCTGTAGTCAACTCGTCGTTGAGAGTATCGAGGGCGTCCTGGTTCCCGTCGATGTTCTCCATCAGAGACATCATCGTCTCCTCGGGAGCCTCATCGCGCATCTTCTCGAACTCCTCAGCGGAGACGTCAAGCATGTCCGCGAACATTTCGACGTTGTCCGGATCCATCATCGACTCCGAGACTTGCTGCATCCGCTGAGCAGCCTGCCGGCTCGTCGGAGAAACTTCGTTGAAGGCAGCCGAGAGCCCCAGGATCTCGTCAGATTCGAGGCCCAGTGTGTCCAGTGCCTGGCCCGAACGCTGGGCGGAGTCGACGATCTCGTCGGACGTCGTCTGGAAGTTGTTCGATAGTTCGTTGATCGAGTCACCCAGTTCGCCGACGTTGTCCAGGGGTTCGTCCAGCGCCGTCGTCATCTTCCCAAGAGCCGTCCCTGCTTCGTCTGCAGAGAGAGTCGTCGCAGCTCCCATCTGGCCGGCAACCTCGGTGAACTCTGCAATCTCGTCAGCACTCTCGGCCCCCATCCGGCCCGCCTGGGTGGCGAGCTCGGCCAACTCGTCGTGGGCGAGGGGAACCTCCGATGCGAGATCCTTGATGTCGCCAGTTAGTTCCTCAGCGACGTCTTCACCGGCAACCTTCTCGATCTCAGCCATCGCCTCTTCGAACTCGATGGCGGAGTCAGCTGCACTGCCAAAGGCTGCCACACCGGCCCCAGCGAGGACACCTCCGGCTGCACCGACGGCGTGCTTCATTCCAAGGGCGGAACTCTCGACGTTCTCGAACGCCTGAGAGGCGCCCTGATCTTCGGCTTCGATAGCGATCTCTACGGATTCGCCTCCGCTGGGAGTAAATGTCATTTATTCGTAATGAAGAAAGTCAGAAGTTCTGCTCGCGATTCAGCTCCTCTACCCACTGCTCATCGGACTTCCTGGCCTGGCCAGGAGCCCGTTCGTGGGGGCCGGAGCCTCGCGAAGTTCCGTTCCGTTTCGCTTGTTCTTCTTGCTGTACAGTGGCACCCTCGAGTAACACCCGCACTTCGCGGACTGTGAGATTGTAGAAGGATTCGTCACCGACGAACCGATAGCCGTTGTCGTGGAGCTGCTTGATCCAGAGTGCTTTGTTCCTTAGCGCTTCTGTTCGGCCAGTTCCATCATCGTCTCCAACTTTCCCTCAGGAACCTGCTCGAGCATCTCCAGGTTCTCCAGATTGAGTGCGTTCTGCATATCGTACCCAGAGGCACGAAGGATCGCAGTGAGAAGGGCGTCTCGTCCGAAGCCAATCATGTCCTCCGCCACCATCTCGGCGGTGACTTCGTAGTCGTCTCGTTCCCGTACGTCGTACCAGTGATTCGAGAGTATTTCCGCGATCTCCTCATCGGAGAGATCGCCCGGGTTCAGTCGGCCTTCGGCGCTCCCGTACTGATTCAGATCACCCATCGACATCGGGATCACCCGGATCTGCTGATCGACACCCGGGAGTGGCTGGGTGATCGGCTGTAGTTCGTCGTCTCCGTCGCGCTGGACGAAGAAGTCCTCGGGCTCTGCTATCGAAAGGGAATCGTCTTGGGTAGACATTTGTCAGTCTCGTTGGGATTGAAGTAGAGTTCCCACAAGGTGGGATGATTGAGTAGTGATTCAGCGACTATTTGAAACAGAACCTCAGATCACAGAACTCGCGCCGGACAGTAAGTTAGTAGAGATGACGCTTGTGTCCCCGAAAAGCTGTACCGCTAGAATCTGGAACATGAACCCCGCCGTGAGCCATACCAGTGCGATGTTCGTCGCGACGGTGTTCTCCGCCAATCTCTTCGCTTCGTCTCGATCAAGGTGAGTACCCCCACCAAAAATAGCCCCACTGGTGTACGTCGCCTGTCCGGCGATCGTGAATCTGCCCATGATGTCAGATTCTACGAGGAGGAACCAAGTCCCCACCATGCTGATGACGAGTCCGTAGACTTGGGGTGACATCTGGAAGAGGACGTCGAGGACTGCCAGTGGAACAATCACTTTGAGAAACCACCAGACAGTCCCTCGGCCCTTGTCCAAATACGTCTCAGCAAGCAATATCTCAGCTTCTTCGACGAATTCGTCATCGGGTTTGTTGTCAGAACTAATCTTGAACTCCGTGTCAACTAACGGCAACAGATGTTTTCGGATGAACTCGATCTGATCACTTCTATTCATGTGGGGCCGTTGAACGTTCTTCGTTATTAGATTACCCCAAGTATCAAAAATATAATCTATTGATCGGTTCACCCACAGATTCACCGGAGCGATTTAGTTCGCGTCTACTTCGATCCGCTTGGGCTCAAATGAGTTGTCCATCGTGGAGATGACTTCGCCGGCCTCGGGCCCGACATCGCCGGGATCCTCGAGAACGGCGTTCTTGAAGTGGACTTCCCCACCATCCATCATCCACACCAGATCGAACTCGGCGCCAGTCAGGTGATCGACGAGGTTCTCGTGGTGGGCGAAGTTGCCGGCCACCGTCGCCGAGAACTCGACGTCCTGTTCGCCGATATGGATCGCCTGCTGGGACGTACCCATGACGGGCTCCTTCTCGTAGTTGTTGTCCACCGAGAAGGAAGCCGAGCGCACTTCGGCAGCCAGCTGGCCACCGTCCTGTTCGATGTGATCGTCCAGGAAGCGCTCGTAGCCCGACTCAATTGCGTCGGCATGGGAGCCGTCACCGAGTGCAGGGACACCGAGATCGCCTTCAGCGTCACCGTAGGAGTCGGCACCACGGAGCCGGACGAGTTCGTCACCATCTTCGTCTTCGATGACAACGTCGCCCTCAGTGCTCTCGTCGAGCTCGAAGGCGTCCAACGAGGAGAACTCCTCGGTGGTGACGACTTCAGTCGTCCCCTCGAGAGAGACGTCTTCCGTCGCGTACGCACCCTGGGACTCCAGGGTAAGCGTCTGACTCGTGTCCTCGTCGGAGGTACTGCGGACGGTGAGGGTTTCACCGGTGGGCTGATCCGCCCGGAACATCCGCACCGTCTTCGCCTCGTACTCGAGGCTGACTACCATCGGAAGCGCAGTGCCGGGATCGCCCGACAGATCACTCAGATTCGGGTGGCAGCCACGAGCCACGACGTAGGTGTGAGCATCGTCGAATTCGGCTCGATCGACGATGGTGTGGGTGTTCTTGACACCACCATCGTCGTCCCGGAGGATGGCGTCACCTGCGGGATCCAGCGGATCACCGTCGGAGTCGACGAAGAACCGCTGGAGGTGGTACTCGATCGACACCGAGTGATCCTCGGCGCCGGTGAAGTGGTTCTGGACTCGATAGTCACCAAGTCCGCGCTGTGCTTCGATCTGGGCGTCCGCGTCCCACTCGAGAGCCGTCTCGAGGGTGTCGGAGAACAGTTCCCAGTCGGGATCGTCCGGCGTCACACCGGGTTCGACTTCTCGGACGAACTCGACACGGTGATCGCGGAAGCCAGTGTCTGCCTGCGTAGCCTGATTACTCATGATTAGCGTGAATTGTCAATAAATTGTCTGGTACGGCGGTGCTCGCGAAGGAGCAGAATTAGTTCTCGGAATCGAAATTCCGAGGACGAAGCAACCTCTCGGGAAGACGTTGCTTAGTCGCGTGCTGGTTCCTTCTTCCAGAGATAGCGAATCCGGAACTGGACGGCGTACTCAGTCGGACTCACTTCGTCGTCAACGAGATCCTCTCTGGGGCCAACGGCCAGTGCGAGGTACTCGCCAGGCGACTGATTCCGTCCGATAATTCGGGAGATCTCGTTGCCCATGTCCTCGGCCTGGAGGCGTTCGATGCCACGAGAGTCGTACTCGTCGCGACTGCCAGCGAACGCTGTCACGAGAACAGTGCCAGTCCGATCCTGGACACCACCGGAGCCGTCACCAGCAATCGCAGTGAATCCGGTGTCGGTGACAGTAGAGAGATCCTCGTTCCGGTTCGAGACAGCTATCTGGGGGAACCCCTTGCCGTCGTCGAACCAACCAGTGTGGATGTCTCTCTCCTCCAATTCCGTGGGAACTGCGTCGTTGTCCCACTCATCTCGAAGGATATCTCGAACGACGAGCTTGGGATCCTGGATCGTCTCTGGCATGAATTAGAGTTCCTCGACGTGGACAGCAGTGAGATGAAGTTGGTGCTCGACGGAGACTGCTCGGTACCGAGCTCCCGTTTCGAGATCTACGAACTCCGTGGCTCGAGACTCGTCATCCGTTCCAGGATGGACAGGGGCGCTGTCTTTCTGGAGATAGATGACAGCGTCGCGTTCGACATTGGCGCCGGAGCCATCCCCACCCGTTTCGTCCTGAGTTCCGAAGTCGATCGTTGCAGGAACTGTCAGGGGCGACTCGTCGGACTCAACCCAGTCGCCGTCTGCGTACGGATTGTCTCCGCCACCCTCCTCGTCGTATTCGAAGTTGACGACGTGGAAGTCACGTCCGAGCATCTTGTGGGCACGAGCAATAGCTGCCTGTCCTGGTGCAGTCATATTGAATTCTAGACTCGCTGGGCTTCAATCGAACCTCGGAGGTTCCCTGTATCTACGACAGCATTCGCCTTCGCATACTCCTCTATTTTCAACGCGAGATGTTCGACGAGTTCTTCGGGACTGTCGACTTCGTTCGCGTACTGATCGAGTTCGGAAACGGCCTGTTCGACAGCTGGGCGAAGGAATGGCTGGGCTTGATTTCGAGACGTGCCGAATTCGACGTAGACGGCGTACTCTACGTTGGTTCCGACGCGATACTCTCGAGAGCCAAAACTCTCGTAGTCGAGAGCATTCACCACGTCGGTGAATCCGAGCATTGAGATTCCAGAAGACATAGTCAGTCGAGAATAACGGAGATCACGTCGTCACGACGCAGTACCCACGTTGCGGGCGATCGAGCCGTCCAGTTGGATCGAGAAGCACGGCCTGGTGCCAGTATCGATCCCCATCTGCGTCGAGTTCGACGTCAGTGACGGCGCCAGAGGTGGCGGAGACACGGGGTTCCTTGGCCGTTGCGAGGTGCGCAGCCACGTACGTCTCGACGTCGGCGAGGGCCTCTTCGTCGTCAGTGTGCGGTTCACACCGGCGATTGACGACGTTGTGGGCGTCACTGATGAAGGCCATCAGGGCCGAATCGTCGAGTTCCGTCTCGAGCACCTCAGCAACGTCGTGGGGAGTTACGCGTGTCATTTTCTGGATATGAAAGGGGGGAGTATGTCAGATGGGGACAAGTGACGTCGAAGGAATGGAGGAAGTAGCCGACTTAGCCCTCGATCTTGACGCCGGCTTCGGGCCGGACTGTCTTCCAGCCCATCCGGGTACGAACCTGGACGACGCGCTTGTTCTCCGACTCCTCTTCGTACTCCTGGCTCGTCATGGCCTCACGCTCGGACTCGATTCCGTACCGGCCCGAGTCGAACATGACGGCTTCGCCGGCACCGATGTGTCCGTTGTCGTCGACGAAGACGTCGAGGCCAGCCAGCTCGCCGAACGCACCGTCGCGGACGACGTCGTCGCCCATCTCGGACGCACGGGTAAACTCGTCGGACTTCATCAGATCGCCCTTCGATTCGGGCGAGACGACGAGGATGTCGGGATCGAACGACTCGGACTCGAGTGCCGTCATCGCATCGATAGCGTCGGCGTACTTGAGTTCACCACTGGCATCGCCGATGATGTCTTCCTGGAGGTTGACGTAGTCACCTTCGCCGTCAGTCTTGGAGACTTCCTCGTAGGCAGCCTCGTCGAGGGCATCGGCGAGATCCTCGGCTCGCTCCTCAGTGTGGAGGGCGATGACGTCCAGGAGCGCGTCCTGGATGGACTCGTAGGTGAGCTCGACTTCGACACCGTACTTTTCGTGCTCGACGGTGACTTTGCGCGTCGCGTCACCGGCGGACGGGTACTCGGTGCCTTCGTCGACGACACCGGCAGCGCGCTCCTCGTCGAGAACGGGGATCTCGACAGTGTTGGAGTCGATGTCGGTGCTGTCGATCTGGCGGAATGCCTGTCGCCAGACACGGTTGCTCTGGGCGTACTCTTCGACTTCGGCGCGAACTGCTTCCTGATCGATAACGTCGTTGGAAAGGATAGTACTCATTGTTGGAGGGAATGAAGCTGTCAGCGGGGTGACAGCAATTCAAGGGTGCTCTCAGCGAACTGAAAGCGGAAAATGGTGCGAGCGACAACCCGCGCTCGCGGTGGGTAGAAGACTCTACTTAGGAACGAAGCTCTTCGAGACGCTCCTCGGCGTCAGCCTTGGCAGCGTCCCACCCGAGCTCGTCGTAGTTCTCGATCTTGCTCTCGAGTGCAGCGATTTCGGACTCGACGTCCTCATCGTCGCTGGTGGAGAGCTCCGACTCGGCGTCCCCAGTCTGGGGCGCCGGCGTCGCTTCGGCCTCGGAGGTATCCTCGTCGGAGACGAGGGAGGCCTCGGCTTCGTCGAACTTCTCGCGAAGCTCGTCGAACGAGAACTTCTCGGCTAGCTCGGCAGCCTCGAAGGGGGTACCCTCCGAGAGCTGTCCAGCATACTCGAGACGGACACTCTGGAGTTCCTTCCGGAGCTCCTGGTTCTCGGCACGGAGGGACTCGAGTTCCTCTCGGAGCTCTGCCTCCTCGAGATCAGCGTCAGCGTCCGCCTCTTCGGCTTCAGCCTCTGCTTCTTCGGTGTCCTCAACCTCGGCCTCGTCGGCTTCAACCTCCGCCTCAGTCTCTTCCACCTCCGCCTCGTCGGCTTCGACTTCAGCCTCTTCGGTGTCCTCAGCCTCCGTCTCGGATTCGTCGGCTTCGATTGCTTCTTCCTGTTCAGTGTCGTCAGTGTCGTCAGTCATAGATTCATGATTCGTAGTGTCAGAACCAGAGTCAGCATCGTCGAGGATCTCCGCCACCTCGTCGGTGGACAGTGAGGCCAGCACTTCGCTGGGAGACTCGCCTGCCTCGACGAAGTTCGAAGGAGAACCGCCTCGGGGGACGAGTGAGAGATCGAGGAACTGGACGTCCTCGACGATCAACTCACCCTCGCCGGTGCGCCCACCGTCTCTGTGGAGGGCGTGAACGGAGACTTCGAGTCGCCCACGGGCGATCTTGGTGGCGAGATCCTCGTCGTCGACTTCCGCCTCGAAGACGATCCCGACGCCGGGTTCGAAACCAGCGTCGATCACTTCTCCGACAACGGACTCGACGCGATCGTCGTCATGGTTCTTGGTTAGCGGGACACCGACGAGCGACTGTACGGCCTGACGGAGCTCATCGCTGGGCCAGAACTTCGGCCCGTTGGCGCCGTGCGTAACCTCGTTGGCGCCGATCGCGACGCCGTGCACGGTGTAGGGCTCCGACTGCCCCTCGAGTTCCTCACACCGGGCAATCCCGGTGGGCCTCGAAGCGCCAGCCGTGTGCTCGACAGTGTCCTCTGAAGTAGCAGTACTCATTTGTCTAAGAAGTGATAATTACGTCGTGATATCCGTCGTTCGGGAAGGACTCGACGTCGCCGTTGACATATTCGACGACGAATTCAGCGCGATAACGGCCCGGTTCGTCAGTATCCTCTTCGTCCCAGGTGTACCGAACGAGGCCGTCTTCGTCGACAACCTCCGCAAGCTCTTCGACGAGTACATCGCCACCTCGAGGAGCACGGAGACGGAATAGTATTTCTGCATCACGAAGATCGACAGGATTCCCATCGTTGGATCGAAGTACGGCCTCGATCTGAGGGGAGGTGTCTCCGGCCTTGAGGTGGAACGATTCACTCATCGGAAATCACCACTTACTCGAGTTCCATCCCGACGTTCGACAGATCCAGCGTGTCGATCGAACCGAGATTGTACGTCTGATCCAGCGCGTTGGTGAAGATCAGATCGCCGGATACGTCGTCTCGAACGTAGACGTAGTCGATCTCACGCTCGGCGTCGCTCACCTGGAACGACAGCCCACCCATCGTCACCTCAGCGTTATTGTCGGCGTTCTGCTCTACTTCGGGATCGTCGACAGTCTGCGGTTCGTAGTCGTCACCATCCGGCTCAGTGGTGATGTCGCCGTAGGTGCTATCCTCGGTGAGTTGATCGGTACTATCATCGAAGAGCCCCACATCGACAGTGCGCCCATCAAAGGCGTCGTCGAGGACAAGGAGCTCACCTTCGTTGTGGAGATGTGCCATGTGTAGTCAGAATCGGATTACGAATCGCTGTGGCGAGAGTATCGGGTTCCCGATACGACGCGGAAAAAAGTGCGCTCGTACTATACTATACGCACGCCAACCACCTTACACTTCGGCGTCAAAAGGGTAGCATGAACCGCTATTCGTCGTCAGAACCCTGGTACTCTCTCACGTCCATTTCGTTCGCACCATCCCCAGTGAGATCGGCATCTCTCCGGCCAGTGTTCGTCGTCAGTTGATTGCCGGGCGTACTCACCCGACTAATTCGGGGGCCGAACTCGATGCCAGTATTGAGGATGGCCGAGATACTATACTTCTGGACAGCGACGAGGGTGATCCCGTTGGAATCGACAGCCAGCGGAGTTCCATCGACGTCAACCAGGATCCCAGTTCCGTCCGTTCGAGTTTCCACGGGAGGTGTGTAGGGACTGGCACTCCCGGTGGTGATGGACGCAGTCGGAGTCGTCCACGTCTCCATTTCGCCAACAGAGAGGGCGCTGGTTGCCGTCACGGGCTCTCCGATGGCATCGATGAAGTGTCTGCCGTGGATTTCGAGGAACGTCGCTGAAGCCGACGTAGTGGATCCTGCGCCGGATGTCTCGGCGTAGATTTCTCCGACGGATGGAGTCCCCGTCGCGTCTATCTTGACGGCCCCGGTGCTCTGTGCACTGTGAGCCTGAACTGCCGTCGGAGTCCCAGTCGCCGTGATGGTGTTGGTATGGAACTCGTCCATCCTGGTGGATGGAGTGAACAACGTCGTCTGGACGTTCACAGCGTCACCAGCAGCGTAGACGCCTTGGGAACCAGTGGTTCCAAGGCTCGAACCGGACGCCGTTGCCGTCGTTGTCATCGCACCAGATTGTGCTGTTGTCACTCCACCGGGGCTGGCCGGCGCCGACACAGCTCCTGCTCCAGTGGGACTGGGTACTGCTGTGCTCGAGGCCGACGGAGCAGTCGACGCTCCGCTGGACGCAACGACGTTCGCGGAGGAATCCATCGACGCCGTCGGTGATGGCGAACTCAGTGATCCGGAAGCAGACGTCTCGAGGGCTTGAAGCCCAGCTGTGGCTTCGTCGGACTCCCACATATCCGGGAATCCACCGACGGGTGGGTACGACACGAGATCTCTTGTTAATCCACCGTCATCCGTTACATGGACAACATCAATTAGTTCTCCACTATCGGAGAGTTGGTGGATTTCGTAGCTTTCAGTGGTGTCGTCCTCAAGATGGACAAAGACACCGTCGGTGAGAGTCGGATCTATGGCATAGTGTGTATCACCAGCCGAATACGTCCAGACGAATTCATCGGCGTCCCAGTCGTACTTGTAGACGGAGTCCCCGTCGTTGAGGTAAAGATAGCCGTCACGATCGATCGCCTCCAAGTCGAACCCGTAGGGAATATCACGTGTTTCGACGACAGTGCCATCAGAAATGTCTAGCTTCTTGATTTCGTACCCATCTTCAGATAAGACGTAGACGTATTCGTTGGCGCAGTCGACAGTAATTCCGCGTGGTTGATCGACATCTGTGCTCCACACCTCTTCCCCATCCGGATTGATCTTCGTTACGACATCATCCCAATTGTTGGATGGATAGTAGTTGCCAGCCGGATCGGTGGCACTCCCTTTAACATCGTATGCCAAACCAACTTCTTTCCACAGTAGTTCTCCAGTGTCTTTGTCCAGTTGTAAAGTGGCCCCGTCATCATTGGCATACACATATCCCGCTTCCGAAACAACAATTGTATCAAGAGAATCATCGGGACTCTCACTCCACCGTTCGTTCCCGGAGGAATCGTACGACGTGATTACGCTTCCCTCTCTTGTATAGAGATTGAACTCGTCGTCGATAGCAAGTGCATCGGGATAGTCGTCGACTTCCCACTCGACGTTGCCGTTGCTATCCACTGCGACGATCTGCATGTCCATGATCGCATAGTTGATGTCGGGAGCATCAGGCTCCTGCATCGTGATCGTCGACGGTGGTTTGAGTCTCGACGTAGAAGTGATGGGCGAAGCTGTCCCCATTCGTTCTGTGTTACTACTGGGAGACAACAGTGTCGCCGTGCCTACGATAGGAGAAGATTCGACAGATTGGATTTTCTTGTGTAATGCTGTGTTCAACACCGATGTCGCTGTAATCGACGGAGAGGATGCCGATGTCTGGGCGCCAACCCCTGGGATTGAGGTGGAGACAGTGGCATCCACGGGGGTGGAAATGGGGGATGAGTTCGTCGTCGAGATCGTATCCGTCTGTGTCGATGTAGCAGTCACTGATGTTGCCGATGCAGCGATCACACCTTCAGTGCTCCCCTGCGCAGTATTCTGATCTGTCGTCGCTACAATCGGGCTTGCAGTAGCTGTGACTGTTTCTTCATCATCTTCGCCGAAGGTGTGGGGGAACTCAAAAATAGCCATGGGCTGATCCGGATGTTATCCAGTATTAGTCAATACGTCGCCACTGATCGCCATCACTTACGTACGTTTCAGCCGTCTTCTCAAACTCATAAATGAATATCTCACTGTCTTCACCATACCCAGCAGAGTTTCCTACGAACAGGTGAGATCCAGCATATTGAGTATCACCAGCTGATTGTAAGTCAGTACTCACTTCATCTAAGACAGTACCTGTCGCTCGATCGGTGACTAAGGTGTTATTATCTTGATCTGTCGAAAATACGTACTCGTCGCTCATTGACACACCATACACTCTATCAGTATGTTGTTCGTGTTCCCAAATTACAGAAGGTTCGTCTCCAAGTAAATCAAAGTAGACAAGCTTATTTCCGTCAGATCCCGTTACAGCGTACTCTGAATCAACTTCTGTAGCTCTTACACGCTCATCGTGTAGATCTTCACTACTCCATTCTAGGTAGATCCCCCATCCAACATAGCAATCAACTGTACCATCATCGTTGCCAATGATTATGTGAGGATCGAGATCTGGTTCGAACTCATCAGCGCCAATACTCCATGCCCACCCATCATGTTCTTCGTCGCTGTCTAGTGATTCCTCCTCTAAGTCCCACTCGTGAATTGTCGGATTTTCGTCAAAATCAACTGTGGCAGCATACGGAGTACTCCCACGTGTGTATGAGGCAATCCCATCTTCGAACACCCCAACGTCTTCTTTCCACTCTGTCTCGACAGAATCCGGATCAACCACCTCAATATCTTCAGAGTGTATTAGTACAATACTGTCATCCTGGGAGTTATACGCAATACCATCGATAGAAGTATAGTCATTATCGTACGTCCACACTTCATCGAGTGTTGTAGCATCATACGCAACTAACTCCTCTTCGTTTACACCAACGTATACTAGATCCCGACTCTCGTCGAAATCAGCAGGCATGTCCATTCCCCCACTGTGGATCACCCGCTTTACTTCAGCAGGATTGATAGTACTCTCGTCTACACTCGGACGGGCCCACAAATCTCCTTCGTTGCCTACAGATGGCTCATCTTCTTGAACCTCTGATAGCGCGCGACTCAACTGATCATCGACGTGATCGTTCCACTCATCCGACGGGAGCTCATCGCCCTCTTCTTTCTCTTCGTCCCAAGCCATTGTGTTATTGTAAATTCAGAATGCGTTTGTTCGGCAGCAGTACTGTCTGTGATGCGACAAAATCCCAACTCAGTCGTCGACGATCGGCACCCATGCGCACCGACATCGTGGGTGAATCGGCAGCCTCCCTCGTGCTTCCTCGATCGTGTACGTGTTCCCCTGCAGCGAGGCACACTGCGGACACACCCGATTATCTCCGGCTGTACGGTGCTCGACGTCGGCCTGTACCTCGGTGAAGCCTTCCGATTCCAGCCTGTCCAGCGTGCCCTCTGCGTGACAGTGGATGATCTCAGTCTGGGCCAACGTTCGGGCTCGGTTCATCCCGACAGCATCGACACGATCGTTGAGCTCACTGGCTGCCTTCCTCGGATTCCACCCTTGCGAGATCGCGTTCGAGAGTTCCCTGGAGATCTGCGTATCCATCTCCTGAGTAATTCCCTCAAGTCCGTCGTAGGCCCGGGTGTACAGGATCTCGATCTTCGACGAGTGGATTGGTTGGTTGAACACCTGCTCCAGATTGTCGAGCTTCTCAGCGTCGACTCCTGCCTGTCGAAGGTTTGCACCGGTGTCGGTGACACCCTTCGCGTAGGCCTTCTGGACGTACTGTGAGTGCCACGCATCTCCAGATCGAATCGCACTTTCGTCCGTCGTCTCGAGGATTCCCTCGTCGATCCGTTCGCGGAGCCACGCCTGGAAGCGCTGACGCTTCTCACTGTCGGACAGGAACTCGAAGTCACGTGGGTTCGGAGCCTGATTGACAGCCTGCTGGCTCCCGAGATGGAGAACATCTAGTTCCTCGACTGCTTCGCGAACGTCGCCCTTCAGAGCACGGAATCGTTTGTTAACTTCTGCCTCGAAGTCTCCTCGAAGAGTACGGGTTCTCGTCGGATCTGTAGTTGTCACGGAGGTTGTGTGGTGGTGAGTGTCAGTTGGAAGCCGGTGCAGAGTGCGACGAAGTGGAGACGGATCGAAGTTAACCAACAGTCTCCATCAGAAACGACGAGTGTTGGTTAATCCGCAGTCGGCGCTTGAGGCTCCGACTCGTTCGACGTATCGAGATCGAAGTCGGCGCCGTCTCCCATTGCATCTGGCGTGGATGGTTCACCGTACAATTCCTCGAACTGGGCCTGGACTTGTTCGTTCTCCTCGTCCAGTTCTTCCTCGAGGGCACTCTCTTCCACCTCATCCCGATCCGGGAGGCCGAGAAGCTCGCGCATCTCTTCGGGCGGGACGATGTCGCTCGGTTCGCCCTCGTCGCCAGCAGCTGCCTGGAGGCCACGGGCGAATTCTGCGAACTCCGAAGCGTCGAAGTTGTCGCGGAGTAGCGGGTTCTCCTCCCGTTCCTCCTCGATCGAGAGCTTGACGGAGGCAACGTCGTTCTCACTGTAGCCGAACTCCTCGGCTTTTCGACGGAGAACTGGCGTGAAAGCCTCTTCGAGCTGACGTCGTTTGTTTTCGATCTTGCGCTCGTACTGGGGTGCTTGTTCGGCAGTGACGTCTCGATTAATCGAATCTGTAAAGCCCAATTTGTACTTCGGAACGGGAAGGGTGGAGACGATTTCCTCGACGTACCAGTCCAGGAGTTCTTCGATCTCAGGGACGTCCGAGGAGATCGTCTCGACTTCCACGTCACCGGGGACGAAGTCTTTGGATCCGACTTCCCAGTTGCCCTCCTTGTGCTCGTCACGATAGTCCTTGATCTTGTCCTCGGGCCAGACGCCAGCTCGGGGATCAGTAATGTCACCACTGGGTTCGCCCAATTTGAAAATCCAGTGTGGATAACCTTTCGAGTGGACAGCCTCGCCGATGTCGTCGAGCATTCGGTACAGCTCGTCGATCTCCTGGGAGACGGGTTCGATCGAACTGTTCCCGAAGATGTCCGACGTGTCCGGATCGCGGACGAGTTTCACGATGTCGTTCTGGCTCAGGGGGACAGTGTTTTTGTCATTGAACGGGCCAGCCAGCGCGCTGTTGTCCCACTGTCCGTAGGCTGCTGCTTCACCACGAGACGTCGTCTGGACACCGTCAACCTCGGTGTCGTCGGGACGGATCAGGACTGCCTGGTTCTCGTAGGTGTACGCCGAAACAGTGGAGACGTTGATGAGTCGGAATCCCCAGATCTCATCGTCAGCTTCGGCCTTCGGGACTACTTCGACGAGTGCTGTCCCGCGAACTTCCTCCTGGACGATCGAACCGTCCAGGATCTCCGCGAAGTCGCGATGGGATTCGCCGGCGACGATCGCCGAACTGGAGAGCCACTCTTCGAGTTCCTCGACAAGTTCGTCGTTGTCGGCGTCGACGCGATAGCCGGGTGCCGTAATATCCTCGGCAAAGATGTCGATTCCACGGCGGACGAGGGGACAGGTTCGATATTGGGCCCAGAATTTTTCCAAGTCCCCCTTGTTCGGGCGAATTCGGTGGGTGTCACCGGAGAGGGTGTAATATGCGTATTCATCTGTCCGATTCTCCGACTGAACGTCGGGATCACCGTTCCCGAGAACAGCTTCACGTAGTCGATTTCGAAGACTCATGTATTGGTTATATCAGAAATATTACTCTTCCGTCAGTACGAGTAGAAGGAGTAGCCTGCGTTCGACGACACCTGCTGGACGTTGAGGCCCCACGCAGCGAGACTTACGGCGTCAAGCAAGTCCGGAGATCGTCCGAGAGCATCACTCTTCTTCAGATCCGACTTCGACGTCGCCTTCCAGGTGGTGCCGGACTTCAGTGATTTTTCTTCCAGTTCGATGTGACGGGCAGCCTCCCTGAGCTCGGATGCCACGTCACTCCTGGGTTCGACGGCACCGTTCTCGAGCCAGCTACCCAACTCGCAGAGCGCTTCAGTGCGACAATCCGAGTATTTGGTTCTCTGACGTGCGTTCTCGCTCGCCTTGAACCGAGTGACGTTGTAGCCCTCGCGCTTGAGTTCGTCGGCGATTCCGGAACCCTCACCGATTGCGTCCATGATGACTGGCGTCCGTTCGTCGTCGACGTGGCGCTCGATGAGGCGTTTATTCACCGAGTGATCACCAGGGGACTCGACTGACTCGAGGACGTCGACGCGCTCCGGTGTGATCCCAGCGATCACCGTTCGATCGCCACCACCGCGGGCGACGTCGACACCGTACGCGTTGTACTCTATGTCCGCTGAGTCGGTGCTATCGCGATTTCCGAAACCCGAGCTATCAACAAGCTCCTCCCAGTTGTTCTCAGCTGTGGTGACATCCTCGGCGTAGAACGGGCGGACTGACTTTGCACCCGTCGGCGGGATCACTCCGAGCCGACGTCGGTACCAACGTTCGTCGAGGCCTTTCTCGGTACAGGTGAGAATCCCAGTGTCCTCGTCCGTTTCGAGCGTGTCCAGGACGTTCTCGAACCCGGGGAAATTCTCCCGGTTCCAGCTCCGATAGTCCTCGCGGATCTGTTTGAGATCGACGAGGCCCGGGATCTTGTCACCCTCCGCCAGGCCGGCGTCCACCTGGGCATTGTGGGAGTCCAGCGAGGAGAACTGGATCACCTCGTAGCGAGGATCCTCCATCAGATCGAAGAGGGAATTCCCTTCGTCTCGAGGCGGGTTGCCAATTACTACCATACGATCCTTCTCGTCGGTGATCGAGGACTGAGCAGAGTCGAAATGTTCAGCAGTAATATCTGGCTTATCCGCCTCGTCCACCACCACCTGGACGCGTTTGTTATGGCGTCCTTCGAGGTTTTCGGGGTACCGGCCCGAGATACAGCGGAAGTAGTGTTCGGGATCGTGTTCGAACTCGATACGTGGGGGCGACTTCTTCACTTCTCCTTCCAACGGGAACTCCTCTTTGGCGCCCCGAAGCAGCGACTGCATCGGTTTGAACGTCGCTTCCTCCATCTGGCTGTACGAGCCAGACGTCATGACGACAGTCGAGTTCGGGTTGGTGTAGAGAAAGGCCAGGTTGAGACAGGCGATCGCGAATGACTTCCCAACACCGTTGCCAGATACGATGATGAGGTGTTTGTGTCGAGTAACTGCACGGAGGATCTTGGCTTGTACCTCGGCCAGTTGGACTCCCAGTACGTCCTCTGTGAAGCGGACGTATCGCTGTTCGCCGGAAACGTAGGGCGCGAGTGGATGGGAGTCCGTTGTTGACATCGGAAATAACTAATAAAGGACGGAGCGTTTGTTCACCAACTGGTTGTCGCAGTCTGGCGATTAACACATGAAAACCGGAGTGTGTGTTGTTTATAAACGAACGGCGACAGATGAAACAGATGAAATAGATGAAGGGGCAGTTGGGACAACTGGCACTCTATCGTTCCTGCTAACACTCGAAAACCGGAGTGTGTCTGTTTTATAAACGAACGGCGACAGATGAAACACCTGAAACAGATGAAATAGATGAAATGGTAGTTGGGACACCTGGCACGATATCGTTCCTGCTAACACATGAAAACCGGAGTGTCTGCTTTATAAACGAACGGCGACAAATGAAACAGATGAAACACGGGGTGTTTGTTCCTAACTGATCGTCGCTGTCTGGCGATTAACACATGAAAACCGGAGTGTGTTACTATTTATTCCGAGTCGTCCTTCGCGTTCTCGATCTGTTCCATCCAACCTGCCTGCGCTTCTGCCTTCTTGAGCTCCGGGCCCTCTTCAAGCAAACCTAATTTCTCCAATTCCTTCGTCGTCGTCCGAACGAGTCTATCGTATACCATATTGATCCGATCGGATCGCTCCGAACCTTCGGAGATGAGATCCTCGGCGATGATTGTCTCGTTCGCTCGGAACCGCTTGACGGTGTCGAGGGCTACGTTGCGGATCGCATTCCGCTCGTAGGCACCGACGTCGCCGTCGAATTTGTCCAGGAGATCAGTCGAGATCTCGACGACGAGTCGCTTCTCGTCGTCCGACATGTTCTCGAAGAGGTTGTCTCGCTTCTGGTACAAGCCGTGCGTCACTGCGTTGTCGTTGCCCTCTGGGGCGCCAGGTTTTCCGTTAGTCATAGTTGTGTCTCAAAAAATCAGTCGTCTGAATCGTGCGCTTTGATTCGGTGTCGACGCATCAGTTCGTCGTTCCCGAAGAGGCGATCACAGTCGGGACACTGGGCGAAGAGTTCACCTTCTGCGACTGCGTCGGAAGTCGCAGGATCTTCCGATCTCTCGTCGAGAGAATCAGAAAAATCAGTCATCAGTCAAAGCGGATCTTGGTTCGTTTCGTCCGAGGATGCAGGCCTTCGATCTCGGCCTCACACTCGGCGCAGACGATGACGAGGTTGGCGCGCACCGGTTCCTTGTCGGAGTCAACCTGATGGACATCCAGGGACTCCTCGGCTCCACACCGGCGACACTGTCCGTTGTCACGGGCGTAGACTTCGGCCTCGAGCCCGTCGACGGCCTGTCGGGGAGCAGTCTGGGCTTCCTCGGCGCCGTCGCAGTGGGCCTTGTGGGCGCCGATCCCGCGCTTGTCGAATTCTTCTCCACAGTATTCGCACTCGACGGTGTCAGAGCCCTCAGTCATCGTCTTCCTCCAGTACAGCGAGTTCGGTGACAGTCTGGACGGTGGCGATCCCGACGTCGTCGTCCTCGTAGGCCTCTTCGAGGCCGTCCTCGTCGAACATCACCTGTGACGTAACGTAGCTGGTGTCGTCTTCGTTGAGCTCGTCAACGTCGTCGACGATCGAACGGGCCACCGTCTCGACAAGCGTCAGCTCCACCTCGTCGTAGGAGTCGAAGACGGAGAGATCGAGCGGGACGGTGACTTCGTAGGCGTTGAGTTCGAGTTCGTTTATGGGCTGTTTTGTCGTCATTTGGTTTCTCTTAATTACAGTAGTTGAACTCATCCCAGTCGAAGCTAGCAGACTGTCAATCTGCGAACTCGTTTCGCTGTAGGAGTCGTTCTAAATGTGATTTCAGAATAAGGACGTACTACTGTTCGTACTATAGTATAGGTGCCCGACGTACCTTACATTTCGGCGACGATTAGGTAGCCTACAAGTAGGCCATACGAGATTAATTAGTCTAGAAGAACTCGATGAGTCCTAGAATTCTGGATCGATTTTCTGGACTTTTTCGTACTGCTTGTTGTATCGGTGGATCATCTCACGATGGCGATCAGAGTCGATCCCGTACAGTCCGAACACGATGTCGTCTATTTCCTCTTCAATATCACTGATTGAATCGGAAGCGAGCGTCTCTTGATCTTCTTCGAGTTCCCTGAGTGCGTCGGAAGCCACATTATCGTCCAGAGGCAGTGGAATCGTTACTGACTCGTTGGCTGATAGGGATCTCCCACTCAGCGCTTCAACGACATAATCAGCCTTCGTTCTAGTGTCGATTGCACTGTGGTTGATTCCACCGTCTTCTAACGTAACTGTGAATCCACCGGAAAGATCGGAATCCAGTGATGGATTAGCGATGTAAGACGACGAAGGTGCATACGAGACTGGCGCAAACTCCTCACCTGATTCACGTGCATCAGCTATGTATGGATCGGGGAATTGGGGGACTTTAATTTCAAGATCTTTTAATTCCAATATATCCTTTACTAATTGTTTTAATTCACGTTTCTGGGTTGCACTACCGAGATTAACTGGCCATTTCGACGTGTAGTCTTCTATATAGCTGTATGCATCCCCTTTATGTATACGTGAATGTTGTTTGTGGAAGAAGTCGACAACCTCAGAATTCAGAACGGCAGCAAGAGCATGTTTCACAGAATCTTCTGCGAGAATGGCATAAACGCGTGCATTATGGGGAGCCATAATCCCCGCATCATCGAAACTAAGTTTATTTCTCTGTGCTTGATTTCCAGTTAGAAGTTTTGGTTTTGGAAGTGATTCTATATTCTGTCTACGCATATATCTATACCACCACAAGTTGTTATCTAGTTCTTGGACTTTGGATGGGGCAGAACGCAGTTCTGAAGAAAGTTTCCGATATTGAGAGGGAGATAACGAACTATTATCTTCATCGTCCGCATTGAAAACCCCTAACTGGGATGCGAGTTCAATGTGAACGTTCTCTCGTTCGTTTGACTCATCAGAGAGAGTTTTTAGGACTTCCTCATCAGTAAAATATTCCCACGTCAAAGGATACGATTCTGCCAGTTTTGTTGGTTTGATGAGTTCTGCACGATTATCTCCCTGAATATACGGGACAAAGACGAGTCGATTATTCCAGTTTGGCAACCACCGATCTGCGTCTTCCCCAGTAATGTCAAGTTTCATCAAACCAGTTTCAACGGTATACGTTTCATCAATGTCTTCTGGAGTAATTGTTAGCCTGTCTAATTCATGTAACTTTTCTTTAACTATCCCAGTCGTTGGATAAACCACATAGGCACCATCTCCGCTTGTTTGAATCCCTACTCGGATATCGTCACCTACCAAGTTACCATCATTTACTGGCTTGTTATTCCTAATCACATTTTTATCTCCGAGTCGCATCTCTGTAGAGTCTTCAATCTGATTGAGTATCCGGAACTCTTCTGGTGAGGCTACCGGCCACACGTCTGCGAGAGGTAGATTACGAGTTAGTGTGATCTCCCCGAATTTGCCTTCAAAAGTCTCGCTAAGCTCTTCTGTCTCGACACGCCCAGAACGAGTATAGACACGAACTTGGAACTTCCGAGAGTCGATTTCAAAGAAATCAACTGATTCTGTAGGTTCTCGAGTTCGAATCTGTTCGACGAGTGCTGATACACTATCATCCCAGTCCCTTACGCGTGTTGCTGAGATCTCGTAGGTGTCTGTGAATTTATCATTCTCAATGAACGATTCCCAATCGTCGTTGTATACCTCCTTTTCAACGACGATTAGACTCGAGTAGTTGGTTGCGTCCTCAAAGAGTTGATAATCGGTGAAATCGATGAGTTCTTGGATATTATTTTTGGCGAGAAATGCTCTGATTTCTTTGCCACCCTGGTTTTTTAGATATCGGTTTGAAACTAGGAACCCGAGATTTCCTCCAATTTTCAGGATATCTAATCCTCGCTCCATGAATTGGAGGTACGGATCGGTTTCCTTCCAAGCAGACAGATAGAGTTCCTGCATCTGTCGCTTTTCCTCTGTATCCTCGTGACGGCTTTGCTTCGCAACCCATGGCGGATTCCCTACCACGTAGTCGTACTTGATATCATTCTTGAGCGTAGCTCCAAGAACGACATCCTCAATTAGCTTCAAGAGCCGGCCATCATTGTACTCCTCACGGAGCGCTCGGATAGTTTCAAGGAATTCATTCGCTGTATCATGAAACACACTTGCAATCTGCTCTACACTCCGCTCTCGGGTGAAATAATCGTAAAAATAGGGGATGAGTTCCTCACTAGATATCTCGTACGATTCGTCTTCAGCTTCTGCTTTAACTGCGTCAAAGACTGCACATAGTGCAGAGAAGTACTGTTGTTGATTACTGATTTCTCCTGATGTAATAGACTGAACGTGGCCGAATTGAGGGAATTCGAAGTCCATCGATTCGAATTCCGCTCCATCTCCATTCCGAATTGGCAGAGGCATAGTGAATTCAACCTTCCCTCCCCCATAACTCGCTGAAAGCGATTGCTGAACGCCCTCTTGCGCTCTCGATTCATCCAGTAGTGAGTCGGTGCGGAAGATAGGTAATCGCCTAAGAACGAGGTTCGGCTCTGCTTCTATGGCACGTTTGTAGTCCTCCAAAATTTCAAGCATAAACCGAATTTGGGCAAGGACAACTGCGAAAGGGTGGATGTCAAGTCCGACGATACGGGCGCGATTACAGAGATCTTGGAGGGCTGCCGGGAGATCGTCTCCGTCCATATCTTCCTGGTATCGATCAAGGGCTGCCATGAGGAAGGTACCTGAACCACACGCTGGATCGATCAGGCGTTCATACTGGACATTATCCCCGTATCCAGTAGATTCGACAATATAGTCACAAACAGAAGGTGGGGTGTAGAACTCACCGAGTGCACGTCGAGTCTTCGGATCGAAGTACTGCTGATAGAGTTCACCCAAAGGATCGCCTCGAATGCTTGAGAAGTCGAACCGAGCCATCGTAATTGTGAACTCAATAAGAGACTTCCCGAATTCGTCGTATTCAGCGGGCCAGTCCTCCTCGGCTATATCTCGGGCGGATAGCTCTTCAATCTCTTCCGCTGGTTGTGTCCACCAGTAATATATATCCTGTTCGAAGACGGACTCTACAAGCTCCTCACGCATCGTCCACATCAGACTTCGGCCTGTTTGGACGTGTGAAACCGGTTCAACCTGTCCGCGGAAATCTATCGTCTCGTCCTCAATATGCTCTGAGATGCTAACGTTCGGGAACTCGTAGTCTTCACAAGCCTTTGCCAACATGAGCCGGCCGAGCATCGACTGAACCGTCTCCACTGCGAACATCACTTTTTGCTTGTTCGACGCACTCCCGGCAATATCCCGCCACTCCTCGGGGAGATCGTACCAGCTCGGATCTGAGGCATAATACGACTGCCAGAACTGGTACGCATCTCTCGGGAACGTTCCGCCCTCGGCCGAGTATTCTTGCTCCAGATAGTAATCGAGAAGTTCGTAAGTCTGCTCAAGCATCTCGTAGAAGAGTGTGTTCTTCTCAAGACGGAACGTATCGAGAAACTCATTCCGCCCCACCGGTTCCCCTTCGACTAATTCACCAACGGAAACGGTATCAGCAGTGCTAAAGTAGGATTCGACATCGTCGACAGATTCAAACTCGTAGTCTGGCTTCTCTAACTGTTCCAACTCTGTTAGCTGTTCCTCTAAGAGTGAGTCAAGTTGGGCCCGATATTTACGCTCTCGCCTATTTCGGCCCACACGCTCGTAAAGAATGAGTTCCTCACCATTAGTGAGTATTCCGTACTTTGCACGGAGTGGAACTACATACTGTTCCCAAAGCTGGCCGGTATGGCTTGCAAGATCTTCGGATCGAGATGGCTTCTTGAACTCGACGACAAAAATGACGTTCCCGTATTTGTCCTTCGCAAAGTAATCGGGACGATCGCCTCCGACTATATGATTCTCGGAGCGTACGTCGATCGGGATTCCTTCGTATCCGAGCTCCTCAAAGAAATTGTAATCAGTAAAGACATCCGTTACTTCGCTCTCTTCGAGATCAGGACGTTCTTGAATTCTTCGATATATATTTTCAAGCAGTTCCTTCAATTGGGACATAGAAGGCGTCTCGGAGGATGTAGACTTTAATCCTCCCCCTCTAAGTTTACCCTACAGACTAGCTAATGAATACAAGAGGAGGCCAATAACTATGCATGTTGTAAATGTAGTTTCGTCGGGACAATTAGGCCGGGAACTGGATTTACCTGAACTTGCTTCTGCACTCTCCGATTTATCTGCAGACGCTGAATACCATCCAGAAACCTTCCCTGGATTGACAATTAGATTTGATTCGTCAAACTATATTATCGTCGTCTATTCATCAGGTTCCTATGTTATTATGGGTGCTAGTTCCGAGGAAGAGGTTACAAACGCATATGAACGATTCTTGAGAATTTTAGACAAATTAGACATTGAAACTAAACCTGAAGAACCAACGGTAGCAAATTTAATCTGCAAAGAAAACCTCGAAATAGAGATAGATTTAAATGCATTAGTTCTTAAGCTAGGTTTTGAAAATGCTGAATACGAACCTGAAACATCTCCATTTGTTTATTATTGGCCAGACGGCTTCGACTGTTTGATTACTATTCCATCAAATGGCGAAGTAATTGTGACTGGCGTGACGGATGAGAGTGTAGCAGAACGTGCTATCGATGAACTTCGTGGGTTGATCGACGATCCTTCCTTCTAGACGCTCCTTTTGCTATTCAAACAACAGATTATTCATATATTAGACAGTATCATATGATAATTAACATAATATAGATATTATCTCGATGCAGTGCCGATACATGTACTTTTGGAATGTTCTTCTCTATCCAAAGTTTAAAAGCAAGATGGCTATATTTTCCCACTGGGGAAGTGTAGTAAACATCACGTGCCTCTGACATCACTTGACTGATTCCCCTTCCCCATTTTAGCTGGATGGTTTGTGAGGAGCGCGTTCTCCATACGAAGTACCATGTCCACAGTTTGGGACACCGGAGTTTCCACAGTAGGGGGTGGAGTAGCCCCTCAAGTTCACCACGTTCGGGCGACACAAGGCGCTCGATCGGCCTCGAGGCTGGCGATCGTCGAGCCGAAGAGGCTCCAACGTGTTCCGGAAGCTGACTACTCCTTAATACATAAGCAGATTTAGTTATATCAGAAAAGTTATATGGCCCACCATCGACGAAGCTCGGGTAGTGATCGACTGGGTGCCTGGTGGGGAGAGGCGGAGCACCCTCACCTCCCACCTGTTACTTGATCGGGTTCGAGGGTAACGACGTCGGGGACAACGACGGAGCGCGCCGGTGCCGTTCGGTTTCGAGAGGACACAGTGTCGTTTTCACCAGTACTGGTTCCGCTTCGACGATGCTCCTTAGACTTCAACCTCACCCAGTAGCGTGGAACACCACTCCGTCTAGTGTAGAACCAACGTACCTATTCCTATCCATACTCCGTGGGAACCTTGCTTGTTCGGACAAGGCCCTGTTGGAGCAGTCAGTGATCATGTTTGGACACTACTCGTGCTAAGTTGTGTTGAACCCTACATATGTTATGTACAAGTATACAAAGCCGAGATCGAGGAGTAATTCGAGTTGGAATGGACTCGGTGGGGATCTGCAGGGGGACAGAGATCAAATCTGAGTCGGCCCACGTCGTCGCTGATCGATTCATGTGGGCTCCGAATGGGACGCATCATCTCGGTGCTCAAGAAGCTCTCACAGCCCGCTGTGTGGCTCCTGAGATTTCAGCTGTTGTCTGAACTGTGACGGCATCGATCTCAAAGAGATCGGTGTACTCACAGAGACGGCAACAGATGGCTCTCTAAGCGGTTCCAGGTGCGACGTAAGGGTTGGCCCATGGTTGCGTCACAACGAGCTGTGCGACGCTGTGAGGGCTGTCAGTTTGGACGTGAGTTCATCCGCACTGACTCCAGCCACAGTTCAAGCAAACGGGGCAGCCTCCGTCTCGACGAATTACTCCTTCGGTGCAATCTGGACAGTTGGACTGTTCTGCAATAGCCATGCGACTGTATAAGTAAACTGGTACGTCGGGGTTCGTTATCGAGTAAGTGATACGTTCCCCGGCGATCGGGAGCGAGAAGGGGCCCACTAGAGGGACGGACTCGAGGCCTTCACCCCATCCTCTGTGGCAACTCGAGTCTGGGACTAGCTGTGTACTCGATCGGAGGCCATCGCGTCGCCGATTCGGGATTCAGTCGGCGCGTGGAGGTACGGTTCGATCGCCGTGTACGAGCTCCAGCCCCCGATTGCCATCATCGTCCGGACGTCGACGGGATCTGGGCGTTCCACGAGGTGCCACGTCGCCCACGAACGGCGAAGATCGTGCGACGAGACATGTTCCCATCCATCCGACTCCGTCCGATCTGACACCGTCTCAGCTGCCTCTCGAACCCAGCGACGAACACTCGAGGCCGAGACGTCGACGATTGGTTCGTCGTCGGAGATCTCCCGCTCCCGAACGAACTTCGAAACGTTGCGTTCGACGTCGTCCGGCATCCACGCATCCCGCATCTTTGGTTCGCCACCGTCTGTGTTCTTCCCCTCGACACGGAACAGCCAGCAGCCTCCGTCCTCCGAGAAGCGGATGTCCCCTGGGGTGACACGGGGAACCTCGTCGGATCGGAGTCCGCACTCTGCCATCAGTTCGATCGCGACTTCCCGCTGCCAGTCAACCTCGCCGGCTGCTCGAGCGAGCTCGTCGCACTCGTCCCGCGACAGCCAGCAGCTGGTTCGTCCGGCACCGGACTCCTGCACTGACACCATACACAAGTTGTTAACACTATTTGCTTATCAGTGTTGGGGGCGGATCCGGCGTCGACGACTCCTACTTATAAATCAGTGCCGACAATGGTGGGGTTCGTGCACAAGTTGTTGTACAACTTGGCTACGGAGCGGGATTGTTAGGGCGCCACCTGGGATTATTAACTTCGGAGTTTGTTTTAGTAACGGTTCGAACGCCGAGAGACTGTTCGCTGAGCCAGACTCTCTGAAGGAGACTTTCAGATCTGTTTATAAGGGATCAATGGCCCTCTACGGACAGTCTGGAAAGTAGAACAGTCTTGATGTGTAACGGGTGCCTCATCAAAAAAATAAATTCTAGAACTGAACTAGCGGTAGAATGATCGATGAATTATCTCTTTTAGATATGACTCTGTGGCGTTGACTCCTTATCTAGTATTTCTCTGATTTCGTCAACTATCTCTGTGAGATCATCTGGTTGGTTATTTTTTCGTTCCAGATTTACAGCGATTGCTCTTCCTAATTTGTCCTGTGTTACCCCGAATTCTGAACTAATCTCGCCGAGTATAAATTTCCCATTTAGCTTATTTAGATCTTTGCTTTTAGCACTTTCTTCCACCGATTGTTTGACATCTGATATACTATTCGACACTCTTTCTTTCTTTTTCTCAGTCACTTCATCAATTCTCGTCTTGATGTTTTCTTCGTTAAGCTCATCGATGTCATTTGTTCCAACATAGAAGCTGAGTTCTTCGTTTAATCTTTTCCTTATCTCTCGCTGTTTATATGATTCTCTTGTGATTATTTTTCCTAAAAGATCCTGAATATCTTCTGGTGAATTACACCCATTTTCTTTTAGCAATTCGTCACCGGCTAGAACATCTAATGCGTCATAGATAGCTCCAGAATCAAGAAGGAAATTCTCAATACATGTTACTGGAATCGGGTGAATAAACTGGCTATATTTTTCCTCAATAGAAAAGTCTCGATCTCGATCCACTATTGCAAAGATATAGACACCTGACGAGTATAGTTCGGGGATTATTTTATTGAATGCCTGATCCAATCCGATAATATTGTCTTTGCCCCCCAACGGGATAATTTCGACACGATCTGTAAAATCTGGGTAGAGTTTCCTCAGGTACTCTCTATCCGATTTTCCTTCCACAAGTATAAGCGGATTGCCCGAAGAAAGAGCAGTCATACCTAATTCGCCAAACACCCTGTCCAATTCATTTGTAGAAATATTTTCCGCGGAAACAAGCTGATTATCGTCTCTCTGATCCTGATATAGGAGAAAGTAAATGATATCCTTGTCCGCATTTTCCAAAATGGTTCGAGAATGGGTGCAAATTATAACCTGTAGTGATACTTTCTCATTTACAGTATCTTGGAGCGTCGTTTCCAAGAAGTTCAAAAACCGCTCTTGCATTGCAGGATGGAGATATGCTCCTGGACTATCAATGAGCATGACTAAATCTTCTTTTTCTCCTTCCTCACCTCTGGCTTGGTTGAATAGTTCTTCTGTCTGTCGTTCTACAATTAAAAAAAGAATGGAAATAGCATCTTTTTCTCCGGAACTCAACTCATCAAATTCAATTTCTGCACCAGATTTGTCTGTAAATTTTATCTTGTACTTTTGTCCGTCTTGTTTTACTCCAAGATATTCAATACCTGGTAACACAGCATCTATCGCTGATTTTAATGGTTGGCCAATATCGGGGAGATAGTTCGGTGGGACTTCATTTTTCTCTTCATAAATATCTGTCAATAGTTGTCCTTTATCAAATTCAAATTGGGCGAGACGTTTCTTCACCTCAAAGTATGGAGCGAAATCAGCCTCATATCGATTTCTTTTATTTTGTCGCCTCACTTCATTAGGCAAGCTACTAGGTGACAACTTGTACCTACGTTTTGACAGAGAGTCCCTAGAACTGGTACGCTCAAGCGATGTAAGTGCAGTCGCATTCAAATCAGAGGAAATAGGAGCACGGTGGGGAGAAAGATACACAGCATCTACATCACCTGAAGTTTCAACAGAATCTCTATTTCTTTTTATATATTCATCAAGTTCATCAAGAAGGGTAGATTTCCCGACTCCATTTGGCCCTGCGATTATCATTAGAGAGGGTACGTCACTACATTCGGCCTTACGTAGTGCTCCTGTATCTTTGACTGAGAATGAATTTAATGGCATTTGTGGATGTATAATTAGGATATTGTGATTTTCCGTTTTAATATCTTCGGAGTAACAGGATGAACGTTGTCAACAGCATAGCTAGAGCTGACATGTCCTCATTTAAGTACTCCATAGTGACTACGGATGAAGTGAAGAGGCGACGGGGGACGATCCTCGTCGCTACGAACGTCGCAATGTCTACCTGTACTAGCCTGACACCGAGCATCGTCGACGACGAGCCTGTCGGACTCGACACGATCCAGGAGGGACGATTCACCGTTCCGGATTCCCTCGAGGACGAAGCCTGCTGGATCGTCTACACCCGCAAGGGAGACGACAAGATCCCGTCCGATCCCAGGAGCCCTGTTCCCAGCTACGTCGACGGAACCGATCCCGACTACTGTGTCACATTTGGCGAAGCTTTGGACACTGTCGCCGAGAGCCGTCGTCGGTTCGGACACGACGACGGACTCGGTGGTGTTGGACTGTGCCTCGGCGCGACGGACGTGTGCGCGATCGATCTCGACGACGTAATCGATGAGGATGGAGAACTCGACGAACTGGCTGCCGATCTCGTCGATGACATCGATTCGTTCACAGAAGTGTCACCGGGTGGGCGCGGACTGCACATCCTTGTACGGGATGAACAGGGCGTCGACGACGATCACCTCCAGAAGGATGTAATCGAGTGCTACGACGAACGAATGATGACGTTCACCGGACGGACGCTCCGTCGGGCCTCAAGGGAGATCGTTAACTGTCCCGGCCTCGTCGGCGCCTATCAGTCACTGTATAACGGCGAACGAGACACAGATGGCGACGAGTCAGCCGAGACGGGATCCACGTCGGCGCCTACGGAGCGCACCTCCCGGGGCGAACTGGGCGATGTCCTGGAGGACATCGTCGACACTGCCTGCGAGTACGACGGCGACTTCGAGGTTCTCTGGAACCGGGGCTCCACTGCCTGGGACTCCGTAACGTGGAACCACGATCGGAGTAGAGCCGACATGTCTCTGGCTTCAAAGATCCACTGGTGGTGTCAAGAAAGTGATGCCTTCGCCGAGGAGGAAATCAGCCGGAGTGAGATGGAACGCATCTTCCTCGAATCTGATCTCGCCCAGCGAGACAAGTGCCAAGATCGCACTGACTACGTCTCTCGGACGTTCGACAAAGTCCAGCGCTAATCTGCCGTCAAGTTCCCCTACGTCGCAATGTCTGGTTATACAAGCAGTGCCAAAGATCGAAGAGACGACGTACTGCATGGCGAATTGTCCCCAAAACAGGAGGCACTCGGATATCTCGTTGCAGTGCGAGAGGTTCAGAGGTACAGGGAGTTTCTGGAGAGTATGGGTGAAAGAGAAACGTTTCGACTTAAACACACTGAACTCGATCGTTCAGATCTCGGACACCTCTCGACTACGTTCCTGATCATAAAGAGTGAGAACGGGTTCGGACGCGTGGCGGATTGGCGCCTCACAGAACGTGCCCTGTTCCTGCTGGACGCTATCCCGGAAGATGTAGAGATCGAATACGACGAACTCGATGCATTCCTGACTGCCGGTACTGATGCGATGGAGCTTCCCTCGCCCGATGAAGAGTGGCAGATTCGAGAGCTCGAGGATGTCGATCTCGCCGATCGAACCCTGGGGGTTTTGCGGAACGCAGGCCTGATCGAGGCCGTGAATGAGCCGACTGGACACTCAAACACATGGGTGACGACTGAGCGACTTGTTGAGATCAACGAGCTCCTGGAGGGCCTGGTTCATGAGTAAACTCGCGATTTACATCCTCGGACTCGGGATCGGTGCACTAGGAGCAGGCGTCCATTTTGGCGCCGGAATGTTCCTAGCTATGTTCGTCTTCGTCGTCCTATTCGTGGACACAGTGTAGCTCAGATCTTAACCAACAATTGGCCCTGTTAGCCGAGATCGTTGGTTAAATCACGAACCACTGGGTGCGCGGTGCACCCGGCCCCCGTCGCGATGAATCTTGCTAAATCCTTTCAGAAAGTTGAGACTACTGAGTATCTCGAAGATGGCCAGCAGATTCGCTACGAGCTCGACGAGGAAGAGATCGAGCACGCCAAACAGTGGGCCAAGCGCCGACACAACTCGTACGCGTCGGGCGAAACGAGGGACGAAGATTGGGGCGACTCGCTGGCTTCGATGGAACGTGGCGTCGCTGTCGAGCTCGTATTGGCTCTGATCTACGAAGAGTGTGAGTTCGACACCTACGTCGGCGCCGACGGGGACGACGGCTCGGACGGACAGCTGGAGATTGATGGTTCGATCGAGAAGTTCGACGTGAAGTCCTCGACTGCTAATCAGCGCGAAGTACCCTTCGACGTCGAGCTCCTCGTGGCTCGACACCATGTCGACGAGCGTGACGTCCCACCCGTCCTCGTCAGCGCCTACGTGGCAGAAGATCTCTCCGAAGTCCGGATCCGGGGTTGGATTCGGACGTTGGACTTCCTCGAGGAAGCGGACGTCAAGGACGCCTACGCCGGCGATCACCAGAACTACGCCCTCTCCGTCGACGAACTCGAACCGATGCCGAAGCCAACGGGTGAGTTCGATGAAGATGAGAAGGAGCCGAAAGTGATCTGGTATGACTGAAGCACTAAATCTTTGGTGAATCGGATTGGTAAATTGCAGGTAGAAGGCTTGTTCTCAGTGAAAACGTACGATCCGTTCGGGCAAGTTTTTTCAGGAACGGATTTGAAGATGTAACCAACGCTGCGCAATATCATCGTTCGCCAAAAACCGGGGATAAGGGCCCCGGTTGAACCGCTGTGGTGCGACGTACAGCGCCGGGATGGCACTGCAGGTTATCCTAGGCGTCGATTCCCCTTCAAGCCACCGAACGCGGGCTGGCGTCCGACGGATGCGTGGCGTGGGAGCACGCCAATGGATGCAATCGACAACGGCAGAGAGGTACCGACGAACAGCTGCTCAATCTCTACTGGGCAGAACGAAGTGGCACAGCTCCGCGCGGAGCTTGGAGATCTCCGCGCCGAAGTGGAAACACTTCAAGCTGAAAAAGAACAACTGCAGGAACGCGTTGACGAGCTGGAAAAGGACGGAGCGTATGCTGTTGGCGCCGAGGCAGATGAATCCGCGCGGATAGAGTGGCGCGGGGATGGACACGAAATCGAGAATCTTTGGATCGACGGAATTCCAGTCGGGAACGCAATAGCGAACCGGAAAGAAGAGATCAGAGAGCTTGCCGAAGATGTCGGCGAACTCCGGGACAAAGACTCTGGAACCGAGACGGAGCCGGAGGCCTGTGTTGAAGACACGTACACTCCAATCGAACGGATGGCTGCAGTCGGCGACATAGCCGAGTCCAAATCAGATCAGCGAGCCGTGTCGATCTTCCGGAATTTCACAGACTGGGGTTCGAAGACGCCCGCTGGATTCGTACTTCGAGCAGATGAGGATAACGCACTGTCGCTGCTCGATACTGCTCGCGAAGACGACAAAATATCGTCTTGGAAACAAGTTCATCGAGCCTTCGAGGCGCTCGAGGAGCTCTCGGACGGATATATCGAGCTACGGGACGACGGCGGGAAGACGCTCGTCCTGACGGAGCAGATGCCCTCAATGAAAGACGAGGACGGGGATGATGAGAACGGGCAGGCGCTGACAGCGTCGTCAGCGGGGGAGTAGGTATGCCCGTCAGAAGCCACTCCAAGGAGGGATCCAATACGACGTGAGATAAGTCGCTTCGCCGGAGAACCGCACGCATACTGTACTGCTTTACTGGCGAGACTGAGCGAGATCGTTGACGCGTTTAAATAGTAGTATACGAAGATAGAGACGGTTTCCGAGCCACTCGGTGTTTTGCCCACTGACGACGATGTCAGCGGGCTAGTGGGGAGCGTTAGAAGCGGAGATCGTCGATGTATTCTTGTCGAGTCGATCTTGCTTGCTCTTCAGTCCGGACGTCGTAGTGTTCTGATAGTGTATCCATACTTACACTTGCACGCTCGGAGACGATCTCCTTGGGAACGCCCTGTTTCAGGTGCGACGTGATCGCGGATCGTCGCAGAGCATGGGGCGAGATCGCACTTGGACAGCTTGCTAGGCGGTTGCGCTCAACGTATTCGCAGTTCTCCCTCACCCTCCCGTGGCAACACTCGTCGGTGTGACACGGTTGTGTCGCCCGGTACACACCAACCCGGATAGTCGTTTTGGCAGCCCGTCCCTGACGTGTGGCGATCAACGGTTCCCGTTCATACTCGTCCTCGACAGGGGGACGTTGATGTTTCACCCAATCTTCGATAGCAGACGAAAGCGTGGGATCTGCGATTGTGACGTTGCGTTCGCCTTCCGCCCCCAATTTGAGGGGCGTTTCCGTCTCAGGACGATGCCGGACTTTCAGATACATCGTCCCGTCGTCCGCATGAACCACATCGTCGACGTCGAGGGCTCGGAGGCTCCCGGTTCGCATTGCAGTATGCCATAGGATACCAAAGACAATGTGCCGGCGCGAAGCGTATTCGAACTGTTCGAGGTACGAGACGATGCGCTGGGCTCGCTCGTAGGAGATCGCATCGTCGCGCCGACGATCGGCTTTGTCCACCTCCGGAATTCGGACAAGTTCGTGGAGATCGGGTTTGCAGTAGCCCACGACACCGCACCACCGGATGAACTGACGGAACGTGCGCATGTGGGCACGCATCGTTACAGGTGCGAGCCCAGCGTTTGCTCGTGCGAGTTTCCATCGTTCGCAGTCACGCCCACTGAGCTCTCGCATATCGTCCAAACCTGTCTGTTCCGTCCAAAGACGGAACTGTTTCAGCCGATAGCGGAGGTTCTGGATCGTCGCAGCCGAAACCTCGTGCTCCTTGCTCTGCATAAACTCTTCCACTGCTGTCTCGGGCGAAATGGGTTCGCTGTGCATGGTTTCTCCCGAGATCGTCCCATCGACGTCTACCGGGGGCCAATTGAAACCGAACAGGAGGAGCAGGCCGGCGCTCCCGCCCCTTACGCCTCTCGAGGCGTACGGGCGGGAGGCTTGAGAGACGGGCGCAGAGCGCTTTATAGCGCGCGAGCACGTCTCTCATACGTTCGAATCCGCCCCAACCCATCCGTTTTCTTACAACTTTTGAATGACTGTTAACGCCATCGTGAGGCAGCGTACCGCCTAATACACCCCTTTTTGTCCGATTTGTGAGGGTAGAACCCAATCGGATCTTTGTTGGCAGCGACGCCGTGGCACGATCGCGGGCGAATGACTGCGCACGCACGGTACTGAAACAGGAGTACGATCCCACAAGCCTCTTCAGTGCGAATTATCGCTGAATGACCGCCTCGATATACCTGCAGAGTGACCTATTCTGACGCAGGCGTCCCCACAGCGTTCGAGGCGCTAAATGCGAGCAAACGACGGAGACAGATACATCACGTTGTAATAATTTCTGCGTCGAAATGTATGACTCACGTCTGACGTGTGTTATAATCTATCTTACTCATATACCCCACAATATATCCGACTGGCTGCCGACCCTTCACGTATGGTCCTGGGTTCAATCGTTTCCTTCGTCGTCGCCCTCCTGATCGGAGGACTGGCAATTTACATCAGTGGTCGCCTCGTCACGGGGGTCGACGACTACTCGCATGCGGTCGTCACCGCACTGATCGGTGCCATCGCCTGGGCAATCGGATCGCTGATCCCGCTGATCGGGTCGCTTGTCGCACTGATCGCCTGGATCTGGGTCATCAAGTGGCGATATCCCGGTGGCTGGAAGGACGCCGCGATCATGGGTCTGGTCGCGTGGGTGTCCGCGCTGGTCATCATCGCCCTGCTGAACAGTTTCTTCAATCTCGGCATCAGCGCGTTCGGCGTGCCCGGCGTCTGACGGACTGACGCCCTCCGAAGAGCTGTTTTCCCTTCTCGTGGCGACGAGTGTCGGCGTCTGCTACCGGCCGGTCAACGACGGATCGCGCAGCGTCGGGGTCAGCGACTTGAGATCGAACTCGGAGGTCCCGCAGTATCGCTGGGCGACCCCCGCGAGTGCGTCCGTCCGGAGGATGTCCGCGAGGTTGTGCGCCAACAACGGCCGGAACTCGCCGCGCTCGAACGCCGCGACGGCCTCCCGACTGTCCGCGAACGGGTCGAGGGCAGTGAGCCCGTCGCCGATCAACGCCTGATACGCACCCTCGAGATCGTTCACCTGTTCTTCGTCGACGGTCGTATTGAATCGGGCTCTGAATATCGGAAGCAGATCCGCATACGGGACGCCGTCGAACGGCCACCGGCAGTCCAGCAGCGCACACCGCGTGCGCAGAAACGGGAGGTCGAACCCGCCGCGATACAGTTCGCCGTTGTACGCGACCAGCATGTAGTCGTCGTCCGCGATCGATTCCGCGACGAATTCCGCAACCGCCGCCAGGAGCTCCCGCTCGTTTCGATGGCAACTCACACGGACGACCGCGTCGAACTCCGTTTCCAGTTCCCGTTCGAGGCGATCCCGGTCGGCGGGTCTTCCGCCCGCATTGAGAAACACCCGACACCCCAGCGGAAGGACGAGACCGAGGACGGTGACCGTCGAGTCGCTCTCGAATCCCGTGGTTTCGACGTCGAACGCGACCGGCGTCAGTTTCGTTCCCATGGCGGCCAGTTCCTTTCCCCGGTGGAGGAATGAGGGTTCTCGCCGGAGTTCCGGGTTTCCGGGTTCGAGGAGGATCGAAACCGAGCTCCTCGCCGAGCAGTGAACTCGAGTAGCTGCTACTTCGTTACGATCTCGTATCTGCGACTCGGCCCGCGACCCTCGCTTTCGACGAGGTTGTACTGCTCGAGCTTTCGGAGGTACGTCCGGATCGTGCGCTTCGATCTGGGCTCGTCGACGCGATCCTCGTACCGGGAGTAGATCTCCTTGGGCATGAGCTCGCCCCCGCTCCGGAGCACCTCGTAGACCGCGAGCTGGTGGGAGGAGAGGCGATCGAGGCTCTTCTGTCGCAGTTCCGTTCTGGCTTCCGGGATCGCGGCCTCGATGTCGGCCGTCCGGAGTTCAGTCGCGCCGTCCCGTTCCGCTCTGCGGGCGGCGGTGCGAAGGATCCCGATCGCGTCCCGGGCGTTCCCGCAGGCGGCCGTCGCCATCCGGTCCAGCTGGTCGTCGGTCACAACGTCCTGGGCGAGCCCCCACTCGACCCGGTCGGAGAGGATCGCCACGAGCTCCCCGTGGCTGTACTTGTCGAAGGCGACGTGCTCGCTGCTCCGGAGCCGCGACTGGAGCCGGCTGTCGAGGGGATCGAACAGGTCCCGTTCGCGGTTAGCGATCAGCACCATCGTCACCCGCGGGATCGCGTACAGCTGCCGCAGGAGGCCTGGATCCTCCAGCTGGTCGGCCTCGTCGAGCACCACCAGGTACGGCTTGTCGATCTCCTCGAGACGCAAGAGCAGTTCGTCGAGCGGCGTCGTTCGATGGATGTCGTAGGTGGTTCCGACGCTCTCCAGCAGCTTGTACAGAACCCGGAAGTCGCTCGTGTGCAGCCAGCAGTCGACGTGGGCGGTGTGGACGTCGAGCACCTGCTCTTCGAGCCGATCGAGGGTCGCCCGCGCGATGCAGGTCTTCCCGGCGCCCGAGGGGCCGGTCAACACGGCGTGCTGGGGCTTGTCCCCGTCGACGACGGGCTCCAGCGCCCCGGCGAGCTGGGACATCTCGCTGTGGCGGTGGACGATCTCCCGCGGGAGGTGATCGTCCTGCAGGACCCGCGCGTCCCGAATCATGTCGGAGGGATCAGGCGGAGACGACATAAGCGGAAGGGGTAGCCTTCCGGGTTTCCGTGTTCGGATACGGCACACCTCAGTGCCGGGCGTCGTGGAACCGCCTAAGCGTCGCGTCCCGCGTTTCGCCGAGTGCGGCCTCGATCTCCTCGCGGGTCCACCCGACGGGTGAGAGAACGCTCTCGGCGGCGCGGATCAATCGCTCCCGATAGAAGTCGGCGTCGTAGTCGTCGGCTTCGTGCGCGAGCTTGACGCGATCCCTGGAGCGTTTGTCGTCGTCCACGACGACGTATTCGACGTCCTGTCCCGGCGCGGGAGCGATGCCCCTGTCGTCCGCCCGTTGCAGGGCCGCGACCGTCCGCGTCCGGCGGGTATACTCGTCGGCGCGCTTCGACGTGCGCCGCGTGACCCGTAACCGGGCCGGATCGACGCCGGATTCGAGCCGGTCGATCCAGACGGCCAGGCGATCACAGACCGCCGCCGGATCGCGCGTCGCGTCGAACGTGTCGATCAGGTCGCGCTGACAGTCGGCCACGAACGAGGGCGTGCTCCGCTGGCGGCACTCGATGCCCCGGTATTTGTACTCGCCGTCACACCGTCGGCCGAAGTACTTCGTGAGCGCGCCCGCCTCGCCGTCGCGGACCGGCACGAACGCGATCCAGTCGTAGGTCGCCTCCTGTTCCAGCCGGATCTCCGTCGACGACGTGACCGTCTCGACGACCGCCGACAGTCGCTGCTGTGTGGCGTCCTCGCGGGCAGTGATCCAGAGACTGTCGACGATCCCGTGGAGGACCCGCCAGCCCGCGTCTTCGAGGGCCGCCTTGGCGTCGAGCAGGATCTCGCGGGCGAAGGCGTTGATCGCCTCGTGGCACTCGATCCGCCCGAACTTCGCGTTCGAAAACCCCTGGTAGCCGAAACAGGAGACGAGGATCCACTTCAGTGCCGCCGATCGTCCCGACAGGGCGTCCCGCCGCGCCGGATCCGCGGCGTCGTCCAACGCTTCGAGTTCGGCTTTGATCGCGTCCCGATCGTCGATGATCGGCCCAAGGACGTCCGGAAGATAGCCCGGCTGCTCACAGATGCTGTAGCCGAGGTCGGGGACGTCCTGGCGATCCGGGTGACACTCACAGCGGACCGTCTCGGGACTGACGTTTCGGGTCCGGATGATGTTGGGGTACAGCGAGGAGAAGTCCAGTTCGTGAACGTCCTCGTGAACGCCGACCGCGGGGGCGAACGTGAAGCCGCCGCGGTCGCCCTCGTGGAGCTGGCGCATCGTCTTCGGGAGTTCGTGGCGCCAGCTCTTCCAGGGGACCAGCACGCCGCGGGCGAGCGCCTCCCCGATCTGGATCGCGGTGAGGACGTTCCCGATCGACGCCCACGACAGCTCCTGGAGCGGTTTCCGCGACCGTTCCACCAGGTCGAGACAGCCCTCCAGGTTCGTCTCGTGGTAGAAGAACGTGTTCGACAGGTCGACGATGACTCGTCCGGGAACGTTGTACCGGGCCGGCGAGTGACCGACCCGGCCGTAACTCTCGTAGGTCGTCGCGCCCGCCAGCTGTTCGTACCCGGGACGGCGCCCGAGCTGGAAGCCACAGTCGTGGGCGGTTGCGGTCTCGAACAGCGCGGGGACCAGCTCCGCAGAAGAGCAGACGAGAACGTCAGGATCCTCCCGTTCCAGCCGATCCGAAAGCGTCCCGATGACGTGTTCCGGATCGCCATCGATCCGGTCGCACGAAGGCGACTCACCGCCGATGTCGACGGCAGTGACCGGAGCCTCCGAAACCCCCGGCGTGGGGTCGCCGAGTTCCAGCGTGCGGAGTTCCCGATCGGGAAGCGGCGTGACGTCGCGTTCGAGACAGTACCGAAATCCCGGGGACAGGTCGACGTTGAAGAGTCGGTACGTGCCGGGACGACCATAGCGCCGGATCCACCCGGAAAGCGGCCGAACCCGGTCGATCGAGGTGACGTCGATCCGGAGCACCGACTCCGGATCGTTTCTGAACGCGGTGCGCCAGCGTTCCCGCGAGGTGCGGCTGACGTCAGTCCGGTCGTGCAGGACCGACTCGAGCGGGGAAAATCCGTCTGCGGACCGCGACGCGACGTATATCGTCGGTTCGTAGTCCGGGACGCACCGAACGCGAGCACCGTCTGCGGTCGCGTGCCACTCCAGTACCGCCCCGTCCGCGAACTCAATCGAAAAGGGCATCCCCATCGGAGAGACGTTGCTCGAGCGTGTCGAGACGCTCCTCGCGTTCGTCGAGTCGCCGCTGGTGGGCCAGAAGCACCGAGACGAGCAACGGAAGTTCCGGTGTCGGGTGGTTGAGATTGCTCGCCGCGTGTGCGTATCCCCGCCCGTGTTCGAACAGCCGGTCGAACCGCGGCTGGTCGACGGCTCGCAACCCGCGGCGGTAGGACTGCCACTCCCGTTCGATCGACGCGAGTCGATCCCGGTAGGTGGGGTTAGTTCGACCCACGGTGGGTCACCTCCCGATTGAGCCCGGGGGCGTCGTACAGCGTCGTCCGGGCGGCGAGCACGCGCTTCCAGAACGCGAGCGTCGTCTGTAGGCTCCTCCCGCCGTCGACCGGATACACGAGCGTTTCCTCGCCCCCGTCGTCGGTTCGGAATCGAGGGCCGAACGGCGTCGTGCGACAGTGGAGCTCCCGGGATGCCGCCTGCACAATCGGCCTGCCGAACTCGTCGTCCGCCACCCGCGTGACCAGGACGGGAATCTCGTGTTCCCGGACGATCCGGGCGAGAGCCGCGATTGCCGACAGGAGCAGCTCCTGTCCCTCTCCAGTGAGGAGATCGTCGTCCCGGTAGCGACCGTCGATATCGGGGACGACGACCAGCTCGGTGCGATCGGACAGCGATTCGGGCAGCGATCCGATCAGCCCCAGATGCTGAAACGGCGTGAACCCGCGAGCGAGGCGAATGCGGTCGAGGATCCTGTCGGACGGCGCGAGTTCGACGAACGGCGCCGACCGTGCGTGTGGCCCGGTATCGATCCAACAGGCGTCGCCCGCCGACAGCAGGACGTGATCGACAGTCAGCGCGTGAACGGCCCGTGACGCCTCCGAATCGAGGCGGAGAAGCTGTATACCCGGTTCGAGGCTCGGAAGCTCCGGGGTAGTGTGTCCGCCTGGCAGTGAACTGATCATGTGGACACCGGTCGGCAGGGGAGTGCATAAGCGACGGGAGGGAGCTTCCGGGTTTCCGCGTACGCGTCACGAACGGAGCGATCCGAACGCGCCGGCGACGCGGGCGAAGATCAAAAGATCGCCCTGACGATGCCGACCGCGACCGCGACGATGACGGCGTGATAGATCAGCGTCGACGAGAGGGCGAAAAACACCAGCTTCGGGACGGGGTAGCGTGCGATCCCGGCCGGAATGAAGATCAGGCCCCGGAGATACGGGACGAAGTTCGTGACGAACACGCCGACGCCGCCGTACCGGGTCAGCCACCGCTCGGCCTGCTCGATCCGCTCGGACGGGATCGCGAACCGCTCGGACGACTGGATTGAGGCCAGTCCCTCCCGGCGCGCCAGGGTGTAGATGATCAGCTGTCCGATGACGTAACCGGTCGACGAGACAGCGACGATGACGACCATCTCCTCTCGGGTGGCCGATATCGCCAGCACGTACCCCGGAAGGATCACTGTCGTCGGAATCGGCTTGCCGACGAACGCCCCCTTCAGGACGAAAAAGACGAACAGTGCGGGGAGCCCGACGTACAGGAGAAACGCGAACACGGCGTCGACGAACGCTTCATACATCGGCGGTGTGTTCCCGCGGGTCCGGTTCGGGCCGGGAAGAGATCAATCCTGGGACTCACTCCGAATGCGCCCACGCGAACGGACCCGGCGGCAGTATCAGGTCGTCGAGTTCGGGGAGGTGTTTCACGTTGAAAACCACCTTCAACTCGTCGCTGGCGGGGTATCCGTTACACGAGAGCCGGAAGCCGGCGTCGGAAAGCTCTTCGGGCATGATGTGGTTGACGGGCTGGGAAAGTTCGCCCTCGACGAGATACACCGCGCAGTTCGCGCAGGCGCCGCCCCGACAGGAGAACGGCCAGACGAACCCCCGGTTTTCGGCCGCCTCCAGCAGCGTCTCCTCGGGCTCGACGAGCAGTCGGCCGTACGCCTCCGGCGGAAGGTCCGCGATCGCCGCCTTCCCGAACAGGTCGTCGTCGTGCAGGTCCCAGCCGCGGTCGGCGACGACTTCGTAATCGAGATACTGGACGGTTGTGGGTCCGACCTCGACCGTCGCGTCGCCGACGTCCGTGAGATCGACCTCCGCGTCGCCGTCGCCCCCGTTTTGCGCACGCTTTTTCAACAGCCGATAGGCGCGCCTGACGAGCTGGAACTCCTCCATGCTGCCGCCCTGGTCGGGATGGGCCTCCTTGATCCGCTCGCGGTAGGCACGCCGGATCTCGGCTTCGTCGGCGTCGTCGTCGACGTTCAACACCTCGGACGGGGTCACCATTCAGATGTCCCCCTGTAGTGGACTGAGACTGATAAGCTTCGCTCAATCGTCCCGGGAGATTTCGCTCGATCGGCGCGGAATCGGTGAGACTCTCGCTTCCAAAGGTAGTTTCTTACGCCAGCGCGTCGACCGGCGGAGTATGGACGAGGCGACGGCATTCGATCGCGTCGTCACCGAGCTCCGGGACCGGGAGTACGAACCACTCGTCCACGTTCCGGACGCCCATGCCGACACCTACGCGGACGTGCTTGACCGGTGTCGCCGCCACGAGATTTCGATCCGCGGTCGGTATCCGGACGTTCTCGGGTTCACGGACGCGAACCGAGTGTTCGCCGTCGAGGTGAAAGGCTCCAGCGGGATCCTCCGAGGGATCGGACAGGCGTTGACGTATCAGTACGGCGCTCACGTCTCGTATCTCGCGGGCGAAGAGTCGGCGGTCGCACCCCACGGCGACCTGCTGGGAGCGAAAGGCGTCGGTGCCATCGGCGTCGACGACGACGGTGTCTCCCTCTGGCGTGCGCCGCCGGCCTCCGAATCCGCGCGACAGGTCGCCGACGTCGAGGGTCAGCTGTCGCTTCGGTTCCGGGGGGACGAGTTCGGCGGGGACGTCACGACGCTGTCGCTCGCACAGCCGCTGAACTACCTCGCACCCGTTGTGGCCGTCGATCGACACGGACCGCTCGGGCGGGAAGCACTCCTCGAGAGGCTCGAAGACGAGTACAGTTTCGGTGCCGGAAGCGGGGCGCTGGCCGGCGCCGAGACGCTCGGACTCGTCGCGTCGTCCCGACCCCACACACTCACCGACCAGGGGGATCTGGCCGCGACCGTGCTACGTGGCTACGGAATCGAAAACCTCGATGACCTCCGGCTCACGAAGGAAGAAACCCGGGGAAACACCGTCGTCGAGATCCACCGACCACTCGCAATACTGTTGCGCAACGCCTTCAGTCGCCACCCCGAGTTCGGACTCCTGCTGGAGGCGCTCCGGAAGGAGGGCGAGGTGGTGTACTTCCCGGAACTGCTCGAGCGGCTGGTCTGCGAGTATCCGAACGTCTTTTTGAGCGCGTTCTGTACCGCCCGCGGTCGCGAACGGGCCAGGGAACTGATCGAGCGCGGTCGGAGCGAACAGCTCTACGAGGATCGCGGTGTCTGGGCGGACGTCGTCCGCAACAACGTCCTGTTCAACTTCATCCAGCAGTTGAAACACCTCGGAGTGCTCGCCCCGGAAACCCGGAGCCACAGCGGGGCGATAGCCGAGTACGATCCCGACGAGAAGCCGTGGATCGTCTCCCGAACCACCGTTCGCGGCGTCACTCCCGACGGCACTTAAACCACCCCGGATATCGTGGATTCGGATACCTGCGGGAAGGGTTCGTGTGTAGAGATATGAACGCCTCCCTGACCCAGGCTCGACGCGACGTTCCGGATGGACATCCGAGCGTATCCGACGCCGAGCCCGAGGCGGATCCGACCGACGTCCTTTCGGCACTGGGCGACCCGGACTGCCGGCGGCTGCTGTCCGCCTGCGAGGAACGTCCCCGGACCGCACAGGAGTGTGCCGAGGCGTGTGACCTGCCGCTGTCGACGGTGTACCGGAAACTCGAACAGCTCGGCGATGCCGGACTCCTCGAGGAAGGGCGGCGCATTCGCTCTCGAAACAACCACCCCTCCGAGTTCTCGACGACCTTCGACACCCTCGCCGTCTCGCTTCGGGCCGGCGACGAACTGTCGGTCGACTTCCGCCAGGTCGCCGCCGACGGCGACGGTCGGGAGTCCGATCCGGAACGACGATGACGACGACCAGATCACCCACGATGAGCGAATCCCCAACCGACGACTACGCGTTCGAGTGTTCCGACTGCGGCGAGGAGTTCGAGGTCAACGCCGGGATGCGGAAGGCGCTTTTGACCCACGGCTGTCCGGTTTGCGGTGCGACAGTCGACGAGGAGGCGTTCACGTCGATCGCACAGTCGTGACACTGGCTTGTCATTGGAACCGAACGCTGGATTCCCACAACAGGTAGGACAGCCGTACTTCACAACAGTGATTAGTCGGTGCGGCCCTACGTTACCTAACACACGATGGCTTTGGACCAGCAGACAGAGATGGCTCCCGAGGAGATCGAGGAGTTGCTCGGCCGCCACGAGACCGCCGTGTTGTCGCTGGCGAACGCGGACGAGCCGTACGCGATCCCGATCTCGTACGGGTACGACGCCGACTCGAACCGGTTTTACTTTCGTCTCGTCTCGACGCCCGAAAGCGAAAAGCGGGCGTTTCTCACCTCTTCGCCCCGCGCGAGAATCGTTATCTACGAGGAGGTCGACCCGATCTACCGGAGCGTCGTCGCCAAAGGCACCCTCGAACGGATAGATCCGGACGAAATGAGCGTCGAACACGTCGTCCAGTACGGCGACACCAAGAAACCGCTGTTCGAGATCTGGGGGGAGTCGAAACGGGATCTGGACATCCAGCTGTACCAGCTCGACGTCGAATCGGTCGGCGGTCGGCGGATCGATCTGGAGGAACACGGAGACGACTCGGTCGAGGAGTGATCGGGACAGCGAGAAACCGGCTCCCACCCGCAAACTCAAATACGTCTGCATCCAAGTCAGTAGCGTTCTGATGTCTTCCGGAATTCGCGCTACCGTCGTGTTCTCCTCGCCCGACGTCTGTCCGATCGTCCAGATTTCCGCCGCCACCGACTCCGTAATCGACAACGTCTCCACGAGCGTCGCCTCCTGTTCCAGTTTCGACTCAAACTCCCGGGACGCCGGCGGAGCGAGCCGCGTCACCGGAAGCGTTACGGAGTTCGTCGTCGACGCGGACTCCCCCCCGGAGGACGTCCCCGCAGAGCTGGTGTTTTCCTACGGCGACAAACACCTCTACCGGCTCGCCCACGACGGAACCGTCGGCTGCCCCTGTGAGTGTCTCGGAGAGTTCGGCTGTCCCCCACACCGGTACGTGGCGCGTCACGGCACACTCGAACTCGTGTTTCACGCCGCCGACTACGACCAACTACAGACAGTTATCGGGGAACTCCGCGAGCGGTTCCCCGGGACGGACATCCGTCGTCTCGTCCGGTCACCCTCCGAAGACGCGGAAAGCGACACCGTCTTCGTCGACAGGGGCAGGCTCACCGACCGGCAGCTCGAGGTGCTCCGGACGGCCTACGAGAAGGGTTACTTCGATCGGCCCCGGAGGGCGAACGCGACCGAGATCGCCGCGGAGCTCGGCATAAACCAGTCGACGTTCTCGGAACACCTGGTGGCCGCACAGACGAAGCTTCTCGCGGACGTCTTCGAGGACGGTACTTGAACCACCCCGGATAGCGTGGATGGAGATACCTGCAGGTTCAGGTAGTACAATAGAGTATGGATCCGACGTCCTCGCAACGCTACCGACGACATTCCCGGGAGGATCCTCGCCACGAGACGTTCCAGGACGATGACGTCATCCAGCGCGTGCTGGAGCCACTCGACGATCCCGACTGTCTCGAGATCCTCGATGCGATCGACGAGGAGCCGCTTTCGGCCCGCGAGATCGCCGAGACGTGTGACCTCCCGCTGTCGACGAGCTACCGGAAGCTCGAACTGCTCGTCGACGCGGGTATCGTGGCGCAAGGTGTTCGGCTCTCTTCGTCGGGGAGCCACACGTCCGAGTACGAGCGTCTCGTCGACGACGTGAAACTCTCGGTCACCCCGGACGGGTTCACCCTCCGAATCTCCCGGCGGGACGTCGACCGTCGGTGAGGATACAGTCTTCCGGATTCCGAACCAATCCCCTTCCGGATTCCGAACCAATCCCCTTCCTGATTCCGGATCAGTCCTTCTCTTCGGGCCCTCCACGAACCATAATCACCGAGTTTTCGGCGGCCCGTCCGACGCCTTCTGCGACCGATCCGACCAGTTTGCGCTTGAGGAATGGCTCCTGGCTCGCGCCGAGAACCGTGAGCTCGTGGTGTTGTGTCTCGTCGGTGATCGCGCCCGCGACGTGATCGTGTTCGACGGTTTGAGTCGTCACCTCGACGCCGAACGGCTCGAGCAACGATTCGTATTCGGAAAACAGCGCCTCCGTCCCCTCCCGGTCGGGCTCGGAAGAGTCTGGGGAGCGGACGTGCAGCAGGTGGACTGTCGCACCGTGTTGTGCCGCGATCGCCCCGGCCAGTTCGACCGCCAGGTCGCCGTGTGGGCCGCCGGCTGCCGGGACCAGGATCGATTCGATCTCCGCCGACGGAGCGCGGATCCGCTTGACGAACAGGTCACAGGGCGCCTCCGCGAGGAGTCGATCCAGGAAGCTCCCGAGCACGATGTCCCGTCGCCGGGGGCGTCCGTGCCAGCCGGCGAGCAATCCGTCGGCATCGTACTCCTCGACTGCCCCGACGATGCCGGTCGCGACGTCCCGCGCGTAACGGAGCCTGGTATCGACTTCGACGCCTGCATCTCTCGCCTGTTCGGTAGCGGATGATAGCAACTGCCGTTCCGCGTCGTCCTCGGAGAGTACCGCACTTCCCTGAGACAACGGGATCTGTGGCGGCACGTCGACGACGTGAAGCACCACGATCCGCATCGAGCGCTCCCGGGCGATATCGATCGCAGTGTCCATGAGTCGGTCCCGCGTGTCGGGGTTGGATATCGGAACCAGAAGGGTCCCGCCCTCCGAAAGTCTGCCCATGGTTGATCGTTGGACGGGGAGAACCATCAAGGTACGTTCGAACCGTCGAGAGCTCGGCGTCCAGTCGGTCGTCGGAGCGGCGAGCGATTCGAGCGACCGGCGCGTCACTGCCTCACACGGCCGTTCGTCGGGAGTGCCCCGTTTCCGTCTCGTAACCCTTAAACAGCGTCCGGCAGAACGGATTCCCATGGTAACTCTCTACGACGTCCCGGCGGAGGACCTCATCGAGGAGGTCGCCGACCGGCTCGCGGATCGAATCGAGGAGCCGGCGTGGGCCGGCCTCGTCAAGGGCGGTGCACACAACGAACTTCCCCCCCAACAGGACGACTTCTGGTACGTCCGGACTGCGAGCCTGCTCCGGAAGGTCGCGATGAACGGCCCGATCGGCGTCGAACGGCTCGCCACCGAGTACGGCGGCAAGAAACGCGGATCGAACCGATACCGGGTCGCGCCCGGCAGCCACGCCGGCGGCTCCCGGAAGCTCATCCGGGCGGCGCTCCAGAGCCTCGAGGAGGAGGACCTCGTCGAGACCGCACAGGGCGAGGGACGCCGCATCACGGACGAAGGGCGGGCGTTCCTCGACGACGCCGCCGCGGACGTCTTCGAATCGCTCGACCGGCCGGACCTCGAGCGCTACGCCTGAACGGGCAGCGGTCCTGCCCGCGCGGACGGTTCCGCCGAATCCGGCTCCGAAATCGTTTTCCTGCCGGCAACGGAACGAATAGCTATGAGTGGCAACCCCGACGACGAACGGCTCGAAGAGCTTCGAGAACAGAAGCTCCAGGAGCTCCAGGATCGCGCCCAGGAGGGCGACACAGCAGAAGCCCAGGAGGCCGCCCAGGAGCGTGCAGACGCCCAGCAGGAGGCGATCCTCCGGCAGTACCTCACCGACGGGGCCCGCCAGCGGCTCAACGCCGTGGAGATGTCGAAGCCGCAGTTCGCGAAACAGGTGAAACAGCAGGTCGTCGCGCTGGCCCAGAGCGGTCGGCTCCAGGACCGCATCGACGAAGACCAGATGCGGGATCTGCTGAAGGAACTGCAGCCCGACTCGAAGAGCTTCGACATCCGACGCCGGTAGGTCGATGGATCTCGCACTCCTGTACAGCGGCGGGAAGGACTCCTCGCTGGCCGCGCTCCTCGTGGACTCGTTTTACGACGTGCGGCTGGTGACGGCCCACTTCGACGCCACCGACGACTGGCAGCACGCCGAAACCGCCGCCGAGGCGATCGGCTTCCCGTTCGAGACGATCGTCCTCGAGGCGGAAGTGGCCGAGGAAGCCATCGCACGGATGCGAGAGGACGGCTATCCCCGCCGTGGGATCCAGTACGTCCACGAACGGGCGCTGGAGGCGGTCGCCGAGCGCGACGTCGACGCCGTCGCCGACGGTACCCGCCGGGACGACCGGGTGCCGACGGTGTCGCGGGCACAGGCCCAGTCGCTGGAGGATCGCCACGACGTCGACTACATCGCACCCCTCTCCGGGTTCGGCCGGCACGCGGTCGACCGGCTGGTCGAGGCGACGTTCGACGTCCAGACCGGTCCCAGCGAGGAGGTCCCGAAAGCCGACTACGAGGGCGAACTCCGGCGGTTGCTTACCGAGAAATACGGCGATGACGCCGTCGCCGAAGTGTTCCCGGATCACGACCAGACGTACGTGCACGGCTTCCGGGAGTGAACGCGCGCCGGGGAGGAACGCGCGCCGGGGAGGAACGCGCGCCGGGGAGGAACGCAGCCGGGCCCGGAGCAGTCGACCGAGGAAAGCAGGTTTCAAGCCGCCGAACCACGAACCCCGGTGCATGTACGACCGCCTGAAAGGCTTTCGCGACTTCTATCCCGACGAGATGGGCGCTCGGCGGGAGGTGTTCGACACGCTCGAGGCCGTGGCAAGGCAGTACGGCTTCCGCGAGGTGGGGACGCCCGCACTCGAGCGCACCCAGATGTACGTCGACAAGTCCGGCGAGGAGATCGTCGATGAACTGTACGCGTTCGAGGACAAGGGCGGCCGAGCGGTATCGCTCACGCCCGAACTGACGCCGACGGTCGCCCGCATGGTCGTCGCGAAGGGTCAGGAGCTGTCCAAGCCGATCAAGTGGTTCTCCACGCGACCGTTCTGGCGGTACGAACAGGTCCAGCAGGGCCGGTTCAGGGAGTTCTACCAGACCAACGTCGACATCTTCGGCTCCTCGGACCCCCGGGCGGACGCGGAGATCCTCGCGTACGCAGCCGACGCGCTGACCGCGCTCGGTTTGACCGGCGACGACTTCGAGTTCCGCGTCTCTCACCGGGACATCCTCGGGGGACTCGTTCGCGAACTGGCCGACGATCCGGCAGCAGTCGACACCCGGGCGGCGATCCGCGCGGTCGACAAGCGCGCGAAAGTCGAGCGGGCGGAGTATCTCGGCCTGCTCGTCGACGCCGGACTGGACGAGTCCATCGCTCGCGAGTTCGACGACCTAATCGCCGACGGCAACCTCGATGCGATCGCCGCGGTCGGCGACGAGGAGGTTGCGGCCGCCGTCGAGAACCTGCAGGACGTCCTCGCGGCGGTCGAGGATTTCGGCGCCCGGGAGTACTGCGAGCTCTCGCTTACGACCGCCCGCGGGCTCGACTACTACACCGGCGTCGTCTTCGAGTGTTTCGACTCGACGGGCGACGTCTCCCGGGCGGTGTTCGGCGGCGGCCGGTACGACGACCTGATCGAGTCGTTCGGCGGCCAGCCCACCCCGGCGGTCGGCGTGGCGCCGGGGCACGCCCCCCTCCAGCTGCTGTGTGAGCGGGCGGGCGTCTGGCCCGAGGAAGCGCCCTCGACGGACTACTACGTCCTCCAGGTCGGCGACACCGAAACCGAGGCGGCGCAGATCACCCGCGAACTCCGGGTATTGGGTCACGTGGTCGAAACCGACGTCGCCGGGCGGAGCTTCGGCGCGCAACTGGAGTACGCCGACGGCATCAACGCCGAGACGGTCGTCATCGTCGGCGAGCAGGACCTCGCGGACGACGCCGTGACGATCAAGGACATGAAATCGGGCGACCAGACGCAGGTTTCCCTCGACGATTTCCCGCCCGAATCCGGGCGACCGACCTACGAGGACTACGAGTAGGCGGCGGCCCTCGACGGCTTCCAAACACTAATGCGCGCGTTTCGAATCGCCTACGACGGCCGGCCGTTTCACGGGTTCCAGCGTCAGCCGGACGTTCCAACCGTCGAGGACACTCTTTTTGAGGCCCTTCGAGAGCTGTCCGTCATCGATGGCGACGCGGACAAACCGCCGGGATACGCGGCTGCGGGCAGAACGGACGCGGGTGTCTCCGCCGTGGCACAGACCGTCGCCTTCGAGGCACCCGGCTGGCTGACTCCCCGGGCGCTCAACAGCGAACTCCCGGGGAGCGTCCGAGCCTGGGCGGTTGCCGACGTTTCCGACGGTTTTCACGCCACCCACGACGCCGCCTCGCGGTCGTACCGGTACTACCTGTACGCGCCGGGTTCGACGGACGGAGGCGGGACCACGACCGCCGACTTCGACGACGACCGCGCCCGGCGGGCGCTCTCGCGGCTCTCCGGAATCCACGACTTCCACAACCTCACGCCCGACGAGCGGGGCACCGAGCGCGACCTCGACCTTTCGGGTGTCCGAGAGGGGCGGTTCTTCGTCGTCGACGCCACCGCGGGCGGGTTCCCACGGGCGTTCCTGCGACGGCTGGCCACCCTCGTGCGGTCGGTTGCGACAGGGGCGGCGTCGATCGATCGAATCGACCACGTACTCGGCGAGGAACCGCTCACGGGACCCGAAGGGATCCCGCCGGCGCCTCCCGAACCGTTGTTGCTCCGGACTGTCGAGTACCCGGGTGTCGCGTTTGACGTTGATCCGGAGGCTGCTGTACGGACCCGGGAAGCGTTCGCCGAGCGGCGGCGGCAGGGTGCGGTGCTGGATCGGGTGGCCGGGGATGTGATCGACCGAATTCGAGAGTGACGTCTTCGAAACGGCCACCGTTCCCGGAAAGCGAATTGGTCGTGCCGGCAAATTAGTGTGAGCGCACACTATATTTTATCAACGGTGACCACGTACGCCGAGATATGAGTAGTGAGAGGGTTGATTCAGAAAGCAAGGTCTCCGGGAATCAGGCGAACATTCCCGCCCGAATCCGCCGAGAACTCGATATCGACGACGGCGACAAACTCCGCTGGTACATCGAGGACGACGGAACACTCCGTGTCCAGCTCATTCAACAGCGCAGCGGAACGTTCAGCGACTTCGACGGTTACGACGGTGCAGAGGCCACAGAAGTTCGAGACCACCACGACACGTGGGGCGTCAACGTCGAGTAGATGCCGCGCGCACTTGTCGATACGACTGTGCTCTTTGCGGCGGCGTACCGCCGTGATGGGGCCCACGATGACGCACTCCCGATCATCAGGGGGATCGATACCGCTGACCTCCCGGAAGCGGTGATCCTCGATTACGTCCTCGCAGAGAGCTTAAATGGGTTAACTGCGCACGCGGGACACGATGCCGCTGTCGACTTTCTCCAACGGGTGGAAGAGAATACGCGATTCCACATCGATTCCCTGACCAGGGATGGGTTTGCCGTGGCAAAAGCGCTTTTTCGCCAACACGAATCCTTCTCGTTCGTCGATGCCGCGATCGTCGCGTATATGCAGACTGAGGGGCTTGGTTATCTCTACGCCTTTGACGACGATTTCGACGCTGCAGCGGATGTCTACCGTCTCGACACCCCAACGAACCCATATCAACCAGAGTGAACGATAGGTCCACCGCATCTCACTGGCGATTCCCGTGACGACTCCCAGCGGAGGGACCCCTACTTCCGTGAACGATCGGTCCCGTCTCGGTTCGTTTATGTGACCGCCGGACTACCCTCGAGTATGAGCGAGGGCGAGGCCGCGCCTGGCCGGGAGATATGGATCGAGAAGTACCGGCCACAGACGCTGTCCGAAATTCACGGCCAGGAGGAAATCGTCGAACGGCTGGAGAGTTACATCGAACAAAACGACATCCCCCACCTGCTCTTTTCGGGGCCGGCGGGCGTCGGGAAGTGTGTTACCGGCGAGACACCGGTGGTAACTGGAGACGGCGTTCGACGGATCGAGGATGTCGTCGGCGACGTAGACGGCGAAGAGGACGGCTTCGGCGACCCCGACGAGGGGACGACGGTCGCGACGATGACCGACCGCAACGAGTTCGAGTACGTCGAACCCTCACACGTGTTCGCGCAGGACGTCGACGAACTCGTCCGGATCCGCACGCGCGACGGCGGCGAATTCCGTGTGACTCCCGAACACCGGTTTCGTGTCCTGACCCACGACGGGTTCGAGTGGGTTCCGGCAGCCGAGCTGTCGGCGGACCACAGGATCGCCCGCCCCCTTTCGCTGCCGACGCCCGAGGGCCACGGGTCACTCCCCTGGCACGAGGAGATGGACCCGGATCGAACCGAGGTCACGCTTTCTGCCACAGTTGCGGATCAACACTGCCTCCCCGAGACGATGCCACTCGCGGAGCTTCACGCCGCAACCGTCGGTTCCGACGAGTGGCTGCCGGCAGTCGAGTGCATAGAGTACGTCAACGTCCACGGCCACCGATCCCGGCCGATCGTCCCGCCGACCGAAATCACGCCCGAACTTGCACGGTTCGTCGCCCTCACCATCAGCGAGGCGTCTATCGACGGCGGGAGAATCAAATTCTACAACACAGCCGAGGATCTGCTTTCCGCGTTCGAGGCCACTGCGCAGGAGGTCTTCGAGGTGGAGACGACGCGGGGCATCCAGAAGGACGTGCCGTACGTCCGGATCGGCTCTCGAACCCTCACACACTTCCTGGAGTCGACGTTCGATGTCTTCGCGCGTGCCGCCGGCGACTCCGGAATCGGTTCGGCGATCCTCGCGGCGGACGACGCCTCTCGGGCCGCGTTCCTGCGCGCGATGTTCGACGCCGAGGCACACGTCGACAAACAGGGCGGAATCGAACTCACGCAGCGTGTGCCCGAACATATCACTCTCGTATCGTACCTGCTCTCGACGTTCGGGATCCCCTCGCGGCGAAAGCAGGTGCGGAAATCCGCGACGAACGGGTCCGGCGACGAACGCACGTACCACACGCTGTATATCTCGGGCGCATCGGCGCTCACGACGTTCCGCGATCACATTGGCTTCACAGTCCAAGAGAAGGCGGCACGGCTGGCGGAGCATGCGGAAAAGAAGTCGAATCCGAACTACGACACCATCCCGGTACAGACCGTCCTTCGAGAACTGTGTCGTCGGCTGGACATCCCAGTGACTGACCACCTGCCGAAGACGCTGAACCCCGACTCACCCGGCCGGGAGCGCTACTGCGAGGTGCTCGACAACGTCGTCGACGTGGCCGCAACCCGCGTGGAGAACGTCCAGCGAGCACTCGAGCGACTCGACGAACTCGAGCCCGAACTCGCCGCGACCGCAGGGGTTCCGGCGAGATGGGTCGACGCCCGCACCGAACTCGAACCGGTGAACGTCAGAAACGAACTCTCCGAGACCGTCGGCGTCCGTCAGGATCGCCTCCTCGAATACGCGGACGGACGGCGGACGCCGTACGCGAACCGCTCGCTTGCGGCACTGGAGGGAATCGATCGCTCGATGGAGGCTGCAAAGTTGGACTACGTCCAGGCGGAACTTCGGGAGTGCGTCGACCTGATCGGCGCCGAATACGCCGAAATCGTCGAGGATCTCTCGTTCGGGGCGTCCGACCTCACGAACCTGCTCCGTTCGGAGGATCACCAGATCGAGTCGTTAACGCGGTTCGAAACGGTGGCCGAACGGCTTCGGGAAATCGCCGTCGACCGCCTCTCGCTGGAAACGTTCGAACTGATCGACCGGGCGGCACGGATCGCGAACGCCGACCTGTACTACGACCGGATCGATTCCGTCGAGCGAGTGAAAACAGAAGAACGAGTCTACGACCTCACCGTCCCCGGGACGCGAAATTACGTCGCCGGCGACGTGCCGACCGTCGTCCACAACACCACCGCAGCCACATCAATAGCCCGCGAAATCTACGGCGACGACTGGCGGGGGAACTTCCTCGAACTCAACGCCTCCGACGAGCGTGGTATCGACGTGGTTCGGGATCGGATCAAGAACTTCGCGCGCTCGTCGTTCGGCGGGTACGATCACCGGTTGATATTTCTCGACGAGGCAGACTCCTTGTGCGTGCCGCCAGGGACTGGAGTAGTCACCGGGTATCCATCGGCGCCGGAAATAAAGCCGATAGAGGAGGTGAGCGACGACGGTGAGCCGATCCCATCAGTCGATTTCGAAACCAACGAGATACAGTCAGACAAAGGAAAGCTGGTTGATTCCGGAGTTGCGGATTTCTTTGAACTCGAACTGGAGGACGGACGGACGATACTCGCAAGTTTGTCCCATCCGTTCTTTGTGGTTGATGAAGACGGGAGATTGGTCGAAAAGGAGCTACGTGATCTGTCTCCGGGTGACGAGATAGCAGATTTCAAAGACGAAGTTGGCGTTTCGAGGTGTGAAATCTGTAACACGTGGACTGTCGGTCGGTTCTGTTCCGTCGACTGCAAGAACGAGGGGCACAGTCGCGAAATGCGTGGCGAAAAGAATCCGATGTATGGGACAACGTGGTCGGACGAACGCCGAAAAAAGATCGTCGAGAGGCTCTCAGACGGACGATTGGCTGGCGAAAATAATCCGAACTACGGAGGAGAATTCCACGGCGTTCATGTCCTCGATATGGATGAGGAGACGGTCGAACGATTCCGCGAAACGATCAGCGAAATGCGATCCGGAACCCCGTGGGAGGAATGGGTCGTTGACGCCGATCCCGATAAAGTAAAAGAGAAAATCGGGGAGTCTTCGGCCGAATGGTGGGAAAACCTCGACGACGACGAAAGGGAAGCGATTATTCAGAAGGGCGTCGAGCACCGTGACTACCCTGTCTGTGACATCACCGGTGACAACAATCCAATGCGCGACCCGGAGATCGCACAGAAGGTTTCGGAAGCGTTGAAGGGCCACGAGCCGACGGGGGGCAACATCAGACACAGCGAAGATCTCGGACACTTGGTCCGATCCGATTGGGAGGGTGATGGTGATCTCCCCCACCACGAACACTACGAGCGAGAAGAATTCGAGCCAGCGCTCGTTACCGATGGTGGTCTACAGGCAGTTCAAACAGTAGGTATTAGTCGGATCGAATACAGCCACCGTGGAAAAGCCTACAACATTAGCATGGAGGGGACCCCGAACTTCATGCTGGCTAACGGGGTTTTGACCCACAACACCTCAGATGCCCAGTCAGCGCTTCGCCGGACGATGGAGCAGTTTTCGGACAACACCCGGTTTATCCTCTCGTGTAACTACTCCTCGAAGATCATCGACCCGATCCAGTCGCGGTGTGCGGTGTTCCGGTTTTCGCCGCTGTCGGACGAGGCGATCGCCGCGCAGGTGAGAGAGATCGCCGAGGCCGAGGACATCCAGATCACAGACGACGGCGTCGACGCCCTGGTGTACGCCGCCGACGGCGACATGCGCCGGGCGATAAACTCCCTGCAGGCGGCCGCAACCACCGGCGACGTCGTCGACGAGCAGGCGGTGTACGCGATCACCGCCACCGCCCGGCCAGAGGTGATCGAGTCGATGGTGACAGACGCGCTGGCGGGCGACTTCACCAAGGCCCGGGCGACCCTGGACACGCTGCTCACCGAGACCGGAATGGCCGGCGGCGACGTGATCGATCAGCTCCACCGGTCGGTCTGGGAGTTCGACCTCTCGGATCGAGAGACAGTCCGGCTGATGGAACGCATCGGCGAGACGGACTACCGCATCGCCGAGGGGGCAAACGAGAAGGTCCAACTGGAGTCGCTTTTGGCGTCGCTGGCGCTGCACGCAAACGGGGACCAGTAGGTGGGGGAAATCCCGATGTTGACGATCGTTTCAGATACACACAGGACAGAGGGGCACGGACTCCGTGACCGGACGCTGGAGGCAGTCCGGGAGGCCGAGCTGGTGATTCACGCCGGCGACTTCAACCGGGAGCCGGTGCTGGACGCCTTCGAACGGGAAGCGAGCGAACTGCAGGGGGTGTACGGCAACACCGACGACGCCGCGATCCGGGAACGACTGCCGGAAGCTAGGAACGTCGAGTACGCCGGGATCAGGTTCGCAGTCACCCACACACGGCGCGGGGGCGAAACCGCGCTCGCGCTGTTCGGGCGGGAGCGGGACGCCGACGTCGTTGTCTTCGGTCACACCCACCGACCGACGTTCGAGGCCGGCGGGCCGGTGTCCCTCTTGAATCCAGGGAGCCACGCGCAGCCGCGGGGGAACCGGGCGGCCCACGCCGAACTCGAGGTGACGTGTGACGCGCTCTCGGGTAAGCTGGTGACCCCCGACGGCGAGGTGTTCGAGCGGTTCCGGATCGATCCACGCGGGTGAACATGACGTCGGTCGGAGGGCCATTCACCTCTGGCGGCGAGAAAAATAACCATTAATTAGGGAGGACATTGTCGTTCGCCGAGAATCGTCTTGCACGCCCAAATACGGCGGGCGCGACGCTTCACGTAGGGGCAGACAATGACTGAAGATCCAACAGTCAGTGCCGTATCGATACCGGTTTCCCGGCGGCAGTACGCGGGGTTCCTCGGGGGTGCAGCTCTCGGCGGGCTCGCGGGCTGTCTCGAGGGGCGCGATCCGGCAACCGTCGAGACGACGCTTCTGGTTCGCGATCCGGACGGCGACGACGAACAGACGCTCATCGACGGCGAGCGCGACGAACTCGAACCGAACGAGTACGTCTGGTGGGAGTTCACGATCAACCTCGAATCGGAAATGGAGTACCAGGTCGACGTGGAGGAGGGAGGCGTCAACGCGTACGTTCTCGAACCCGATCAGTTCGAGATCATGTCTGAAGAGGAGGAAGGCTTCGAGGCGGTCCCCGGCAGTGTCTCACAGGAGGCCACCGCAACGGCACAGGCGACGGCGACGGTGGACCCCGGCGAGTACCGCATGGTTGTCATGAACGCGGACATCCTGCCCGACAACGCCTGAATTGGGTGCGCACAGTTCCGGCTCGACGTTCGAGTCGCCAACAGGTTTCGCACCCACGAAAACACCTATTACTGTCGACCTGAATGGAAGCTACATGGCATCCGAACCCGCCACCGACGTGCTCGCCAGCGAAGCGCCAGCCGCCGGGTTCGGCTTTGTTTTCGCCTGAACGTCCGGCGGATCCGCCCCCGCGGTCGGGGCGGTGAAACCGGTCGGAGCGGTCGCCCGTCGAGCGCGACCCAGGCACGCCGGGTTTCCGACGGAACCCGCTCGGAGATTCGGAACGGATAACTGACGATACCGACACGACACACACGGCACGAATGCAACTCCCCCAACGACAGCTCGCCGTTCTGGAGGCGGCGAGCGCGACCGACGAACGGAGCATCGACGCGATAAGCGAGGAGACGGGGCTGAAACCCGAGACTGTCACCGGCGCGGCGTTCGAACTCGAGGACGACGGGCTGCTAGACGTCGTCGAACGAACCGACGAACGAATCTCGCTCACCGACGAGGGAGCCGACTACGTCGACGCCGGCCTCCCGGAAGTGCGTCTCTACCGGGCCGCCGTCGGCGCCGGCGCGGCCGACGACCCGGTGTCGATGGGACAGGCCATCGGCGAAAGCGGGCTCGAAGGCGGAGAAGTCGACATCGCGCTGGCCAACTACGCCCGGAAGGGGTACGGCACGGTCGAAAACGGCCAGATCAGCGCCGACCCCGACACAGATCCCGACGCCGACAGGGAGGCTGCAGCGCTCGCGACGCTGGCCGAATCGGGTGATGGGGCCGGCCTGGACGTCGACGTCGATCCCGAGGTGCTCGATCGACTCGAAGAGCGAAACCTGATCGACCGTATCGAACACACCGTCCGGACGGTCACGCTCACCGACGAGGGCGTCACCGCCATGATGGAGGGGATCGAGGCCGCCGAAACCGTCGACCGACTCACTCCCGAGATGCTCTCCAGCGGCGAGTGGCGCGACGTCGAGTTCGCCGAGTACAACGTCGAGGCCGACGCCCCGGAGATTCACGGCGGACGAAAACACGTCCTCCGGCGCACCGCCGAACGCGTGAAGGAAACCCTCGTGGGGATGGGTTTTCAAGAGATGGAGGGGCCCCACGCCGACGCGGAGTTCTGGATCAACGACTGCCTGTTCATGCCCCAGGACCATCCCGCCCGGACCCACTGGGACCAGTTCGCACTGGACGTGCCGCCGATCCAGGAACTGCCCGAGGAACTGGTCGCAGACGTGAAATCGGCCCACCTGGAAGGAGTCGACGACGACGGCGACGGCTACCACTCGCCGTGGACCGAAGAGGTGGCCCGCGAGGTCGACCTCCGGGGTCACACGACGTCGCTTTCGATGCGGTACCTTTCCGGCTACGCCGACGCCACGTTCGGCGGCGACGGGGAACCACAGCGGGTCGACTTCGAGCCGCCACAGCGGTACTTCTCCGTCGAGAAGGTGTACCGCAACGATACCCTGGATGCGACCCATCTGCTGGAGTTCTTCCAGATCGAGGGGTGGGTGATGGCCGAGGACCTCTCCGTCCGTGACCTGATGGGAACCTTCGAGGAGTTCTACCGGCAGTTCGGCATCACCGACATTCAGTTCAAGCCGCACTACAACCCCTACACCGAGCCGTCCTTCGAGCTGTTCGGACGACACCCCGTCACCGACGAACTGATAGAGATCGGCAACAGCGGGATGTTCCGCCGGGAGGTGCTCGAACCTCTGGGCGTCGAGTGTGACGTGATGGCCTGGGGCCTCGCGCTGGAGCGGCTCGCGATGCTCACCACCGGCGCCGAGGACATCCGCGACCTCCACGGAACCTTGACCGACGTAGAATTCCTCCGGAACGCGGAGGTGAGTTACTGATGCCCGTCGTCGACGTCGACCCCGACGAGCTGCGGACCCTCACGGGACACGACGAAAAAAGCGACGACGAGCTGAAGCGGGACCTGTTCGACCTGGGCCTGGAGTTTGAAGGCGAAACCGAAGGCGGGGAGTTTCAGCTGGAGTTCGCGCCCGACCGCCTCGACCGTCTCTCAGTAGAGGGTGTCGCCCGATCGCTTCGGTACCAGTACGGCGACGACCGCGGCGTGCACGTGCCCGACACCAACGACGCAGACTGGACGATCGAGGTCGAGACGTCGACACCCGACCAGCGTCCCTACGTCACCGGGGCGGTCGTCCGTGGCGTCGACCTCGACGACGACGCGCTCGATTCGCTCATCCAGCTGCAAGAGAAGCTCCACGCCACGATGGGCCGCAAGCGGGCGAAGGGCGCGATCGGGATCCACGACCTGGCGATGCTGAAAGGCGCACCGCAACGGGAGGGGGCGAGTCAGTCGATCACCTACCGGGGCGTCGACCCCGACGGCGACACGTTCGTCCCCCTCGACTTCGATGCCGAAGTCACCCCCGGTGAGGTGATCGAAGAACACCCGACCGGCCGGGAGTACGCGGATCTCGTCGCCGACTACGACCGGATGCCTGCCATCTACGACGAGCTCGGGCTGTTCTCGTTCCCGCCGGTGATCAACGGTCGCCGGACCGAGGTGAGCACCGACTCCAGGGAGCTGTTCGTCGAGATGACCGGCACCGACCAGTGGACGATCGACCACATGCTCAACATCGTCTGTTACGCGCTGTCGGCGCGGGGGGCGACGATCGAGGACGTCGAGGTGCGGTACGCCGAGGACGCCCCCGATCACGCCGTCCCAGCGGAGGGGCGGGAACTCCTCCGCCCGGACTTCAGCGTCGACACGAAGTCGGTCACCCACGACCGCATCGAGACGGTGCTGGGTGTCGAGTTCGAGCCCGAGGAGGTGGTGGACCTGTTCGAACGGTCCGGCCTGGATGCGACCTACACCCTCGGCGAGTCGGTTACCTACGAGGTGGAGATCCCGCCGTACCGGGTCGACGTGCTCCACCCGCTGGACCTCGTCGACGACGTCGGACGGGCGTACGGCTTCAACGATCTGGAGCCGCAGTACCCCGACGTCGCGACGGTGGGCGGTCGACACGACCGCGCCCGGCTCGAGGACGCCGTCCGGACGCAGCTGGTCGGGCTCGGCTTCGAGGACATGCTGAATTTCCACATGATCTCGGGGGTGGAGAACTACGACCGAATGCGAATCGAGCCCGGTACCGGGGACGACGGCGAGGCTACGGCTGTTGGCGAGAGCGAAGGCGACGGCGACGACGGGACCTGCGATCCCGTCTTCGGCGCCGGCAAGCCCGTCACCATCACCGAGCCGTACAGCGAGGACTACACGCAGCTGCGGACATGGGCGCTCCCGTCGCTGGTGATGGTACTGGAGAACAACACCCACCGGTCGTATCCCCAGGACCTCGCCGAGGTCGGCTTCGTCGCCGAGTACGACGAAAGGGAAAACACCTACGTGGCCGAGAGCCACCACGTCGCCGGCGTGCTCGCGCGCCACGACGCCACCTACGAGGACGCGAAGAGTCGCCTCGCAGCACTCACACGCGACTTCGGCGTCGACCTCGAGACGACCCCGACGGAACATCCGACGTTCATTCCGGGGCGGGCGGCGTCGGTCGTGATCGACGGCGAGAGCGTGGGCGTGATCGGGGAGCTACACCCGGAGGTACTGGTCGAACACGACCTCGAACTCCCGGTTGCCGCCTTCGAGTTCGACCTCGACGCGCTGCGGAGCTGAAGAGCTGGGACACTCCGTTATTCCTTTAAAAGTGGTTCACTCCAGCCGCACGGCGGTCCCGTATGCGAGGATCTCCGCCCCGGTGTCGGCGATGCCGGAGGTCGTGAACCGGACGTTGACGACCGCGTCGGCGCCGAGCTCCTCGGCCTCCTGTTGCATCCGCGAGAGCGCCTCCTCGCGGGCGTCCGTGAGCAGTTCGGTGTAGCCTTTCATCTCGCCCCCGGCGATGTTGCGGAGGCTCTGCGTGAAGTCGCGGCCGACGTTCCGGGCGCGGACGGTGTTGCCCCGAACGACGCCGAGTGTTTCCGCGACCTCGCTGCCCGCGATCGAATCGGTGTTGGAGAGCTGCATGGACGAAACTCGCCGGGATGGTACTTAAGCGCTCGCGCCGGGCGAGTCGCGCTGCGGCCAGTGGTCTTTTGTGGGCTCTCTGCGGCCAGTGGTCTTTTGAGGGCTCCCTGCGCCCTCCCGGGCATGGACGTTGGAAACACCGAGTTCGATCACGCCGGGATTGCAACGCGCGAGGCCGACGAACTCGAGACGCTTTTCGGGGACCTGCTGGGGGCACCCGTCGCCCACCGGGAACGGTTCGACGGCATGGACGTGATCTTTCTGGATCTGGGGAACGGCTACCTCGAACTGCTGGAGCCCCACGAGGGTGGAACCATCGACCGATACCTCGAACGGCACGGGCCGGGGATCCACCACCTCGCGTTCGCGACCGGTGACATCGCAGCCGCGCTCGATACCGCCCGCGAGCTGGGAATCGACCTCGTCGACGAGGAGCCGCGTCCCGGCGCGTGGGGTCACGAGGTCGCCTTCCTGCATCCCGGCTCGACGGGCGGCGTTCTCGTCGAGTTCGCGGAACACGGCTGAACGATCCGTCGGTCCGGCCCACTTATAAGGTCGTCCGCAACCCAGCCCGAGACATGGAGTACACCACCCTGGGCGACACCGGGATGACCGTCTCGAAGATCTGTCTCGGCTGTATGAGCTTCGGGAGCGGACACGACTGGATGCTCGACCGCGAGGAGAGCCGGGAGCTGATCGAGCGGGCGATCGACCTCGGAGTGACCTTCTTCGACACCGCGAACGTCTACTCCACCGGCGAAAGCGAGGAGATCCTCGGGGATGTCCTCGCCGACTACGACCGCGACCGGATGGTCGTCGCGACCAAGGTGTACGGCGAGATGGACGATTCGAACCCCAACTCCGGCGGGCTCTCGCGGAAGACGATCGAACAGGAGCTCGCCGCCTCGCTGGATCGCCTGGGAATGGACACCGTCGATCTCTACCAGATCCACCGCTTTGACGACGAGACGCCCATCGAGGAGACGCTCCGGGCGCTCGACGACGCCGTCCGGCGGGGACAGACCCGGTACGTCGGCGCCTCCTCGATGTGGGCCCACCAGTTCGCCGATGCGCTGTACACTAGCGATCGGCTGGGTCTCGAGCGGTTCGCGACGATGCAGAACCTCTACAACCTGGTCTACCGGGAGGAAGAACGCGAGATGCTGCCGTTATGCGAGAAGGAGGGCGTCGGGGTGATCCCGTGGAGCCCCGTGGCGGCGGGGTACCTGGCGCGCCCGTACGAAGAGGACGACGCGACGACCCGGGGCGAACACGAGGCGTCGCTGGAGCGACCCTACCGCGAGGGTGGTGGCGAGGAGATCAACCGCCGGGTCGCGGAACTGGCCGACGAGAACGGCGTGAAGATGGCCCAGATCGCGCTGGCCTGGCAGTTCCACAAAGACGTCGTCGACGCGCCGATCGTTGGCACATCGAGCATCGAACACCTGGAAGACGCCGTCGAGGCACTCGATATCGACCTGCGCGACAGCGATATTCAGTACCTGGAGGAGCCCTACGAGCCGGTCCCGATCAGCGGTCACGAGTGACGTCTCCGACTGCCTGTTGCGGTGGACAACTCGCTTCGTTCCCCCCAAGACACTTACTTTCCGATAGCGCATCGTCGCCTATGAACCGACGGATGGTCCTCGCCGCTTCTGGAGCGGTTCTCGCCGGGGGTGCCGGATGTCTTGAGGACGAGGACCCGGATCAGGATCCAGATCCGGCAGAAAACGACGCATACGTTCGGCCGGACGACGATCCGGAGACGGTTCCGCCCGAACTCGTGTGTGACGATGACGAGTTCGAGCGTCGGAGTGGGTGGATCGACGAGGACGATCTCCAGTGGGGCGACCTGACTGACGAAGACGGGGAGGTGGTGTTCGAGCTTCGGACCGATTCCCTCGAGGTCTCTCGGGGAGAGGACGTGACGTTCACGCTGCGGAACGTGAGCGGCGCACAACAGGAAACCGGAAACATCCACAAGGCCAACTTCGACGTGTATACCGAGGCGGGGTGGCAGGATCCCCGAGGCTGGCCCGACGGGGTTCCGAAGCCGATCACCGACGAGCTGTGGACGTGGAGCCCCGGGGAGAGCCACGAGGTGACCTTCGAGATGACCGAACAGGGAGTCGTCGACGGGGCCTACCACGCACACCACGACGATCTCGTTACGTGTCCCGATCTCCCGCCGGGGCGGTACCGGTTCGCCACCGCGGCGCCCGACCAGGGCGACGTGGCAGTCGCGTTCGATCTGGTCGAGTAAACCCGACCGGGCTGCGCCCCTCATTCCGGTATCGACGTCCGGGTCGGAACGGACGCTACGCCTGGTCCGAATCGGGACCGTCGAGCCACGTCTCGTGGAGGTCACGCCAGACGACATCACCCGGCGCGTCGGGATCCTCCTCGAAAAGGACGGTACTCACCCGTCCCGTCGTTCCGTCCGGAGTTTCCTGCCATTCCTCGTACCGCAGGAGGCGACAGTCGTCGTTAGCGTACCGCGTTTCGACGTTCCGTATCTCGATATCGAAGGTTCCGGGTTCGCGGTCGGCGTAACGGTTCCTGATGGCATCAACGACGGCTGCGTACTCCCGGCGTTCGCCGTCAGGTGTCACCATCTCGAAGTCAGCTCCGAGAGCGCGTTCGACGCGGTCGTAGGCGTTCGCTGTGGCCTGTCCGGTATACCAGTCGACGAAGAACGCGTGGAGCGATTCGATCTCCCGACGACAGGTGGCGTGTGATGGCATACGGAGTCGTTCGCCCGCCGTCCCAAAAGTAGCCCGCCGTTTCGAGGTCAGCTCCCGTCGATCGACTCGAGGAGCGACTCGCGAAGCGAGGAAAGGGATGGCGACTCGACGGGCGAAAGGGACGGCGAAAGCGGCGAGACGCTCACGGCCCCGTCGATGAGTGCCCGACGGTCGCTGGCTTCGGGGTAGCGATCCCGATACTGATCCGCCTCCCCGAGGGGGTTCTCGTATCCCTCGACGTGGGGCCAGGTTTTGTCGACGAGATCAACGTCGATTCCCTCCTGGTTGGATCGACTCACATCCCGGTCGGGAATCGACTCGTGGTGGCCGTCGGGAATCGACGCATCGCCCGGGTCGTAATTGACGCGCTGGTCGTAATCGATGACGTGGCGAGTGAGCCGAAACGGGGGCGACGCGATATCGACTGGAGCGTTGACATTCAAGACTCCGAGCTCCGACGGAATCCCCGGCGACGAAAGCTGTTCCAGAAGCTGTCGTGCGACGACGGCTGGACGATCGAACGCGTATTGTTCCGGCGGATAACAGTGATAGTCCTGCGAATGATACGCGGAGACGGCGATGCCAGGGATTCCGAGAAAGGCAGCCTCGATGCAGGCACCGACTGTCCCGGACCGTCCAACGACGTAGTTCCCGATGTTCGGGCCGTCGTTGACGCCCGCCACGACGAAGTCGAACTCGCGGTCGACGCCGCCGCCGAGCCCGAAGGCCACGCAGTCGGCTGGAGTTCCCGTTACCCGATACCCCCGGGGATGGTCGGCGACCGTCACTGTGCCGTTGCGGATCCGGCCGACGCCGCTTTGGTTCTCCGCGGGAGCGACCACGGTGACGTCGGCGACTCCGGTCAGTTCCTCGTACAGCGAGGCGAGTCCCGGGGCGTCGATGCCGTCGTCGTTGGTGAGGAGTACGGTCGGTCGAGTCACTGAGCGAGGGAGACGATGGGGAGCTACATGAATCCAGCGGCCGGTGACGTTGGCAAAACTCAAATTGTTCTGATCGAGAGTTCCACTCTCGACCGGCCGTCTTTTGACGCAGGCAGCGTGACGACCGGTATGACGCAAAAAGATACTGCAAACGGGGTACTCGAGCCTCGGGAGTGGTGGAAGGAGGCCGTGGTCTATCAGATTTATCCGCGGAGCTTCAACGACAGCGACGGCGACGGGATCGGCGACATCCCGGGCATCAGGGAAAAGGTCGACTACCTCGACCATCTCGGCGTCGACTGCGTGTGGCTCAATCCCGTCTACGAGTCACCGCAGGTCGACAACGGGTACGACGTCTCAGATTATCGGGCGATCAACCCGGAGTACGGGGACATGGACGACTGGGAACGGCTGCTCGAGGAACTCCACGACCGGGACATCCGCCTCGTGATGGACCTCGTGTTGAATCACACGTCCGATCAGCACGTCTGGTTCCAGCGGTCCCGCGACGGCGACGAGGAGTATGCGGACTACTACTTCTGGCGGGACGGCCGCGGAGGGGAAGGGGGTGGGAAGGAGAGCTATCCGAACAACTGGGAGTCCTTCTTCGACACCCCGGCCTGGAGCTACGACGACGAACGGGAGCAGTACTACCTCCACCTGTTCGCGTCGGCACAGCCGGATCTCAACTGGGAGAACCCCACGGTCCGGGAGGAGCTGTACGAGACGGTGAACTGGTGGCTCGAAAAGGGCATCGACGGCTTCCGGCTCGACGTCATCAACCTGATCTCGAAGCCCGAGGGGCTCCCGAACGGGGATCCTCAGGCGGACACCCAGGTGGGGATCGACCAGTACGTCGACGGCCCCCGGGTGCACGAATATCTGGACGAACTCGCCGAACACGGCTTCGGCGACTACCGGGAGGAGGTCATGAGCGTCGGTGAATGCGTCGAGATCGACCCCGAGACTGCGCTGGACGTGACTGGCCGGAAGTCGAACGCGCTGGACATGACGATCTTCTTCGAGCACGTGGAACTCGATCGAGACGGCTGGAAATACAGCGAATGGAACCTGACCGACCTCAAGACAATCATGTCGAAGTGGCAAGACGCCGTCGAGGAGGGTGCGTGGGTGAGCCTCTATCACTCCAACCACGACCAGCCGCGGGGACTGTCCCGGTTCGGCGACCCAAACTACCGCTACGAGTCCGCCACGATGCTCGCGACGTGGCTCCACGGCCACAAGGGGACTCCGTTCGTGTACCAGGGCGAGGAGATCGGAATGACGAACGTCGATCTCGACTCGCCGGCGGAGCTGCGGGACGTGTGGGCCCAAAACTACTGGGACCGCAAGCGGAACGCCGGCGCGGAGTTCTCCGAGGTCGCAGACCGGATCGAGCGGTTCGGACGCGACAACGCCCGAACCCCGATGCAGTGGACCGACGGGAAACACGCCGGCTTCACCGACGGCGAGCCCTGGATTCCGGTCGGGGACGACTACGAGGAGTGCAACGTCGAGCGCGAACGGGAGCGGGATCGCTCGATCCTCGAGTACTACAGGGAACTGATCGACCTCCGGCACGATGACGACGTCCTGGTGTACGGAGACTTCGAACTCCTCTCGCCCGACGACGAGGCGATCTACGCGATCCGGCGGACGCTTCCGGCGGCGGACTACGAACTCCTGATCTGCTGCAACTTCACCGACGGGACTCCGACCTTCGAGACGCCCGCCGAGATCGACTTCGATCGCGCCGAGGTCGCGCTGTCGAACGAACTCGATCCCGACCGAAATCCCCGCGAGGTCGATCTGCGACCCTACGAGGCCGCGATCTATCGGCTATACTGAACAGCGCGTGCCGAACCCCGAATTAGATGTTAATTTTACATTCTATTTCCGGATACTAACACTTAAATACCGAAACGAATCAATCCGAAATATCCACGGAGCGGTCTGTCGATGGATGGGACGCAAGCCCGATCTAAGGGCACAGCCGAGGGATCGTCGTCGAGCGCCGGACGGGACGCGAACGGAAGCGGAACTGTGACCGTACCGCCGCCGGAGCCGCCGGACAGTCCAGACGCGTGGTACGCGCCGAACGTCCGCGCCCAGTACGAGGTTATCGAGGGCGTCGTCGCGACGATCCGGGAGACCGGCGGAAAGTTCCGGTACGACGTCCGCGAACCGGGGCTTGCGACCGCCGGCCGCGACGGCCTCCGGACCGCCCGGGAGTACTTCTCGGCGGGGAGTCACCGCCGACCGTTGACGCGGGAGGGTGCAATCGAGCGCGCCAGGAGGGGCTTTGCCCCCAAATACGAACGGGCGCTCGATCGCCTGCTCGACGTCTCGCCTGCGGCCCGGCGACGGATCGACTATCACGCCCTCTCTGCGTTGCGGCTGTTCGACGATCTCACTCCGGTCGCGCTGGACGGACGCGTCGAGGTCGCCGACGTCGGGGACGACGCAGAACTCGTCGTCCACACCGATCGGTTCGCGCCGGTTCATACGGGCTACGCCGGCGACGCCAGGTTCGCCGAACGCGTCGCAGGCGAGCGGCTCGGCACCTACAGCGTCGAGTTCGCGGGGTTCGAGGTCGACGTCGTGATCTACCGGGAGCATCTCCTCGGTTCCGACCAGTTCACGACGAAATACGCCGTCCTGGAGCCGGATCTGCTGCCGGGCGACGAACAACTCATTCGGGAGTGCAAGCAGCGCATCTGGGAGACGAATGTCACCCGCGTGCTGGAGGATCGCGGATCGTTCGTCGAGGAACGGGCCAGACAGTTCCTCTCCCGGCGGCTCACCGCCCGAAACACCCGGGCGTGGCTCGATGCCACCCGATACCGCCTCCGGTCGGCGCTTGCGGCGTACGACCTGGCGGTTCCGCCCGTCGATTCCCGGTTCGCGCCGGACCGTCTCGACGACCTGGTGTACTACGTGCTGCGGGATCTCGTCGGACAGGACATTCTCACCGTACCGATCCGGGATCCCCATCTCGAGGACGTCGAGGCCAATCGGATCGACGAACGGGTGAAGGTGATCCCGCGGACGGGAACGCTCCCGTCGGCCAGCGTCGGCGGCGACCGCGTGCCGACGAACCTCCGGTTCGACGAGGAGACCCGGTTCGTCAACGTCGTTACCCAACTCGCGGCCCACGACGGCACCGAACTCAACGCCGCAACGCCAAGCGCGAAGGTGAACCTCGACCTCGACGGCGTCGAACAGACGGTCCGCTGTGCGGTCGCGCTGCCGGTCATCAGCGAGGACGGTCCACACGTTTCGATCCGAAAACAGGCGACTGACATCCTCACACCCGTCGATCTCGTGGAGAACGATACGCTCTCGACGGAGCTGGTTACGCTGCTGTGGCTGCTGTACGAACACCACGGAGTCGGGCTGTTCTGCGGTCCGACCGGGGCCGGCAAAACCACACTCCTGAACGCGCACATGTCCTTCGTCGGGTTCGACGATCGACCGATCAGCATCGACGAGGGTTCCCGTGAGGTCGTGTTCCCCCACGAGACGGGCATCTCGCTTTCGACCCGGGAACACGAAAACGAGTACAAGCGCGTCACGATGGCGGAGTTGATGACCGAGACGAACTACCTCACTCCCGACGTCGAGGTCATCGCGGAGATCAACACGCCGGCGTCGTTCGAAACGTTTGCTGAGACGCTGAACACGGGCCATGGGCTGTTGGGAACGCTGCACGCCGAAGACGTCGAGACGCTGGTCAACCGGCTGATCGAACAGGGAGTCCCGTCGTATCTGCTCTGCGAGATCGACCTCGTGGTGTTCCCCCGTCACGTCGACGGCGAGCGGTACGTCGGACGGATCGTCGAGTTCCTCTCGGCGTCGGAGTTCGAGGAGCTTCCCGAAAGCGCACTGGAAACGACCCCGGACGATCGGGCCGGCACCGTCTCGAAGGGACGAAGCGAAATCCACTGGAACACGGTCGCCTGGAGGACGACGGACGGGGAGTTCCGACTCGCCTACGACCACCCGGACCTCCGGACGGGAGACGAAACTGGAGAACCGACCGCCTCCGACCGCGGCCGACCGGAAAGCGGGACGACAGATCCAGGCGAGGAACGCGTCGGATTCCGGTTTTTCCACCGGTTGGCCGAACGAACTGACCGCCCGGTGTCGGCAGTCGAACGGGAGTTCCACCGGAAACACCGCTACGTCGAGTATCTGGTCCGGGAAGGGGTCACCGACGTCGACGAACTGTTCTCCTTCCTGGCCGACCTGACTGCCGACGAGGCGGCGACCGTCGAGCGCGTGAGCCGCGGACGTTCGGGGACAGAGTCAGCAACCGGTCGTTCCCGGCCGGGGGACGGCCGATGAGTGTCGATGCCGACGACAAGCGACTGTCGATTCTGGACCGCGCGCTGTACGCGCTGTTCGCCCGCCACGCGGACGGAACGAAACACGCCACGGCCCGCCGTCGATATCGGGCAACCGATCTGCGAGTCAGTTTCGACGTGTTCCTGTCCCGGCTGTACGCCCTGTCGTGGCTGCTGGCATCGTTCGCCTGCGTTCTCGGCGTCGGGTTCCTCCTTGCTGTTCCGGACCGCACTCTCGCCGGCGTCGATGCGATCCTGCTCCGGATCGCCAGCGTACAGCCGTTCACCGCCGCCTCGCGGCTCTCTATCGCCGTCGGATTCGCCGCCGTCCTCGCGGTCGCGATCAAGGTGACGACGATCCGGGTCGGTGGGCTGTATCTCCGGTGGATGGCGACCGCCCGCCGAACCGACATCGAACGGACGCTCCCGGGTGCAGTTCGGTACCTCCACTCGCTTTCCTCCGGAAGCGACGACGCCCGCGAGATGCTCCGACGGACCGCCCGAAACGACGCCTACGGCGAGACTGCAGTCGCCTTCAGGAAAACGCTCAACACCGCGGAACTCACCGGGAGCCTCGACGCCGGATTGCGGCGGGTCGCACGTGACACGCCCTCCAGAGAGTTGCTCGCACCGTTTCTGCTCAAGTTCCGCGAACACGCGATGCAGGGCGAGGACGCACTCGAGAGCTACCTCCGCATGGAAAGCCGGATGTTGAGCCACCGTCAGGAACGGGCCCGCACTCGGGCCTCCGGCTACCTCGAACTGCTCGCCGAACTGTTCGTCGTGTTGCTCGTGTTGCCCGCCCTTTTCGTCATCGTTCTCACAGTGATGAGCGTGCTCGCGCCCGGGCTGGCCGAGCGGGTGTCGACGCCGGTCGGTCCCGTCAGCATGCGGGCGCTGGCCGTCTACGGGAGCGCCGGGTTCATCCTGCTCGTCGGCGTCGCGGCGGTGCTGGTCGTCGAGAGCGTCCGCCCGGACGACCAGCACACGAGCTACGTCCGTCCGAACGCCGCGATCGCGACGCTCAAAACTGCACGGCGGAACCCCGCAAGCGCGGCAGTCGTCTTCCTCCCGCTCGGGATGGCCGTCGGGATCGTCGCCGCGCAGTCTGGAACCGGGGCAGTAAACGCGTTCCTCGCGGGGTACGTCGGATACGGGCTACCCGTCGGGTTCGTCGCGCTGCGGCGGGCACGGCTCGACGACGCCAAAGACAGGGAGATCCGCGACTTCGTTCACGCCGTCTCGGGACACGTCTCGCTGGGACGACCGTTCCCCGAGGCGGTTCGGATCGTCTCGAAGGAGGTCGATCTCGGGCCGCTCGACGACGACGTCGCCGATCTGGGGTTCAACCTCGGACTCACCTCCGCTCCCGAGGGCGTTCGGGAGCGGGGCGTCACCACAGGCGGGACGCTTCAGGGCACCTCCGACAGGCGAACCGCCGCGCTGGACCGGTTCGTCGAACGGGTGGGAACACCGCTCGGGGAACAGACTGTCGGGCTCGTCACCGGCGCACTCGAGGCCGGCAGCGACACCGAAACAGTGTTCGAGAACCTGCAATCCGAGATCGGTCGGCTGTACCACGAAAAGCAGTCGCTGCGGTCGGCGATGCTCGTGTACGCGGTGGTCGGCTGGACGACCGCGGTGCTCATCGTCGGCATCGTCGTCGCAGTCAACCAGTACATCGTCGACGGGTTCACACAGCTTTCGTCGACGCCGGGGACGGCCGGGTTCGCGCTCGATCCAGCGACGATCGACCCCGAGCGCGACGGCTTCCGGTTTTACGTCGTCACCCAGGCGACGATGCTCGCGTCCGGCTGGTTTGCCGGGATCGCCTCCCGCAACCGGTACGAGGCGCTGTTGCACTCGAGTGTGCTCGTCTGTATTTGCTATCTCGTCTTCGCGGGAGTGGGTGCGGTATGAGCCGGCAACCGATAAGCGGTAACTCCTCCGTTCGGGCCCAGTCGGAGGTCGTCGGCGTGGCGCTGTTGCTCGGGATCGCCGTACTCAGCCTCGGTGCACTCACCCTCACCATCGGCGTCGCACTCGAGGAGAACGCCGCCGCCGCGGACGCGAACGCGGTCGCCACCGATCTCGAGCAGGGGATCGAACCGGTCACGGCGACCGGCACCCGCGAATCGAGCCTGTCGTTTACCGATGGGACGCTTCGAACCACCGAACGGACGGTCCGCGTCATCGAGGACGACGAGGTGATCTCGACGTGGGACGTCGGCGCGATCGTGTACGAAACAGACGGCCACCGGGTGATCTCTCTCGGCGGTGCTGTCGTGGAGTCCCGAGGGGAATATTCGCGTGTCCACGAGGGGCCACCGGTGGCCGCATCCGAGGGGGCGTTCCTCGTCGGGGTCGTCGAGATCGACCCAGTCGAATCGGTGTCGCACGGCGGCACCGGAGCCTCGACGCTCACGCTCCGGACGACCGTCTCGCACGACCGCACCGAACTCGGCGACGGCGAGTACGCCGTCGCGGTCGAGACCACGACGCCCGACGCCTGGGGACGGGAGTTCGAACGACAGGGGGCGTCCACATCGGTCGAGACGTTCGAGGGAGACGACGAGCCCAGCGTCGTGGGACGGTTCGAGGGAGAGCGAACGGGCTACGTCGTGATTCACGACGTCGAACTCGAGGTGTTCCATGACTGATCCGGCCCCGTCGAAAGGGTTGCACCGACGGCGGGAGCGAACAGACCGGGCGACAACCGCGGTCGTCGGTAAGACCCTCGAGGCGGCCATCGTGGTGCTTTTCGTTGGCCTGCTCACGACGACGTTGCACGCCGGGATCGCCCCCACCTACGAGCGCGCCGCCGGCGAGGAGGTCGCCGACAGGGTTCTCGTGGCCGCAAGCGACGAGATCGAACGGGCGGCCCCGCCCGATCGACAGGGCACCGAACGTTACGGGCTGGAGATGGAACGGCGGGTGGATCTGCCCCCTCGGATCGCCTCCGGAAACTACAGAGTGACCGCCGACGGGACCACGCTGCGGCTCGAGCATCCGGAAACGGAGATCGAGACGGCAGCGGAACTCGCGGTTCCGGCGTCGGTGACGGACGTCACCGGAACCTGGCGAAGCGGGGCGGAAACGATACTCGTGATCGAGGCCGAACGGGGCGAAGAGACCACCCACGGGGACGGAGAGACGATCGGCGTGACGATCCGGCTGGTGAACCGATGACGCCCGGACCCGACGGCCGAGGGGGGTCGACTGAACCGGTCCGGGGGCAGGCCAACATGGTGAGCCTCGCTGTCGCGCTGCTCCTGCTCGTTGGGGCCGCCGGAACGGCGATCGCGATAGCGCACGGATCGCTTGCAGCCGCCGAGCGCGAGCCGGCAGAACGGAACGTAGCGACGGACCTCGCCGACCGTCTCGTCTCGTCGGATGCCCCCCACGTCCGTCGGGAGAACGTGCTCGATCGGAACGAAATCGAGGCGCTCTCGGTGACCGATGTCGAGTCGCTAGCACCCGGGATCGAGGACCGCCCGTTCCGGATCCGGATCGACGATCGGACGCTGCTCGAGCGGGGTGAACCAACGGGCGGAACGAGGGTCGAACGCCTCGTCGTCCTCGCCGCGGACGACGAACGGACGTACCGACTCGATCTCGAGGAGGACGAAGCCGTGACGGTGCCTCGTCGGACGGACGAGCTCCAGGTGACCGTCGAGCCCGAAAACGACACCAGCGTGTCGACGATCCGGGTCAACGACCGCGTCCTCCTGTACGATCCGGGCGGGCTCGAGGGAACCGCAACGGCGTCGGTCCCCTGGACTGCGACACTGCGGGTGACCGTCCAGGCGGAGGGCTCGGACGGCACTGTGGCGATAACCGCGACGCCGGAGACGACGGCGAAAGCGCATCTGGAGGTGACCGTCGGTGCCGAGAGGTGAGCGGCCCCGGATGGGACACGATCGACGGAGGGGATCCGGGTCACACCGGGGACAGCTGTCTATCACGCTGATCGAGGCGATCGTCGGGGTCGTATTCGTGTTCGGGGTCGCCGTCACTTTCGGGATCGGCGTGCCTGCGGCGGGAGCCGACACCGCACAGCTGGACCGGTACGCGACGGACACGGTGACCGTCCTGGAAAACGAACCACCGCGACACGTCGGCGAGACGCGGCTCACCGAACTCACCAGGTCGGCGTCCGGCTTCGATCGCGAACGGGACGCACTCGAGCGGCGTGTCGGCCTGATCCTTCCGGACAACGTGTTCTATCGAGTGAACGTGTCGGGGCCGGACGAAGCCTACGGCGCTGTCGGTCAGGAACGCCCTCGCGGCGTTCCCGTTGGATACGCGGCTGTGACGACCAGACACGGAGAAGTCGAGCTGTGGGTGTGGTACGGATGACAGACGAACACCGAGTCGGGGGGATTTCCCCGGACGAACGCGGACAGTTGGTGCTCGTCGCGGCGGCCGTGATCGCGCTGGCGCTGGTTCCGATGGCGTTTGCGTACCTGCAGCTCGGCTATCACGGCGACGTCGGCACCGACGTCGAACCGGCTACCGAGCTCGCCGACGCCGAACGATCGCTGGAGCGGGCGGTCGAACACGCCAGCGTGGAGATCGATGGCGAGTACGACTGGGATCGGCGGGAGGCCGGGGTCGACGCGTTCCAGGACGTGCTCGACGACGACATCGACACGATCGAACGGCTGGGACACGCCGAGGGCGTGGTGATCGAGATCGTCAACGGTGCGGAGCCGGCCGCGACGTGGCGGGAGGGGACCTGCCCGTCCGGCCCGATGCGCTCGTTCGGCCCCTGTGAGCTGATCGACAACGTCGTCGTTCAGGAGCGGGCCGGAGAGACCGCGGTGCTCGCGGCGGGGTTCGAACTGCGACTCGCTACACCGGACGACCAAGCGACGGTGGAGGTGGTCGTGGTCATCTTCGAGTGAGTCGACCGAACTACCGGTCGTCTGCGAACTCCTCGGTGAACCCCCACTCGTCGGCTCGACGTTTCGCCTCCGCCCGCGCTTCCTCCTGGATCGCCGCCACGCGCTCCTCGTCGGCCAGAAACGACTCGAGCGGATCCGCTTTCCCGTCCGACTCCCCGACGTCGGGTGCCTGTCGTCGGGTCGCCCCAGCGAGGTCGGCGTCCCTGGCCAGCTGTTCCGCCGGGGCACCCGGCGGGACGCGGAAGGCGTCGGCGCCGTCGGCCCCGTGGAGCGAGCTGATCGCCTCCGGATCGGTCGCGTACCGTTCGACTCGGTAGGGTCCCGGATCAGCGAGCCGGGCGAGCGCCCGGGATCCCCGTTCGTCGGCGGCGACATCGTACACGAGCGTCGGGACGCCGTCCTCGAGCGTGAGCACGCCGTGGACGTCGCCGTCGAGCAACAGCGTCTCCTGCGGTTCCAGGAGGACGTATCCGGTGAGTGCTTCCTCGAGTGCTCGCCGGAGGGAGACACCGAGATCGGTGACGACCCGGGAGCTGAGCAGCTCACCCTGTGGAACGTGGAGCCCGCGTGATCTATCGAGCGTCGGGGGAGTCATGGCGATCGAGTCGGGTGCTGTCAGTGCGTCTCCGGGACGACGGCGCTCGTGAACCGGGCAGCGACGTCGTCAGCCCGCCCCGTCCGGGGTTCGAGCGCGTCCGCTGCCTCCCGATAGGCGTTTGCGGCGGCCGAACCGGGCGCGTGTGCGAGGAGGGGTTTCCCGGCACGGCGAGCCCCCCTGACCGCGTCGCTTTCGGGAATCGCCGAAAGCGTGGTGCCGCCGAAGTAGCGTTCGGCCTTCCCGGCGATGTCCCCGAGTTCTCCCCGAACCCTGTTGAAGAGGATCCCCGCCGTCTCCGTTCCGTACGAGCGGGCGTACTCTTGAGCCTTGAGCCCGTCCGACAGCGACGGAACCGTCGGCTGAAGGACGACGACGATCCGGTCGGCAAGCACCAGCGGAAGCACCGCGGATTTCGACCCCAGCGCCGCTGGCGAGTCCAGCAGGAGTACGTCGGTTTCGCCCCCGAGTTCGGCGACGACGTCCCGAAGGCGGGCCGGATCGGCGCGCTCGAACGCCGCGAGGCTCGTCCCGCAGGGCACGACCCGCATCCCGAACCGGTCGTAGGTCGCCTCCCGCACGTCGGTCCCAGTTCCCTCGATCAGCAGGTCGTGGAGCGTCACCTCGACGTCGTCCAGCCCCGCGTGAAACAACAGGTTCGCCATCCCGGTGTCCGCGTCGACGACCGTCACGTCGTAGTCGGCGGCGAGCGCCATCCCGAGCGCGAGAGTGCTCGTGGTCTTTCCGGTCCCCCCTTTCCCGCTCGCGACGGCGATGGCTTCGACCATACTCGCCATCGCTCGTTCCAGGGATTAAAACCACCGTTCTGTGTCTCGAATATATCCGCGTCGGACCCGCTCGATAGCCGATGACACGCTCCGGCCGACTCAACAAGTTTTTACGCGCGCTGCCGATATCGAACTGTATGGCTAAACAGAAGGCCCGATCGGTCGGCAGCGCCGGGCGCTTCGGCGCGCGATACGGGCGCGTCTCCCGCGTTCGCGTTCGCGACATCGAAGACGAGATGCGCTCTGCGACCGTCGACGGCAACGACGTAAAACGGATCGGTACAGGTATCTGGGTCGACGAGGAGACCGGCGAGACGTTCACCGGCGGGGCCTACCGCCCCGAGACGCCCGGCGGAACACAGGTCAAACGTTCGATCCGGGCCGCGCTGTCCAGCGACGAAGACGACGAGGAGTAACGATGGCGTACAAGTGTTCCCGCTGCAAACGGGACGTCGAACTCGACGAATACGGCGGCGTCCGCTGTCCGTATTGTGGTCACCGCGTGCTGTTGAAGGAGCGCGGTGGCGGCATCCAGGAAGTCGACGTCGAGTAACCTCGAACACACCGCCGCAAACCGGGGGATGAACCGCGTGACCGACATTCATTCTGCGACGCTGTCGTTCGTCTACCCCGACGAGGAGGCCGCGAGACTCGTCGCCGACGCCGTGGTGGTCGAACAGGACGAACTCGACGACGATCGGGCCGGCGCAACCGTCGCCCGGACGGATCGAACCGTCGAGGTGACCGTCGACGCGAGCGATCTGGTCGCGTTACGTGCCGGGATCAACAGCTGGGTCCGGCTGGTCGACGTCGCCGAACGCGCAGACGGGGTCGCAAAGGGAGCCGGCGACGCCGACCGGTGAGCGCTGCCCTCGAAATAGTTCAAAGGATTGTCCCGTGTTTCTTGTCGGGGACATCCTTCTCGATATCCGCGTAGAAGTCGAACCGAGCGACGAGTTCGTCCCTGAGCGCCGAGGGCGGCACGATCTCGTCGATGACGACCTCGCTCGCCATTCGATGGACGTCGATATCCCGTCGGTACTCCTCTCTGAGTTCGCGTTCGCGGCGCTCGCGTTCCTCCGGATCGTCGATTTCGTCGAGTTTTCGGGCGTACACCGCGTTGATCGCCGCCTCGGGCCCCATGATGGCTATCTCGCCCGACGGGAGGCCGATCACGCTCTCGGGGTCGTACGCCGGCCCGCCCATCGCGTAGATCCCGGCGCCGTACGCTTTCCGAACGATCACGGTCTGCTGGGGAACCGACGCCGCGGCGGTGGCGTAGATGAACTTCTTGCCCTCTTCGAGGATCCCGTCCTTCTCCACCTGCGAGCCGGCCATGAATCCCGGCGTGTCACACAAATACAGCAGGGGGATCTCGTAGGCGTCGCAGGTCCAGATGAACTCCGCGGCCTTGCTCGCGGAGTCGGGAAAGATCGCCCCCGAGCGCTCGGTGGGCTGATTGGCGACGACGCCGACCGGGCGGCCGTCGATCCGGGCGAGGGCAGTGACGATCTCGCTGCCGTAGTCGGGCCGCAGCTCCAGAACGGATTCGGCGTCGACGATCCGCTCGATCAGGTCGTGGACGTCGTACGGCCGGTTGGGCTCTGCGGGCACCAGTTCGTCTATACCGTCGGGGCTGTACCGGGGCGGCGTCGGCTCCGATCGCGGCGGCTTCTCGCCGGCCTTATCCGGGAGATACGAGATCAGGTTCGCGACCAGTTCCCGGGCGTGCGCCTCGTCGCGGGCGACGAGATCCGCCGAGCCGGAGTGGCGGGCGTGGACCGCCGGGCCGCCCAGTTCCTCCAGGTCGATCTCCTCGCCGGTCACCATCTTCACCATCCGGGGGGAGGCGATCGCCATCGCGGACATCCCCTCGACCATGATCGTGAAGTCGGCGAACACCGGCGTGTAGGCGGCCCCCGCGATACAGGGGCCGTACAGCACGCAGATCTGGGGGACCCGGCCGGACAGCATCGAGTGGTTGTAGTAGTACTTCCCGATCCCCTCGCGGTTGGCGAAGAATCCGGTCTGCTGGTCGATCCGCCCGCCCGAGGAGTCCATCAGATACAGCACGGGTTTGCCGGTCTTGAGCGCCCGCTGTTGCATCCGGAGGAACTTCTCGACCCCGTGGGCCGCCATCGAGCCGGCCTTGACGGTGAAGTCGTTGGCCATGAAGTGGAGGTCCCGCTCCTCGAAGGTGGCTGCGCCGGTTATGAGCCCGTCCGCGGGGAGTCTGTTCCCCTCGTCGTGCTCCTCGACCTCCGGGCTGTTCGGATGCCACGCGTCGAAGTGTGCGAACTTGCCGTCCTCGAATCTGAGGCCGGTCGGCGCCTCGCCGTCACCTCCGTTGTCGGCCTCGGTTACGACCGGTCCGTCCTCCTCGCCGAACCACAGCTCCAGCCGGTCGCGGACGAACAGTTTGCCCTGTTCGGGGAGACGGTCCCGGTACTTCTCGGGCCCCCCTTCGAAGATATCTTCGATCTCCTCGCGCAGGGCGGCCTCCCGCTCCGTCGGACCGAGGTCGTCCTCGAGGGGATACTCCGTTTCCGGCGGGGTCGCCGTGGCCGTCGGCTCCTGTTCGTCACCGACATGGACCTCGATCTCGACGGCGAGATGTTCCGCGAGGGCGGCGGCGATCGCTTCCGCCTCCTCGTCGGTCGCGCCCGCTCCGACGTGCACTTTCATGACGGTCACTCCTTCCGGCGGTCGCAAATTCTTTTCCCTCGACCTTTTTTGGCGGGGGCCTCGCTCGCGCGCGGCAGAGCCGCGCGCTTCGCTCGACCCCCGCCAAAAAAGCTCGACCAAAAAAGCCGATAGCTCGGGCCTCCGGCCCTCGCTATCGGTATGACAACTTCTCTTTTTTACCTTGGCTCATCTCTCACTGGGTTCGCTCGGACTTCTCGCAAAACGTTCGATAACAGCGGTCTCCGCGGGGCAACCCCGCTCTTCGAACGCACACCGTGACAGAGTTGGATCGACGTCCGGACGCACGGGATCCGTCACCAGCGAACACATTCGGAAAGGATCTGGCGTTCGAACTGAACGGCTCCAGTAGAAATCTGGCGTCGGCGCTATCGAGACCGATCTGCCTCAATGAATCTAACATCGGCTTTCTGGCGGATCTCTGGTGGACAAATCTTGTCGTCGCCATTGTCCACCTCATGGATCATCGCTACCAGTTCCTCGGTACCTGCCTCATCAGGACTCTTATCCAGAGGTACCGTTATTCCTCCATAGTGGCCGGGATCGAGGATGTCGGTGTCGCCGTAGATTTCGTGCATGTCCGGACAGCCCGAATCCGACATGTTCCCCATGTCGTGATCGTGTGTTTCATGCACCATGACGAAGCCGCTCTCGGGGAGATGCGCGCTGGCGACGAGCACGCTCGGTTCTTCGACGTCCAGGCGGCGCGTTTGTTTGTTGAACTCGATACGGAATTCGTCCGGATCGTGACTGGCAGTTACTGTTCCGCTACTGAAGCCAGCAAGCGCAATTCCGGTCACGCCGATACCCCGGAGCAATGATCGTCTAGTTTTTGGTTGCATGTCATGCTGGGAAAGGGTTAATTCCTTATAACGGTACCGTCGCCGGATGCTCTATTGACGTCCGAAAACGCGTGAGACTGTGGACCAATTCTGCTGTTTCGCCTCGCTTGGAAGATCCCATTCTTCGAGACAAACTATTATTGTTCACCAGGTAATATCACCGAGTGTTATGAGCTCCGAGACCGAACAGTTCAGCGACGTCGGCGAGGCGGACGTAACACGCGCGATCGGCCAGGAATGGACCGAAGAGTTCATGAACTTCTCTGACAGCGACGTCATCGTCGTCGGGGGTGGTCCCTCCGGGCTGACCGCAGCGAAGGAACTCTCCGAACGCGGCGTGAAAACGATGGTCGTCGAGAAGAACAACTACCTCGGCGGCGGGTTCTGGCTGGGTGGGTTCCTGATGAACAAAGTCACCGTGCGAAGCCCCGCCCAGGAGGTCCTGGATGAACTGGATGTCGACTACAAACGCGCTCGGGACACCGAAGGGCTGTACGTCGCCAACGGGCCCGAAGCGTGCTCTGGACTCATCAAGGCCGCCTGCGACGCGGGAGCGAAGATCCAGAACATGACCGAGTTCACGGACATCGTGATCCGCGAGGACCACCGCGTCGGCGGGATCGTGATGAACTGGACGCCGGTGCACTCACTCCCCCGTGAGATCACCTGCGTCGACCCGATCGCGGTGGAGGGCGACCTCGTGATCGACGCCACCGGACACGACGCCGTCGCGGTCAAGAAACTCCACGAACGGGGCGTCCTGGACGCGCCCGGTATCGACCACGCCAGCACCCACTCGACAGGGATGGACCGGACGGACGCCGACGAGTACGGTGCACCCGGTCACGACTCGCCCGGTCACGATTCGATGTGGGTCGGCAAAAGCGAGGACGCCGTCGTCGAACACACGGGGCTCGCCCACGACGGGCTCGTGGTGACGGGAATGGCCGTGGCCACGACGTACGGCCTGCCACGCATGGGACCGACGTTCGGCGCGATGCTGCTTTCGGGCAAGCGCGCCGCCCAGTCCGCCATCGACGAACTCGGGATCGACGCCGAGCCGGTCGAAATGACCCCCCAGGCGAGCGCCGACTAACCTCCAGGATCGTCGGTATGGTCGACGACGTCTTCCTGTACCGTGCACCGACGACGGTTGCAGATGCCGAGGAGATCGCCGACTGGCTGCGGGATCGGTTCGTCGCCGACGTCGAGGTCCGCGAGCACTTCCTCGACCGGTATCGCGACGCCGATCTGGCTCGCGATTTCGCCGGCGCTCGCGTGCTGTCGCCGTACGACCGCGACACTGGCAACGAGATGCTCGGCGTCGTCCGCTACGAAAAGCGGGCCCTCGACGATCCGGACCGGGCGGGCGGCGTGCTCTACGACGGGTTCGCCGTCCGGAGGTTCCTCGAACGCCGCCTGCCCGAAGCGGAACGATCGCTCGATCGACTCCACGTCGCCCTGCTCGATCGGGCTCTCGGGACCTGGGACGAGGACGGCCGCTGGCACAAACGCGTAACCGTTCTGGGCCCGCTGACGCTGATTTCCGTCCCGGGTCTCTACGAAGCGCCGGCCAAACCGGAGTCCTACTACCGGGCGAAACAGACCCACGCACTCCTTTCGGGAGACGCGCCACCCCGAGAAGTGCTGGAAACCGAAATCGACGGCGAGTTCCTCGTCGAGGACGACCCCCGGACGACTGACGCTTTAAAAGGATACGTGCTACAGGCGATACACCTGCTGGAAACCGGCGAGGCGTTCTGCGAGGAGCCACAGTGCCAGCTCTACAACGCCCATCATCAGGAAGAACTGGTCGACGCACAGCTACGCGATCCGGAGTTCTGTACCGACCACGAGGAGCTGTACGGCCGACGTTCGACCACGGTTCAGACAAAATAACGAGGACCCCCACCGCGAGCGACCGCAGGGAGCGAGCGGGCCAAGAGCCGACCAACGGGAGGCTCGCAGCGCTTTTGGTCGAGCTTTTGCCAGGGAGCGACCGAAGGGAGCGACCGCAGCAAAAGGTCGTTGTTAGAACCGATCCCGGCGCCCGCTGGCGGTCCAGGGATCCGTCGGCGTCCCCTCCCGGAGTCGGAAATCGCGCGCGCCGCGGGTGCCGAGACCCTCGATGCGACCCGCGAACGCCCATCGCTTGTCGTCCCAGGTCGGCTCCGAGTCGGCGGCGGCTGCCGCGGCGGCCGCCCGATCCCGGAGATGGGCGCCGATCGCCGCGGCGATCGCCGCCGCCTCCTCGTCGGACGCGTCCTCGGGAATGTGGAGTTGCATCGTCGATGCTTAAATCGGGATGTTGCCGTGTTTCTTTTCGGGGAGGCTCTTCCGCTTTGAGAGCAGCATCTCCAGGTCGTCGATGAGCCGTTTGCGCGTGTCCGGCGGCTCGATTACGTCGTCGACGAACCCCCGATCCGCAGCCGTATAGGGATTGGCGAACTCTTCGCGGTACTCGTCGATGAGCTCCTGCCGACGGGCCTCGGTGTCGCTTGCGGCCTCGAGCTCCTCGTCGTAGAGGATGTTGACAGCCCCCTTCGGCCCCATGACCGCGATCTCGGCGGTGGGCCACGCGTAGTTGACGTCGCCACCGATGTGTTTCGAAGACATCACGCAGTAGGCGCCGCCGTACGCCTTCCGAGTGATGACGGTCAACAGCGGCACCGTCGCCTCCGAGAAGGCGTACAGCAACTTCGCGCCGTGGCGGATGATCCCGTTGTGCTCCTGGTCGGTGCCGGGCATGAAGCCGGGGACGTCCTCGAAGGTGAGGATCGGGATGTTGAACGCGTCACAAAAGCGGACGAACCGCGCGCCCTTCTGTGAGGCCTCGATGTCGAGCGTGCCGGCGTTGACCCGGGGCTGGTTGGCGACGACGCCGACGCTGTAGCCGTCGAGGCGGACGAACCCGACGACGATGTTCTGTGCGAAGTTCTCGTGCACCTCGAAGAACGACCCCTCGTCGACGACCGCCTCGATCACCTCGACCATGTCGTACGGCTTCCGGGGTTCGTTGGGCACCAGCTCCGAAAGCTCATCGGGGGTGCGTTCGGGATCGTCCCACGGCTCCACGCGGGGCGGGTCCTCGACGTTGTTCGCCGGGAGGTACGACAGCAGCCGGGCGATGTCGTCGAGCGCACCCTCCTCCGAGTCGGCCGCAAAGTGGGCGACACCCGACGTCGAGGAGTGAGTGACCGCGCCGCCGAGCTCCTCGAAAGAGACCTGCTCGCCGGTCACCGTCTCGATCACGTCGGGGCCGGTGATGAACATGTGGCTGGTGTCTTTCACCATGAACGTGAAGTCCGTGATCGCCGGGGAGTACACCGCCCCGCCGGCACACGGCCCCATAATTGCCGAGATCTGGGGGACGACCCCCGACGCCTCGGTGTTGCGCCGGAAGATTTCGGCGTAGCCCGCAAGCGAGGCGACGCCCTCCTGAATACGCGCGCCGGCGGAGTCGTTGAGCCCGACCACCGGCGCACCCACGTCCATCGCCTTGTCCATCACCTTGCAGACCTTCTCGGCGAACACTTCGCCCAGGGAACCGCCGAAGACGGTGAAGTCGTGGGCGAACACGAACACCGTCCGCCCGTTCACCTCGCCGTAGCCGGTGACGACGCCGTCGCCCGGGATCTGCTTTTCCTCCATCCCGAACTTGTGGGTCCGGTGAGTCCGGAACTGGTCGAACTCGTGGAACGTCCCGTCGTCGAGGAAGTAATCGATCCGCTCCCTGGCGGTCATCTTCCCCCGCTCGTGCTGGGCCTCGATCCGCGCTTCGCCGCCGCCTTTCTCCGCGTTTTCGCGTCGGCGACGGAGCTCCTCGATACGGTCGTCGGTCGTCATCCGGGATCACTCCGCCTCATTGCCCCAACGGTCTGTGAGGCGGGGGATAAGAATTCCGGGACCGAACGAACGGACGGGCCGACGAGCGATCCGGGCCAGCGCCGAGAGCCCACAAGCTATTCATCCCCTGCTGGCGACCGATCGGACATGATCGACGAGACGGTCGCCGAGATCGAGGAGATGCGCACGCACAGCTCCTCGACGGTCGCGATCAAAGCGACCCGGGCGTTCGAGGAGCTGCTCGATCGGGAGTACACGTCGCGAACCGCCTTCGAACGAGATCTCGAACAGAACGCCGGGGTGCTCCGCCGGGCGAACCCCTCACACGCCACCCTCCATAACGCCGTCCGAGAGCTCGAGGATGCAGTCGTCGGGAACGCCGACGACGTGGCGTCGGCGAAGGAACTGCTCCGGGAGACCATCGACCGCGTGATCGACGACGTCGAATCCGGGAAAGGAACCGCCGCCGAAAACGCTGCGGAAACGTTCGTGGACGGCGAGACGATCCTCACACACGACTTCTCGACGACCGTCCTGGCAGCAGTCGAAGACGCGGCAACGTCGGGGTGCAACCTCGCTGTTTACGTCACGGAAGCACGCCCCAGGTATCTCGGCCGGAAAACGGCCCGAACGCTCGCCGGAATCGACCGCGTGGAGCCGACGCTCACGGTCGATTCGGCAATGGGACACGCCCTCCGGAACTGCGACCGCGTGGTGCTGGGCATGACCTGCATCGTCGAGGAAACCTACTACAATCGCGTGGGAACGTTCCCGATCGCGGCGACCGCACGCCGGCTCGACGTTCCGGTAGTCGTCGTCGGCTCCGGCGCCAAGGTGGTCGGCGAGGAATTCGTCTTCGAAAACGAGTTCCGGTCCGGAAGCGAGGTGATGCTCGAACCCGTCGAGGGCGTGACGATCGAAAACCCAACCTACGACGCCATTCCGCTGTCACTCGTCGATCGAGTGATCACCGACGAAGGGAGCTTCGAACCCTCCGACCTGTAGGTCGACGGCCGGATCCTCCCGTGAACATCCATGTCGAACAAGGAAGAACAATGACCTTATATTCCCTAATGTGTGGGTTAGTGCCCCTATCCCATTTATGAGAGACCCTTTATACGACGGTTCCGGAAACCGGGTATGACCGAGCCACGTAGTGACACACCCGACTCGCGGGCGGGGCTCGCCGCGCCCGACGACGACCGGTCGAACTGCGGCGTCGGCGTGATCGTCGACCTCGACGGCGACGTCGACCACGACAACGTCTCCGACGCGCTGGAACTGCTCGCGAACCTCGAACACCGCGGAACCACCGGAGCGGAGCCGAACACCGGCGACGGCGCCGGGATCATGCTCCAGCGGCCGGACCGGTTTTTCAGGGCGAAGGTGAACGCCGACCTGCCCGACGAGTACGCCGTCGGCAGCTTTTTCATGCCGCAGGATCCGACGGTGCGCCGGCAGCTCCAGGAACTCGTCGAGGACGCGCTGTCGGAGCACGACCTCGAGGTGCTCACCTGGCGGGACGTACCGACCGACAGTGCGGAGCTGGGCGCCACAGCCCGCGATCAGGAGCCGGACGTCTGGCAGGCGTTCTGTGCGCCGGAAGACGACGATCTCGGGATCAGCGCCTTCGACCGATCGCTGTACGTGGCCCGGAATGCGATCGAATCGCGAGCGATCGACGTCGACGGCGCCGAACGGTTCCACGTGCCGTCGCTCGATCGCCGGCGGGTGATTTATAAGGGATTGCTGAAAGGGACGCAGCTTTCGAGCTACTACCCCGATCTGACGGACGAACGCGTCGAAAGCGGCGTCGTCCTCGTCCACGCGCGGTTCTCGACGAACACGCTCGGGGCGTGGCATCTCGCGCACCCGTACCGGACGATCATTCACAACGGCGAGTTCAACACCATCCAGGGGAACATAAACTGGATGCGGGCGCGGGAGACCGACCTGTCCCATCCGGAACTGGACGAGCACCTCGACACGATCCGGCCGGTCATCGACGACCCCGAACAGTCCGACACCGCCTCGGTCGACAACGCACTGGAGCTGCTGTTGCAGGGCGGCCGCGAACTCCCGCACGCGTTGCGGATGCTGGTCCCCGAGGCGTTCCGCGGCGACTCACTGATGGACGAGGACCGCAAGGACTGGTACGACTTCCACGCCTCGCTGGTGGAGCCGTGGGACGGGCCGGCGCTGGTGGTCGGATTCGACGGCGAGCGGGTGGCGGGCGTACTCGACCGCAACGGCCTCCGGCCCTGCCGGTACGACGTCACGACCGACAACCGGCTCGTGATGGCCAGCGAGGCCGGCGCCCTCGAGACGGATCCTGCCGAGATCGAAACCCGTGGACGGCTCCAGCCCGGCCAGCTGTTCGTCGCCGATCCCGACGAGGGTCGGGTGATCCCCGACGACGAGGTGTTCGAGGAGCTCGTCGACGAGAAGTACGGCGAGTGGGTAGACGAAGAACAGCGGGCCCTCGAAGAGGTTGTCGCCGGGATCGAAACGGAGACGGACGACGACGCCCCCATCGAATCGCTTCGCGCCCACCAGACGGCGTTCGGCTACACCACCGACCAGCTCGATCACCTGCTCGAGCCGATGGCCCGCGACGGAAAGGATCCGGTCGGGTCGATGGGGGACGACACCCCGCTTTCGGTGTTGTCGGAGTTCGACCGGCCGCTTTTCACCTACTTCAAGCAGCTGTTCGCGCAGGTGTCGAACCCGCCGATCGACTACATCAGAGAGGAGCTCGTCACCTCCCTGGAGTCGCGGCTCGGCCACCAGCGGAACCTCCTTGCAGAGTCACGGGACCACGCCCGGCAGCTCGTCTGCGAGACGCCGGTGCTCACCGACGCCGAAACCGCGGCGATAAAGCGGCTCGGCGAGGGGGACGACGACCGGTTCGAGTCGGCTGTGATCGACGTCACGTTCGGCCCGGAGGAGGCCCTCGAGGACGCGATCGAACGGATCCGGGCGGACGCACGCGAGGCGATCGAGGCCGGCGCCGACCTGCTGGTGCTGTCCGACCGGGAGGTCGGTCCCGAGCGGCTCCCGATCCCGAGCCTGCTGGCAACGGGTGCGATCCATCACGACCTCGTCCGTGAAGGGCTCCGCAACCACGCCGGGCTGGTCGTCGAGTCCGGGGATCCACGCGAGGTTCACCACCTCGCGACGCTGGTCGGCTACGGCGCCGGCGCTGTCAACCCCTACCTCGCGTACCGCTCGATCGAGGATCTCGTCGCGGGCCCCGACGGTGCCGACACAACGGAGGCGGTCGCCGCCTACCGGACGGCGCTGGAGGACGGCCTGCTGAAGACCATGGCCAAGATGGGGATATCGACGGTCGAATCCTACCAGGGGGCCCAGATCTTCGAGGCGGTCGGGCTCGACTCCGGGCTCGTCGCAGAGTACTTCGAGGGAACGGAGATCCGGACCGAGGGGATCGACCTCGCACGGATCGAACTCGACGTCCGCAAGCGGCACGCCGTCGGCTTCGGGAGCGACCCGAAACTCGAAACCCACGGAGAGTACGAGAACCGCTCGTCGGGGCTCCACCACAGCTGGAACCCACAGACCGTCGGCACGCTCCAGCAGGCGGTCCGATCGGGCGACTACGAGACCTACCAGGAGTTCGCAGAGCTCGTCAACGACGAGTCCGAGACCCTCCACACGCTGCGGGGCTTGCTTTCGTTCGACTCCGATCGCTCGCCGGTTCCGATCGAGGAGGTCGAGCCGGTCGAAGAGATCGTCCAGCGCTTCTCGACGGCCGCGATGAGCCTCGGGAGCCTCTCGCCGGAAGCCCACGAGAACAACTCGATCGCGATGAACCGGATCGGCGGGAAATCCAACACCGGAGAGGGCGGGGAGCCCCCCGAACGGTTCGACACCGAAAGAGAGTGCAACGTAAAGCAGGTGGCCTCGGGGCGGTTCGGCGTCACCAGCCGGTATCTCCAGTCGGCCGACGAGTTGCAGATCAAGATGGCCCAGGGGTCGAAGCCGGGGGAAGGAGGCCACCTCCCCGGGAAGAAAGTAAACGAGATGATCGCTCACGTCCGCCATTCGACCCCCGGTGTCGGGCTCATCTCCCCGCCGCCCCAGCACGACATCTACTCGATCGAGGACCTCAAACAGCTGATCCACGACCTGAAAGCCGCGAATCCCGAGGCGGATATCAACGTGAAACTCGTCGCGGAGGCGGGGATCGGAACGATCGCCGCCGGCGTTGCGAAGGCGAACGCCGACGTCGTCCACGTGTCCGGCCACTCGGGCGGCACCGGCGCCTCGCCGAAGACGAGCATCAAAAACGCCGGCGTTCCCTGGGAACTCGGTCTCGCGGAGACCACCCAAATGTTGCGGGCGACTGGGCTCCGCGACCGGATCAGGGTCTCGACCGACGGCGGCCTCCAGACGGGACGCGACGTGGCCGTGGCGGCACTTCTGGGCGCCGAGGAGTACGTCTTCGGAACCGCCTCGCTGGTCACCTCCGGCTGCGTGATGGCCCGCCAGTGCCACGAGAACACCTGTCCGGTCGGCGTCGCGACCCAGCGGGAGGAGCTGCGCCAGCGCTTCCCGGGACAGCCCGATCACGTCATCAACTACATGACGTTCATCGCCCGTGAGCTGCGGGAGATCATGGCCGAGCTCGGCTTCCGGTCGCTGGAGGGGATGATCGGCCGGCCGTCGCTGCTCGTCCAGCGCGAGACGGACCACCCGCGGGCGAAGGCGCTGGACCTCTCTTCGGTCGTGGCCGAACAGGCCGGCGACAGGCGCACCAAGACCCGGCCACAGTCCCACGTCGACGTCGACGACCAACTCGACTGGGAACTCATCGACGCCACCGATGCGGCAATCAGCGACGAGGAGGCAGTGTCGCTCTCGACGGAGATCTCTAACGTCGATCGGGCTGTGGGTGCGACCCTGTCGAACCGGGTGTCGGCCGAACACGGGGCGTCCGGGCTCCCGCCGGAGACGATCTCCGTCGACTTTTCGGGGATCGCCGGACAGAGTTTCGGGGCCTTCCTGGCCCCCGGCGTCGCCTTCGAACTCGAGGGAGCGGCGAACGACTACCTCGGAAAGGGGCTCTCGGGCGGGCGGGTCGTCGTTCGGACGCCGAGCGAGGCCGCATACGATCCCGCCGAAAACGTCGTCGTCGGCAACGTGGCCCTCTACGGCGGGACGGACGGCGAATGTTACGTCAACGGTGCCGCAGGCGAACGGTTCGGCGTGCGCAACTCCGGAGTGAAAGCGGTCGTGGAGGGGCTGGGCGATCACGGCTGCGAGTACATGACTGGCGGCGTCGTGGTCGTGCTCGGGGAGACGGGGCGGAACTTCGCCGCCGGGATGTCCGGCGGCGTCGCGTACGTGTACGATCCCGACGCGACGTTCGAACAGACGGCCAATACCGGGATGGTGAGTCTCTCGCAAGAGCTTACAGACCGCGACGAACGGATGATCCGGCGGCTGGTCGAAAACCACCGGGCGCTTACAGGCTCGTCCAGAGCGGAGGAACTGCTCGACGCATGGTCGGGTGTTCTCGACGACTTCGTTCGCGTCTTCCCCGACGCCTACGCCAGGGTAATCGAGGAGGAGGGCCGGGACGATGTCCGAAAAGAACTCCCAGCGAGTGCGGTCGCCGCCGCCAGCGCCGAGTCAGACTCCGTTCACGCCTCCGACGACGCGACGACCGTCCGGTAGCGACTCGGCTCCCCTGGACGCTATTCGTCGGCGTTCGTGCCACTCTGTTCGTCGGCGTCGGTATCCTCCGTGTCGTCGGTATTGCCATCCCCGATCGCGTCCGGATCCCGGTTTTCGCCGTCGTCGAGTTCGCGCTTTATCGATTCGAGCTCCGCGTCGACGTCCACTTCCGGTTCCTCGTCCGGTTCGGCTTCGTCGTCTGCGTTCGGTTCCTCGTCTGCGTTCGGATCGTCCCCGGCCTCGGCTTCATCGTCGGGTGACTCCCCGGTCACGTCGATCGTCACTGCCCCCGACGGGGCCCTGTCGTTCCTGCCGAGATCGCTCGAACCAGCGTCCCGTCCCGGGCCTGTACCCTCGCGGTCTTCCTCGAGTTTCCGTTCGATCTCGCGGCTCAACTCCCTGGCGTCCTCGATCACCGACCGCGCCTCCGGCTCCTCGGGCAGGTTCTCGTTGGCCTCCGAGAGCGCGGTTCGCAGCTGGGAAAGCGCCGAGGAGAGCTGGTTCGACGCTTCGGTTCGGGCGCCCGACAGCCGATTCCGTGTTTCGCGGCCGGCCCCGCCGGCGTCGATTCCGGACCGGTTCGGATCTGCGAGTCTGAGTACCGCCTGCAACAGCTCCAGCGATCGGATCGTCGCCTCGAGCATCGCGATCACTGTCGGGATCGTGTACCGGTCGGTGAACCGCAGGAGCTCACCCGGGGTCGGCGGCCGCGGCAACCCGCGACTCCGCCCCTCGGCTCGCAGCTCGGTTCCGAGTTCGTCCAAGGTCGACTCCAGCTCCCCGAGTAGCTCGCGGAGTTCCTCGTCGTCGCGGGCGGACATATCCCCTCGTTGGTGCCGAGGGCTGAAAAGCCCCGCTCCCGTGGGTCGTGACAGCCGCGTCGCACACGCTCGAGACGACAAACTTCGGGGCGGTCGTAAACTCTAAATTTGTTTACTGATGTTTGGAAACGTGTATCATACCGCGGTGTGGATACTCGAACATGGAGTTCGAACTCACCGACGAGCAGAAGGCGCTCCGCGAGGAAGTCCGGCGGTTCGCGGAAAACGAGATCCGGCCGGTCGCAAGCGAGTACGACGTAAACGAGGAGTATCCCCACGAGGTAATGGACAAGGCTGCCGAGATGGGGCTGCTCGCCCCGCACATACCGATCGACTACGGCGGGGTGGGGTACTCGTCGATGGAAATGTGCATTCTGACCGAGGAGCTGTTCGCAGTGGATCCGGGGATCGGACTGTGTATCACGAGTGCCGGGTTCGGCGCCGAGGCGATCATGGAGTTCGGCAGCGAGGAAATGAAAGAGGAGTACCTCCCGCCGCTCGCGGAGGGCGAGACCGTGATGGGCTCGGCGATCAGCGAACCGCAGGCTGGATCGGACGTCACGTCTATCAGCACCCGAGCGGAGAAGGACGGCGACGAGTGGGTGATAAACGGGAACAAGATGTGGATCACCAACGGGACCGTCGCCGACTACTTCGTCGTGGTGTGCGAGACGGACCCGGAGGTGGAAGACCGCTATTCGGGCTACTCACAGATACTCGTCGAGGCGGATCGAGACGGCTTCTCGGCCGACAAGATCACCGGGAAGCTCGGAATCCGCGCAAGCGACACCGCCGAGTTGATCTTCGACGACGTACGGGTCCCCGAAGAGAACCTCATCGGGACCCGCGGAATGGGATTCCTGCAGCTGATGCAGTTCTTCGACGAGACGCGGACCGCCGTCGCCGCCCAGGGTGTCGGGATCGCGAAGGGTGCCGCCGAGCGCTCCCTGGAGTACGCCCAGGAGCGCGAGCAGTTCGGCCGGTCGATCAGCGAGTTCCAGTCGATTCAACACAAGCTCGCGGACATGCACACCCGCACGGAGGCCGCCCGACAGCTGACGTACAAGTCCGCCTGGAGCGTCGATAACCGCGGCGACGATCTCACGATGCTGGCTTCGATGGCCAAGGAGTTCGCCTCGAGGGTCGCCCGCGACGTCACCGACGAGGCGGTGCAGATCCACGGCGGCGCGGGCTACGTCAACGACCACGACGTAGAGCGGCTCTTCCGCGACGCGAAGATCACCCAGATCTACGAGGGGACCAGCGAGATCCAGAAGAACATCATCGCGCGGGAGCTGCTCGGCAAGGGCTTTTAAGAAAGGAAGATCGCATCCCGCGGCGCTCGACCCCGCCTCCTCGGACGAGATAAGTAGAGTTTTGAGCGGGTAGCCGGACCTTGTGGGTGATGAGACTCGCGGACGAACCCGACAGGAGGTGGTTCGGTGCCGGCTGAAAACGGACGGCTGCTGGTACCGGTAAAGAACACGGCTACCGTTCGCAAAACGGTCGCAAACGCAGTAGCGCGGATCACCACCGCGGAACGCGACCCCGAGCTCCACTTCGTCTATCTCGCAACGTGGCGGGACGACGATCCCGGATCGACCGATAGATACGCGGAGGCGACAGCATTGCTCGATCGGATCGAGGTGTGGTGTAGATACGACTTCGAGGAGACCGGATACGACGAAACGATCTCGTCGGCGGACGTCGTTCACACGACGGTTCTGGGACGCGGGGAGTACCTCTTCGGTGCGGACGACTACGCCGAGTTGCTCTTCGAATACGCCGAGGAACGCGGGATCGAGACGGTCCTGATGGATCCCGAATACAGCCTCGTCGGGCGGTCGACGCTGCATCAACCGCTGGATTTCGAACTCGAAGCTCGTGGATTGACCGTCGAGGAGGCGCCCGTCGATCGGCCCTCCAGGCGACAGCGGTTCGCCCAGGAGCTGTCTGCGGGACGGTTCCTGTTCGTGTTCGGCGTTTCCTATCTGTTTTACCTCGTTCTGGGCGGGTTTTCGGGGCTGTTCGACGTCATTACCGGCGCGGTCAGCGCCGCGATCGTCGCGGGAGTGCTCTCGACGATCACGGTCGATCGGGATCCCTCGTTTCCGGAAACTCCGCTCCGAATCCTCCGACTGGCCGTGTACGTCCCGTACCTGTTCATCGAGATCGTGAAGTCGAACCTCGTCATCGCGTCGGTGATCCTTCGACCGTCGATGCCGATCAAACCACGGCTCACTCGCGTTCGGGTGTACGTCGGCCCCGGCGTTCAGCTCACGACGCTTGCGAACAGCATCACGCTGACCCCCGGAACGCTCACCGTCCGGGCGAGAGACCAGAACCTCTACGTCCACTCGCTGGTCCCGTCGGCGCGAGACGGGCTGTTCGCCGGCTCGCTGGAACGGTGGGTCCGGTTTATCTTCTACGGCCGGGAAGCCGCCCGGATCGCAAGTCCCGAAGAGCGGGGAGACACAGAGATACTTCAGGGACCTGAAGCCGACGCGGTCGCCGACGGCGGCGTCTCCGATGGCGACAGCAACGACCACAACAGCTCCGACCGCGGCACCGCAGACGACCGGGAGGTGAGCGACGAATGAGTTTCGTCGAGACGACCGTCGTGGCCGGCTTCTCGCTCGGGGAGATACTGATCGCCATCGCAGCACTGTTCGTCGCGCTCGCGATCGCAATGCTGTACCGTGCGGTCGACGGTCCGACCATCCAGGACCGGGTGCTGGCGGTGAACGTCCTCGGAACCAACACCGTCGTCATTCTCGCACTGTTGGGCGCCGCACTCAACGAGCCGTGGTTCCTGGACATCGCGCTAGTGTACGCGCTGTTGAACTTCCTGATGTCGGTTGCGATCTCGAAGTTCACCGTCGAACAGGGGGGCGTCATATGACCGACCTGGAGTTCGTCCGCGTTGCGCTGGTACTCCTGCTCGCACTCACGGGGCTGTTTTTCACCCTCGTGTCCGCGACCGGCGTGATCCGCCTGCCGGACGTGTACGCCCGCGCCCACACCGCCTCGCAGGCCGACACGCTCGGGGCGGGCTTTGCGCTCGCAGCCGTCGCGTTCACGCTCGGCTGGGAGCCAACCACGGTGAAAACCGTGTTCCTCCTGTTTTTCATCTTCCTGACCAACCCGACTGCGGCTCACGCGATCGCCCGGGCCGCCTTCGAGGAGGGGATCGAGCCGTGGACCGAACTCGACGAGGAGGGAGGTGAACGGCGGTGACGCCGATCGAAGCCACCCTGATCGTGTTCGTGATCGCGGCAGCGACTGCGACGGCGCTGTTCCGCGACGTGCTGGCGTCGATCGTCGTGTTCGGCGCCTACAGCCTCGGGATGGCGGTGCTGTACACGTTCTACCGTGCTCCCGATGTCGCACTCACCGAGGCGGCCATCGGCGCGGGCGTGACGACGATCCTGCTTCTGTTGACGATCGCGAAGACGGTCCGACTGGACCACGACCGCACCTTCGAGCCGGTCTCGTGGCCGGCGGTCGGCGTCGTTGGCGTTCTCGGCGTGCTCATGCTCGCGACAGTGCCGTCGATCTATCCCGTGGGTGATCCCGACGCGCCGGCGTGGGCCAACCCGGAGGTAACGGGCTACTACATCCAGCACGCCTATCCCGAGACCGGGGTCGAAAACGCCGTGATGGCCGTCCTCGCCGGCTACCGCGCGTTCGACACCTTCGGCGAGGCTGTCGTCGTGTTCGCTGCCGGGATCGCCGTGCTGATCGCCCTCGATCGGGAGGTGTTCACATGACCGACCTCGACGAGGTCCGTCAGCAGCCGTACACCGAAAGCCAGGTGATCATGTCGACCGTGCGCGTGGTCGCACTGTTCGTGTTCACCTACGGGCTGTTCGTGACGTTCCACGGCGCCGGCTCCCCCGGCGGCGGGTTCCAGGGCGGCGCGATCATGGCGGCGGTCGTGTACATGATCGCGTTCGCGTTCGGCATCGAGGCGACGCGACGGTGGCTCGAAAACGCGGTCATCGTCGGGCTCGCGGCGGTCGGCGTCGTGATCTTCGGCGGCGTCGGCGTCCTCACGATCGCACTCGGGGGCAACTTCCTCGATTACCCGATGCTCGCCCCGGTCCTCGATCCATTCGTGGTACTTCCGCCAAACGAACTGACCAAGTGGGGGATGGAGACCGTCGAGATCGGCGGGATCGCGCTGATCGTCGCGTCGGTGCTCGTCGGCCTCTTTTTTGCCCTCGCTGCTGGCTTTTCGGCGGTCGCGCTCGACGCGGGACGACTCCCGGACGACGAAACTGACGACACCGAGGAGGTGCCGGAATGATCGAACTGCTGACGACGAGACACGCCTACATCGCGTTCGTCCTGTTGGTCTGTATCGGGCTCTACATGATGATCGCGAGCCCGAACATCGTCAAGAAGCTGATCGGGCTGAACCTGTTCCAGACGGCGGTGTTCCTGCTTTTCGTCGTCGCGGCGTACGTCCAGGGCGGTACCTCGCCGGTGATCCCCGCCGGCGCACCCGAGACGTACGTCAGTCCACTGCCGCACGTGATCGTGCTCACCGCCATCGTGGTGGGCGTGAGCCTCACCGCGGTCGGGCTCGCGCTCAGCATCCGGGTGTACTCGGAGTTCGGCACGCTCCGGATGGACGTGCTCAGAGAGATCGTCCGTGAAAACAGGGAGGTGAACGATGACTGACGTCCTGCTCCCGCTTCTGGTCGCAGTCCCGATCCTGGCTGCGGTGCTCCCGCTCGCGTTCGGCCTCCGGTTCGAGAACGTCGGCTGGCCGGTTGCGGCGGCGACCACGTTCGGAATGCTCGTGGTCGCAGCCGGTGCCGCGTGGGAAGTGTTCACCGAGGGTCCACTGTACCACGAACTCGGCGGGTTCCCCCGCCCAGTGGGAATCGAACTCGTCGGCGACGAACTGTCGACGCTCGTCGTCCTTCTGGTCGCGGTGGTGTCGTTCACCGTCGTGCTGTACGCCCGGACCGCCGGCCCGCGGGGCAACCCGTTTTACAGCGGCTACCTCCTTTTGATCGGCGGCCTGATGGGCGTCTCGCTGACAGGCGACCTGTTCAACATGTTCGTCTTCCTGGAGATCGTCGGGCTGACGACGTACGCGCTGGTCGCGGCCGACAGATCCGGGGAGGCCGCCTACGCCGCACTCAAGTACCTGTTCATCGGGACGGTCGGCGCGTCACTGTACCTCATCGGGGTCGGCTACGCGTTCCTCGCGACCGGCACGCTCAACATGATCGACCTGCAGACGGCGCTCGCCGACGCCGGGTACACCAACACGCTGGTGCGGGCTGCGTTCGGCTTCATCGTCGCCGGCTTCGCCATCAAGATCGCGCTGTTCCCGGTCCACACCTGGCAGCCGGACGCCTATCAGCAGGCGCCCGACAGCGTGAGTGCGCTGATCTCCGCGCTGGTGTCGACGGTCGCCGCGTACGCGCTGATTCGGGTGGTGTATACGGTCTTCACGATCGACTTCCTCGCGGCCAACCCCGCGATCACCGACGGCGTGCTGCTGCTTGCGACGGTGAGCATCCTCGCCGGCTCCGCCCTCGCGGTCACCCAGTCGGAGATCAAGCGGATGCTCGCATACTCCTCTGTCGCGCAGTTCGGGATGATCGCCGCCGCGGTGCTGATCGCGAACGACACCGCCCTCACGGGTGCGATCATTCACCTGATCGGTCACGGGCTGATGAAGGGGGCGCTGTTCATGGGTGCCGGCGTGCTCGCGGCGGCGTACGGCGTCCGCACCCTGCACGAGTACGCCGGCCTCTCCGCGAAGGCGCCCTACACCGCGGGCGCGATCTCCGTGCTGGGGCTCGCGCTCGTCGGGATCCCGCCGTCGATCGGCTTCCTCGGCAAGTGGTACATCGCGCTGGGGGCGATAGAGGGCGGCCACTGGGTCGTCGCCGGCGTCGTCTTCCTGTCGACGCTTTTGACCCTGGCGTACGTCGCCCGGCTGCTCGAGAAGTTCTACTTCACGCCGTCGGGGGTGGAACACCTCGGCGGCGTCGAGCCGGTCGAGCCGGGGGCGCCGGCGACCGACGGCGGTTCGACTCCCGAGCACGACGGTGAGAACGACGACGGACACGGCAGCGAGCACGTCCCGCCGGCGGTACCAGTTCCGGTGAACCGGCGTCCGGGCGTCTCCGCCGTGATGGTCCTTTTGGTCGTCCTGGCCGCGGTCGGGGTTGTCGCGCTGGGCTTCGGTGGTAGCGTCTTCGAGTCGCTGATCGATCCGTTCGTCGGGAGGGTTCTGTAATGGAGGTATTCGACTACCGACCACTGGCTGCGGTTCTGGTCTCGCTGGTCGGCACGGCCGCCATCGTGGCGCTGCACCGCCGACCGAACTACCGAGAGGCGGCGACGATGCTCACGGCGCTTGCGAAGTTCGGCATCGTCGCGAGCATGCTGCCGGCCGTCCTCGCGGGCACGACGTTCGTCTGGTCGTTCGGGACGTTCGTCCCCGGCGTCGAGTTCGCGCTCCGTGCGGATCCGCTGGGGATGCTGTTCGCGTTCCTCGCCAGCGGCCTGTGGATCATCACCTCGCTGTACAGCATCGGCTACATGCGCGGGCTCGACGAACACGGCCAGACGCGATACTTCGCCTCCTTTGCCGTCTCGCTGTCGGCGACCATGGGGATCGCGTTCGCGTCGAACCTCGTGACGATCTTCGTCTTCTACGAGCTGCTGTCGGTGGCGACGTATCCACTCGTCGCCCACGACGAGGACGACCGCGCGCGGTCGGCCGGCCGGAAGTACATCGCCTACACCTTCTTCGGCGGGGGCGTACTCGTCCTCGCCGGGACGGTGTTGACGTTCTGGCTGACCGGCACTACTGACTTCACTGCCGGCGGGATCCCGATGCTCGCGGACGTGGCTGCCGCCGACCCGTGGCTCGCGAAGCTGACGTTCGTACTGCTCGCGGTCGGGTTCGGCGTGAAGGCCGGCCTGATGCCGCTGCACCAGTGGCTTCCCGAGGCGATGGTCGCGCCGACCCCGGTTTCGGGGCTGTTGCACGCGGTTGCGGTCGTCAAGTCCGGCGCGTTCGGCGTCGCCCGGGTGACCCTCGACGTCTTCGGACCGCAGGTCGCGTTCGACCTGGGAATGGGGCTGGCGCTGTCGGTGCTGGCGGCGTTTACCCTGACTGCGGCGTCGCTGATCGCGATCCGGAAGGACCACCTCAAACAGCGGCTCGCCTACTCGACGGTGTCACAGCTGTCGTACATCGTGCTCGGGCTGGGGCTGTTCGGCTGGTACGGGCTGATCGGCGCGCTGTTGCACATCCCCGCCCACGCGTTCATGAAGCTCACCCTGTTCTTCTGTGCGGGCGCGATCCACGTCGAAACCCACACCGACTACATCTCGAAAATGGCCGGCATCGGCAAGCGGATGCCCGTGACGATGGGCGCGTTCGCGATAACGGCCGCCGGCATGGCGGGGATGCCGCTTCTGGCCGGCTTCGTCTCGAAGTACTACATGCTCATCGGCGCGGCGGAACTGGGCGGGGTGTTCCTGTATCTGGCGGGCGCCCTGCTCGTCTCCGGCGTGCTCAACGTCGTCTACTTCTGGCCGGTGGTGTACACCGCCTTCTTCGAGGCGGAGGACGACCACGATGCCAAGCCGCTGGTCGACGGCCCCATGGGCGGCGAGCGTCGCTCGCTGCTGGCGGCGACCGACGGCGGTCGGCCCCCGGAGGACGACACCGTCGAAGCGACCGGCGAAGAGACTGACGGCGAGTCTCCCCGGATTCCCGACGCCGAAGGCGAGGAAGACGACGACGTGATCCAGCCGGACTTCTCGCCGGGGGAGCGGGACTTCTCGGAGCCCGCACCCACCGTCGACACCGGCGACTACGCCGTCGACCAGTATCCGAGCGACCACCTCGATGACGATCACGAGGACAGGACAGCAGATCGGGATGACCGTGACGAACCACACGAAGGCCGCGACGAAACACACGAAGGCCACGACGAAACACACGAAGGCCACGACGAACACCACCACGGCGGCCCGCCGTCGGGCGGCTGGCGGCGACTTTCCGCCCGGGAGGCGCTTTCGGGCCGTGAAACGACCTGGTTCATGCTCGGGCCGATCCTGGCCGCCGCGCTGGGCGCGGTGCTGCTCGGGATCGTCCCTTACCGGATGGTGTTCCTCGGACTCATCGAGCTGATCGTCGAGAACGCGGGGGTGCTGCCATGAACGAACTGCTCGCCACGATCCCGCCGTTCCTCCCCGTCGCGGTCGCCGCGCTACTTGCGGTCTTGTTGCCGCGACACGCCGGCCACGCGGTCGGGATGCTGGCCGCGCTGTTCGTGCTCGGCCAGTCGCTCGTGATGCCGGCGACGACCCCCGCGACCGTGCAGTTCCTCGGCTTCGAAACGGTGCCGATCTTCGTCGATCAGTTCACCCGGCTGTACGGCGTCGTGATCGGCTTCCTCGCGGCCGCCGCCGTCGCGTACTCGTGGGGCAGCGACGCCCCGCGAGTACAGACCGGCTTCGCGCTCGCGTACGTCTCCAGCACGCTGGGGATGGTGTTCGCCGGCGACTGGCTCACGCTGATCTTCTTCTGGGAGCTGATGGCCGTCACCTCGACGCTTCTGGTGTGGCACTACGGCGGCGAGGCGGTCCGGGCGGGCTACCGCTACGCCATCGCCCACGGGATCGGCGGGACGCTCCTTCTGGGGGCGGTGACGCTACACTACGCCCGGGTGGGGTCGTTCCTCTTCGAAGCCAGCACCGGGATCGCAGGGAGCCTGGGGACGCTGCCGTCGGTCGAGGCGCTGCCGGCGCTGCTCGCGGCGCTGGGGATCGGCGTCAACTGTGCGTTCATCGGCCTGCACACCTGGCTGCCGGACACCTACCCGCGTCCCCACGTCGCGGCGTCGGTGTTCCTGTCGGTGTTCACCACCAAAACTGCGGTCTACGCAATGTACCGCGCGTTCCCGGAAGGTGGCCTGTGGCTGGCGTATCTCGGCGGCGCGATGGCCGTCTACGGCGTCTTCTTCGCCCTGCTGCAGTACGATCCGCGGCGGCTGCTCTCGTATCACATCCAGGCCCAGGTGGGGTACATGCTCGCGGGGATCGGGCTCGCGTCGCTGGGTGGCGATCTCGGCAACTTCGCGGTCGCCGGCGGGGTGGCTCACGCCTTCAACAACGTGCTGTACAAGAGCCTGCTGTTCATGGCCGTCGGGGTCGTGATCTACCGGACCGGAATAAACGACATCCGGAAGCTCGGCGGGCTCTGGAAGGTGATGCCCGTCACCTTCGTCGTCTACGTGATCGGGGCCGCGTCGATTACCGCCGTCCCCGGATTCACGGGATTCATCTCGAAAGGGATGGTGATCGACGCCGCCCACGAGGTGAGCAACGTGCCGCTCCTTTTGGGTGAAGACCTGCTGTGGTGGCTGTTGATCATCGGCGGCGTCGGGACGTTCATGTCCTTCATCAAGCTCGGCTGGTACATCTTCTTCCACAACGCGCCGGAGATCCGACCCAAGGACTCGACGGTGGGACAGACCGTCGGGATGGTCGCGGTTGCCGGGCTGTGTGTGTACTTCGGGATCTTCTACGGCTCGCTGTTCGAGCTGCTGCCGTTCGCGGAGACCTGGGAAACCTCGCCGTACAGCACGGGTCACCTGATCGAAGGGTTCGCCCTGCTGGTGGCCGGCTTCGTCGGCTTCTTCACGCTGAAGGGGCCGCTCGCCCGGATCTCCCACCTGCCGGACATGGAGCGGGTGATCAACCCGGCGGTCTTTTACACCGGTCGGGGCTTCGTCTGGGGTGTCACCGAGTTGTGGGCGGCCGTCGACCGGGTCGTCATGCAAACTGCGGCGACGCTGAAGCAGATCGGCACGCATCCCGAGCAGGCCGTGCGGCGCGTCGCCGGAATCTCCGAGGACGCCGACGTCTACCTGCGTGCCGACATCGGTCGGAGCGTGATCTTCCTCACGTTACTCACGGCGGCGGCGCTGGCGGCGCTGTTGCTGTAGCGCTGACACGCTGTCGCGCGCGACGTCGGTCGAAATCGGCCGACCGCTGAAAGCGGCCTCGGTGTCAGCCCATCGGTTCCGCGACCGGCTCGGCGGACAGGTCGCCGTCGACGTCGGCCTCGACGCTCACGAGCGCGCGGTCGAAGTGATCCATCGTCAGGACGATTTCTGCTGGATCGGGTTCCTCCCCGGCAGCATCGGCATCGACGTACTCGCGGACGGCGATCTGTGCGGCCTCCCGACAGATTGCCGCGATGTCTGCACCAGTCCGCCCGTCGGTCCGGTCGGCGAGTTCGTCGAGGTCGACGTCGTCGGCCAGCGGCCGATCCCGGGTGTGGATCGCGAAGATCTCCCGGCGGGCCCGTTCGTCGGGTTCGCCCACCTCGACGTGTCGATCGAGACGCCCGGGGCGGAGCAGCGCCGAGTCGATCAGGTCGGGCCGGTTGGTCGCCGCGATCACCACGACGTCCTCGAGCGCTTCCATGCCGTCCAGTTCGGTGAGCAGCTGGGAGACCACCCGTTCGCCGACGTTGGAGTCGCCGACGCCACGGCCACGCTCGGCAGCGATCGCGTCGATCTCGTCGAAGAAGACGACTGTGGGCGCGTTCGCCCGGGCCTTCTCGAAGATCTCCCGGACCGCCTTCTCGGATTCACCGACGAACTTGTCGAACAGCTCCGGACCCTTGATCGAGATGAAGTTCGCCTCCGACTCGTTTGCGACCGCCTTCGCGAGCAGCGTCTTGCCCGTTCCGGGGGGGCCGTACAGCAACACGCCCTTCGCGGGCTCGAGGGCGACCCGCTGGTAGGCGTCGGCGTACTCGAGGGGCCACTGGATGGTTTCCTTGAGGCTCCGTTGCGCCTCCTCGAGGCCACCGACGTCCGCCCAGGTGACGTCGGGCACCTCGACGAACACCTCACGGAGCGCCGACGGCTCGATGCTCCGCATGGCCGCCCGGAAGTCGTCGTCGGTGACTTCGATCGAATCGAGTACCTCGGTAGGGATCTCGTCGTCCTCGAGGTCGATCTCCGGACGGACGCGACGGAGCGCACGCATCGCCGCTTCCTTCGCCAGGCTCTCGATGTCCGCGCCGACGAAGCCGTGGGTGTTTTCGGCGTACGCCTCGCGGTCGACATCGTCGGCGAGAGGCATTCCCCGGGTGTGGATCGAGAGGATCTCCTCCCGGTCGTCGCGATCGGGGACGCCGATCTCGATCTCGCGGTCGAACCGGCCGCCGCGGCGCAACGCGGGGTCGATCGCGTCCACGCGGTTGGTGGTGCCGATCACCGTGATCCGGCCGCGCTCCTCGAGCCCGTCCATCAGACTGAGCAGTTGGGCGACCACCCGGCGCTCGACGTCGCCGGACACCTCCTCGCGTTTGGGGGCGATGGAGTCGAGTTCGTCGATGAAGACGATCGCCGGCGCGTTCTCCTCGGCTTCCTCGAACACCTCCCGGAGTTGCTCTTCGCTCTCGCCGTAGTACTTCGACATGATCTCCGGGCCACTGATCGTCTGGAAGTGGGCGTCGATCTCGTTGGCGACGGCCTTCGCGATCAGCGTCTTGCCGGTGCCCGGCGGGCCGTACAGCAACACCCCCTTCGGCGGCTCGATTCCGAGGGTGCTGAACAGTTCGGGATGCCGCATCGGCAGTTCGATCATCTCCCGGACCTGCTCGAGCTCCTCGTCGAGACCCCCGATGTCCTCGTAGGTGACGCTGGGTCCTTCGGGAACCGGGGTGGCCTCGCCACCGGCGACGTCGATGACGTCTTCGTCAGTGCCAGCTCTCGCGGTTTTGATCTCTGTGTCGGGCTGTACGACGACGGTGTCGGCCGGGGCGGCGTCGACGATGCGAAGCGGGAGACGTCGTCCGGATCGCCGGGAGAGCAGACCGAATCCAAGCTGCAGCGAGATCGTCTCGCCGACGGTGAGGGCTCTGTCTGTGAGTTCCTCGCGGAGATACGGCCCGAGATCGCCGCGCACACGTACCTCGTCGGGAAGCGCAACCGTCACGTGGTCGGCCGGTTCGATGTCCGTTGGTTCGACGGTCACCCGGTCGTCGATGCCGACGTTTGCCTGCGTCCGGAGTTCGCCGTCGATGCGGATGACTCCGGTTCCGGCGTCGCCGGCGTCGCTCGGCCACACGCGGGCAATCGTTCGATTCCCGCCCCGCCCCTCGATCGTCACGAAGTCGCCACCGGAGACGCCAATCTGTGAGAGCGCTTCCCTATCGATGACAGCCATACCGCTTCCCGGATCGCGGTTCTTGAGCTGTTTGACCGTGAGTCGCATGGGTATCACCGGTTTCTCGTACCGAAAAACGCGAAGTCCGTGGTTCGATCGACAGTCGATACGTCGGCACCCATCGACGACGGAAACGGCCGAGGGGCGTCAGCCCTCGATCTCGATCTCCCGGCCCTGGACCGTCGCACCGGTTTCGACCGGGAGACGCACCTCGAGGATGCCGTTGTTGTACTGGGCGGAGATCGCCTCGTCGTCGATGGTCTTCGGGAACCGGAACCGTCGGTGGTACGTCTTCCGACGGTCGCGATCCTCGTCCTCGTGCTCGGCGGAGATGTTCAACATTCCGTCGTCCCACGAGGCGGTGATCTCCTCGGGGTCGAAACCGGGCATCTCGACGGTCAACACGAACTCGCCGTCCTCCTCGTACAGTTCGTAGTCGTCGGTACCGCTTTCGAAGAGTCTACTCGGAAAGTCGGTGCCTTGCAGCCAGGAACTGGGAGTGTTGGTCGGAAGTGCCATGTTTCAGTCACCTCCGTGCTCGGTCGGAATTATGTTGGCGCTTCGTAAAAAATCTTTTGGAAGCGTGGCGGTTGTGTCTGGCGATTACATCTCGAAGGCGGCGGCGACGAGAAGCGGGAACACCAGCGTCGCCTCGGCTTCGATCTGGGTGTAGTTGGTCTCGTTTTCCTTGATCTTTCCCCAGGAAACCGCCTCCTCGGGGGTCGCACCCGAAAGCGAGCCGTCGCCCTCCATTCCCGTCGAGATGTAAACGACGTAGTCGGCGCCGCCCCGGAACAGGTTGGTCATGATCGCGTGGTGTTTCGGGACGCCGCCCCCGACCGCGATCAGTCCGGTGGTGTCGGCGAGCATGCCGTCCTCGATCAGGTCCTCGTAGTCGTCCATGGTCGCGATGTCGACGTCGTCCTCGTGGCCCTGCCGGTAGTAGTACAGGAAGTTGCCGATCTCGGAGTCGGTGAGCGCCGGGCAGTACACCGGCACGTCGTTGTCGGCGGCCTGCTTGAGCACCGAGTCCTCGTCCTCGAGCGTCTCGCCGAGCTCGCGGGCGAACGCCGTCGGCGTTCTGATCGGTTTCTCGGCGAAGAAGTCGTCGAAGAAGTCGTAGAGATACTCCTCGAGCCAGACGTACCGATCCGAGGGAACGTAGATGTTGCCGAGCCGGTTGATTCCCCGCTCCCGAAGGGCGGCCTCGTCTGCGTCCCACTGGCCCATCTTGAACGGTTTCGCGGTCTTGATGACGTCCTCGGCCAGCGATCCGGACGTGGTGATGATCACGTCGACGTACCCCTCGCGGACCAGCGCCGCCACCGTCTCCCGAAGCCCGGAGGAGACGATGTTGGAGGTAAACGTGAGGTAGACGGTCGCGTCCGCTTCCTGCATCCGTTTGGCGATGTCGACCGCCTCCGCGAGGTGTGTCGCCTGGAAGCCGGTCGTTGCGTAGGCGTCGAGCAGTGCTCCGAGGTCGAACTCGCCGCGGAAGTCGTAGCCGCGAACGTCCGGCGTGTCGGGCTCCTCGTCGGACCCGGGTACGACGTGTTCGCGGGATTCGTCGTCGTCCATACGCTCCGTTGGCCGACGGTGGGTTTCAATCGCTCGGGATCGATCTCGACGGCCGATCCCGACGAGACGCAGGCAGCGACGCGGTCGCTTTGTCCCCGATCAGGGGTTTCGCGACCGCGTCGATCGGGTCCGTCCGGTCGTCGAGGAGCCGAGAGTCGACCGCGTCGAGACGAAACTGGACGCAGCCGACCCCTCCAGCGCGTCCGTCGGAATCCGGGCCCACGGATCGGCCGACTCCGGCGACGGTTCGACGGGGACCTCGACGGTCACGATCGCTCCGGTCGGGTCGTTCTCCGCGAACTCGACGGTACCGCCGGCCATCTCCGCTCCCCATTTGACCAGCCACAGTCCCAGGCCGCTGCCGTGCTCCAGTTGGGTTTCGGTTCCGCTTTCCAGCACCTCCCGCTCGTACTCGTCGATTCCGGGCCCGTTGTCCGCGACCGTAATCGTGACCCGATCGCCGTCGGACTCCGCGGTGACCCTCATCCACGGATCGTCGTCGAGGTTGTGCTCGGCGGCGTTCTCGACGAGGTTCTCACACACCACCTCCAGTACACCCGCCACGTGGACGTCTTCTCCGGTCGGCTCCACGTCGACGTCGACGTGCGGATACGCCGATCTCACGTCGGCGACACAGGCCTCGAGAAGTCCGTCGACCGGAATCGGCTCCTCGCTGGGTCCAGTCTCGAACAGTTCGAGGATCTCCCTGCCCTTCTCGCCGATCTCCTCGAGACGGTCCGCACGCCGCTTTATGACGCGGGCCTCCTTCGAGTCGTATTCGTCGGTCAACAGTCCGGCGTAGCCGGCGATCACGTTCGTCTCCGTCCGGATGTTGTGGCGCAACACCCGGTTGAGCACCTCGAGCCGCTGTTGCTGCTGGAGGTAATCGGTGATGTCGTGCAGCGAGATCACCCGTCCGATGACCCGGTCGTAAGCGTTAGTGATTTCGGTGACGGTGACGTCGTACTTCCCGGTCCGGCCGTCGGTTTCGATGGTCAGATGTCCGGACATCGCTCCGTCCGCAGGCAGTTCGTTGTACTCCGGAACGATCTCGCTACCGGGCTCTCCGAGCGCCGCCGGTCGCTCCACGCCGAGACTCCGTACGGCCTCCCCGTTGAGTTCCACGACGTAGTCGTTGCTGTCGACGACGATGGCCCCCTGGTTCATCTCCTCGAACAACAACTCCGGCGCGTGACGGTTCGGGGATGGGTTGGTTCCGAACAGCCGGAATCGGGTGAGCGCGCCGAGATACGCCACACCGGAGACGGCGAAGGCGATCGGCGTGGGATCGATCCCGCCGGTCGGGAGAACGCCAGTCACGTACAGCACGCTGGTCAGCCAGGGGGCAACGGTCCCGATCAGCACCGCGCTACTCTGTCCGCGGAACTCGGTTGCCTCACTCCAGACGAGTTCGAGGAGAGGGATGCTCCCGAGTATGCCGAGGAAGTACGTGTAGCCCGCAATTATCCAGTACCAGGGGCCGGCGACGTAGTTGAGCCTCACCACTCCCGCCGTTTCGACGAGGGTCGTCTCCAGATACAGGAGATCGTGGAACTGACTGGTCATGGCCAGCCAGACAGTTGCGAGCGGTACGACCGACACCAGTCCGACGTAGCGTGTCTGAACGTACTGATCCCGCCCGGTGTATTCGAGGGCGAAAAACAGCCACGCGACCGGAATCGCGACGACACCGATCCACGACATGTTCATCCAGAACACTTTCGCCGACAGTGTCGCCGCCTCCAACTGGAAGAGAAGTGAGATGGACCACCAGATCTGGCCGACGAGCAGCACGAACAGCGGAATCGATCCCGGCTCGTACCGCTCACGCCAGGCCAAAAGCGCCGCGGTCATTCCGACGATGACCGCAGCGAACAACAGTGGTGTGATGGAGAGGTCAAACACTACTACGTGAAGGGTTGTCGTGACTGCCTAATTAAAGCATAGGTCTCGTAATCACTATTGATAACTAGCAGGTGACAAAATATATGAAGACAGATAGGAGTTACAAAAAACTAGTTAGCCATCCAATAAGAACAGTCGGCCCTAGTTAGCCATCCAATAAGAACAGTCGGTCTCCGCAAACTGCCTCGACTCGACGGAGGGGTAGTCACACGAGGGATGTAACGGCGACGACGACGATGAAGGCGAGGACGTACTGCGATTCGACGGCGACAGTGAGTTCGTCGTATCGATCGGTGCGTCCGACGAACCCGGACAACACGAGAGAGTACGCCGTACCCACGGCGAGACCGATCCCTAGCGGCACGCCGACGAAACCGTAGTGTACCGCGAGGCCGACGAGCAAAAGCAGGACGACACCCACCCCATAGAGGAGATGTCGGGTCCGACGTACCCCGAAGACGACGGGAACTGTCGACACGCCGATCGCCTCGTCCTCCTCCACGTCGCGGACGTTTGGAATCTCCGTGGCGAGTGTCACACCCAGGAAGAAGTACGCGAAGACGAACCCGGCCGCCGGGGAGAACTGCGCGTTCGCGAACGCGAGCGGAAGGAACGTGAGCGTAAACGCCCACGCGAACGCCACGACCGCCGTGTTAACCAACAGGACGTCCTTCAGGCGTCTGAACCCGGTTGTGGACTCGGGAATCCAGTCGGACGCGTACAGGAGCCAGAACATGCCCGGCAGCAGCGTGATTATCAGTGCCAGCGGACCGCCGAGGATCGACAGCGCGACGGCGACGCTGTAGGCCAGAGAAGCCGTGAGATACAGCACGTTTGCGTGACGCTGTGCGAATTCGGCCTGCCGTGGTTTCGCAACGGCGTCGGTGTCGGCATCGGCGATCCTGTCGCTCGAGTAAACGGCGAACGTAACTAGCCCGATCACGATCGGCGCGAGATTGAGCGGAACGGACAGTATCCAGATCGCAAGCAGAGCCTGCAGCGAGGCGATGATGGCCAGGTACAGCGAACTGTACCGTACCGTCGCGAGGATTGTTGCCCCGAGCGTCACGCTGGTGGACTCCCTGCGCTCCGTGGCGTGCGTGGACTCGTGATTTTCCGACCACTTCCCGTGGCTGCCCGACCGCATCTCGTGTTCGTCCGCTCCTTCAACGATCTGCTCTTTTTGGGCCATTAGTTCGTGTGGGTGGCGTCGGTGATAGTGCGGATACAACCATTTGCAAAGCCTACCCTAATAGCCGTTTTGTTTGATTACATACCAGTCTATGAAATGATGAGATACTGATAAGATGACAATAAGAACGCTACTGTACCGTACTTTACAGATTTATTTATTATAGAAATATTAACTATCGTGGGATCCGATGGATGACATATAAGAAATTTGTAATTTGTATTATCATGGATTGAATTGCCGAACCCTGGTGCACCATACAAGAGACATCCGTCAGCAGCCAACCAACTCCTCCAGGATGGTTCCACCACACCGAAGCGTCATACCGCCCCGAACTCGACGGGCGAGCGGGCACCGCGGACTGAGAACCAGGTGTGAACCGCCTCGGGGTCAAGTCGTTCGAGAATCGAAGAGTCTCGTGATCCCGAAAACCTTCGATTTTCGGACGACCCCGGGGCACTCGGCCTGCTCCGCCTGTAGACGTTTTTTCGGCCGACCGATTACAGCCCCATTCACAGGCTCATCGCGACTCCCCCTCCTCGCTTTCCGGCTCGAGCACCTCGTCGAACGCGTCGGAGCCGACGTCTGCGGCGACTTTGACGCCGACCAGACTCACGATCAGTCCGGCGACGATGAACGCCGCGAGCCGCTGGAGCGCCGGGATCGTCACGCCGAACAGTTCGAAGGAACCGAGGATCGCCTCCTGCTCGAGAACGTATCCCGCAAACCCCCGGACGACGAGCCCCAGCGCGACCACCACGAACGGGAGGTTGAGGTACGGCGTCCGGATCCCTTCCTCGCGGATCGCCTCGTCGAGGAGTCGGCCGGTACTCGCGGTCAACGCGGCGGTCGCGAGCCACGGGACGCTGCTGTAGACGAACTGCATCACCGGGACGACCGTCCTGGCCTCCCCCGAAAGCTCCGAGGCCGACAGTACACCGAAAAAGACGCCCACGAGTGCGAGCCCGACGGCGACGACGTAGGTGACGATCGACACCTGGCCGGCATACAGCGCCTCGCGGGCGCGTTCCGGGACGTTGGAGACGTACTCGTCGATCGCCATCCCCTTGTACAAAAGCGCCGCCCCGAGCAACCCAGCGAGTCCCGCAAGCGCGACCGCCGGCGAAAACTGCAACAGCAACACCGGCAACAGAAGCAGCGCGATCCCCAGCGGCACGAGCACGGTCGATCGGAGCTCCTCGTCGCCGAGGAACTGTTTGAGGAGGTAGTAGGTCGACTCGATGTCCCGGCTCTGCCTGACGACGACCCGCGAGACGCCGTCGACCGGGATCCGGCTCTCGACGATCGGGATGATCCGTTCGTCCTGCGCGCTGTCGACGACGACGATCGCGGCGTCGGGATCGTATCGTTCGATAAGCTCCTCCAGCTGTGCGGCGATCGACCGGTCGGCGGTTACCATCGAGTCCCCGCCGCCCGAGACGACCGCGACGACGGCGTCCTCCTGCTCGTCCCGGAGGTCGCGAGCGATGCGCAACCCCTCGAGCAGGCAGTTGACCGTCGAGTCCTCGGGATCCACGAGGCCGATTTCGGTCACGAGCGATCGAACCGCCTCCCATCCGGACACCGGCATTCGGACGCCGGTGTTTCGACCGATGTCGTTGGACCGATCCACACAGCACACGAGCGTCGTCACGTGCGAACCGAACGCCCCCGGCGATAAAAACTCTCCCCCACAACCTGCTCGTCGTCACCCATCCGTTGGGGAATCGACCGGTTCACTCCGACCGATTCGCTCCGACCGGTTCACTCCGGCCGGGGCCGGATGAGATCCGCGAGCGCGGCCAACAGCCCGAGCAGCCACCCGGTCGGGACCGCGATCGCGAACCACATCAGCGCGAACCCCTCCCCCTCGACGAAGAGGTACTGCGCACGCAGCGAGAACGTCGCCCGGAGCCACTCCGAGAACCCGCCCACCACGAGCACGGAGTCGAGGATCCAGATCGCGAGCGCCTCGCTGGGATCGAAGATCAGCGCCTGGAGCGCCGGGACGAAAAGCGCCGCCACGACAGGCGGCAGGAAGATGGCGGTGAGCGCGAACGGATACGCGAAGACGACGCTCGTTCCCCGGCCGCCGATCCGAGAGAAGAAGACGGCGGCGCCCGCCGAGACGACGGCGACGACGCTGGCGGCGACGACCGCGAGGAACTCCTCCCAGGGGAGCTGGAAGTGAGCCGCCACCGAAAGCGCGCCCCAGACGACGGCCGCGAGCAACACGGCACCGACGATTCCGAGCCTCGTAGCCGCGCTGTCGAGTTTGGTCGCGTTGTACCGCACCGCGACCCCCACGAGCAACAGCGGATAGCCGATCGCAACGAGCGGGACGCCGATCGTCGCCCACCCGTAGTAGGCGATTTCCTGCAGAGTGGTCTCTGGTTTCCACTTTCCGAGGACGCTCCCGGGGTCGAGCTGCCGCGGAAACGCGAGCTCCATCCACGTCTCGTGGAGCCGCACGAGGTCGATACGTATTGCGTCCCCCAGTCCGGACGAACGACGTGCCTCCATCGACTGTGAGTGTATGCTCACTCTACCTCAAGCTTGCGCTCGACGGGGAGTTCCCGACGGCTGTGCTCCGGGAGCGTTTTACTCGACGGGTCCGAACCCCCGGTAATGCCGGCGTTCACGCGAAGTGCGTACGACGAGATCGTCTCCCGCGCCCGGCGGGGCGGCGCCCGGGAGATCTGTGGGGTGCTCGCAGGGACGACGAAAGCGGGGGAGCCGGAACCGATCGTCGACTCGGTGTATCCGGTCGACAACGTCGCCGACGCGCCACGGAGCCGATACGAACTGGATCCGGAAGGGCAGCTCCGGGCGATCGAAACGCTGGAGGAGCGCGGCGAGACGCTCGTCGGGTTCTATCACTCCCACCCGCGGGGACCGCCGACACCGAGCGAAACGGACGTCGACTCGGCGACCTGGCCCGGCGCGTCGTACGTGATCGTCGCGCTCGACGGGGAACCGTACGTCGGCTCCTGGCTGTGGGATGACGACACCTTCGAACAGCAACTTGTGCGTGTTGTTCCCGACGGGCGGAACCGGTAGCCCGCACGTCACCGGGGCCACGAGACGTTCGACTCCGGACAGAACGATTCAAAAGTCCCGGCCCCGAACGGACGGACATGGTCGAGGAACTCACGCCCGAAGAAGTGAAAGAAAAGGTTGACACGGGCGAGATACAGGTGATCGACATCCGCGACGAACGGGCGTTCGAAGAGGGGCACGTACCGGGGGCGGTGAACGTCCCGATGAGCGAACTCCCGCGGGCGGTCGATCAGGTCGACTGGGAAGACGAGATCGTCTGCGTCTGCCCGATCGGGCAGTCGTCGATCCAGGCTGCGAAGCTGGTCTCGAGCTTCGAGGGCGTCGACGACGACGCGAGAGTGACCAGCATGAAAGGCGGCTACCGTGCGTGGGAGTACGAACTCGAATCCGGCGCCGAAAGCGGCGACGCGGATACCGAAACCGAGTCCAGCACTCCGCATTGACCTCCTCCCACGACTGAAGTCGTAGCCGGCGAACGCGAGGCTAGTATTTCGGCTCTGCGCCACAGATTTCGTAGACGTCCTGGAGGATCTCGTCCCGGCGGCGCTGCCAGGCCGGGAAGTTGGCGGGGTCGCTGGGATACACCTCGTACTGTTCGACCAGCGCGTCCGCCCGGTTCCTGATCCGATACAGCTCCAGAAGGGTACTCCAGTGGCCGACGGTATCCAGAAGCGTCCTGACCGCAGTCGCCGGGCCGAGCGACAGGGTCCCGCCCGAGAGCGCGTCCACGAGCTGCTGTCCCGGAACCGACGAGACGATGTCGGTGAGCTCGCCGACGTCGTGTGAGGTGCCCCAGATGTTGTACAGGTCGGCGGCGGCAAACCGCTTGCCGAAGCCCGTCATCACCTCGCGGTTGTATCCCCACAGCGACGCCTCGCTCACGTCGCCCGCCGAGATCGCCCGGACCGCCTCCCGGGCGGCCCAGTGGCCCGCCCTCGCCGCGCCGGGGATCCCGCCCCCCGTCGTGGGGTTGACGTGGCCGGCAGCGTCGCCGGCCGCCATGAACCCGGGAGCGACCGCCGAGTCGTACGGACGACGGGTCGGCAACGCGGCGCCGAGCTTGTCGACGACGGTCGCATTCCGGAGCTCCGGATCGCTCCCGACGTGTCGGGCCAGCGCGTCGGCGAGCTTCATTGGCTCCTCGCTCATCTGGAATCCAACGCCGGCGTTGATACGGGTATCCGACCGCGGGAAGTACCACAGGTAGCCGAGCTGGTCGGTCGGCGCGAACACGATGGCGTCGTCCCACTCGACCGGCTCGGGGAGGTCGAGAATCTCCCGGTAGGCGGAACAGAACTGGGTGTACGAGACGTTCGTGTCGAACGTCGCCCCCGAGAGGTCGGCGGCGTCCTGAAGGATCGACAGCGCGCCGGCGGCGTCGATTACCACGTCGGCTTCGTACGTTTCGACGTCGCCGTCCCGGACGGCCCTGACCCCGGTCACCCGACCGTGGTCGTCCTGACGGACACCCTTCACGACGGTCCCGTACCGGATTTCCGCGCCGAGACGCTCGGCCTCCTCGAGGATCACCTCGCCGTACCGTTTCCGGTCGAGGACGACCCCGGACTCGTCGAACTCGATCTCGACGTCCTCGCCGGTCTTCGGGTTTCGAAAAATTCCCCGGCGAATCCCCTGGTTGGTGAACGACTCACGCTCCAGATACGACAGATCGATTACGTCCGGGAACGCCGTCGCCCCCTTTATCGCGTCGCCGCAGGCGATTCGGCCGGCCTCCTCCGCCGGCTTCCGCTCGAGAACGGCCACGGATACCCCTTCTCGGGCGGCGGTCGCGGCGGCGAACGCGCCGGCCGTCCCCCCGCCGACGACGACGATTTCGTGGCTCGGCATATCCGAAGTTACCCCGGCGTTGACAAAAGTCTTCGCTCACCGGATCGTGTTCCGTCCGTGATTTTCCGTTCCGCATCGAACGGAATTGGTCACGACAGAACACTACGACGGTGCCACATTTCACACCTGCCCGAAAGATAGAAACCCGTCGGCCGGCTCGGAATGGGCATGGACACAGGCGCGATACCGGGGGATACGTCCCTCGGCCGGCTGCTCGTCGCGGTGGCGCTCGTGGTCGTGCTGGCCGGCTGTGCGGGGGGATCGTACTCGTACGCCGCCGAACCGGCCTCGATCGACGGGGACGTGCTGTCGGACGCCGGCTACGAACACGCCGAACCGGAGGCGAACGAGATCGACGAACAGTTCGAGATCGGCGGCGAGGGCGTCGAAATCGAGCTCCGTTCGTGGGTCGCCGGCTACGAGCGATCGGCGGGCGACGGGCTGTTGCTCGTGGTGAGCACGCCCGACGCGACGGTCGCGGGACAGTCCGTGAACCCCCTGGCCCGACTGTCGGGAAGCGAACTGATCACCCGGGCACTCGAGGCGAGCGGCGAAGGCGACGGGGAGGTTCGCGACGTCGAGGAGGTCGCCGTCGAGGAGCGGACGATCCTCGGCCAGGAGACAACGGTCAGGAGTTACGAGGGCGTCCTGGAAACCGACGAGGGCGACGTGCCGATCGCGTTCCACCTTGCAACCCTCGAACACGACGAGGACGTGATCGTACTACTGGGCGTGCATCCGCAGCAGTTCGACGAACGGGAGACGCAACTCGGACTGATGGAAGCCGTCGAACACTGATACTGATTATTGTAGTGAGTTACCGGTCGATCGGCCCACCGGGTGGCCGATCGTCCGATTACGGCCGAGAATAATCAGTATGAAGCAGGCAAACCGACGGCAGAACCGCCGTCAGGTCAGTGGTCGTCCTCGCGCCACTTGTGCTCACATTCCGTACAGATGAAAAACCGCGTCTCGGACTCGTCGGCCGAGCGGATCTGCTGCATGTACCAGTGAGCCCGGTCGTTGCCACACTCCGGGCAGCGGGCACTGGTCGTCGGGAGCCCCTGATCTTCGGCGTCGCTCACGTCGACGATCTCGGACTTCTGCTGTCCCTGGGTGGTCGTCATCTCGGCGTCCTCGACAGCGTCGCGGCCCTCGACGTAGCCACAGGAGGTACACTCCCAGACGTCGCTCTCCTCGCCGGCTCGCATCATCGATCCGCATTCGTCGCAGAATTTCATGCCCGGCACAAGCGCCGTCGTACACTTAAATAGACGGAAATCCGTCCGTCTCAGGCGGAACGTCCGGCCTCGGAGTCCAGCCACGGCAGCAGGTATCGGTCGAGACGGCCCACCGCCGCCGTGGAGGCCACCCCGAGCGCGCCGATCGAAAGCATCCCGACGACAATGTACGGGTACGAACCGCCGGTGTACGCCGACCAGGTCAGGTACCCCAGACCGCTCCCCCCGGCGAGCATCTCCGCGGCCACGAGGTTGAGCCACGCCAGCCCCATCCCGACGGACAGCCCGGTGGTGATCGACGGCAGCGCGCCCGGCAGCCCGACGTGCCGCAGGGTCCCGACCGCGTCTGCACCCAGCGACCGCGCGGCCTTCGCGTACTCCCGATCGACGCTTCGCCCGCCCTCGACAGCGTTGAGAAGGATCGGGTAGAACGCGCCGAGGAAGGTGATGAACATGATTCCCGGCTCGGTACCGGGGATCAGGAGAATCACCGCGGGGATCCACGCGATCGGCGGGATCGGCCGGACGAGCTCCAGCGCCGGCAGCGTCAGGTCGGCGAAGGGGTCGTGCCACCCCGCAAGCAGCCCGATCGGCACCGCGATCGCGGCCGCCAACAGGAACGGGACGTACACCCGGACCGCGCTCGTGAGCGCCGAGGAGTGAAACGACGGATCCACGATGGCGGCCGCGAAGGCGCCCGCGACGACCGGGGGCGTCGGGAGCCCCGGGGCGACCGTCGACCCCACCGCCCACCAGACGAACACGAGTCCCGAAAGCGAGACGATCGGCGCGAGTCGCTCGATCGGGAAGCCCGGAAGAGCTCCGTCGGTTGACCGGAGCGACGGGAACCGTTCGAGCGTCATCTCGACGTCCCTCCGGCGCTCCCGTCGGATTCGGCGGTTCTGTCCCCCGTAACTGTGCGGTCCTCCCCCTCGACCGCGGTCTCGAACTCCGCATCGAACTCCGCGCCAGCCTCGCCGTGGATCGACGCGAGCAGTTCCCGCTTCAGTTCGGTGAACGTCTCCGACGTCCGGGAGTCGTGATCCCTGGGGCGGGACAGCGGCACGTCGACGACCGTCTTGACGGTTCCCGGGCGGGCGGTCATCACGACCACGCGGTCGGCAAGCAGGATCGCCTCCTCGACGTCGTGGGTGACGAAAAGCGCCGTCGCGTCCGTCTCCCGCCAGGCCGAGAGCAACTCGAGCTGCATCCGGCCTTTGGTCATGGCGTCCAGCGCGCTGAACGGCTCGTCCATCAACATGATCGACGGCTCGTTTGCGAGCAACCGCGCCAGTTCGGCACGCTGGGCCATGCCACCGGAAAGCTGGTTGGGATAGGAGTCGGCGAACGTCGACAGTCCCATCCGGTCGAGGAGGTCTGCGACGTGATCCGTCGGTCGATCGCACATCTCCGGCCCGAACGCCACGTTTTCGCGGACGGTCTTCCAGGGGAACAGCCGGTTCTCCTGGAAGACCACGCCGCGCTCGGGGCCGGGTCCCGATACGGGTTCGCCGTCGGCCAGAACCCGTCCGGACGTCGGTTCGACGTGGCCGGCGACGCAGTCCAGGAGCGTGCTCTTCCCGCAGCCGGATGGGCCGAGCACGGTGAGGAACTCGCCGGGGTCGATCTCGAGGTCCAGCCCATCGACGGCGACAACGCGCTCTTCCTCGCCGCCGTACACCTTGGACAGGCTCTCGATATCGACGCGGCCGCCGAAATCGGTCGTCACTGTGCCACCCCCGAGGGAGTGTCCTCGAGCCACGGGCCGAGGTTCGTCGCCGCACGCGAGACGATCGCCGTCGAGACCGCCCCGAGGAACCCGACCGCGATCATGCCGACGACGACCGACTGGACATCGACGAGCCGGTACGCCTGGAACACGACGTGACCCAGGCCGTACTCCCCGGTGATCATCTCGGCAGCGACGACCGTGATCCAGCCGAGGCCGACGCCGATCGTCACCCCGGTGAGGATCGACGGCAGCGCCGCCGGCAATACGACGTGTCGAAGCGTCTGGCGCTCGCTCGCCCCGAGGCTCTCGGCCGCGCGGCTGTACTCGTCGTCGACCGACTCGACCCCACGGACGGTGTTGACGAGCGTGGGGAAGAACGCGCCGAGAAACACCACGAACAGCACCCCGCTCCGGACGGTCGGGAAAATTACGAGCACCAGCGGCACCCACGCGATCGGCGGGATCGGACGGAGGAACTCCAGTGAGGGAAACAGGTAGCGTTCGAAGCGGCGACGGGTCCCGATCAACAGCCCGAGCGGGACGGCGACCGCGACCGCGAGCGCGACGCCGCCGACAACCCGTCCCGCAGTATACGCTGCATGGACGTAGATGGTTGCGCCGTCGGCGACCGGTTCCCCGGCGAGATGCGAGCCGACCGCGGCGGCAGTTTCTGCCGGCGAGACGAACACCCCGAACCCGAGTACGCCGAGTCGGACGAACGCCCACCACACCGCAAGCAGCGCGAACACGGACAGGCCCCGTCGGACGGGTCGTGGAACCGCTTCGATTCGCGTGGCGCCAGTTTCGGCTGCCGACGCCAGCCGGCTCCGTCCATCCCCCAGTTTCAGGACGTGCGATCGGCGTCCGAGTCGACGCCACCGATCGAAGTCGACGCTCACGGACGCTCACCCGCGCGGTGTGGGTCCCAGTCCACCTCGCCGTCCAGTTCGTCGATCGCTTCGGCCAGCAGATCGGTGTCGTACCGGTCGGCGTCCGGTACGCTGTCGATCACCCCGGACTCCTCGCGCAGGAACTCGGGCCCCGTTTCGGTCAGCAGTTCCCGGGCGGGATCGACCGACGAGAAGTCGGTGTAAAACAGCTGACGTTCGATGTCGGGGTTGACCTCGAGGTTCTCGTACAGCGTCGATCTGACGGTGTCACGGTCCAGATCCCGGCTCAGTTCCGCCTCTTCGAGTCCGAGATCCAGCGCACGCTCCGGATCCGTCGCGAGCAGGTGTTTCGCCTCGAGTTCGGCTTTGAGCCATCCCCTGGCGACCTCCCGGTTCTCCTCGATCAGCGAGTCGGGCATCACGAGCGCCCCCAGGTCGGGCTCGTCGTACTTCGCGCCGGTAAACAGGTACCGGGCGGCGTCGGCCTGCCGGACCACCCGGGCCATCGAGGGCTCCCATCCGAAGGCCACGTCGATAGCTCCCTCCCGCAGGTTCGTCACCACGCTGTTGATGTCCTGATCCCGGATCGTGACGTCGATGTCTTCGGCCGCGAGAACGGTGAGCAGGAACCGGTGAGACAGCGTCCCCTGCGTGACGTTCACTTCTCGACCGTCCAGGTCGTCGACGCCGTCGATATCCACGCCGTTCCGGACGACACAGAGGTTCCCCTGCTGGCCGAGCGAGTAGCCGCTGAGTCCGACGACCCGGATCGGCGTGTCGTCGTTGGCCGCCGCGATGATCGCGGGGTTGTCGCCCATGTAGCCGAGGTCCGTCTGTTCGGAGATGAGCCGGTTTACCGTCGGCGCACCCTGCAGGACGGCGTGCCAGTCGACCTCGTATCCGTCCGGGAGGTGCTCCCGCCACAGTTCGCCGTGGCGGATCACCAGCGCCGAGAACGCCTCGCTGTAGTAGGGGTGGTAGTCGACTGTTATCGTCTCCGATCCGCCGAACGCACCGCCGAGACAGCCCGCAAGCGCCGGCAGTCCCACCCCGGCCGCAACTGCTCCGCCGATCCCTTTCAAACTGCGTCGTCGAGAGACGTCGTCGGGGACTCCGGGTGCTCGCTCGCGGTGTCTGGTTCGTTCCGATTCGTGGTGTTCCATACGTTCCCGTACGGCTACCGCTTCAAAGCCGACACGTTGCTGGTGACGCTCGCCACCGCTCCCGGATCGAGTCGAAAGTTACCGCTATCTGCAGCCCTCGACCGTCGCCGGCGAACGGTTCCGGAATTCCCTTATAAGCGTCCCTCCAACGACGGCGCATGCCCCTCACCGAGGAGGAACGAACGCGACTGGCCGACGTCGTGGCGCTGCAGCCGACGAAGAACAGCGAACTCGGCGATCGGTGGGGACTCGAGTCGGGAAGTGACGTGCACCGATATCTGGAAGACCACCTGAAAGAGTACTACTACCGCGACGAGGACAGCCTGATCCGGGCGACCGAGGAGGCCGCCGAACTGGTCGACGTCGAACCCGGCGTCGAGTCGGGAACCGACCGGAGTCCCGGGAACGACAACGGAGACGACGGCGGCGAAAAACGAGGCACCGTTCCGGACGTGATCCGAGTCCCGGAGCTCCAAGCGCAGATCTTCGCCGTCGTCGCCGGTCACGAAGAACGCTCCGAGAGCGTGGTGAGCGTGCTCCAGAAGCTCAGAGCGGAGTTCGACGTCGATCCCGACGCCGCAGACGTCAGAAAGGGACTGCGGAGCCTCGAACGGAAAGGCGTGGTCGAGGTCGTCTACCGGACCGTGCCGACGTTCAAACTCGCCGTCGAGCGCGGCGCAGTCACCGTCGAGACGGCCGAGTGACCGCGGTCGATCACGCGCCGTCGCGTTCCCGCGTCCTGACTCGCCTGCGACGCCGCCGGAGCAGCCGCTTGATTCCCTTCCCGGGGCCGCCTTCGATCGGCCATCCGCGGGTGCGCCAGGCCGGCGGTTCCGGCGAGAACGCGGGACAGTCGCCCGAACACTCCGCAGCCGTCTGTTTTCTCACCTTCGCCGTACACCACGGCGACAACAGCCGACCGTCCCGCCGGAGTTCGAACGAGCGGCAGTCGGGACGCATCGTTCGGTGGTACGAACGCCAGCCGCGGCCGTAGGCCCGTTCGGCGAGTTCGAGCCGTCTGCGCCGGCGGTCCGCCGATCGGTCGCCGCCCTCGGAGGGATCGCCCGCGTCGAGCCGGCTCGGAAGCCACTCCACGCTGGCGGCTTCCGGGCGGACGCCCGCCGAGAAGTCGAACGCCAGCACGCCCGCCTCGACCGGGAAGTCCGCGAGGAGTGCCCGCTCGACCCGCCCCCCGGTCGAGGCGGTCGCGAGCCACACCTCGTCGGCCAGGCCCCGATCGACATCGTGTTGGAGCTGGTCTGCAAGCGCCCGGGCGGCGGAGGCGTCCAGGTCCGGCTTGTTCTCGATCGCGACGATCCGCCGAACCCAGTCGGGATACGGAGCGATCCGCCTGATCTGGATCCGGTTCCCGTTCCGCCGGGTTTCAAGGAGGTCCCGGGCCGCAGCTCGGTGGATCGTCTCCCGGACGTATCGCCACGGATAGCCGGGGTCCGGAAGGGCGTCGCGATACCACTCCCAGCCGGCGGGGGCGTTCCGGACGACGAACAGGAGATCCGAGTCGAGTTCGCGGGCACCGAACGCGGCCCGCTCGCGCAACCCGGCGGGGTCGGCCTCGACGATCACGGTGTCCCACCGGCGTTTTCGGGTGCCGAGCTGCCGGGCGACGACGGTGGCACTGGAGGGGGTACCCGAAGAGGAGGTCGGTACGTTCGACCCCGCCGGTGGCCACGCGAGTTCCGCCCAGCGGGACACCCGGAGTTCGAACGAGAACTCGCCGCCGGAGGAGCTCATCGGCGCCCGGTGTGTCGCTTCCGGGTCATCCGGTCCACTCCTCGAAGCTGCCGTACAGGCCCTTCGAGAGGTAGCGTTCACTGGAGTCGGGGAACACGGTGACGACAGCGTCGTGGGGGGCCTCGAGCTCCCCGTCGCGGATCGCCCGGGCGACCCGCCGTGCAGCGACGCTGTTTGCGGCCGCAGAAGAGGCGACCAGCTGTCCCTCCTCGGCGGCGAGCCGCTGCATCTCCTGGTGGACGTCCCGGTCGGAGATCGCGTACACGTCGTCGACCAGTTCCGGATCGAACAGCTCGTTGGTCGAGGTGTCGTGTGTGCCGATCCCCTCTGTCTTGTACTCCCCCTCCTCGATGTCCCGATCGAGGAACTCCCGGAAGATCGACCCCTCGGGCTCGACCGCGATAACGAGCGTGTCGGGGTGCTGCTCGCGGGCGTACTGCCCCATCCCCATCAGCGTCCCGCCGGTGCCACAGCCGACCACGACGGCGCCGACCCGGCCCTCGAGCGCCTCGTAACACTCCGGGCCGGTGGTCTCGTAGTGAGCCTCGACGTTCAACGGGTTGGCGAACTGCTGGGGGACCGCGGCGTTGTCGAGTTCGTCGGCGAGTTCGTGGGCCCGCTGGATGGCAAAACCCATCCCCTCCGCGGTTGGGGTGTTGATCACCTCGGCGCCGAGCGCGCGCATGAGCCGCTGTTTCTCGACGGAGAAGCCCTCGGGGACGACGAAGACGGCCTCCAGATCGAGCTGTCCGGCCGCGACCGCCAGCCCGATTCCGGTGTTTCCGGCGGTGGGCTCGATCACCGTTCCGCCGGGATCCAGCTCCCCGCGTTCGAGCATACGCTCGAGCATGTACTTCCCGATGCGGTCCTTGACCGACGCGCCGGGGTTGAACGACTCCAGCTTCGCGTACACTGGCACCTCCTCGGGCGATGCCTGGACGCGAACCAGCGGCGTCTCGCCGACCGTCTCCAGCACGGAACCGAGGGGTTCCCGGTGGGTCGTCATGGCCGGAAAAACGACAGCCCGGCTTGAGTAAGTTGCTATCCGGGCGAAGTGACCGTCTCCGAGCGGTTCCCGAACGGGACCCCGTCACTCGTGTGTGTATCCGCGGTCCGGCAACGGCCGACCAGTTGAATCGTCCGGACCGCCGACGACCGTCACCCCCTCCCCCGGGTCGGTGACACGACCGACCAGGGTGAGCGGGACCGGACAGTCCTCCCTCGCGGCAGCGAGTGCGGATTTCGGCAGCGTACAGACGAGTTCGAAATCCTCGCCGACGTGGACGGCCCGTTCGAACAGCACTTCGGGGTCGTCGAACAGCTCCTCGAGCTCCGAGTGAACCGGGAGCGCGTCGGCATCGACCCGAAATCCGCAGCCGCTCGCCTCCGCAAGCTGGTGGAGCGACCGGGCGAGCCCGTCGCTGGAGTCCATCATCGCCGTCGCCTCGGGGGCGAGTGCCCGCCCAGCCTCGATCCGAGGGTCGAACCGGAACAGGTCGTTGGCCCGCTCGATGTCGCCGGCGTCGAACAGTTCGAGGGCGGCCGCCGTCCGCCCCCATTCGCCGGTCACGCAGACGACCTCCCCCGGTGAGGCGCCCGATCGCGGGACCGGATCGTCGGCCCGACCGACAGCGGTCGTCGTCACCGTGAGCTCCCGGTGGGTGTCGAGGTCGCCGCCGACGTAGTCGGTCCCGACGCGTTCACAGACGTCACGGGCTCCCTCGACGAAGGCGGTGAGCGGCTCCTCCTCCAGTGCCGTGGGGGCGTAGGCGGCCACCGCCCCGATCGGTTCCGCACCCATGGCGGCGACGTCGGACAGCGAGACGCCGACCGAGCGCCAGCCCACCGTGTAGGCAGTGGTCCCCTCGGGGAAGTCCGTCGACGCGTGAAGCATGTCGATCGTGAGGACGAGCCCGTCGACGACGGCGCAGTCGTCGCCCGCGTGCGGGAGGTCGGCGGCGAGCAGCCGGAGCGCGTCGCGTTCGTTCACGTCCGTGTGTCGGCAGGACCAGTAAAAGGGGTTTGCACACGGCAGGCAGGAGTTTATAAGACAGACGGGAGGCAGTCGACGATTGTTTAAAAGCGACGGACGCAACGTCCCGTATGTCGCTTCGCGAGCGCCTCCGGACGCTGTTTGGCTTCGCTGCAGCGCTCGGGATCGTGGTGGCGCTTGCGGCCCTCGTCGGCGTCGAGGAGTTTGTCGAGACGCTCGTCGCTGCCGACCTCGCGCTCGTGGGTGCCGCCGGCGTCGTCGCGCTCGGGTGGTTCCTCTCGTGGGGGATGGCGCTACGGTCGGTGCTTTCGAGCCTGGGGGTTCCGGTCTCGCGGTTCCGCGGGTTCCTGCTGTACGGCGTCGCCGCCTTCGCCAACAACGTCACGCCGTTCGGCCAGGCGGGCGGAGAGCCGGTGACAGCGCTGTATCTCTCGCGGGCGACGGATCTCGAGTACGAACGCGGACTCGCGGCGATCGCGAGCGTCGACACCGTAAACCTCCTGCCGTCGACGGGGTTCGCCCTGGTGGCGTTGCTCTGGCTCGCCGCGACTGCGACCGTCGGCGACGACGTTCTGCTTGCGGCGGGCGCCGCCGCCGGCGTCGGAGTGACGCTCGCGATCGCTGCCGGGTTCGCCTGGCGGTTCCGGATCCGCCTCGCCGACGCGGTCGCCCCACGGATCGCCGGGATCATCTCGCGGGTTGCGACGGTCGTCCCCCGGCTGTCCGGGCCGACGGCCGCCGGGATCCGCCGCCGGATCGACGGCTTCTTCGGGGCGATCCGGCGCGTGGGAACCGACCGCCGGCGGCTCGCGGTCACGCTCTCGTGGTCGGCCATCGGGTGGGCGTGTCAGGTGCTCGCACTGTGGCTCGCCCTGGCTGCTGTCGGTTCGCCGATCCCGATCTCGGTGGCGGCGCTGGTAGTGCCGCTCGGGGCGGTTGCCGGCGGGCTCCCGCTTCCGGGCGGGGCCGGCGGGATCGAGGGGGCGCTGGTGGCGCTGCTCGTTGCCGCCCCCGTCGAGGTGACCGCGGCGGCGGCGCTGGCGGGCGTGATCGTCTTCCGTGGGTTCGTCTACTGGCTCCCCGTCGTCGTCGGCGGCAGCGTCGTCGGGCTAACCACCGTCCGGGAAGCCGGCCGGAGCTGATTTCACTCCCGATCGTCCTCGTCGCCGGCGCGTCGCTCCGCGAGCGACTTCGCTGCCCATCCCGCCGCGCCGACTGCCGCCGCACCCGCGCCGATCCCGAATCCGGGCGTCTCGGTGTCGGTCTCCGCCGGTTCCGTCGGCGTCTCGGGATCCGTCTCCGTTTCGTCGTCCGTCTCGTCGCCCTCCTCGTCTGTTTCCCCCTCGGTTTCTCCTGCGGCGTCCTCGTCGTCAGGCTCGCCGGCCGCCTCGAGCAGTTCCTCCCGCGTCAGGTCGCCGAGGGTGACGTACGGCAAAACCGGCGGCGAGTCGGCGTCGTACTCGCCGAACGCCCCGGATCGATCGACCTCCTCGGGCGTGATCAGATCCATCACCTTCGGGTTCGGGACGCCGTCCTCGCCCCCGCCGATGACGTGGGTGTCGGCCTCCGCGGCGATCGCCCGGAGGCCGCCCTCGCCGAAGCCGTCGAACGGACAGACGACCGCGGCGATCGCCACCCCCGTCTCGCGGTCCCACCCGATCGCGGCCTTCGGAACGTCGAACCGGATCGTGTGCTGGTCGGCGTCGACGGATACGTCCCGGGTGACGCCCTCGCCGGCGGCGTCCTCGACACCTGCGCCCGCCTCGGGATTGACGTTCACCCGGTAGTTGTACGGCGCCTCGAAGGCGACATTGGTCGCGGTTCTCCCCTGGGTCGTGGCGGGATCGTCCGTTTCGGGATCGAACACGTACACCTGCGGGAGCTGGTGGCTGAATCCGACGTCGAACTCCCAGGGGTTCTCGAGGGGTTCCGTAAATCGGTAGTCGAACCGGACCCTGTCCCGCGATTCGTGGACCTCCAGCCGGTCGATGTCCCACGCTCCCTCGTAGTAGTCATCGCCGGTCGGTATCTCGTAGGTTCCGGGCCCGTTGCCGGTTCCAGTCTCGACATCGAAGGTCGCCACCTCCTCGAACGGAGTGACCAGGGGAACGTACCCGATCTCAGCCGGCGAGTCGGAATCGTACGAAAGGGCCGTCTCGCGGTCGATGTCGACGTCGACGACCAGGTCGATCACGTTCGGGTTGGCGTCGTCGTCCCGGCCGCCGCCGAAGACGTCCGGGCCCGCTTCGGCCTCGACGGGGCGGACATCGCCGGGCGCGTCGGAGTCGTATCCCAGAAGGAGCGGCGCGACCGAGAGGTCCTCGACGTCGGCGTCGAATGCCCACTTCGGGACCTCGGCGACGATCGCGCCCGTGACCTCGTTCGTCTTCACCTCTCCCGCTGCAAGCAGCTCTCCATCCGGCGATTCGACCCGGCTACCGTGCTCGCCGTCGGCGACGACACGGTACTGGTACGGCGCCGCGAGTTCGGCGTTGACGCCCTCGCGGGCGACCGTCGTGCCGTCGTCGCGCTCCGGGTCCCGGACGTACACCTGCAGGTGCTGCAGCGAGAACCCGCCCGGAAGCTCCCACGGGTTCGTCAGGTCGCCGTCGATCTCCGCCCGGAACTGGTAGGCGTCGGGCGTCTCGTGGACGCCGAAGGCCGCGAGGTCGAACGCCCCGTCGACGTACTCCTCGCCCGTCGGGTAGACGTACTCGTCGGCGCCGTAGTCGGTTCCCGACTCGACGTCGGGTTCGGAGATCGGGCTGCCGATCTCGAGCAGATCCGGCGTCTCGAGTACGGCGATCGTTTCGACCTCCACAGCGCGGGCGTCGCTGAGCGTCTCCACGCTTATATCCTCGCCGGAGACGTGATCGACCCCGCCGACGCTGGGGCGGAGGAACACCTGTGCGGGTCCGGCCTCGAAGTTGACGACGACCACGACCCGTTCTGGACCGTCGACGTCGTCGATATCGCCCGCGTCCCGGCCGAACACGAGGACGTCGCTCGCGGAGTTGTACCACGCGCCCGACAGCGTCGCATCCGGTTTCAGGACGTCCAGTTCCTGGTACGCGGCCACGAGGGACTGATAAAAGTCGAGATGCCCCTCGTCGTACTCCGACCAGTTCATGAACGCGCGCTGCTTGCCGCCGGGATGGACGTCACCGTCGCGATGGTCGGCTTCGCCCATGTGACGGCCCTCCCCGTTGACGGAGATCGCCCGCTCCATCCCGTAGTAGATGTGCGGCACCCCGGGGAGGGTGACGCCGGCTGCCCACACCGCCCGCTGGGCCTTTTTGGGGTCGTCACGGGAACCGTCCAGCGCTTCGTTGAGGACACGGTACTCGTCGTGGTTCTCGACGGCGTTCAAGATAAGCGAGTAATCGGGGAAGCCCTGACGCCTGCGGTCCCTGACTCGGTCGAACAGGTCGGCGCCGGCTGCCTCGCCGCGGGCGACCGCGTGGGCCGGGACGGTGAACCCGTCGGTGTCGAAGTGCATGTCGAACTCGTTTTCCGAGAACGCCGGGTCGTTCGGGATCGCCTCGTCGAGCAGCAGGAACGCCGAGTTGTTCGCACGAACGACCTCCCGGAGGTCCTTCCAGAAGCTGTGGGGGACGCCCCACGCGATGTCACACCGGAAGCCGTCGACGCCGACCTCCCCCGACCAGAACTCGGCGACTGCGAGCATGTACTCCCGGAGCGCGACGTTGTCGAAGTTGAAGTTCGGGTGGAGCTGGAGGTTCCAGAACCCGGTGGCAAACGGGGCGGGCTCGAGCTGCCGTCCCTCGTACTCCCGGGGCGTGTCGATGCGGTCGAACCAGTCGAAGTACGGGGAGTCGCGGTCCCACTCCTCGACGATCGGCCAGTACTCGGGCTCCTCGGTCTGGCTGGCGATCGTGTCCTGGAACTCCGGAAGCGTGCGGCCGCCGTGGTTGACGACGAGATCGAGCACCACCCTGATGTCCCGATCGTGGCAAGCGTCGACGAACTCGCGGTACGCCGACAGCGGGTCGGTTCCCGCCGGCGCGAGGTCGTCTGCGACACCGAAGTAGTCGGTGATGTCGTAGCCGTGCGGTCCGCCGCCGGGCAAGTCGCGCTCGGCGCTGACGGCGGGATGGATCGGCGTGAGCCAGACGGCATCGATCCCGAGTTCCTCGAGGTAGTCGACACCGCGGGCGACGTCGTCGCCGTCGATCAGGCTGTCGAAGGTGGTCGCGCCGCGCTCGCCGGCCCACGACCGGGTGAAGATCTGATACATTACCCCGTCGTGCATCCACTCCGGCGCGCGGTTCGGCAGGTGGACGTCGCCGTCCGGGTGGAGTTCGACGCTGTCGGTGACGCTCGTCCGGTCGCCGTCGTGGACGACCGCGTACACCCGGCCCGACTCGCCGCCGAGCGCGTCAGCTGGAACGGTCGCCGTCACCCCGTCGACCGAGATGGCATCAGTCGACAGCCCGTCCCGGTCGTCGGCGAGGAAGAACGCCTCGAGGTCGTCGGAATCCGCCCGGCTGTCCGGTGCGAGCGCGGCGTTCGTGTCGATCTCGAAGGCGTCGGCGTCCGGATCGTACGCGGCATCGAGTTCCAGCCGGGGCGACCCGGCTGGCGCGTCCTCGTCGTCCGGCAGCGCACGGATCGTCAGTTCGTGGGTGCCGTCCGGCGCGTCGAGTTCGAGCGTGTACGTCCCAGCCACATCGGCCTCGAACTCGGCGGTGTTATCCCGACCCTCGTCGTATCGGGGACGGTCTTCGAACAGCGATGAGGCGTATGTGAGTTCGGCGTCGCTGCCGGCTGGCCGGTCGACGACCGACCAGGAGAAGTCATCGGCCGCGTAGTTGTCTGGGTCGGCCGACGGCTGCGGCGACCCGGGCGCGAGGTTGTCGCGGTCGCCGATGTACTCGGGACCGACCCACGCCGTGTTCCAGAGCTTCTCGCCGACGGCGACGAACAGTGGTTCGCCCGGGTGATACGAACCCGTGCCGGTGGGATCGTCGAGGTCGACGTCGGACGCCGGAAAACGGTTCGTCGCCGCCCCCGCGCCGGCGACCGTCGACAGGAGGCCGAGGCCGGCGAGGCCGCCGAGGACTGTTCGTCGATGAGTACTGTGCGTGTAGTTTTCACGTGTCGTGTCGTCGTCAGTCATGGTTTGAGTCGGGGATCCTGCAGTCGGAACCGTTCGACACCGATCCGTTCGGTGCCTGGAGTCGAAACCGTTCGATGTAGCGGGGGAACGAGGCGGCCGGTGAGTGTTATCCCTCCATGCCGCCGAAGGAGAGGCCGCTCTCGACGGATCGCTGTGCCATGAAGTAGACGATCGCAACCGGGAGCGCGAACAGGTTCGCGAACGCCGCAAAGCGCGTCCACGGCGTCTGGAACCGACCCTCGGTCGCGAGGTTGTACAGCTCGACGGAGAGCGGATAGTTCTCCGGGGAGAGAAGCGTCTGAGCGATGATGAACTCGTTCCACCCGGCGAGCCAGATGAAGATCAGGATGACGGCGAGCCCCGGCTTCGTCAGCGGGATGATAACCTCCCGGATCGTCTGCAGGAAGCTCGCACCGTCGACCATCGCCGCCTCCTCGTAGGAGACGGGGATGTTGTCCATGTACGTCTTCAACAGCCAGGTGTTGAACGGGATCGCCCCTGCGGCGTAGAACAGCCCGAGGATAAAGAGGTTGTTCGTCAGGCCGTACGCACTGAAAAGGGAGTACAGCGCCACGAGCGTCGCGATCGACAGCCCGGCGCCGATCTGGGTGAACAGCACATAGCCGTAGAGGATCCGCTTGCGGGCGATGAAGCTCTTCCGGGAGAACGCGTACGCACCGGGCACGACCATGAGGAAGCCGGCCGCAAGCGTCACCGAGACGATGTAGAGGCTGTTGAAAAGCGCCCCCGGACCGGTTTCGGTTCCTGCCCAGCCGACGCTCAACGGGATCAGTCCACCTCCACCGATCACGAGCTGGGGGTAGCCCCAGTCGCCGTCGACGAAGAAGAAGTCGGATTCGAAGACGACCCAGTGGTACGCTTGCAGGTTGTACGTCGCTGGATCCGGGAAGATCCCGGCGGTGTTGAACAGCCGGGTGCCTTCCGCGAGCGACGCGGTGGTGATCCAGTACAGCGGGAACAGCAACACGAGCAGCATGACGACGCCGACGAGCGTCATCAGGACGCTCTTTGCGACGTCCAGGACGCTACGTTGCCCCGTCCGGACGTCGTAAATCGTCCGCTGGATCATGACGCCGAACCGCTTGGGCGTGGCTGCGAAGTGAACGAGCTTGCCGTAAAGCAGGTTCACAGTCGAACGGATCGCGCTCACGAGTCATCCACCCCCTCGGCGAGGCGCCCGTACTTCACGGCGAAGTACATGAACACCCCGATGAACGCGATCGCGATGATCAGGATCGCCGCCGAGAGCCCGAACTCGTTGAACGTGATCGCCTCCCGGTAGCCGTACACGATGATCAGTTCGTTCTGTCTCGCCGGACCGCCCTGGTTGAACACCCATGGGATCAGGAACTGCTGGAAGGAGGTCGCGCCGGTGAGGATCGACGCGAAAAGCACCGGCCGTTTGATCGCCGGCAGCGTCACGTTCACGAAGCGATGCAGGTAGCCCGCGCCGTCGACCATTGCCGCCTCGTTGAGCTCACGGGGGACGTCCTGGAGCGCGCTCACGATGATGATCACCATAAAGGGGTACGCGAGCCATACCTCGGTCACGACGTATGCGAAAAACGCCTCCCAGCGCCCGCTCAGAAAGCCGATCGGGATGTCGACGAGCAGCGCCTGCGGCGCGGAGACGCTCGCGAAGAAGACCGCGGCGTCGATTCCGGAAACGATCCACTGGACGAGTTCGTTGTACCGACCGAGAACCACGTTGAACACACCGAATCGGGCGTCGCTGAACATTCCTCGCCAGATGGTGATCGTGAAGATGGCCGGGAAGCCGAGCGGTACGATGACGATGGCGCGCATGTACCGCTTGCCGGCGACCCGCGCGTGGTTCAAAAGCAAAGCGATGCCGACGGAGACGAACACCTTGATCACGAGCGAGACGGCGACGAACAGCCACGTGACCGACATCGACGTCCAGAACTGCGAGTCGGTCAGCAACTTGACGTAGTTGTCGAGGCCGGTGAGCTCGGCGCCGCCACCGATGACCGACCCCGCGAACGTCGCGTCGGTGAGCGAGATGTAGAACAGATAGAAGATGGGGTACAGCATGAAACTGGAGAACAGAATGACTCCGGGTACGACGAGCAACAGTCCCCAGTCACGTCTCGTAAACGGTACCGACTCGCCGACCCTCTCGAGGGCGGCCTTCCCTCCGGCTGTGGAAGAAGCCATGTGGTAGACGTCCCGAGTTCTCAGATCTGCTCGCGGATCTCCTCGGCGGCCTGGTCGAGCGCGGCATCGCGGTCCTGTTCGTCGTCGAACACGCGGCTCAGCGCTTCCTCCACCGGGATCCACACACTGTCCATGTTCGGATGAGTCGGCATCGGAACGCCGTGATCGACCTGCTGGGCGAACGCCTGCACGTTCGCCGGCAGGTCGTTACCCTCGACGAGTTCCTCGAGCACCGGGATGTAGCCGTGGTGGTCGGCGTTGTTGGAGACGACCTCCTCGTTCGTCGTGTACCACTCCACGAAGTCGGTAATCGCGTCGACGGTCGACTGATCACCGTCGGCCAGCATGGAGCTGAAGTAGAACATCTGGACCCCCGAGAACGTCCGCGGATGGTTCCCGTCGACGGTGGGCAGTGCCGTGACGCCGAGGTTGTCGATTTCCTCGACGAGGTTCCCGAGCTCCCACGGACCGTTGATCGCAAACGGCGCGAGGCCGTCGGCGAAGGCGACGATCTGTGACTCGTAGCTCGGGTCCGCCGGGATGTAGTCGAACAGCGTCTCCAGCGCCTCCAGCCCCTGCTTGACCTCGTCGGAATCGACGCCGACCTCGTGGGCGCCCTCGTCGTAGAGATCGCCGCCGTACGCCTGCAGGAAGCCGCTCGCGAAGTACGGGTCCGTCGCGGGATAGGAGAGACCGTACTCTCCGGCAGCGGGGTCGTGGTAGTCGTTCATGATCTCGACCATCTCGTCGAACGTCTCCGGCGGCTCCGAGACCATGTCCTCGTTGTAAAACAGGGTGACCGTCTCGGAGGCGAACGGGAGCCCGTACAGGCCACCGTCGAACTGGACCGCGTCCCGTGCGGCGCCGGTGTACGCGTCGAGATCGACGTCGATGTCGTCGGTCGCGTCGTACAGGAACGGCGGCTCTTCACGGACCGCGAATCGGCCGACCCAGTCGTGGGCCCAGACCCACGAGTCCGGCCCGTCGCCGGCGGGGATCGCCGTCTCGAGCTGTTCGTCGAGTTCGCCACCGGGAGCCTCCTTGTCGATGACGTGGCCGGTCTCGGCCTCGAACTCCGCGATGTAGTCCTCGAGGTCGTCCTCCTCGGCCTCGAGCATGTCGACCCACATCATCGCCTGGCCGGTGGCCGCCTCGTCGTCCGAATCTGCCTCGCCGTCAGGATCCGTCTCGTCGTCTTGACCCGCCCCGTCGGGCTCTTCCTCGGTTGTCACACAGCCCGCGAGCGTCGCGAGCGCGGTCGATCCGCCAATCGCCTTGAGCAGCGTCCGACGTCTCCTGTCCATGCGCATAACGAGTGATGAATTACATTTTCATACATTTAGTCCTTGGGATGCCTCTCTGAAATCGTTACATATTCGAGTTGATGTCTTTGGCCAATATTTTAGAAAACTTTTTTCATCAATCTTTGGAAATTTGGCGAAGAGTTAATACCGACGCCCCGTGTTGTTCACCAAGAATGGCGGACGTTACGTTAGACGGTCTCAGAAAGGAGTTCGACAGGGGGACGATCGTCGCGGTCGACGACATCGACCTCGAGATCGAGGACGGCGAGTTCGTCACCGTGGTCGGTCCGTCGGGATGCGGGAAGACGACGACGCTCCGGATGGTCGCCGGGCTGGAGGAGCCGACTGCCGGTCGGGTGCTGTTCGACGGCGAGGACGTCACCGACATCCACGCGAAGGACCGCCCCGTCGCGATGGTGTTCCAAAACTACGCGCTGTACCCGCACAAGACGGTGCTGGAGAACATGGAATTCGGCCTCAGGATGAGCACGGACATGGCCAAAGAGGAGCGCCACGAGCGGGTCAGGGAGATGGCCGAAATGATGGGTATCGAGGAACTCCTCGAGGACAGCCCCGACGAACTGTCCGGCGGGCAGAAACAGCGGGTCGCGCTGGGGCGCGCGATCGTCCGGGAGCCGGAGGTGTTCCTCTTCGACGAGCCGCTGTCGAACCTCGACGCCAAGCTCCGCACCGAGATGCGCGCGGAGATCCAGAAGCTCCAAAAGGAGTTCGACGTCACGGCGATGTACGTCACCCACGACCAGGAGGAGGCGATGACGATGGGCGACCGGCTCGCGATCCTCGACGGCGGCAAACTCCAGCAGGTCGGTGAGCCGACCGAGGTGTACGAAAACCCTGTCAACGAGTTCGTCGCCGGCTTCATCGGGTCGCCGTCGATGAACTTCCTCGAAGTCACCGTCGAGAGGGATGGCTCGGCCGTGAGGTTGACCAACAGGGACGTCGGGTTCGAGTTCGAACTCAGCCAGGAGTACGTGACCGGACACGAACTCGCGGACACTACCTACACGCTGGGCGTCCGTCCGGAGAACATCGACATCTCCGAGCGGATCACCGGCGAGGAGACGATGACGGCGACCGTGGAGGTGGTCGAACCAATCGGCTCGGACAACTACGTCCACCTCGACGTCACGCCGGACTTCCTGGCGCGATCGGATCCGTCGATCAGACCGGAGCCCGACGACGAGGTCGGCGTCGACTTCCGCGAGGCCGACATTCATCTGTTCCATCCCGAAACCGGCAAGGACGTGTTCCTCTCGGAACGAGAGATCGAAGCGGCGACGCCCTGAGGACGGCTGTCGACCGGTAGGTCGCTTCGGTCCCGCGCTCGGAGAACGGTTTTTTGTTCCCACCTCCGCGAACCCGACTATGGCGATACTGCGGGAGGCGGTCCATCACCGGCCCGAATGCGAGTACGCATACGCTCACGACGAGTCGACAGTGCACGTCAGGCTCCGGACGAAGCGAGGGGACCTGCGGCGGTGTCGGATCCTCTACGGCGACAAGTACGACTGGCCCGACAGTGCGGAACGAAAGCGGATGCGAAAGGTGGGCAGCGACGAGCGGTTCGACTACTGGCAGGCCGCAGTGGAGCCGCCACACCGGCGGCTCTGCTACGCGTTCCACCTCTCGGAGGGCAACACCGACGAAAGCCGGAGCGGTGGTGTAGACGACGAACAGCTGTGGCTCACGGAGTGGGGATTCGAACCGGGTTCAGCCGACGGGCTACCGACGGCAGGGAAGACGGAGCCGCGCCACTACTTCGAGTATCCGTATCTCCACCCGGCGGACGCCAACGATCCGCCGGAGTGGGTGAGCGACGCCGTCTTCTATCAGATCTTTCCGGAGCGGTTCGCGAACGGCGACCCCGACCGTGATCCGGATGACGTCGAAAAGTGGGGCGAACTGCCCGATCGCGACAGCTTCTTCGGCGGCGACCTGCAGGGGATCGTCGACAACCTCGACTACCTCGACGGCCTCGGGATCACGGCGCTGTATCTCACCCCGATCTTCGAGGCCCCCTCGAACCACAAGTACGATACGACCGACTACATGCGGATCGATCCTCACTTCGGCGACGAGGAGACCTTGCGACGGCTCGTGGACGGGGCGCACGACCGCGGGATGCGGGTGATGCTCGACGCCGTCTTCAACCACTGCGGCTGGACGTTCGAGCCGTTCCAGGACGTCGTCGAGAACGGGCCCGACTCGGAGTACACCGACTGGTTTCACGTCAACGAGTTCCCGATCGAGTTCGAACCGCGGCCCAGCTACGACACCTTCGCGTTCGTCCCGCAGATGCCGAAGCTGAACACCGAGAACCCCGAGGTTCGGGAGTACCTCCTCGAGGTGGCCACCCACTGGGTCGAGGAGTTCGGGATCGACGGGTGGCGTCTCGACGTCGCAAACGAGGTCGACCACCAGTTCTGGCGGGAGCTACGTCGGGAGGTGAAGGCGATCGATCCAGAGGTCTACATCCTCGGGGAAGTCTGGCACGACGCGCGTCCCTGGCTCCGGGGAGACCAGTTCGACGCCGCTATGAACTACCCGTTCTCGGAGGCGGTACACGCGTTCCTGACGGAACGGGAGATCGACGCGGGGAGGTTCGCCGACAAAGCCACCCGGTTCCTCATGCGACACCCCGATCGGACGAACGGGGTGCTGTTCAACCTGCTGGGGAGCCACGACACGCCGCGGCTACGGCGCCGGTGTGACGACGATGAACGGTGCGTCAGGCTCGCGTTGCTGCTGCTTTTCACGTTCCGGGGCGTGCCGTGCGTCTATTACGGTGACGAAGTGGGGATGACCGGCGGAGATGACCCGGACTGCCGGCGGCCGATGGTGTGGGACGAATCCGAGCAGAACACCGCGTTGCGTCGGTTCCTCGAGGAGCTAATCGAACTACGCAGCGACCACCGGCCGCTTCGCCGGGGGCGGGTACGTTTCGACCGCGACCGAACGAGCCGGGAGGTGCTCGTGTTCCGCCGCATCCTGCCGGGGGACGGCCCCGGCGACGGAGACGCCGATCGCGAAGAGAACGGCGACGGTGAGGACGCGATTACGGTGGCCATCAATCGCGGGAACGAGCCGGCGGTGGTTCCGCTCGAGGACGAACGCGGGACTTTCCTGTTCGAGACTGGGGAAGCGATGGGGGACGGTTCGCAACTGGAGATCGGCGACGGGACCGTCGTCATTCCGGCACGCGGCGGCGGCGCGTGGACGTAGCCTGCCGCAGGATCAGCGTCAGTCGGTCGTAACCGGTTCGCCGTCGGAATGAAGAAGTCCCCGCTCGGCCAGGCGCACGCGGGTCGAAAGCCGGATCGCGTGGGGCCAGCCGAGCGGCGTGGCGCTGTCGGGCGTGCCGTCGTCGAAGAACTGTTCGGGAAGGTACCCGGTCGGCGCCGCGAGCGGTCCGTCCGGTTCGATCAAGCCGAGCAGATCGCGGGCCCGCGTTTTCCACTCGTCGGCGCGGGGATCCCCGCGGTCGGCCAAAAGCGCCGACAGTTCGGTCGCCGCGTCGGCACCCCAGGCCGTCGACACTGTCCACAGTTTCGCGTCGGACTGATCGTCCCGCCGCCACTCGTCGCCCTCGTACCGGACGAGCCCCTCGACCGCGCTCTCCTCGGGATCCCGGTAGAGGCCGTCCAGAACCCCATCGACGTGGGAGACCAGCCGGTCGAGCCGCCGGTCGTCGACGCCGGCCTGTCGATCGGACGCTGCCAGCCGATCGTACGTTCGGTGTGCGCTCGCGAGTGCGAGCGACGCGGAGTCGTACCGGGGATCGAGGTCCCCCTCGGAAGTCTCTCGCATCGCGTAGGTCCCCCGCTCTTCGACCCAGAGGCGACTCAGGCCGTCATACACCGGATCGGCCCGTTCCCGCGCCCGTTCCCGGAGGTCGGGGTCCAGCGACTCGGCAGCCGCGACCGCGGCGTACGCCTCGAGGACCGTCGCCGCGGTGTGGGCGAACCGACCCGCGGCGTCCTCCCAGGCGTTCTGACAGACCGTCGGGAGCCCGTCGTCTGCGAGCGTGGCATCGAGCCCCTCGACGCCGGCGTCGACGGCGTCCTCGACGCGCCGGGCGAGATCGTCGTCGCCCCGGTCGATCCGGCCGTGGACCCGCGCGAGAAACGATACGACGCTCGCGGTCTGGTCGATCTGGTAGTCGTCGTTGCCGCCGGTTTCGATCCGGCTGTTCGCCCAGCCGGGCGCGAGCGATCCGTCGACGGGCCACACGCGGTGGGGCCAGGTGCCGTCCGACAGCTGCGTCCGGCAGTACATCTCGGCGTTGCGCCGATGTGTGTCGTCCAGCCCCAGTCCGAGGAGGTCGTCGACCACAAGCAAGAACCCCGAAACCTCCGCGTCGTCGCGGAACCAGGTGTAGCCGTACCCTCCGGAGTACCGGTAGGCGGGATCGAAATCCGGCCCGGCGATCCGGAGGCCGCTGGGCGCCGAGAGCAGCGAGAGCACCCGGAGGTCCGCAACTGCACCGTCCCGACCGGGGAGAGCCGACGGGAGAACGCTGGGATCGATCGCGGCGTCCGTACCGTGACTCTCGGACGGGATTGCTGCCCGCAGCAGGGTATCGGGATCAGTCCCGCGGTCGAACAGCTCGCGGATCCGGTTCAGGGCGCGCTCGCGGGGGCGTTCCCGCCGGTCGGTGAGAAGTGAGAGTAGCGTTACCGCGTCGCCATCCGGGACGATCCGAACCGTGATCGACGGCGAGAGCCGCTCCTCCTCGTATCGATCGGCTCCGGTCGGCAGGCCGCCGTCCTGAACCGACCCGGACTGGAGACCCCGGCCGACGTACCCCGCCCGGACTCCGTCGAACCCGGCGTCGCTCGCGAGGAAATCCGCCTCGGACGCGTGGAACACTTCGATCGCGTCCGGGGAGCGGAGCTGTCCGACCCGGTCGGTTCGACCGTCGGGGGAGAACTCGACGGACGCGAGCACTGCGGTCTCGTCTGCAGCAGAACTGGGTAGCCCGTCGTCCGAATCGGAGAGATCCGAGAGATCGAATCGCGTCAGGTGTGCACGCCCCGCTGTGAGATCCAACCTGCGGACGTCCCCGATAGCTGTTCGATACAGCGTCTCGACGGCCGCCGTCTCTCCCACGTAGCGCTGGGTGGTCTCACACTCCTCGAAACGGACGGTCGTATCCCCGGCAACGAGGACAAACCGGGATCGTTCGATCCCCGAGAGCCCGGAGAGCGGATAGCCGAAATCCCGCAGTGACCCGTCGGGACGGACGTGAACGAGGCGATCGCCCGTCCCCGAGAACAGCCCGTCCGTGGTCCGGCGCTCGCCCGGGAACCGGGCGGTTGGCCCCTCCCGGTCCTCGGTCGCGTGGCCCCGGCCGCCGGTCGAAGCGTCGCGATCACTCATCGTACGCCCACAGGCACCCCTGTGCTTTCAATCTTTGGTGTAATTTTAATTCACACGTTTCCACAGGGAAGACCGACCCACATAAGTGATCTGTGGGTCGTGTAGGCGTATGGACGAGTCCACGCTGGTCGATCTCCTGGGTCGGTTCGGCTTCTCGGACAAGGAGATCGACACGTATCTCACGCTTCTGGCCCACGGGGAGGCGACCGCAAGCCAGATCGCCGACGCGGCGGGCGTCTCCAAGCGCTACGTCTACAGCGTGGGCGAAACACTCGAGAAGCGGGGGTTTGCCGAGGTGAACGACCACGTCGTGCCGACCGTGATCCGGGCGAAGCCGCCGGAGGAGGTGATCGAGAACCTCCAGTCCGACGTCGAGGCGATGCGCCCCGGACTAACAGAGCGGTACGCGGAGGTGGAGCCGACGGCCGAGCAGTTCGAGGTGGTCAAATCGCGGGTAACCGTCCTCAAGCGGATCCGAACCCTCATCGACGAGGCAGAAACCGAGCTGGTGTTGTCGCTGCCGCTGTCGTACCTGCCGGACGTTCGCGAGGAGCTTTCCGACGCCGTCGACAGAGGGGTGCTGGTGTTGCTCATCGCCAGCGACGTCGACGACCCGTCGGAGCTCGCAGACACCCTTCCGGAGCTCGGGGAGATCGCCAGCGTCACCCGGACCTGGAGCGAGCCGATGCCGACGATGCTCGCTGTCGACAGCCGGATCGGCGTGCTGGCCCCCATGGAGATGCTGGTGCGATCGAACTCCGACCGCCAGGCGATCGTCTTCACCCAAGAACAGCTCGGTCCCGTAATCGTCGGCTCCTTTCTGGGCAACTACTGGCCGGTCGCCGAGGAGGTGGCAGTCGTCGATCCCGCACCGCTGCCCCGGACGTTCAGTGACTTCCGTCACGCCGTCCTCCAGGCGACCCGCCACCTCCGAGCGGGAACCGACCTGCGGGCGAGCGTCGAAGGGCGCACGACGGCCGACGACGAACCCACCTCGATCGAGGGGCGCGTCGTCGACGTCACACAGGGGCTGATAGTGCCCGCGAACAACGAGTTCCCGGTCGAACACTCGCTGACCCTCGAAACCGAAGACGGAACGGTCACGGTCGGCGGACCCGGGGCGTTCGTCGAAGACGTGGAAGCCAGCGACGTGACGCTTCTGACGGGGTGAGCGCTCTTCGACCCCGGTCGGCTCGGGGGGACGATCGGGCAGTCGATGGCTCACTCCCCGCGACTGAGTTCGATCGTGACCAGGTTCCCCTGCGGTTCGACCGCCCGAACGGTGAGCGATCCACCCGAACGGGTGACGATCCAGTACACCAGCCACAGCCCCAGCCCGCTGCCGTGTGAGAGCTGGTTCGGTGGTCGACCCTCCTCCAGGATCGCCCGGTCCATCTCCGATATCGCGGGGTTCTGGTCTCCGATCGAGACGTGGATCGACTCGGCCGCTTCGGTGACGCGGACCTCGACGGACGGTGCCTCGCTTTCGGCGTGTTCGACCGCGTTCTCGAGGAGTTCGTCGATCGCCTCCCCGAAGTTCGGCGAGGCGATGGCGAGCGCCGACTCGGGAGCCACCACGTCCACGTGTGCGTTCGGGTGACGCTTCCCGAGCCATTTTGCGGCCGTTCGACACCCCGCCGCCACGTCTACCGGTTCCCTGTCGGAGCGCTTCCTGAGGATCTCGGTGACCGCCCTGGATTTCCCGGCGGTCTCGAGCAGCCGTTCGACCGGGGCGAGGATCCCGTCGGCCGCGTCCGCGATCTCCCCGTCTGTTTCCTCGCGGATCTGCTCTGCCCGGCCGTGGACGACGTTCAGTTCGTTTCGAATGTTGTGCCGGAGGATCCGGTCGACGACCTTGAGGTGTTGCTCCCGTTCGGCCTCGTCGGTGACGTCCCGCATGATCGCGACCGATCCCCGGACGGAATCGGAGTCGTCGGAAGCGTCCCCGGAACCCTCGATGTCGGCGATGCCGTCGTTCCCGATGGGATAGTATCGGATGTCGAGAATCCGATCTCCCTGTTCGGCGTGGGTTCGCTGCATCCGGTACCTGACCGAGTCGCCCCCGAACACCTGCTCGATCCGATCGCCAGCAATCTCGTAGGTTTGTTCACCCAGAACATCCCTCAGTGTGAGGCCGTCGACCGAATCGGGATCGATGCCGTGGAACGTACAGTACGGCCCGTTGGCGAACAGGAGGCGTTCGTCGGCGTCACACGCCGCGATCAGGTCGTACGCCCCCTCGACTGCGCTCTTGTACTGGGCGAGCTGCGCTTCCCGGTTTTTGAGATCGGTGAAGTCGCGGCAGATCGCAACCGTGCCCGACAACGATCCGTCCGCATCGTAGTATGGGTACCGAAGCGTACTGAACGAACGTCTCTCGTCGGTCCGAGAAAACGACGGGGTAACCTCATAGGAGATCGGCGCTTCGGTTTCGAGAACTGCCCGCTTCCGGTCGGCGATGAACGCCGCAGACTCCTCGTCCATGAACGCGGACTCGTCACGGCCGATCAGCTCCGCGGTCGACAGTCCGGTGTAGTCGGAAACTGCCTCGTTTACCACCACGAAGTTGCCGTCGAGATCCTGCAGCATGACCGGATCCTCGAGCTGCTGGATGATCGTCTCGTACACGTCGAGATCGCTGGAGAGGCGTTTGTACTCCGTGATCTCGTTTTGAATCGCGACGAACCCCGAGACCTCACCGGTCCCGTTTTCGATCGGCGCGATCGTCTGGTTGGCGTAGTAAATCCCCCCGTCGGACCGGCGATTCGGAACCTCCTCGCGCCACACCGCCCCATCGAGGATGGTTCCCCACATCCGTTCGTAGTACTCCTCGGAGAGCTGTCCGGACTTCAGGATTCGCGGGTTCCGACCGACCGCCTCGTCGGCGTCGTAGCCGGTGAGTTCCTCGAACGCCGGATTGACGTACTGAATGGTGCCGTCAGTGTCGGTGAAAAACACCGCCGAGGCGGACTGTTCGACCGCCCTTCGGAAGCGATCCAGGTCCTGTGAGCCAGCGGACGGTGTGTGAGTCATGAGTGAGGCAAAACGAAACGGGCCACGACCGGACCGCCGATGAACATTCGGGCGAGAACCTTGTTCTGGCGGTGAGATTGCGTTGGTGAGTAATTATCCCGGAAGTGTATAAACCTTTCGTGATTTATATCTATCTGTGAAAAAAAGTAGACGTCGCCGAGAGGGACGAACGAGTACGATCGAAAACCGGGGTTCACATCCCCGTCGCGTCCTCGTCGATCACGTCTCGTCGATCACGTCTCATCGATCACGTCTCGTCGATCACGTCTCGTCGATCACGTCTCATCGATCACGTCTCGTCGATCACGTCTCGTCGGTCACGTCATCGATCCAGGTCATGGCGGCTATCGCCTTCGGGAACCCGATCGTCGGAATCGCGAGGATCGCCGCGTGTTTTAGCGTTTCGGGATCGATCCCCTCCTCGAGTCCCCGCCGGACGTGCGAGTGGACCGCACCCTCCGAGCCATCGGCGATCGCGAGCGAGAGTTTGACCAGTCGCTTGGTCTCGCCGTCGATGGGCCCGGCTTCCGAACAGGCCTTTCCGAGTTCGGCGTACGCGTCCCACACCTCGCGGTTCTGTTTCGCGAACTCGCCGGCCGATGCGGGCAACTCCTCCGGGTCCTCGATCTCGTCGGACATATTGTGTACTGTTCTCACGGAGTGTAACATGTCTTTCCCCGTCGGAGACGTGTGCAGGCAACGTCGACAGTTCGACCGAAATGATTACTACCGGCGTAGTACTTATCCGTCACATACACGCATCCGATCTCGGCAGACGATGACGGGATCCCGTGGAGCGAGGCACCGGATCGACAGACCATGGCGGACGGAACGCGGGCGGAACACGGACGGAACACACGATGCGCAAAGCGTTACTCGAATACACACGCGAAAGAGAAGCAGAGGAGTGGTACCCGGGGGAACGTCGATCGACTGACGGCCTTTTCAGTGGCGACGCCGGGCGACTGGTCTACGTCGATCGGGACGGATCTCTGCGGGACTATTCGGCGGCGACACTCGGGCTACACGGGATCGAACGCTCGCGGCTGGGAGTCCGCTCCCGCGAGGGAACGACCTGGTTCGACGGGATGGAGACGACCAGACAGGCGTACGACGGCGAGACGACCGTGGTCGTGACCGAACACGACGCGGACTCGTACACGATCCACCAGTACGACTACACACTCGATGGATCCCACCTCACCCACTTCGAGTTCCGTGGGGACGTTCCCGACCGGGCACGGATCGTGGCGGCGATGCGGTTCACGCCGGACGGACAGGATCGAAGCACTGGACTGCTCCGTCACGAGGACGTTGTCGAACTGTTTCACGACGCCGAACACGACTACGTAACCGCCTCGACGGGCTTCGACCGGGCCGTGGGGCATCCACCCGGTGAGTTCGACTCGCTGGAATCCTTCGACTCGCTGTGGTCCGGAGCGGAAACAGTCACCGACGAGTCTACTGGCAGTGAGACGACCGACGGCGAACACCGCGAGTACGCCCGCGAGGAGAACGGCGTCCATCGTCCGCTTTCCGACACAGTCCTCCTCGAGGTACCCCTGTCGGACGACGGGGAGTTCCTGCAGACGACGCTCGTCAGCCTGCTCGTCGACCATCGGGAGACCGAACGCGAGGACGCGCTGGCCCGCGTCAGGGCCTTCGCCGATCACTACCAGACCGACCGTCAGATCCGCAACCGCGCGATCTCTGCGGTCGACCCCGACGTCTCCGGCGTTCCACACCGCGAGGCGATCCGGACGGACCTCAGGGCGATTTCGCTGTTGACGGCACGGACCGGCGCCCGGATCAAGGGCCCCGAATACGATCCGTATCACGTCCACTCCGGCGGCTACGGCTACACGTGGTTCCGGGACGACGCTGCGATCGCCCGACGGCTGCTCGCCCTCGAAGAGACGTTCGGCCTCGATCTCGGGGATCGCCACGCGGACGCCTGCGGATTTTACCGTCGAACCCAGCTTCCCGACGGAAGTTGGCCACAGCGGGTGTGGGCCCACAACGGATCACTCGCGCCGGGGTGGGCGAACGACCGCGTCTCCGGTGAGGGGCGGACACACCAACCGGACGGGACCGCGGCGGTCACCGCGTTTCTGGCGACGTATCTCCGGACTGCTAGCGACATCCCCGAGCGTGCCGGCGCGATCGAGGGAACGATCGAACGCGCAGTCGAGGCGCTCGTCGACGACCTCGACGATGACGGACTCCCCGGAAACTGCCAGGGCGTCTGGGAAACGGAGATCGGCCGCTTTACCCACACGGCCGCGGCGTTCCTCGAGGCGTTTTCGGCGGTCGCTCGTGCGCCCGTAGACGAGGAACTGGCGAGGGAGGCGCGACGCCGGGCCGACGGGATCTACGAAGGGCTGGACGACAGATGGCTCGACGAGGGACGATACGCCCGCAAGCCGGGTGACGACCGGTTCGACGTCGCCACGCTCGCGCTGGTGGGCGCCCACAGAGAGTACGCCGCCCTGGTCGACGGGATCGGTGCCGAACGGCTCGACCGGCTCCGGTGCCACGTCGAGACCGCGATCGAGAGACTCCGACGGGACGGCGAAGACGGCGTCGCCGGGCTGGCACGCTACGAGGGCGACGACTGGCGTCGCCCGCCCGAAGCAGACGAGAAGCTCTGGCCGCTCGCGGTCGCGTGGGCTGGGGAAGCCAGCGCCGACCTGGGTGTGCTCCTGGAATCGGCCGGCGAGGGCGACGCCTCCGCGACCGCCTTCGAGCGCTCCCGCGAACTACTTTCATTGCTCGATCCCGACGGGCCGCTTTCGGGCCCGGGCGGCTCGCTTCCCGAACAGACGTTCGACGACGGAACGCCAGACAGCGCCGTCCCGTTCGGCTGGGCGCACGCCCTGCGTGCCGGAACCGTCGCCCGGCTCGCGGCCGCCGACGCCATCGGCGACGAGGCCGAACCGACGCAGGTGACCGGCCCGGCGGGCCAGTCGACGTGGACCACCGGCGAGACGCACGGCGTCGGGACCGCCTGCGATCACGACACGTCGGATCCCTCACGCGTTTGGTTCACGCTGACGGAGGGGGCCCTCACGGAGCCCAGGTTCCCCCGCGTCGACCTGATGAACTTCCGGACGATCGACTTCCTCGTCGTCGAGGCCGATCCCGAGTCGACATACACCGCACGGACGCACAACGAAACGCGAACCGACGACGACGCCGAGACGATCTCGCGGACGACCGAGATGGTCGGCAGCGAGGGGCCGGTGTACAGACAGACGATCGAAGAAGCCGGCCGCAACGGCCACGAGTGGGAGCTGATCGTCGAGTACGTCGCCGACCCGGGAAGCGAGTCGCTCCTGTTGGACGTGAGCTTCACCGCCCACGACGGCAACGGCTACGACGTGTACGTGGTCGGAAACGCGGCGCTTTCGGGGTACATGCGCGGGACAGCCGCCGAAACCGTCGACGACGGCGACGGGTACGCGCTCGCCGCCAGCGAGACGGGCGCCGCCGCCGAGCCCGCGATCGTCGACACCGACGGCGAGCCGTACCGGGTCGCCGCCGCGATCGCCTCGCGACGACAGTTCGAGTGGGCGACGGTCGACCGGTCGGGAAGCGACGCGCTCGTCGGCCTGTTCGTCGACGGTACCGTCCCCGAACCTCGGCCCGAGACCGATCCGGGACACGCCGTGCTCGTCGGCCGGCTCGGGACCGACGTCGGCTCGCTCGCGGACGTCGTCTCCGTCGGGTTCGCCGAGGACGGCGACACGGAGGCCGCGCTGACCGAGGCCCGAAGCGCGCTCGATACCGGCTACGTGTCGGTTCGGGACGCGTACCTCGATGGCTGGCGGTCGTACCTCGACCGGTTCGAGCCGCCCGAGTGCGTCGCCGAAGACCCGGACCTCCGTCGACAGTACCGCGCAGCGATCGCGGTGCTGAAAGCCGTCGAGGACAAGACGTTCCCCGGCGCCGGGATCGCGAGTCCGTCCGTGCCGTGGGGCGAGGCGGTCGACGCGACCGAACCCCGCGACTTCGGCTACAACTTCGCGTGGGCCCGCGACCTCTATCAGGTGTTCACGGCGCTGCGGGAGATCGGCGACGTCGAAAGCGCCGTCGACTCCCTCGAGTACATCTACGAGTACCAGCAGCGCGTCAACGGCTTCCTGCCGCAAAACACCTATCTCGACGGCCGGACGCGCTGGGGCGGCGAACAGCTCGACAACATCTCGTTCCCGTCGGTGATGGCCTATCAGCTCGCAGAGCACCACGGAATCGGCTTCGATGCGGTGAGCTACGACTACGGCAACGTCCGCGGTTCCCTGGAGTACCTGCTTCGCTCGGGCCCCAGATCGGGCCAGGAGCGGTGGGAGGAGGAGGCCGGCTACTCGCCGTCGACGATCGCCGCCGAGATCGCGGGGCTCGCCTGCGGGGCGACGCTGGCCGACGGAGAGGGCGAACGCGCCGACGCACTTTCGTACCTGGCCCATGCCGACGACTGGCGCGTCCGCGTCGACGACTGGTGTGCCACCACGGGCACCGGACGGTTCGAGCCGGCGCCGTACTACGTCCGGATCACTCGCAACGGAAACCCCGACAGCGGCGTCCGCCGCGAACTAGCCAACAACGGGCCGACGCTGGACGAGCGAGAGATCGTCGACGCCGGCTTCCTCGAACTCGTCAGGCTGGGGATCCACGATCCCGACGATCCACTGATCGAAAACTCCGTGGCTGTCGTCGACGACGCGATCCGGGCGGAGACGCCCCACGGCCCGGCGTGGTACCGGTACAACGGCGACGGCTACGGGGAGATCGGGGAAACCGAACCGGACGAAGGTGCCCCCTGGGGAACGAACCGGAACGGGAGCGGTCGCCTGTGGCCGATCTTCACGGGCGAGCGCGGCGAGTACGAACTCCAGCGGGGGACCGACGACGGCGATTTCGATCCCCGGGCGCTGCTCGAGACGATGGCGGGGTTCGGAAACGACGGCCGGATGTTGCCCGAACAGGTGTGGGACCGGGAGTACCCGACCGACTACGGCTGGGAGTTCGGCGAGGGGACCGGCGCCGCGACGCCCCTGGCCTGGAGCATGGCCGGCTTCGTCAGGTTGGCTCACAGCATCGACGCCGGCGAGCCCGTCGAGACCCCGCGGTTCCTCGCCGAGCGATACCGCGAGGGCGACGTCCCCGAGGGGCCGTCGCTTTCGATTGCCGATCCGAACGTCGACGTGGACGACGACGGAACGACCGTCGTCACGGTGTCGGGGGAAACCGACGGCGACGATGTCGTCGTCTGGGCGCCGAGCGAGACGGCCTGGGTTCCGGTCGACGCCGGGGCGTTCGAAACCTCCCTCGAGGTCGAGCCGGGCGCCGACGAGATCCGCGTGATCGCCGCGAGCGACGCTGCCGAGTTGGTGGACGTCGGAACGACGTTGGCGACGGTCGTCCTCGGAGACGGACACGAGGACCGATGACGGACTTCGATCGCCGTTCGGGCGTGTTCTGCCATCCGACCGCGCTTCCCGGCCCCGGCGGGATCGGGACGCTCGGCGAGCCCGCTCGCGGGTTTCTCGACCGGATCACGGAGGCCGGCCAGTCGCTGTGGCAGTTGTGTCCCCTCGGGCCGACCGTCGGGATCCACGGTAACTCGCCGTACCAGACGTGTTCGGCGTTCGCGATCGATCCGCTGTTGATCGACCTCGAGGATCTGATCGAACGGGGTTTGCTCTCCGGGAACCGCGTCGAAACCGAACGCGACGATGCCCGGCTGTCCGACGACCGCGTGGACTACGACGCGGTCCGGAAGTACAAACGACCCCTGCTCCGGGAGGCGCACCGGAACTACCGGGACCGACGGCCGACCGACCTCGTCGAGAGTATCGAGGCGTTCGAATCGCGGGCGGAGTGGCTCGACGACTACGCGCTGTACCGCGCCCTGAAAAGGCGGTTCGACGAGCGTTCCTGGACCGACTGGCCGGAGGAGTTCCGACTGCGGGAACCCGACGCGCTCGAACGTGCCCGCGAGGAGCTTGCAAACGAAATCAGCTATCGAGTCTTCCTGCAGGCGGTCGCCCACGACCAGTGGTATCGACTCCACGAGTACGCCACGGACCGCGGGATCGACGTCGTCGGCGACGTGCCGATCTACGTCGCGCTCGACAGCGCGGACGTGTGGGCAAACAGGGAGCTGTTCGAACTCGACGCCGACGGGGAACCCGCCGTCGTCGCCGGCGTGCCCCCCGGAGACGACGACGACGGCCAGAAGTGGGGAAATCCGGTGTACGACTGGGACGCGCTGGCGGCGACCGGCTACGAGTGGTGGGTCGACCGGATGGCCTGGACCCTCGATCTCGTCGACCTCGTCCGCCTCGATCACTTCCGTGGATTCGAGAGTTTCTGGGCGGTTCCCGTCGACGCTCCCGCACGCGAGGGGGAGTGGCGACCGGGGCCCGGCCGCGACCTGTTCGAGACGATCGAGCGGGCGGTCGAAACGGTCTCGGAGGGGCTGCCGGCGATCGCCGAGAACCTGGGTCACGTCACCGACGAGGTGGAAACGCTCCGCCGGGAACTCGGCGCTCCGGGGATGAACGTCATGCAGTACGCCGACTGGTGTACCGAGGATCACGGCTACCAGCCCCACACCTACGCCGCAGACAGCGTGGCGTATCCGTCGACACACGACACCGACACCGTCTGCGGCTACTACGAGGCGCTGGGGGAGGATCAACGCGACTGTCTCCACTACTACATGGGGACTGACGGGAGCGAGATCCACTGGGAGTTCATCGAGGCGGCGTGGGGGAGCGATTCCGTGTTCGCGGTTGCGCCGCTTCCGGATCTGTTCGGACTGGGAAGCGAGGCTCGGTTCAACACGCCCGGTACCGCCGACGGGAACTGGGAGTGGCGGTGTCCTGCGGCACTTATAACAGCGGAGTTCCCCACCGAGCGGCTCCGGGCGGTGACCGACGGAACCGACAGGGTAACACTGAACTGATACTACCGGGTGTCGCGAGTCACTCGTACTCGCGCTTGAAGCTGAGGAACTCCGCCTTGTGCGCCTGCTCGTCGGCGAGCAGTTCGACGGCGAGATCCTCGGTCACGTAGTCGTCGGCCTCCGCGGCGGCCTCGACGAGCGCCTCGTAGGTCTCGATCGCGTCGCTTTCGGCCCCGATGACACCCTCGATGACCGAGAGGACGTCGGCGGTGTCTTCGGGAGGTTGAAGCGACTCCTGGGAGGGGGTGAACTCCATCGACGCCGGGGGACGCTCGTCGTAGTAGCGCAGCCGGTAGCCGAGTTCCTGGGCGTGGCCGAGCTCCTCCTCGATGTCCTCCTTCAGCGACTCCGCGACCTCCTCGCCGCGGATCGTCTCGAGCAGAATCGCGTTCGCGGTGTAGTTCATGACCGTCTCCATTTCGTCGACGTACGCCTGCTTGAGCAGGGCGATGACTTCGTCCGACATTACGCCGAAACCTTGGGCCTGTAGCCTGAAAGTAGTACGTATTTCGCTGTTCGAACCCACGAACGGTTTCAACGGCCCGAATCCAATCGACGATGAGTCCGGATCCAATCGACGATGAGTCCGGATCCAATCGACGATGAGTCCGGATCCAATCGACGATGAGTCCGGATCCGATTGGCGGTAAACTGCCCCGGAGTTTCCCGTGGATCCATGGCTCTCCAGCACGAAGAAACGAACAGTCAACAACCGTGACACTACTGATATACGGAGCCTACGGATACACGGGCGAACTCGTCTCCGAGGAAGCAGTCGGCCGGGGGATCGACGTCGTGGTCGCCGGGCGCGACGAGCGGAAGGTCGCCGAACTCGCCGATCGACTGGGGTGTGAGGGTCGCTCGTTCGGTCTCGGGAACGGAACGGGAGCCGATCGCACCGCAGTCGACGACGTCGCCGAAAACATCGGGGATGCCGACGCCGTCCTGAACTGCGCCGGGCCGTTCGTCGACACCTACCGACCGCTCGTCGAGGCGTGTCTCGGGACGGAAACGCATTACCTCGACGTCACCGGGGAACTCCCGGTTTTCGAGGCGATCGCCGCCCGGAACGCCGAGGCGAAGGATGCAGGCGTGTGTCTGCTCCCCGGGGTCGGGTTCGACGTCGTGCCGACCGATTGTCTGGCCGCTCACCTGCACGATCGGCTTCCTGCAGCGACGCGGCTCCGCCTCGGCTTCGATCCGTCGGGAACCATCTCGCGGGGCACGCTTGCGACGGCGATCGAACAGTTCGAGGCGGGTGGAAAACGCCGGCACGACGGCGAAATCGTCGATGTACCGGTCGGCGAAGGGGACCGACGTATCGACTTCGGCCGCGGGGAGCGCAACGCGGTGCTGGTTCCGATGGGCGACCTCTCGACGGCGTACCGGTCGACCGGGATCGGGACGATCGACGTGTACCTGGCGCTGCCGAAGCCCGCCGCGATCGCCCTCCGAGCCGGACGGTTCCTGTCCCCGCTACTCGCTGTGGAGCCGGTGAAACGGGGGCTCCAGCGGCTGGTGCGGGCGACGGTCACCGGCCCGTCGGAACAAAAGCGGGAGGAGGGCACCTGTTACGTCTGGGGGGAGGCATCGGACGGCGACCGGACCGTCACCTCCCGGCTGCAGACCCCCGAGACGTACGCACTGACCGTCGACGCGGCGACGACTGCGGCTCAGCGAGTGCTCGGTACCGGCGACGGCGATCCCGTCGGCGGCGATCCCGGTGGCGGCGATCCCGTCGGCAGTGGGAACGGGCCGTCTGCCGGCTTTCAGACGCCGGCGTCGGCGTTCGGCTCCGAGTTCGTCCTCGAACTGGACGGCGTCGAGGGGTTCTTCGACGAGTGATCAGAAGAATCCGAGCTTGTCTCGACGGTACACGTCGATTTCGCTCAGCGTCGAACCGTCCTGCCGGACTGCAAATCCGATCGCCTCGGCCACCTCTTCGGGCTCGGTGACCTCCCCCGGTTCGAACCGCTCTTCGAACGGCTCCCCCTCCTCGCTCCCGAACTCCGTTCTGACTTCCGAGGGATTGACCACCGTGACGGCGACGCCTTCCGGGCCGACGCTGGCCTCGACGGACAGTGCGAACCCCCGAACGGCCCACTTCGTCGCCGCGTAGACGGGATTGAACGGGCGGGGATACTGTCCCGCGAAGCTCCCGACGAAGACGAGATGTCCGTCACGCTCGATCAGGGACGGGAGCGCGGCCCGCGTCGCGAAGAAGACGCCGTCGACGTTGGTCTCCATCATCGTCCGGTACTCGTCGGTCTCGAGATCCGTCACGTCGCTCCCGCGTGCAGTCCCGGCGTTGTTGACGAGGACGTCGACGCCGCCGAACGTCTCGACGGTCTCCTCGACCAGCGACTCGACCTCTCGCTCTTCGGTCACGTCGGTCGGTACAGCGACGGCGGTGGTGTCGTGGGCGGATTCGAGTTCGTCGGCCAGATCCTCCAGGCGCCGTTCGCGGCGGGCCGCCAGGACGACGGCTGCCCCGTCCGCCGCGAGGACACGAGCGGTCTGTTCACCGATTCCGGCGCTGGCACCCGTGACGATAGCAGTCGTTCCCTCGAGGGGTTGCTCTCCCGTCATACGGTACGATAAAATCCCATCCGTGATGGGCGTTATCCCGAACGTGTCATTCACCCGACATCCTACGCTCACCGACCGAGTCTGCCAGTCAGACCGAGTCCGTCAGGCCGCCGTCGACCCGGAGGTTCTGGCCGGTCAGATAGCTCGCCGCCGGCGAGCAGAGAAACGCCACGACGTCAGCGATCTCGTCGGTACCGGCGGGACGACCCATCGGGATCTTCGCGCGGGTCTCCTCGTCGACCTCGTAGCTGTCGACGAATCCCGGGAGCACAGAGTTCATCCGGATCCCGTCTTCAGCGTGCTGGTCGGCGTACAGTTTGGTGAAGCTTCCCAGGCCAGCACGGAGCACCGACGACACCGGGAAGTCGGGAGAGGGTTCGAACGCCGAGAAGGTCGAGATGTTGACGATCGATCCCCCGCCGGCCTCGCGCATTGTCGGCGTGACGAGCCGGGCCATTCGGACCACGTTCAACAACACGAGATCCAGTCCCTCGTGCCACGCCTCGTCGTCGATCTCCAGGAGCGGTCCGGTCGCCGGGTGGCCGGTGTTGTTCACCACCGCGTCGATCCGACCGTACCGGTCGGTGGCGGCCTCCACCAGCGCGGCCAGGTCATCGGGCGCCGTCACTGACCCCTCGAACCCGACGCCGCCGAGTTCCTCGGCGACGTCGACTGCCGCGCCGGATTTCGACAGCAGTACCGGAATGTACCCCTCGTCGGCCAGTTTCCGTGCACACGCCGCGCCGATCCCGCGTCCGGCCGCCGTCACGACGGCGACGCGGTCGTCAGTGCTGGTCATACTGGCGCGTCGACGGCGGCAGACAAAAAGCGGGTGGTCCCGACCGTTCCGGCTACTCGCGTCGACGAGATCAGTTGGCGTCACCGTCGCAGGCTGGCCTTCCATGTTGGCGACGAACAGCACGTCCTCGCCCCCGTCCGGTGCGCGCCGCCGGCCGTAATAAAGGACCGTCCCGTCGGCGGGACACCCGCCTCGAGGAGCTGTGGCGTCCAGAAGCCGAATTCGGCGTGGTCGTCCCGCCAGTGAGCGCCCAGCCTCGGGACGATCGTCTTCGCCGCCTCGAACGGCTCGTCTTCGCCGTCGAGCGCGTCGAGACACCGCCCGCACAATCGGGTTGTTTCGGCCTCCAGCAGCGCGGCCGGTGAGGGGTCCGCATCCATAGTTTACGGAAGATTCGAGGCGAAAGCCTCGTGCTTCACCGCGGGGATGAAGCCGTCACCTGAAGCGGGATCCACGCCCGGATCCGTGGGAGGATATTCCACGGAGAGGAGTCATCCGCAACTATTATGTAAGAAACCATACGACGCTTACATATGTCGAATCAGGTCGTCACTCGGACGTTCAAAGCGAGTATCTGCAATCACTCGCAAGTCCGTGAGGACCTCGATTCGCATGGCTTTGCCGCATCGAAACTGTGGAACGTCGGGCGGTGGACGATCCAACGTGTCTGGGATGCCATCGGCCAGATTCCCAGTGCGGACGATCTCTGTTCGTATCTCAAACACCACGACCGCTACGGGGATTTGCACTCACAATCCAGTCAACGAGTTCTTCAGGAACTCGGTGAAGCGTTCGACTCGTGGTACGGGCAGGACGACCCGGATGCGAACCCCCCCGGCTACCGCAAACACGGCGACGACCATCCACGCTCGACCGTGACGTGGAAAAACCACGGCTTCAAACTCGATACCGAGTACAACCGTGTTCGTCTCTCCAAAGGGACGAATATGAAAGCCTCGCGGTACGCCGCTGACTACATCCTGTGTGAATACAGGCTCCAGACGGACGACGGCGAGACGCTAGCTGCTGTCGACAGCGTTCAGACCGTCCGTGGTGTCTGGACTGGCGAGCAGTGGGAGTTGCACTTCGTCTGTAAAATACAGCGTGAGACCGCCGAGTCTCCCGGTGAGAAAACCGCAGGCGTCGACCTCGGGATCTGCAACACTGCGGCCGTCTCTGTCGGTGACGAGACGCTGTTGTATCCGGGGAACGCGCTGAAAGAAGACGCCCACTACTTCCGGCAGGAAGAATATGAAACACAGGGCGAAACCGGGCCGAGCCACCACGCACAGTGGGCGCGAGAGAAGCAATCCCGACGGAAAGATCACTTTCTGCACGCGGTAGCGAAAGATATTGTCGAGCAGTGTGCAGACCGGGATGTCGGGACAATCGCAGTCGGGGATCCGAAAACCGTTCGTGAGGACCAAGACTGGGGACGCCACGGGAACAAGCGGTTGCACGACTGGGCGTTTGAGACGCTTCTCAGCGACATTGAATACAAGGCTGAAGATCGTGGGATCGAGGTTGAACGGGTGGATGAAGCGGGACTGAAAACGTCGAAAACGTGCTGTGTGTGTGGGAGGGAAGCTGATTCGAACCGTGTGGAGCGTGGGCTGTACGTCTGTGATGAGTGTGGACTGGTGGCGAATAGTGATCTGAACGGGGCGGAGAATATGCGAGCGACGGTAACTCCGAATCCTGAACAGGATAGGAGTAACGGCTGTTTGGCACAGCCATCGGTACGTCTGTTCGACAAATCAACGGGGCAGGTCGCCCCACAAGAACAGGTCGTCTCGTAAACCCTAATATCCCAATCAAGCGGTGCGGAACCGTGGGAATCCTCGCGCTTCAGCGCGCGGAGGATGTCAAAACTCTCGTAGTGGTTAATTAGTCTGACTGACGGGCCGTCGGCGGCCCGGCCTTCCGATGGCCTGTTTAACTCCGGCTACAGCCGTCCGACGGTAACGTAAAAGGGGACGATCTCGACGCGCTCGTACTCCCCGGCGCGCATCTGGTCGACCACGCTCCGGCCCATCCGGCGCCACCGCCCGCGGAGGTCGTCGTATCCCTCCGACCCCAGCGCGCGTCGCAACTCGCGGGCGTGGTCAGCGAGCCCCGCCCCCGACGCTTTCCTGGCGGCACTCTCGAGGGCGCCTGCCGAGTATGGCGGTTCGACGCGCTTCTCGTGGAGGTAACGCCGGACCCGAACGTCCGAGAGTTCGGCGTCCGCGAACAGCTTCTCGACCCGATCGCCGATTGCGACGTCCGTCCCCACGCCGTCGATGTACGCCTCCCTGACCCGGAGTTCGAGCGTCTCCTCCGCCTCGACCGTCGAGGAAACGGCGACGGCGACGTTGTCGGGTTCGACCGCCGCGACCAGCGCCGAGGAGACGCGGACGAACTCGCGAACGACCGGCGCCGGATCCGGGAGGTTGGCCAACAGCGCCTGACAGACGACGAGATCGAACGCGCCGTCGCCGAACGGCAGCCGGGTCGCGTCCCCCCGGAGGAACGACGCGGGCACCGAAAGATCGCCGGCCGTCCACCGCTCGCGGGCAACGGACAAAAGCGACGAGTCGGCGTCGACGCCCACCAGTCGAGCACCCTCGCCCACCTCCTCTGCGAGCACGCGGGTGAACTCGCCGGTCCCGCAGCCGACGTCGAGGATCCGGCGGCGGCTCCCGAGCTCGAGGTCGGTCAGGGCCGTGCGGTCCGCCGCCCACATCCCCCGCCGCGTTCGGTCCAGGTAGGCCGCGTCGAACCGTCTCACGCGCCGGGATTGGGGGCGGCGCGGGTTAAAGAGCCTGAATCACCCGGACGCATATAAATCAACCTCCAGTTCGGTGATTCCAGCTTGGTTCCCGATCCGGTTGCAGAAATCCGTCTCGTCATCGGTGACGACCGGCTCGTCGAATTCGAGGGCAGTCGCGGTGATTATCGCATCCGCCATCCCAACGCCAATACCGTTCGGGTCCGAAGGCTGCGTCCTCCCCTCGATTTCACCAGCCTTCTTCGCGATCGGAGCAGTCAGGTCTACGTGAGGGAGCCCAGCAAGAAGCCGCTCGAACTTCTCGCGGTTGTGATCGGCTTTCGTCCCTTTCCCGACAGCGATCCACAGTTCCGTGACGACAATACGTGGAACTCGCCGAGGTTTGCTCTCCCGTTCGATCTCGCGGGCTTTCTCGATCGCCTCCGGTCGGTTGTTGTCGAGATCGATCAGAAAGTTCGTATCGAGGACGACCACTAGGATCGCTTCTCCGCGAGTTCTTCGACGGCCTCGGCATCCGCACGGGTGGTTCGATCGAGTGCTGTTTTCTGTTCGTCCGCACGTTCGGCGTCGTATTCGGCGTTTTCGTCCACGAGATCCAGGAGAGACACGTCCTGTAGAAGCCGCGCGACGGCTTCCGAGAACGTTTCGTCGTCCCGTTTGTGGGCCTTCACCCGCTCGTAGACGTCTTCGTCGAGACGTACGCTTTTTGTTCCCATGTGTATACGTCCGTAGACGAGAGACTTTAATTTTCTCCGCGGGAGCCCGGCGGTAGTGATCCGGATTCGAGTTATCGTCCGTATGAGACGGATGAGAGCCGGAGATGTATATTCAAAGCGACAGCGGATCCACCTTCAGATACTCCCGCAACACTGCGGTCGCGTAGCTGCCGCTGGGGAGGGAAAACGACAGCGTCAGTGGATCGGTGTCGACGCCCACGTCGGTCCGGAGGAGGATCGCCCGCCGGGTGCCGGTCGAGTCGAACTCCCCGGGGAGACTGAAGTCCGCAGGCTCCACCCCGGCGTCGGAGAGCACCTCGCGTTCGATCTCGCCGGGATCGCCGTCCGCCAGTTCGGTTTCGGTGCCCACCAGCGGCGCGGTGACGAACGCCCGGCCGCGCTCGCAGTGACGCGACAAAATCTCTACCCGGGAGTCGTCGACGCGCTGGAGCCGACCGGGGTCCGGCTTCGCGATCTCCGGCGGCGCGTCGGCGTCGGCGAAACAGCAGACGTCGCCGGCGACGGGTCGGTGAAACGGGAGCCCGGCGTCGAGACGTTCGCTCAGGATTCGATTAAAGAGGGACGACTGGGCGGCATGAACGAACAGTCGCTGGAGGTTGCTCGGAACCGCCTCCAGCGCCGTCCGCCAGACGCCACCGTCCTCGGGAACGGGAGCGTCTTGTGCTGTCGAACCCGGGTCGTCGGCCTCGGCCTCGACCAGGGCGTGAAGCATCGCGCGCTCGAAACCGAGCTTGTGAGGGGTTTCATCCAGGCACGCCTGCCAGTCCGGCGACGCCGACTCGAACTGGTCGTCGACGACGGCGCGGGCCCTCCTGGTGTCGTCGGGTTCCGCCTCGAATGGGGTGCCGACGTACGTCCGGACCGCCGCCCGCCAGTCGCCGCGGACGATCGCGAGCCCGACTTCGTGGGTGATCGGCCGCCGGCTGCCGAACCGCTGGTGGCCGAAGACGTTCGGGACGCCGATCTCGGCGTCGGCTGTCCCTCCCTCCCCCGGCGATCCGTCCCGCTCTGCACCGGTCGCGAACGCCCGCAGCTGGGCGGTCACGTCGCCCGCGAGCTCCGGGCGATCGGGGTCGCGAACGACGATCTCGAACTCGTTGCCGGCGAGATCGCCGAAGGAGATCGGCCGGCCGGCACGGCCGACAACGTCGATTTCGGCGCCGTCGATGCCGGCATCGGCGTCGCTTTCGCCGCCGATCGCCGCGATCCGTTCGGGGGCGACGTCCCGGACGGAGAACAGCTGCGTGGTGACGGCGTGTTTGTCCTTTGTTCCGGCCCAGGAAACGCGCTCGCGGCTCACCCCCAGCGCGTCCGACAGCCGGGCGGCGAAGTCGTTCGTGTCCCATCCCCAAAGCGTGACCCGACAGACGACGTCCGGATACGCGCCCGGATCGGCGTCGACGGGTTCGACGTCGAACGCCTCGATCTCGCGGACGCGAAAGTCCGCCGGACGGCCCCGGAGCCGACCACCGATCGGTTCGGCGTCGCTCACGTAGTAGTCGATGCCGACGACCTGTTCGGTGGGGTGTGCCGGACGCATCAGTACAGCGAGAGCTCCCCGGTGACGCGGTCGACCGCCTCGTCGTTCCCCGGGCCGACCGCGAGCGTGGTCACGGTTCCGGGATCGAGCTGGGTGTGACCCGCGTCGCGGACGATCGCGTACGGGAGTCCCTCGCGTTCTGCGACGTCAGCGAGCTCGAACAACTGGTCCTCGCCGGCTGCCTTCAGGACGACCTTCTTTTGCCCCTCGCCCTTCCAGGCCCGCCGCGTCCGTCGATCGGCCTCCTCGTAGGCCGAAAGCGACGCGTGGGCCACCTGCGCGGCGAGTTTCCCCTGGCCCATGCCGAGGTCGGTCCGGGCGACGATTGCCTGCTTCATACCCGGTGGAGGTGGGCAGCCCCTAAAGGGCTGACCGTCCGCGTCGGCGCAAGAAAACATTTGACAGCGGGGAAAAAACGGGAGCGTATGGCCCTCCAGGAGCGTGCCCGCCCAGCCGAACAACTCCTCCGCTCCCCGCGGGAGTTCTTCCGAGAACGGCGGTTCGCCACGAGCGCAGCCGCCGGATTTGTGGTCGTCCTCGCGCTGGCGATCGTGCTCGCGGCGAGCGTCTGGTACCTCGGCGGATTGCTCGCGGCCAGCACTGATGCGACGGTGACGATGGACAACCCGGATCGCCCGCCGGAGTGGGTCTGTGACACGCACGGCGACGATCCCGACTCCATCATGGCCGAGAACTGCGACGAGCCGGCGACGATCGAACGCGACGCCGGCTCGCTCCTGTGGGAGGCTGCCGGCGAGTACGTGGTTCCCGTCTTCTTCTTCACGCTCCTGGTGTGGCCGATCGGCGGGGTGGTGCTGTTTGCCGCCGCCAGGATCGCCGGCGGCGACGGGGGGTTCCTCGCGACACTGGGGGTCGCAGCCTGGGGCGCAGTCCCCGAGTTCTTCCGGCTCGCGGCCGGATTGGCGGGGCTGACCTACGTGCTGAGCACGACGACGTTCACGGGTCCCGTCGAGTCGTTCCCCGACCAGGTGCTGGCGGCGCTCGCCCCGCTGGAACTCCCGCTCCTCGTCGCCTCCATGCTCACGCTCCTGTGGCAGTGGTATCTCCTGTCGGCCGGAATCGGCGAAGTCCACGACCTCGATTGGCCGGCCGCAGCGTTCGCCGTCGGGATTCCCCTGGCCGCCTGGGGACTGTTCGGGTTACTGTGACTCCTGTTCGGGTTGCTGGGGCTCGACGATCTCGAGGTTCCGGGCGGCCTCGGCCGCGAGATCCGCGAGCTCGTCCGGCTCCAGCTCCTCGATCTCCCCCAGCGATCCACGGGTTTCCGGCTGCGCTGGAACCAGCTGATTGCAGCCGACCGGGATCGTCGAATCCGGGAACGTCCCGATCTCGCGGGCCCTCTCGGAAATGTCGTTTTTGTCCGTGGACACCAGTGGCCGGTGGACCGGCAGCGACGTGGCGGCGGACGTCACCGCCAGATTGCTCGCGGTCTGGCTCGACTTCTGGCCGATCGCCTCCCCGGTGACGATCCCGACGGCGTCCTCCCGGGTCGCGACCGCCTCGGCGACCACGAACGTGAAGCGCCGCCAGGCGAGCATCCGTCCCCGGTCCATCGCGTCGATCAGCGTCTCGACCGCGTCGCCGCCGGGCGCGATCCGGAGCCGGAGCTCCTCCCCCGGGACGTACTCCGAGAGTGTCGCGACGGTCTCGATCACTCGGGCGCGGTGATCGATCCCGCCGTACCGGCCGAGATCGACGTACAGCGGAACGACCGGCGACCCGCGGCGCATCGCCTCGTAGGCGGCCACCGGGGAGTCGATCCCGCCGCTTATGAGCGCGACGAGCGGTTCCTGACTTCCGAGCGGAAGCCCGCCGGGACCCCCCAGCCTGTCGAGGAAGACGTACGCGTCCTCGGACCGACACTCGACGGAAACGGCCCAGTCCGGATCGTCGAGATCGACAGCCGGCTCGAAGTCGTCCTCGACGGCGCCCCACACCGCGTCGCCGCCGATCTCGCCCAGTTCCTCGCTCGAAAATGGATGGTCGTCGCCCGCGCACCGCGCCCGGACGGCGAACGTCCCCCCGTCGTACCCCGCTTCGGCCGTCCGAGCCAGGGCGACGGCGATCGCCTCCGCGGTCGGTTCCACCCGGAGCGCTGCGCTCGCAGAGGTCACACCGAAGGTGTCGGCCGCCGCCCGGGTCGCGGCCGCGACCGCCTCCTCCGTCGTGTGGATCAGGGGCCGCGACCGGTAGCGGGACTCGACGGTTCCCTCGATCCCTCTGTCCTCGAGCAATGTCGAGAGGTTCCCGAGGAGTCGGTCCGCCATCCATCCCCGGACGTGCTCGCTTTTTGTGGTTATCTCGCCGTATCGGACGAGGACAGTATCGGCCCCGGGCGGTTCCATAGTGGTGAGGAGACGACAGGGGGATAAATCACCTGCGCACGTCCTCGACCGACGGGATCCCGCCAGGGAGGGCGCAAGCCGGAGGTTTTTATTCCCGGCGGAACGGCCAGGCGAGTATGATACTCTCGGACGGGGACATTCTCGATCGGCTCGAGGACGGCGACCTGGTGATCGAACCGATCGACGACTTCGACACGCAGATACAGCCGGCCAGCGTCGACCTCCGGCTCGGCGAGGAGTTCCTCGAGTTCCAGCGGACGAACATTCCCTGCATCCACCCGAACGCCGAGGAGGAAGTCGAAGAGTACGTCACGGAAACCCGCGTTCCGGAAGGCGACGACTTCATCCTGCATCCCGGCGACTTCGTGCTCGGGACCACCAAAGAGCGCGTGGAGGTTCCGCCCGATCTGATCGCGCACGTCGAGGGGCGCTCGTCTTTGGGGCGACTCGCCGTCGTCGTTCACGCCACAGCCGGCCTGTGTGATCCGGGATACCGGGGACAGATCACCCTCGAACTGTCGAACCTCGGCAGCGCCCCGGTCGCGCTCACGCCCGGGATGCGCATCTCGCAGCTCACGTTCACCGAGCTGAAGTCGCCGGCCGACCGGCCATACGGCGCAGAGCGCGGCTCCAAGTACCAGGGACAGCAGGGCCCGCAGGCGTCCCGGATCGGCAGCGATCCGGAGTTTTCCCCCTCGGACCGGACCGAACCGGATCCGAGAGGCGACGACGAGGGATCGTGACGATGAAGTTCATCGAGGAGATCGTCGTCGAGGAGTTCCTGCCCACGTTCCGGTCGATGCTGGCCGAAGAGCTCCGGGACCGCGGATTCACCCAGCACGAGGTCGCCGACGCGCTCGGAGTGAGCCAGTCGGCCGTCTCGAAGTACGCTCACGGCGACGTCGCAACGAACGACCGGATCATGGCGGACGACAGGGTGCAATCGCTCGTCGAACGGATCGGCGAGGGGCTCTCGACCGGCGACGTGACGAGCGTCCAGGCGCTCGTGGAGGCGGAAGTGCTCATCCGGCGGCTCGAGGACGGCGACCTGCTGGCGGAACTCCACGAGGAGGCGATGCCGGAGCTGGCCGAGGTCGACGTCGAGTATGCGATCCACGATCCGGAGGGGGCGCTGCGGACCACCGAGCAGGTGCTGTCGTCGGTCCGGCGCGGACTGCGGACGCTGACGAACGCCTCCGGCTTCGCCGGGCTGATCCCGGCGGTCGGCTCGAACGTCGCCGAGTGTCTGCCGGGGGCTGCCGGCGTCGACGACGTCGCTGCCGTCCCCGGTCGGCTGGTCGACGTGAAAGGGAGGGCGACGGTCCCCGGCGAGGTGGAGTTCGGCGTGAGCGATCACCTCGCGTCCGTGCTGTTGGCCGCCCGCGAGGCGGGGGCGGACGTCCGCGGCGCCGTCAACATCCGCTACGACGAGGAACTGTTGGCGGCGCTCTCCGAGTCGGGATATCCAGTCGTCGAGATCGAGACCGGGACTGCCACGCCGGAAGCGGTCCACGACGCCGTCGAGCGCGCCGACCCGTCGGCCCCCTTCGCATGCTATCACACCGCCGAAGTCGGCGTCGAGCCGATAATCTACGTGTTCGGTGCGGACGCGCCGGAGGCGGCGCGAGTGGTTCGCGAACTCCTCTAAACGGCGAACGAACCGAGACCTCGCGTCACCTGGTCCGATACCGCCGCCAGCCGTACAGTGCCCCCTCACCGAGGAGCCAGGCGGCCCCGAGGACGATCCCGAGCAAGTTCAGGATCTGCGGCAGGTGCATCCAGGTGGGGAGCACCCAGCGGGCGAGCGTCTCCGCCTCCCGGACCTGCTCCGTCACGCCGTGATCCGCGGCGGTCGTCTCGTCGAGGTCGTAGCCCGGCGGTCCGCCGGCCGTCTCACCGACCGGCAGCCGGTCGGCGACGTACGGGAGCGGGATTACCTCGCCGTCGGGGTCCTCGAACCGCCAGACGACCTCGCCGGCGGGACTGATCTCGAGTACTCGGTTGTTCCGCGAGTCGGTGATGATCGTGTTGCCGTTGGGGAGCCGATCGGCATCCCGGGGCCACTGGAGCGGGTCACCCTCCGGTCCGGTGTACTCCCAGACGATCTCCTCGGTGTCGGCGTCGATCTCGACCGCCCGGTTGTTCCCGCTGTCGGCGATGACGACGGTGCCGTGCTCCTCGAGATGCTGGGGGTTGTGCTGATGTTGCATCACCGAGTGATTGCCAGGCTGTCCGATGGTGTCGACGATCTCGTCGGTCTCGGGATCCACCTCGATGAGCATGTCGTAGTTGCGCACCGAGAGGTGGAAGTTCCCGTCCTCGGTCTCGACGATGTCGTTCCAGTGGATCCAGTCGTCGACCTCGCTTGCCTTCGCGTAGTCGTCCGGATCGTCGACGTGTGGGCTCCCTTCGACGTGTTCCTCGAAGAACTCGGTCCCCTGATCGATGTGGTCGGCCGCGTACCACTCCCAGGTGATCTCGCCCGCCTCGTTCACGGTGAACACGCGGTTTTTCCCCATATCGATGATCGCGACCTCGCCGTCCTCGGTGACGACGGCGTCGTGTACCTCGTGCCAGTGGATCATCTCGTCGTACCAGGAGTACTCCCAGACGATTTCCTTCTCCGAGCGATCCATCAGGATCACCCGGTTGTAAACGCAGTGTTCGTGCGGATCGAGCGTCCCCTGGAACGACGCCTCGTAACTGAGATACTCCTCGGGACACTCCTCCGGTTGGGCCACCTCACCGAGCGCGAAAAGCACCACGTTGCCGTCCTCCTCGGGTTCGATCCCCGGGGCCGCCTCGCCTTCGCGTAACGGATCGATGCCGAAGAACCGCGAGTCGTCGATCGCGTACTCCCAGGCGATCTCGCCGTCGGGAGTTATCTCGACGAGCCGACCGTCGTTCTGCCAGGAGTGGACACCCACGAGCGTGTTTCCGGGATACGGTTCACCGACTTCGGCGTTCTGCTCGACCACCGTTCCTCGGTCGATCGCGACCGCCTGCACGCCGAGGGCGGCGGCAAGCACCACCACCGCCCCGGCGACGACGAGGACTCTCGTCCGCTGATCCATATCCTGGGTTGATAACGAGTAACCGTAACTCTTGTTAGTTTTCCCGGGGACGGCTCGCAGTGCTGACGGGACCGGGCCGACGCCGACAGTCTACAGGTTCAATATAAATGAAACGGATACCGCCACATGCAAGTCACAAGAATCGCAAGATAGCAGTAGTTTCGTCGGCGCCACAGGAGATCGCTATCTAGTAACCTTTAACGGCCGGGAGCCGATACGTGAGACCAACATGGCGAGCAACAAGATTCTCGGTGTCGATCTCGGTACCACGAACAGCGCGTTCGCGGTGATGGAGGGCGGCGAGCCCGAGATCATCGTCAACGGCGAGGGGGACCGCACCACCCCCTCCGTGGTCGCGTTCACCGACGACGGCGAGCGCCTCGTCGGCAAGCCGGCGAAAAACCAGGCCATCCAGAACCCCGACCGGACGATCCAGTCGATCAAGCGCCACATGGGCGAGGAGGACTACACCGTCGAGATTGAGGGCGAGGAGTACACGCCCGAACAGATTTCCGCGATGATCCTCCAGAAGATCAAACGCGACGCCGAAGAGTATCTCGGCGACGAGGTCGAGAAGGCAGTCATCACGGTACCCGCCTACTTCAACGACCGCCAGCGGCAGGCGACGAAGAACGCCGGCGAGATCGCCGGCTTCGAGGTCGAGCGCATCGTCAACGAGCCGACGGCCGCCTCGATGGCGTACGGCCTCGACGACGAGTCCGACCAGACCGTGCTCGTGTACGACCTCGGCGGGGGCACCTTCGACGTCTCGATTCTCGAACTCGGCGGCGGCGTCTACGAGGTCGTCGCGACCAACGGGGACAACGACCTCGGCGGCGACGACTGGGACGAGGCGATCATCGACTACGTCGCAGACGAGTTCGAAAACGATCACGGGATCGACCTCCGGGAGGACAGACAGGCGCTCCAGCGGCTCACCGAGGCCGCCGAGGAGGCGAAGGTCGAACTGTCGAGCCGGAAGGAGACGACGATCAACCTGCCGTTCATCACGGCGACCGACTCGGGGCCGGTCCACCTGGAGGAGAGCCTCACCCGCGCGAAGTTCGAGTCGCTCACGACGGACCTGATCGAGCGGACAGTCGGCCCGACCGAACAGGCGCTTGCCGACGCCGGCTACGACAAAGACGACATCGACGAAGTGCTGCTCGTCGGCGGCTCGACCCGGATGCCGATGGTCCAGGAGAAAGTCGAGGAACTGACCGGTCAGGAGCCGAAGAAGAACGTCAACCCGGACGAGGTAGTCGCGCTCGGGGCGGCGATCCAGGGTGGCGTACTGGGCGGCGAGGTGGACGACATCGTCCTGCTCGACGTCACGCCACTCTCGCTGGGAATTGAGGTCAAGGGCGGCCTGTTCGAACGGCTCATCGAGAAGAACACGACGATCCCGACCGAGGAGTCGAAAGTCTTCACAACCGCCGCCGACAACCAGACCTCGGTCAACGTGCGCGTCTTCCAGGGCGAACGCGAAATCGCCGAGGAGAACGAGCTCCTGGGCGCGTTCCAGCTCACTGGGATCCCGCCGGCGCCGGCCGGCACCCCGCAGATCGAGGTGACCTTCAGCATCGACGAGAACGGCATCGTCAACGTCTCCGCCGAGGACAAGGGGTCGGGCAACGCCGAGTCGATCACGATCGAGGGCGGCGCCGGCCTCTCCGACGAAGAGATCGAGCGGATGCAAGAAGAGGCCGAACAGCACGCCGAGGAAGACGAGAAGCGCCGCCAGCGCATCGAGGCGCGCAACGAGGCGGAAAGTGCGGTCCAGCGTGCCGAGACGCTATTGGAGGAAAACGAGGAGGCCGTCGACGACGACCTGCGCGCGTCGATCGAGGACGCCATCGCCGACGTCGAGGAAACCCTCGAGGACGACGACGCGACGACCGAGGAGATCGAAGAAGCCACCGAAGCGCTGTCGACCGAACTCCAGGAGATCGGCAAGCAGATGTATCAGCAACAGGCCCAGGCCGGCGCCGGCGAGGCGGGCGCCGGTCCGGGCGGGATGGGCGGCGCCGCGGGAGCCGGGCCCGGCGGCATGGGTGGCGCTGCCGGCGGAGGTCCCGGCGGCATGGGCGGTGCCGCGGGAGCAGACGCCGGCGACGCCGCCGAGGGTGACGAGTTCGTCGACGCCGACTTCGAGGACGTAGACGAGGAAACCGACCTCGAGGACGGCGACGAAGGCGACAGCACCGACGAGGAGTGACGCGGCGGTCGCGTTCGAACCACGAACCACAGCCTCTTGTTCGACGACGGTCTCGATTTACGCATGGACGAGGAGGAACGCGAAAAGCTGCTGCGCCGCGTCAACCGCCAGGGGGCCACCGTCGGCGCGCAGACTCCAGAGACGGTCACCGTCGGCGGCGAAGAGTTTCACCTCAGGGAGTTCCTCATCGAAACCCGGAAGGTCGAGGGCGTCCCGCCGGAGGCGCAAAAGCTCGTGAAACAGGCGACGTCGGAGCTTTCCAGGCGGCGCGAAGAGTTGCACGAGACGCTCGAAAACGATCCCCTCGAGCGGGAAGAGGCCGAACGGATCGCCGAGGAGATAATCGGCCTCGATCGCGCGATCAACGCCCTCGAGAACCTGCGGCGGCCAACGTACGGCGAGCAAGCACCGAAGGCCTCCATCGAGGATCACAAACGCTGGCTGAACTTCCTCGAGTCAGTCGGCAAGTGAGGCTGCCCGAGACGAGTCAGTCTCCGCCGCCGCGAAGGTGGGCGAACACGTACGTCTGGACGTAGCCGGCGTGATCGCCGCCGAACCGGTCGCGCAGCGCCCGCGCGGTGTCGGCGTAGTTCCCGCGGTCGCAGTCTGGGAAGTGATCGGCGATCGCACTCCGGATCCAGGTGTCAAGCGGGATCGCCTCGAGGTAGCCCAGCGAGAACAGGAGCACGCAGTCTGCGACCTTGTCTCCGACACCGACAAAGCGGGTGAGCGACTCGCGGGCCTCCTCGTACGGGAGGTCGGCTGCCTCGCGTGGATCCGCCTTGCCGTCGGCGACCATCCCGGCTGTTTTCCGGACGTACGGCGCCCGATAGCCCAAGGAGAGTTCCCGGAGGTCGGCTTCGGTGCGCGCAGCGAGCTGCTCGGGCGCCGGAAACGCGTGAAGCGTCCGACCGTCGAACTGCACCGTATCGCCGTACGTCTCGGCCAGCGAGCGTTGCATCCGGTGGATCCGCGACACCCGCATCTGGGCCGAACAGATAAACGAGACCAGACACGGGAACGGGGGATCCCGGACGAGCCGCATCCCCTCGTATGCGTCGAACGCCCGGTCGAACAGCGGCAGGTCGGGGGCGCCGGCCCGGATCGCGTCGAGGTCGTCGTCCAGCCGCAACAGGTGCGAGAGAAGGGAAACGGCGTCGGTGGTGGACTCCCACTCGAGGTGCCCGTCGCGGACGCCGCCGACCTGCCGCACCCGGAGGGGGACGCGGTCGTCGGTGATCCCCTCGATCGGCGGGACGACCGTCTCGTACCACGCGTCCCCACCCCTGGGTGTGGTGTCGCCGCTGTCGTACATCCGGCCGTCGGCCCGGTCCCAGAGGTAGCTTTGGCCGCTCTCGAGGGTCGCCTGCAGGTCGAACGGGCCGTCCACGTCGGCGAGGTCGATCGTTCCCGACTCCATCGGCTCCGGTTCGGGGCTCGGGGGCTTTGCCCGTTTCGGATGTCCGGCAAGCAATTCCCCCGGCGTCGACCGGTCGAGATGAGAAGCTTAAAGGCGTTCATCGCAGTACGTGATAGCGAGGCCGGGTGGCTTAGCTGGACATAGCGCCGCACTCATAGGGTTTCGAGATTCGGTGCGGTTCGCCTTGGAAGCCTCCGTGCGCCCCTGGGGCCTGCCGAGCCTCGTACCTGGGCCATGCGGAGATCGCGGGTTCGGAGCCCGCCCCGGCCATCTGACATATTGTTTATATTAACAGTGATCGCAGTTCCGAACGCTGTAAAGCGGCTTTGATCTCACTGATGGAACGTGATCCTGACGATATTTCCGGTCGGGATATTCTCGTGGACCGTGATGGTCCCACCCGAACGGGTCGTGATCAATTTGACGAGCCACAGTCCAAGACCGCCCCCGTGATACACCGATGTTTGCCGCACGTTCTCTTCTAATATGTTCTGCTCCATCTCGGGGATCTGCGGTCCGGTATCGGCGATGTCGATATGCGTGGTTCCGTCACTACGGATGACAGTGATCGCAACCTCAGGAGAGTCGGAGTCAGTATGAATGATCCCGTTCTCTAGGAGTTCGATGAGTGCTTCCTCGAACCGTGCCGCCGCACGTACAGTCACGTCTTCGCGGCACTCGACCGAAATTGTCGCTTCGGGATAGTCGGACTCGACCCTCGAAACGACATGCTGGAGAACGGATTTGAGGGAGAGTTCTTTTGCGACTGCGTCTTCCAGCAGTACTTCCGTTATCGCCCGTTCTTTGTCGGCTAACTCCAGCAGTCCGTAACTCATCTCGACAATATCCACAGCTGACTGTGCAATCTCTCCCGAAGTTTCGGCGTGGATCCGTTCAGCAAACCCCTGAATCACGTTCATGTCGTTTCGGAGATTGTGACGCAACACCCGGCTGATAGTCTCTAAATGCTGGTCGCGTAGCCTCCGTTCTGTTACGTCCTGCTGGAACCCGACGAAGTTGATTACCTCCCCCTCGTCATTGCTGACGGGAGCGATTTCGAGGCGATTCCAGAACTCCGTGCCATCCTTCCGGTAGTTGCGAATTTCGATGGTAATCGGCTCCTCGTTGTCAATCGCCTCTCTAATCTGTGCCACCCGCGCGGAATCCGTATCTTCTCCCTGGAGGAACCGACAGTTCTCCCCGAGGATTTCCTCACGCGGATAGCCCGTGAGCTCCGCGAACGCGTCGTTCGCGTAGATCAGCGGGTTGTCCTCCTGGTCCGGATCGGAGATAGTAATTCCGACCGGGGCTTCCGCAATCGCTCGTGATTGCCGCTGGAGGCGCTGTTCCCGCTGTTTGCGGTCTGTGATGTCCTGGATCGTCCCGCGGACGCGGACGACCTCGCCGTCCTCGTGCTGTGGCTCGCCGCGCGTGCGCGCCCACCGCTGGTCGCCTTCGGCGGTGATCAGCCGGACCTCCACATCGTATGATTCGCCCTCTTCGACGGCTCCCCAGAACGCCTCTCGGATCGTGTCCCGGTCATCCGGGTGGTAGTACTCGATACTCTCTTCGGCGGTCAGCGTACGCTCCTCCGGGAGGTCATATATTTTGTACACTTCCTCCGTCCAGGAGTGCTCGTTTGTCCGGAGGTCGTACTCCCAGGCCCCCACGTGTGCGATCTCCTGCGCCTTCTCGAAGAGATCGACCTGTCGTTTGAGGTTGCGCTTGCGCCGGCGTAACGCGAGTGACTGCTCACGGAGCCGGAGCAACGCCGCCAGCCGCCAGTGTAGCTCGGCCTGCTGGATCGGCATGATGACGATTTCGTCAATCGATTCCGTCACCACGTTATCCGCAAGCTCACCGCCATCAATGTCGATAACCTCGGGAGCTGACTCTTCGAGCAACAGGAGATACGGGAGCATCACTGGGGCTGCAGCTGATTTCTTCGCGCGCAACGCAGGGAGATGTTCCTGAAACGCCGCCATGTCAAGGATGCACACGTCGAAAGCAGTGTCTTCAAGACGCCCTGTCAGGTCTACAGGCTCGTAGGAGGGGTGCTCCTCGATCCACTCGGTGACCAATCGTCGGTCCCCCGACTCGGACAACAGCGGGAGAACCCGGTCACGAGAGTCAATCTCATTTGCAGTGTTCATGTGGTGTTCCATTAGTTACTGTCACCCCTTTCATCGAGAATGCAGATGTCGGAAGCAATCGGTAACAGATCGCCCTCTGAAAAGCCTCCGACATTCTTACCCATTGCCATCCCCCATGGTCGAATCGATAGTGGGCAGTTCCACGACGAACACAACTCCACGCGGATCGTTATCCTCGATCCAGACCGAGCCATCGTACATCTCGACCAAATTCGTCACCAAGTACAGCCCCATCCCAGTCCCGATACTTTCCAATCCCTTTACGTCGCTATCGAAGATTCGGTCCCGATGTTCCTCAGAAATCCCGGGCCCGTTATCCGCGATCCGGATGCGAACGTTGTCATCGTCTTCCTGGGTGGAAATCGAGACACTCGGTTCGTCCGCATCGTTGTGTTGGACGGCGTTGTTGATCAGATTCCGGAAGACGGACGACAGCATCTCGTTGGCGAGGACGGTGACGTCCGGGGGTGGTCCCTGTAGTGTTATCGTCGCCTTCTCGAACGTCTCCTTTCGGATTGCGATCACGTTTTCGAGGAGTCCCCCGAGTTCGACTGGTTCGAGCGAGGGGCCTTCTCCCTCGAAAATCGCCTCGACGATGTTCCTGGCGATGTCCGTGAGTTCGACAACGTGGTGTCCCGAGTTGAGCACTCTGTCGAGAATCTCTTTCCCTTCGCTGTCAACGTGGGGATCCAGGACCTCCAACCACCCCAAAACCACGCTCATATCGTTGCGGATGTCGTGTCGAAGTACCCGATTGAGAAGTTCGAGTTGCTCGTGTCCTTCATGCAGGCGAATCGCCTGGTTACGGGCTCTAAGCACAGATTTGAACCGCTGCTCCAGTTCGAGTGATGTAATCGGCATCCGGAGCAGTTCGTCGACCAGTGAATCCAAGGCATTGCTCTCCCTTTGAAGTGCGTTGACTACCTCATCTGCGCGTTGCTCCGGAACGAGCAACACAACCGGGAGCGGAATTCGATCCGCTTGTTTTCGGGTTCGAAGCGCGTCCTGGTTGTCGAGAAGTGACGCCCGATCCAGAATACAGCAATCGAACTCGCCGGTCCGAATATCCGTCTCCACTACGTCATATGAGTCGTGTGTGGCGAACCAACGTTCGAGTTGGCGGCGGTTTCCTTCGCTTTCGGTTCGAACAAGGACGCTGGCAACGCCACTCTCCACGTCCGGGAGGATATCCGCAGTCGGGGGAATTTCATTCGACATCGCCGGACCGGGCGTCTCTGTGTGTTTTCTGCAATCTGGGTGTCCCGGTGAGAATTCCCTGCATATCCTCGAGAGGTTCGCCGACGCGGATCCCATACTCGGTGATTTCGAATTGCCTGAGACTCCGCTCGAAATCGCCCGTCCGCATCTTCAACACACCGATGACCTTGCCGAGTTCGCTTTCGGTTTCCACGTATCGAAGGAACAGAACGTTGTCCGCGAGGTTGCTCACAGACTCTTCCGTGACACGGAACTCGCCGGTGATGTTGGTGACTTCGTTCGTAATAATGGTCGAGACGCCTGCCGCTCGAAGATACCGCACGATCCGGAGTAGCACGTCCTCCGGATCCGTCGTGTACCCGCGAAGGTTCTGTTTGAACCCCTGGAGGCCGTCAATCAGAATGATACGTGCCCCCTCGTCTTCAACGGCGGTTTGGAGACGCGAGGTGAACTCGTTTGGCGTATACTCGTTCGGAGCGATCTCCTCGATAGATAGCGTTCCCTGTTCGAGCATCGCTTCGATGGGAAGACTGATTGATCGGGAGCGCTTGCGGATCGTCCCTGGTGACTCCTCGAAGGAGTACATCACACTTTTTTCGCCGCGCCCGGCGGCCTCTTTGATGAACTGTAACGCGGTGGTGGTTTTGCCTGTCCCGGTGGGTCCACTCACGAACGTAACGGTCCCGGGATCGAGTCCGCCCTTGAGGAGTTGGTCCAGTTCGGGGATCCCCGAGGAGAGTTTGTCGGATGTCTCCGCCGTGTTCTGAGGACTCCACGTCCCCGGCAGGAGTTTCGGGAAGACAGTTACCCCATCGTTCGTAATTTCGTAGGAGTGGATTCCACGCTGGAACGACGAACCACGGAATTTCGAGACAAAGAGCGTCGACCCCTCGATATCGGTTTCCAGGTTGATAACCGTATCAGTGAGGAACTGGAGATCGTCGTCCGACAGCGAGTCGGAGGCCTGAGACGTGAATATCACCGTTGCGCCGTTGTCCCGGAGGAAATCCAGGAAGCTCAATATCTGTTTCCGGAACTGGCGTTCGTCGGTCGTCAGATAGCGGAATTCTGTAATGGGGTCGAGCAGCACTCGATCCGGTTGCAGCTCCTCGACGGAGCTACGGAGTTCCTCGATAAACGAGGGTTGTTCGACCTCCGCGGAGGTGAACACCGAATAGTTCTCGCCCTCGTCGAAGTCCTCGTGTGACGGGGAGAGATCGAGGAAATGGATCCCGTCCGGGTTGAGATCGAAGTGTTCGACAGTCTCTTTGACGTAATCGCCGGGCTCTCCGAGGTTGATGTACAGTGAGGTTTCCCCGTTGTCTACGCCGGCAGAGAGGAAATGCAAGCCAAAAATCGTCTTGCCCGCGCCCGGTGGGCCTCGAATCAGTGCGTTATGAGTTTTGCGCAACCCCCCGTCGAGGATGTCGTCTAACCCCGGCGGGCCAGTTGAGACTCTTTGAGAAGTCATTGTTTTGCATCTTAATAACGTTATGCATAAAGTATTTGTGATAGTTCGTAAAAGGGCCTCGTATTGGGGGGAGGGCTCGATTTTTCGACTTCCGGGACGTTTACGCCCCAGGAGATTGACCGTCTCGGTTTTGACTCTGGAACTGATCGAACTGCAGTTCTCCGCGGATCGGTTCGTCGAACGCGAACCGGCGCCGCCACACTCGCTGTCTCGCTGGGTACCGCCGACCCCGACTATCTCGATGCCGATCGGGGGCTTAAATACCTCCATATTCACCGTAGGAATTGTTAGTGCCCGGACCCGAATATCCGAACGCGACCGACAGACCCGCGGCCGACAGAACTGTGGTGACAAAAACGCGTCTCGACTCCAAAAAACGGGTTCGAAATCCGCGACACGGAACCATGTCCACGACGCACGTCCCCGAGCGGCTCGAAGCCGTCGATCCATCGCTGGAGCGGAAGCCACATCCGGAACAGGTCCACTACTGTTCGGAGACTGGAAACGCAGTGACGCCGATCTGCTTTCCGGAGTTGGGCGACGGCGACGGACCAGTATGCTACTGTCCGGTAACGGGAGAACGAATTACGTGACCGACCGGTGACCTCGATCGGCCGGATCGTCCGAAAGGGTGGTTGTGGCAGGCGCCCCTCCTCGAGGAGGAGCACCAGACATACGTGTTCGAACCGGCTGATAATGATTATGAGTCCTCGAGTGTAGTATGTCGGCCCGTTATCAATTGCCAGCGGTTCTCACGGTGTTACGTGAGTCGAGGCGAACGTCGCGTGTGTCACGCGACGGAGAAGTCAGGTGGAGATTGCGTAGGTCACCTGCAGGATGATCGCCTCCTCGTATCCCTGTTCCTCGGCGCGACCGTCGATCACGTCCCGACCCTGCCGGGTGCGGAGCACGTCCGCGTCCGGGTAGATTTCGAGGCAACGCTCCTCGAAATCGTCGACCCGATCGAGTCCCTCCGCTTCCTCGAACACGTCCGACACCCACTCGCGGCTGGTATCCTGTATCGGTGCCGCGTCAGTCTTGGTGAACAGATCGTCGAAGACGGTCTCCATCTCTTCGCGCATCTCCCGGATCTCCTCCGGCTCCCCGTCGACGTCGTCGTCACCCGGGGGGAAGACGTGTAGGCGACAGCGTGTCATATCATCCGGTTCGGCGTATGCCGACGTATATGTGGCGGTGACGGGCCGACTGTGCAGATTGCGGAAGCCCACGGCCCGGCGGCGCGGGGACGCAGTCGCGGAGATCCGCCGCCAGTTTTTAAGTCAGTTCCGGGCGAAGACGTCGCCGTCGACCGTCCTGCCTGGGTCGAGCAACTCCCCGACGACCGGTAGCGCACGCGCCGGGCGCCGGCGGGAACTGCAAACGAACAGTGGGAACTGGACCTGCGAGCGGAACGCTACGACCGGTCCAGCACGTGGTGGTCGACCGCATCCGGCCCCGGCTCCGCGTCGAGATCGATCGTGGCAACCCTGAAGACGTCGTCTGCTCCTTCGACGGGGATCGGCAGCCCGCCGGGGTTGACCCGAACGGTCCCGTCGCGCGTCTCGCTCCCGTGGGCGTGGGTGTGGCCGTGGAGGACGTAGTCGTACGTTCCGCCGTCGACCAATCCCTCGACGAGCACGTCGCTGGTGCCGTGATAGACGGCAATCTCGCGCCCACCGAGGGAGAGCGCTCCCGCCTCACCGAGGTAGGTGCCGAAGCCGTCGACTACGGACTGGAGGTTCCACTCGCCGTCGTTGTTCCCCCGGACCGCATAGAAGTCGAAGTCGGCGTCGAACGGGGTCGCCGAGAACGGTGCAACGAAGTCGCCACAGTGCACGACAGCGTCTACCCCTTGGCGTTCGAAGAACGTCACCGAAGCTTCGACGGCGTCCAGGTCGTCGTGGGTGTCCGAAACGATTCCGAGCAGCATACCGGACAGTGGGGACGCGACGGCCAAAAACGTACGCCGCCGATACCGGCGTGTTCGCCGTCGATCCCGGCCTGTCCCCCGCCGATCCCGGTGTGCCGACTACTCCCGGTTGCGTGCGCTCTGCAACAGCTCCACCGCCGGCAGCGGTTCGCCGGTCAACGCACGGATGTACGCCCCGCCGGCAATGGAGACGTGCGAGAAGTCGTCCTCGTCGAGTCCGTACAGCTCGATCGCCCGGGAGGTGTCCCCGCCACCGACGACCGAAAAGCAGTCCGTCTCCGCGATCGCTTCGAGCACGCCGACCGTCCCGTCGGCGAACCGCTCGTCCTCGAAGACGCCGAGCGCCCCCTTCACGAAGACCGCGTCGGACTCGCGGATCAGCTCCCCGTACCGGTCGACCGTCTCGGCGCCGACGTCGAGGAACTCCTCGGTCTTTTCGTCGATCTCGTCGACGGGCACCTCGGCGCGCTCGCCGTCGTCGGCGGCGTACGCCAGGTCGACCGCGAGCGTGATCTGGTCGCCCTTCTCTGCGAGGACCCGCTGGATCGTCTCCCGGTTGTCCGCCCACTGGTCGTCGTAGAGGTCGCCGTCGTCGAGATCGTAGCCGACGTCGTGGCCCGCCGCACGCAAGAAGAGTTCCCCCGCGACGCCGCCGAGACAGAACCGATCCACGCGGTCGTCGAGCGCGTCCATCACGCCGATCACGTCGGTCGCCTTGGTCCCGCCGACCACCATCGTCACCGGGCCCGTGAACTCGCGGGTCGCGATGGCGGTGTTGGCCTCGTACTCGGATTCCATCACCCGCCCCGCGTAGGCGGGCAGGACGAGGGGGAACCCCACCAGCGAAGCGTGTTTCCGGTGGGCCGCGGAGTAGGCGTCGTTGACGTAGGCGTCGAAACGCGGCGCGAGGGCCTCGACGAACTCGCTTGTTGCGTGCGTTTCTGGGTCCTTTTCGGGGAGTTCGTCCTCGCACATCCGGACGTTCTCCAGGAGGAGGATCTCGCCAGGTTCGAGCTCCTCGATCGCAGCCTGCGCCTCCTCGCCGTGTGTGTCGGCGACGAACTCGACCTCGCGGCCCACGTGCTCGCTCAGAACCTCGGCGTGCTGGGACAGCGAGACGAACGTGTCGCGGCCGGGGCGCCCCTGGTGGGCCAGACAGACCACCCGGTGATCGGCCTCGGCGAGTTCGCGTACCGTCCGGGCGTGTCTGGAGAACCGGCGATTGTCCTGTACCTCGCCGTCCTCGACGGGCGAGTTCAAATCGAGCCTGACGAGCAGGCGCTGTTCGGCCGGCAGGTCGTCGATGGTCCGGAACATTGGTAGTCGTGGTCTTTCGCTGGAAGTGGGTTAACTGGTCCGCTCGGTCGAAATCCGGTTCAGTAGTCGGCGACGAACGCGGCCATGTCGAGCATCCGGTTCGAGAAGCCGTACTCGTTGTCGTACCAGGTGAGGATCTTTGCGAGCCCGTCCTCGCCGACGACGTTCGTCGACGGCAGGTCGACGTACGTGGAGTACGGCAGACCCGCGATGTCCCGGGAGACGACCTCGTCGTCGGTGTAGCCGAGTACGCCCGCGAGCGGACCCGAATCGGCGGCCTCGCGGAACGCCCCGTTGATCTCGGCGGCGTCCGGCGACGACTCCAGGTCGACGACGACCTCCGTGATCGAGCCGTTCGGAACCGGTACCCGAATCGCCATTCCGTCGAGTTTGCCCTCGAGTTCCGGAAGGATCTCGGTTGCCGCCTGGGCGGCGCCGGTGGTGGTCGGGACGATGTTCTCGGCTGCGGCCCGCCCACGCCGGGTCTTGGTCATCGGCCCGTCGATCAGGTTCTGTGAGCCGGTGTAGGCGTGGACGGTGGTGAGCGTCCCCGACCGGATCCCGAACTCCTCGTGGAGCACCTTCGCGACCGGCGTGACGCTGTTGGTCGTACAGGAGGCGTTGGAGATCACGTCCTCGCCGTCGTACTCGTCGTGGTTGACGCCGTAGACGAGCTGTTTGACGGGTTTCTCGCCCTTCGGCGGCGCGGAGATGATTGCCGTGTCGGCACCACCTTCGACGTGGCCGTACGCGTCTTCGTAGGTCCGGAACACGCCGGTACACTCCAGGGCGACGTCGACGTCGAAATCGTCCCACGGGAGCTCCGCGGGACTCTGGACGTTGAAAAGCGGAACGCTCGTGTCTCCGATCGACAGCGCGTCGTCTTCGAGGTCGAGCCCGTCGAGCCGCCCCATCACCGAGTCGTACTTCCCGAGATACGCCATGTCGTCGGAATCCATCACGTCGTTGATGCCGACGAGCTCGATGCGGGGGTCGGAAAGCAGCGCCCGGAAGACGTTGCGCCCGATCCGGCCGAAGCCGTTCAGCCCGACCCGCACGACGTCGTCCGCGCCCTCGCCCCCGTACAGGTACGATTTTTCACTCATATTCGAGTGGTAGGCGGTCGAGCACTTAAAATCGCCCGCTATCCCGTCGAGATTCCCGTCGCGCACGCCGCCGAGGCTGGGCGGACCGTCCCTTTTAACAACACTCCGCGCCATCCGGCGATATGGACGCGCCCACTGACGAGTTCTACACCGTCATCGGCGACGGTGGGGGGTCGCTGTCGGACAGCAGATACGACACAGCGGCGGCACGGGACCTCTACCGCGACATGGTCCGAGCCCGCCGGTTCGACGAGCGTGCCGTGGCGCTCCAGCGGCGGGGATGGATGTCCGGCTATCCACCGTTTGCGGGCCAGGAGGCCGCACAGGTCGGCGCCGCCCACGCGATGGCCGAGGAGGATCGCCTGTTCCCGACGTACCGCTCGAACGCGCTGCAGATCGCCCGCGGCGTCCCGATGAGTGACATTCTCCTGTTCCGCCGCGGGCGTGCGGAGTTTCACTCCGATCACGACGTCCCCGTGTTCCCGCAGGCGATCCCGATCGCCTCCCAGATCCCACACGCCGCCGGCGCGGGGATGGCCGCGAACTATCTCGACGAGGAGTGGGCGTCGCTCGTCTGCTTCGGCGACGGTGCGACCTCGGAGGGGGACTTCCACGAGGGCGTGAACTTCGCGGGCGTGTTCGACGCACCGACGGTGTTTTTCTGTGAGAACAACGGCTGGGCGATCTCGCTACCCAGCGACCGCCAGACGAAAAGCGCCTCGATCGCGGCCAAGGCCGACGCCTACGGGATCGAGGGCGTCCGGGTCGACGGCAACGATCCGCTGGCGGTGCGGGAGACGGTCGCCGACGCGCTGGCGTCCGCCCGCGAGGGGAACCCCGTGCTCGTCGAGGCACTCACGTACAGACGGGGGGCCCACACCACCGCAGACGACCCCTCGCGCTACCGCGACGACGATCCGGACCTCCCCGACTGGCGGATCAAAGATCCTATCGAGCGGTTCGAGGCGTTCCTCCGGTCGGAGGGTGTCCTCGACGACGACGCAGTCGAGCGGATCCGCGGGGAGGCGAACGACGAGATCGCTGCGGCGATCGAGACCGCCGAGGACGCCAGCCTCCCGGACCCCGACGACCTGTTCGATCACGTCTACGCCGGGCCGACGGGGACCCAGGAGAAACAGCGATCCGAACTCGAGGCGTTCCTCGAAAACCACGATCCACAGGAACTGGAGTTCGGGTGACTGGAAGGGACGGAGTCGCAGTGCTGTCCGCCGACTGCGCCGCTCACTCCTCCATCGAAACGTACGTCTTCGTGTCCGTGATTCCGGCGAGACTCTGAACCTCGTCGGCGGTCACCTGCAACACGTCGTACACCTCCGGCGCCTCGAGTTCGAGGATCAGATCGTAGTCGCCGGCCACGACGTGCGCCTCCGAGACGTCCTCGATGGAATCCACCCGATCGAGCATCGTCGCCGCCTCCCCGACGTCGGCTTTCACCATGACGAATGCGTGTACCATGTGTTATCGAACGACAGGGTATCGCAAAAACCTTCCCCCGGTGGGAGAATCGAGGGGGAGATCACCGGACAGTTGGAGCCTCGACGGGACAACGCCGAGGCAACTCGGGGCAACGGTTATTTCCACGGGGGTTCATATCACGGACATGCGCTTCGTTATCATTGGTGGCGGACGGGTCGGGTTGCGGACGGCCCGCGTACTCGCCGAGGAGGGCCACGAGATCGTGGTCGTCGAACGGGACCCGGAAACGGCGGATCGAGTCCGTGAGGCGGGCTTCGAGATCGTCGAGGGCGACGGTTCCCGGGAAACGGTGCTCGAGGAGGCTGGACTCGAGACGGCGGACGCGGTGGGGGCGCTGACGAGCGATCTGAACGCCAACTTCGCCGCCTGCATGATCGCCAAACACCACGGCTGTCGCACCGTGATGCGGATCGACGAGGACTACAGGGAGGAGATCTACAGGGAGTACGCCGACGAGGTCGACGAGGTCGTCTACCCCGAACGTCTGGGCGCGATCGGCGCGAAGAACGCGCTCCTGGGCGGCAACATCCAGGCGATTGCCGACATCGCCTCCAACCTGCAGGTCCTTTTGATCACGATCCCCGAGTCGTCGCCGCTGTACGGCTACAGCCTCGACGAGACAGAACTCCCATCCGAAGCCCGGATCCTCGCGTTCGGGAAACAGGGAGAGCCGCTCGGGATCCCGCTGGGCGATTACTCGCTCGAACCCGGCGACAGGGTCGCCGTGCTCGCGGAGTTCGAGGCGCTTTCGGAGGTCCGGCAACTGTTCGTGGGAGAAGACGTCGAGGCGATCGCCGCGGGGGGTGACTGATCATGGTCGTCGCATACATCATGGTGAAGGTCAACACCGGCGAGGCCGACCGGATCAAATCGGAGTTCGAGTCGCTCGAGGGCGTCGTGGACGTCCACATCGTCGCCGGCGATGTCGACTTCATCGTCAAGGTCGACGCCGACTCCCCCGCGGACGTGAAGGCCGTCTCGACGACTGCGCTCCAGGATATCGACGGCGTCGAGGACACCCAGACGTATATGGCGATGGGGTGAGCGGACGACGCGAGGCCGTTCGATCGAAGAAGTCGGGATCGGTGATTTCCTCATCCCTTTTTCAGTGCCGCCCGCCACTGCGTCTCCCCGTACTCGACGGCAGCGACCTCCCATGGGGTTCCGACTGCCGCGTTCCGGAGTCGCTTCACGTCGAACAGTCGGAACAATAGCGTCCGTCCGACGTCTCCCTCGTACTCGCAGTGAAACACCCGGTAGGCGAGGCCGGGGGCGGGATCCTCGCGGTACGCGAAGACGTCGTGCTCGGCGGCGAGATCCGGATCGTAGTTGTCGATCACGGCCGTCGCGTCGGCGGCGGTCACGACCGCGAGATCGCCCAGAAACGCTCGAACGCCGGCCATCGAGCCGGCGAGGCCGACCTGCGTCCCGATCGCCTGTGCCGACCGGAACCGGTCCCGTTCGAACTGCGCCGGAAGCGAGAACATATCTCCCACGCGGGCGTCGTCGACGCCGCGGTCGCGCATCGTTTCGACGAGGTGTTCGCTCACATCGATCGCGACGGTATCGAACCGCCGCTGGTAGTATAGCGCGTCCCGGCCGACACCGGCGCCCAGGTCGAGCACTGGTTCCCGGAGCCACCGATCGCGCCAGGCGTCCGGGTCGTGCTCGCCGAAGTACCACCGTTCGATCGCGTGTTCTCGTGTTTCCGGCCCGTCACGGTCGAGGAGTGGCTCCTCCCGCGTTCCCAGGTAGTGATCGCGGATCGCGCGTCCGTATGGATCACGTTCCATACTACTCTGTGACACACCACCAACAATGGTGGAATCGTTATAAAGACGAGCGAGGGACGGTACCGAGGCACGGTACTCAGGGACGTCCGCTGGCTCACTCCAGGACGATCAGCGGATCGCCCATGTCGACGCTTTCCCCTTCCTCGACGAGCACCTGCGTCACGGTGCCGCCGCGCTCGACGACCACGTCGTTTTCCATCTTCATCGCCTCCAGCACCAGTACGACGTCGCCCGGCCCGACCTCCTGGCCTTCGTCGACGTCGACCGAGAGGACGGTTCCCTGCATCTCTGCCGAAACGGTTTCCCCCTCGCCGGTGACGACCGGTCCCTCGTCCTCGTCGTCCCCGGTCGCCTGCGGCGGGCGCTGGCGGGTGCCGCCCTGTCCGCCGCCCGCGGGGTTCGCGATTGCGGGTGCGCCCCGTTCTTCGAGGCTTACCTCGAAGCGCTTGCCGTTCACCTCGACGGTGAACTCCCGTTCGGTCGTCTCTTCATCGGCGTCGGCATCCGACGGTTCCTCGGCGTCGGCGGCGGTTCCCCACCGCTCGACCGCCTCGCGGATGCGGTCGGGATCGAGCACCGAGTCGAGGTAGTTCGTCGTGTGCTCGCCGGCGACGAACGCGTCGTCTTCGAGCATGAGCCGGTGGAACGGGATCACCGTGTGGAGCCCCACGATCTCGAACTCCGAAAGCGCCCGCCGCGATCGGGCGAGACACTCCGTCCGGTCGCGCCCCTCGACGATCAGCTTCGCGAACATCGAGTCGTACTCGCCAGCGATCTCGTCGTCCTGCCGGACCGCGTCGTCGAGCCTGACCCCGATCCCGCCCGGCGGGTCGTACGTCTCCAGGGTTCCAGTCGCCGGCGCGAACTCCGCGGCCGGGTTCTCCGCGTTGATGCGGAACTCCATGGCGTGGCCCGACAGCTCGATTTCCTCCTGTGTGAACGCCAGTTCCTCGCCAGCCGCCACGCGGAGCTGTTCTTTCACGATGTCGATCCCGGTGAGCTGTTCGGTGACGGTGTGTTCGACCTGGATCCGGGTGTTGACCTCGAGGAAGTAGAACTCGCCCTCCTCGACGAGGAACTCGACGGTTCCCGCGTTCGTGTATCCCGCCTCGCGAACCCCCTGCCGGGCGGCCTCGCCGATCTCCGCTCTGAGGTCGTCGTCGATCGCGGGCGATGGCGCCTCCTCGATGATCTTCTGGTGTCGGCGCTGGAGCGAGCAGTCGCGCTCGCCCAGGTGGCGGACGTTGCCCGCCTCGTCGGCGATGATCTGCACCTCGACGTGACGGGGGCGTTCGAGGTAGCGTTCGAGATACACCGAGTCGTTGTCGAAGTACGCCTCCCCCTCGCGTTTCGCCGACGCGAGTTTCTCGTCGGCCTCGTCGGGCCCCTCGACGATCTTCATGCCGCGGCCGCCGCCGCCACCCTCGGCCTTGATGGCGACCGGATAGCCGTGTTCGTCGCCGAACTCCCGGACGGCGTCGGCCGTCTCGATCGGCTCGGTCGTCCCCGGGACGATCGGAACCCCGGCAGCCTCCATCGCCTGTCTGGCACGGGTCTTCTCGCCGAGTCGTTCCATCGCCCCGCTGGAGGGACCGACCCAGGTGAGACCGTCCGTCCCCTCGACTGCGGCGGCGAACCGGGCGTTCTCCGCGAGGAATCCGTACCCCGGATGGATCGCGTCCGCGCCGGCCGTCCGGGCCGCCTCGATCACCGCGTCGCCGTCGAGATACGAGTCGGCCGCCCGCGCCGGACCGACGTTGTACGCCTCGTCGGCGTAGCGCACGTGGCCGGCGTGTTTGTCCGCGTCGCTGTAGATCGCGACGGTGTCTACGCCGAGTTCCTCGCAGGCCCGCATCACGCGCACCGCGATCTCTCCGCGGTTGGCGATCAGCACCTTCTCGAACATTCTTGGGCTACCTTCCGGGACTGGCCACCTGACTTTATCGGTCCCGGTCGATCGTTTTGTTTTCCCGCTGACTCGTTTGTTCCGTCGGCTGGCCTCGTTCCCGACTCGCCCACTCGAGCAGCCGTCGATAGAACGGCTCCGATGCGAGAGCGTCCGGGTCGCCCACCAGTGTGAGCGCCTTCCGGGCCCGGGTGAGCGCCACGTTGATCCGCCGGTGGTCCTCGAACAGCGGCCCCTCGAGCGTCCCGGTCGCGACCAGAGAGACGACGATTACCTCCTCGCTGGAGCCCTGGAACCGATCGACAGTGTCGACGGTGACGTCGACCCGTCGGTCGATCTCGGCCACTTGCGCGCGGAACGGGGCGATCACGCCGATGTCGTCGGCGTCGACGCCCGCCTCCCGGTAGGCTCGCACGATCTCGGCGACTCGCCTCGCTTCCCGCGGGTTCGCGTTCCCCTCCTGTCTGCCGTCGGGATCGACGAAGTTGACGACCCCCTGTAGCTCCGACGGAAGTTCGACAGGATCGACGCCCAGGTTTCGAATCGACTGGGCGGCGACGGTCCCGTTCGCGGGCCGCAACGCGCCGTCGTAAAACTCCATCGAGGAGAACGCCTGGATCCGTTGTGCCATCCGATACTGCCGATCGAGCATGACCGACGCCTCGGGATGCGTCTCGACGAGACGCTCGAAAAGCGACGTCCGCAGGCTGCTTTCCGCCCGGACGACCGGCGGGAGCTGCTCGTGGTCGCCCACCAGCACGAACCGATCGGCCCGGTTGATCGCCGCCAGCGTCCCCGGCTCGGTGAGCTGTGACGCCTCGTCGACGATCGCGACGTCGAACGACTCCTCACGGAGCGCGCGGGAGCCGCAGGCGGCTGTCGTGGCCGCGACCACGGACGCCTCGCGAAGCGTGGCTGCCCGGTCGTCGGGGTCGCCCCGACGGACGAGCCGGAGATCCTGCATGTCGCCACGGACGCCCGTCTTCGTCCCGACTCTGACGATGTCCCCCTCGAGCCTGTGTTCGGTTTCGGTTGCCGCCCGCGTTGCCGACCGCTCCCGGAGCGTCTCCAGGGCGTTGTCGACCGCGCGGTTCGTGAACGCCGAGAGCAACACGCGCTGTCCGTCCTCGACAAGCGCGTGAACGATCTCGGCGATCGTGTACGTCTTTCCGGTGCCGGGCGGTCCGTGGATCAGTGCACAGTCGTCGGCCCGGACCGCGAGGTTCACAGCCTCGTTTTGTGCCTCGTTGTTGTCGACGTAGGTCCGGTGCGGGCCGGAAAACGCCGGCTCGCGCCGGCCGAACAGCACGTCCTTCCGGTCGGGATCGCCCTTCAATACGGTGTCGTGCAGCGCCGTGAGATACCGGTCGACCGTCAGCTCGGAGGGGTAGACGTCGAGACGGCGCAGTTCGACCGGTTCGTCGGCCGTCACGACGACCGTTTCGCCGAGCTCCCGGATCCGGCACAGTTCGGCGTGGCCGGCGACCGGATCGCCGTCGCTGGCCAGCGCGACGTCCCCCTCTCGGAGCTTCGAGACGACGCCGTCGGGCTTTTTCGCCCGCAGTTCCCACCGACCGTCGGGACGCTCTTCCCGGTCGATCGGCTCCAGGTCCACGAGCGCGCGGTCGGCGGCCGCTCGCTCCCCCGGGGTTTTCTCCCACAGCCGCCGGTAGGCCGCGTGTACCTCCCGGCGCTCCTCCTCGATCAACCGGTAGAACCGGTCGAAGTACGCCCGCTCCTCCTCGGGAACCGGCGTTCCGAGCGTACCCGCCTTCGACTCCTGGTTCAGCCGACCAGAGACGACCAGACAGGTGTCCTGTTCGAAGCAGTACTCGCAGGTCGCGTCGGCCTCGTAGCCGGTCGGGACGCCCGCGTCGGGGTCGTCGTCCGCCAGGACGGCGTGCTCCATCGCGGCGATCTCGTTTCGCGTCCGGATCACGAACTCCAGCAGGCCGTCGCCGATCGAGAAGTCCTTCGCCGGCGAGAGGTCCCCCTGGGCCTCGCTCCGGTCGAGTGCGCTGTTTTTCGTGTACAGCAGCGTCCCCGTGTCGACCGGGACGCCCCGCTCTTCGAGCATCAGTGCATAACAGGCCGCCTGGATCTTGTCCTGGAACCGCGGTTCGCGGTTGGTGTTTTTCCCGGTCTTGAGTTCGACGGGCATGCCCCGCCGGAGCGCGTCGGCCCGACCTTTCATCCCGTAGGTGGCCGAGACGAGCGTGTGTTCGGAGCGCCAGTCGTCACCGCCCTCGAGGGTGCCCTGTGCGAGCCAGCCGTCGATCGCGGCGGCGTTGCGCCGCACTTCGTCGGTCACCTCCCGTCGGTCCCTGCCGAGCAGCCCGAGCTCCAGGCCCGCCTCCTCGACCCGGTCCTCGACGGCCTCCTCGAGATCCCCGCCGCGCAACAGGTCGCCGAACACCTCGTGGACGATCGTCCCCTTGACCACCGGGTAGTTCAACGGGATGCCCGACAGTTTATTTAAATAGTACAGCCGGGGGCACTGCACCCACGACCGGACGTCGGTGACGTCGACCAGGAAGTCCGGCTGGAGGACGACCGCGGAGTCGCCACCTGTCGCATACGTCGTCTCCCCGCGATACTCGTCCGTCTGGACGTCGGTGACCAGAAGCTCCATTCCCGGCTCGGCGATCTCGGCGGTGTGCGTCCATTTGCCCCACAGCGTCACACGGACGGAGTCCCCGGCGTCGTCGCCGTCGCCAGCGGTGTTGTCGTCGCAACCGCCCTCGGCATCGCCGCCGTTTCCGCCGCCCGCGTCCGCGACGTACGTCTCGTCGGGATCGCTCTCGCGGGGGCCGATCGGTCGCACGCCGAACTCGACCAGATCCCGGTCCCCGTAGCGCGTCGAAACCGTTCGGACCTCGCCGACTTCGAGGATGACGCCGCGGAGGTTCACGGTCGATGCAGCGGCCCGGACGGAAAAACGGTGTCGGTGAGCGCCCATCGCTTGCGGCTCAAAGCACGCGGGTTCGGACGGCCTCGACCGACCTGGGCCAGTCACGTTCGAGCAGGCGCAACGCGGGTTCGACCGCCTCGCGGTGCTCGCTGATCCACGCTTCGGCTTCGTCCATCCGCCGCCGCCACTCCGCTTCCGTTTCGACGCCGAAGTCGGCCGCGGTGTAGGTCTCGCCGTCGACGGTGACGACGCCGTGCATGTCGCCGCAGTTCGAACACCGGATCGACGCGAGCAGGAAGTATCGCTCGAGCCGATCGTAGATCTCGTCGTCCACGTCGAGGACGTCCTCGACGACGATTCCGTCGGATTCGCAGGCGTAACACAGCGCCGTCCTGTTCCCGAGTGGTTTCCCGCAGTTGAGGCATCCGTCGGTCACGGGCCGTCTGGTTCGTCACCGGATATAAATCGTCGCCGACAATCCGGACGGCCCGCCGCCGACCGAGATCTACAGTGTCACCGGACGACCGTCACCGACATCGGCGCGCGACGGGTGACTGTCTCGGAGACGCTGCCCAAGAGCAACCGCTCGATGCTGGACCGGCCGCGGCTCCCCATCACGACGTGGTCGACGTCGTTCGCCTCGGCGTAGTCGAGTATCTCCCGTGCGGGATCCCCGACCTCGATGGCGATCTCGTGCAGCGTCGGCGCGGGCGAGTCGGCGTCGGCGATCCGGTCTTTCGCTTCCGTTTCGAGCTCTCGAGCATCCTCTTTGGCCCGGTCGTACGCCCTGCTGTCGAGTACCCCGCCGTCAGCGTCGGTGTCGATACCCATCGGGCCGATCACGTGCAGCACCGAAAGCTCGCCTTCGGGAAACAGTCCGAGGGCGACGTCGAGCGCTTTCCAGGCGGTGTCGGAGCCGTCGATCGGAACGAGAACGTGTTGTCCCATAGATTACGTTTGTCAGATAACATCATAATCGTTCGTGTTTATTGTGGCGAGGTTTATACAGCGCGGACCGTTCCGGTTCAGCCGCGTTTATACCCGCGTAGACCATCCCTCAAGTATGGCTTCGACACCCGAGACGAGCGACCTGATCGCCTTCAGACGCGATCTCCACGAGCGTCCGGAACCGGCCTGGCGGGAGTTTTACACGACCGCGCGTATAATCGAGGCGTTGCGCGAGCGTGACGTCGACGGGATCCACTACGGTCGAGACGTCCACCGCGCGGACGCCCGGATGAACGTCCCCGACGAGGCGGAACTGGCCGAGTGGTACGACCGGGCACTCGCTGCGGGCGCGGATCCCGAGATCCTGGAGGCGCTACAGGGCGGGTTCACCGGCGCGATCGCCGTGATCGAACGGGGCGACGGCCCGACGATCGGACTCCGGGTCGACATCGACGGACTCCCGATCGCGGAGTCGAGCGAGGCGGGTCACGTCCCCGCAGACGAGGGGTTTCGGTCGAAACACGACGGCTACATGCACGCCTGCGGTCACGACGCCCACGCGACGTTCGGGCTCGGTGTGATCGACGAGATCCTCGCGTCGGAGTTTTCCGGGACGCTGAAGGTGTTCTTCCAGCCGGGCGAGGAGTTGATCGTCGGCGGGAAGCCGATGGCCGAGTCGGGTCACCTCGACGACGTCGACTCCTTGTTTGCGGTCCACATCGGGCTGGATCACCCCACGGGCGAGGTGATCGCGGGTATCGACGGCTTCCTCGCGGTCAGACACTTCTTCGCCGAATTCTCGGGTGAGCCAGCCCACGCCGGCGGCCACCCCGAACAGGGGAAAAACACCGTCCAGGCGCTCGCGACCGCAGTCCAGAACCTGTACGGGATCCCCCGCCACGCCGACGGCGCGACCCGGGTGAACGCCGGGATCGTCGGCGGCGGCACCGCGACGAACATCATCCCCGAGGAGTCGTTTATCGAAGGGGAGGTGCGGGGCGAAACGACCGATCTCGCCGACTACGCCTACGAGAAGGCCGAGCGAGTGCTCGAAAGCGCCGCAACCATGCACGAGTGCGAGGTGGACATCGAAACCCGCGGCGAGGCCCCCAGCGCCGAAAGCGATCAGGAGCTGGTCGACGTCGTCGCCGAGGTCGCCCGGGACGTTTCGGGAGTGACGAACCTGCTAGAGCGCGACGAGCTCGGCGGCAGCGAGGACGCCACCTACCTGATGCAGCGCGTCCAGGACAACGGCGGCTACGCGACGTACGTCGGAATTGGGACCGACCACCCCGGCGGCCACCACACGGGCACCTTCGACGTCGACGAGGAGTCGATCGAGATCGGGATTGAAGTGCTTTCAGGTGCGGTGCTCGCGGTCGCGGAACGCGGCGTCGAAACCGAGTAGGGTTCGGAAACGTCGGGACGGCTCGCGTCACCGGGGTACGTCCGGCCCGCCGCCTTCGGACCCATCTCCGTCTCCATCTCCGTCGGTTTCCTGCTGTTTTTGTTTGACCTCACGCAGGCGGTCGATCGGGTCGTCGTCGCTCTCCTTGCGGACCTCTGTGACGCCGTCCGGATCGAGCCGCGGTTCCGGGTCGGCAGGTTCGGCCGGTTCGGCCGCGTCCTCGTCGGTGTCGAGTTCGTCTTCGTCTTCGGGTTCCCCGCCGAACAGCGATCGGAACCAGGATCGGATGGTGTCGAGGAAGCTCATCCCTGATCAGTAGTTCTTGAAAAGCAGCGCGCGGACGTCGTCTTTGGTCTGGGCGGTCGCCGTCTCCCCGTCCGGGAGGTCGACCTCGTAGCGCGCCTCCCCGTCGCTTTCGCGCCACTTGTCCTCGTGGGTGTCCAGCAGGCTCATCATCGCGTTGAGCCGTGATTCGTCGGCGTCGGCGTCATCCTCGCCGTCGGCGTCCTCCGTCTCTTCATCGTCTCCGTCCCTCTCGTCTTCGGCGTTCTCCTCTGTGTCCGATTCTTCGAGTTCTCCGGAGGTTTCAGTCCCCTTATCGTCGATCGCCGTCCCCGGGGTTGCCGCCCGTTTGGGGTCTTCGACCGCGTCGGCGAGATCCAGCAGGTACGCGACGACATCTCGGTCGTGGACGGTGCCGTACTGGTCGACGTGGGCCTCCTCGAGTTCCTCACGCAGAGCGTCGAACCGCAGTTCTTGGGGCTCAGTGATCCGTATCTCCGGCATTGAGTGATCGTTTCCCGCGGGGACATATGAAACCCACCGGCGCTTCGTCGCCGGGGAGAACGGCGTGTGGCTTCCGCGAGCGATCACTCCCGGGCCCACTCGCGAAGGGTGGTCGCACCGTCATCGGGCCCGCGGGCGATGAGTACGTCCTCTGGGAAAAGCTGTGTCTCGCCGGTCGGTGCCAGGATCCAGTCGTTGCTCCGGTGTATCGCCATGATCGACACTCCGGTCTCCTCTTCCAGCTCCAGTTCGCCGAGGGTCGCTCCCGCGAGCCTGCTTTCCGGTTCGACCGACGTCGTCGTGATGAGTTCGTCGCTTTCCCCGATCGCCTGACCGAACACCGGGTGGACGCTGCCGTCCCGCAACACGATGTCCGCGATCCGGATCGCCGCGTCACAGATCGCTTCCGACGCCGTCGCCAGATGGAGCAGTCCACGCAACCTGGCGGGCTCTCTCACCCGGTCCCCCGCCTCGATCACCAGGGTTTCGACCTCGTTTTTCAGCGCGTCCGACCGGCGTTCGAGGTCGCGCACCTCCGCGGCGAGTTCGTCGTCGTCGAACAGTACCGCCGCGTAGGCGAGCCCGACCGCGAGCTCGGAGATGTCCTTCAGGTCGACGAGCAGGTCGGCGGCGCGGCCGAGTTCGTCGACGTCGTCCCGGTGTCGACTCTCGGTGGGGACGGGGTCGCCGGTCAACGTCTGTCGGACCGTCCGCACGCCCGCCTCCGGGCCGCGTCCGATGACGACGTCCCCGACCTCGAGAAGCATCCCCTCGTCCGGATCGATGTTCCATCCGTTGCCGCGACGGATCGCGATCACGGACACGCCAGCCTCCGTCTCGAACGACAGCTCCCCGAGCGACCGTCCGGTCGCCTCGCTGTTCTCGCCGACCATCGCGCGCAGGAGGACCTCGTCTGCAGTCGGAAGGGATCCCCGAACCTCCGCCGGGAGCCCGATGTCGTTGGTCACGATCGCGGCGATGTCTGCTGCGGCATTCGTGATCCCGACGGCTGCCTCGACGATCTGAACGATTCCGACCAGCTGTTCGGCGTCGGAAGAACGCTTTGCTGCCAGCATCAACGCGATCTTCGCGGGATACTGCAGGGAGTCGGCACGAGCCTCCAGCTCGAGGACCTCCTCCGCCAACAGCGGGTAGTCGTAGAGGGCAGCCGCGTACGCCAGATCGACAGACAGCTCCGAGATGTTCTTCAGCTCGACGAGCGTCTCTCGGACGTTCTGGGAGCGGTAGGCGATCTCTTCCATGTCCGATCCATTGGAACCGCTCCGGATTAAGATGGGTGCACGCTGTGGCGGCCACTCTCCGGGGCGACCCGCTAGAGGACGACCGTAATGACCGCAAAGAGGATGAGTACGCCCGTGATATCACAGACGTTCGTCACGACCGGGATCGTCGTATCGTCGGGGTTGTATCCCAGGCGGTAGGACGTCGAGACCGCCACCAGGCTCACGACGACGACGAAGACGGCAAGGAGCGTGCCACTGATCAGAGAGATCGTCAACACCTCGACGAGCCCGAGCGTCCCTCCGAGAGCGCGACCGATCGCCCACGCGGCGACGCCGACAAGCGCGAAGACGGTGACCCCCAGCCCGAGGACCGCCCCGGAGTTCGACCGGATCGCCGGGTTGTCGACTGCGAACTCGAAGGTGCCCAGATGCAACTGCGTCGACAGTCTGGAACACAGGATCGATCCGAGGTTGCCGGCGGTCCCGATCTGGACGGGGACCAGGATCAACAGCGCCGGGTTCGTAAGAAGGACCTCCTCGAACGTCTCCAGCACCGAGCCCGAAACCATCTGGAGGACTGAAAGCGCCGCGAGAAGCGGCACCATCGTCAGCACCATCGGTTTGATCTGCCAGTCGGGATCCACCGGCGCCGGGGCGAACGGGTCGGCCGGACTGTCGTCCTCCTCGGAGAGCTTCTCGTAGAGTTCCCCCAGCGAGTCACTCAGCCCCGTGAGGTCGTCGCCCGCGTAGTCGTCGCTCATATGAACAACCCCACGAAATAGATGGCGATCAGAAGGAAGACGACGCCGAACACGTCACCGAGGGTGGTAACGAGCGGTCCCACGATGTTGTCCGGATCGAGCCCACGCCGGTAGCCGACAAAGACCACCGTGACGAGCACGGACAGCATGAGTATCGCAGACAGGAGACCGGCGACGACCATGATTCCCACCAACTGCAACAGGTTTCCACCGCCCCCGAGGAACCAGAGAACGAGAAACGCCACGACGGCGATGAACACAGAGACCACCATTCCGTTGATAAAGGAGGCAACGACGGCGTTCGAGAGCCGTCGGTCCTGTGTGACCCGCGGCTCGATGACCCCTTGATGGAGGCCGCTGGAGAGCCGTGCGCCCAGCGAGCCGTAGACGCCACCCCGGGTTGCCAGGAACGCGGGTGACAAAACGAGGATGCCGGGAACGCTTTCGATGCCCGCACGCATCGGTTCGCTTCCCAGTATCGTCCCGGCGAACAGTCCGGCAACGAGGCTGACGACGATCACTGGAAGCGCCTGGCGGTATACGTCCACGGCGGACGCTCGTTCGTACATACTGGTGGCATACCTGACGAAACAATAAAAGCCATCCGTCGGCGAAACTGAAGCGAGCCCCCGATGGAAGCTGAGCTCCCGGAGGCACCGGAACAAAACCGTGCCGACGTTTCAGTACATCCAGCAAACCCTTGTACACCGGGGGCGAACCCCCTGCCGTGACCGACGCAGACATCCCCGAGGATCACCCCAGATACGAGTCGCTCGTGACCCGCCACCGGATCGAGGCGGGCGTCGAGCGGGGGATCACGAGCCGCCAGGGACTCATCGCCCAGGGCCGGGGCGAAGCGTTCGACTACCTGCTGGGCGAGCGCACGATCGAGAGTGCCGATCGGGCCGCCCGGGCTGCTGCCGCCCACCTGCTTCTCGCCGAGCGGCCGGTGCTGTCGGTCAACGGCAACGTCGCGGCCCTGGTCCCCGGCGAGATCGTCGACCTCGCCGACGTCGTCGACGCCGACCTCGAGGTGAACCTGTTCAACCGGACCGACGAGCGCATGCAGGCGATCGCCGACTCCCTCCGGGAACACGGCGCAACGGAGGTGAAGGGTCTCGCGGCGGACGCACGGATCCCGGGGCTGTCACACGAACGGGCGAAGATCGACGCCGACGGCATCGCCGCCGCCGACGTGGTGCTCGTCCCGCTGGAAGACGGCGACAGGGCCGCCGCGCTGGCGAAGCTGGGAAAAGTCGAGATCGTGATCGACCTGAACCCCGGCTCACGGTCCGCCCGGGTCGCCGACGTGCCGATCGTCGACAACGTGCTCCGGGCGGTGCCGAACGTAACCCGACACGCGCGGGCGTTGCGGGACCGTCCACGCGCGGAACTCGAGGCGATCGTCCGGGAGTTCGACCCCGACGACGCGCTCGAGGCGGCCGAACGGGCGATAAGGAACGGATCGTTCGCCGACGACAGGGAGTAGTCCACCGGCGGTCGGACGGCGGACACGGTTCCGGCACTACTCGGATCCGAGGGTCGCGCCGGCCGGATGCGTCCGACAGACCGACGGATCGTAGCCGGCGTCTGTCAACCCGGTCCCCAGGGCGAAGACGCTCCGGCCCAGCATCGCCATCGACGCCTCGCCCCCGGCGTCGGCGACGGCGTCGATCGCTTCGGCGACCGCCGGGGTCGCCACGCCGATCTCGCGGGTGAACCGTCTCCCCTCCGCGAGGAGCGTCTCGACGGTCGGATCGCCCATTAGCGCGGTGAGCGCGCGCTCGCCGGCCGCAGAAAGGGCCTCCGTCTCCCCCGAAAGCACATCCGGCGTCGACAGCTCGCCGAAGGTGACGTACTCGACCCGGCACCGGTCCGGGATCCCGTCGAGGCTGCCGTAGCCGGGGGCGCCGGGCTCCAGCCGGATCGGGATGCCGCCACGGGCCTGTGCGACCACGTCGCCCAGGCCTGTCCCCGCCTCGACATCGCCGGCATGGGCGAGTCTGACGAGTTCGTTTTCGGTACGACCGCAGTCGAACCGGTTGTTCGCCGCGAGCGCCGTCGCGAGCGCCGCGGCACCCGAGACGCCGAAGCCGGCCCCGGGCGTCAGCGGCGTTTCCAGTCGAACGCGGGCCGTGACACGAAGCTCAGAAAGGACGTGTTCGACCGCCTCGATGGTCACCCGCGTCCCGTTCAGGTGGATCTCGTTTTTTCCCTGATCCCCACCGTCGGTCGGGCTCACGGTCGCGGTGACACCCTCGGAAAGCGCAAGGCCTGCCCCCCGGGAGCCGGACGTTGCCGGCGATTCGGCTCGGTGGATGCTGAAAAACGCAGTGACGTGTCCCGGGGCGAACGCCGTCGACGCCGTCGATGTGGTCATCGTTTCATTGCCTCACCGTCTCACGGCGAGAGACGTTGTCGGTCGCGGGGGAAGATGACCGCCTCGCGGATGTTGTCCAGCCCGAGGACGGTCATCACGAGTCGCTCGCCGCCCAGCCCCCAGCCGGCGTGGGGTGGCATGCCGTACTTGAACATCTTGGTGTAGTACTCGAACTCGTCGGGGTCGAGCCCCTGCTGTTTGAACCCCTCGATGAGGTGGTCGTGGCGGTGTTCGCGCTGCCCACCCGAGACCAGTTCCATGCGGGGGTGCATCAGGTCGAAGCCCGTCGAGACGGTTTCGTCGTCGTCGTAGTCCTTGATGTAGAACGGCTTGATCTCGGAGGGCCAGTCGGTGATGAAGTAGTGGCCGCCGATCTCCTCGCCGAGCGCGTGCTCGCCCTCGGTCGGGAGGTCGTCGCCCCACACCAGCTGCTGGTCGAGCGCGCCGGTGGCGTTGATCCGCTCGATCGCCTCCTCGTAGGTCAAGCGGGGGAACTCCCCGTCGGGAACCGAGAAGTCGTCGGCGACGCCGATCGCCTCCAGCTGCGCTGTGCAGTTCTCCTCGACCGCCTCGTAGACGCCCTTCACGACCTCCTCGCAGACGTCCATCGCGTCCGAGTGGTCACAGAAGGCACCCTCGAAGTCGATCGAGGTCGCCTCGTTGAGATGGCGGGGTGTGTTGTGCTCTTCGGCCCTGAAGATCGGGCCGATCTCGAAGACGCGTTCGAGTCCGGAACCGACCATCAGCTGTTTGAACAGCTGTGGCGACTGGTTCATGAACGCCTCCTCGCCGAAGTAGGTGATCGGGAACAGCTCCGTGCCGCCCTCGGTTCCGGTGGCGACGATCTTCGGCGTGTTGATCTCGGTGCAGCCGACCGCGCGAAGCTCCTCGCGGGCGGCCCGGAGGATCTCCGCGCGCACCTCGAAGATCGCCTTCACGTCGGGTTTGCGGAGATCCAGCGTCCGGTTGTCCAGCCGGGTCGAGAGTTCGGCGTCGACCTTGCCGGACGGATCCAGCGGGAGGTCGGTGTCCGCCGGCGCGATCACCTCGATCGAGTCGGGGACAACCTCCACGCCCGTGGGTGCCCGGGACTCCTCCTCGACGTCGCCGGTGACGGCGACGACGGACTCCCGGGAGACGTCCAGCCCCGTCTCGACGAGTTCGTCGTCCATTTCGTCTTTCTCGAACTTCACCTGGATCCGGCCGGTCGTGTCCCGAAGGATGAGGAACGCGATCCCACCGAGGTCTCTGATCTCGTGAACCCAGCCGGCCACCGTCGCCCGACTTCCGGGCTCGGCGTCGGCCGCGTAGGTCCGATCTTGCATACACGTCGGTTCATGGCCGCACGGTATAAATGACGCCGTTTCGAACGCGACGATGGAGGAACCACAGCGCCATGGAACGGACACCGGAGGGAACTCCCGTCGGCGTCGACGACCCGTACGCTATCGCCGGGGTTTGCGATCACCTCACCGACGACGGACGGTGTCGGTTCGCACTCGAGCGCGCCGGCGACGACCCCGGATTCGCCGCGGCACGGCGGGCGGACGACTACCGGTGTCACGTCGGCGAAGCGGGGAACTGGCAGGACTGTCCGAAGTACCGGTGGACAACCGACGGGAAACAGTGCATCCGGTGTGGGCTCGAGGAGCGCCGGCTCGCCGGCGAGAACGTCCGGCCGCTGATCGAGGAACACCACCTCTCGTACGGCAGTTCGAACGCGGAATCCCGATCCTGGGGGGACAACGATGCCGCTGAGGAGTCCACGGACGGGACTTCCCACGAACTCACCGTCGGCCTCTGTCGCTGGTGTCACGCGAAAGTCCACGGCTCGTTCGCACGGATCGACGACGACGTCAACCCGGACCCGGAAGCGATCGCCGAACGCGAAACGCGCCGGGGACGTGAACTGGAGGAGCTTTCCTTCGACTCCGCGAAGGAGCGATACCGGACGGGGCGGGGCACCAGCGGTGGTCGGGACGACGGCGAGGACCGAGACCACGGCGAGAACCGGGACCACGGCGACGAACAGCCGCCCGACGACGGGGACGCCTGACCGATCAAAACAGGTCTTCGATCGCCTCGTTGTCGAACGCTTTGGCGGGGTCGGCGCGCTCCTCTTTGGCGATCTCGACGGCCTCGCGGGCGCGCTCGATGAACCGTTCGAGCCGGTCGGACTGTTCGACCCCACCGAGAAGGATCAGCGACGCGATCCGGTCGGTGTCCAGCGGGAAGTCGCCGCCGCGGACTTCCATGCTACCGGTCTCCTCCTCGAGCCACCGGCGTGAGCGCTCGACGCCCTTTCGGGAGATCGTCTCCGGACGGCCGGCGACGACGAGAAGCGCCGTGTCCGCTTTGGTCGCACCGGGGAGGCTCATTCCGGTGAACATCGCACTGCGGGTCGTGCTCGTCACCGTGTTGATGTTGTCTTCGGCCGTCTCGCCGCTGGCTGCGGCGCCGTACCCCAGCGCGGAGATACCGCCGGTCGCGAGGGTGTTTATCACCTCGCTGGAGTCGACGACGCTCTCGCCGACCCCTTCGACGGCCTCCCCGGCCGCAAGCAGGAGCCCGAGCCGCTGGGCGATGTGTTTGTTTATGGTGTCGAACCCTTCCTGGAGGCTCTCGCCGCTTTCGACCCAGGCGTCGTTGTCGACCAGAAGCAACGAGTCGGCCTCCCTGGCGACCGTCTTGAGCGAGCGACCGGCGTTCGCCTGGTACAGCGCGCCCTCGTCCTGTCCCGGGAGGATCCCGATCGCGTAGATGGGCACGTTGTAGATCCGCTTGAGCCGGCGAACGAGCACGGGTGCGCCGCCCGAGCCCGTCCCGCCGCCCAGCCCGGCGATCACGAACACCGCCTCCGTCTCGGAGGTGATCTTGTCGTCGAGCGCGTCCATCACCTCCGGGAGGTCCGACTCCATCACCTCGGCGCCGAGTTCGTTGTCGCCGCCGACGCCGTGGCCGTCGACGCGGTCCTGACCGATCAGTACGGTGTCGAGGGGGAGGGGCTGCAGGTCGGCCGTGGCGGTGTTGACCGCCAGCGCCGAGCGGATGGCACCGAACTCCATGCGTGTATCGAAGGTCGCGAGGGCGGTCGCCACCTTGCCGCCGGCCTGGCCGACCCCGACGAGGGCACACTTCATGTTCGGTAGTTGTGACTGTCGGACTTCAACTTTCTCCCCTCGAAAACGTCGCTGCCGGAGGATCGGCGACGGGTCGTCTTACTGGAATCCGATCCGGCCACCACGCTCCCGCATCGCGTCCGCCCCGCCGCCGCGGAACTGGTCTTCGATCTCCTCGTAGTAGCTGAGGATCTCGTCGGTGATGGTCGGACGGACGGAGTCCATCGCCTGCCGGAAGTGGCGCATCTCGACCACATCGGCGTCGTCGTCCTCCCGGAGCGCCTCGATGGCGGCCTCGCGGGCGATCGACTCGAGGTCCGAGCCGACGTAGCCGTCGGTGATCTCGGCGATTTCGCGCAGGCTCACGTCCGGCGACAGCGGCGACTCGCGCGTGTGGATCTTGAGTATCTGTTCGCGACCCTCCTCGTCGGGGGAGCCGACCATCACCAGCCGGTCGAACCGGCCCGACCGGATCAACGCCGGGTCGATCATGTCCGGGCGATTGGTCGCGCCGATCACCATCACTTCGCCCATCTCTTCTAAGCCGTCGAGTTCGGTCAGCAGCTGGTTGACGACCCGTTCGGAGACGTTGCTGCCGGCGTCCTGACCCCGCGAGGGGGCAAGCGAGTCCAGTTCGTCGAAGAAGACGATCGTCGGACTCACCTGGCGGGCCTTCCGGAACGTCTGTCTGATCGCCTTCTCGGACTCGCCGACCCACTTCGAGAGCAACTGCGGCCCGCGCACGGAGATGAAATTGGCGTTGGTTTCGTTGGCGACCGCTTTCGCCATCAGCGTCTTGCCGGTCCCGGGCGGGCCGTAAAGCAGCACGCCCTTCGGCGCCTGGATCCCCATGCGCTCGAACTTCTCCGGCTTCGAGAGTGGCCACTCGACGCTCTCTTTGACCTGCTGTTTCGCGTCCTCGAGCCCACCGACGTCGTCCCAGGTGATCTTCGGGAGTTCGACCAGCACCTCCCGCATCGCGGAGGGCTCTACCTCCGAGAGGGCGCCGTTGAAGTCGGCCCGCTTCACGATCATCCGATCGATGAGGCTCGGCGGGATGTCCTCCTCGTCGAGGTCGATCTCCGGGAGGTAGCGCCGCAGCGCCTTCATTGCCGCCTCCTTGGTGAGGCTCTCGATGTCGGCGCCGACGAAGCCGTGGGTCTCGTCAGCGAGCCGGTCGAGGCTCACGTCGTCGGACAGCGGCATCCCGCGGGTGTGGATCTGCATGATCTCCTTGCGACCCCCCTCGTCGGGGACGCCGATCTCGATCTCCCGGTCGAACCGGCCGGGACGCCGCAGGGCGGGATCGACGCTGTCGACGCGGTTCGTCGCCGCGATGACGATCACCTGGCCCCGGGTCTCGAGGCCGTCCATCATCGTGAGCAGCTGGGCGACGACACGGCGCTCCACCTCGCCGGTGACGTCCTCGCGTTTGGGCGCGATGGAGTCCAGTTCGTCGATGAAGATGATCGACGGCGACTCCTCTTTGGCGTCCTCGAAGATCTCCCGGAGCTGCTGTTCGCTCTCGCCGTAGTACTTCGAGATGATCTCCGGGCCGGCGATCGAGAAAAACGACGCCGCCGTCTCGTTTGCGACCGCCTTGGCAAGGAGGGTCTTGCCGGTCCCGGGTGGACCGTGAAGAAGGACACCCTGGGGCGGTTCGATCCCCAGCTTCTTGAAGATCTGGGGGTGCTTCATCGGCAGTTCCACCATCTCCCGGACGCGCTGGATCTCGCTTTGCAGGCCGCCGATGTCCTCGTAGGTGATGCCGCCGCCGGTCTTCTCGAAGCCGGAGATCGGCTCCTCGCGGAGTTCGACCTCGGTGTCCTCGGTGATGAGACAGACGCCCTCCGGCTCCGTGGAGACGGCGATCAGCGGGATCGCCTGCCCGGGCGAGCGCATGAACGGGTGGTTCGTGCTCGACATCACCGGAACGATGTCGCGTTCGACGACCGGCCGCTTGAGGATCTGCCGTTTCACCATGCCGGCGGCGTCGGAGCCGAACTGCACGGACGCCTCCTCGGGTGGCGCGAGAACGAGCTTGTCGGCCTTTTCGGCTTCCGCCTTCCGGATCGTCACGCGCTCGCCGATGCCGACGTTGGCGTTCTGGCGGGTGAAGCCGTCGACGCGGACCGTGTCGGTGTTCCAGTCCTGCCGGTCCGCTCGCCACACCTTCGCTGCGGTCATCTCACCACCCTCGATCTCGATGATGTCGCCGGGGGAGAGCTTGAGATGCAAGAGCGTGTCTGGGTCGAGACGGGCGATGCCGCGTCCCGAGTCGTTCGGGTACGCCTTCGCCACTTCGAGTTGAACTTCGTTCATGCTTCGAGTTGGGTTCTGTTCGTTGTCGCGTCGTTTCTCGTCGCGCCGTTTCTCGTCGCGTCGTTTCTCGTCACGCCGTTTCTCGTCGCGTTTGCGTGCATGATTCCTCTCAGTCGCCGAATAAGTGCTTTGTTCCGGGACGACCGGCCCCGAACCGTCCGGGACAGTCCGCTTTCGGGCGACTCGCGCCGCTCGGGTGGCCCGCACGGTCCGGACGCTTCGGGTCGGCCGGACGCGCCGCAGGGATCCAATCGTGTCATATACTGTCATGGTCGGGCCGGAACGTACAAAGCCCTGTCGGGTTCGGCCGAACCCGCCGCCGTTTCGGTGATCCAACCGCTTTTACCCGCTCGTCGCGTATCACCGGTATGTTGCTGGTTCGCGGCCGGGGGGGCGGGACCGAACTCACGGGGACGATATACGAGCGCGGCGAGACGCCGCCGACGTTCAAGGGGAGCCCCGACGAGGGGGCGCCGTACGTGTGGATCTGCGACGAGTTCTACGAGGTCGAAAGCGGGGGCAGCCTCCAGCGTGTCGACGGCGAAGAGATCCGGATCGCGTTCGAGTCGCCGATGCCGCGCGGGTTCGACACGCGCGAGGACGCGATCAAGGCGGCGAAGGACCACGTCGAAACGCAGTTCGCCCGGATCGGCGTCGAAGAGGTCTCGGTCGAGGTCATCGAGAACGTAGAGCTCCAGAGCTGAACCGCACTGCACCGATTTCAAACGACTACTCCGCTTTTTGGGCCCGGACCGTAAGCACCGGACAGTCGGCGGTCCGGACCACCTTTTCGGCGACACTGCCCAACAGATACCTGTCGATTCCCCGACGCCCGTGGGTCCCCATCACGATCAGGTCGGTCTCCGAGTCCTCGGCGTATGTGAGGATCTGTCGATACGGGGACCCCGCGGCGACGGACGCCTGAACCGAGTCGACGCCGGCGTCGACTGCCCGGTCCCGGGCCTCCTCGATGACCTGCTGGCCGCGCTCCTCGAGCGCATCCAGGACGTCGGGTGCACCCGCCTCCATCGCCGGAAGCGTCTCCTCGACCACGTACAGGACGTGCAGCGACGCGTCGTACTGGAGCGCGTGATCGATCGCGTGTTCGAGCGCCGCCTCCGCACCCTCGCTTCCGTCCGTCGGATACAGGATTCGATCGTACATCAATTAGTGTTCGACCGGGACAGTAAAGTACCTCGGGGTCAAACCCCGAGGCTCCCCCGTCTTGGGGTCAGCACCGCACCCGCAGGCGAATGTAATTCCCCTCGACCTTCCTGAACAGGTCGGCTGGAACTAACACCCGAACACGCGGTTGTGTCCGTGAGGGTCTGGGCCTCCACCAGCCCACGACAACTCCCGTCTCACCGCCAGTGGCGGGTTTTGAGAGGAGCGCATTTCCAAACTGTCAAACGACCAGCGAAGGAATTGAGGTGTCACCCTCGGGATCAAGCCGTTCGAGAATCGGAGATTCTCGTGATCACGGAAATCGCCGATTCCCGGACGTCCCCGAGGCACTCGGCCTGTTCATCTGTAGATAAGTCCCAGTCCCGTTCCGACTGGACGGATCGCACTTTCGAGCCGGGTCTCGATCGGAAAAGTTCAAAACCGTCGGTGAAATCGACGACACTCTCAAAAAACATAGCGTGCATTTATAAAGAGAGCGGAAGTATTACGGAGTTTGTTCCCTATTCACACACAACGTTTAATACTAAATCGGAAATTATTACGAGTATGGACTCCGAGTGTTCCATCCCATCGCGCACTGCCGGCCAGCCGAGCGTCGACTCCGGCACGAACTTCGGATTTACAGCGATGAATGGAACACACAAATCGGAGCGTCCCGGCGTCTGCGGGTCCACGTTCGTCACCCGTTTCGGTGGAATCCGGGGGACTACCGACAGCCCCAACACCGAAGCGGTCGCTTCGGGCTCGATCGCGTCGCGCGTACATCGCCGGGTGGCCGACTCCGGTGACGGCCGGTATCGTGCCTGAATGAGCGTCTCACAACATCCGATCGCACTTCGGGTCGAACGGCGCGTCGGCGGGGCGACCCGGCTGCTCGCCACCGTCATGGCACTGCCGCTGATCGACGGGATCTTCCCCGCGCTGGTGATCGCCGGCGCGCTCGCGACGCCCTTTGGCGTCCTCGAGACGGGACTGCTCATCTTCGGCGGCTCCGCCACGATGGCGGTCATTCTGGCGGAGATGGACGGCACGCCCAGAGAGCAGGCCGTCTCCATACTCCTCATCGGGGCGGTGTTGATCCCCGTCGCCGCCGCCCAGGCGGCGCTTGCGGTCACGTTCGACAGCCTGCTGAACCTCGAAATCTTCACCCGCTTTGCAGGGCTGGTCATCCTCGCGATCGCCGCCAAAACCGCCAGCTCCAAGCTCGACGAGTACCTCCCGAACGCGGGCGTGATCATCGCGCTGGGGCTGGTCGCGAGTATCGACCTCAACGGGGCGGCGCTGCAGCTCACGAACGACGTCGGTGTCGTGCTTCGCGGCGCCGCGGCCGCGGGCGTCGGCGTGGGGTTCGCGCTCGCGGTCGCCCTGCTCGGGCCGCACCTCCGGGGGCGGGTCGACCTGGACCGGTTCCGGTTCGGCTCGGCGATCGCGCTGGGCGTGCTCGCGCTGCCGATCCTGGGCGTGCTCGACACCGACGCGCCGATCGCGCTGGCGACGCTGTGTGTCGCCGCGCTGTTGGCGTACGATCCCGAGTCGACGCCGACTCCGGGGCTCCCATCCACCGACAGCTCCGACGACGACCCGGATGCCGGGGTCGCCGCCGGAACGGTCGCCGCCGGAACGGTCGGCGATCGGACGACCGGCGATCGGACGACCGGCGGCTCCCTCGGCGCCACGGCCCGGTCGGTCACCGCCTCGTCGCTCGGGCTCGGCGCCGACGCGACGCCGGCGGACCGGGAGATCGCCGCCCGCGGCGCGGTCGCCGGGGGACACCCCGGCGTGAACAGCCGGCCCGGGGGCCACGCGCCGGGCCCGGTTTCGAACGGCGGTATCGTCCGCTCCACTGGCGAGACCGATCCCACCGGCAAAGCTACCGATTCGGCCACAGAGCAAGAGCCGGCGATCGACGGGGAGCAAGCGCCGGACGTCGATGACGTCGACGAAGAGATCGACGACGAGGGGCAGTCCGACGACGAGGGGCAGTCCGACGACGAGGGGCAGTCCGACGACGAGCAAGACGACGATTACACTGCCGTTCCCGGCGAAGACGACTCGCGAGCGCCCTGGATGTGAGACGATCGTCCGTCAGCGTGCGCAAGCGCTTAGGAGCCAGGAACCAAGGGACGGTATGAGCAATCGGGTCGTCGAAGGACGGATGGTAACCGCGGATCGACTGGCGGAGTTGATCGAGGGCGAGCGGCCGATGGAGTCGGAAGCGATCGAGGACGCGGATCGGGAGTGTCCCGACTGCGGCGGGAACGTCCTGCAGGTGGGATACATGCCCAGCGTCACGGAGTTCGTGACCGGCTACAAGTGCCAGGACTGCGCGTGGAGCGACGACGATCGGGATTGACACCTGGGAGCGGGATGTCGATCTCCTCCGAGTTGAGGCAGTCGGTCATCGGCGGAACATATACGACCGGCACCTGCCGCCGTGAACGGAGGGCAACGTCGAAAACACCTCCCCGGTGTGGCTTCGATCGAAATCCCTTTAGTCGGGTACGAACGAATGACACATGCGAGGGGACGTGGCCCAGCCAGGGAGGGCGACTGACTCCAGAGGCAACGCCAGGTGACGAACTCCAGACTGATATTCCGAGCGGCCGACTGATCATCGGTCGCGTTGACGACCCTCTGGAGTACCGAGGCACACCGGAGATATCAGTCGATCGGGGGTTCAAATCCCTCCGTCCCCATCATTCTGCCGGCGCTCACCTTCGAGCGCCGGCTGAATCATTATCTGGTCGGAGGATTTGAACCAGACAGCGAGGAGTCCCGAGCGAAGCGAGGGAAGCTCGCTGGCGTGGTTCACAATCCCTCCGTCCCCATAACGGTTTTTAGTCTATCTAATCAGTTCTGAGAGGTATTAGCTCGGATAAACCACCAGTCGCGCGAACTGCGGAGCGACGATCCATTTCCACACCGTAGTATCGTATCACACGGAGAAAGCGAACCGCTATTGAGGAGGCGTGTATCTGGTTTGAATTCGTGGACATCGACCAGTCGGGATCTCCCCTGATTTAAGCAGTTCACTGAGAACGTTCGTGATGTCCACGGATCGGACTACGACGAAGCGCCGGGGGCCTGCACTCTCCCCGACGCGAAATGCACGACAGTTGAGTGGCAACACTCTCGTTCTAGCCGTTTTAATACATCTACAAATTCGCTATCGGTTGTCAATCAATTGTTCTGCTTGTGCAGAAAGATATTCTTGGAGGGTAGTGACTGTTTCCGTCGAGACAGCTGACGCCCCGAAGTCACTCCGATACCCATGCCTGAATTCCTCACGCTCCAGGATTTCCACTCCACGCTCAAGTTGCTCTCGCAGCGCGGCCTCGTCCCCTCGCCGTAGGTGAGCAGTGACAGCTTCGAGGTCAATCTCTTCTGCTACCGCAAGGACATCCCGAAGATCTGTTTCACGGGCACTATGGAGTTTTGTCGCTACGAGGACTGCTCCATCGATGACTCTAGCCGTCGTCGTTACCGTCCCGCCTGTGACCTCCTGTTGGTGGCTGTGGTCGAACAGGTAGTCGAACGACCACTGTGCCTCAGTCTGGCGGCAGCCGAGGCCATTTACCAGAAGATCGAAGCCGATCGGCTGTTTCGGCGTGAGACGCTTCTCATACTCGATTACTTCGGTGTTGTAGAACCACTCTTTGTCGTGGCTGTCCATCTCCTCGAAGTCCCGACCTTCGAGGAAATCAGCGAATTCAGACTTGGAGTCCGGTGCAACGACGATATCGAGGTCTGTAGAGAAGCGTGCATTGAACACTGAGACAGCATAGCCGCCGACAAGAACGTATTTGAAGCCCTCCTGAGTGAGTTCCTCAAGCAGTTCGACGAGGGCGTCACTCCGGTTGTGAAAACTCATATCTGCGCTCGTTCCCGCTCCCGGTAGTTACTGTCGAGTTCGAGGTCGTCGTACATTCGGTCCAACATCGCGAGCGCTGACTGGAACTGGGCGTAGTTCTCGCGCATGTACTCGATCGTCTCCGCTCTCGAAATTACTGGGTACCCTTCGACGTACTCGATTTCGAGTGACGGACGTGGCTCAAGAACGATCTGCAGCGGTCCGGCTATCTCGTCTCGGAGCTGACGCTCGAATGCCGTGGGAAGGGCAAACGACTCGAAAAACGCCTCCCAGGCGTCGACATCCTGCTCACGGACGGCGATGAACAACGGATAGTCCTCGGGTTCGCGACCGACCTGGTAGCCTCCCTGTGTCCACACATAGACGGCGTCGATCCGTGTGAACGCGAACGGCCAGTCACCAAACTGAGGAAGTACATACGCCTCTTCGATGGATGGTGGACTGACGCGCGCGCTTGTAGCGACGAGCTCGCGTGCTGCGTCTCTCACGTGCTCGTCGACGACATCGAGCCCTTCGTCATACCGGACGTAGCCTGCGTCTTCGAGGCGGTTGACGGCCCTTCTCGCCGTCTCGTACGGCGTATGGAGGTGTTGTGCGACACGACGGATGGAGTCGCCGCTCTGGATGGCGAGGAGTATCTGCGCCGCCGTGTCGTCAAGAACCTCATACATATGGTAGTTACCAATATTCAGGTAATAGACAAAAGGCTTATGATACGCCGAGGTCAGAACGGGTCTTGTTTCCCCCTTCATTTGCCGGCGCTCGTCTAGTGTTACAAAACGGATTGAGAGATTCAAGATCTAGGAAACCCTCACGCTTGCTCTTTCGGTTAGCCACGAGACAAGTCGCCAGCCACGACCATTCGTGGGGTGGGTCTTACGGTCAGGTCGTCATCTGCGATTGCGCCGATGGCTCGGGAATCTTCGATTCCCGGTGTACGTATTTGAGCATGACGTGGCTGCCATCATGACTGACCGGCCGGTAGCCCATCGAGCGAAGCGCCGTTACGACCTCCCGGCAGTCAAAACGCGCGTCGACCATTTCGCGAGGTCACTCCCACGGCGGATCGGCCGCAACTTCGACATCGTCGGGTTCGGCACCGATTACCTCGAGAAATTCCTCCCCATCCTCGATGGGCTCACCACCACAGTGTGGAGGGGTAGCACATCAGCGAACCGAGCGAGCGCAAATGGCTCCGACGGCCCGGAGGCGGCGACGCCCGACCTGATGTCACGCGCCGTGACGAGGTCATCCTTATAGGTAAGCCACCATACTAAAACGGGTTTTGAGTCGAGGAACCCAAGAGGCCCCGTGCGAATCCGGAGTCATGGAACCAGCAAGCGACGAGGTGCAGATCGACCACGTGACGATCGCCGGCTCGGATCTCGACCGACTCGAGGCGGCATTCGAGAGCGTCGGTATCGATCCCGACTACGGCGGCTCCCACGACGAGATGCCGACACACATGTCCATCATCGGGTTCGAGGACACCACGTACATCGAGCTCATCGCGAAAGACGAGGTCGGGACCGCGCCCCTCTGGAACGACGCGATGGAGGGGGACGTCGGCCCGTGTGCGTGGGCCGTCAGAACGAGTGATATCGATCGGGACGTCTCTCGGCTCCAGGCGACTGGACTGCAGGTCGACGGCCCGCACGACTACAGCCGCGAGCGTCCCGACGGGAAGATCAGCCGGTGGCAGCTCGCGTTTCCCGGCGAGGGGGAGCCCGGATCGGTGTTGCCGTTCCTGATCGAGGACGAAACCCCCCTCGAGCGACGCGTGCAGCCGACACCCTCCGCCGAGGCGGCGGGATTCGGCGGGATCGACAGCGTGGTGATCGCCGTTTCGGACCTCGAGACGTCGGTGTCGACGTTCGAGACGGCGTTCGAAGGGGTCGATCCCACCCACCGCTCCGTGTCGACAGGGCCGTTCGCGGGGTCCACGGCGACGTTTTCGGAGCTCCCCGTCTCTCTCGTGGAGCCGGGTGCCGGCAGTGCGCTGTCGGAGCGTCTCGACACCATCGGTGACAGCCCGTGTGCGTTCGTGCTCGAAGCGTCGTCACCCGAAACGGTGCGGGAACACGTGGGGGCGCTCCAAACAAAACCTTGCGACTGAACGCGTGTATTGCGACAACCCGGCAGAAAGCCGCACCACCTGTGTCAGTCCACCACCGACGCAGTACACGTCGGCCGGGATGCTGAAGGCCGAAGCACTTGTATGCAATGCATACATTGTAAACTATATGGGAACGATCTCTGCACGCGTACCCGACGAGTTGGAGGCCGAACTCGACGCGTATCTCGAAGACGAGAACCTCGACCGGAGTACGGCCGTTCGAAAGCTGCTCTCGGAGGGCCTCGAGGAATGGCGACGCGAGCGGGCCCTCGATCAGCTCGCGGCTGGAACCGTCACGTTCAGTAAAGCGGCCGAGCTGGCGGGGATGTCCGTCTGGGACTTCGCGCAACTCGCCAGGGAGCGTGACATCACATGGGTGGCCGACGACCACGTCGACGCGGATCTCGAGGCGCTGTGAATGTGGGTCTTCGGCGCAACGCCGCTCATCTATCTCGCAACGGTCGATCGGCTCGCGCTCGTCCAGCATCTCGAGGTGTCGTGTGTGATCCCCGAACGCGTCGCCGAGGAGGTCATCGATACCGGCATCGACGAAGGGTATCCGGATGCCCGGCGCATCGAGCGCAGCGTCGAGGCCGGTCACTTCGACGTCGTGTCGGTCGAAAACTCTCCGTTGGTATCGCGTCTCCAACAGAACAACAATCTGAGTGACGCCGACGTCGCCGTCCTGGCCTGTGCCGACGCCCACGACGGTGTCGCCGTGATGGACGAGACGTACGGTCGTGACGTCGCCGCCGTCGAGGGGATCACAACCCGGGGGACGGCGTATCTCGTCTTGAAACTTGCAACGGAGGACGCGATCGACGTCGAAGAAGCACGAGCTGTGATCGATGCCATGATCGACGAGGGGTGGTACTGTGCCCCCGACGTGTACGCGCGGATCGTCCGGAAACTCGAGGGGATTTCTGACTCGTGAGTGGCGGAGTTCAGATAAAAGTGGCTAGCTCGAACCCTTCCGGACGACGAAAGCAGCGGGAAACCGATCGTCACGGACGAAACGATTGCTTCCACTGATACCACCTCGAAAGCCCCCGACGTCTCGGCTCCCGGGACCACGGCTGCGGTCCTCGCTCACTTCGTTCGCTGCGGTGTGTGCGGGCGTCTCCGCGAGGGCCTTCGGCGCGAGCGGAGGCTCGGAAATCTCCGATTTCCGGCGACCCATGGATCGCCCGCACGCCAGCGAGAGCTTCGCTCTCGCGCTGCTTGCCGGGTCCGGGTTCGCCGAGACGCCGGCCCCTTTCAATCCCACCCATGACGGCTATGCATGTCACCTCCGTCGGGTGGGACTGAAAGGGGCGAACGGCTACGCGAACCCCGGCGACGGAAGCACGCGACCGTCAGGGAGCGCGCGCACCGAGCCGCGGGAGCGTAGCCGTTCGGGGCTTTCGAGGGTGTCACAGAAGAAACGCCTGCAGCGATCGAACTGCAAACAAAAGAAAAAGGGCTGGGATCGTCGGTATTCGGCCAATTCGTCGAACTGCGTCCGGATACGACGAGGAACAAAATCCAGCTATTTCCTCGAACGGAGTCCAAATATCAGTATGGCCGTCGAATCGATTCCATAACGTCACCGAAAAGCGAGCGAGAGATGCCTACATTCGGGGGCGGGGTGAATGGGCAACAGATCGTCCACTTGTGACTGAATTACGACAACCCATCCTCGCAGGTGACAATTGCGAAAACGCCCGACGGATACCCACGCCCTGGAGACGAGTATTGCGCATCCAGACCCCCTAGTTCGAACGCGCCAGCGCTGTCGCTACCCAGCATGAAAGAATGAAAAGGGGGCCGGCCCGCGAGGGCCGGTAATTGGTGGTCTGAGTAGAACCGACCGGCGAGGTGAGAGAACTCACCTCACGTCATCGTGGTCGGCTTACCGGCGACGGTACGCCAGCAGGCCGGCCGCGATGAGCGCGATCAGTGCCGCGATGGCACCGAATCCGGGCGTCTCCTCAGGCGTCGGCGTCGGCGTCGGCTCCTCCGGCGTCGGAGTCGGCGTCGGCGTCGGCGTCGGCTCCTCCGTCGGCGTCGGCGTCGGCGTCGGCGTCTCCACCTCTTCGACAGTCAGCGTTGCCGTCTGACTGTCGTCGTCGGTGTAGATGCCGTGGGTGTAGTCACCGGCGTCGAGGTCGGGCGTCGCGGTGAACTCGACGGTGGTGTCCTCGTCAGCGTCGAGGGTTACCTCTTCGCTGGCGACGACGTCACCTTCGAGCTGCCATTCGACGGTCTGCGTTCCTTCCAATTCGCCAGTGTTGGTGATCGTCGCGGAGACGGTCACCGATTCACCGACGTCGATCTCGGCCGGTGCGTCGAGGTCAGACACCTCGAAGGTGGCCGGATCGGGGTCGACTGCTTCGACCACTTCACCGGATGCAGTGTATTCGAACAGCGTCTGGCGCACGCTTGCGTCGTACGTGTCACCGACGCTCTGTTCGCTGAAGTCGAACTCACCGACGAACTCGCCGTCGGCGTCGACGACGAGATCTTCGGCGGTCTTACTGAAGCCGGGGCGGGTGTCACCGGTCGAGCGGACACGGAGGTTCAGCTCGTTACCGGGGGCGATGTTGGTGTCGCCCTCGATGAGCTGACCGTCCTCTGCGGTCACGTTGACGTTCGCTTCGAGTTCACCGTCGGCTTCGATGATTTCCAGGCCAGCTTCGACTGTCTCAGTTTCGGGCTCCTCCTCGGGGTCTTCTTCACCCGCGAGCAGGCGCTCACTGTGGACGTCGAAGCGGACGTTGTAAGCTTCCTCAGCCTCGGCACGGTCGTCGAGTTGGGTCTCAGTGTCCTCGATGTTGTAGATCAGGAACAACTGGTTGTTCTCCTCGTCGAGGAGGACGTCGACGTCATCGTGCATCTCGGTCCAGTTCAGGACCTTCCGCTCGGCGAACGCCGGCGTACTATCCGCGGTCTGGCGGACGCGGAGCGCGAAGGTCTCGTTCTCGTCGATCTCCTCGTTCACGGCAGTGAAGTTGCCGTCCTCGGCGTCGAGCATCCCGAAGATGCCGGACGCTTCGATCTGGTGGATGGCAACGTCACTGTCAACACCAGTCTGGGATTCTGCGATGTCGTCACGCAGCGTGACGTTTTCGTTCAGACGCTCGTCGAGTGCATCGAGCGGCTCATCCGCACTGGTGATGTCATCGCGGACATCCTCGGGTGCGGTCCAAGTGCTCACGCCCTCAGTCGAGCGCTCTTCGAGGAAGAGCGTGCCGATGTCGTCAGGGTCGTCTTCGAGGGCACTAGCGATTGCAGTCTCGTTGTAGTCGTCGTTCTCCCAGAAGTCGTAGTCGTCGTGGTCAAAGATAGCCAACGTCTCGTACGCATCTTCCGGAAGGAGGAAGCCCTCAATCGGCGTCTCGTTCACGATCGTAACTTCTTGGTCGTCGTCAGCAGCGTAGGCGACAGACTCGTTCGGATCGTCACTTGCGGTATGCTGACCAGCGAGCCAAGTGTTGTACCGGATCGTCACTTCACCTTCTTCCTCATGATCCTCCACGTGGAGGATAATCTCGTAGCCGTCCTCGGCCTCGTCGCCGATCTGGACGTAACCGTCCTCGGCTTCGCCGTCGAAGGTCACGGTGATCTCGGCGACGTCACCGACGTTCTGTTCGACAGTCTGGGGGTCGAAGTTCAGTTCGCCCACAGCGACCTCTTCAACAGAGATTGTGTCAGAGGTCACAGTCACGCCCGAGCGCAGGTCCGTCACTTCGACGTAGTAGTCACCTGGTTCATGCTGACCAAGGTCGTACTCGGCTTGACCTTGGCCGTCGAGCTCTTCATCGATGGTTGTAACCAGATCATCATCGTCGTCGTAGAGGTCAACCTGGAGATCGCGGTTTACCGCGTTGGAGTCGACAACACCAGTAACATTAGTGTTCTCGTCGATGTCCAGGTCGTCAGGAGTGACCTCCAATCCGAGCGCACGAAGGGTGAATGTACCATCGTCAACACTGTCTACACCTTCGATTTCGCTTATCTCGTACGTGTCCAGGCTCTGACCAGCGGAGTCGAATAGGACAACTTCGCTGCTCTCACCACTGGCACGCTCGGTATAGTCACCGTTTTCAATCGCGACAGTGAAATCGAGGTCACCGTCTTGGATGGCTATCTGAGTGCCTTGGTAGACGGTTTGGTTGTCCGAGTCCGCATCTACCGTCGCCCCAGCAAACCGGACATCATACTCGCCGACATCTTCAATGTCGACAGTCCCGATTCGTGGGTAGAACTGGTCATCCACGTCGTCATGGGATCCGACGTCAATGAGAACCTGACCTTCATATTCATCTATTGTCGCATTATCGGTATTATAGACTACTTCATCAAGGTCCTCCTCACCGAGATCAACGGTGAAATTCGTGTCATCAACGTCGACACTCTCCTCAAACGCGATTTCAATTACAGGCCCATCAATGGTGATACCATCATGATCATGAGCCTCATCGGTTCTATCGTAGTGAATCGGATCCTTCTCCAATTCAGCGTCTTCATTGATCGCCGCGGCGGTACCGGCAAGACCGGCGCCACCGATGGCGAGCATTGAGACGACCATAATCGCTGCCAGGAACACTGCGCGTCCCTTTTCGCGATATGTAGTTTCTCTTGTCATGTTTTGTGTTGTTGTGTTGTACTTCCGGCGTCAGTCACTTTCTCCCGGTCTCGAACGTCCGGCCCTCTGCAACCGCCGTCGTCGTCGTCGTCACCGACTTCCGGACTCGTCCTGGGATACTCGGTACTGCCACCATGGGTAGGGGTACGGGCATAACAACCATCGCCTGTATTAAATGCTTTGTGGTGAGACGGCATCCGAGACAATCCGTAACACACCCGATTTCGGGCGATAGAGCGGTTCTCGGGGGTTGATAGACGTATAAATACTTTCTGCCACCGGAGACGCGGTGTGATTGCGGTCCCGGGGCCGGCGTCGATCCGGGCGAAGTTCGGGGGCGACCGGTTCCCATCCCGGGCTTTTCGGAGGTCATTGGTGGGCGGTCGAGGGTCGACTCGTGACGGGGGTGGTCCCGATTCCGCCGTCTGACGACGGTCTGACAGCAGGGTGCTTTCGGCGGGGGTTTATAAGGGTGTGTTGGCGGGATTCCTGGCGTTGGATCCGGGTATCGACGTATCGACGGGTTCCGACCGGGCAGTCGTGCGTGCGTGGTTATCATCTTGATTTCAGCTTCTTGATTTCAGCTGAATCCGGGGCTGTGTCGGTAGTGACTCGATCCGAGGAGACAGTTGCGTCAACAGAGAGCACCTCGAAAGCCCCGAGTCGCTGGAGTCGGGGGCCTCTCACGGCTCGCTTTGGGGTCTCACTCCGTTCGACACACCTCGCTCGCCGTTCGAGTACTCGAGGCGCTCGTTTCACTCGCGCCTCGCACTCGCTGCGCGCGCTCCCTTCGGTCGCGTGCTTACTTCAGCCGTCTTCCCCCAGCGACTCGCCCCTTTCATCCCCACCCGACCGCACTACCCGCGGAGCCTATTTGGGGTGGGACTGAAAGGGGCCGGCGTCTCGGCGAACCCGGACCCGGCAAGGAGCGCGAGAGCGAAGCTCTCGCTGGCGTGCGGGCGATCCGTGGGGTCGCCCGCACACACCGCAGGCCGAAGGCCGAGGAGCGCAGCCGTGGTCCCGGGAGCCGAGACGTCGGGGGCTTTCGAGGTGGTCCAAATCCTCCGAGACGTGACGTGGGGACGACCGACGAAGACCATTTCACCTAAAGGGACCCTAAAATTCGACGGTGAAAACACCCGAAAGATGGAGCCGATTTTGAGGACGTCGATACGGCGTGGGAGGAATACGGCTTCAACAGTCGGAGAGAGTTCATCCGGGCTGTGCTCCGCGATGCGCTCACACATCCCGTATGCAAACGCGTTGATCTGAAAGCGATGCTCACAAGCGAAGCCGAAATTCGCAAAAGGCGCACGTACAGGAGCGACGACGTGACGGCCGAATACGGTCTCCAGTCGGAAGGCGACAGCGATGAGTGAGACGTCGGTGTGCGATTTGATCGAAACACCTTTAAAATACAATCGATTACATTTGGGTACAGAATGCCGATACTCCTCAAAGATCACGATCCCGAACTCAACCTCCGGCCAGGGACCACGAAATCAAACATCGTGGCGTATCTCTATCAAAATCCCGAGTGGGGGTATTCCCCGCAGGACCTCGTGGAATCCCTTGACATTCCCCGAGGGACGGCGACGACCACACTCAAACGCCTCTATGACGACGACTACATCGGAAAAACCGACGACGGGTACTACTACGCGCTGCGCGACCGCGAAGATATCCGACGATACGTCGCAAGTCTCGACCAGATACATCGAATGTTCGGCCACCACCGCGAGACGGACGCCACTCCCGAAGAACCCGAGAAACAAATCGGTGAGGGGCGTACTGACGAGGAACTCGATGCAGAACTCTCGGAGATTGAGGACGACATGGATGCGGGAAATGAGGGTAAATGAGTAAACTTTCTGCGGGAGATGTTTGCTGGGCACAAGACCCAACTGGTGCTCATCCCCAACGACCGATTATCGTCTTGGCTCATGAGACACACCCGTTCAGTGCAACGGATTGTACTGTGATGTGTGTCGGAACAAGCGCCGGGAAATATCAGCAAACCACGCCTGAACTCGAAAACGAGCACCTCGACGGTATCTCATTCAACGACACGACGTCTCTGATGCCATGGGCGCTATACACGATTCCACCGGGGACGATTATGAACGGAAAGACGAAAGGTGAACTTACAGAAGGTGGACGACGACTGGTGAAAAAGTCGCTTATTTCCCTCATTCCGTGAGTGGTCGAGAACTGGTCTTTCACAAAACCGGCCCGGTGGGCGAGTACAAATTTTAAAAGTGGAGCAGTGTTCGAGACGACAGTTTCATCGTCTGGCATACTGGAGATCCTCGTCGAGTTCTACGTCAGTAGATTTCTCACGTCAGGCCGAACCGCCGGATCTTTTCTCCCCGCGCGCGAGGTCAATGTATGACACGGACGCAGACTGCACTCGTCATCGGGGGCACGCGCTTCATCGGTCGCCACACGGTCGCGGAGTTCCGCGAGGCCGGCTACGATGTCTACATGCTCAACCGCGGGAATCACGAGAACCCGTTTGCCGACGCCGAGGACGTCACCCACGTCCAGGGCGATCGAACCGACCGGGACGCGCTCCTTGATGCCAGGGACAAAGCCGACCCGGACGTCGTCGTCGACTGTGTCGCCTACTATCCGGCCGACGTCGAGGCGGCCGTCGAGGTCTTTTCGGACGTCGGCGGCTACGTCTACATCTCCTCGGGCTCGGCCTACGACAGCGAGGAGATTCCGAAACGAGAGAGCGAGACGCCACTGTGCCCCTGCAGCGACAAGCAGGCCACCGACGAATCGGGGTCGACGTATGGCAACCGGAAGGCCGAGGGCGACCGGATCGTCTTCGAGGCCGCCAAAGAAGGGGTCAACGCGATGTCGATCCGCCCGTGTATCGTCTACGGCCCGTACGACTACACCGAACGGCTGGATTTCTGGATCGACCGCGTGGCCACCCACGACCGGGTGTTGATTCCCGGCGACGGCGACAACATCTGGCACCGGGCGTACGTCGAGGACGTCGCCCACGCGCTCCGCCTGGTCGCCGAACGGGGCGAGCCTGGCGAGGCGTACAACGTCGGTGATCGCCAACTGGTCACCCTCCGGGAGATGGTCGAACTCATCGCCGACGTCATGGACCGGGAGATCGAGGTCGTCGCCGCCGACGGGCGGGAACTCGCGGCCGGCGGGCTCGAACCCGACGACTACATGCTCTACCGGGAGTACCCACACGTGCTCGACACCTGCAAGCTGGCCGGGCTGGGCTGGGAGTCGACGCCGATCCAGGAGGCGATGGAGCGCACCATCGAAGAGCACCTCGAATCCGACAGGGACGGCAGCGAACACGACCCCGGCCGCGACGCCGAAGAGCGCGTGCTTGGTGTGCTGGATACGATGTGATGTCTATTTGAGGCTCTCCGAACCCGGTTATCCAGCAGTATCTATTCGGGAGTTAGTAGCTGGGACAATGCGAGATGCAAGCTATCAGTACGACGGCCTTTCCCGTGTGGCGCTCCGAGTATTCGTGTGACGATAGCTACTGGAGATTCTGTGACGATCGAGTACATCGGCCGATTAACTGACAATACTGTGTTTGACACCTCACGGGAACCAATAGCCGAGGAGGCTGGCCTGGCGGAGGCACAGCCGGACAGAGAGTACGCGCCACTGACAGTCGAAGTGGGTGCCGAACAGGTTATTGAGGGACTGGAAGAGGGACTCGTCGGCTTGGCGGCGGGCGAGACAACGACACTCTCGATCCCGCCGGAAAAGGCGTACGGCGAACGGAGCGAAAAGCATATTCAGGAATTCGAGACAAATGAGCTTCGAGAGATGCTTGGTGGGGAACTTCCTGAAGAAGGGGAACTGCTTGAGGCCCAGAGCGGTCAGCGAGGAGATGTGATCCACGTTGATGAGGATGTTGTGCGTGTGGATTTCAATCCCGAACTCGCGGGAGAAACCCTCGAATTCGAAGTCGAGGTTCTGGAAGTCAACTAATCGGTCCGGGACACCAGTGACTTCCGCTGGTGGTGACCCCGCAAATGATTTCGAGGTGTTCTGCGAATGGATTGACGAACACCGGTGACCAAAAGGGCCCGACTCTTTCGAGGTGCCCACAACTGTCTCGGTACCACGATCACCGTCTCGACTCGATACGCAACGACCGCCGGCCGATCACAGCATCGGGTCGTCGACGTCCATCTCCGTGACTTCGGCTTCGAGCCACTCGCGGAACCACTTCACCCGCTTGAGGCGCTGGTGGGCCAGCGACGTGGCGGTGTCCGACTCCAGGCGGGACGTGTGTTCGCGCCCGCGTTCCAGCACGCGTTCGACCATGGTTGCGGCGTCCATGTGCGACCGGGCCTCATAGCCCATCCGCAACAGCATCAGCGCGGTGCCGTTGGCGCCCACCTTGTCGAGGATGTCCGCCTCCATGAGACACTGGGTCTCGAGGGAGACGTCCGACAGCGGCCCCTGATAGGAGTGATCCTCGACGGCCTGACAGACGGATTCGACGAACGACTCTGGAAAGTCGCCGTGGGCTGTGAGGTACTCCCGGGCGACGCGGGCCCCCTCGTCGGCGTGTTCGTCCTGGTCGGCTTCCAGTTTGGAGATGTCGTGAAACAGCGCCGCAACTTTGACGGTGTCGACGTCGGCGCCCTCCTCGCGGGCGATTTTCGCCCCCAGTTCGACCACGTTTAAAATGTGGTTGAAGCGATACTCCGCGGAGTGCCAGGGGTACCACCGCATCCGGCCGCCGTCGCTTTCGCTTTCGACGCTTGCGGTGAGATAATCGCGGACGAACCGCTTCATCCGCGCGAACTCCTCCTCGGAGACCCCGGACTCCTTTATTTCGACGCCCACAGTATCACCTCCCGAGATGGCAATGCGTTTTCGTTCATTACCGACATGAAAGCGTGTTTCGTTCTTAGTCGTTACGACCCACCTTTTTCTGCCTCGGGTGCGCTCCCGTCGGTCGCGCACCCCTCGTTGAAAAAGCTGGACCAAAAAAGCCGATGGCTCGGGCCTCCGGCCTTCGCCATCGGTGCGACGTCCTCCGCTCCTCCGCTTGCCATCGGTGCGACGTCCTCCGCTCCTCCGCTTGCCATCGGTGAGACATCCTCTACTTCGACCCTAGCCACCGGTGCAAGGCGGAGACTTCCCGCTCCAGGTCTTTTGGCCGTGTCCTGGCGTCAACTCGAAGACTTATAAGTGGATCCCGGTCCCGCTTCAAATCCCCGTGAATGTCACTCGTCGCTGCGGGTGACCCGGATCGACCGGGCGATCTCTTCTGGCAACGACTGTTCACCGCGGTCGGTCCGGACCGTCACCATCCCGAACGGGGCGACGTCGACGACCGTCAGCTCTGTTCCGGGCTTGATCCCGGCGTCGGCGAGATACGACAGCTCCTCCTCGTTTCTGTCGCTGACGCGACTCACGATCCCCGACTCGCCAGTGTCGAGCTCGGTGAGTCCGGTCGACTCGTCGTCGGGCACCGGCTCGAGGTCGACGGTCGGGATCGGGTCGCCGTGCGGGTCGACCGCCGGATCGTCGAGCAGTTCCGCCACCCGGCGTTCGAACTCCTCCGAGATGTGATGCTCCAGCCGGTCGGCCTCGTCGTGGACCTCGCTCCAGTCGTAATCCAGGTGTTCGGTGAGATACGTCTCCAGCAACCGGTGGTGCCGGATCACCTCCAGCGCGACCGTCCGCCCCTCGTCGGTCAGCTCGACCCCCTTGTACTTCTCCCGCTCGATCAACCCCCGATCGTCGAGTTTCTCGATCATGCTCGTCACCGTCGGGGGCGTCTTGTCGAGATGCTCGGCGATGGAGGACGTCGACACCGGCGTCCCCTCCTCCCGCTCGAGTATATAGATCGCCTTGAGATAATCCTCCATCACATCGCTGAGCATCATCGTTGACGCCCGGTCGTACGTCGCCCATCCCAAATAGCTACGGGGTTTTTCATATCCCCTCGTGCCGACGGTTCGTCCGCATGCCGGCAACCAGTCCGCGGGTCCGGGCGTATCCGTCGCGTTCCCCGAGATTTAAGTGCGAAACCGGGACCACGCCGTCCCATGTTCGAACTCCCGATCGACGCCTGGTACGTCTGGATCGGCGTGGCCGCCGCGAGCGTCGTCGTCTTCGGCCTCGCGTCGACGTTCCCGACCGCACCGCCGCCGGACGCGGGTGGCGTCGCCGAAACAGTCGACGAAGTCGCCGCCGGATCGGCCCCCGCTAGCGCCACTCACGCCGTCGAGGCCGACCGGATCGCCGTCCACCCGAACGGTCTCCGGTTGGGCGGTGACGGTGGGGAAACGACCGCCGCGTTCGCGTTCGGGCCGGTTACACCCGCGACCGAGGACCCGCTTAAAAGCGTTCTCGAAGGGGCCCCTGCGTCGGACGTATTCGAGCGCCCGGAGGCGTTCCAGCAGGCGGCCATCGAGGCCGGCGCCGGATCGGACGCCGCTGTCGGATCCGGTTCCGGCGCCGATGCCGACGCCGACGAACTGGACTGGCACGCGACCGACGGTACCGTTCGCGTCCGGCAGGTCCACTGGGGGTCCGTCCGTGTCACGCTCGTCGGCTGAGAGCCCGATTTCGGCCGGCGGTCGGGCGGGCGACCGGGCGGCGCGACGCCGCCGAGCCCAGACCTCGCCCGTCGCCGCGCTCGTTGCGCTGCTTGCCGTGATCGCCGGAGTCGCAGTGTACGCCGGCGTCGTCGCCGACGTGGCTGCCGTCGCCGGCGGGGACCGGATCGGAAGCGACCCGACCGGGAGCGACCGGACGGCCGAAACCACTCTCGACACGCTCCGATCGACCGCGAGCGACGGCGACGTGGTCGATCCCGATCGACTTCGGGACGCCGACGACGACGGTGACGTGATCCCGACCGGGTTCGAGACGAACGTGAGCCTCGCGGTCGCCGGTGGCGAGGGCGTGACCGTCGGACCGACCCCACCCGACGGCCCGGTCCACCGCGCGGATCGGACGGTCGCCGTCAGGATCGAGCCGGGCGAAATCAGACGTGGTTCCCTCACGGTGAGGGTGTGGCGATGACCAGCACCGCGATCGACGCGGGGGTGTTCCTCCTGCTAGTGAGCGCGAGCGTGCTGGCACTCGGTTCCGCGGTGGAACCGGCCGGCCCGTTCGCGTCGTCCACCGCGAGCGGTACCGGCGTCGACGTGCTCGCGACCACCGCGACGGTGGCGTACGACCCCCGGATGTCGGGGACCGATGCCGGGGGCGGGACGACCGCTGGCGACGAGCGTCGGGTGCACGGCTCACTCCGGGGGCTGATCGCGAGGGGGACCGTTGCGGGCGCCGGGATCGGCGACGACGCGCTCGACCCGGACGGCGTCGCGTTCCGCCGGGCGGTCGAACGGGAACTCGACGCCCGCCTCGACGGACGCACGCAGGTGATCGCCACCTGGGAGCCCGTCGCCGGAAGCGAGTTCCGCGGAAAGTTGCGTGCAGGTGGGCAGCCGCCGCCGGACGCGGCCGTCCACGCGACCGTCGTGTCGGTCCCGACGCCGTTTCCCCCAGCGGACATTGACGACCCCGACAGCGTCCGGTCGTTCGCGTCGGCGTTCGTCGACGATCGGTTCCCGGTGGAAGCGTTGCGTGCCTCCCTCCGGGGCGAGGACGCGGCGGCGTCCCACGCGGCAGCCCGATACCGACACGCTGGCGCCGTGGCGCTCGGTGACGGCACTGCAGTCGAAGGGACAACGCCCGAGGAGACGAACGCGGCGCTCGCAGGCGGGCTCGCACGGAGAATCGCGACCAGCTCGACCGCGACCGGAACGTCGTCGAAACAGCCAGGGGGGACCGCCCGGGACGGCGCGGCGGTTCGGATCGTCGTCCGGCGGTGGTAACGTGTCCGAGTCCCTCCGAACCGATCAACGCGGGAGGATTCCGTTCGCGCTCCTGGGCGTCCTGCTTTTGACGAGCAGCGTGGCGTACGGCGCTGGACTGGCCGCACAGGGACCGACAGAGATCGATCGGTCGGTCGAACGGGCGATGGATCGGGCGGACGGCGACGCCGACGCAGCCGTGCGCGATGCGGTGCGCTCGGCCGCCGAAGACGCCGCCCGCGATCCGGTCACGCGCTCGAACGAGACCGGAGTCGACGCCGTCAGGCCGGAATCGCCGTTCCGGGACGCGCTCCGGATCCGGATCGGGATCGCGGCCGCCGACCGCCTCCCGGAGGCGAGCGCCAGCGTCGACGACGTCGTCGCCACTCCGAAATTCGAGACCGGAACCGGGAGCGAGCCCACAGCCGAGAACCTGACACCGGTGCGAGAGCTGGTTCGGATAGAGGGTGTCGCCAACGGGACTGCCCTCGAGGTCACCGTCGAAAACGTGACCGTCGTCGCCGAACGCGACGGAGAGATCGTGGCCCGGGAAACCCGCGAGGTCACCGTCACGGTCGCGACGCCGGTGCTTGCGGCCCACGAACGGACCGAACGGTTCGAAGCCCGACTCAATCGCGACCCGATCGAAGGGCCGGGCCTCGGTCGGCAGCTCACCGCCCGACTGTACCCGGTCGTCTGGGCTCGCGGGTACGGCCAGTACGCCGGCGCACCCATCCAGAACGTGCTCGCGAACCGGCACGTCGAACTGTCGACCAACACCGGGATCCTGTCGGTCCAGCGGTCGACCTTCGGGATGGCCGACGATCGCGGGCGCGAGGGGGTCCGAACCGCGGCGGCGAAAACCGCCCTCGAGGATCTCCTCGTGCCGACGGAACTCGAGGAGGATCGCTGGAGCGACGTGGTCCTCGGCGCCGCCGCCGCCGACGACTCGCGGCCGACGATCCCGGTGACTGACGGCGAATCGACGGAACACACGAAAGCCTCGACGGACGACGGTCAGTTCGAGGACGACGAGAACACCACGCTCCCGTCGGAGACGGCCACGGCCGCAACCACAGACACTGCCGCAACCACAGACACGGCAACGTCAGTGCCGTCGCCGAACGAAACGACGTCAATAGAGGTCGGTCACACGGCCGACGTCGCCTTCCTGGACGCACTCGACCGGCTGGACGACCAGTTCCGGCGGACGTATCGGGTCGAACTCGAGCGCGTCGTCCAGGTAACCGAGATCGAAACCACGCCGGTACCGGAGCCATCTCCGCCCGGCGAACCACCGAACGCGTCAGCGGGGAACGGTTCCCCCTCGACGTCGACGCCGGCGTGGTCGCTGGCGAGCGAGAAACGCGAGGCGGATCACGCAGTCGTCGGCGGAACCGACCGGCGCACGGCGACCGACGCGAGTGCGACACAGACCCTCGAACGCCGAACGTGGGTGAGCCGAACGTGGATCGCCGGGAACAAAACCCGGGAGACGACCGCCACCGGAACAACGACGTTTCGGGTGCGGATCGACGTGTCCGCGGCCCACGCCCCGACCGACGCGGCGCCGGATCGACCGCTTTCCGGCGCGCTCGACGATCCGGCGCTACAGGCGGCCAGCGAACGCGGCGTCGACCGGCTCGTGGACGACGAGGGCGGCTTCGAGTCGATCGCAGTCCGGGCAGTCCGCGGGCTCGACGACCGGGACGACCGAACACAGCGCTCCAGGGAGCGCGTGGTCGTCCACGGGAACCCCCCGACGGACCTTCAGAACAGGGTGTACGACGACGTGGGGACCCTCCGCGAGGACGTGCGAACCGTCGGCGTCGACGCCGAACGGGGCGGGATCGCGACCGGCGCGGAGACCCCGGAGGCGGCGCTTGCAGCACACGTCGAGGACCGTCGCGAGTCGTTCGTGGCTGCACCCGACCGATACGCCGACGTCGGGGATCGCGCCCGAGTTGCCGTCCGGGCCGCCTACCTCGAGGAACTCCAGCGGGAACTCGACCGTCGGAGCGACCGCGAGGCCGAGACCGGTTCGGCGCTTTCCGACGTGCTCGAAGAGGCTGGCGCGCCGACGACCGATCGCCTCGAGGAGATCCGCGACGGGCGAACCGCGGCTGGGGAGCGCGAGCCCGAGTCTGCAGGGGGGGACGGCCCCGGCGGTGCCGTCGCGTTCGAGCCGGTCGGCTCCCCCGGTTATCTCCCGCGGACCCCGATCGACGGGTCCCACTCCAGCGTGTTTGAAACCAGCGAGTCCGAGGAGAACCGACCGGTTTCAATGACACCGCTTGCGACCCGGAACGTGAACTACTTCACGCTCCCACACGGCGAACTCGCGGACGGGATCGTCGACCGGGTGCTCGGAACAGGACGGACAGTCACCCTGGAGCAGGCCGGGCGCACGCTTTCGGCGACGAACGAGACCCTCGAGCACGTCTCCGACCCCGAACTCCGGGAGCTGCGTGGCGACCTCGCCAGAGAGGTCGAAGCGGGGATGGACGAGGTCCACCGCGAGGCCGATGCCGTGCTACGGGAGGAAACCGACCTCTCCCCCAGGGAGCGCCGGGAAGCGATCGCGGCGGCGGACCGACGATATGACGGACTCGGGAAACGAGCGATAGCGGTCGGTAACGGCTCCTACGCCGACGCGATCGCGGCGGCCGCCCACGAACGCACCGTCGACGACGAACTCGCCGTCCGCCTTCGGGTCGCCGTCGAGTCGGCGGCCGGCCGCGAGACAGCCGACATCCCGGACGAACCAGTGACCGATGCTGCGACACGCGTCCGGGCGATCGCGCGCGACTCGCTGTCCGACGCCCTCGCCGACGGGATCGAGGAGGGCTCCGACCGGGCCCGGGAACACTGGGGCAACGACGTCGTCGCGGCGACGCCGGCCGGCCTCCCGGTCGCACCGGTCCCCGGCTACTGGTACGCCACGACGAACGTCTGGCGGGTCCAGGTCCGTGGAACGTATCCCCGGTTTTCGGTCCGGGCGTCCGGCGGGACTGCCTACGATGGAACCGTCGAGTACGTCCGCGAGCCGGGACCTGCCACCGTCGACGTCGGCGGGGAATCGGTGACGCTCGGGGAGACCGAACCCGTCGCGTTCGAGACGGAGACCGCCATCGCGATCGCCGTGCCCCCGGGTGCGGGCGGTGTCGGCGACGTCGACGGCGTCGCGGACGAACGATCCCCGGGCTGGAAACCCGAGGAGTGAGATCCTTTTCCCCCCTCTCCCTTCTCCCCGGAAGCACCGCCACCTCGCCCGCAACCGTTTTGCCCGCTCTTCCCCGAAAGACGGTATGTTGTACGACGCCGTCGACGACCCGTCGGATCGCACTCCGCGTGAGCTACTCGCTGCCTATCGGCGGGAGCTTTCGTCCGTCGTCGATTCGGTCGGGATCGAGCCCGTCGCCGCCGAGTCTGGCGTCGAGCGAGCGACGCTGGAGGCGCTGCAGGCCGGCGAATCCGCGGACCTCTCTCTCGAAGAGGCGGCCGCGATCCTGGCGACGGATGACCGCTTTCCCGGCGCCGACGCGGTCGTTTACGAACTCCGGGACCATCTCCTGATGGGGATGTCGTCGGCGGTGGTGGACGTCGACACCATCGCCGCCGACATCGAGGCGGATCTCACCGGTCAGGAGGTCCAGCAGGCGCTCGAGGGGCGGACCAGATTCACACTCGAGCAGCTCGCAGAGATACAGGCGGCCATCGAACGGCGGCGGTGATCGACGTGTCGGACCGAACAACGCCCCGACCTGTCGACGTCATCGTCGTCGGTTGCGGCTACGTCGGGATCGAACTGGGACGGACGCTCCGGGAAGCGGGGTACGATGTCGCCGGCGTGCGTCGGAGCGACGACGGACTGGCGACCGTTTCGGCAGCGGGACTGGAGCCGGTACGCGCCGACGTCACCGAACCGGACAGCCTGAAAGCACTTCCCGACGCCGACGCGATCGTGTTCGCCGCCTCCAGCGGGGGTCGGGGCGCGGAAGCTGCCCGTCGGGTGTACGTCGACGGGCTCGAGGCCACGATCAGGGAGTACGGTGGCCGCGACTCCTCCCCGGATCGGCTGGTGTACACCTCGTCGACGGGCGTGTACGGCGATCACGACGGCGAGTGGGTCGACGAGACGACGCCCCTGGAGCCGGAGAGCGAACGCGGACGAATTCTCGAGGAGGCGGAGCGGATCGCCCTGGAGGCCACAGTTGAACGCGGCCTCGACGGGACGGTCGCCCGGTTTGCCGGCCTGTACGGTCCCGGGCGATACCGGCTCGAACGCTATCTGGACGGTCCCGTCACCGAGGGGTATCTGAACATGGTCCACCGGGACGACGCCGCCGGCGCGGTCGCGTTTCTCCTCGCCGAGGACCTCGCACGCGGGGATGTCGTCACCGTCGTCGACGACGAACCCGTCGACCGGTGGACGTTCGCCGACTGGCTCGCAGGCGAGTGTGGCGTCGATCCGCCCGAGAAGCACACAGTCGAGGAACGACTCGCGCGGGAATCACTCTCGGACTCCCGGCGGCGACGAATCCTCTCGGACAAGCGCTGCTCGAACGATCGGCTCCGCGCGCTGGGCTACGAGTTCGAATATCCGACATTTCGAGAGGGATATCGGGCCGCAGTGGCGGCCTATCACCCCTGAATCCGTTCATTTTCAGTCTCTGCTGTAGAAATAATATGATATTTGTCCTCTATAAAAGGTGATAGTAGCGGGAACGTTGATGGTGGTCCGTCGTTACGGGCCACGTATGGGGTATCGCTGGACGGGCCTGACGACGATTCAGGACGTCACACAACTCGAGGGGATCGTCGACGGAAACCAGCTCCGGGCGCTCGAGGAGACGCTTCGTTCGCAGCCGGAGCTTTTCGCCCTCGTGGGTGGTGGGATCCTGGTCGTCGCAGTGCTCTTGCTGCTGTATCGCCGGCGGAAGCCGGCCGGAAAACAGTTTCAGGAGGCGCTGGGCGGCTGTGAGGAGATCACCGTGTTGACCCATCCAAATCCCGATCCGGACGCGATGGCGTCGGCGATGGGCGTTGGGCTGCTCGCGAAGCAGGTCGACACCGAGCCGACGATCCAGTACACCGGACAGATCCGACACCAGGAGAACCGCGCGTTCCAGACAGTACTCGACGTGGATCTCGAACGGGTCGAGCACGTGACCGACCTCGCGACCGAGGACGTGGTGCTGGTCGATCACAACGAACCCCGGGGGTTCCAGGGTGCAGACGGCGTGTTGCCGCTTGCAGTCGTCGATCACCATCCCGGCGAGGGGGTCGGCGCCGAGTTCACGGACGTTCGAACCGACTACGGGGCGTGTGCGAGCATGGTCGCGGAGTACTTCCAGGACGTGAACGCGACGCCGGTGCCGCCGGATCAGCACGCGAGCGAGGCGGGATCGCGGCGCACCGTCTCGACGGAGACGTCGACCGGGCTGCTGTACGGGATCCTCGCGGACACGAGCCACCTGACAGTCGGCGCGTCGACCGCCGACTTCGAGGCCGCCGGGTATCTGCGTCCCGGGATCGACGAGGACCTGCTCGATCGAATCGCCAACCCCGCCGTCGACGCCGAGGTGCTCGACGTCAAGGCGCGCGCGATCGCCGGGCGACAGGTGAACGGCTCGTTTGCGGTGGCGGACGTCGGCGCGATCACCAACGCCGACGCGATCCCGCAGGCGGCCGACGAACTCATCCTGCTCGAGGGGATCACCGCAGTCGTCGTGTGGGGCGAACGCGACGGGACGCTCCATCTGTCGGGCCGATCTCGGGACGATCGGGTCCACATGGGAAAGACACTCCAAATGGTGCTCGAGGAGATTCCGAACGCCAGCGCCGGCGGTCACGCCAGGATGGGCGGCGGACAGATCCCCCCGCAGACGACCGCCGACGGCACCGAGGACGCCTCCGTCGACCAGTATCGCGACGGGCTGGTCGACCGGATGTTCTCGGCGATGGCTGGCGACGTCTGACAACGGGAGATTTTTGCACGCCGGGATTCCACACTCGCCAATGACAGGCGCCGGCGAGGCGACCCGGACGCTCCTCGATGAACGGCCGGAGCTCGAGGACGCGGTTCGATCGGTCGTGGAAACCGAGGAGGCAACCGACGGGCCGTGGACGTTCCACGACGTAGACGTCGACTCCGGTGCGTTCGGCGAGTTGGTCTCCCGCGGCGTCGTCGAGAAAGTCGACGGCGACTACCGCGTCCCGGACGTCGAGTCTGTTCGTGCTGCGCTCGCGGGGGAGGCCGCCGAGACGACTGCCGACGAACGGCCGTCCCCGTCCGGATGGCTGCCGGACGACGCACCCGACTTCAGGGAATTCGCCGACCGCACGTGGGCCCAGCCCCGGGCGATCCTGGGACTCGTCGGGGCGCTGTTCGTGGTCGCGGCGATGCGACTCACCCAGTACGGGTCGGTGTTCCGCGACGGCCGAGTGGTCTCCCCCGGGAACGACCCGTACTTCTACCGGTACTGGATCGAACAGATGCTCGAACTGTCGGCCGACCCGACAGACCTCGGACTCCTCGCGGAGATGCCCGGCGGGGCGACGGGCCGCCGTCCGCTCTCTCATGCAGTGAACTGGTGGTTCACCGCCCTGCTCGGGGGCGATCAGGCTGCCGTCGACGCGGTGGCCGCCTGGCTCCCGATCGCCGCCATGGTCGGACTCGGGATCGTGGTGTATGCGATCGCGGTCGTCGTGACCCGGGACGTCCGGGTCGGGCTGGCGTCGGTGTTGCTGTTCGCGATCGCCCCCGTTCACGCCGTCTACACGGGCGTGGGATTTCTCGAACACCGCCTCCACCAGTACTTCTGGCTGGGGGTCACACTCCTCGGGCTCGTGTGGCTCGCAGTCGATCTCGCCCGTCGGGTGGAGCTCGACGGGCCCGACGACAGCGTCCGGGGTCACCTCCGATCCCCGACGTCGTGGCTCGTCGGCCTCGCACTCGGTATCGCCCTCGGGATCTCGATCCACCTGTGGGGAGGGTCGCCGCTCGTGTTCGTCCCGCTCGCCGGCTACGTCGGACTCCGTGCCGTCCTCGACGCGCGGGCAGGGCTGTCGCCGACGCTCGCGAACCTGCCGGTCCTGCTCGCGCTTGGAGTCGGAAGTCTCCTGTCGGTAGGGCTCCACGAGAGCTGGGGATGGCACTCCAGCTTCGTCGCGTACACGCCGGTGCTCGTGCTGGGCGGCGCGATCGTCGTGCTCGGGGTCGGCGAGGTGTGGCGGCGCAGACAGCTCCACGCCGGCCTGTTCGTCGGGCTGCAGGCAACCGTGGCCGCCGTGGGCCTGTTCGCGTTCCGAAGCCTCCGTCCCGAAGACTGGGTCGAGGCGCAGGGACGAATGGCGGACCTCTTCCTCCGCGAGGGGTACACCGAATCCGTCTCGCTTTTCACTCCCGATTACGCCGTGCTCTTCGGGCCGCTCGTGCAGATCGGCGTCGGTTTCTACCTCGCGGTGGGCGTGCTCGGGTGGGCGATCTGGCTCACCTGGCGGCGGTACGAGCCCGGATGGCTGCTGCTTTCGGTGTACACCGGCTACTTCATCGCGCTCGCGGCGATCCAGCTCCGGTTTGCTGCACAGTTGGTCGTTCCGCTGTCGGTGCTCGGCGGCGTCGGCTTCGTGTACGCGCTTTCAGCCGTCGATCTGGCCCGGGTGCCGCGCCCGTTCCGCGGCGGCGCCGCCGGCTCACCGCGGGGCGACGGGTCGAATTCCTGGCGCGACGAGGACTCCGGTTCGGACCGGGCCTTCGAACTGCCGGACCCGAGAATGGCCGCGTACTTGCTGGCCGTCGGGTTGCTCCTGTGCAGTTTCAGCCTGCTGTACGTCCCGAGCCTGACCGCCCAGACGACCTACACCGACGGCCAGTACGCGGCAGTCCAGGAGATCACGACCCACGCCGAGGCGGCCGACCGGGAGTACCCAGACGACTTCGTGTTGAGTCGGTGGGGCGACAACCGGATGTACAACTACTTCGTCAACGGCGAATCGCGGGGCTACGGCTACGCGATGTCGAACTTCGACGAGTTCCGCTTCGGCGACGATCCCGACGGCTGGTACGGGGAGTTCGACGGCCGGGTCGGATACGTCGTCGTCACCGACATCGACGCCGACCTCCCCGAGGACGCAACCCAGATCCAGTTGCTCGAAGAGTACGGGACCGGGGGGCCGGACGGCGACGCGCTCGCCCACTACCGGGCGATCCTGCTCGAGGAGGACGTCGCCGCGTTCGCGGTCGTCCCCGGCGCGACGATCGAACTCGAGGGCGAACCCGGTGCGACGATCGACATCGAGACGACCGCGACCGTCTCCGGCGAGACGATCGCGTACGAACGGACGGCGACCGCCGACGAGAACGGCATCGCCCGGGTGACGGTCGCGTATCCCGGCGAGTACGACGTCGACGGCGGGACGGTGACGGTGTCGGAAGCCGACGTCGAGGACGGCGCGACTGTCGCCGAGTGAACTCCCTCGAAGCACCGGCACCGAAGACCCCTCGAAGCACCTTTACACGTCGTTCCCGTATAACGGCTGCATGAAAACCGGTGTGGCCCTTTTGAACTTCGGGGAACCGTCGCGTCCGGATCGAGACGTTGTGATCGAGTATCTCACCCGGATCTTCTACAACAACGCCTCACTCGAACAGGCGGACACCGAGGAGGAGGCGTGGGAACGGTCCCGGGAGCTCGCAGGGCGCCGGGCGCCGAGCCTGCTCGAGGAGTACGAGGAGATCGGCGGCTCCCCGCTGAACGAACAGGCCGCCGCCCAGCGCGAGGCGCTGTCGGCGGAGCTTTCGGAACGCGGCCACGACGTCGAACTGTTTCACGGGATGCAGTTCATGGAGCCACTGATCCCGGACGTCGCCGAACAGTTGGCCGAGGCCGGGATCGAGGCGGTCGTCGGGATGCCGATCTACCCGCTGTGTGGCCACTCCACGAACGTCGCCGCCCTGAACGACCTCGAGGACGCGATCGCCGACATCGACGGCTACGATCCCGAGTTCGCCGGGATCACGGGCTGGCACCGCGCGCCGACCTACAACCGAATCCGGGCGGAGACGATTACTGCGTTCCTCGAGGAAAACGACCTCGATCCAAGCGCGCCAGACACCGCGTTCGTCTTCTCGGCGCACGGAACGCCCGTCCACTACCTCGAGGCGGGGAACCGCTACGACACCTACGTCGAGGAACACGCCGAGACGCTCGCACGGATGGTCGACGTCGACGACTACGAACTCGGCTTCCAGAACCACTCGAACCGCGACATCCCGTGGACCGAACCCGAGATCGAGGACGTGATCGAGGGGCTCGAGGGCGAGGCCGAACGCGTCGTCCTGGAGCCGATGAGCTTCATCCACGAGCAGTCGGAGACGCTCGTCGAACTCGACATCGACCTCCGGGAGGACGCCGAGGCGGTCGGCCTGGACCTCCACCGGGTGCCGGTCCCTCACGACGATCCCCGCCTGGCGGAGCTGTTCGCCGACCTGCTGGAGCCGTTCCTCTCCGGCTTCGAACCCTCCTACTACCAGTACCGACAGTGCCAGTGTCGCGACGCGCCAGGGACGTACTGTCTGAACGCACCGCGGCCCGAGTGAGCGTCGGTTCGGAAAGCGTCCCGTCTGCTCTGCTTCCTTACCGCTCGATCGACTTCGCCGCCTCGAAGAACGCCTCGACTCCCTCGACTGGCGTGTGCCGGTCGAGTCCGTGGCCGAGATTGAGGATGTGGCCCGCCTCGCCGGCCGCCTCGATCACCTCGCGGGTTCGGTCCCGGATCGTCGACGGCTCGGCAAACAGCGTCGCCGGATCCAGGTTCCCCTGGACCGGCTGGTCGCCCAGCTGCGCTCTCGCGTCGGCCATCTCGACCGTCCAGTCGAGCCCGACGACGTCGGCCCCGCTGTCGGCGAGCAGGTCCAGGTTCCCGCTCGCGTTGCGCACGAAGACGATCGTCGGCACGTCGACCGCCTCGAGCACCTCCCGATGCAACGGCAGCAGGAACTCCCGGTAGTCGGCCGGGGTCAACAGCCCGGCGTAGGTGTCGAACAGCTGGATCGCGTCGGCGCCACGATTCTCCTGGTAGGTGACGTAGTCGACGAGCACGTCGGTGAACGCCCGGAGGAGCCGGCGGAACGCCTCAGGATCCTCCGCCCGCAGGCGGCGAACCGCCGTGAACGACCGCGACGGGGTCCCCTCGCAGACGTACGCCGAGAGGGTAAACGGGCCGCCGGCGAAACCCAACACGGCAGCCTCCTCGCCGAGTTCGTCGGTCAACCGTTCGAGGAGCTCACCGACGTACCACAGTTCCTCCTCGACGTCACCCTGCTCCCGCCGCGTGTCTTCGGCGGTCTCGACCGGGTTCTCGACCACCGGCCCCACGCCAGATTCGAGGTGGTAGTCGAACCCCAGCGGTTCGAGCACGGTGAGGATGTCCGAGTACATGACGACACCGTCTGGCCGGAACCGGCGCCACGGCTGGAGGGTGATCTCGGCCGCGACATCGGGCGTCGAAATCGCCTCCAGAAACGTGTACTCATCGCGGAGTTCACGATACTCCGGGAGATACCGCCCCGCCTGGCGCATCATCCAGACTGGAGGCCGTTCGGTCCGCTCTCCGCGGGCGGCGCGGAGGAATAGCTCCTTCATAGCCGACGTTCGACCAGCGCCGGCGTAACTGTTGTGGAACTGGCGGGTCGGTCCGCCGGCTGCACGAGGCGATCGAGTATTGGCAGAGATATTCTTTTGCGGGCGTCGGGCGTAGGTTTGATCATGTTCCGAAAACTTCTCGGCGTGCTCGGATTGCTGTGGATGCTCGCACCCGATCGGCTCGCGCACGCGACAGAACGGTGGGCCACGGAGACGCCCGGCGTCCCCGAACTGCGGTCGTGGGTCGTTCCGGCCATCCGGCTCGAGGGGGCGATGTACGTGCTTCTCGCCTGGCGCGGCGGCACCCCCTACGCCGCGCTGAAGAAGGTCTTTGGCGGCGTCGGGCTGTTCGCGTTGGCGTATCCCGAACAGTTCGTCGGATACGGGACGCGGCTGGCGTACCGGAATCCGGAGGAGTGCGAGTGGAAGCCGGGGGTGTACACGCTGGCGCGGTTCGTGGGACTCGTGTCTCTGCTGGTTGCGATCGACGAACTCCGGCGAGAGTAGTCGCGGGCGGGATCGTTCCACAGAGCGCCCCGACGGAGCGAACTGTTTTTACGACGCGGCGCGAGGGAACGTGACGTGTTTGGAACGAGTGGTATTCGAGGAGCTGTCGGGTCGGAGGTGACGGCCGCGCTCGCTGTCTCGCTCGGGCGTGCCGTGGGGAGCGAGCGCCGGCCGGACGACGATCCGATCGAAACGGCGGTTATCGGCCGGGATCCCCGGGAGAGCGGCCGGGCGCTGTCGGACGCCCTGTCGGCCGGGCTCCGCGAGACCGGGACCGACGTGATCCGGATCGGGGAGGCGTCGACCCCGACGATCGCCCGGGGCGTCGCCGTCCACGACGCCGACGTCGGTGTCGCCGTGACCGCCTCCCACAACCCACCCTCGGACAACGGGTTCAAGCTGTGGAACCCGGACGGCGGGGCGTATCGGCCGGAACAGCGCCGGCGGATCGAACGCCGGATGACCGAAGCGTCGTTCGACCTGTTCGGCGCGAACGAATTCGGCGTGGAAACCGACTCGAGGGTGGCTATCGAAAGACACCGGCAAGCGCTCGTCGAACACGGGCGAGAGAACGCGTCCAGGGAGGCGCTCGCGGAGCTTTCGGTCGTGCTCGATCTCGGCAACGGCGCCGGGCGGGTGACCGCCGACGCGCTCGCGGAGTTGGACGTCGACGTCGAGACGCTCAACGCCCAGCCCGACGGGCGGTTCCCCGGGCGGCCGAGCGAGCCGACCGCCGAAACCTGCGACACGCTCGCGGCGACAGTAGAGGCGACCGACGCCGACCTCGGACTCGCCCACGACGGCGACGCCGATCGACTGCTGGCCGTGGACGAAACGGGGCGGTTCGTTCCGGGCGACGAACTGCTCGCGCTGTTTGCCACACGCGCTGTAGGGCCCGGCGAACGCGTGGCCGTCCCCGTCGACACGAGTCAGCTGGTCGCGGACGCGCTCGCGGACGTCGGCGCCGACGTGGAGTACACCGAGGTGGGCGACGTCCACGTCGCGGAGGCGACCCACCAGGAAGGCGTCGTGTTCGGCGGCGAACCCAGCGGGGCGTGGATCCATCCCGACCGGACCCGGTGTCCCGACGGCCCGCTGGCTGCGGTGTCGCTTTCGGCGATCGTCGCCCACGAGGTGGCCGCCGGGGGCGCCGGGCTCGGCTCCCTCCTGTCGTCGTTCGACCCGTATCCGATCGTCCGCGACCAGGTGGAAACGGACCGGAAACGCGAGCTAATGGACGTCGCGACCGACCTTGCCCACGAGCGGTTCGGCCCGGAGTCCGGTTCGGAGACGGAGCTCACCGCGATCGACGGGATCCGGGTCGACGCCGGGGACGGCTGGTTCCTGGTGCGCGCCAGCGGCACCCAGCCGCTCGTCCGGATCACCGCCGAGGCGACGACTGCGGAACGGCGCGACGAGTTGGCCCGGCTCGCCCGGGAACTGCTCTCGGATGCGCTCGGCCAGCTCGACGATCCGTCGACTCCCGAGCCGTGAGAACGCCCTTGGAACATATATCCGCCCGGCGTCTACGCCAAGTATGGAGCGGAGCTGTGGCGGGGAGCCGCCCGGAGACGTCGTCGTCGAATCGATCCTCCTTGCCGGCGGGTTCTCGCGCCGATTCGGCGATCGGGAAAAGCTCACCGCGGCTGTCGCGGGCGAACCCATGGTCCGGCGGGTCGCGCGGACGGTCGAACCGCTCTCGCGCCGGCTCGTCGTGAGCTGCCGCCGAGCACAGCGCGAAGAGCTGGCGGCCGCCCTCGGGGCAACCGACGGAGCGAAGCGCGACGTCCCGGTTTCGTTCGCGTTCGACGACCGACCCGACGGAGGGCCCCTCGCGGGGCTCGCGTCGTCCGTGGACGAGATCGGGGACGACGCCGACGCGACGTTCGTACTCGGCGGCGACTTCCCGCTCGTTCGGACGGCGACGGTCGAAACGCTGCTGACGGCGCTGGGAGGCGAGTTCGGCGATAGGGAACCTGTCGATGCCGCCGTACCGTCCGTCGACGGTCGGCTCCAGCCGCTGTGTGCGGCCTGCCGAACTGACGCGCTCCGGGCCGCCGTGACGGCGGTCGAAACTCCCCACAACCGGGCGATGCTTTCGGTGTTCGACCCGCTCTCCGTGCGGACGATCCCCGCCGACCAGCTTCCCGGCGGGGACTCGTCGTTCCGGAACGTCAACACCCCCGCTGATCTGCAGGAGATCACCGGGCGGATCGAGTCGGAAACCCCGGACACGCCAGCGGGGGCAAAACAGTGAGCTCCGACGACCCGAAACGGGGGACGTTGACCGTCCTGCAGGTCGTCGGCCCGAGCGACACCGGGAAGACCACGCTCCTCGAGCGACTCGTCGAACAGTTCGGCGAGCGAACGGACGGTCGGATTGCGACGGTAAAAGCGATCCACCACGACGTCGAACCGGACACGCCCGGGGAGGACACTCACCGGCACCGCACCGCCGGCGCCGACACGGCGATCGGTATCACGCCGTCGCTTTCGTTCAGGATTACCCCCGGCGGCAAGGGGGACGACGACGTGGCCGCACTCGAATCGGTTCTCGCGGACCTCGAACGCGACGGCTACGACGTCGCCCTCGTCGAAGGGTTCACTGCGGCTGGGCTGCCGGCTGTAGTGCTGGGGACTGCAGGTTTGCACGAAGCGGAACGCGAGCGGGACGGCCGGGTGATCGCCGCAGGGGAGACCGCAGACGACGTGGATCTCGAGGCGGTCCTCGCGTATCTCACTCCACGGTGACGCTTTTCGCCAGGTTTCGGGGCTTGTCGATCGACCGCCCCAGCTCGTTTGCGACGTGGTAGGCGACGAGCTGGAGCTGGGCGTTCGCCAGCAACGGCATCGTCACCGAATGTGCCTTCGGGATCTCGAGCACCTCGTCGGCGTACCGCTCCACGTCCGACCGGCCGTCCGTGACGGCGATCACCGGCGCGTCGCGCGCCTCCACCTCCTTTACGTTGCCGACGGTCTTGCGGGCGATCTCGTCGTCGCCGGTGACCACGGCGATCACGGGCGTGTCCGCAGTAACGAGCGCGAGGGTCCCGTGTTTCAACTCGCCGGCGGGGAACCCTTCGGCGTGTTCGTAGGTGATCTCCTTGAACTTGAGCGCCCCCTCCAGCGCGACCGGATAGTTGTACCCCCGCCCGATGAAGAAGTAGCCCGACGAGTCCAGATACGTCCGAGCGACCTCCGCGGCGTTCGACTCGTCGAGGACCTGCTGTACCTGTCCGGGGAGTTCCCGGAGCGCGGCGAGTCGCCCCCTGACCCCGTCGCTTCGGGGCCGGACGCCCGATCGGGGGCCGTTCGCGACACCTTCGACCAGGAGGTTCAACGCGACGAGCTGTGAGGAGAACGTTTTGGTCGCGGCGACGCCGATCTCCGGGCCCGCCCGGATGTACAGCGCGTGATCGCACTCCCGGGCCGCCGTCGACCCGACGACGTTCGTCACCGCGAGGGTTTCGACCCCCCGGTTCCGGGCCTCCCGGAGCGCCGAGAGAGTGTCGGCGGTCTCCCCGCTCTGTGTGACCCCGATCACCAGCCGGTCGCCCGTCGGCGGTACCTCTGTCGCGTACTCGCTGGCGACGAACGCCTGGGCCGGGATTCCCCGATCGCGGAACCGGCGAGCGCCGTACAGCGCGGCGTGATAGGAAGTGCCACAGGCGACGAACTGCACCGCCTCCGGCGGGTCCTCGATGAGGTCGTCCAGTTCCTCGAGTTCGACGCGACCATCGAGTTCGTCGACGCGCCCGGAGAGACACTGCCGGAGCGCGTGCGGCTGCTCGTTGATCTCCTTGAGCATGTAGTGGTCGTAGCCGCTTTTCCCGGTGTCCTCGAGATCCCAATCGACCGTCTCTATGGGCTTGTCGAGGGGTTCGCCGTCGGGAGAGGTGACGGTCCAGCCGTCCGGAGTGAGTCGAACGAACTCGCCGTCATCGAGGTAGACCACTCGATCGGTGTGTTCGAGGAACGCAGGGACGTCGCTGCCGAGGTAGTAGCCGTCGTCGCCGATCCCGAGCACGAGCGGAGAGTCGTTCCTGGCGGCGTAGACGGCGTCGGTGTCGGCGACGACGGCGGCGATCGCGTAGCTCCCCGAGAGCTGTTCGACAGCGCGTCTGACCGCAGCTTCCGGCGGGGATCCGGCCTCCAGCTCCCGTTCGATCAGGTGGGGAACCACCTCGGTGTCGGTGTCGCTTTCGAACCGATGACCCTCCGCAATGAGCTCGTCTTTCAACCGATCGTAGTTCTCGATGATCCCGTTGTGCACCACCGCGACGCTCCCGTCCTCGTCGGTGTGTGGATGGGCGTTCGCGTCGGTCGGTGGACCGTGCGTGCTCCAGCGGGTGTGGCCGATCCCGGTCGTACCCGCGGGGGTCCGCTCTTCGAGCGCCGCCTCCAGGGCCGACAGTTCGCCGGCGCGCTTGACGACGTCGACGTCGGCGCTTGCGGCGCCGTCCGCGTCGCGTCCGGCGGCCTCGTCCCCGCCGTTCGCGAGGGCGACCCCGGCGGAGTCGTAGCCGCGGTACTCGAGCTGGTTGAGCCCGCCGACGAGCACATCGAGGGCGTCCCGGCGACCGACGTACCCGATGATGCCACACATCAGCGGGTCACCTCCGCCCCGGCGGAGACGTTCCGGACGAGTCGAACGCCGACCTCGATCGAGGCGTTCGGCCCGACGAGCACTCCCGGCGAGAAGACGACGCCAGCCTCGGCGTCGACCCGGTCGGCGAGCACCGCGCCGAGTCGTTCCCCACAGTGGATCCGGTCGTTCACCCGGACGTCGGCCTCGCCGCCGGGAACCACCGATCCCGAACCGAGCCGGACGTCCTGTCCGAAGACGGCGTCGACGACCGTCGCGTTCGCGCCGATCCGCGAGTCGTCGCCGACCACCGAGTCGCGAACCACCGCGTTCGCGTCGACGGTGGCGTTCGTTCCCAGCGCGGCGATCGGGCCGACGACCGCGCCCGCCCCGATCTCACAGTCCGCAGAGACCGCCACGGGGGGCTGGAGCGTCGCGTCGGGATGGACCGTCGCGCTGTCGGCAATCCAGACGTCCGGCTCCCGTTCGGGGAGTTCGACCCATCCCATGTCGAACACCTGCCGGGCAGCAGTGAGCAGATCCCACGGATACGTCGCGTCCGTCCAGAAGCCTTCGGTCACAACGCCCCGAACGCGGTGGTCCTCGTCGGCGACGAGTCGGGAGACTGCTGCGGGAAGCGGGAGGCTCCCGTCCTCCCGCGGTGTCGCCTCGAGTTCTTCGAGGAAGGCGGGATCGAAGCCGTAGACGCCGGCGTTGAGCAGCCGGTGATCGCCGCTTTTCGGACGCTCGACCAGTTCGACGATTTCCTCGCCGTCGAGACGGACGGAGCCGTACCGCGACGCCTCCCGACTCTCGACGACGCTCAGCGTCGCAATCGCGTCACCTTCGAGGTGGGCGGCGGCGACGTCTGCGACGATCGACGGGTCTGCGATCTGGTCGCCGTTGACCGCGAGGAACGGCTCGTCGATCGCCCCTCGAACCTGCAGGAGGGCGTGACCGCTGCCGAGTTGTTTGTCCTGTCGGTGATACTTCAGGGGCACGCCGCGGTACGTGGGGCCGAAGTGGTCCTGGACTCTGGTGCCCCGATACCCGACGACGACGTGCAACTGCTCGATTCCGGAGTCGATGAGGCTGTCGAAGACGTACTCGAGGATCGGTCGGTTGCCGGCCGGAAGCATCGGCTTCGGTCGGTTTCGCGTCAGCGGCCGCAGGCGTTCGCCCTCGCCCCCCGCGAGCACGACCGCAGTTCGGAGGTTCATATCGGGGAGATTGCCTCCAGTGCCAAAATACCATAGGAACAGGAGATGAACGGGGGGGTGAACGGGGGTAAACGGGAGGTAAACGGGAGGTGAACGGGGGGTGAACGGGAGGTGAACGGGATACGGTGACGAGGCACGCCCGTGACGTTCGATCGGTATACATTTGGGGGAGACTAATCAACCGTCGCACACTGTCATCACCATGAGCACCGACCGAAACTTCAGGGCGCAAAAGAGCGTCTGTCCGTTCTGTGGCGTCGGCTGTGGCGTCGAGTACAGCGAGAAAAGCGGCAAGGGCACCGGCTGGGAGGGCCCCGTGAACACGAAAGGCGAGATGTGCCCGAAGGGCGCGGCGGCGTTCGACTTCGTCGACCACGAAGACCGGCTCACGCGGCCGATGGTCCGCGAGGACGGCGAACTGGTGCCCGCGAGCTGGGAGGAGGCGTTCGAGCGCATCGAAGAGGACCTCGGCAGCATCGTCGAGGAGCACGGCGCCGACGCGCTCGGCTTTTTCGCCTCCTCGAACGCGACCAACGAGGAGAACTACGTCTATCAGAAGCTCGCGCGCATGCTGGGGACGAACAACGTCGACAACTGCGCGCGGCTGTGTCACGCCTCCACCGTGGCGGCGATGAGCGAGCGGTTCGGCGCCGGTGCGATGACGAACACGCTCGATGACCTCACGGAGGCGGACGTCTACCTCGTCGCCGGGGCCAACCCCGCCGAACAGCATCCGGTCGCGTTCCGGTCGTACTTCCTGCCGGCGATCCGCGACGGCGGCGAGATGATCCACGTCGACCCACGCGAGAACTCGACGACCGACGCGGCGGGGATCCACCTGCCGGTGAAGCCGGGCTACGACATCCCGCTTTTCAACGCGATGGCGGCCGCGATCCTCGAGGAGGGGCTCGAAGACGAGGCGTTCCTCGAGGAGCGCGTCTCCAACGTCGATGAGTTCAAAGCGCACATCGAGCGGATCGACGTCGAGGAGAACGCGAAACTGGCCGGCGTCGACCCCGACGAACTGCGCGAGGCGGCCCGGACGTACGCCGAGGCCGACCGCGCGGCGATCTTCACCGGCATGGGGATGAGCCAGCACCACTGCGGGACGGACAACGTCCACTCGCTTTTGAACCTCTCGCTTTTGACGGGCAACGTCGGCCGGCGCGGCACCGGCGTCAACCCGCTTCGCGGCCAGAACAACGTCCAGGGCGCCGGCGACGTGGGGGCCCTGCCGAACATCCTGCCGGGCTACGAGCCCGTCGAGGACGAGGCGGCCCGCGAGCGCGTCGCCGAGGTCTGGGGCGTCGAGCCCCCGGCGACGCCGGGACTCACCGAGGTCGAACTCACCCACGAGTTCGGTGACTCCGTCAAGGGAGCGTTCGTCTTCGCCGAGAACCCCGCCGTCACCGAACCGCACTCCGGGCGAGTCGAGGAGGAACTGCAGTCGCTCGACTGCCTGGTCGTGCTGGACCTCTTCGAGACGGAAACGGCAAAGCACGCCGACGTCCTGCTTCCGGGGAGTTCGTGGGCCGAGAAGTCCGGAACCGTCACTAACACCGACCGGCAGGCCATCCGGATGCGACCAAACGCCGACCTTCCCGGCGACGCACGGCTCGACCTCGAGATCATCTCCGAGATCGGCGCCCGGCTCACCGGGCGTCCGGAGGCGTTCGACTACGACGGTCCCGAGGAGGTGTTCGACGAAATAACTGACGTCAGTCCGATCTACGCCGGAATGAGCTACGACGGGATCGGCGAATCGAGCCAGCGATGGCCCTTCCCCGAGGGGGCAGACTCCGGGACGGAGGTGCTTCACCGCGAGGAGTTTGCCACCGGGGAGAAGACCGCTCCCCTGGTGCCGCTCGAACACGTCCCGCCGGCAGACGAACTCGAGGAAGACGAACTGGCGCTGACGACCGGTCGGGTGCTCCAGCACTTCAACAGCGGGGCGCTCAGCCGACGCTCGGAGACGCTGATGCGGATGCGCGGCGAGGACGTCCTCCAGATCCACCCCGACGACGCCGAACCCCGTGGGATCGAGGACGGCGACCTGGTCCGCGTCGAAAACGAGCGCGGCGAGGTCGAGGTCGAAGCCGCCGTGACGCCGGCGGTCCGCGAGGGCGCGGTGTTCCTCACGTTCCACTACGCGGACCCGCTGACGAACACGTTGACCGGCGACGCACTCGACCCCGTCGCGAAGATCCCCGAGTACAAACACTCCGGCGTGAGCGTCGAACCCGTCGACGGCTGAGTCCGACGCTCCGCGGCCGCATCACTTTTCGAGGAATTCGACTCCGTTTTTCGTCACCGACACGTCGACATCCAGAAAAACGGGATCCCATGTGCCGGAACAGCGGGAGCGTACTCGCGTGGGGGGTGGGGGGGGGAACGCGACGTACGTTCCGGATGGGGTGTCTGACGATCCGGCAGTCCGGTGATCCCAAACGAAGGGACGAGCCCCAGGTATTTATGAGTGATGACGGGCACCGCGTCTCCGAACGCCCGCAGGCGAGGAGTTTTGGCGACGCGGTCAGCCGCCGTCGGGGCACCGGACGGCGACGCGGTCAGCCGCCGTCGGGGCACCGGACGGCGACGCGGTCAGCCGCCGTCGGGACTCCGGACGACCAGCACCGGAATCTCGGCGCCGTCGACGACCCGTTCCGAGACGCTGCCCAGCGACGTGATCTTCTCTCTGGGCGTTTTTCCGTGGCTGCCGATGACGATCAGGTCGACGTCGGTCTCGGCCGCATAGTCGAGGATCCCCCGCCACGGTGTCGCCTTCCGGATCGCGGTCGTCGAATCGAGTCCGGCCTCGGTTGCGGCGTCCTCGACGGCCTCGACCGCCGCCGTCCCCTCCCGTTCGAGCGACGCCTCGACCTCCTCACGGGTCTCCCTGTCGGCTGCGGCCGTGATCCGGGAGTCCACGACGTACAGCGCGTGTACGGTGGCGTCGTTGTCGGTCGCAATCGGGAGCGCGTGATCGAGCGCCTCCGGGACCGTCTCGCTTCCGTCCGTCGGGATCAACACGTCGTCGTACATCGTCGACCCTTTCGTCCAGCGACCGGTTAACTGTTGGCCGTCGATCAATCGGCGAGGATCGACCTCGACGGCCTCACCGCCCCACGCTCAGTCGCCGACCTCGATTCTCGCCTCGTTGGCCTCGGTACCGACGCGTCGCTCGAGGAACTCATCGAGCAACTGGAACATGCGGAGCTTCTGTTCCTGATCGGAGGAGGCGTGCCCCTCCTCGCCGAGTTCCCGGTACTCGAAGTCGCCGTCGGGGCCCTCCTCGAAGCCGGACTCCTCGAGCGCCTCCTGGAAGATCCGGGCCTGGGAAACCGGTACCCGCCGATCGTTCACCCCGTGGACGATCAAAAGCGGCGCAGCCAGGTTCTCGACGTGGGTGACAGGCGATCGATCGCGGTACAGGTCGGGGTTCTCCGCGGGCGTCCCGAGGTACTTTTCCATCAGCTCCGTCCGGAAGTGAGGCATCGTGTTCTCGAACATGTCTTCGAGATCCGTCACCCCGATCCAGGCGATCCCGGCGTCGTACAGGTCGGGATACTGGACCAGTTGCCAGTACGCCGAGTAGCCGCCGTAGGAGCCGCCGAAGACGACCACGCGGTCGTCGTCGATCCAGTCGTGGGTTCCGATGACGTGCTCGGCGGCGGTCGCGACGTCGCCCTGCTCGGCGCCGCCCCAGTCGTCGTGCAGCGCCCGAACGAACGCCCGCCCCCGGCCGGTCGAACCGCGGTAGTTCACCTGCAGTACCGAAAAGCCACGCGAGACGAGCACCTGCGTGTACAGATCGAACCGCTTGCTGTCGCGGTGCCGGGGGCCGCCGTGCGGGTTGACGATCAGCGGCGACGGCCGCACGCCGGCGTCGTAAAACAGCGCGCCGATCTCCAGCGCCTCCGTGGGGTCGTGTTCGACCGCCGCCTGTCGGGTCTCGGGAACGCCGTCGGACTCGACTTCGAGATACTCGGCGTCGGCGAAGTCGTCGGCCTCGAAGGGCCCGTACTCCGCCTCGATCAGAGTCTCCGTCTCGTGTGTCGAGAGGTCATACGAGCGGAGCTCCGACCGCGTCGTCGGTGTGGTGTGGGTGAGGATCACCCGGTCGTCGTCCAGCACGGGACTCCCGCCCATGCCGAAGCTCGCGACACCCTCCGGGAGGTCGAACTCCCGGGACTCGCCGGTTTCGAGGTCGTAGACGATCGGAACGGTGACCGCCTCCCGCATCCTGGTACCGACCACCCGTCGACCGTCGGGCAGGAACGCCGCCGGCTGCTCCTCGTACTCGCCGTCGCCGAGCCACGTCACCTCGTCGGCGGACAGGTCGTACACCCCGATCCGTCCGAGGTCGGGCGTGTTGTCCGAGACGAGCAGGCGCTCGCCGTCGGGGGCCCAGTCGCTGGGGGTGGCTTCTGCGCCGACGTCGCCGATCTCCAGATTTCGAGGATTCGAGCCGTCGACGTCGGCGACGTACACGTCCCGGTTGTCGTAGTCGTCGGCCTCGTTCGTGGCGTAGGCGAACCGCTCGCAGTCGGGCGACAGCGCCAGCCCCCCGACGGCCCGGTCGTACTCGGTGAGCTTCGTCGTCTCCCCCGCCTCCAGGTCGTGACGGTAGGCGTTCATCTGTCCGTCGCGGCTGGCGGCCAGCAGGAGCGTGCGGCCGTCCTCGCCGACGTCGCCGATCGCGATCTGTCCGTCCATCTCGACGACCGGCTCGACCTCGCCGTCGCGGGGTATCGCGTACACGTCGTTCTGTTCGTTGCCGTCTTCGTCGAGATGGAAGAACACCCGGTCGCCGTCGGCACCCCACTCGAGGAACCACCTGGCGTTTCGCGGGACCTCCCCGTCGCTCCACTGCCGGAGTTCGCCCGACTCCACGTCGAGTACGTGGAGTTCGTTTCGGCCGGAGACGTCGTAGTAGACCGCCACCTCCCCGCCGTCGGATGCGGCGGTCGGGTGGGCAAGCGTCGGCAGGTTCGCGAGTTCCTCGAGGACGTCGACGTCGGTTTCGGCTCCGTCACCGCCGTCGGTGTCGTCAGGGCGTGACATGACTCCCCGTTGGGCGGGGGGCGGTTTGAGTGCTCGGCTCCCGGAAGTCCGGGACAGCCGCGACCGGCGGGTCGTTCCGGCATCGGTGCACCGCTTCGGCATCGATGCGTCTATCAGTCATCCCCCCGGAGGCGTCCCCATGCTCCGGTACGTGACGACCAACGAGGGGAAGATGCGGGAGGCGGCCGAGTATCTCGGGAGCGACGCTGTCGAACAGTTCGACTACGACTACCTGGAGATCCAGTCGAACGACCCCGGTGCGGTCGCGGCCCACGGCGCACGGGAGGCACACCGGGCCTGCGGCGAGCCCGTGATCACCGACGACGCCGGCCTGTTTGTCGACGCCCTGAACGGCTTTCCCGGCACTTACTCCTCGTTCGTGGAGGACACCCTCGGGATCGAGCGGGTCGCGAGCCTCGCGCTGGCCGAGGAAGACACCCGCGCGTCGTTCCGGTGCGTGCTGGCGTACTGTGACGGGGACTCCTTCGAGGCAGCACCGGACACGGTCGCCAGAGAGGACCGCGCCGTCGCCGCCGCGTCTGCCCCCGAGGGATCGTCCACGGGAACCGAACGCCCCGACAGCGCCGACAGCAGCGACAGCGATAACGCCGCCGAACGCGGGACGCTCCCAGTGAAGCTGTTCGAGGGGTACGTCCCGGGACGCATCGTCGAACCTCGGGGCGACGGCGGGTTCGGATACGACCCGATCTTCGAACACGGCGGGACGACGTTCGCCGAGATGGACGCCGACGAGAAGAACGCCCTCTCGCATCGCGGCCGTGCGCTCGCGAAGTTCACCGAGTGGTTCGAGACCGGACGCGACCGGATCGAGTGAGTCCCGTCCGCCCCCCGGCGTCCCGCTAGACTCGCGGCGGCCGGTCTGGGCCGGGATATTCGTCGCCGCCGACCTCGAGATACAGACTCTCCGCGTCGAACACCAGCGCGAACGCCCGAGGTTCCCGGACACTGAGCGGCACACGGCCCCGGAGTTCGGCGCCCGCCCGGGGGCTCGAAAGCACCCGATCGAAACTGAGCAGATGCATCGCGCCCCCCCGGTAGGCGGACGCCAATCCGGGATGATCGCCCGCCGGATGGGCCACAGGTTCCCGCCAGTCCTCGACGAGGTCGCGCCAGTCGGCCGCCAGATCGGGGGTCGAGAGTTCGGCGATGACCGCCTCCGCGTCGGACAACAGCAGGTCGCTGGCGAGGAGTTCGATCCAGGAGTGGCGCCACACGCTCTCGAGCGCCTCCCGTGACGTTTCACCGACCAGCAAGTCCGCCGCGAGCACGTCTGCGTCGGCAACGATCCGGGCGGGGCTCGGCTCCGGTGGGTCCTCGGTCGCGCCGTCGCCCCCTGCCTCCCCCTCGCGGTCCGTCTCCCCCTTGCGGTCCGTCTCCCCCTCGCGGTCCGTCTCCCCCTCCCGCTTCTCCGTCCGCCCCCTGTGACGTGCGAGGGCCTCACGGACGTCTTCCGCGTCGACTCCGGCGTCGCCAGCTCGACCGAAAAGCGTCGCCCAGTCCATATCGGCGATGGGGTCGGGACCCACATCCGTCTTCCGGCACGACACCGACGGCAGACAGACGTCTGACGGGCATTTATAAGACATCCGCTTGATCTTCCGCACGGGCGCGCAACGGCCTCAGTTCCCATCCTCCCACCCCGCGCGCCCGGCACACCCGACACCCCATCCGCGCGGCACTGCGCCGCGCCTTTTTGACCCCTTTCAGCCGAGCAGTTCCGACCTGACGGCGTCGGTCTGTGCTGCGTCGACGAGCAGCGCGAGCCGGTCGCCCGCCTCCACGATCGTCCCCGGAAGCGGGATCGACATCGGTTCCTCGTCGCGGCCGTGCGCGTAGATCCGCCCGCGGTCGCCCAGGTCGATTTCGTTTACGTGGTCGCCGACGATCGGCGCATCGTCGGTCACACGGACCGTGGTGAGCTGCAGTTCCTCGGTGAGGTCGGCGATCGCGTTGAAGTCGCCGCCCAGAAGCGCCGTCTTCGCGCCGGCGGCGCCGAGGCGTTCGGGGTAGACGACGTCGTCGACGGCCTCCGCGTAGCGGTCGTACACGTCGCTGCTGAAGTCCTCGGTGATCCGCATGACCGTCCGGCAGTCGTATTTCGTCCCGAGGATACACACCGCGTAGTTCACGTCGACGTTCCGGGTGAACCCGCCGATCGCGTCGGCGGTTTCGATGCCGGCCTCCTCGAGCACTCCCTCGTCGGAGCCGTCGCCGACGACGACGGTGAAGCCGCGGTTCCGCGCGCGTTTCGCGACGTCGTTGTCGGTTTCGACGACCACCACGTCGTGGCCCTCCTCCTCGATGACGCGTGCGGTTCGTGCTCCGACCCGGCCGTAGCCGACTACGATTACGTTCATGGTCGCTGTTAGGATAACGCCTACCAAAAAACCCACACCCGAAAACCCGTAGTAATCCGTCGTCCCCTGTCCGTCCCCGAACAGTCGGAGAGGACCGGGTCGGGTCTCAGCGCCGGTCGTCCATCGCCGCGAGCAGATCGACGAGCGCCGCCGCGGACAGAGCCAGGAGTTCGGCGCCGAGTTCCGCGTCGGCCTCACCCGGATCGCCGACGACGCCGTTGTCCGTAAATTCCGCCGAGTCGTGTGCGAGGTTGACGCCGGCGACCCACTCGCCCCACCGGTCGGACGCCCCCTCGCCGGCGTCTTCGATCCGGTCGTCTCGAACGAGTTCGGGATTGGTCGAAAGCAGCATCGCCGTCTCCAGCGGGCCGCCGTGTCCCATCCGGGCGGAGTGGTCGCCGACCGCATCGAACCAGGTGAACGCAAGCGTATAGACCGTCCCGTCCCGCGAGAGTCGGGCCGCCGTCTCGGAAAGCGCGTCGACGTTGCCGCCGTGGCCGTTCACGAACACGACGTGTTCGACCCCGTGGTGTGCCAGGCTCTCTGCGGTCTCCCGGACGTACGCCCGGAACGTGTCGGGCGACACCCACAGCGTCCCGTCGAAGGCGCGATGTTCCTCTGCGACCCCAACCGGGATCGGCGGGGCGACGAGGAGTTCTTCGTCCGTTCGATCCCCGTCTCCGCCGACGTCCGACTCGTAGCGATCTGCAGCCGCTTCGGCGACAGAAACCGCGTTGAGTGTGTCGGTTCCCAGCGGTGCGTGGGGACCGTGCTGTTCGGTGCTGCCAACGGGGACCAGCGCCGCCGTCGCGTCGGCGTCGCGAACCTCACTCCAGGTGGATTCGGAGAGTCGCATACCACCCAGTCGGCGGGGGAGGGATTTGTATCTTCGACGTTTCCAGCGGGAGAACGGAGCGAGGACTACCCGCCGAACTCGTCTTCGAGGGAGCCATCGACCGTGCGTCCCAGAAACTGGAAAAGAATTGCTCAGCCGTCGGTCCCTCAGCCGTCGGTCAATCAGTCGTCAGTTTCGGTTCGCGCGCGTCGTCTGGTCGCCCGCTCGATGAACTCCTGGGGGAGTTCGTCGATCTCGCCCGCCTGCACGCCCCACAGGTGGGCGTACAGCCCGTCGTTTTCCAGCAACTCCCCGTGGGTGCCGCGTTCGACGATCCGGCCGTCCTCGAGGACGACGATCGTGTCGGCGTCCTTGATCGTCGAGAGCCGGTGGGCGATGGCAAACGTCGTCCGGTCTTCGGTGAGCCGATCGAGCGAGCGCTGGATCAGCATCTCGGTTTCGGTGTCGACGTCGGAGGTCGCCTCGTCGAGGATCAGGAGGTCTGGATCCTTCAACACCGCGCGGGCGATGCTGACCCGCTGGCGCTGCCCGCCGGAGAGCTTCACCCCGCGCTCGCCGACCATCGTGTCGTAGCCGTCGGGCAGGTTCTGGATGAACTCGTGGGCCTCGGCAGCCTTGGCGGCCTCGATTACCTCCCGATCGGTCGCCTCGAAGGTGCCGTAGGTGATGTTCTCCCGCACGGTGCCGTAAAACAGGAACGTGGTCTGACCGACGTAGCCGACCGACCGCCGGAGACTCGGCAGGGTCACCTCCCGAACGTCCTGGTCGTCGATCCGGATCGCCCCCTCGTCGACGTCGTACATCCGCAACAGCAGTTTCAAGACCGTCGACTTCCCGGCACCGGTCGGGCCGACCAGCGCGAGCGTCTCCCCGCCCTCGACGGTGAAGTCGACGTCCTCGACGATCGTCTCCTCCTCGTCGTAGCCGAACGTGACGTCGTCGTACTCCACCCGTCCGTCGGTGACGGCCAGTTCGGTCGCGTTCGGATCCTCCGCCAGGCGGGACGGTTCGTCCATCAGCCCGAAGATCCGCGCCGCCGACGCCCGGGCGCGCTGGTACATGTTAATTATCTGCCCGAACTGGGCCATCGGCCAGATGAACCGCTGGGTGTAGAGGATAAACACCACGAACATCCCCACCGAGAGTTCGCCGGTGAACGGCCCCGGCGGCCCCTGGAACACCCACAGTCCGCCGACGACGAACGTCACCGCGAAGCCGATCCCGGCGAGCAGCCGCAGCCCCGGGAAGAACTTGATCCGCGTCTCGATTGCGTCCCAGTTGGCGTCGAAGTAGTCGAACGAGACGTCGTCGACCCGGTCGGACTCGTAGTCCTCCGTATTCGACGACTTGATCACCTGAATCCCGCCGAGGTTGTTCTCCAGCCGGGAGTTCATGTTCCCGACGGTCGACCGGACCTCCGCGTACTTCGGCTGGATGATCTTGATAAACAGGTAGGTGAAGCCGGCGATCAACGGGACGGGCAAAAGCGCCACGAGCGCGAGTTGCCAGTTGATCCAGAACAGCAACACGCCGATCGCGACCACCATCACCAGCATTCGAAACAGGGAGTTCATCCCGTCGTTGAGGAACCGCTCCAGCCGGTTGACGTCGTTCGAGAGGATCGACATCATCTCGCCGGTCTGCTTGTCGGCGAAGAAGTCCATGTTCAGCCGCTGCATCTCGTCGTAGGTGTCCGTCCGGATGTCGTGCTGGATGTTCTGCGCGTAGGAGTTGAACCCCCAGTTTCGCGTCCAGTGGAACGCCGCCCCGACGAGAAACGCGCCGGCGATGAGGGCGACGGTGAACCAGAACTGTCCAGTCTGTGTCGTCGGCAGCCACGCCTCCGGCAACAACACGAGCGGGACCTGCTCTTCGAACGCCGCCGCCTCCCCGGCCTCGTGTTCGGCCGGGGTGACGAAGATGACGTCGACCGCGATCCCGAGCATCAACGGTGGCAGCAGATCGAGCACCCGGGCGACGACACTGGCGAGGATTCCGACCACAGCCTGGAACGTGTAGTCCCGGCCGTACTCGGAGAACAGCCGCTTCATCGGGTTCTCGATCTTGTCCCGTTGTTCCTCGAACGGGTCGTCTTTCTCCCAGTCGATGCCGCTCATTGCACTCGGCTAGCGGATCTTCGCGCATGAAAGTTTCCTTCGAATCGAAACTGGGGGCGACATCCGTCGGGCAACGTGGAGCGCCCCCGTGAGAAAGTGGCAAGTGGTGGCGGCGGCAACCTCATCCCAGCGACATGCAGGTGACAGTCGATGTGGTCGGGAAAGGAGAACGCGAACTCGAGATCGACGCGGGCGCTACCTACGGCGACGTCGTTCGGTCGGTCGGGTACAACACACAGGAGGCTGCGGTACTCGTCGACGGAACGCCGGTGCCCGAGGACGCCACAGTCGACGCCGATCGGGTGACCGTGCTTCGACTGATAAAAGGCGGGAACGGAAACGTGGGATTCGGCGACGATTGCCGCGCGTAGGTTTCAGAGTCGCCCTGGTTCATGCCGGTCAGTTGCCGGTCCACCGGAGCAGCGCGAGCGTCCCCTCGTAGAGGCCGATCATGGTGAGCGTGACGATGATCGGCGCCATCCCGGTCGGGTCCGGGGTGACGAGCCACGAGAGCCCGAGGAAGCCACCCCAAAACAGGAGGCGCTTGTCCTCCAGCCACTCCCGCGTGACGATGTTCATCATGATCGCGAGCATGATCAAAAGCGGGATCTGGAAGACGATCCCCATGTATCCGATCAGGATGATGATGAGGTTGAACGTCTCCGCCAGGCCGAACGCGATCACTGCGGTCCCTTCGGTGTAGGCGGTGAAGTACGCGAAGATCGCCGGGAGGACGATGAAGTGTGCAAACAGCCCTCCGATCGTCGCGAGCACCATGCTCGTGGGGATCGCCGCCAGATAGTATCGCCGCTCCCTGGGATACAGGCCGGGGCGCATGAACAGGTACGTCTCGTAGACGAACACCGGCAGGCCGAACAGGAGGCCGGCGAGGCCGGCGACCTTGAGTTTTGTGAGAATGAATTCCAGGGGCCCGTACACTCGCGGTCGGTTCACCTGTGGATCCGGGATGTGGCTCGACCAGAAGTAGTTGATGGCGATGTCAGCGGTTGGATACGCGATGAGCGTGGCGATTCCGGCCACCAGGAAGACGACGCCGAGCCGCCGCATCATCTCCTCGATGTGGTCCGCGAGCGGCATCTCCTCGTCCGACTCGGGCCCTTCGAACAGGGGGTCGTCGTCATCTCGCTCGGTGGCTACCGCACCGGCGCCGTTCGAGACCGCCGCGTCGTCCCCGTCGTCGCCGTCCTCGTCGTCCCCGTCGTCGCCGTCCTCGTCGTCCCCGTCGTCGCCGTCCTCGTCGTCCCCGTCGTCGCTGTCCTCGTCGTCCCGCTTCGGACGCATACGGCGCGGTTTCTTTCGAGGACTCGTGCCCTCGTTGATCGCGTCGTCTCCGTCCTCTTCGCCGTCCTTGTCTCCGTCCTCGTCGCCGTCCTCTTCGCCGTCCTTGTCTCCGTCCTTGTCTCCGTCCTCGTCGTTCGAGCCGAGCGCCTCCGGATCGGGGAACAGCCCGCCGTCGTCGAGGTCGTACGACGTCGGTTCGGACGACTCTTCCTCCGACGGCTCTTCCTCCGACGGCTCTTCCTCCGACGGCTCTTTTTCGCCCGAGGTCGGGGACTCCCCGCCACGTTCGGCGTCGTCGTCGCGGCGTTCCGCGTTCGGGTCGTCGGACCGGTCGCTCTCCGGTTCGGGTTCGGCGTCGGTTTCCGACGGCTCGTCGCGGTCCGGGTCGCCCATTCACCTGACGTTCAGTCCCGGCCATTATAGGCCTTTTCTGATAGCTCCGCGGATACCCCGGACCGAAACGCACCGGAAACTGGTTGAAAAGGTTGATAGGCTTTAGCGGCCGAGTAGTGGGTATGTCCAGCGCCCTCGACGAGGACACTCAGCAGACGCTTGCCGAGGGGAGCGACGCCGTCCGGGCGATGCTCCGTTCGGCCCAGAAGGACCTGCAGAAGGCCTTCATGGTGTTCCTCTTCGTATTTCTCGGGACCTTCTACGCGCTCCGGCTGTGGGTCTGGGACTACCTCAAGGGCGTCACGCGCGCTCAAATGCCTCCCGACGTCGAGGCCCAACTGGAGATCATCGTTCTGACGCCGTTCGACGTGATCCTCCTGCAGGCCAAGATCGGCCTCATCGTCGGTGTCATCGCTGCCATCCCGCCGCTCATATACTTCTCCAGGGAGGCGCTTCGCGAACGCGACATGTGGCCGGAGGCGCCGATCCCCCGGTGGAAGATTGCCACGATCGGCCTCCTCGCGGCGCTGCTTTTCTCGGGCGGGGTCTTCTACAGCCAGGGCTTCTTCTTCCCGTTCATGTTCGCGTTCCTCGCAGGCTTCGGTCTCGAGGCGGGCTTCGCGCCGAGCTACTCGATCGTGATGTGGACGGAGTTCATCGTCTTTCTGTCGCTGTCGTTCGGGCTCGCCGCCCAGATGCCACTCGTCGTCACCGGGCTGTCGTACGCCGGCATCGTCCAGTACGAGACGTTCCGAGACAAATGGAAGTACGCAGTCGTCCTCATCTTCGCCTTCGGCGCGATGTTCTCCCCGCCGGACCCGTTCACGCAGATCATGTGGGCGGTGCCGTTGATCGCGCTGTACGGCGTCTCCTTGTACCTCGCGAAGATCGCGGTTACCGCCCGCCGGAGAAGCGAGAAGATCGACGTGCCGGCGACGGTGCGAGCGAAGTGGAACGTGCTCGCCGGGCTGTTCGTGGTCGGGGTCGCCGCGGTGTACGGCTTCTACGATTACGGCGGCCGGCAGGCGGCAAACGAACTGCTCGCATGGATGGGCAGCGACTATCGAGTATACCCGCTCGGGGAGGGCCTCGGGGTCGCTGAACCGACGGCGATCGCGCTGTACGGGCTGCTCGCCGGGACCGTGTTTGCGGTGCTGGGAATCATGTATCTGGTGTACGCCGGCCTCGATCCGGTCGAGGATTCCGGCCTGTATGGCGATCCGACGGCGATCGACCTCGGGGAACTCGACGCGGCGGGCGTCCGGGCTGCGCCGGCCGAGGCGTTCGAGGAGCTGAGTGAAGACGAGGTGATGCAACTGGCCAGTACTGCCCTCGACGCCGAAGATCCCGAAAAGGCACAGGCGCTGCTCGACCGGTTCGACGAGGTGGAAGCACAGCGCGCCGAAAGCGGCGACGGGGACGATACGGAGGGAACTTCCGGGGCTGCAGGCGGCGCGAGCGCCGGCGAAGCGGCCGAGGACATCGCCGGCGAACTGGAGGAACGCAGTTCCAGGGCCGGATCGACGTTCCTCGAGGAGCTCACCGAGGACGGCGAGGACGACATCGGCGGCTACTACACGGATCTGAAGTTTATCTTCGACAGCATCCGCTCGCGGTCGTTCATCATCGTCGGCACGTTCCTCGGGGTGATGGCCGCGACCTTCACGTGGCTGTATCTCGGGGGGCTGGGGAACGTCTTCGACAACTTCCTGGGCCGGCTTCCAAGCGAGGTCGTCGCCGAGAACGTGAACGTGATCACCCTCCATCCGGTGGAGGCGCTCATCTTCATCGTGAAGTTCTCGGTGCTCATCGGCGTGCTTGCGATCTTCCCCGTCATCGCGTACTACGCGTGGCCGGCGCTGCGGGAACTCGGCTTCGTTCGGGGACGACAGAACGTCGTCTTCCTGTGGACCGGCGCGCTCGTCGGCGGGCTGATCGGCGGGTTCCTGCTCGGTTACTACTTCTTTGCCCCCTGGCTCATCTCGTATCTCGTCGGCGACGCGCTCGATGCGGGGATGATCATCTCCTACCGGATCAACGACTTCTTCTGGCTGATCGTCTTCACGACCGCCGGGATCGGCATCCTCGCAGACGTGCCGGTGTTGATGGTGCTTTTGAACTACGCGGGGATCCCCTACCAGGCGATGCGCAACCGGTGGCGTGAGGTGGTGCTCGCGATGTTGACGTTCGCCGCGGTCTTTACGCCGGCCGACATCGTGACGATGTTCCTCGTGACGATCCCCCTGATGGCCGCCTACGGCGTCGGCCTGTTCGCGCTGTTTTTCGTCACACTCGGGGGGAGACGCAACCTCTCGCCGCCGGCGGAGATCGTCGACACCACCTCGACGGCGCTGGAGGTCGTCGAGACGAAAACGGAGGGCTCCTAACGGTTCGTCCCACATCGCTCCCGCGGTTTGCGTTGCGGTCCCCACTACTCGTCGTACGTGCCCCCGTCGAGATAGTAGTCGATCCGATCGCTCGTCGACTGTGACACCTTCAGGAACTCGACGACCCGCTGGTCGCCGTCCCGCTGATCCGACTCGATTTCGATCGTCAGCCCCTGGCCTTCGAGGTGGGAAAGCAGTTCGTCGATGGCCCGGGGATCCCCGCGAACCGTCTGTCGTTCCCCCACGCGGTCCCCCGCCGCGACCGTGTGGATCGTCTCGACCATCGGCAACAGGATCGACTCCCCGAGGTCGTGTGCCCGCTCGCGGAGCCGGTCCCCGTCCTCGTCGAACTCGACGGCGCGAAAGCCCTCACGGATCACCCGCGAGAAGACGAAATCTCGACCGTAATCGAACGGGAGTTCGAAGGCGTACGCGAGATCCGCCTGGGTTTGAGACGCGGTCGTGTACTTCACTATCTCCCTCCCGTCTTCCGATTTTACCACGATCCCTTCCCGTCCGGCAGCGTCGAGTTCGGCGATCGCTTCCTTCGCCGTGGACACGGCCTCGTCTACAGTCCCCCGACCGAACTCGGTGGGCTGTGGGAAGCCGTAGCGTTCACAGAGTTCTCGTCGCTCGTCGACGGGAAACGGCTCGCCCGTCTCGCGGTCCCGGATTCCGAATACTCGGACTGCGTGGGAGTCGACGTCGTCGTAGTCGTGTGCAGTGTACGGCGTCTCTGGGCCGATCAACTCGGCACACAGCATCGCTCCGGGATACGCTTCGAAGAACTCTGCCGGGTCGAGGAGCGCCCGCGCCCGGTCGGTCGTATACGGACAGACGTACCCGCTTCGTGTGAACGCGAGGACGCCACCGACAGCGGCGATGCGCACGTTGAAACCGTTGAGTTTCTCCTCGACGCTCACCCTGGCGTCGGCACCAAAAAACGACGGAATTCCCGGATCGAGGACGAAAACGCGGGGGACGCTCGGGTAACCGCGGACGACCGCGTCGGCGTCGGGAAGGACGACGGTTCCGCGTTCGACCTCGTGGCGCGCGTCCGGGAGCAGGTAGTAGGTACGATCACCCGCGGAGTGCTCCTCGAAGTGTTCGAAGAGGTCCGGAGGGTCCACAGCGGTGGAATCCAGCCGCTCGTAGAACGCCTGCTCGTTCATGTTCGAAGCAAGGTTATCGGCGTCCATAATCGTTGGTGCGGCAGCCGTCAATCGTTGACGCGTCGGCAATCGACTGCCACGTGCCCGCCCACGCGGTGACCAAACATTTGTGGCCCACGCCCGAATCCGGGTGTATGAGCGGTGAACTCCCACGGCAGCGGTTCGTCCTCGACACCTCGCTTTTCATCACCCAGGCGATTCGCGAGGAGGGAGAGACGGTCGAGGATGCGATTGTCAGGCTGCTCGACCTGGTCGCCACCGCCAGACTCGAGCTCAACATCTCCTGTTACATGCCGCCGTCGATCCACGACGAACTCGGCACGATGCTGCACGAACAGGACGTCGACGAGGAGATTTTCTCCCGGCTGGACACGTGGGTGGTCCGCAAGAGCCCCGATCGCTACGGGGTTTCGATCCCCGCTGTGATCGTGTATAACTTCATCGACGAGATGAGTGATCGAGTCGACCGGGGGTTGCGCGTCTCCGAGGAAGCACTCCGGGAGGTCGAGCGGATCGATCCGGCGGACCTGTCCACCGATCCCGACGGGGACGGTCGCGAAGAGTACATGACGGAGGCGGATCGGGTTCTCTCGAACATGCGGGACAAGTATCGCCGGACGCTCAGGCAGGGAGTCCTCGACTCCCGGGAGGATTTCGACCTGCTGGTGCTGGCGCGCGAACTCGACGCCGGCGTCGTCACCGAGGACAGGGGAATCATCTCGTGGGCGGACGAGTTCGGCCTCCGGTACGTCCGCGGCGGGCAGTTCCCGACGTTGCTCGAGGAGTACATCCGGGCGACCGGCGCCGACAAGCGGGTCGGTGGGAACTCCGCCTCGGACGAGGGGAGAGACCAGTGACAGTACTGGAAGCGGAACGACGGACAGTCGCAACGCGGGCGGCGGAGCTGCGCGAGTTGACCCCGGGCCGGACCGGGAACCTCAGCGTGCGACGGGGGCAGCGGCTCGCGATCACACCATCGGGCGTCCCGTACGATGAAATTAGCCCCGACGACGTTTCGGTCGTATCGCTTGGGGGTGAGCAGGTGTTCGGAGAACTCGCCCCATCGAGCGAGTCACCGATGCATCGACGGATCTACGAGCGGTTCGAACCCGGCGCGATCGTCCACACCCATTCGCCGTGGTCGACGACGCTTGCAGTGCTCGGGGAGCCACTGCCGCCGGTCCACTACATGATCGTCCTCGCCGGCGAGACGGTCCCGATTGCCCCGTACGCGACCTACGGCACCGAAGAGCTCGCGGACAACGCCGTCGGGGCGATGGCGTCCGCCGAAAGCAGCGCCTGCCTGCTCGAGAACCACGGGCTCGTCGCAACTGGCGAGGACGCCGCGGCGGCGATCGAGACCGCCGTCGCGGTCGAGTCGGTCGCGCGGGCGTACTGTCAGGCGCAGTCTGTGGGGACTCCCCAGCAACTCTCCGAAGACGCCCTGGAAGCGACCGCGCGGAAACTGGAGGAATACGGGCCCGACGAGGGAGAAAAGTAGGGGCCCGACGAGCCGGGATGAACGCTACGGAGCGCGACAAAGGGGCCGGTGTTCTTGACGGTGCAGTTCGGACGCTCATACAGGAACCGAAGAACCATGCGCACTATCGACTGGGACAACGACCGAGACTGCATCGAGATGGTCGACCAGACGAAGCTTCCGGCGGAGTACACGACCTACCACGCGGAGACGGTGCCGGAACTCGTCGAGAGCATCGAGATCCTGCGCGTGCGAGGCGCGCCGGCGCTGGGGGCCGCCGGGGCGTTCGGGGTGGCGCTTGCGGCGCGGCGAACCGACGCCGACACCGTCGAGGCGTTCGAGGAGGCAGTCCGGGAGGACGCCGGGACGATCGCGGGCGCACGACCGACGGCAGTCAACCTCTCGCGAGAGGTAGAGGCGGTCCTCAGGGAGCTTCGCGGCTGCAGGTCGGTCGAGGAGGCCCGGCGGCGGACCCTGTCGGCGGCGAAGGATATCGCCGACGCCGACGTCGAGCGCAACCGGCAGATCGGCGAGCACGGTGCGGAACTGCTCTCGGCGGACGGAACCGTGATGACCCACTGCAACGCCGGCGCGCTGGCGACTGTCGACTGGGGGACCGCGCTGGGGGTCGTCTACTCGGCCCACGAGCAGGGCAAGGAGATCGACGTCGTCGCAAACGAGACACGACCCCTCAATCAGGGCTCCCGGATCACGACCGTCGAGCTACAGGAACGGGACGTTCCGGTGCGGCTGATCCCCGACAACGCCAGCGGCCTGTGCATGCAGCGGGGGATGGTCGACGCCGTCGTCGTCGGCGCCGACAGGGTGGTGCTCGAGGGTGGCGAGGCGTTCACTCCCCGACACGGCTCCGGGGACGACGGAGCCGGCCAGGGCGCCGTGTTCAACAAGATCGGGACGTACAAACACGCCGTGCTGGCGGATCGTCACGACATCCCGTTCGTGGTGGCGGCGCCCCACTCGACGGTCGACACCGAACTGAGCGCGACCGAGGTCGAAATCGAGCAGCGCGACCCCGGAGAGTTGCGGGAGATCTACGGGGAGCAGAACGCGCCCGCGGACGTGTCAGTCTTCAACCCGGCGTTCGATCCGACGCCGATGGAACTCGTGGATTATCTCGTCACCGAGACAGGCGTGTACGAACCGCCGCTGGATCGGCGCGACTTCGAGCGCGTCTCGACACCCGAATCGGAATCGAGTAGTTAAAGAGTATTCCCGAGAGATGACCCGGGTATGCCCAAGATAAGCGTCGAGGTTCCAGAGGAGCTGCTTTCGGACCTCGACGAACACGTCGGCGAAGAGGGGAAGTTCGTCAACCGCAGCGAGGCGATCCGCGCGTCGATCCGCAAGACGCTGGATCTACTGGACGACATCGACGAGCGTCACGGCCGGCTGGAGGAGGACGAGTAGCGTGTCGGTTCGGACGGTCCAGGAGGAGCGAGTGACCTTGCCCGCCGGGGCGGTCGCGCTGGCGGCGCTGTTCGTGGCGTCGCTGGTGACGGCTCAGCTCACCGCCTCGAAAGTGTTGCAGTTCGAACTCCCGTTCGCGCTGCCGGTTACCGGTGCACAGCTCGCCTTGCCGGGTGCCGCACTTGCCTACGCCCTGACGTTCCTGGCGTCTGACTGTTACACGGAGCTGTACGGCAAGCGCGCGGCGCAAGTGCTCGTGAACGTGGGCTTTTTGATGAACTTCCTCGTGCTGGCGCTGGTGTGGAGCACGATCCTCGCGCCGGCGGCACCCTCGAGCATCGACCCGGCGGCGTTCGAGACGGTGCTGGGGGCGTCGACGAACATCGTCGCCGCGAGCCTGCTGGCGTACGTGGTGAGCCAGAACTACGACGTGGTGGTGTTCCACTGGATCAAGGAACGAACCCACGGAGAGCGACTCTGGCTGCGAAACATCGTCTCCACGGGCACGAGCCAGGCGATCGACACGGTGATCTTCGTGGGCGTGGCGTTCTGGCTGCTCCCGCGCGCGATCGGGCTCGGGCCGGTGCTCCCGGGCGACGTCGTCGTCGCACTGATAGTCGGACAGTACCTCCTGAAACTCGCGATCGCGGTGCTCGACACCCCGCTCGTCTATCTCGTGGTTGGTGCGGTACGTCGGTACGACGTCTCTCCGGCGTGAGCGGGAGTTCGCTATACTCGAGCAGCGTCGGGAACGCATCCAGCCGACGATAGCGAAAGCACCGATCCGGATCTTCCGACGGGCCGTCAGTCGTCGACGCGTTCGGCGAAGCCGAACCGTGGCTTGACGTCGTCGACGACCACCTCGACGGTTTCCCCTTTCTCCGCTTCGGGGACGAACAGGGTGTACCCGTCGACCTTGGCGATCCCGTCGCCCTCGCGTCCGGTGTCCGTGATCTCGACTGTGAGTCGATCGCCGACTTCGACCGGCGCGGTGAGCCGTCCCTTGGCGACGAGATACACCTCGGAGGAGGAATCCCGGGAGGCCTCCGGCGAGACGATCCGGACGTACTCGAACTCTTCGTCGATATCGGTTTTGAGATCATCGAGGTCCCGTCCCTCGAACACCTTGACGACGAGGTCCCCGCCGGGTGCGAGCAGTTCGAGGGCGGTCTCGAACGCCTGGCGGGCCAGGTGAACCGACCGGGCGTGATCCAGCGAGTACTCGCCGGTCATGTTCGGCGCCAGGTCGGAGACGACGACGTCCGCGCCGCCCTCGCCGACGGCGTCACGGAGACGCTCGCGGGTTCGTTCGTCGGTCATGTCCCCGCGGATCGTCTCGATTCGCGGGTCCGCCGCCAGTTCGTCCTCCTCGAACTCTCGGATCCGCTGGAAGTCGACGCCGACGACGGTTCCGGCGTCGCCGACGCGCTCGGCAGCGACCTGGAGCCACCCGCCCGGCGCCGCCCCGAGGTCGACGACCGTCTCGCCGCCCGAAAAGAGGTCGGCGGTCTCGTCGATCTGCAGGAGCTTGTAGGCGGCCCGGGTCCGGTAGCCCTCCTGTTTGGCCTTGTTGTAGTAGTGGTCGCGTCGTGTCATTTTCCATGTATAGGATGGCGAGGCGTTTATGAGCGTCGAGTCCGCTCCGTCACCCGGCGTCGGCCCTGCGACGGGCCCGGAGTCGTTCGCCCCTGGAGCCCTCGGCAGACTCGAGGGTCGGATCCTCGACGATCTCGAAGCCGCACGCCTCATAAAAGGGACGGGCCGTCCGGTCGAACCTGGCGGTCACCACGGGTGTCGCCCCCGGAGGAGCGTGTTCGATCGCGAAGCTGCAGGCGGCCTCGACGAGCGCGCGTCCGATCCCCCGTCCCCGTCGCCGACGGCGGACCGCCACCTGCTCGATCTCCACCTCGCCGGGGGACGACGCTGGACGGTCACTCAATACGAGCGCGCCCACGACGCGGTCAGCCGACGACTCCGGGGAGGGGTCCGTCCGGGCCGCGGCGGCGACGAACGCCCGTGGCGGATCATCGCGGAGTCGACGCCGCAATCTCTCGACGTCCGTCTCGAGTGCGGCCCCGTCGAACACGCGCACGATTCCCAGGAGATCTGCCGGGAGCGCGCGCCTGATGATCACGTCTGGTGGAAGCGCGTCCGGGATATCGCAAACGTGGGAGTCGTCCCTCATCAGTTCTGGGCGCGATCCCGAAGCCGTCGCCGGAGATCGAACGAGTCCACCCGGTACTTGTAGGCGGGGTCGCCGTCCACGAGGACGTACGGAACCCGATCGCCGTACTCGTCTTTCAGCTGTTCGTCCTCGTCGACGTCGATCTCGTCGATTGCGACGATCACACCGACGTCGGCGGCGACTTGCCGGATGACCTCGATCGCCTCGTCACACAGGTGACAGTCCTCCCGCGAGTAGACGGTCACGTCGACCGGCACCCCCTCGACGTCCCCCGTCTCGGCGTTCCCCGTTACATCGTCTCGGTTTCCCATGTCCGTGCCGTCATCTCTGGACTCGACGCTTATATACCATGCCGGGACCACTCCGGCGCGTGACCGGCTCGCGATCCGACGAAACGGTGACGTTCGGCGATCTCTCGCGGGGGGCCTACTGCCCGCGACAGCTGTATCACGCCCGAAAGGAGGACGATCGAGAGCCGCCGCCGGACGCGACCGATCGTATCGAGTTGGCCTTCCGATACCCGTCGCTGCTCGACGCCTCCGACCGGGAACTTCGCGAGGCTCCGATCGATGTCGAACCGGACGCCTTCCGCCGAAACCTCGCCAGACTCCGAACGCGCGACGACTGGGACGAACTGGCCTCGCCGTCCCGGACCCGGGTACTGTTGTCCGGGAAGGATTGTCGCGGGATCGCCCACAAGATCGTCGGCGACCCAGGAGTCCCGACGATCGTCTCCCCCGGAACGCCGCCGGATCAGGGGACGTGGAACCACCACCGCGTGCGCGCAGTCGCCGCCGCCAAGGCCCTCTCGTGGGAGCAAACCCGGCAGGTGTCGACGTCGTTCGTGGAGTATCCGGCCCACGGGGTCGTTCGAACCGTCGAACTCACGACCCGCGCGAAAGCGGCCTACCGCTCCGCGCTTCGGGCGGTGCGGGCCATCGACGGCCCGCCGCCGCGAGCGAACGACGCCCGGTGTGAGGGCTGTGAATACAGCCAGGCGTGTGGCACCCGAACCCGGTCGCTCCGGTCGCTGCTCGGGATTTGAACCTCGAGCTTTTGCTGCGGTCGCTCCCTTCGGTCGCTCCCTGGCAAAAGCTCGACCAAAAGCGCTGCGAGCCTCCCGTTGGTCGGCTCTTGGCCCGCTCGCTCACTGCGGTCGCTCGCGGGTCAACACGGACCTCTCCAGAAAGAACAGGCCGAGTACATCAAAGGGCAAATTCCGTCGAGCATCCGCGAGCGAAGCGAGGCGCGAGTGAAACGAGCGCCTCGGAAACGCGAACGGGGAGCACAGCGACCCGTGAGCGAAGCGAGCGGTTCACCGCCGGAGCGGGCGTAGCCCGCGGAGGCGGCTTTTTTGGTCGAGCTTTTTTGGCGGGGGTCGAACGAACGCAGTGAGTGAGGCCCCCGTTAAAAAAGGTCGTTGTATTTAGTCATCGGCGACCGCTTCGGCGTCCTCGGCGACGGCGGTGATGGTGTGATCCAGGATCCACAGGTCGCCGAACAGTTCGTCCTGCTGCAGTCGAACCGCACCCCGGTGAGCCATGAACAAAAGCGACAGATACGTCATAAAGGGGCGCCCGCCGGCGGTGCGCACCTCCGCGAACAGCACCTCCCCCCGTCCGGCGGCGTACTGCTCCCGGAGCGCGTCAGTCACCCCCTCGATCACCTCCTCGATGTCCTCGTCGTGCGTCCGCTCCGTAACGTCTCCCGCGGTCGGCTCCCCGTCCCGCCGGGCGTCGTCGTCGGCATGGTAGTCCAGCGTCTGCATCCCGCGGTCGTATCCCGTCGGGGAACCGCTGGTGTCGTACTCCCGCCGGCGCTTCCACCACGACTCCCGTTCCGCCTCCCGGAGCTCCCGGACGAGCCCCTCGAGCGTCTCCGGCTGCCCACGGGTGTTCTTCCGGTCGAGCCGGCGGTCCATCTCCGCCTCGAGCGCGTCGACCGGGTCGAACGCCGGATCCGACCGGTCGTCCGTGCCGCCCTCCATCGCCAGCTCCCACGGCTCGGGCTCGTTTTCCTTCTCGTCGTCCTCCGCGAGCATCGCGTCGCTTTTCATCCGCAACAGCACGGAGGCGTAAAACAGCGCCCGACCCGACGTCCGCAGGTCCGTGGCGTCGAGCTTCTCGAGGAACGCGTCGGTGACCGTGACGATGTCGATGTCCCACGGCTCGATCTCGCCCTCCTCGGCGAGCTGGACGAGGAGTTCGACCGGCTCGACCTCGTCGTCGTCGAGGTCGGCCGGGCCCGATCCGGGCGGTGGCTCGCCTGTGACGTCGAGCCCGAAGCTGCTAGTCACCCGCGCTCACCTCCCCGGACTCGTCGGCACTCTCCCCGCCCTCTTCGCCGAACTGCAGGCCGGTGACGGCGCTTACGTTGTCCTGTTGCATGGTCACCCCGATCGCCCGTTCGGAGCGCTCGAGCAGCGCAGAGCGGTGCGAGACGACGACGAACTGCGCGTCGCCCGCCAGATCGTCGACCATCTCCCCGACGCGCTCGGCGTTGACCGCATCGAGGAACGCGTCGATCTCGTCGAGCGCGTAAAACGGCGCCGGGTTGTGCCGCTGGATCGCGAAGACGAACGACAGCGCAGTCAGCGACTTCTCGCCGCCGGACATCGCGTCGAGCCGCTGGACCGGCTTGTCCGCCGGACGCGCTTTCATCGTCAGCCCGCCCTCGAACGGGTCCTCGGGATCCTCCAAGACGAGTTCGCCCGATCCGTCCGAAAGCCGGGAGAAGACGTTCTGGAACTCGGTGTCGATCGACTCGAACGCCTCCATGAACGTCTGCTTTTTCTGTGCCTCGTACCGATCGATCCGTTCTTCGATCCCGTCCCGTTCCTCGACGAGCACGTCCCGGCGCTCGGTCATCGTCTCCAGCTCCGACTGTACCTCGTCGTACTCGTCGATCGCGAGCATGTTCACCGGCTCCAGTTGTGCCATCTCGGCTTTCAGCTCCTCGATCCGCGCTTCGAGTTCGTCGTGGTCGGGGATCTCCTCGGGGTCGTAGTCGCCGACGGCCGCCTCGAGCTCCTCGATCTCCCACTCGAGTCGCTCTTTCGTCTCCCGAAGGTCCGATAACGTCGACTCGATCTCCGAAACGCGGTCGCGCTGTTCGTCCCGGGCGCTTTCCGCCTGCCGAAGTTCTTTCCGGAGGTCGGTGCGCTCTTCTTTCAGGTCGACGAGTTCCCCTTCGAGCTCCTCGATTGCGGCCCGCTTTTCCTCGAGCGCGTCCCGCTTTTTCTCGATCCGCTCCTCGTAGTCCTCGATGTCGGATTCGGCGTTCGCCTTCCGCTCCCGGGCGGTCTCGACGGTCCCCTGCAGCTCCTCGATCGACTCCTCGACGTACTCGATCTCGACGTTCCGCTCGTTGAGTCTCCCGTCGAGATCGTCCATCTTCGACTCCAGTTCGTCGATCTCACCGCGCACCTCGTCCGCGCGGTCGGTGAGCTCCGGGATCCGCGAGTCGGCGAGTTCGGCCTCCAGCTCCTCGATTTCCCCCTCGACGTCGGCCCGCGTTTCCTGGACGCCGGACAGCTCCGCCTCCAGTTCGTTCATCTGCTCGTCGACCGACTCCCGCTTTGTCTCCAGCTCTTCGATCCGGTCTTCGAGCTCTTCGATCCGGTCGTCCTGCTCGTCGAGTTCCGCCTCGACGTCCTCGATATCGCCCTCGACCGCCCGAACCCTGTCGGCGGCGTCCGTCTTCCGGTCGCGGGCGTCGTCGATGTCGCCTTCGAGCTCGCGGATCTCCGCCTCCAGCTCCCGGCGTCGGTCCTCCAGATCGGAGATTTCCTCGGCGAGCCGTTCGAGTTTCCCCTTCCCGGACTTGCTGAAGGAGTATCTGGACCCGCCGCCGGAGCCGCCCGTCATCGCGCCGGAGCGTTCGACCAGGTCGCCATCGAGGGTGACCATCCGGTACTCGCCCATCAGATCCCGGGCCGTGTCCATGTCCTCGACGACCAGCGTGGAGCCGAGCACATACGAGAAGACGCCCTCGTACTCCTCCTCGTAGTCGACCAGGTTGCGGGCGAAATCGACCACGCCGGGGTGGGAGGGCTCACGGGGCAGGCTCCGGGTTTCCATCTCGGTGATCGGCAGGAACGTCGCCCGCCCCGCGTTGCGCGACTTGAGGTAGTCGATGCAGGTCGCCCCGACGCCGTCGTCGTCGACGACGACGTTCGCGAGTCGACCGCCCGCGGCGGTTTCGCAGGCGACTGCGTACGCGGAGTCGACCGCACCGAGGTCGCCGACCGCGCCGTGGACGCCGGAAACCTCCGCGTTCAGGATCGTCGTGACCGACCGCGGCCAGGAGCTGTCGCCCTCGCGGTCGGCGCGCGCCTCGAGTTCGGCGTACTCGGTCTGTTTCTCGCGGAGTTCGTCTTCGACTTCCTCGAGTTCCGCCGACAGCTCCTCCTTTTCGGCCTGTAGCTCCTCGATCGTTCCCTCGATCGTCCGCAGGTTCCGCTCTGCGGTGTCGAGTTCGCCGTGTAGCTCCGACCTGCGCGCTTTCAGTTCGGGGATCGTCTCGTGGGCGGCCTCGAGTTCCTCGCGCGCCTCGGCGAGCTCGTTGGATCGCCGTCTGGCGTCGTCGAGCAGGCGGTCCTTCTCGCGCTGGAGGTCGTTCGCTTCGTCTTTTAGCTCCTCGAGCCGCTGTTTGCGGTCGGCGAGGTCGGCCTTCAGCTCGTCGAACTCGGTGTCCTCCGACTCGATCTCGGCTTCGATCTCCGCGAGTTCCGACTGCTTTTCGCCGATCTCCCGCTTCACCGATGCCTTCTCGACTTTCAGCTCGCGGATCTCGCCTTCCAGTTCATCGAGGCGCTCCTCCTTGCGATCGATCTGGACGAACGCCTCCCGGCGCTCGGTTTCGGCGTCCTCGATCCGCTCGGTTGCGGTCTCGATTTTCCCTTCGAGCCGAGAGATCTCACCTTTGACCTCCTCGATCTCGCTTTTGATCCGGAGCTGCTCGTCCTCGCCTTTCCGCTCGATCTCGCGGTTGAGCTCCTCGAGTTCCGCCTCGAGTTCGTCGACCCGGGCCTGGCGCTCGTCGAGCTCCGCTTGCAGCTCCTCGCGGGTCTGTTGGTTCGCCTCGATCTTCTTTTCGGTCCCCTCGAGAGTGCCCCGCTTTTCCTCGAGTTCGGCTGCCTCGAGGTAGCCCTCGTACTCCGCTTTCTCCTCGCGCAGCGACTCGTACTCGAGGGCGGCCTCCCGCTCGTCCTCCAGCTGCTCGAGCCGGTCCTGTTTCTCCCCGATCCGGAGGTCGGCCTCGCCGATCCGGGACTCGACCGTCTCTAACTCCTCGAATGCGTCCTCCTTTTTGGCGTCGAACTCCGCGACGCCGGCGATCTCGTCGAGTATCCCCCGGCGCTGGTAGGGGGTCATGTTGATGATCTCGGTGACGTCCCCCTGCATCACGACGTTGTACCCCTCGGGGGTGATTCCCGCCTGCGAGAGCAGATCACGGATGTCAGAGAGGTTCACCGAGCGCTCGTTGAGGTAGTAGTAGGAGTAGTAGTTGTCCTCGGTCTCTTTCACCCGGCGCTTGATCGTGATCTCGTCGACGTCGCCGATCCGGTCGCTGCCCGCGGCAGTGACCACCTGCTCCCGCGAGAGAGTGTGGTCCTCGTTGTCCAGCACCACCGTCACCGACGCCTCGTTCGGCCCGGACGACCCGGCGCCGTCCTCGTGACCGGGGTTGTAGATGAGGTCGGTCAGCTTCTTCGCACGGATCCCCCGAGTTCTGGCGAGCCCCAGCGCGAACAGGACCGCGTCGATGATGTTCGACTTGCCCGAGCCGTTCGGCCCGGTGATCACCGTGAAGTCCTCGTAAAAGGGGATACGCGTCGGTCGTCCGAAGCTCTTGAAGTCGTCCAGTACGAGCTCTTTGATATGCATGTGTCGCTCGCGATGGAGCCGCGAGCTTACGCGACGATTATGTCGCTCTCCTCCGACTCCCCATCTCCGCTCGATTCGTCAGGCTCCTCGGATTTATCTGCTTCGACCGACTCGTCGGCGGTGTCCTCTCCAGTGGCCGCATCGCCATCGGCGGCCGCGTCCGCGCTCGACTCCTCGGCGCGCTTCGCCTCGGGATTCGCCTCGACGACGTCGGCGTGGACGTCACTTTTGGTCGTCCGTTCTGCGGGAACCTCTGACGGCTCCTCCGGCGGTTCCGGCTCCCCGTGTTCGGCCGCTTCGAGGTCCTGGAGGCGCGCTTTCGTCTCCACCAACTCCTCGGTCAGTCCGTTGACTGCGGCCTGAAGCTCCTGCACCTGGCGTTCCAGGTCCTCCACCCGGTTACTCATACGAACAACAGGTTGTTCCGGCTGTATAAATGTGCGTCAGACGGGCGTGTGACGATGCCACATGCCGGCCAGAGAGCCACCCGACTCTCAGTTTCGCCGATCCGACACTCAGTTTCGCCGATACCCCAGCGGTCGTTTCCGGCCGACCTCGATCTCGACGTGAAGCGAGTCCGGAAAGTCCATGTGACCCACCTCCCGGGCGATGTGCTCGGCGCCGTGGATCTCCATCCGGCGGGTGTAGACGGTGTACGTCCACGGATCGAACGTCTCACCGGCGTCGAGCCGGCGGGACAGCGGCACGCGGAGTTTCTCCGGAGACGAGGAGTGTGGTCCCTTGCACTCGACTCCCTTGCGTTCGAGCATCCCTTTGATTTCCCCGACGGTGTCCTCGAGAACCGCCCTGTCGCCCGACTGGAAGGTGAGTTTCGTGACGAAGGTCATGTGCTGGAGCCTATCCGTTCCTGCGTTCCCGAACCTCAAAAACGCATCTACCTGGATCCGCTCGACCCGGAACCCCCCTCGAGTGGGGTCCCGTCCGGGCGTTTCTGTCCCTCCGAGTCGTGGACCACCACCCCGTCGACGGCCGTCGGCCGATAGCTGTCGCGGACGGCGATGGCTTCCTCGAGCTCGCGGATCGCCCGCCGTTTCAGCGTTTCCGCCATCGCCTCGGCGTCCGCTCGCGAGATATCGCGTCCCAGCCCCGCACATTCGTGAGCCAGGACAGACCCGTCGCGTTCGACGACGGCCTCCTCCTCCCCCCGGTCCGACAGCACGTCCAGCGAGAACGGGTACGTCCGACACACGAGCGGGCGTGCCTCGTGGACCGTACACGCGCCGACGCCGTCCTCGTCCTTCGTATAAAAGACGCAGTCGCCGCAGCCGTCGACTGCGAGCGCCCACTCGAACGTCTCCCCGGTCGGTTCTCGGGTCGCTCCATTCGGGGCGTCGTCGCCGCCGCTCGCCACCCCGTCGATCCCGTACGGCATCGGTCTGGCGATCTCCCCCCACTCGCGGTCGCCCGTCGCCTGTAGCCGCCTGACTTCGTCGGGGAACACCGTTGCCGTGTGTGGTTCCCTGTCGACATCTGTGTCCTCGGCCGTACAGCAGCCGCCACACCGCGTGCACTCGAAGCCGATCGACTCGACGGCGTCCGCGATCCGCGCGGCGTCGAGTTCCCGGGCGCGTTCGAGATCGGCTTCGAGGGAGTTCACGGGTGTTCAAACGACTTCACGGGTGAAAAGAGCCCCGGGAACCCGAACCGTCGGACGCGTCGGTTCGGGTCGCCGCAGCCGGCGGTGTGGCTCGGTCGGTGCCGAAACGCCGATCAGTCTGCGACGTCAGTAGCGTCGTCCTCTCCGAGGGCGTTCTCGATTTCCTCTGCCTCCCTCCTGGGGAGCTGCTCCCGGAGCCGCCCCACGAGCGACCGCGCCTCGGCGAGTTCGACGACCGCGATCGCCCGGACCAGCGTCCCAGCCCGTTCGACCCGGTTTCGCCGCCAGGAACGTTCCCGCGCCTGGTAGGTCCGGATCCCCCGCAGGAAGTCGGGCTTCGAGAACGCCGGCCAGTAGGGCGTACAGAAGTAGACGGCCGCCTCGTTGCCGTTCGCGTACCACGGCAGGAAGTTCGACGTTCGCTCGTCGCCGCCGGTCCGCACGATCAGGTCCACCTCCCGCACCGGCTCCCGGTAGAGCCGCCGTTCGATCTCCGCGACGTCGACCGCCTCGGGAGCGAGCGTCCCGTCGTCGACCTCCGCGGCGATCTCCCGGGCAGCCCTGGTGAGTTCGTTGCGACCGCCGTACGCGAGCGCGACGTTCAGTCGGAACTCCTCGTAGCCGGCGGTCCGACGCTCGGCGTACTCGACGGCGTCTTGCACCCGCGGGGGAAGCCGGTCGACATCGCCGATCGCGTGGATCCGGACGCCCGTCTCGTGAACTCGCTCGGCGTCGGCGAACTCCCGGAGCTTCTCGGCGAGCAGGTCGAACAGCGGCTCCAGCTCCTCGTCGGGACGTTCGAAGTTCTCCGTCGAAAACGCGTACAGCGTGAGCTCCTCGATCCCGAGCTCCTCACACCACTCCAGCACCTGCTCGGTCGTCGACGCCCCGGCCCGGTGTCCCTCTGGCGCCTCGGCCCCCTGCTCTCGGGCGTACCGCCGGTTCCCGTCCTGGATAACCGCCACGTGGGTTGGCACCTCGTCGATCTCCCGACGGAGCAACCGCTCGTAGGCGCGCTCGTACGTCCGCTCGAACGGCCGAAGCAGCCGATTTCGGACGTTGGATCGGGAGAGGCGCCCCCCTCCGAGTCGCTTCCGGAGGCCGCGGAACATGTACCCTCCTGCGACCGCCCCGAATATGTGCCTTCTGGAACCAATCGGTCCGTCGACGGAACGAAGCCGAAGGGAAGGAAACCGAACGCCCGGGAAAACTGTTAACCAGTCGCACAACGTGCATCCACCATGCCCGAACTGCTTTCCGACGAAGAGATACGGCGTCGACTCCCCGACGGCTGGGAGCGGGACGGCGACGAGATCGTTCGCGAGTACGGCTTCGACGACTACCTCGAAGGCGTCGCGTTCGCGGGGGAGGCCGGCGAGATCGCACAAGAGGAGTTCCACCACCCGGAGATGGTGATCCGGTACAAGGAGATCGAAGTGCGGTTTACGACCCACGACGCCGGGGGGATCACCGAGCGCGATCTGAACCTCTCGGAGGCGTTCGACGAACTGTTCGAAGACGAGTTCGGCGGCGGTGCCTGACGGACGCCAGCGATGCACGCCGAGTACGTCTTCCGGGTTCGGTTTCGGCTCGACGCCCGGCGAGTGCGGACGGAGCCGGAGACGTTCGAGACGATCGTTCGCTTGCCCGCAGAGCCGCCCGGCGCCGACGGCTGGCTGTTCTTCCGGAACGCGCTGTGGCGGGGGGAAGTAAACGACGACGCGTACGCCCGTGAGCTCGCGAGCGACTGGCTCGACGTTCCGGTGGAGGACGTGACCTTCCGGGAGTTCGAGTGCGACGAGGCGTATCGCGAGGCCATGGAAACCGAGATCGGGCGGGACCTCGGGACGTTCAACGCCGACTCGGTCGAGGAGGTGTTTCACAAGTACTTCGGAAGCTCGATCCGGCTACAGTCGTGAACCGGCCAGCCTTTTACCGCCTGCGACAAAACCCGAGGTATGACCCACGACCGACAGGAGTCCGGGTTCAAACACCGCACCCGGGTCGCCGACGCCCTCGCTGCGATCCGGGAGGCCGCGACGCCGCACAGCCGGACGGAACGCGTCGCCGTCGCCGACGCCGACGGACGGACCGTCGCCGAGACGATCACGGCACCCAACCCCGTCCCCGGCTACGATCGGGCGGCCATGGACGGCTACGCCGTCCGGGCGCGTGACACATTCGGCGCCTCCGAACGGTCCCCGAGCGTGCTCACTCCGACCGAGGATCGCGTCGGCCCCGAGGAAGCCGCACGCGTCCACACCGGCAGCGACCTCCCGGCGGGCGCCGACGCGGTCGTGATGATCGAACAGGTCGAGGAGCTCGACTTCGACGGCGACGACGAGATCGAAGAACTCGAGGTGTTCGACGCCGTCGCGGAGGGGGAAAACGTCGGCGACGCCGGCGAGGACGTCGCCGAGGGACAGACCCTCTACGAGCCGCGCCACCGGTTCCGGCCATCCGATCTCGGCCTGCTCAAGTCCGTCGGCCTGGAGGAAGTCACCGTCTACGAACACCCGAGCGTCGCCGTGCTCCCCACCGGCGAGGAGCTCGTGCAGTCGGATCCGGGACCGGGCGAGGTGATCGAGACGAACGGCCTCACCGTCACCCGCCTTGCCGAACGGTGGGGCGGCGACGCGACCTACCGCGAAATCGTCACCGACGACGAGGACGCCCTCCGAAACGCCATCGAACGCGATCTGGATCACGATGTCGTCGTCACCACCGGCGGCTCGTCGGTGGGGGAACGCGACCTCGTTCCCGACGTCGTCGACGGGATCGGCGAGGTGCTGGTCCACGGCGTCGCGCTCAAACCGGGCCATCCCGTGGCGCTGGGCGCCGTCGAGGACACGCCGGTGGTGATGCTCCCCGGCTATCCCGTCGCCTGCATCGTCAACGCCGTGCAGTTCCTCCGGCCGGTGCTCAAAGACGTCGGCGCGATGCCGCTGCCGCCTCATCCGACCCGGACTGCACGCCTGACGCGTAAGATCCCCAGCGAGCCCGGAACCCGTACGTTCGCCCGGGTCAGGCTGGAGGTGGATCCGGACGACCGGAACGCCGACGACACCGGCAGCGAGGACGGGGAGAACCCGTCGTTCGCGGCGACACCTACCCGCGCCTCGGGATCGGGGGTGCTCTCCTCGGTCGCGCTTGCGGACGGCTGGGTCGTCGTCCCCGAACCCGTGGAGGGGTTCGACGCCGGCGAGGTCGTGACTGTCGAGGTGTGGGAGGGATCACAGTGAGCGACCGAAAGCAGTTCCGCGACCTCGCGACGCCCGAAGCGGCGAGGGAGGCGATCGCGTCGCTCGAGTTGACCGGCGAACCGGAGTCAGTCCCCCTCACGGAGGCCCGGGGGCGGGTGCTCGCAGAACGGATCGACGCGGGACGCGACGTTCCGGGCTTCGACCGGGCGTCGATGGACGGCTACGCCGTCCGTGCGCGCGACACCTTCGGCGCCGACGAGGCGGAGCCGGCGGTGCTCGCTCGGGTCGGCGAGGTCCACGCCGGCGAGGAGCCGGACGTGAGCGTCGATCCGGGCACCTGCGTCGAGATCTCCACCGGGGCGGTGATGCCCGACGGTGCCGATGCCGTCGTGATGGTCGAACGGACGGATCCGGCGGATGCCGTCGGCGAAGGCGACGGCGAGGGTGAAAACGACAGCGACGGCGACCGGATCGCGATCAGGACCACCGTCGCCCCTGGCGATCACGTGATGCTCGCGGGCGCGGACATCGCCGCCGGCGCACGCGCGCTCGGGCCCGGAACGCGGCTCACGCCCAGGGAGATCGGACTGCTGTCGGCGCTGGGCGTCGAGGAAGTCCCCGTCCGGGGTCGGCCGACGGTCGGCATCGTCTCGACCGGTGACGAACTCGTCAGACCCGGCGAGCCGCTTTCAGACGACCGTGGGGAGATCTACGACGTCAACAGCTACACGATCGCCTCGGCGGTCGAAGAGGCGGGCGGAAGCGCGGAGCTGTATCCACACGTCGGCGACGATTACGAGGAGATGGAGCGGCTGCTCTCGCGGGCGGCCGACGAGTGTGACCTGGTCGTCTCCTCGGGATCGACCTCCGCAAGCGCCGTCGACGTCATCTATCGGGTGATCGAACGCCGGGGGGAGCTCCTGTTGCACGGCGTGGCGGTCAAGCCGGGCAAGCCGATGCTCGTGGGGCGGCTGGACCGCGAGGACGGCGGCGAGTCCGCCTACGTCGGGCTTCCCGGCTACCCCGTTTCGGCGCTGACCATCTTCCGGACGTTCCTCGCCCCGGCGCTGCGCGAGGCCGCCGGCCTCCCGGAGCCGGAAACCGCGACCGTCTCCGGCCGGCTGGCCGTCGAACAGCGTCACGGCGAAGGACGGCTCCGCTTCCTCCCGGTCGGACTGCTCGAGGCCGGAGGGGACACGGAAACCGTGGTGGGAGATGGATATCCTCTCGTCTACCCGGTCGACAAGGGCTCGGGGGCGACGACGAGCCTCGTCGAGGCCGACGGGGTGGTTGCGATCGATCCCGACACGGACTACCTGGACGCCGGCGAGCGCGTCGAGGTCGAGTTGTTCTCCCCGGACGTCCGCCCGCCGACGCTTCTGGGCGTCGGGGAGGACGACCCAGCGCTCAACCGGCTGCTGGACGGGCTCGACCGGCCGCGGTATCTCCCGGTCGGCACACGGGAGGGCGTTCGGCGGCTCCGTGACGGGCTGCCGGACGTGGCCGTGACCGCCGGCCCGGTGCGCCGGTCGGTCGAGGCCGTCGACCTCGGCGGATGGACGCGAGAATGGGGACTGGTCGTCCCCCGGAACAACCCGGACGACGTACAGGGACTCGTGGACCTCATCGAACGGGAGCTCCGGTTCCGCAACCGGACGAGCGACGCCGGGCTGCGAACCGCTCTCGAAGCCGAGATCGAGTCGCTCGCCGACGAACGCGGGATCGACCGGGAGGAAGCCATCGACGCGATCGACGGCTACGGGCTCGAATCCCGGGCGTTCGAGAGTCCGGCCCGGGCGGTCGCCGGCGGCGACGCCGACGTCGGGCTCGGGCTCCGGGCGACCGCGACGGAACTGGAACTCGGGTTCGTTCCGATCGGCATCCAGGAGGTCCGCGTTCGCGCGAACCCCGAGCGGACGGAAAAGCCGAGCGTCGCCCGGCTCGAGTCTGCTCTGGCAGCGGACGACCACCTTCTCGGCCTCGACGGGTTCGATTCCACGGGCGGCTCATAACGAGGCTTCCGGTCGGTTCTGCGGCGGTACAACTATTAGGAACGATGCCCACGCGAACGGTAGAGGTCTGCTATGGAAATCTCCGATAACCTGCTTTGTCTGTTCAGTGCTGAACTGCGCGAGAAGGGAGACAGCTACGTCATCGAGGTACCCCGTCGCGAGATCGAGACCGGGTCGCTCTCGGCAGGGGACACCTACCGGGTCGCGCTCATCGCCGGACAGGCAGAAACCGACGAACCGTCCGAGTCTTCGACTGCCGACCGCGGCGATGGCCCGCAGCCACCCGTCGAACCGGGCGAGATCCGCTACGTCGAAATAGAGGATCTCGGGAAACAGGGGGACGGAATCGCCCGCGTCGAACGAGGCTACGTCATCATCGTTCCCGGCGCCGACGTCGGCGAACGCGTCAAGATCGAAGTGACCGAGGTCAAGTCCAACTTCGCGGTCGGCGAAGTCATCGAAGAGGACCTCTAGCATCTAGCCCTCGCCCCCGCGTCGACCGACGATCACGGCGGGCCGACCGTCCCCGATCCGGACGTACGCGAGAGACAACCGGTGTTTCCCGGGACCGAGCACGAGCGGCCCGTCGAGCGTTCTGAGGCGTGGACCGTCGGCCGGGAGCTGCCGTACTTGCCCGTCCGGTAGACGATAGCTCGCCTGCACCGGCGGACACTCCCTCACCGGAACCGAAACCGGACAGCCGATGCGAACGCGATCGATCCGTGCGCTCGCGAACCCGCCGTCGGGAACCGTCACGGTCGCGGGGACGCGTCCGGCTCGATCGATCCCGCCGGCCGCCGTCGACGACGACGCGAGCCCCGCGGCGGCCCGCTCGAGCCGGTCGATCTCGCCCTCGAGTTGCGTCACAGAGCGCTCCGGCTCCGTCGTCGAAAGCGCCCCCGTGGCGACCCCGACGAGCGCGACCGCAAGTACGATCGAAACCACGGGCCGCACGGGTTCACTCCTCGTCGAGCCGTCGTTGAAGCCGCTCTGCGGTCGCGAGCGCTAGATCCGCCCGGCGCTCGACCTCCCGATCGACACTTCGAACGCTCCCCGCGTAGCCCCGAAGTGCTTCGGTGGCCGCCTCGAGTTCGGCCACGCGGGACTCCAGTTTCGCGATCTCGTCTGCGATCCCGTCGGTTCCGCCTTCGACTCGGCCGCGTTCGGACCCGTTTTCGTGCGTCGACATGATCCGGGGACGGCTGGTGCGGCACCACTGATAAACCTCCGGACGCGTCGGGGTATGACCGACCACCGTGATCCACCGGATCGTCAACACTTAATCCGTTCGTTACCACATACCACTCATGCGAACGGTCCACGCGGCCGGCCTCCCGATCGGCGACAGATTTCCACCGCGGATCATGGGCGTGTTGAACGTGAGCGACGAGTCGCCGTACGATCCCTCCGTTCACGACGATCCGGAACAGGCGGCCGCATACGTGGACGAACAGTTGATCGACGAGGGCGCCGACATCGTCGACGTGGGGCTCGAGTCCGCGAACAAGCGGTTCGACGTGCTCACGGCGAACGAGGAACTCGACCGACTCGACGCCGCCATCGAGGCGATCGAATCGGTGAGCGGCGACGCCGTCTTCTCGATCGAAACGCGGTACTCCGAGGTGGCCGACGCCGCCCTGAACCGGGGATTCGACATGGTCAACGACGTCTGTGGCTTCGCGGATCCGGAGATGCCGGAGGTGTGTCGCGAACACGACGTCGCCGTCTGCAAGATGGCGAGCCCGCCGGACCTCGCCCGTCCGGGGGCCGTCACGGACGTCGACTGGACGCAGGCGCGGTCGCCCGAGTGGGAACGGCAGGCCGACTACGTCGATCGGGTGTACGAGGCGTTGAAACAGAACGGGCTGACCGACAAAACCATCGTCGATCCCGCGTTCGGCGGCTGGAGCGAGGAGAAGACGATCGAGGACGACCGGGAGACGTTCCGCCGTCTCGGGGAGTTTCGTGGGCTCGAACGGCCGATGCTGGTGTCGATCAACCGGAAGAACTTCCTTCGACACGTCGCCGATCGATCGACCGAGGAGGCGCTTCCGGTGAGCCTGGCGGCGACCTCGATGGCCGTCGAGCGGGGCGCCGATGTCGTCAGGACACACGACGTGGCCGAGACCCGCGACGCCGCGCTGATCGGCCACGAGTTCGGCGAGCGCGATGCGAGGTGGGGGACAGATCCGGACGCGGCAATCGAGGAGACGGAGGCGAGAACCGACTGATGGATTACATACAGGATCAGGTCACCACCCTGCACGACCTCGCCGACGCGACGCCCGACGCGCCCGTCTCCGAGTCCGCTGTCGTCGTCCCGATCGCCGGCGACCGGATCGAGTCGGTGACCCCCGAACACGTCTTTACAGCCCTGTCGGCCGTCGATCCCGTCGAGGTCGTGGTTCCGTTGCGAGCGCCGGGCGACGTCGCCGAGCGGTTCCGGAAGTGGGTTCGCTCGTTCGATCTGTCGGCGACGGTGCTGTGGTGTGATGCCGACGCCCTCGAGGCCACGCTTGTAGAGCACGGCATCGACGGAGATCACGGGAAAGGACGGGACGTGTGGCTCGGACTCGGCGTCGCCGCCTCCCGGGCCGAGTACGTCGCGGTCCACGACGCCGACGCGACGACGTACTCCCGCAACCACGTCCCACGGCTTCTTGCACCCCTGGGAATGGGATACTCTTTCGCGAAGGGATACTACGCCCGCGTCGAGGACGGTCGGCTGTACGGACGGTTGACTCGGCTGTTCGTCGCCCCCCTTATCAGGGCGCTCGAGACGCGACACCACCACCCGTTCGTCCGGTATCTCGCCGCGTTCCGGTATCCGCTCGCCGGCGAGTTCGCCCTCACCGCCGACCTGGCCCGCCGGGTGCGACTCCAGCGTCGCTGGGGGCTCGAGATCGGGCTGCTCGGCGAGGCCTTCGGCGCTGCCGGGTCGCGTCACAGCGCCCAGGTCGATCTGGGGTTCCACAGACACGACCACCACCCGGTGACCGGGGATCGCGGGCTCTCGACGATGGCTCTCGAGGTGGGGACAGCGCTGTTTCGTGCCGTGGACGATCACGGCGTGGACGTCGACTACGCTGCGCTTTCGACGGCCTACCGGGAGGCAGCCGACCGCCTCGTCGAACAGTACGCCGCCGACGCCGCGTTCAACGGGCTGGCGTACGATCCCGACGCCGAGCGCGAACAGAGCCGAACGTACGCAGACGGAATCCGTCCCCCGGGGCCGGACGCGCGTCTGCCGACGTGGGCTGACACGACGCTGTCGCCGTCGGCGGTCGTCGACGCCGCGGCCGGGGCAATCCGAACCGACCCCGAACCGGAAACCGACTGATTGCAACGCCGGAAGAAAACACCGAAGAAAAACGATGGAGGAATACACCGAAGAAAAACGCCGGAGGGAACGGGAGTCGATCTGGGCCGGGAGCGCTCAGCGAATGTCCTTCCACGACCGGCCGCACTCCGAACAGGATCTGACGTCGAACAGCTCGTCGGGGTCGTCCCTGCGGTCCAACACCTCTTCACACTCCGCACATTTGAGCCGCTCGTAGTTGTCTTTGAACAGTTCCCCTTCCCGGAGCCCTTTTCGCGTCGACTTCATGTGGGAGGGTTCGACGCCGGGGCTGTTAAATACCCTGTTCGGTCGTCGGGATTCAACAGGTTTGTAGCCGCCGCGGCGGTACGACGGGTGTGTCACGCGTTCGACTGTTCGGGACGCTGTGCGGGCTGGTGTTCCTCGTTAACTTCGCGCGGATCATCTTCGCGCCGCTGGTCGGGGAGTTCATGGACGTTTTCAGCGTCAGGGAGGGCACCATCGGACTCGTCGTCACACTGACGTGGGTGGGCAGCGCCTCCCCCCGGCTTCCGACCGGCTACCTCCTGACGAAAGTGCCGCGCCACTACGTGGTACTGGGGGCCGGTACAGTTCTCACCGCAGCGTCGTTTTTCATCGCGACCGCCGCAACCGTCCCTGCGCTGATGGCCGGCGCGTTCACGATGGGGCTGGCGTCGGGCGCCTACTTCGTTTCCGCGAACCCGCTGATCTCCGAACTGTTTCCCGAACGAGTCGGTCGAGTGATCGGGGTCCACGGGATGGCGAGCCAGTTCGCCGCGGTGCTTGCGGCGCCGATCGTCTCCGTCGCGGTCGTGTACGACTGGCGGCTCGTCTTCTACGGAACGGGGATCGCCGCCGCGACGATCACGCTGTTGATCTTTCTGGCCGCACGACGAACCGACCTCCCCGACGCGGGGACGAAGGACCGTGACTTCTTCGGTGCCGCACGTCGGGAGTGGCGGATCATCGTCACCGGGGTCGTGATGCTGGGGACCGTCGGCTTCGTCTGGCAGGGCATGTTCAACTTCTACGAGCAGTACATGCTCGCGAAGGGGTTGCCGGAATCCGTTGCGCGAAACCTCCTCACAGTGCTTTTCGCGGCCGGCGTGCCGGCCTTCCTCGTGAGTGGTCGACTCGCCGACCGACTGCCGCACGTGCCATACATTCTGGGCGTGATCGCGGCGTTTCTCGTCAGCGTCTTCGCGTTGACGATGACCTCGGGGCTGTTCGTCGTTATCGCCGTCTCCGCTGTCCTCGGCTTCGTGATCCATTCGCTATTCCCCGCGATGGACACGTACCTGCTCGACACGCTTCCGGACGCGTCCCGGGCGAGCGCGTACGCGTTCTACTCGGCGTCGATGATGCTGGCTCAGGCCGGTGGCGCCTCCGTCGTCGGCGCGCTCGTGGAACGGGGGTTCACCTACGACGCCGTCTTCGGGGTGTTCCTCTCCGGGCTCCTGGTCGTTGTGATAGTTCTGGCGGCGCTCGAAAGCGCCGGACGGCTCCCGTGATCTCGGTCGAACTGGTGATCGAGAACGTTCTCGCTCGACCGGACCAGTTTTGCCGGCGGGGGCCGTTCGCCCGGACGTGAGCGACGACAGCGCAACGACCGACAGCGACCGGGAGTTCCTCGAACCGGACGCCATCGCGGGGATCGTCGACATGTTCACCGCGTTGACGCGGGAAGAACTCGCGGACGCGGCTGCCGAACTCGCCTTCAAGCGGGGCGAGTCGATCGAGCGTGACGCCGTCGACCGGGCGATAGACGACGCCGTCTCGGAGTTCGCTCTCGTCAGTGTCGAATACGAGCCCACGAGCGACACGGAACAGGAGACACAGTACAGTCAGTCACACCTCGCGGTCGGGCCAACCGCGTTTCCGCGGCTCCCGGACGGCGCCGCAGACCTTCCCCACATCCTCGATGTCGAGAGGGAGCGATCGATCGATCGGGAGGTGGTCGCGACCGCAGTGGAAAAACGACTCCGGCGCGAGGCCGCCCGCGCTGCCGCCGACGGCGACGACGACCGGCTCGAGACCCTGCTCGACGTCTGCTTCGACGTGGACGTCTGGGCCGGGGTCGACACGGACGACGTGCGAGCGGATATCGAACGCGCCCTGGAATGAGGCCCCTCGGAGTGATCTCCCTCGAGAGCCTCCCTATCGTGAATATTTCGGCTTCCACCGGGCGGGAACGTCCCACAGAGCTATTGTATTCCGGCGCCAACTGAGCGTATGGATTTGGCGGAGGTGAGCCGTCACGAGCCCGTCCAGGTCGGCGGGACGGCACGGGAGGCCGCCGTTCTCGTCCCGGTGTTTTTCCGGGAGAGGGAGCCGTGGCTCCTGTTCACCAAGCGGGCGGAACACCTCGGCGAACATCCGGGTCAGATGAGCTTCCCCGGGGGAGGACGCGAACCCGTCGACGAGAGCCTCCGGGAGACCGCACTTCGGGAGGCCCGCGAGGAGGTCGGCCTCCGGCCGGAGGAGCCGACAATCGTCGGTCGGCTCGACGACATCGAGACAGTGAGCGGCTACGCCGTCCGTCCGTTCGTCGGCAGGATCCCCGACAGGGAGTACTATCCCGACGAGTACGAGGTCGCCGAGATCGTCCCGCTCCCCGTGAGGGGACTCACCGATCGCGGAAACTACGAGTCACAGCGCCGGGAACACCCGCGTCACGGCGACGTTCGTCTCCACTTCTTCCACGTGAACGGGTACACCGTCTGGGGAGCCACCGCTCGAATGCTGGTGCAGTTTCTCGAGTTGACGACCGACTGGAACGTGCCACCCGAACCGGATCACGTCGTCGACGAGGACGCCGAATATCCGGTTTGAACCCGGAACGGACGGCGATCACCGTTCGACGCGCCCGTCGCGTCGATCGTACAGCGCGACCGCGCGGTCGTGTCGTACCGAGAGTCCCCGGGGATTTCGCGACGGCGATCGATCCCGGGCCCGGGCGACGATCCCGTCAGTCGAGCCCTCGAGTGAGCCCCTCGCGACGCGCCACCCGTTTCCGATCCACGCGGTGGGAGCCCCCTCTCCACGGATCACCTCCTCGAAGGACGTCCGTGCGTCGCACAGCGCTTCTCCGACGAGGGTGCGTACAACCCCCGGTCTGACACCGTAATTCTTCGCGAGACGGTACCCGAGCGCGCGGTACTTCTCCCGCCAGTCGTGCCCGCCTTCAGCCAGCGGCTCGTGGCCCACCGACATCCGCTCGTTCCACGCGATCTCGTGTCCCAGACCGGCCAGTCTGTGAGCCGCGTCGCGGGCGCCGCCGACGTTCAGATACTCGTCGAACCCGTCGAGCACCTCGAGGACGCCGCGTCGGAACGCGACGTTCCCGCTCGTGAAGTAGCGGACCTCCCGCCCGGCGATCCGACGGTGTTCCGGCCCGTCGACTGCCGGCGCCTCCCGGTCGATCGGAAGCGACGGGCCGGTGACGACCGGCGCCGACTCGAGGCGCTCGAGGACCGCCTCCTGCCAGCCGTCCGTGACGCGCCGGTCGAAGTCGACGAGGGCGACGGCGTCGCCGCTCGCGACCTCGATCCCCGCGTTGCGGGCGACGTTCACCGAACGGTCAGAGATCTCCACGAGGACGTCGACGTCGTCCCGGTCGCGAACCATCCCCGTGGTCCCGTCCGCCGACGGCCCGTTGGCGACGATCACCTCGGCGTCCGGCGCGTGTGCCGCCAGCGCGTCCAGACACGCCGACAGCCGATCGCGCCCGTTGAGGGTGGGCACGACCACGGAAAGCTCCATATCCGTCGAAACAGCGGTACGGACTTAAAATAGTGGATCTCTGCCCGAACGCGATCGCGGTCTGCCGAACGCGATCGCAGTTCGTGTCGCCGAGATTCGGCGCGGTCAGTTCGTCAGGAAGTACACCTGTTTGCGGGCGTCCTTGAAGCTGTACCGGGAGTCGACGAGCCCCTCGTCCTCGAGACGGTTGAGGGCGTACCGGACCGTCCGGTCGGGCAACAGCGACTCCTCGGCGAGTTGTCCCTGCGAGAGCGGCGAGTCACCCTCCAGCACCTTCGCGACGAGCTTCGCGCTCGGCGGGAGCTCGCGGAGACGATCCCTGAACTCGGTGTCGGTCAGCGTTTCGTGGTCGTTGATTTCTGCCGGACTAGTGCTCATAGAGCACCGGAATCGATCTGCCGTGGTAAAGGTTAGCTACATATTGGGAAAACAAATACGAATTGTATAAGGAGATATAAGGTAGAGACGCGGCTATCCGAGGCCGGGACCGAACGACGGTCCGACCGGAGGACCCGAGCGGAGACGAGTCGAACTGCGTGATAGATCGTTATGAACAGGTATGTAAAACAATTATGTTTTGTGGCAAATATGCGCGGGGAACACGAAAGGAGGACGGCGCCGGGCGTCATCAGTACGATTTTAGTCCCCGGGCGTACAGGTTCCTCCGTGAAAGGACAGGAGTGGTACCAGGCGGACGATGTCGCCCAGGAGTACGACGACAAGCGGTTCTCCGGCGGCGGCCGCCTGATCGACCGCCGCGAAAAGCAGGCTGTCCTCTCGGCACTGGGTCCCGTCGAGGGCCGGGAGATACTCGAGGTCGCCTGCGGAACCGGACGGTTCACGGTCATGCTCGCCGACCAGGGCGCCGACATCGTCGGCCTCGACATCTCCTCGGCGATGCTGTCTCAGGGCCGCGAAAAGGCTGCCGACGCCGACGTCTCGGAGAACGTCTCGTTCATGCTCGGCGACGCAGGCCGGTTGCCGTTTCCCGACGATCACTTCGACGCCGTCTTCGCCATGCGGTTTTTCCATTTGGCGGACACACCCGTGACGTTCCTCCGGGAGCTCAAACGGGTCGCACGCGAACAGGTGTTCTTCGACACTTTCCGACGTCCCAGCATGCGCGTGCTGTACAACTGGGCGCTGCCGATGGGATCGCGGCTCTACTCGCAGCGGGACGTACGGAGCCTCCTCGCGGACGCCGGCCTCGAACTCGCCCACGAGTCCCACGACTTCGTGTTTCCGTACGGGTTCTACCGGAGCCTGCCGGGCGCGGTCGCGAAACCGTTCCGCGCGGTCGACGAGGCCGTTGGCAAAACGGCAGCCGGCGACGCGGTCGCGTCGGTCTCCTACTGGGACGCACGCGGCGGCGAGTGAAGAGCCGCCGAGACACCGCCGACGGCCAGTCGTTCCTCGCCCGAGAAGTCGTCCCGAACCGACGTTTAAATACGAATACGAGCCAGCCGACGTATGTCGCTGTTCGGTCGGCTCTCCGGGAACCGTGACGACTGTGACTCCCAGGGCTGTCGCTGTGAAGCCACGTTCCGAGAGCCGAGTGGAACCGGCCTCCGCGGGCGTTCGGAACTCCACCTCGACGCCACCGAGTGTACCGGCGACGGCGACCTCCAGCGGTCCCCGGCGTGCCGAGCCCGGGTCGTTCGGGCGCTCGCTCGACGGGACGCCGATGTCGTCGTCACCCACGCCCGCGGGAGAACGCGACGATATCGTCCCGGCGCGAACGCGCTGTTGCTCGCTGCGGGCCGGTTTCACGAACGCGTCAGTCACCACGACGATCGGCTCGCCGGACTGGCCGCGACCGACCCACTCGACGCCGTCAGGGAGGCGACCGGGCGGGCCGGACCGGCAAGCCGGATCGCGGCCGAATCCGGACTCGCGGAGATCGCAGCCGGAATCAACGGCTACGAGGAGGCGCTCCCGTCGGCTAACGGACTGTCGATTGCGCGGGCCAGAATCGCCGACAGGGTGCCAACGGGTGCGACGCTCCGGGATCGATTCGAACTCGAAACCGGCGCCGTCGTCCGGACGTACGATCGACCGGACACACCACCCCTGTACCGTCTCACGCCGCCGTCGTTGCGGCTCGATCCGGCACACGCCGAAACGCTGGTTGCGGCACGCGATCGGTTCCGGCAGTCGGCCGGGAAAAACGGCAGTCCCTCGGCCGACGGCGCGGTGGCCGCAGAGATCGACGCGGCGGAACACCGGACCGACGGGGACGGCGTCTCGACCGTTCCCGCCGAACGGCTCGCCGCGATCCTCCGGAAGCACACCCGCGGCAACGGCGTGTTCGAGGACCTGTTTGCGGATCCGGACGTGACCGACGCGTTCGTCTCCGCTCCCGTCGAGGAGAACCCGGTTCGGCTCCTCCGGGACGGCCAGCGGTTCCTCACGAACGTCTGGTTCCCGCCGACCGCGGCTGCCACGTTCGCGTCGAGACTCCGTCGAGAGAGCGGCCGCGGCTTCTCCCGGGCGGATCCCACGCTGGATGCGAGCACGGAGATCGGCGGCGATCCGGTCCGGGTCGCCGCGACGACGGCACCAGTCACAGACGGGCTGGCGTTCGCGCTTCGGCGCCGGGACCGGACGCCGTGGACGCTCCCGCGGTTGATACACGCCGGGACGCTCCCGCCGCGGGCGGCAGGGCTGTTGTCGGTGGCGGTCCAGCGCGGCGCGGCGCTGCTCGTCGCCGGCGGTCGTGGCTGCGGAAAAACGACGCTTCTGGGGGCGCTACTGTGGGAACTCTCCCCCGGAGTTCGGACGCTCGTCGTCGAGGACACGCCCGAACTGCCCGTGGATCGGCTCCAGTCGGCCGGCCGAGACGTGCAACGACTCCACGCCGACCAGGGCGGCACCGCGAACGAACGGGGAACGTCCCGAGAGAGCGGCGGTGGGGTCTCCCCGACCGAGGCGGTTCGGACCGCGCTCCGGCTCGGCGACGGGGCGCTCGTGGTCGGCGAGGTCCGGGGGACCGAGGCGGCAGCCCTGTACGAGGCGATGCGCGTGGGGGCCCAGCGGGAGGCGGTCCTGGGAACGATCCACGGCGACGGCGCCGACGGAGTTCGCGAGCGGGTCGTCGCCGACCTGGGTGTCCCGGCGTCCGCGTTTGCGGCCACCGACGCCGTCGTCACGCTCGACGGCAGATATCGTCTCTCCGCCCTCGAGGAAATCCGTGGAGACGGCGACGACGTCCGGAGCGTCTCGCTTTTCGAGGGTTCAGACGCCGGCTCGACGACCGGCGTCTGCGATCGAGGGAACAGCCACCTGCTGTCCTCGCTCGCCCGGTCGGAGGAGACGTACACGGACGTCTGGAACGCAGTCGAGCGCCGATCAGATCGGCTCGAACGCCTCGCGGAGACCGACCGCCATCGCCCGTCCGACCTCGACTCCGGGAGGTTCGCTCCGTGAGCCCGCGCGACAGCAGCCGACAGAGGACCGACGAGGAAAACGCACCCCTCCGGTGTGCGCTTTGGTTCCTCGAGAGCGATCTCGCCCCCGAAACGGTCGTTCGGGCGGGATATCTCGCCGGAGTGCTGGTCGGCCTGGGAGCCGGCGCGGCGACAGTCAGGTTCTTCGGGATTCTGCCGGGAGTCCTGGTCGGGACGACGGCGGGGCTACTGGTGTCGACGACCGTCGAGTACGTTCCCCGGTGGCTCGCGCGAGTCCGCCGGACGAGATCCCTCGGGGACGCGACCGCGCTGGTCGGCCTGCTGGTGCTCCGAGTCCGGCTGGATCCGTCGCTGGAACGGGCTGTCCGGTTTGCGATCCGAACCGACGAGGGACGACTCTTTCGTGCCCTGGATGCACACGTCCGTCGCGCTCGTGGGGGGCCCGAGTCGGGGCTCGCAGCGTTCGCGGCGGACTGGCGACCCTACTTCCCCGCGCTCGACCGGGCGGCCGCCCAACTCGCCAGTGCGACCACCGTGCCCGCAGGGCGCCGCGAGCGTGCACTCGACCGGGCGATGGACGCGGTCGTCGACGGAACCAGGGAGGAGATGGCGGCGTACGCCAGCGGAATTCGGAGTCCCGTAACCGGAATTTACGCGTTCGGCGTCCTGCTTCCGTTGGCACTCGTGGGGGTGCTCCCGGCCGCGCCGGCGGCGGGCGTCCCGGTGTCGCTGCCGGCCGTCGCCCTCGCGTACCTCGTCGTGCTCCCGATCGGCCTGCTGGCCGCAGGGGCGTGGCTCCTGGCGCGTCGGCCGGTCGCGTTTCCACCGCCGCCGGTGACGAGCGCGCACCCGGACGCATCCGGGACGGTTCCCCGGACGATCGCCGTCGCCGGGGGGTGTGCGGCGGCGGCGTGGCTCTGTGCCGGTCTCGTCGCGCCCGACTGGACGCGAGCGATCACAGCGGTCGGCGTCGGTGCCGGGGGTGGGCTCCTATCGTGGTTCCGCCCGGTCGAAGCGGTCCGGAGACGGGTTCGCGAGGTCGAGGAGGGTCTGCCGGACGCGCTAGTCCGGATCGGACAGCGAGTCGCCGAGGGCGACGCCGTCGAGACGGCACTCGAGCGCGCGGCAGCGGACGCCACCGGTCCGACCGGCGACGTGCTCGAGGACGCAGTCGCGTACGGACAGACGTTCCGCGTCGACGTCCGGACGGCGTTTCTGGCGAGGGACGGTGCACTCGCGACGGTTCCCAGCCCCAGATTTCGGCGGGCCGCGGGATTGCTGGGCGTGGCCGCCCGGATCGGCCGCCCCGCAGGGGACGTCATCCTGGATCTGGCGACCCACCTCGAGGAGCTCGACCGGATCGAAACCGAGGCCCGGGGACGGCTCTCGGACGTGACCGGAACCCTCTCGAACACGGCGACGGTGTTCGGACCGCTCGTCGGGGGCGCGACGGTCGCGCTCTCCGATCGGATCCGGGCGGTCGACGCCGCAGCCGGAGGGTCAGGGTCATTCGCCGGGACGGGGACAGTCGGCGGAGGTTCCAAACAGGAGGGGACAGCCGCGACGGAGGCCGCGTTCGCGACCGGCGATCTCGGGCTCGTGATCGGCGCGTACGTGCTCGTTTTGGCTGCCCTGCTCACTGCACTCGCGACCGGAATCGAACGTGGACTCGACCCCGCAAGCATCGGCTACCGGGTCGGACGCGCGCTGCCGATCGCGTCTGCGGTGTACGTCGGGTCGTTTCTCGCCGCCGCGGCGGTGCTTTGAGTGGCATGCAGGTCGGCGACGAACCGCCCTCCAAACGCCCAAGAGCCCGCCCACCGAAGCGACGGTATGGATCAGCTGTTCGCCCCGTGGCGGATCGAGTGGATCGAACGCGAGGAGGAGCCCATCGAGGGCTGTCCGTTCTGCGTCCTTCCCGACCGGGATGCAGACCGAGAGTCACGCATCGTCGCCCGCAGCGAGCACGCGTTCGTGCTACTCAACAACTACCCATACAATCCGGGACACGTGATGGTCATCCCGTACGCCCACGAGGGGGAGTACGGCGAGCTCTCGGAGGCAATCATGCTGGATCACGCCCAATTAAAGGCGGCGACGTTTGAAGCGATGCGACGGTCGTTCGATCCAGCCGGCTTCAACGCCGGGATGAACCTCGGCGGCGACGCCGCAGGGGGCTCGATCGACGATCACGTCCACACCCACGTCGTGCCGCGCTGGCGCGGCGACACCAACTACATGGCCGTGATCGGGGACACGACGGTGATCGTCGAAGGGCTGGCGGAGACGTACGACCGGCTGCACGAGGCGTTCGCCGAGCTGGATGGAGCCACGGCGACGGATCTGGACGACGCTGTCGAAGTTTCCTTTTAAGTTATCGGCAGGGGGCAAATGAGTAATCAGTGATAGATCTCAGCGGCCGTGCTGAAGAACGAGGATGGATGAAGCGATGGCCCACCGATAACAGCTCCTTCTATTCGCAGTCGCGACCGTCTCCAGGTCACACTATTCGTCTTCAGTGTAGCGCAGAACCGCCAGACAGTATTGCGTATCGGTGTTCAGTATGGGAGGGAGAGGAGGGGAGCCTGTGCGTAGTTCGGGAATGAGGTTCGCGAGCGGCGTCATCAGGTCTCGCGCCATTTGTGGCCACACTCGACGCAGGTGAACAGTCGAACCTCGTAGGATCCGCCCGGCTTCGGCATCATCTCGTAGTAGGCTCGGTCGCTGTCGCAGTCATCCGCTGGACAATGTTCCTGCATCGTCTCAGTAGAGCCTTTCGTCGCGTCGGCCACGGCGGGTGCCCCGTCGTTTCGCTGTCCCTCCCGGGTTGCCATCGCCGCTTCCGCTTGCGAGTCCCGCGGCTCCTCGTTGTCACAGGAGCGACACACCCACGTGTCGCCCTCCGTGTGCATCATTGAACCGCACTCGTCGCAGAATTGCATTATGAATGGAACTACGTACTTGACGGATATAGGTTTTTGATTCGACGACGTTACCCCTGTAGAATTCTTTAGAGAGTAATCTGTTTCAATGGTCGCGCTGAATATTGCGCGTTAGAACGCGTCGATGTGCGTAGATATGCGTAGATATGGATAGCTCTGCGTAGAGATGTCAAACTAGGATAAATATATTTACCATTTCACTAAATCTGGGTCGTCCTACAGTGAACGGGGAAGCCTTCCAAAAAGCGCTCGGACGTTGCGGTTTCCGGAGTCTCACTCACTACTGCCCAAATTCCGCAGAAAGACCCCCTATATTCCAATTGCGCTCCCTATTCAGCACGCCGGTTGTGTCAACTGCTTTTGATTTCGACGAGAAGGAAGGTCTCTAACCCCGCCAAACGTCCCCGATCGCCGGCGCGCTCGCGTCGTAGCCGTCCGCCGACAGGTCCTCGGCGAACTGCTCACACCGGTCGCCATGGTTCACGAGCACGGTGGCGTCCCGGTATGAGTCGAGAAACGACAGCAATCCCGACCTATCCGCATGCGCCGAGAAGTCGTACCCCTCGACCTGGGCGGCGACGGGCATCACCCGCCCGTCGATCTCAGCGGATCCGGTCTCGAGGAGTTCGCGTCCGGGAGTTCCCGCGACCTGGTAGCCGGTCATCGTGATCTTGTTCACCGGATTGGACCGGATCTCCGGGATGTAGGACATCGCCGGCCCGCCCGAGAGCATCCCGCTCGTGGTGATAATCGCCGCCTTCTGTTCGGTAATGCGTTTCCGCTGGCCGTCGCGACCGGTGACGAACCGGGCGTGTGATTTCGCTCGCCTGAGCGCCTCGGGGTCGCGGAGGAATTCGGGATGCCGGCGGAACATCTCGGTCACCTGCGTACCCATCCCGTCGACGTAACACGGGATGTCGTGAGCATCACAGATCAGCATCATCTCCTGTGTCCGTCCGATGGCAAACGCCGGGACGATCACGGTCCCGCCTTCCCACAGTGTGGTCTTGACGCTCTCGGCGAACCGCGATTCGACGGTCTCTCGATCCTCGTGTTCGACGTCCGAATAGGTGCTCTCGCAGATGACGACGTCGGCGTCGGGGCGAGCAGTGGTTCCAGCGACGAGCCGCTGGTCGTCGGTGTGGAAGTCGCCGGTGTACAGCAGTCGGGTGTCGCCATCGTCGACCAGGACGTGGGCGCTGCCGGGGATGTGGCCGGCGTTAAAAAAGGTGACCCGGTGGCCGGCGGCCTCGAACGGCTCCCCGTAGCCGTGCGTTCGCGAAACCTCCGTCACCCGTTTGACGTCGGTTTCAGTGAAGGGACACTGTAAGGTCCCCCCGTGGAGCTTCAGCGTGTCACGGGCCAGCGTGAGGGCGAGTTCCGACGTCGGCGGCGTCCAGTGAATGGGCGGCCGGTTTTTCCCCGAGAGGAGCGCCGGAATGGCACCGACGTGATCGAGGTGGCCGTGGGAGACGACGACGGCGTCCGGGTCGGGCGTCTCGACGGGGCGCTGGAGCGGGTTGTCAGCGAGCAGTCCGAAATCCAGAAGAAGCGTGTCGTTCACGAGGATGGCGCTCCGACCGACCTCGCGAGCGCCGCCGAGAAATCGCAGATCCATTAGCGATACGTAGTCATTCAGGCTGTTTGACAGCGTCGATCGACCGGAGTTCGGTAGCGGGACGACAACCTGGAAAGCGTCTCCGTGGAGAGCGGTCACGCAGGGAGCGAGTCGATCGGTTGTGTGAGTCTATCACACGTCCCGAGGCGGCCACTGAGGGAGGCGGGGTCGATTGTACTCCCACGTAACCAGTTCGAGGATCGACGGGACGAGCGAGAGACGCTGCTCGAGGACGTTCACCGGATGGATATCGTGAAACACGGCCGGTTTCCGAGCGAGTGTCTCGTCTCGATACTCCAGTTGGAAGTGGCACCTCCCGAGGTCGAGATGTGTTTCGTCCTGATGCCACCCGAACGAGTAGTTCCGTTCCCCATCGATCCACTGAATCTCGTACTGATCGTACTCGGTGTCCTCCGGGAATTCGAACTCGACGCGGAGTTCGACTGTCTCCGATGGATACGGCCGCCCCAAAAGGATCTCGGGCTCGATCGTGGCACAGACCTCGTGTCGCCGGATCGAACTTGGCGCGTACCGGACATCGTAACACCCACCCTGGTTTCGCAGCCACGTTCGGATCTCACCGTGGGCGGTGTGCTGGTCGAGGAGACTCCGGTGGGCGAGAAAGATGAAAAGCGGCGCCATCGATCAGGGTGCCATCTCACTCGGCTGGGGGCCAGAGTCGGGATCGGTGACGCGTTCGAGGTCGTCGTACAGAGAGAGCGCGTGGGCGATGAGACGTTTCGTCTCCCGGGAGCGCTCCCAGCGACGGATGACCGCATTTCGCTCGCGAATTTCGTCGCTCGACAGACCCGTGTCCGTCACGGACTCGTTCAGCGCGCTCAGGGAGTCCACGTCGTAGGCATCCTGCCACGTTTCAATCTGCTCTTGGATCGCCGCGATCTCGTTTCGTAGTTCGTCCTTCGTGTGATCGGCGACGAGTTCTTCCACGCGATCCAGATAGCGCCGCCGATAGTTCGGCCCGTACCGGTACCGTGTCTCGCTTCCGCTGTCGTCTTCGACGCGTTTGATCTGCCCGTATTCGACGAGTCGCTCGAGTTCGTCTTTCGTCGTGTCCCACGACGCGACGTCGGCTTCCGTTTTAATCCAGTTGACCGACCGGGGTCGGGTCAGCGAGAGCGCAATTTTCCGTACGCGCTCCCTGGTACTGAGTCCATCAGTCCACGAGTCCATGTTGTGCCACCTATGTCGAGTTACGAGAATAGCTCTCTTATAATTTGGTATTGTTCAAAATAGAATTACTCTTTTAAGTACTCTACCCCCGGCTGTCACAGGAGTCTGGATCGTGAACAGTCGTGAGCGCCCCCAGCGAAGTGAGCGGTTGACCGCCGGAACGGAGCTTCGCCCCACAAAGTCGACTTTTTGATCGAGCTTTTTCAACGAGTGGTGCGCGACCGACGGGAGCGCACCCGAGGCAGAAAAAGGTCGTTGTTTAGTAAAACTCCCGAACCAGATCCATCGCGTCCTCGGGGGCGCCGTCGGGGATTTCGGTCATCGGCTCGTCGAGCCCCTTCGACTCCTCGTAGGTCTTCGCGGCGGGATCCCGATAGAGCACGCCCTGGTACTCCCTGGAGCTGTCGAGGATCTTCTGTTTGGCCGCGTCCCTGTCGGTCGGCTCGTGATCGGTGTCCGCGACGTCGACCAGGTTGTCGCGGAAGTAGTCGTAGGTGTCGACGTCGTTGAACGTGACACACGGCGAGAACACGTTGACGAAACCGAAGCCGTCGTGTTCGATCGCTTCCTGGACGATTTCGGCGTGCCGCATCGCGTCCGAGGAAAACGACTGCGCGATGAACGTCCCGCCGGCCGCAAGCGCCAGCGCCAGCGGATTCACCGGCGACTGCTGGGGGCCCTCCGGCGTCGTCGACGTCTCGAAGTCGGCACGCGAGGTCGGCGACGCCTGACCCTTCGTGAGCCCGTAGATCCGGTTGTCCATCACGACGTAGGTCATGTCGACGTTCCGGCGAACGTTGTGGATGAAATGACCCACCCCGATCGAGTAGCCGTCGCCGTCGCCGCCGGCGACCATCACCTCGAGGTCGGGGTTGGCGATCTTCACGCCCGCCCCGACCGGCAGCGCCCGACCGTGGACGCCGTGAAGCGAGTAACTGTGCATGTAGGTTCCGATCTTGCCCGAACAGCCGATTCCGGCGACGACGAACGTGTTGTCCGGGTCGTTCCCGGTGTTCGCCAGCGCCTTCATCATGCCGTTCATCGTCCCGAAGTCACCGCAGCCGGGACACCAGGTGGGTTGTTTGTCTGACTTGAAGTCGGTGAATCGAACGTCTGAACTCATTGTGACACCTCCGATTTCTCCGCAGGTTCCCCGAGCACGTCTTGGATCATCTCCGCGAGTTCGTCCGCCTTGAACTGGACGCCGTCGTACTTGTTGATCCGTTCGACGCGTTCGAGTACGTCGTGTTCGACCAGGTTCGCGAACTGCCCGCGCTCGTTGCATTCGACGACGATCGTCGTCTCTGCCGCCTCGACCGCCTCGGAGAGGTCCGGCCGGGGGAAGATGTACGGCACCGAGATGACCCGCGCCTCGATTCCCTCTTCCTCCAGGAACGACAGCGCCTCGACGAGGGCACCCTCCGTCGATCCCCACGTGATCACGAGGGTATCGGCGTCGGGGTCGCCGAATTCCCGATAGTTGAACGCCTCGCGCTCGATCGCTGTCTCGACCTTGCGGTTGCGCTTTTCGACCTGCTTTTTCCGCATCTCGGTGTCCTCGGTGCGGCGGCCCAGTTCGTCGTGTTCGAGGCCCGTGGACATGTGTGCGCCGCCGTCGGTACCCGGGAACGCCCGCGGACTGATCCCGTCGTCGGTGATCTCGTGTGGTTTGAACTTCCCGTCGGGGGTTTTGTGGTCGGCGATCGTCTCCTCGTCCACGACGAACCCGCGGTCGATCTCCACTTCGTCCATGTCGAACGCCTCCGGCGGGTACGTCTGTTCGGTCACCGCAAGCGAGAGGTCTCCAGCCAGATAGACCGGGAGCTGGTACTTCTCGGCGAGGTTGAACGCCTCGACGGTCTTCCAGAAACACTCCGAAACCGTCGTGGGTGCGAGGACGAACCGCGGCACCTCGCCGTGACCGCCGTACAGCATCATGTTCAGGTCGCCCTGCTCCTGTTTCGTCGGCATCCCCGTCGAGGGACCCGACCGCATCACGTTGGCGATCACGAGCGGCGTCTCGGAGGTGGCCACCAGGCCGAACGTCTCGGCCATCAGGTCGATTCCCGGCCCCGAGGTCGCCGTCATCGATCTGGCGCCCGCGCGGGCGGCTCCCAGCGCCAGGTTGATCGCCGCCAGTTCGTCCTCCGCCTGCACCACGTGCCCGCCGTACTTCTCGATTCGACCGGTGAGATACTCCATCACGGCCGTCGCGGGCGTGATCGGGTAGCCGGCGTAAAACCGGCAGCCGGCCGCCAGCGCGCCCATGCCGATCGCCTCGTCGCCGTTGAGGAGGACGTAGTCGGCGTCGGTCGTCTCCAGCTCGTAGTCGAACTCGTGATCGAACTCCTCTCCGACGTAGTCCCGCCCGAGCCGGGCGGCCTGTTCGTTGTTCTCGACGATCGACGTCCCCTTGTCGCCGAACCGCTTTTGCAGCGCCGAGTCGAGGTTCTCGATCGGGAACCCGCTCACCTCGCAGGCGGCCCCCAGGGCGACGACGTTGCGCATGATCGCGCCGCCGGCCTCTTCGGCCAGTTCGTTGAGCGGCACGTCGAGGCCGACGACTCCCTCGGGGAGATCCAGACCCTGCATCGTTGTCCGGGAGCCGTCGTAGATGACCACGGAGCCGTCGTGCAGTTCATCGCGGTTCTCCTCGACGGTCCGGGGAGTCAACGCGATGAGAACGTCGAGCCTGTCGACGACGCTTTGCACCTGATCGACGGACGTCCGGATCTTGTACGCCGTGTATCCGCCCCGGATACGCGACGCGAAGTCCTTGGACGTGAAGACGTGTCGACCGGCCCGGGAGAGCGCCTGTGCGAAGATCTTCCCGGTCGAGTCGATGCCATCGCCGGCTTCCCCGCCGATGGCCCAGTTGAAGTCCGCGGGCATACAAATCGGGGGTTCCCCCGGAGTGATCAAAAGCCTTCTGACTGGGATGAGGCCGGAGAGGTTTACAAACATCCAATTTATAGAGTATATCTCCCTTTTTCGCGTATAAAAACCATTATAAATGCGGTTTTGAGTTGCGTTTGTAAACTCATTTCCGAGAGTCCCGCGTGTTCGAACGCCGAGCGGGCCGACACAGAAGGGAACTGTGAACTGCTCGCGGAGCTCCGCTCTGGATTCGGGACGGCTCGCGTATTCCCACCCGGGACGCGGGACGGATCGCGTATTCCCACCCGGGACGCGGGACGGCTCGCGGAAGGAATAACCGTGTGGTGAAACACAGTCACATCCATGGACGCGACAGTCGAAGTAGTCGAAACCGAGGACGTCGGCACGAACACCGTCGCCGTGACGATCTCGACGCCCGAGGAGTTCACGGCGGAGCCGGGACAGTTCGTGCGGCTCGCGGCGACGATCGACGGCGAGGAGTACGCCAGGTTCTACACGTTGTCCTCGCCGTCCGTGACGGATACCTTCGAGGTGACTGTCGGTATCGATCCCGAGGAGAGCGGTCCGTTCAGCGAGTTCCTCGCGACGCTGGAACCCGGAACGACCCTCGAGATGTCCGGCCCCTTCGGCGATCAGTACTACGAGGGGGAGTCGCGCGCCGTGGTGCTCGCCGGCGGACCGGGGGTGGGGCCGGCCGTCGCGATCGCCGAGCGCGCGCTTTCGGCGGGCAATGAGGCGGCTGTCGTCTACCGATACGAGGGGTCGCCGGCTCACGGGACGCGGCTCGCCCGACTCCGCGAACGGGGGGCGACGGTTCGGGTCACCGACGCGCCGCTTGACACCCCCGTCGCCGAGGTCCTCACCGGGACGGAGGGAGAACAACTGTTCGTCTTCGGCTTCGACTCCTTTGTCGATCTCGCAACGCAGGCGGTCGAATCCTCCGGCGGGAGCCTCGACGGCGCGAAAGTCGAGAACTTCGGGTGATCGTCGCCTGCGAGGGCGACCACGACGCCGACGGCGACGACGGCCACGGTGACGGCGATGGCGATCGGCGAATCCTTAATGGACGATCGGGGTGAACTGGAGGGTATGTTCGACGACGAGGAACTCGAGGAGATCCGCCGGGCGCGCGAGGAGTGGGAGGCGGAAACGCTCGAACCGGCAATAGAGCGACACGGCGAACGGACCGATCGGTTCGCCACCGTGTCGAACCTCGAGGTCGATCGGCTGTACACCCCGGAGGACGTCTCCGGTCTCGACTACGGGGAGGACCTGGGCTTTCCCGGCGAGGAACCGTACACCCGCGGGGTGTATCCGACGATGTACCGCGGACGGACCTGGACGATGCGACAGTTCGCCGGCTTCGGCACCGCAGAGGAGACCAACGAGCGGTTCCATTATCTCATCGAGAACGGCCAGACTGGGCTGTCGACGGCGTTCGACATGCCGTCGCTGATGGGGATCGACTCCGACGACCCGATGGCCGACGGCGAGGTGGGAAAGGAGGGGGTCGCCGTCGACACCCTCCGGGACATGGAGATCCTCTTCGAGGGAATCGACGTCGGCGAGGTGTCTACCTCCTTTACGATCAACCCCAGCGCGGCGGTGATCTACGCGATGTACATCGCGATCGCGGATCAGCAGGGCGTCCCCCGCGAGGAGCTGCGGGGGACCCTGCAAAACGACATGCTCAAGGAGTTCATCGCCCAGAAGGAGTGGGTGATGCCCCCGGAGCCGTCGCTGGATCTCGTGACCGACGTGATCGAGTTTTCCGCCGAGAAAACCCCGAAGTTCAACCCGATCTCGATTTCGGGATACCACATCCGTGAGGCGGGATCGACCGCCGTCCAGGAGCTGGCGTTCACGCTCGCCGACGGCTTCGCGTACGTCGAAGACGGGATCGACCGCGGCCTCGACGTCGACGAGTTCGCCCCACAGCTGTCCTTCTTTTTCAACTCCCACAACTCCATCTTCGAAGAGGTCGCGAAGTTCCGCGCCGCCCGCCGGATCTACGCCCGGGTGATGGACGAGTGGTACGACGCCGAGGACCCGGCCTCGAAGCGCCTGAAGTTCCACACCCAGACGGCCGGCCAATCGCTGACCGCCCAGCAGCCGCTGAACAACGTCGTTCGGGTGACCATCCAGGCGCTCGCGGGCGTACTCGGCGGCACCCAGTCGCTGCACACCAACTCCTACGACGAGGCGCTCGCCCTGCCCAGCGAGCAGTCGGTCCGGGTGGCGCTGCGGACCCAGCAGATCATCGCCGAGGAGTCCGGCGCCGCCGACATCGTCGATCCCCTGGGCGGCTCGTACGCGGTCGAAGCGCTCACCGACGAAGTGGAGGGGAAGGCGATGGCGTACATCGAGGAGATCCGCGAGATGGGCGACGGCTCCGTACGCGACGGGGTCCTTTCGGGGATCGAGCAGGGATACTTCCACCGGGAGATCCAGGACGCCGCCTACGAGTACCAGGAGCGTGTCGAGGCCGGCGAGGAAACCGTCGTGGGTGTCAACGCCTACGAGCTCGAGGAAGACACACGCCCGGAGATCCTGGAGGTAGACGAGACGGTGCAAAGGCGCCAGCGTGACCGGCTCGAGTCGGTCAAACGGGAGCGCGACGAGGAGGCGGTCGAGGCGGCGCTTTCAGAACTCGAGGAAGTCGTTGCCGCCGGCGAGAACGCGATGCCCGCGATCGTCGACGCGGTGAAGGCGTACGCCACGATGGGCGAGATCATGCACGTGTTCGAACAGCAGCACGGCAGCTACCAGGAGACCGCCGGCGTGGCGTACTGACGATCGTTGTGGGATCACACCAGTAACCGAAGGTACGGGCTCACGAACGCTTCGATCACCGCCGCAACCAGGATCAGGATCGCGATGCCGACCAGCACCCAGTAGGCGCGCCGGATCCCGTCGGCGAGGTCCGTCCGATCGGCGCGTCCAACGACTCCCCGGAACGCGATGAGCCCGAGCCACAGCCCGAGCGCGCCGGCGATCAGGATCGCCGGGATCTCGACGATCCCGTGGGGTGTGACGAACGCGAGAAGTTCCAGGAGGTCGACTTCGAGGCGGGCGATCGCGCCGAACGCGAGGCCGTTAAAGAGGATCGACACCGCCGCCGGCACCGCAAACGCGAGCCCCCCAGTGGCGGTGAGCACCGCGACCGTCCAGTTGTTCGCCGCGAAGTCGAAAAAGAGGCCGATCGGGTTCGTCCCGACGAGCCGCCCGTCGATCGACGTCTCGACGATCCCGACGAGTCCGCCGCCGATCACGACCCAGCCGACCGCGATCCCGGCGGCGAACAGGCCGACGATGGTCGCGTGCAGCCCCGGCGTCTCCCGGACGAACGCGAACAGTTCCCGCCAACCGCGGGCGAAGCCGTCCCGAGCACGGACGCGCAGCGGGCGACGCTCGCGGAGGTCCGGCGCCGGCGCAGACAGCTCCTCGCCCCGCGAGGCGGCGTAGAGGCTCACTTTCGCCGTCTCGAGGAGCGGCGCCGCCACCACCAGCCCGAGCAGGGCGACGACGCTTCCGGCACCCAGAAGCGAAAAGAAGCCTCCGACGATGGCGAGCCCGACGACGACTGAAAGTCCCAGCACCACGTAGGCCACGACCGCGAGCGGTTCGCGGACGAGAAACGCGAGTCCGCCTTTCAATCCCGCGAAAAACCCGCGACCGTCGACGACGATCGCCGGGCCGACGAACGCCAAAAGCAGCTGCACCAGGAGGATCCCGGCGACCGTCGCGAGGACCGCAAGGATCCCGAGCCCGACGCCCGCGGCTCCGCCGGCGCCCAGAGCAGTCGTCAACAGTCCGACCCCGACGATCACGACGGCTGCGAGCGCGACGAGCTCGACGACCAGGAGTGCGAGGAACGAAAGCCAGTCGCGGAGGAACGTCTCCACGCCGGCACGGGAGCCGTCAGCGCCCCGAAGCGCGCCGTAAACGCCGCCGAGACGGCCCGCAGACACCACCGCGTTGAGCCCAACCGAGACAATTCCGGTGAGAATCAGCCCGAGGACCACGATCGAAACGGCAGCCGGATCCGCGAGCGGTTCGAAGACTGCAGCCAGCTCCTCGGGCGTGGTGCCGAGCAACTCCTCGAGTTCCTGTTCGGGCGGTTGTCCCACGGATTCGGGATCCCCGAACGGATCCTGCGCCTCCGCGACGGCCGGATCGTCGATCGGGATCGGACCGATCTCGAGGGCACGCTCGCGGAACGTCGCGAGCCCGCTCCGGGTCCACAACACCCCAGCCGCCAGCGCGAACGCGAGCAGGCTAATCACGCGACTCACGGCGGGGACGCCGGCACCGACGAGATACCACGGGAGAACGTCGTGCGGGCGATACACGAGCGTTCGGACGGCGTCGCGAACGCGGGAACCGATACGCATTATCGCCGGCTTCGTTCCGGGGTGTGGAGAATCTTATGTATCGTGTTCGATCGCTTCCATCATCGTCAACACGTGGTCCTCTTCACCCGGAAGCTGCTGGGGATAGCCACCGACGGCGATCACGAGGTCGTCACCGCTTTCGACCGGGCTACTCACGTGGAGGTAGATGTCGATCTCTTCTCCACCTTCCATGCGGATCTCGCCGGCGAACTTCGTCTGGGTTGTGTCGGTTCCCAGAATCGTCACCGGCGCCTCGTGTTCCACCTCGAGATCGCCGATGTCGGCGTACTGGTCTTGAATCATCTCTGCGAGTTCCTCGTTCGAGAGGTCGTCGACGGGGTTGAACGTCCGGCCGAGAACCTCCACTTTCGGGGTCGAAAGCGCCGTGAAGATGGCGGCGCGGAGCTCGCCGAGCGGCCCCAGCTCGATCGCCTTTTCGTACTCGGCGGTCCGGTTCGTCACCTGTACGGTCTGGGACTGTCCGGCCGCCTCGAACGTTCGCTCGATCACCTGTTCGCCGAATTCGTCGAGTTCGTATCCCGCGTCCCGGGCCACCGACTCGGGGACCTGGGCGAGCGCGGCCTCGAAGGTGACCGGCTCGTCGTTCAGTACGCTCGTACAGCCTGCCGTCGTCGTCGCCAGAGCGATCCCGGCACCGGCGATGAGTTCGCGTCGTCGCATGTGGAAGTATCGAGGAACTGCGGGAACTTGAACCGTAGAGACGGTCCGGTCGACTTTCCCCTAATTAAGCCGGATTAACGACGATGGGCCGGCCGACGTCGATCAGTCGACGTCGGGATCGCCGACCGTACCCCCCTCGACCGCGCCGGACCCCTCGTCGTCGCTGCGTTCGTCCATCAGCCTGGCGGCGCGGTCCGCCCAGCCGGAGTAGCCGAAGCCGCACGCCACCACGAGCGCCATCCAGACGTACGCCAGGAAGACGCCGACGTACGCGCCCACCGCCCCGTAGCCGAGCGTCGACCCGAGCAGCCACGACACCCCGAGGAAGAAGACGAACATGCCGCTGAGCCGCGCGACGAACGGGATCCGCGTCTCGCTTGCCCCCTGTAGCGAACCCGACAGCGAGGAAAACGACACGAGCGCGACCGCAGAGAGCCCGTACACCTGCGCGAAGGCCGCACCGTAGGCAAGCGCCGCCGGATCCTCCCGCCCGAACAGCTCAACGACGACCGGATGTGTGACGACCGGCTCGGCGAAGACCGCAAGCAGGATTCCGATCGTCCCGACCGTGACGATCCCGAGGCCGGCAACCGCCCAGCCGTTGAACCGCGCCTCGGCGGGGTTACCCGCCCCCAGCTCCTGGCCGACCAGCACGCTCGCGGCGACGTTGTACCCCCGCGAGAGCGGCCCCGTCACCTGCTGGTACACCCGGCGACCGATCTGGAAGCCCGCGTTGACGACCTCACCGAATCCCAAAAGGAGAGCGTTGAACGGGAACTCCGCGAGCTCGGAGCCGAACCCCTCCGCCATCCGCGGGGCGCCGACCTGGAGCAACTGTTTTGCGAGCGTGAGATCGCGGGGGCGGGCGAAGTTCGCGGGGGTCCAGGTGGTGTAGATCGCGGCACACAGAAGCGCGGCCGTGACGACGTTGGCGGTGGCGGTTGCGATCCCGACCCCGACGACCTCCAGGCGGGGAAAGCCGAACAGGCCGAGTCCGAGAACGATCGAGCCGGCGATGTTCAGCGAGTTTGCGAACACGTTGACGTACATCGGCGTCTGCGTGTCGCCAGTCCCCTGCAGCGCACGGGCCCCAACCAGCGCGACGTGGCGGGCTGGCGCGGTCGCGAAGATGATCGCGAGATACACCGCTCCCAGCGCCACCACCCGATCGCTCGCGCCGAAGATCCGGATCGCAAACTCCCCGAGGAAGTAGCCGAACGCGACGAACGGGACGCCGGCGAACAGCCCCAAAAGCAACGCCTGCGTCACCACCTCGTCGCGGCGGCCGGTGGCGCCGGCGCCGGTGTCCTGTGAGGAGAGCGCGATCGCACCGCTTCCCAGCCCTAGCCCGATCCGCAACGGGAACCGGGCGTACAGGTCCGCCAGGCCGATCGCGACGACCGCCGCCGGCGAGAACAGCGCCGTGACGATCACGTCGGTCGTCCGCATCGCCGTCCGGAACGTCTGTTCGGCCATCACGGGCCAGGCGAGCGCGAACACCCGACGCCAGACGCGCCGCAGACGCGAGAGCATCTACAGTCACGCTGGGACGGCGCCGGTTTGACGCTACCGGACGCGGCCCGACGCGCCGGATTTTTCCCGAACCGCTCCGGAGATGAGGTGAATGGACGTCTTCGTATACGGGACGCTCACGGCGCCGGACCGCGTCGGGGAGCTGCTCGACTCGTACGTCTTCGTCGGGGCGGCGACGCTTTACGGGCTCCACGCGGTGGAGGGACGGTACCCGACGCTCGCTCCGGGTGGACGGGTCGCCGGTCGGCTGCTCCGCACCGACGAAATCGACCGACTCGACCGATACGAGGGAGTCGATCGGGGACTCTACGTCCGGGTTTCGGTCCCGATCGAGGACGACAACGTCGACGACAACGTGGACGAAGCCGCCGTCTACGTCGGCGATCCGGATCGGCTCGGTGCCGACGTCACCTGGCCGGGGTCCGGTCAGTTCCGCGACCGGGTCGAAGCGTACGTCGAAACCGAGAACGTCCGTATCGTCCGCACCCGCCCGAACGACGGCAGGTGAGACACCCCGAGAGGGATGTCAATACCCCAACGGTTGTGTGGGGATCGTTCACGATGACGTTCGGCAGACACCCGTCATACGTCGAGATATCGCCCTTCAGTCGTGCGGTTTCACTTTCACCCTGCCTGCCACACCTTTATATACTCCCGGGTGCATTTCACACTTGCACGTCACACGCGTGCAAACTCAGTTCCCCCACCCTTTCGTTTCGATCACAGACCGATTAGCCTCCGCTTTCGTCGCTCTCATCTCGGCTGTCGACCCCGTGATCGCCCCCATCGAAAACCATTAGCGTCCGCCGTCGCTGTGGTTCGTATGCTCACCCTCGAGGACGTTCTCGCAGCCGACGACCGAATCCGTGACGTCGTCCGGTGGACGCCGCTCGAGCGCTCCCACAGTTTCTCCGAAGAGACGGGTGCGGACGTGGCGCTGAAACTGGAGAACTTCCAGCGCACCGGCGCGTTCAAGATCCGTGGGGCGTTGAACCGGATCGAAACCCTTGACGACGAGCGGAAGCGGGCGGGCGTGATCACCGCCAGTGCGGGAAACCACGCGCAGGGAGTAGCGCTGGCGGCGACCCGCGCCGGCGTCGACTCCACGATCGTGATGCCGGAGTTCGCGCCGATATCGAAGGTGAAAGCGACCCGCCGGTACGGCGGGACGGTGATCCTCCACGGCGAAGACTACGACGCGGCGCAGGCGCACGCACGTGAACTCGCAAAAGCGGAGGACAGGACGTACGTCCACGCGTTCGACGACGAAGAGGTGATGGCCGGCCAGGGGACGATCGGCCTCGAGATCGTCGAAGACTGTCCGGAGGTCGACACCGTCGTCGTCCCGATCGGGGGTGGCGGGCTGATCGCGGGGATCGCGACCGCCGTGACCGAACAGCTCGAGGACGTTCGAGTGATCGGCGTACAGGCGGAGGGCGCCTCCTCGGCGAGGGAGTCGCTCGAACGCGGGGAGATATACGAGCGCGACCAGGTCGACACAATCGCCGACGGGATCGCGACCCGGCGAATCGGGGACAAGCCGTTCGCCGTCATGAAGGAACGCGTCGACGAGGTGGCCACCGTCACGGACCGGGAGATCGCGCTCGCGTTGACCCTGCTTTTAGAGCGGACGAAAGCGCTCGTGGAGGGGGCGGGGGCGGTGTCGCTTGCGGCGGTGCTTGCAGAGGCGTTCGACTACGAGGACGGCGAGACGATCGTTCCGGCGCTGTGTGGCGGTAACATCAACCTGAACCAGCTCACGACGGTGGTGATGCGGGGACTGGTTCAGCTGGGTCGGTATCTGAAGATCCGAACCGTGCTGAAGGATCGCCCCGGCGCGCTGCAGTCGCTGGTGGACGTCATCGCCGACAGTGGGGCGAACATCTACGCCATCCACCACGATCGGACCTCCCGGAAGGCGGCGGTCAACGCCGCGGAGGTGGAACTGGAGATCGAAACCCACGACACCGAACACGCCGAGGAGCTGATCGCAAAGCTCCGCGGGAAGGGGTATGCCGTGGACGTACTCGACTGACGGTCGCGAGCTCACACAGCGGCGGCGAAAAAGGGAACAACCCCCCGACCGGAACGGACGTATGGAGTATCAGGAGCCGCAGTTCTTCGCGGTCATGCAGTACGCGTCGCGGGCGGCGGGCGACGTCATCGACATGGTGTCGGGCAATCCGGACTGGGAGCCGCCGGCGGCGCTCCGGGAGGGACTCCGGGAGTACGCCGACGCCAGCCCCGACGAGTTCCAGTACCCGCCCAGCGAGGGGCTGCGGGAGTTGCGCGAGGAGATCGCCGCCAGACGGAACGTCGACGTCTCGCAGGTCGTCGTCACCAACGGCGCCGGCGAGGCGAACTACCTCGGGATGGCGAGTGCCCTCGACCGGGACACCGGCTCGGGCGTCGTGCTCGTAGATCCCGTCTACCCGTACTACCCGGGGAAAGCCGATATGCTCGGCGGGGAGCCCGAGTTGGTTCCGTCCCGGCGGGACGGGTCGCTGGACGTCGAGGCGATGGTCGGGGCGATCGACGACGACACCGCCTGCGTCGTGCTCAACACGCCGAACAACCCGACCGGCGCAGTGTACGACATCGACGCCGTCCGACGGGTGATCGAAACCGCGGAGGAACACGACGCGGTGGTCGTCGTCGACGAGGTGTACGACCACTTCGACTTCGGGGGCGACTTCGAGAGCGCCCTCGCGATCGACTCGCCACACCGGATCGTCACCAGCGCGTTCTCGAAGTCGATGGCGATTACCGGCCTCCGGGTCGGGTACGCGATCCTGCCGGAGGCGCTCGTTGGCGGGGCGAAGACCCGCCACATGCTGGTAAACGTGGCGACGAGCCGGCCCGCACAGGCGGCGGTCGTGCATGCACTCCAGGAGACGGAGCCGGAGTACTACGAGCGTACACGCCGATTGCTCTCCGAGCGCATCGACGCCTTTACCGACGCGCTCGACGCCGCCGGCGCAGCCTACACCACCCCCGAGGGGTCGTTTTACGTGCTCGCCCGGTTCGACGGCTTCCCGGGGACGATGGAGAACGTCCAGCGCCTGATCGACGAGGCCGGCGTCGCCGGCATGCCCGGCGAGACGTTCGGTTCGGCGCGGGAAGACTGGATTCGGTTCGCGCTCGTCACGCCCAGGGCGACCGAAGGCGCAAACCGGCTCGCGGAGTACTTCGAGTGACGGGAACGCGGACGCAGAACGAACCAGCTATTCTGCGGTGTCCGGAAGCTCGTACTCCTCGGGCGCGGGGACGTACAGGACGTCGATGGTGAAACCGAGCGCCATCGGCAGCGCGATCATCACCGACAGCGCGACCGCGGGCGACCCCATGTCGAACCCGATGCCGAGCGGACCGGTGAACAGAAGCGTCGAGACAAACAGGGGAAACGGCGGCAACAGCACCGAGTACACGAGCCAGCCGCCAGTGGTGTTCAGGCGGAGCCGGAAAAACCGCATCATGATCGCCGACGCGAGGGTGTGGAGCCCGAGCACCGCAAGCAGCAGGAGGAGGCTCACGACCGAAACCATACCCGCCGTACGGCCGCGATGCTTTTCTCCCTGTCGGAGCGCGTTCGGCGTCTCGAGGGTCGGCGGCGTCCGGCCGGTACCGCCGAGAAGCGAACCCTTATGGGTGAAAACACCCTACCTTGACGTATGAGAAGGGACGACCGCGACGACCCGTTCGGCGACATTTTCGACGAGATCGAACGGATGATGAACGAGGTGACCGGCGGTGGCGACGACCCTGGCTTCGGGACGGAAACACACGTCGACGTGTACACCGAGGAGGACGGCGTCCGGCTGGTCGCAGACCTCCCCGGCGTCTCGAAGGAGGACATCAACCTCCAGTGTGACGGGGAGATTCTCACCATCAGCGCCGCCAGCACGCGCCGGGAGTACGACGAACGGATCCGGCTCCCCGTCCGGGTGGACGAACACTCCGCGAGCGCCCGGTTCAACAACGGCGTCCTCGAGGTGGAGTTCGACCGGGCCGACGACTCCGCGTCGATCGACCTGAACTAGCTGCTGCTCGTTTTCGTTCCACCGTCCCGGGTTCGTTCCACCGTCCCGGGTTCGTAGGGCAGTCACGAGGATCGTCTGCACGTCCAGTCCCTTACTCGTCTGCGACGTCCCGAATCAGTACCGCGAGTCGGTCGTAAAACCCAGGATCGTACTTCTCGGCGTCGTCGACGGTGGGACGTGCGTTCGTCTCGTTGACGACCCACCTGTCGTCGGTCCGAAGCAGGTCTACGCCGAGATAGCGGATTCCGAGTGTCCCTGCCGCATTCCGGGCGAGTTGGCGGGCCCGCTCCGGGAGATCGACACCGACTGCCTCGCCGCCGCGGTGGACGTTGTGTTTCCATCGCCCGGCATCCCGCCCGGAAGACGGTAGTTGGCGCTCGACAGCGCCGACGACGTCGCCGTCGAGGACCATCGCCCGGTAGTCTCTCGCCCCCGGGAGAAACTCCTGGATCAGGTAGGACCGATCGTCGGTCGCCGGGAACTCGTGGATGAGATTCAGATAGTCCAGAACGCCCGCAAGCGAGTCGGGATCTTCGACGCGAACGATCCCTTCGCCACGGGTCGTCGAGTTGGGCTTGACCACGAGGGGAAAGCCGATCTCCCGGGCGGCGTCGACGACGGCGTCTCTGTCTGCCGGGTTCGAAACGTATCGCGTCTCCGGGATCGGGAGTCCAGCGTCGGCGAGTCTGGCGTACACTTCGGCTTTGTTCCGCGAGGTCGAAACCACATCCCTGTCGTTCACCCACGGGACGGACAGCGACGCGTCGATCACCCCACCTTCCGAGAGCCTGGAGGGATACACGAATCCGACGTCGAACGTCCCGGTCCTGAAAGGAAGGCGAACGACGTCCCCCTCGATGGACACGTAACCGAGTTCGATTCCTCGCTCCTCCAGCGGAGTACCGATCCGCTCATAGGTCTCCTCTTTCGTGGACATCGCCAGCCGGAGCATTCCATTTCCTGTGGTGGGCCGTCCGTATTAACAGTTCTCGCCGCGTAGCCACGGTGGAAATGCCCTTGCTTTCGATCACGACGAACAAACGGATCGATCCCGACGCGAAACAGTTGTTCTCGGCGTCGCTTGCCGAAACCTACGCCGAGGTGATGGACAGCGAAACCGGATACCTGGCGGTGAAACACGATTCGGTCGACCGTGGAGATCTCTGGCTCGGACGCGCAGGTGGATCCAAGGGAGACGTGGTCCTCCTCGAGGCCGACGTTCGAGCGGGGCGGTCGGTCGAACGGCGGCGCGCGTTCGTACTCGAGTTCATCGAGACGGTACACGAGAAGTGGGACGTCCCTGCCTCGAACGTGAAGGTAGTCTTCACCGAACACGACGGGACCCACATGATGGGACACGACCGCGTCGGCGGCGACTGGAAACCCGAAGGGTAACGCCTAGAAGGGGGTACCGCCTCGGAGAAGCCGATTCGAAAATCAGGTAGCGACCACGAAAATTACGCGACGAGCAGCTTCTCGCCCTTCTCGACGACGATCCGGCAGGGCGGGGAGATCTTGTTGTACGCGCGCCGGAACGCCTCCTTTACGGTGTCGGCGTCCTCGGGGTGGCAGTAGGCGGTAAACACCGGCTCGTCGGCGCCGATACGGGCGGCGGTGCCGACAGGCTTGCCGAACGACTGGCGCATCCCGTCGGAGACGCGGTCCGCGCCCGCGCCGGTCGCCTGCTTGTTCTCCCGGATCACGTGGTGGGGGAACTTCCGGAGCACCATCTTGTAGTTCTCCTGGTCGATCTCCTGCAGCAGGTGGCGGTTGGCCGACAGGCGGGCCGACTCGAGGGCGCCGTGACGGAGCTGGACCTCCTCTTCGACCCGGAGGCTGATATGGATCGGGTAGTCATCCGGATCCGACTGCAGGTTGCCCATGTTGTGCTGTGCGATCTTCGATCCCGGGACCCCAGTGACGTACTCCCGACGGGTGTACGCCGGTTTGCTGATCTCCCGGTACATGGAGGCGGGTTTGTCTGACATGGTTACTTGCCCGGAGAATCGCTCGTGGCGCGAATAAACCCTTCGAAAGCCCGAAGCGGGGGGTGTGGCGACGTGATACCGACTTGCGCCGGTCGGCTGTCCCCCGCCGAACGGAGCGCGTCACGCGTCGGGATAGGGGATCTCGATGCGCCGGCCGTCGTCCGGGACGAACGCGTTCTCGAATATCGACCGCGCTTCGCGCTCGATCGGCGAGGGGTCCCCGGCATACCGCGATGAGATGTGCACGAGCGCGAGCCGCTTTGCGCCCGCCAGGTCGGCGATCCGGGCGGCCTCCCTCCCCGTCGAGTGGGCGGTCTCGCGGGCCCGGTCGGCGTAGTCGGAGGCGAACGTCGCGTCGTGAACGAGCAGGTCGGCGTTCTCGGCAGCCTCGACCGTCTCGTCGACCGGTCGGGTGTCGCCGGTGTAGACGAACCGCCGCCCAGGGCGGGGCTCGCCGACCACCTGCTCCGGCTGGATGACCCGTCCGTCGTCGAGTTCGACGGGATCCCCCTCGTGCAGCCGGCCGTACGCCGGTCCCGGCGGGATTCCGAGCTCCTCTTCGGCCTTCTGCCGGTCGAACTTGCCCGGCCGGTCGTCCTCGATCAGGGCGTACCCTTGCGCTCTAGTGCGGTGGTTCGTCCGGAACGCGCGAACCTCGTACTCCGCGGCGCGCAAGGCGACGTTTCCCGGGGATACCTCGTTTACCCGGATCGGGAATCCGGGGTCGTGGCCGCCGGTGCGCAAAAGCGACTTCACGTGGTTGCGGGTGCCGGGCGGGCAGTGGATCGTAAGCGACTCCGACCGGTCGTTGAAGTCCCACGTCTGGACCAGCCCGGGGAGACCGAGGATGTGATCGCCGTGGAGGTGAGTGAAAAAGACGTGCGAGACCGAAAACCCGGTGCCGAACCGCATCATCTGCCGCTGGGTTCCCTCGCCGCAGTCGAACAGCAGCCGGTCGCCCTCGCGGTTGGCCAGGATCGCGCTCGGGCCCCGTTCCGTCGTCGGGACGGCGCCGCCAGTCCCGAGGAACGTCACACGGAAAGACATGAACGTCACTCCGTGGGCGTCTTTTAAACCGGTGTCGGATCCGTCAGACCACATCGAATCGACCGATTGATATCCGTCGGACGGCAAAAACCAGCCGATGGACGGCCCGCTGTGGACCGAACGGCACGCCCCGACGCTCGAGGAGCTCCCCCAGAGTGAGGCCCGCGAGAAGCTCACTCGGGCGGTCGACGAGCCGATGAACCTGATCGTACAGGGGCCACGCGGGGTCGGGAAGACCGCGGCGGTGCGGGCGCTGGCCCGCCGCACCCACGAGGACCCCGACGCCGACCTCATCGAGATCAACGTCGCGGATTTCTTCTCCCGGAGCAAAAAACAGATCCGCGAGGACCCTCGGTTCGCGTCGTTCCTGACGGGTCGCTCCCGGATGGCGAAACGGGACATGATAAACCACGTGCTCAAGGAATCGGCGAGCCACGCCCCCGTTTCGGGATCGTTCAAGACGATTTCGCTGGACAACGCCGAGGAGATCCGCGAGGACTTCCAGCAGGCGCTGCGCCGGGTGATGGAGAAACACCACCGGACGACCCAGTTCGTCATCACGACCCGCCAGCCAACGAAGCTGATCCCGCCGATCAGGTCGCGGTGTTTCCCGATCCGCCTGCGCGCCCCCACGGCCGAAGAGACGATGGACGTGCTCGCCCGGATCTGCGAGGCCGAGGAGATCCCGTACGACGACGACGGCCTGGAGTTCGTCGCGAGCGCTGCCGGCGGGAACCTCCGTCGGGCGGTGTTGAGCGCGCAGGCGACCGCCGTCGCACAGGGGGAGCTGACGATGACCGCCGCCTACGAGGCGCTCGGCGAGGTCGGCGACGACGAGGCGGTCCGGACGGCGCTGGCGGCCGCAAAGGAAGGCGACCTCTCGACGACCAGATCCGAACTCGACGACCTGCTCGACGAGGGGTACGGCGGCCAGGAACTGCTCCGGGAGCTGTTGCGGGTGGCCCGGTCGGGGTCGAACTACGGCGGCCGGGAACTGGCCCGCCTCCACCGGCTCGCCGGCGACGCCGACCGCGACATCGCGGAGGGAACTGACGACCTGGTGCATCTCACCCACCTGCTTGCGGCGTGGGGACAGGGCCGAGAGTCGCTGGATCCGCCGCCGATCGGCGCCGAGGGACCATGACCGTCCCGGACTGGCTCCAGGCGGACCGCCTTCCCCGCGTGGCGGTGGCCCCCGGTGCGTGGCGGTACGCCGTCCCGCTGTTTGCACTCGGTCTCCTACTACCGACGGCACCATTGCTCGCAGTCGTGGGACTGGCGGGGGGCGTCGCTGTGCTGTGGTTCCACCGCGATCCACCCCGGGATCCGCCGGGGGGCGGGTTCGTCTCGCCGGCCGACGGCCGGGTGTCGGTGCTCCGGACCGAGGGCGATCGGGTCCGCGTGGGGGTGTTCCTCAACGTCACCGATGTCCACGTCTGTCGGGCGCCGGCCGAAGGCGTCGTCGAGGCTCTCGAGCATCGTGCCGGCGCCCACCGTCCCGCGTTTTCGAAGGGTTCCGAGCGGAACGAGCGCGTCGACGTCGACTGCGGGGACTACGAAGTAAGTCTCATCGCGGGCGCGTTTGCCCGCCGGATCCACCCGTACGTCGAGTCGGGCGATCGGCTTCGCCGGGGCGAACGCGTCGGCCACGTCTCTTTCGGCTCGCGTGCGGACGTGTTGCTTCCGCCGGAGGTCGATCGCGAGGACGTCCGGGTTCGGAAGGGTGACCGAGTTCGCGCCGGCGAGACGGTGATCGCGCCGGGCCCTGCATCGAAGCCTTTATAAGCAGACTTCAGTGGTTGAGAAGTCGACAAAGCTTTATCTTACAGCCGGACGGAACCGAAGTTACCGCCTATGGATCCGGAAACACTCCAGTCGAAGATCGAAGAGAGCGGCGAAGTGATGGTCAACGTCGAAGAGTTCGAGGTTCCACTCGAGTTGCACATTCACGACACGACGTTCGACGGGAGCCAGGTGACCCTCGAACTGGCTGACGGAGAGCTCATCTTCGACACCGACGACGTGACGGGCTACTGGAAGCACTACCACAGCCTGGCCGATTACGGCCTCGAATAGTCGGAACCGCGTTCCGACCGCCGACGCGGCGTTTTCTTCGGAGCCGTCATCCACTCTTATAAGTTCGGCCAGCCGCAAGACCATGTATGGACGAGCGGTGGAAACACGTGCTCAGACAGCGCATCCGGGAGATCGGCCGCCGCTACGAGGAGGCAAAACACGCCTACTGGGAGGGAAGAGAGGAGGTCGAAGGGGAACGCGACCGGTCCGGCGCCCCCCGGTACGATCTGCCGACAGACGAGGACGGTAACGCACGGCTGGTCTGTCGTCGGTACGCCGAACGGCGGCCGGTCCCCGTCGACCGCCAGGGCCGGCCGGCGTGTTTCGAACCCGATCACCCGGACTGTGAAGGGTGTCGAGAGGACATCCAGGACGGGACCGTAGAGACCTACGACGACCACTTGTGAGGGGGCTCGTTGCCGGTGTGACGGACCTTCTGCCACGAAAATCTGCAATCGCTGACACCTGGGTCGGCGGCTTTTTGTCTTCAGACTTTCAATTCCGACCGAACAGCGTACCGAACTCGAACCGACCCAACACTGAACAACGAAAAGGGATCGAATTGACCACAGCCGACCCACGCACCGACGGAACGAACCGGTCCAGCGAGTCGACAGACCGGGCACAGTCCGAGGTGATCGGGAGCATCCTCGTGGTCGCGCTCGTGGTGATCCTCGTCTCGACGGTCGGCCTCGCCGGGCTCGCGGCGATCGGGACGTTCGCTCCCCCAGAACCCGCCGCTAGCGTCGGACTCGACGGCGACGTCGATGAGGATGGTAATCTGACGCTCGTCGTCACTCACGAGGGCGGCGACCCGCTGGACCCCGGCGAAATCGTGGTACTCCTCGGCGAAGGCGAGGAGCGCCAAAGCCTCGATTTTTATACTGAAACCGGCGACGACTCCACGTTTCGCCCTGGTGAGCGACGGGAGCTGACCGCCGAATCGTTCGAGGGGCAGGTCCGGGTGTTGGTGATTCACGCACCGAGCGGCAGAACACTCGGTGAAGGAACAATCACGGCTCGGTGAAGGGCCATCGCGGGTCCGGATTCCCAGTGAGACGTCGGTTTGATCCCTTTACTACTCGTCGTCTTCCTCGCCTGCATCCGCCGCCGAGAGCCCATCGTCGCCCCGTTCGAGTGCCTTCGGGACGTCGTGGTACTCGGAGTAGCCGTCGAACCACCGCGCGATACGTTCGATCCGGTCGACGACGTGGCCGGGTTCGCCCGACCGGGAGAGTTCGTGGCCCTCACGCGGATAGCGGACGAACCGGGTCTCGACGTCGTTCTTTTTGAGGATCCGGTAGAACAGTTCGGCGTCCGAGATCGGCGTACGGTAGTCGTCCTCGCTGTGGATGAGGAGGGTCGGTGTCTCCACCTCGTGAGCGTGGCCGGCGGGCGACTGCTCCCAGAGGAACTCGGGCTCCTCCCAGGGCGTCGTGTCGAAGTCGCCCTCCACGAGCTTGTACGCCCCGTCCGTCGAGCCGTAAAAGCCCGTGAGGTGATAGACGCCGCGCTGTGAGACCGCCGCCCGGAAGTAGTCGGTGTTGCCGACCGTCCAGCCGGTCATATACCCGCCGAAGGAGCCACCGGTGAGGAAAACCTGCGACTCGTCGACGTACTCGCGGTCGGCGACCTCACGAACGCCGGCCATCACGTCTGTCACCGTCACCTCGCCCCAGTTTCGCTTGATCGCCCCCATATATTCCTCGCCGTAGCCGGACGAGCCGCGGGGGTTCGACCAGAAGACGACGTACCCCCGGGCCGCGAGCGTCTGGAACTCGTGCCACATCGTCCCGCTGGTCGACCACATCGCGTGGGGGCCGCCGTGGATCTCGACGATCAGGGGATAGGAACCCTCGGGATCGAAACCGGGCGGCGTCAGCACCCACCCCTCGACGGGACCCTGTTCCGACTCGAACGCAAGGGGTTCGGGTTCCCCGACGTGAACCGAATCGAGGTACGCTCCGTTCAGCGAGGTGAGACGGACGAGTTCCTCTGCGCTTCCGTCCGGGGAGACGAACACGTCGCCGGGGTGATCCCACTGAGACATCGCGACCGCGACGGTGACGTCATCCCCGTGGGTGTCATCCTCGTGCGGAACGCCGACGTCCATCCCCGCGACAGCCCCCTCGCGGACGAGTCGCTCGGGGTCGTCGCCCCCGTCACCCGGAACCGCCCACACCGACGTCTTCCCCTCGTCGGGCGTGGTGAAATACAGTCGCTCCTCGTCGGGACCCCACCGGGGGGCGGCCTCGTAGCCGAGCGTCCGGTCCAGCCCGGCGGTGACGTCCGTCACCTCGACGTCGGACGGGTCGTCCGTCCCGGCGGCCTGACCGGCGTCGATCACGTGGAGGTCTGCCTGCTGGAGTGACGCCTGTTCGGCCTCGACGTGGACGAACGCGACCGAACCGTCCGTCGTCGCCGCGAGCCCGGTCTCCCAGCCGGTCGTGCGGTGGAGTCGCTCGACCTCCTCGGCGTCGGTGTCGTACGCCAAGATTCCGTACTCCAGCGAGTCGTCGGGATCCTCGCCGACCGACTGCGTGAAATACAGCGTCGATTCGTCGCCCCACGCCGGCCCGTTGAAGTCGGCGTCGCCCTCGATCGTCGGGGAGATCGGCGTGATCGACTCCGCTGCCTCGTCCCCGTCGTCTCCCTCCTCTTGTTCGACATCGAGATCGAGGACGTACACGTGCGACCGGCGCCCGTCGAAATACTGCTGCATCGACCGGTAGACGGTCCGGTCGATCACCCGGGGATCGGGATCGTCGGGGTCGTACTCCTCGTCGACTCCTCGATCCCGCCCCTCCGTTCGATCTTCCTCGGTCACCGACTGGACGAGCGCGATCCGACTTCCGTCGGGGGACCAGTCGATCGAGCTCACGCCGCCGACGACGTCGGTCACCTGGCGAGCCTCGCCGCCGTCGACGGGCAACACCCACAGCTGCTGTCTGTCGTCGTCGGCCCCGCGGGTGGAAGTGAACGCCAGCCGGTCGCCGTCCGGGCTCCACCGCGGCTCGGCGTCGACGCCCTCCGCGAGCGTGAACCGCCGGGCGGGAGCGGAACCGTCGGTCGGGACGACGTACACCGTCGCCTCGATGTCCTCCTCGTCGTCGGGAACCGTTCGAACGAACGCGACGCGGTCACCGTCCGGCGAGAGTCGGGGATCTGTCGGTTTGGCGATGTCGTGGTAGTCGCTCGCCTGAATCCGCTGCATACCCCCGTCTCGGCCGGCGACGGCAAGAACGTTCGGAAGCCGGAAGCGGTCCCGATTCCGTGTTCGGGTGCGAGATCGATGCGCCGGTTCCGCCGTCAGTCACCGGTCCGTCTCGGATAGCACCGCCGCCACGAGCTCGCGGGTCTCGCGTGCCGCCGCGAGTCGGTCGTCGATCTCCCCGCTCGCGAGCAGTGTTAGTTCCTCCTCGGACAGTTCCTCGCGGGCCATGGCGGCCCGACGGAGCTCGGCGTACTCGTCCTCGCGGGTGAGCGACCGAATCTCCCGGAGGTGGACCACCGGCTCCTCGGCGTCGAGCCTGGAGACCACCGGGATCAGCTCCTTGATCCGGTACCGCAGTTCGTCGGCCGGCGCAGGGGGCCACTCGACTGTAAGCGGCTCCGCATCGATTCGATCGAGGTACGTCCGGTGGACCGCGACGGTCGTCCGGAGCGCCCCGGGATCGTCGACGTAGTGCTCCAGCTTCGAGGGGGAGTAATCGACGTACTCCAACAGCGTGGGGAGCGGTTCCTCCCCGGCCTCCGCCTCCTCGACGTACTCGCTGAGCTCCCGCGGCGGCTGGTCGAGTTCGACCAGCGGGTACCGCTCGGTGCGTTCGATAAACTCGAACAGTTCCCGCGTACTGGCCTCCCGTTTGAACGACTCGAACGCCGCGTGCACGGCGTCGTTGTACGCCTCGACCGGCTCCCGGAGACGGTCGACCGACGCGTCGGGATCGACGTCGGCGAACTCGGTAACCGCCTCCAGTTCCGCGATCCGTTCCGAAAGCGCCGACAGCGCCTCGTTGGCGTTGCGCCTGGCCCGGCGGTAGGCGTCGACGGCGTCGTCGCGCTCCTCGAGCAGTTCGACGTACTCGCCCGGAGTTTCCAGGGCTTCCCGGGCGGCTTCGAAGTCGGACTCCGAGAGCCGGCGCTTGTCGACAGCCTCCCTGGCAGCCTCGAAGGCCTCCGCCGCGAGCGCGTCGTCGTCGACGTCCACGGCCGCCGAAAACTTGCTTTCGAACGTGAGGTACGCCCCGAAATCGCCGGTGCCGGTGGCGTCCTCCTCGTAGCTGTCGAGCACCCGGTGTGCACGGCGGTAGGCGTCGGCGGCCGCCTCGACGCGCTCGTTTCCGAGGTCGTCGATGCGACGTTCGATCGCCCGGAGCTCGTCGTATCGCTCCCGGAGCGCGGCGGCCGCCTCGCCGGCCCGATCGAGGATCGACGCGGCCGATCCGGAGGCCTCCGCTCCGCTGACAGTTCCGGTTCCGTCCGCCACCTCAGTACACCTCGTCGGGATCGAAGACGCGTTCGCCGACGTGTTCGCCGTCGACCGTCCGGTAGAAACACGAGCGGTGCCCGGTGTGACACGCGCCGCCCTCCTGTTCGACGAGATACAGGAGGGTGTCGGCGTCGCAGTCCACCCGGACCTCGACGATCCGCTGTAGGTGACCGGAACTGGTGCCTTTCTTCCACAGCTCCTCGCGCGATCTGGAGTAGTAGTGTGCGAACCCGGTCTCGCGGGTGCGCTCCAGCGCCTCCGGCGTGACGTACGCGAGCATGAGCACCGTCCCCGAGTCGGCGTCCTGGGCCACGGCCGGGACGAGGCCGTCCTCGCCGAAGTCGACGGCGACGTCGGAAGCGGCCCCGGCGTCGTCGGTGTCGTGAGTCATGATCGGGTCAACGCGACCCCGGCGAATAGGCCTTTTGTGTGGGACTGGAGTCGACCGGCGACGCGGTCGGCCAGCTAGTCGTAGCTGAGGTTCGTGAGCCGGTAGTGGTTCGTCGCGTGGTTCCGGATCACCACGAGATAGTAGGAGTCCTCGAGCCGCTTTAGCTCGATATCGAATTCGCCGGGATTTCCCGGGTTCAGCGACGCAGACGAGTCGTCGAGGGCGAACGAAAACGTCCCCGGATTGCCCCGAACCCGGCTCGATTTTCTCGCCTTCGCGTGGATGAGTTCCCCGTTCTGTTTCACGTCGAGCGCCCCGGTGAGCTCCCAGGTGTTGTCGCGGTACCGGACGGATTCGCCCTCGAGTTCGGGCTTTTCGATCTCGACCATGGTCGTGCCGACGCAGGGAGGGCCATTATCGTTTGGGTCGAAACCGGTCGAGCCGGGAGTTCCGTCCGCCACACGATAGGATCACTCCGGCCGGCGTCCGGCGTGCCCCGGATAGTCCCGCTCGAACCGATCCTCGATCTCTTCCCGGGAGAGTTCGATGACGGTCGGCCGTCCGTGCGGGCACGCGTAGGGGTTCTCACAGTCGTCCAGCGCCGAGAGCAGTTCCACGATCGAGCCGTCCGTGAGCCCGGTATTACCGGTCACGGAGGGATAACACGCGAGATCCGCGAGCAGGTCGTCGACGGCGTCGAGGACGGACTCGCCCGCCTCGCCGTCGACGCGCGCGAACCCGACCAGCACGTCACGGAGGAGTTCGGGGTCGAGTGCGACGTCGAACACCGCCGGGACCGCGCTGACTTCGACGGTACGGTCGTCGACGCGGTCGGCCTCGAATCCGAACGCAGCGAGGTGGTCGTCTACGCCCTCGGCATCGAGAAGCGTCGCCTCCCGGGCGGTGAGTTCGAGTTCGACCGGCTCGGCGAGCGCCTGGGCGGGCGGGCCGTCCGCGAACGCCTCCCGGAGCCGCTCGTAGTTGATCCGCTCGTCGGCGGCGTGCTGGTCGATCAACACGAGCCCGTCGTCGGTCTCTGCGAGCACGTAGGTGTCGAACAGTTGTCCGAGAATCGACAGCTGCGGGAGCGACTCGTAGGCTCGCTCGGCGTCGGTCGTCTCCCCCGAGAGGGTCCGCTGGCTCGTCGGCTGCGAGAGGTCGAACGCGTCATCGATGGTCCGTCGGGCGTTCTCGTCGGGGGCGATCGAGGAACTTCGTTCGCGATCCGTGATCCCTTCCGCCGCGGAGCGGTCGATCCCGTCGACCGTCCACCCCTCCTCGTCCGTCGGCGACAGGCTCCGGGTGTCCCCGGTTCCGGGGCCGTCGTCCGCGTCGGCGCTGTCTGTTGTCCCTGCGCTGTCTGTTGTCCCTGCGCTGTCTGTTGTCCCTGCGCTGTCTTCCGAACCCGCAGAACCCTCTGTGGCACCGTCGGCGTCGGCCGTCCTCACGTCCTCGGAGATGTCGTCACCGTCGATGTCGACGTCGACGTCCGACTCGACCGGCGGATCGGACGCTGTCCCGGAGGGGTCCCCTGGCCCCTCGTCGATGTCGGCCGCCGCCTGGTCGAAATCCGCGACCTCGCCGGGAGCCTCCGACGAGACTGTCCTCGTCTCCGGTGACACCGGCGTCTCGGCGGGGGACGACCGACCCCGTGGCGCCGACGACCGGAGGATGCCGTGTTCCAAAAGCGCGTCGCTGACGGCGGCTTCGACGGCCGACTGGACTGCCTCTGGCTGGTCGAAGCGGACCTCGAGCTTCCGGGGGTGGACGTTCGCGTCGACAGCCTCGGTCGGGAGTTCGACGAACAGCACGGCGAAGGGGTACCGCTCGGGGGCGAGCTGTCCCCCGTAGGCGGACAGCACCGCGTTCCGGAGGTCGCTTACGGTCACGTATCGGTCGTTGACGAACGTGGCGAGGTACTCCCGGGTCGCGCGGTTCACCTCGGGCTCGGAGACGAGCCCGTGGACGCGATCGACTGGGGTGTCGTGGTCGGCAGCGGTGGCATCGAACGAAACCTCGATCATCCCCTCGGCGACCTCCCGACCGTAGATCGACAACACTGCAGACCGGAGGTTCCCGTCCCCCGGCGTCGCGAACCGCTCGCGGTCGTCCACCTCGAGGGAGACCGCGACACCGGGGTTCGCGAGCGCGTACTGGGTGACGACAGTCCCCACGCGGTCGGTTTCGGTCGTCTCGGTAGCCAGGAACTTCTTTCGGGCAGGGGTGTTGAAAAACAGGTCCCGCACCTCGACGGTCGTTCCCTCGGGACAGCCGACCGGGGTGACCTCGCCGGCGTCGCCCCCTTCGACGGTCAGTCCGGCGCCGACCTCGGCGCCCCGTGGGCGCGACCGGACGGTGAGCCGCGAGACCGCGCCGATCGCGTGCAGCGCCTCACCCCGAAACCCGAGGGTCGCGACCCCGCCGGCGAGGTCGTCGACGTCGCCGATCTTGGAGGTTGCGTGTTCGGCGACCGCCTCGGGGAGTTGATCGCGAGGGATGCCGACGCCGTCGTCGCGCACGCGGATCGATTCGGTCCCGCCAGCCCGGATCGAGACCGAAATCCGGTCGGCGCCGGCGTCGAGGCTGTTCTCGACGAGTTCCTTCACGACGGAGGCGGGGCGCTCGACGACCTCGCCTGCGGCGATCTGCTGGACAGTTCGGTCGTCGAGCTGTCGGATCGTCGGCGGTGAGTCGGCGCCCGTCTTCGGTCCATCGGCGCCTGTCCCCGGTCCATCGGCGCCTGTCGGTGGCCCGTCAGTCATCGTCGGCGATGGGAGCCGAATCCACTTGAAGCCGTGCCCTACGAGCCGACGACCTTGCCTCCCCTGTGGATCCAGAACTCTCACGGGCCAACGTTTATTCGTCCGGTCGGCCTTCCTCCAACGATGAGCCTGTTCAGAAAGGCCGGCGAGAAGTTCGAGGAAACGAAACGGGCGTTCACGAACGCCCGGGAGCCGGCGTTCGTCTGCCGGTCCTGCGAGGAGCCCGTCTCGGAGGAGTACGAACACTGTCCACACTGTGGCGAGGCGGCAGTCGAGCCTGTGGAGTGAACGCGCCCCTCGAGTGAACCGCCTCGGTCGTCGCTAGCTCATCTCAATCGTCCATCGCCGGCTCGTCCTCGGCACCGCCAGTCGCACCGTCGAGATCCGTCTCGACGACGCCCTCCTTCCAGGCACCACGGGCGAACCACGCCACGCCGACGAAAAACGAGGCGGTCGCCGAGGCAGCAAACGCCCACCACAGCCCCTCGACGCCCCAGTCGAGCGCCGAGACGGTGATCGCCGTCCCCGGGATCGTCACCGTCCACGCGAACGCGAGGTACACCGCCGCCGGGATCCGGAAGATCCACCGCGAGAGCATCGACAGCGCCATCGCCACTTTGGTGTGGCCCGCGCCGCGGAACGCCCCCTGGATCACCATCAGCCCACCGAAGAACCCCCACGCCAAGGCGACGATGCGCAGGAAGACGATCCCTTCGTCAATGACCGCGGCGTCGTCGACGAAGATCCTGATCGCAATCTCCGGGAAGACCCAGACGAGTCCGCCGGCCGCAAACAGGATCGCCATCGTCGCGACGGTCGCCGTTCGGGTCACCGCGACCGCCCGATCCGGCGTGCCCGCGCCGAGGTTCTGACCGACTCCCGTGGCGGTCGCCTGTCCCACCGCCCCCGAGACGGTCCAGGAGACGGACATCAGCCTGACGCCGATCCCGTAGGCGGCCGTCGCGGCCGGGCCGAACCGCGCGACCAGCGCCGCCAGCGCCACCGCCGCGAACGATCGCGCCCAGCCGTCGAGCGACGCGGGATAGCCGATCGAAATCAGGTTGCCGAGGATTTCCCGGTCGGGCCACAGGTCGCCGACGTGGAGCTGGATCCCCCACGATCCCTTCACGAGGATGTAGATCCCGACGACCGCAGCGACGAGCCGCGAGAGGAACGTCGCCACGGCGGCTCCCCGGGTCCCCATCGCGGGGAACGGCCCCCACCCGAGGATGAAGAAGGGGTCGATGACGATGTTGATCCCCGCCGAGACGGCCACCAGCCACATCGCCGTCTTCGTGTCACCGGCGCCCTGCAGCGACGACCGGAACGCGAAAAACAGGAAGGTTAGCGGCAGCGTCAGGAAGATCACCTCGATGTACGCAAGCGCCTCGACGTACACCTGATCGCGCGCACCAATCCAGTACAACAGCCAGTGACGGGACAACAGACCGATCGCCGCAAGCGCGATCGAGACCACCGTCGCCAAAAGCACCGTCTGGGAGACCACTTTGTCGGCCCGGCGGTCGTTGCCAGCGCCGACGTGCTGGGACACCAGTGCGATCGTTGCCGCCGTGAGCCCCATCGCCGTCGAGACGAACATCCACGACAGCGGAAACATGAGCGACACGGCGGCGACTGCCTCCGGACTCACTCGTCCGACCCAGAACATGTCTGCGAGGTTGTACAGCGTCTGCAGCAGGTTTCCCAACACGAGCGGCCACGCCAGCCGGAAGAGCCGGGGGCTTATCGCCCCTGTCGTCATGTCGACGCGAGCGTCCTGGTTCCCCGTCACGCTTCTCCCGGTCGACCGACGAATTCCAGTATGCTACCGTTTTTGATTCCGGCCGGTGTGGTGGGGAGCGGTCGTCGTGGCGAACATACTTGATTAAAGAACACTCACACCACCGGTATGGTCCGGGCCAGCCGCCCCCGTCGCCGGACGGTCGCGATCGCGATCGTCCTCTCGATCGCGGTCGTCTTCGGGGTGGGAGCGCTGCTCGAGCCGACGACCCACGATCCGCCCGAGGTCGAGCACGTGGCCGAGGAGGACCTCGTCCAGCCGGTCGAGGGAGGAAGCTACCTGTGGCCGTACACGAGCCGGGGTGAGACCCCGCGCGAGCGGACTCTCGCGATCAACCTCATCGTACACGGTCCCGACGATGCGGTGCGGCGGAGCCTGACAGACCGGACGAGTTTCGAATTTGACGTGGAGCAACCGGAGGGTGACGATCCCGAAGAACACGGCGTAGTCGTCGAGGACGGACTCGAATGGGCAGACGCCCACGGTGCAGTCCGGTACTCCTACGTCGACGCGACACCCCGGGGCGAAGACGCAGTCTGGATGACGGAGGCGTATCAGCTCCACTCCGGAACGTATCTCGGCGAGCGATACCACGTCCGGGCGTACACCCATCCAGAAGAGGACTGGACCGCGATCCAGGCACACACCGACTACTGGGACTGGTTTCGGCTGCGACACACCGTCCCGGACATCCGCGAGGCAGGCCTCGAAATAGAGAGCGACTACCTCGAGGCGCCGTTCGTCGAGGAGGTCCGGCGGGAGTATCACAGGATCGAGGGAGGATACAGCGACGGCTGGCTCTCCGTGATTGAACTCAGATCCGACGTCGAAGATCCCGAAGATCTCGACGATATCGGCGACTTCGATAACACCGCCGAGGGCGGCACTGACGGCGAAGCGACGGGCGATAAATCGGCGGCAGACGACGACCCCCGCTCGGCAGCGATCGATCCGCTCGGCTGGGAAGAAGTGGCGTGGCTGCTCGGACTGCTGGGCATCGTCGGGGTCGCCGGGATTCTGGCCGCAGAAACCCGACGTGACCTCTCCCGCGCCGGGCGGGCGATCGCCGGAGAGATCAATCGACGGCGTCGGGCGATCGCGCTGGCGACGGCCCTCGCCGGGGTCGTCCTCGGGGTCAGGGTGATCGGCATCGGCGTCGAGACCGCGGCCCCGACGCTTCATCCGAAGACGATCGCTGCCGTCCTTTATCCGATCCTGGCACTGGGGCTGCCCGGCGCCGCAGTCTACCTGGCCCGCGGCACAGAACCGTGGGCGGCGGCCACGTTCGCGGTCCTGGGGGCCGGCGGCGCGTTCCTCATTGACTTCGGAATGGTGTCGGTGACGTTTATCCCGATCCGGTTGGTGTTACACCGCATCGGGCTGTTGCTCGCGTTGTCACTGATCGCGGCCGGCAGCGCGATGGACGACCAGCGGGGCAAGCAGTTCCTGGCAGTGGGGCTCGCGACGTGGTTCCTCGGACTGGCGTTGCCGCTCGCGGACTTGATCTGATCGCCCCCGAAGGTTACAGAGCGTTCCCGTCCGGGTTGCCCGGCGGCCAGCACGAAAGCTTTACGCGAGCAACCGGCCTAGGGGTGGGCGATGAGTCGGGGTCCCGAACTGATCGTCACCGAAAAGGAGAACGCCGCCCGCCGGATCGCAGAGATCCTCAGCGGCGGCGCCGCGGAAACCGAGCGGCGCAACGGCGTCAACGTCTACCGCTGGGGCGGAAAGCGCTGTATCGGCCTCTCGGGTCACGTCGTGGGCGTCGACTTCCCCCCGGAGTACAGCGACTGGCGGGACGTCGAGCCGGCCGAACTGGTCGACGCGCCGATCGTGACCGAACCCACCCAGGAGAACATCGTCGCCGCGCTCCGCCGGCTTGCACGCAACGCCTCGCGGGTGATCATCGCGACCGACTACGACCGGGAGGGCGAACTCATCGGGAAGGAAGCCTACGAGCTCGTCCGCGAGGTGAACGACGAGGCACCGGTCGACCGGGTGCGGTTCTCCTCGATCACCGAACGGGAGGTGAAAGACGCCTTCGACGACCCCGACGAGATCGATTTCGACCTGGCTGCCGCCGGGGAGGCCAGGCAGGCGATCGACCTGGTGTGGGGTGCGGCGCTCACCCGGTTCCTGTCGCTTTCGGCGCGCCAGCTCGGCGACGACTTCATCTCCGTGGGCCGGGTCCAGGGGCCGACGCTCAAGCTGCTCGTCGACCGGGAACGGGAGATCCAGGCGTTCGACCCCGAATCCTACTGGGAGCTGTTCGGCGAACTGTCGAAGAAGGCCACCGGCGCCGGCTCAGGCGGCGAATTCGAGGCACAGTACTTCTATGTGGACGTGGACGGCACCGAGGCCGAGCGGGTCTGGGACGGACCGACGGCGGAGACGCTCGCGGATGCGCTGCGGGCGGCCGACGGCGCGGAGGTCGATGACGTCAATCGGCGGACCAGGACCGACGATCCGCCGGCCCCGTTCAACACCACCCAGTTCATCCGCGCGGCCGGCTCGCTTGGCTACTCCGCCCAGCGTGCGATGTCGCTGGCGGAGGACCTCTACACCGCCGGGTTCGTCAGCTATCCCCGGACCGACAACACCGTCTATCCCGACGACCTCGATCCCCGAGAACTCCTCGAGGCGTTCCGTGGTACCCGGTTCGGTGACGACGCGGAGTCGCTTTTGAGCCAGGAGTCGATCGAGCCGACCGAGGGCGACGAGGAGACGACCGATCACCCGCCCATCCACCCGACGGGGGAGCTTCCGGACGCCTCGGAGCTGTCCGACGACGAGTGGGAGATCTACGAGCTCGTCGTCCGGCGATTCTTTGCGACCTGTGCGCCGGCCGCGACCTGGGAACACCTCCGGGTGGTCGCGCTCGCCGACGGGGAGGCGAGCCGGATCGGGGCCGAGGCCGATCCCCGGGCGGCGCTGCGAGAGCACGACGGCGACGTCGAGGGGGACGTCGAGACGACGGGGACCCCCTCGCTCGTCGCCGACGGCGGGCTCCGCCTGAAGGCGAACGGCAAGCGTCTACTCGAGGCTGGCTATCACGAGGTGTATCCGTACGTCTCTTCAAAAGAGACGATCGTGCCGGACGTCGAGGCGGGCGAGCGGCTCGACCTCGGCGAACGGCGGCTGGAGGCGAAAGAAACCCAGCCCCCGCGCCGGTACGGCCAGTCGCGGCTCATCGAGAAGATGGAGGAACTGGGGATCGGGACGAAGGCGACGAGACACCACACGATCGAGAAGCTGTACGATCGCGGCTACGTCGAGAGCGATCCACCCCGGCCGACGCGGCTCGCGGAGGCGGTCGTCGAGGCGGCCGAGAAGTTCGCCGAGCCGATCGTGAGCGAGGGGATGACCGCCCAACTGGAGCGGGACATGGCGGCGATCGCGAGCGGCGAGAAGGACTACGACGAGGTGACCGACGAGTCCAGGGAACTGCTCGAGACGATCTTCGAGGAGTTGGCGGACTCAAGGGAGGAGATCGGGGACCACCTCCAGGAGTCGCTGAAGGCCGACAAGACGCTGGGGCCCTGCCCGGAGTGTGACTCCCAGCTGCTGGTCCGGAAGTCCAGATACGGGTCGTACTTCGTCGGCTGTGACGGCTACCCCAACTGCGAGTACACGCTGCCGCTCCCTTCCACGGGGAAGCCGCTGCTTCTCGATGAGACCTGCGAGGAGCACGACCTCCACCAGGTGAAGATGCTCGCCGGGCGGAAGACGTTCGTCCACGGGTGTCCGCAGTGTAAGGCCGACGCGGCCGACGAGGCCGACGACGAGGTGATCGGCGACTGTCCCGAGTGTGGCGAAACCGAGGGCGGGGAGCTCGCGATCAAACAGCTCCGGAACGGCTCGCGGCTCGTCGGCTGCACCCGGTATCCAGACTGCGACTACTCGCTGCCGCTCCCACGTCGGGGTGAGATCGAGGTGACCGACGAGCGCTGTGGAGAACACGACCTGCCGCACCTCCGGGTCCACTCGGGCGACGAGCCGTGGGAACTCGGCTGTCCGATCTGTAACTACCGGGAGTACCGGGCCCGTCGGGAGGGCTCGGAGCTCGAGGTAATCGAAGGTATCGGGGAGAAGACCGCAGAGAAGCTCCGGGAGGCAGGGGTCGAGGACGTGGGGTCGCTGAAGGATGCCGAGCCCGACGAACTCGCCGACGAGGTCGACGGCGTCGGCCCCGATACGGTTCGGGACTGGCAGGCGAAGGCGGACTGAATGATACTTTGTTCCTCGGCAACCGTCCCGGACTTGTGGTAGTGGCCTCGAGTCTCCTCGTGGCAATGGTACTTTCTTCCTCGGCGACAGACGCCATCATATGGTAGAGACTGTACTCGTGCCGACGGAGGGGTCGCCACTCTCACAGAAGGCACTCGAGGTCGCCCTCTCCGATTACCCCGATGCCGAGATCGTCGTCCTTCACGTCATGGATCCGATCGGTTCGGGGACGAGCCTCATCTACGTCATGCGTCCCACCTTCGACGACGGTGCACCGCCGGGATCGGTGAGCCCGGAGTACTGGCGCGAGTGGCGCGAGCAAGCCGAACGCGAGGCTGAGGAGGTCTTCGAGGACGCCCGCGAGACCGCGAGCGAGCACGACCGCTCGATCGACACGGTCCTCGAGTTCGGCGAACCCGACGACATAATCCTCGAATATGCCGAGGAAAACGAGGTCGACCGCATCGTGATGGGGAGTCACTGCCGAACCGGGGCCGAGCGGTTCCTGTTGGGCAGCGTCGCCGAGACGGTCGTCAGGCGTGCGCCGACGCCCGTGATGATCGTTCGGTGAGAGGGTCGACGACGGACGGATGTCGCCACCGCGAGTCTGCCCCCGTCGGCTACCGCGCCGTGTCCCCGCTCGAGGGGCGCACCCTCTCGAGGACCATCTCGGTGTCACAGATCGAACACCGGAACGCGTACGACGGAACGTGGTCGTCCGTGACGATCACCTCGTGTTCTTCGGGGTGGTGCCATTGGTGTCCGTACAGGCGACAGTGCCAACCCATACCATGTGATACGTTCGCTGGGGCATTAACGTACCGGATGTCAGCGGACGAACCGGTGGAATCGAGTTAATACCGATCGAAGAACCGGTCCTGGACTTTCACGAAGATCGCCATCAGGACGGTGAAGACCGCGACCACCCCGGCAATCTGGAGCCAGTGGATCAGTCCGAGCGCCGTCACGCCGAAGAGGACGCTCAGCGGGGTGTAAAGCACCAGTAGCTGTAGCGTGAACGTAATCGCGATCGCCACCAGGAGCCATCGGTTGTTGGAGAACGGACCGAGGCCGTAGCGCCACCTGATCGCGCCGATACGGGCGATCGCCATGAACACGAACGCGGTGAAGACGATCGTCTGGGCGAGGATCAGGTCGCCGACGACCTGGTTGTGGTAGTAAAACAGCGGCAACAGCGTTGCCGTGATCGACACGGCGATGCCGCCGATCGACGAGACGATCCGGTCGGTGATGACGCCTTCCCCGGGCGGCCGTGGTGGACGGTCCATGACGTCGTCCGCTTCGGGATCGACACCCAGCGTCAGTGCCGGGATGCCGTCGGTGACGACGTTGATCCACAGGAACATGATTGGTGTCATCACCAGCCCCGCACCGGACATGATCCCGGTAAAAAGCAAGAGGACGTGTGCGCCGTTAGCCGAGAGGAAGTAGTTGACGAACTTCCGGACGTTGTCGAAGATTCGCCGTCCCTGCCTGACGGCGTCCCGGATCGTCGCAAAGTTGTCGTCGAGCAAGACGATGTCCGAGGCCTGCTCGGTGACGTCGGTTCCACGGATCCCCATCGCGACGCCGACGTCGGCGTTTTTCACCGCCGGCGCGTCGTTGACGCCGTCGCCGGTCATCGCGACCGTGTGGCCGTTCGCCTGTAAGGTCTGCAGGATGCGCGTCTTGTGCTCCGGGGAGGTCCTGGCGAAGATGTTGACGTCCTCAACGACGTCGGCCAGCTCTTCGTCGCTCATCTCGTCTAATTCCGGCCCCGTGATCACTCGCGACGACTCCAGGCCGATCTCCGCGCCGACCGCTTTGGCGGTGGTCGCGTTGTCGCCGGTGATCATGACGATGTCGATTCCGGCGTTCTGACAGCCCGCGAGCGCGTCACGGACCTCCGGCCGTGGGGGATCGAGCATCCCCTGCAAGCCGAGGAAAACCATTCCCTCCTCGATGTCGTCGTCGGCCTCGGCGGGGGCGTCGGGGCGGAAGGCAAAGCCCATCACCCGGAGGGCGTCCTCGGCGAAGGCCTCGTTTCTCGCTTCGAGTTCCTCGCGGCGCTCGTCGGTGAGTTCGACGATTTTGCCGTCGACGAGTTCACGATTACACCGCTTGATGACGACCTCCGGTGCACCCTTCATGTAGGCGACCCGATCGCCCTCGGGCGTCTCGTGCAGCGTTGTCATTCGCTTACGGTCGGAGGTGAACTCAACCTCGCCGATCCGGGGGTAGGCCTCGTTCAGTACCTCCCTGTCGAGGTCGGCTTTCTGTGCGGCGACGAACAGCGCGATCTCGGTCGGGTCGCCGAGGTACGTCAGGCCCTCGCTCGTCGAGTGGCCTCCGTCGCTGCCGTCTCCCCCGTCTGCATTCTCACGTCGACCGATCTCGACGTTGTTACAGAGCATCCCACACCGCAAGAGTTCCGTCACACGGTCGGGATCGACCCGCTCGTCATCCTGTCGGATTTCGCCGTCGACGTCGTAGCCGGTTCCGGTGATCTCGTAGGTCTCCCTGTTGGTGGCGATGCGGGTGACCGTCATCTCCTCTTCGGTCAGCGTTCCGGTCTTATCCGTACAGATAGTGTCGACCGAACCCAGTGCCTCGACGATCGGGAGTCGTCTGATGAGTGCGTTCTGCTCGGCCATCCGGCGTGCGCCGAGTGCGAGCGAGAGCGTGACGACGGCGGGCAGGCCCTCTGGGACCGCCGAGACAGCGACGGCGACCGCGGTCATGAAGACTTGGACGGGCTCCGCATCGCCGAGGACGAACTCGCTGACGCCGATCACGGTCACGATGGCGATGACCGCCGCGGCGATGACCTTCCCGAGGCGATCGAGTTCGGCCTGGAACGGTGTATCGCCCTCCTGGGCTTCCTCTAAGGCCGTCGCGATCTGTCCGATCTCGGTGTCAGAGCCCGTCCCGACGACCACCGCCCGTCCAGACCCACGCTCGACGACGGTGTCTTTGTACAGCATGTTCTTCCGCTCGGCCAGCGAGATCCCGGCCTCGAGGACGCCCGGATCTTTCCCGACGCCGACGCTCTCGCCGGTCAGCGCCGACTCGTCGACCCTCAGGTTCGACGACTCGATCACCCGCGCGTCCGCCGGCACGACATCGCCGGACTCGACGGAGATGACGTCACCGGGGACGACGTTTTGCACGTCGATTTCCACCGGCCCACCGTCCCGGCGGACGATCGTCTCGGTGGTCGACATATCCTTTAACGCCTGGATGCTCTGTTCGGCGCGGTAGTCCTGTGCGAACCCAAAGAGCGTGATGAACACGACGATACCGGCGATGATCCCCGCGTCGATCGTCTCGCCGATCGCCGCCATCACGGCCGCGGCGACGATCAGCACCCAGATCAGCACGGAGGTGTACTGCTCGAGGAAGATCTGGAGCGGCGAGACGCCTTCCTCGGCCTCGATCTCGTTCGGGCCGTACTTCTCGAGACGAGCCCGCGCGTCCTCCGCGTCGAGCCCTTCTTCGGACGTGTCTAACTCGTCGTAAACGTCCTCGAGGTCTTTCGAGTGCCAGTTTTCGCCCCGCGACGGACCGCTCTCCGAACGCGTCTCCGTTCGTGACCTCGACACGGTCCCTACAACTCGCCGCCCTCTCTTAAACACCGGTTGACAAATTGTTTCATACAATCAATTGGGAGTTCTTCGAGCATGGACACTCGAATGAAGAACTCCCATCTACTTCACCCTCGATTTGACAGATCCAGTTCGGCTGACGTCCCTGTCCTTTTAAGGGGTGTAGCTCGCGACCGGGTCGAGGGTATGAACAACCGTGTCAAATTAGTCGGACCACTTAACCGTGTAGCCGGCCTACCACTGGTGTGACTCAAGAAAGCGGGCGCCGGAATCTCCGGATGCCCAACTCGGATGAGGTTTTCGCCGTCGTGACCAATCACCTCGGCGGCAACCACGTGCGGCTGCGCTGTGCGGACGGAAAGGAGCGCCTCGGGCGCATCCCCGGCCGAATGAAGTACCGGACCTGGATTGAAGTGGACGACGTCGTCGTCGCCGAACCGTGGGACTGGCAAGACGAGAAGGCCAACATCGAATGGCGCTACACCGGCGAGGACGCCGACCAGCTCCGACGCGAAGGCCACATCGAATAACACACGATTACCGCTGTCTGCGGACTTTTACGTCTTCGTTCGATAGCACACCCATGGACGAGAACGTGCTGGAGACGATCGGCTCGCCGCTCGTCCGAGTGGATTCACCCGACGGAGCGACGGTGGCGGCCAAGATCGAATCCAAGAACCCGGCGGGATCCGCCAAGGACCGTCCCGCCCTGTATATGATCGAGGCCGCCGAGGAAGCCGGGAAGATCGAGCCGGGGGACGCCCTCGTGGAACCGACCTCCGGCAACACCGGCATCGGACTCGCGATGGTCGGGGCCGCCAAGGGGTACGACGTGACGCTCGTGATGCCGGCCTCGCAGTCGAAAGAGCGCCGGCAGTTGATGCGCGCCTACGGTGCCGACATCGAACTCGTCGAGGGCGATATCTCCGACGCCAAGGACCGCGCCGACGAACTGGAGGCCGAGGGGATGGTGCAGCTCCGGCAGTTCGAAAACGAAGCCAACCCCCGCTCACATTACGAGACGACCGGTCCGGAGATCATCGAGCAGGTGGGCGACCGGACCGTCGACGCGCTCGTCGCCGGCGTCGGCACCGGCGGGACGATCACCGGCGTCGGCCGGCGGCTCCGCGAGACGTTTCCCGACCTGCAGGTCGTCGCCGTCGAGCCGGAGGGGAACGCAGTGTTGTCGGGGGAACAACCGGGCGACGGCGGGTTCCAGGGGATGGGGGCCGGCTTCGTCTCGCCGAATCTCGATGTCGACCTGCTGGACGAGGTGCGCACGGTGTCGATCCAGGCGGCCGAAACGGAGTGCCGACGGCTCGCCCGCGAGGAGGGGATTCTCGTCGGGCAATCCAGCGGCGCCTCGAACCTGATCGCGCGGGAGGTCGCCGGCGAACTCGTGGAGTCAAACGTCGAGGATCCCCTCGTCGTCACTGTGTTCTGGGACTCCGGGGAGCGGTACATGTCGACCGGAATGTTCGATTGACGATTCTCCCGAGACAGCCCCTGTCACTCGGCGAACTCCCGTTCCGAGACCCGCACGACGACCGTATCGTCCACCTCGCGCAGGTCGTAGTCGGGGACTGAGCCGTCGACGCGGGTGAGATACATCGGATCGACGAGTTCGCCGTCGACGACGCCGTACACCTTCAGCAGCCGGTCGGTCTCCTCGGGAGGGAGCTCCCCGTTTCGCACCTGCTCGGCGAGTTCCCGGGAGAGCCACTCCTCGCGGCTGATGCTGACGTCCCGGACGAGCGTTTCTTCGACGAACCGGACGAGATACCAGTTCAGGTCGTTACAGAGCGCGACCGCGGCACCCAGGCTCACCGTCTCGACGGCGAGGCTGTTCTCGAACGGCTCCTCGAAGTCGTAGGTCGCAAGCGCCTCGCGGGACGTCTCCCGGGAGAGCAGTTCGTACTGCAGGTTCACGTCCGGATCGCCGACGAGACAGACGGTGGCCATGCTCACGTTCGTGGTCAGTCGCCCGCGGCAAAGCGGTTGTGGTCCGGCGAGAGAGACGATCGGCGATATGCGCCGGGTAACCTGCGTTTCACTTTCACTACGCTGTTAACGAGCTTTTATACCGGAGTGCGAACAACCCCAGGGTACGATGCCAGAAGACGATCTCGAGAGCCTTCCGGGCGTGGGACCGGCAACCGCTGACAAGCTCGTCGACGCGGGGTTCGACAGCTTCCAGAGCATTGCAGTCGCCAGTCCGGGCGAACTGTCAAACACTGCCGACATCGGCGATTCGACCGCTTCGGACATCATTCAGGGCGCACGGCAGGCCGCCGACGTCGGCGGCTTCGAGACCGGCGCGGCCGTGCTCGAGCGCCGTGAAGAGATCGGTAAACTCTCCTGGCAGATCGAGGAGGTGGACGACCTGCTCGGCGGCGGAATGGAAACGCAGTCGATCACGGAAGTGTACGGCGAGTTCGGCTCCGGCAAGTCACAGATCACCCACCAGATGTCCGTCAACGTCCAGCTCCCCAAGGAGTACGGCGGGCTCGACGGGGCGTCGATCTTCATCGACTCGGAGGACACGTTCCGTCCCGAGCGGATCGACGACATGGTTCGGGGGCTCGACGACGAGATCCTCGAGGCCGAACTCGAGCGCCGCGAGATCGACGGGACGCCGGACGACGACGACGCGCTCGAACAGCTCACCGAGGCGTTCCTCGACCGGATCCACGTCGCGAAGGCGTTCAACTCCAACCACCAGATCCTGCTCTCCCAGAAGGCGAAAGAGCTCGCACAAGAACACGAGGAGTCCGACTGGCCGATCCGACTGGTGAACGTCGACTCGCTTACGGCCCACTTCCGCGCCGAGTACATCGGTCGGGGGGAGTTGGCCGAACGTCAGCAGAAGCTCAACAAACACCTCCACGACCTGATGCGGATCGGCGACCTCTACAACACCGCGATCCTCGTGACCAACCAGGTCGCCTCCAACCCCGACTCCTACTTCGGCGACCCGACGCAGCCGATCGGCGGCAACATCCTCGGTCACACCTCCACGTTCCGCATCTATCTCCGCAAGTCGAAGGGAGACAAGCGGATCGTCCGGCTCGTCGACGCGCCGAACCTGGCGGACGGCGAGGCCGTGATGCGGGTCCAAAACGAGGGGCTCAAACCGGAATAAGGGACGCAACCGAGTAGGCTGCCGGAATCCAGTATCTTCTTTCGGACCGAGAGTGAACGACCCCGTATGCGAGACGAACGCTCACGCGAACTGTACGATCGAGCGCTGTCGGTAATGCCCGGCGGCGTCAACTCCTCGGTGCGCGCAACGATGCCGTATCCCCTGTTCGTCGAGCGGGGCGACGGCGGCCACGTGATCGACGCCGACGGCAACCGGCTGATCGACTACGTGATGGGCTATGGCCCGCTCCTGTACGGCCACGACCTCCCGGATTCGGTCCAGTCGGCGATCCAGTCACATGCCAGTGCGGGGCCGATGTACGGCGCCCCCACGGAGGTCGAGATCGACCTCGCGGAGTTCGTCGCCCGCCACGTCCCCAGCGTCGAGTCTGTCCGCTTCGTCAACTCCGGCACCGAGGCGACGGTGTCGGCGGTCCGGCTGGCTCGGGGGTACACGGGGCGCGACAAGATCGTGGTCATGCAGGGTGGCTACCACGGCGCCCAGGAGACGACGCTCGTCGACGGCGAGGCTGGGGACGCACACCCCTCGACGCCGGGTGTCCCCCAGGAGTTCGCCCGCCACACCTTGCCGATCCCGTTCAACGACGAAGAGGCGGCCCAGGAGGTGTTCGAGGAGTACGGCGACGACATCGCCGCGGTGCTCACCGAGCCGATCCTCGGCAACACCGGGATCGTAATGCCCGAGGACGGCTACCACGAGACGCTGCGAGACCTGTGTGACGACTACGGCTCGTTATTGATCTTCGACGAGGTGATCACCGGGTTCCGTGTCGGGGGCCTCCAGTGTGCCCAGGGCGAGTTCGGCGTCACGCCCGATGTCACCACCTTCGGGAAGATCGTCGGCGGCGGCTTTCCCGTCGGCGCCATCGGTGGAACCGCCGAGATCATCGAATCGTTCACCCCCGCAGGCGAGGTGTTCCAGTCGGGGACGTTCTCGGGGCATCCGGTGACGATGGCCGCCGGCTACGAATCGCTGACGTACGCCGCCGAAAACGACGTCTACGAGCACGTAAACCGGCTGGGCGAGAAACTACGGGAGGGAATCACCGAGATCTGCGAGGACCAGGCGCCCGAATACACCGTCGTCGGGACCGACTCGATGTTCAAGACGGTCTTCACCCGCGAGGCGCCGGAGTCCTTCGAGAACAGCTGTTCTGGGGGCTGCCGGCAGCGCCCGACCTGTCCCCGGTACGAGACGTGCCCGAAGAACGGCGGCGACGTCGCGAGCGCCCAGACCGACCGCTGGGAGCGCGTCTTCTGGCAGGAGATGCGCGAGCAGGGCGTGTTCCTCACCGCAAACCAGTTCGAGTGTCAGTTCACAAGCTACGCGCACACCGACGAGGACGTCGAGAAAACGCTGGAAGCGTACAAGGAAGCGCTCTAGGCGTCGCCAGACCGAGCTGACCTACCGGACTGACCTTCCGAACTGACCTACCGAATCGACCGCGAACAGCTCCCACAGAGGTTCTCCTCTTTCACATCGACCTCCCGGACCGTCGGCGAAAACGACATCACGCACTTGTTGTTGTCGCAGTGTTCCAGCCCGAGCGTGTGGCCGATCTCGTGGACGACCTCCTTGCGGACGCGGTCGGCGAACACCTCGGAGTGCGGTTTCGAGGAGATACCGCCGTCCGAGGAGGTCTGCAGCCGATACGTGGAGATCACGGAGCCGTTGCCGTTGAGATACGCCAGCCCGAACACGTAGTTCCGGCGGCGGTAGTAGAGGTCCCGGGCGGTGATTCCGATGTTCTTCTCGCCGGATCCGACCCGGCCGACGAGTTCGATGAACTCCTCGGCCCGGTACTGGCTCCGGGACTGGTCGAACGCGCCCTCGGGGATCGACTGCTCGTCGTGTACCGTCACCTCGCAGTCGTACACCGACCGCAACGCGGTGGAGGCCTCGCGTTTCACCTGGGCGGGGAGTTCCCCGATGGGCACGATGTCGAAACGCATGGAAAGCGCTTTGGCTGCGCCGTTCGTAAGTGTTGCGCCATGACAGTCGCGCCCGACGGCGAACTCGCCGACCGGCTCGCCGGCTACGACAGCCTGCTCGAGGTCGGCGTCGGCCGTCGTCCGGGCGTGGCCGCCGCCCTCGCAGACGCAGGTTGCCGGGTCGTCGCGATCGACGTCGATCCGGATATCGTGGCCGTCGCTCGAGCCGAAACCCCGGCGGGCGTGACGGTGATCCAGGCCGACGTCGTCTCTCTCGCCGATCGAAAGCAGTTCCCCTCCGAATACGATGTCGACGCCGTTTACGCGCGCAACCTGCCCGCCGAACTCCAGCGCCCGAGCTTGGAGTTGGCTCGACGAGTCGGCGCCGACCTGTTGTTTACGACGCTCGGGTTCGAAGCGCCGGTGATCCCGGTCGAGCGCGATCACCTCGACGGGGGCGTGTTGTACGTCGTCCGACAGTAACCGGCTCCGATACGCTTTTTTTCCCGGGTGACCCCCACGGAGGTATGCAGGTCGACGCGGTCGTGCTCGACGTCGACGGGGTGCTCGTCGACGTCGCCGACTCCTACAGGCGGGCCATCGTCGAGACCGTCGACCGGGTCCACGGGAAGACGATCCCCCGGGAGACCGTCCAGTCGTTCAAGGACGCCGGCGGGTTCAACAACGACTGGGAACTCACTGACGCTCTCGCGCTGTACGTGCTGGCGTTCCGCGAGGGGCTCCGCTGGGACGTCGAGCGGTTCACAGACGAGATCAACGAGCGGGGAGGCGGCCTCGAGGCGGCACAGGAAATCGTCGCCGAGATGCCGAACGTCCCGCAGGCACGGGTCCGGGACAAGTGGGACCGCGACCGGCTCAGGGAGGTCTTCCAGACGCTGTATCTGGGTGCGGATCTGTATCGCGAACTCGAAGGTGGGGAGCCAGCGTTCGACGCGCCCGGCTACATCCACGACGAACCGGTCGTGGTCGAGTCGGACACCCTCGAATGGCTGACCGGTAAGTTCGACGTCGGGGTAGTGACCGGGCGACCGGCCGCGGAAGCCGAGATCGCCCTCGACCGCGCTGGGCTGGATCTCCCGGCGGAACACGTCTTCACGATGGACGACTGGGAGGAGGGAAAGCCCCATCCGAAGGCGCTCGTGACCCTCGCCGAACGGTTCGACGCCAAACGGATCGCGTTCGTCGGCGACACCCTCGACGACGTGAAAACAGCCCGGAACGCCGACGCGACCGATCCCGACCGGGTGTACTACGGGATCGGCGTGCTCACCGGCGGCCTCTCCGGCGATGCGGGCCGCGGGAAGTTCGCTGACGCCGGCGCGGACGCCGTCGTCGACTCGGTCAACCAACTGCCGTCGCTGCTCGATGTCCCGTCCGATTCGTCGGCGTGATCACTCCCAGGGGTGTTTCCCGGGAGCGTCGGGCCACAGCGGATACCAGTACGACTCGTCTGATTCGACCGCGAGTTCGCCGTCGAGCACCGACTGGAGCTTGAACTCCGTCCGCTGGTCGCGTTCGTGACCGCCGTCGGGAACGAAGGGGTAGTAGGCGCCCCGGCGGAACGAGTAGATCCAGTACGCCCGCGTGTCACTCTTTTCGAAGCCGAACACCGCCGCCAGCAGCCGCGAACCGAACCCCTGTTCGATGAACTCGTCGGCCGCGAAGTGGATGCTCGTGATCAAGTCCTCCGGATCGTCGTCCTCGAGGACGAACCACTCGTAGCCGTGGTCGTCGGTGTATCTGTGGAAGCCGGTGCCGGTCTCGATCTCGCCGGCCTCCAGGATCGCCTCGACTTCCCCGACCGCGTCGTCGAAGGCGGTGGAATCGACGCCCGAAAAGCAGAGTGCCGCCTCGCCGGCGTTGTCGTAGCCCAGGTCCGCCTCCATCGTGAGGTAGGCGGTCGACATGCCGAACAGATCCTCCGGGTCGGCATCGCGGGAGGCGTCGGTCTCGGCGCTGGTTCCCAGTACCGCCCGGATCGTGTCGAAAAATCCCATGTTCGTGTCCCTCTTCGCCGATCAGGCGGTCTCCATCTCGCGTTCCAGCTGCCGGAGCCGTTCGACCCGCTCGTCGGTCGGCGGGTGCGTCGACGCGATCTTGCCGATGAAGCCCGACCGGATCGGGATGATGAAGAAGGCGTTCATCTCCGCCTGATCGCGGAGGTCCTCCTTTGGCACCCGGTCCATCCGGCCGTTGATGCTCAAAAGCGCCGAGGCGAGCGCGCCCGGGTTCCCGGTGATCGCCGCCGCGCCGCGGTCGGCGACGTACTCGCGGTACCGCGAAAGCGCCCTGATGAGGAAAAACGAAATAATCCACACCAGAAGCGACACCGCGATCGCGACGAGGACGGGCGCCCCACCTTGCCGGTTGTTGCCGCCGAGCAGCCACCCCCACCGGACGATGATGAACGCGATCGTCGAGAGGAACGACGCGATCGTCATCACCATCACGTCGCGGTTTTTGATGTGGGCGAGCTCGTGAGCGATGACCCCCTCGAGCTCCTCCTGATCGAGCGTCCCCATTAGCCCCTGGGTGACACAGACCGTGGCGTTGCGCTGGTTCCGGCCGGTTGCGAAGGCGTTGGGCACCTTCGAGTCGGACACGGCGACCTGCGGCTTGGGGAGGTCAGCCTGCTGGGAGAGGCGTTCGACCATCCGGTGGAGCTCGGGCGCCTCGTCGGGTTCGACCGTCCGGGCGCCCATGCTATATAAGGCGAGCTTGTCGCTGTAGAAGTACTGCGCGAACGAGAACAGCCCGAACGCGAGGATTATCGGAAGTATCCGCCCCTCGAAGACGACCGAGAGCGCGCCGATGAAGACGACATACAGGACTGCGAGCAGGGCCATTGTGAAGAACATCCGGCCCTTCAGCCCCCAGTCAGTACTCCAGTTCATACGTGCTGATAACGGTTCGAACGCGGTTAAATATCTCCGTTTCGGTCGGGGACTCGGTCGTGGCCCGATATTCGATCACATGCGGTGTGCGTCAGGCGGGGGAAACCGCCCAACCGCTATACTTGTTCGACGTGTATCTTTTTACGCAATGAATCGCCGTCGATTTCTCGCGTCAGGGGCCGCCGGAAGCGCGGTTCTGCTCGCGGGTTGTCTGGACACGCGGATCCGGCCCGCGCTGCCCCAGGAGGGAACCCTCCAGCTACGCAACCGGACCGAGACCGCCCGGACTGTGGACATCCAGATCACGAACGAAGTGGGTGCTGCCTTCTTTTCGGAGGCGTATACAGTCTCACCACGCGACACCGAGGGTTCGGAGACGAGCGAACGGGTGCTCGTAGACACCGACGTGACGTATTTCGTCGAGGTGAGTACAGACGATTGGCGGCGTGGCTACGAGTGGGATATTCACGAGAAAACCGGAAGTCTCACCGTCACGATCCAGGAGGCCGACATCGAGTTTTCGGTGGAACCGTTCGAACGGGTGTTCCGCCTGGACGAGCTGTTCGACTGATAGGGATCAGCGTGGATATTCCGAGGTTCTCATGAGGAAATCGACTAACTGGAAAACCGCACGACGAGAGAAACTATGAACTAGTCTGCTGATCCTTATGATAAGGACGCCAAATGCAGGGGATTGTCGGGCAAGAGCGTTGCTGACGTCGGTTACGCCTCCTCGTCGGAGAGGACGTAGGCGCCGAAGTCGTCAACGCTGCCGACCGGCGGTGCGCCGAACGCAAACCAGACGTGTGTGTCCCCAGTGTGGTTGCAGAGATTCCGCACTGTATCCGGATGCACCCGGACGACGCCCCCTTCGGGAACGTCGTGAACCTCCCCGTCGATCGAGATCTGCCCGTCGGTCATCGCAACGAACACCTCCTCCTGTCCCTCGTGGGTGTGTGGCGTGGTCACCTCACCTGGATCGACGAGCACCTGATTCACCCTGAGTTCGATCGCCCCGAGCGGTTCGGTGAGCTTGCGCACCATCGTCTCACAGGTGTCGAACTGCTCTTTCGGTATCTCCTCGGGATCGACGATGCTGAAGCCGGTGGCCATGCCTGTTGTCTTCAGGTGAATCACAATAGGCTCTTGTGTATTATCGGGAAACACCTATGGTGCGTGGGACCTCGTGGCTGATTATCTGCAAAATTCAGCGGGGGATTGCAGCATCCAAGCGGTTCAGTCCGGTGAATATTCACCCATCATACGGCGGAGATGACAGTCTCTGCTGTGCTACACCTGTAGTTCAGCGAGTAGCAGCGCAGCGAGACTGAAGTAGATAATCAGTGCGGAAATGTCTTTGATCGTCGTGATGACGGGATCGGAGGCCGCTGCCGGGTCCCAGCCGATCCTGTGTGCGACCCACGGGATGAGATAGCCGACCTCGGATGCAATGATGCAGGTGGCGACCATCGAGATGAACACCACCAGCGCGATGTCGGCGTTACCGAGCCACAGAAACGCCGCAAGCGCGGCGATTCCACCGACGATGACGCCAATGATGGCGCCGACGGTTCCCTCCTTGAGGACGTGAGCCCAGACGTTTTGCTCTTCGATGTGACCGAGGGCGACCCCACGGACGAAAATCGTCGACGACTGGGTGCCGACGTTCCCGCCCATGTCCATGATCACAGGGATGAAAAACGCCAGCGCCACAACTGCCTCCAGTTGGGCTTCGTACTGCCCGATCACACCGCCTGCCATCAACCCACCGGCGAGTGCCACGATCAACCACGGAAGACGGATCCGCAGAATCCTGAACACCCCAGATTCGAGAATCGCCGACGACCGCGACACCTCGAGATCGGAGAAGTCGAGACCGGTCATCTTCAGCATGTCCTCGGTCGCCTCCTCCTCGATTACCGCGACCATGTCGTCCGCCCGGGCGATACCGACGAGATTGTTATTCTCGTCGACGATCGGCAGCGCGGGATACTCCAACTCCTGCATCTGGCGTGCCGCAAGTTCCACGTCAGCCTCCGCGTTCAATGAAATCACGTCTGTTTCCATGATCTCCCCGACTTCCTGATCCTCGGGCGCGTTCAGGAGTTCGCGAAAGGAGAGCACGCCCCGGAGTTTTCCACCCTCATCGGTGACGTAGATGTAGTAAATCGTCGCCTCCTCCTCGTCGGTGGGAGCGAACTCACGAAACTGGCTGATCGCCATCCCGACGAAGGTATCCTCTTCGACCGCGACGTAGTCGTCATCCGCTACGTCTGCGACGATGTCGTGGTGCTTCTGGTCGAGTTCTGCTGTCATGGCGGTCCTCCGACTGGCTCTCCAGTGTAGAGACACTCGTCTCGACTCTCCGTGACTCCGCTGTTGGTGTCCCCTGATCGCCTCGCTGGTTGTCCGGTTATACGGTTGGAACGCCAGCTGTGATTCGTATCCAGCATACGCGAGTTGCTATGAAAAATCGCAAATAAATACTGTCGAACTATCTTCTCTTTGCCATCAAATGACAATGATACTTCCGTCTGATGTAGACTTATATGACAAGGGCAGATAAAATGTGATAGAATGTCACAAACACCCGAGGAGGTGATGGACGAACCGCCGGAAGAGGCGGAAGAGTACGAACTTTCCGTTGGCGACGTAATGACAGACGGTTACGTCGCTGTTCCGGCCGATATGTCCATCGAAGAGGCAACGGATCAGTTCCGGAAGTTTGCACCCGCGGATCCGACAGAGACCACGATTTATTACACGTACGTCGTCGACGACGACGATCGTCTACTCGGTGTTGCGTCACTTCGAGAGATGTTGTCGGCACCCGATGAGGATCCGATCTCCACGATCATGACCGAAGAGGTGGTCTCGTTTCACGAGTCAGCTGACGCCGAACAGGCCGCGATGGACGTCGCAGACCTGCACTACCCGGCGGTTCCGATCGTCGACAACGAGGGACGACTGGTCGGCATCGTCCGGTCGGACACTCTCGTTGACGTGATGGAAGCCGAAAGCAGTGAGGACATGCTCCGGATGCAAGGGATGAGTCTCCCGGAACTGAAAGCGAGCGACCTCACCGACGTGGAAGAACAGCGGAGTCGGCTCATGCTCGATGCGTCCCTCTCCGACATTCTCCGTATCCGGGTCCCCTGGCTCCTCGTCGCTCTCGTTGGTGGGTTTATGGCCGGTGGTGTCATCGGCGTTTACGAGGACACCCTAGAGGCGGTCGTCATTCTCGCCTTTTTCATTCCCGTGGTAATGGACATGGGTGGGAACGTCGGCACCCAGTCGTCGACGATTTTCATCCGTGGCGTTGTGCTCGGCCATATCGACAAGAGTAACGTGGTTCGCCGGATCACGAAAGAAACCATCGTTGGTGCAGTCATCGGAGTCATGGTCGGTGCTGTCGCCGCCCTCGTCGCCTTCCTGTGGATCGGCCGAGCCGACATTGCGTACGTTGTCTTCGGCTCGATGCTCGGCACGTCCGTCGTTGCGGCCCTGGTCGGCTTCCTCATCCCGTGGCTCGTCTACCTGATCGGCCAGGACCCGGCGGCGGCGTCGAACCCGATCGTCACCACGATCAAGGACGTGAGCGGCCTGTTGATCTACTTCGGGTTGGCGACGCTGCTGGTGATCGAACTCGGCGTGTAGTCACTCTCGGTAGTCATTCTCGAGAATTCATCAGTTCTTTGCACTCGGGCTCGATCACGACGAAATCGAATTATCTGAAATCCACGTGGCCGGGGATTTGCCATCCGCGCGGAACGCCGAGCCGGTTCCCTTTTATCCGTCAGTCGGCTACCGTTTCGCATGAGCGAGTCCCGGGAGTTCTGTCCGCGGTGTGGCAGCGCGGTCGACGCGCGCGAGGAGCCACTGCCCGGCCAGCCGCGCGACCGGGACGAAAAGCTGTGTGACGACTGTTACTTCGAGGACTTCGACCTGGTCGACGCCCCCGACCGGATCGAGATCCAGGTCTGTTCGGGCTGTGGCGCGGTCCACAGGGGCAACCAGTGGGTCGACGTCGGCGCCCGCGACTACACCGACGTCGCGGTCGACGCCGTCACCGAGGAGTTGGGCGTCCACGTGAACGCCCGGGACGTCCAGTGGGGCGTCGAGCCCGAACAGGTCGACGCCACCACGATCCGGATGCACTGTGAGTTCTCCGGGGTCGTTCGCGGGACGCTCCGGCAGGAGTCGGTGACCGTCCCCGTGAAGATCGGTTCCGGTACCTGCACGCGGTGTGGGCGTATCGCGGGCGGGTATTACGCGAGCGTCATCCAGGTCCGGGCCGACGACCGGATCCCGACAGCCGAAGAGACTGCCCGCGCCGTCGAAATCGCCGAGACGTACGTCGCCGCCAGGGAGGAGACCGGCAGCCGGGACGCGTTCATCACGGAGGTGACGGAGGCGGACGACGGCGTCGACATCAAGCTGTCGAGCAACCAGCTCGGCCGGGGCGTCTCCGCCAGGATCAGCGAGGAGCTCGGCGGGACCGTCGAGGACCACGCCACGCTGGTCACCGAGGACAGCGACGGCAACGAGGTGTACCGGGTCACCTTCGCCGTCCGGCTCCCGCGGTACCGACCGGGGGACGTGATCGACGTCGACGACGAGGGACCGGTGCTCGTGCGAAGCGTCCGCGGGAACCTCAAAGGCGTCCGGCTCACCACCGGCGAGCGTTACGAGGCGGACTACGAAGAGGGAATCGCGCCCGACGCACGAAAGCTGGGCGACCACGAGGACGGCCAGGAGACGACGGTGGTCGCCATCGAAGACGAACGTGCCGTCCAGGTGCTCGACCCCGAGACGTACGAGGCGAAGACGATCGCCAGGCCCGACTACGTTCCCGACGACGCCGAAACCGTCGAGGTACTGAAAAGCCGGGCCGGCCTGCACGTGCTTCCGGACGACGAGTCCGATCTCGACAGATAGAGACCGTCCGCCAGCGATACCGGGAAGAGCAGCCGTCATCCCTCGAAAGACTTTATTGAGAAAGTATCGTACCGACGTATATGGATCGTCAAAAATGGTTCGCGCTGTTTTTCGCCGTCCTCATGGTGACCTCCATGGTCGCGTGGGGCGTCACCCTCCTGTAGGCGCACCGCCGCCTCGACGTCACTCGCCCCAGACGTCCGAGAGTGGGTGGTCTTTTCGGGACGTCGCCCCGTCGCTGTCAGTCGACGTGTTCCCACTCGTCCCGGCGGTTTCGTGACGCCTCCCTCCTCCCGGAGCGGAGCGGTTCGACCCGCGACTCCGGCGACCACCCGATCCTCCGGGCGCCGCGCCGATCCCGGATAGCGCAGCCGCCGGGTCGAACTCGGGGAGATCCGGTCGTTCCATCTCGTCGATCGCGTCGGCGAACCACGGGGGGACGTCGGCCGCCGCGCGGTCGAACAGGTCCAGAAGCGACGAGTCGGCGAGGTACGTCGCCCCGTAGTCGTCGGGCGCCCGGACGACCCGGCCACACGCCTGGATCACGGTCCGCAGCGCCACCCGGTGGTACCACGCCCACTGACCCTCCTCCAGCCGTCGCTCGACCCGGGAGTCGCCGGTGTTGAGATACGGCGCCTTGCAGATCACCTGCCACCGGGCGAGTTTGTCCCCGAGATCCAGCGCCTCCTCCATCTTGACGGAGATGAAGACGTCCGGGTCGTCGGTCGCCTTCCACGCCTCGAGCGCCCGATCGCGGTCGTGCCGGTCGTGGGTTCGAACCCGGGCGGAGACACCCATCTCGGCGAGTCGATCGGACAGGCTGCCCGCGATCGCATACGAGTGGGCGTGGACGATCCCCTTCTCGTCGGGGTGTTCTGCCATGAGTCGAACCAGCAGCCGGGCGATCTTCGGGAGCGTCTCCTCGCGGTGCTCGAACGTCATCTTCCCCTGCGTGACGTCCAGCAGCGGCCGGTTCTCCAGCGGGAACGTGTGCTCGACGTCGACGAGCGCGACCGTCGAGGGGTCGAGGCCGACGCTCCGACAGAACGCGTCCTTCGAGAGGATCGTCGCCGAAAGCAGCGCGAACCGGTTCCCGCGGTCCCAGACGGTGTGTCTGAGATATCGTGCCGGATCCAGCGGCTTGATCGTGATGGCCGACCCCTCGCCGTCGGGCTGATCGACGACCCACGTGGTGGTGCTTTCGGGGTCGCGGTACGCCTCGAGGAACCAGCCCAGTTCCGAGATGAGTTCCTGGAGCCGATCCCGCCGGGCGGCCTCTCCGGGGGTAAGTTCCGGTTTCGAAAGCAGGTCGTTCTTCGCGCGTTCACAGACCCCCACGAGCGTCTCGGCGAACCGGGCGGTCCGATCGAGCGCGTCTTCCTCCTTGCGGGTGTCGGTGTGGACGTCCGGGACGCCGACGCCGTCCCACACCGGAACCCGGTCGGGCGACAGCTCGATGGTCGCGTACATCTCCGCCCACTCGGCGAGCCCGTGCGCCTCGTCGATGACGACGACGTCCCGCGTGCGGAACACCTCCGAGCCGGCGGTCTGCATGAAGTACGCGAGCGTCGTCGCCGCGTGCCGGCGCGCGGAGGCGATCGCCCGGTCACCGTAGTAGGGACATCGGTGTTTGACGCTGCAGTCGAACCCCTGCCGACGGGCACAGGGGGCACGGTCGACGGGGGTGTCGTTCTCCCCCTGGAGGATGCAGGTGTAGTTGGATTTACCGCGGATGACGTTCAGATCCGAAAGCAGTTCGTCCTCGGCGACGTCCTCGAGCTGGGAGACCTGCGGGGTGGTGTAGTACGCCCCGGTCGCCTGATGTGGGTCGGCGTCCTCGGCCCGGCGTGCACACCCCATGATGGCCCGCGCGAGCAGCGACTTGCCGCTGCCGGTGGGCGCACGCACCAGGACGACCTCGTTTCCGGCCTCGAAGGCGTCCTCGATGGCCGACAGCGCCGACTCCTGGTTGCCGCGGTAGGAGGGCGCCGGGAACTCTTCGAACAGCCGGGACGGTTGCACGTCACCCCCTCCGGAAGCGAAGGGCAAAAGGGATTCCTTCGCGGATCACTCCGCCTCGCTCGGCTGCTCGATTTCGGGGGTCCGTTCGGGTTCCGCCGACCGACCGGCGCGAGCCGTCCCGACGCCCGAAAAGTACTGCTCGAGCTGGGCGTACGTCTCCGCGATCCCGTTCGAGTTGTCGACGGTGAGGTGCTCGCCGCGAACAGGGTCGAAGCGGTACCGGTAGTAGAGGTACACCTCGAAATCCGCGTCGCTTGCTCCCTCGCGGGCGGCGATGCGGTCCCGGACGATCGGTTCGGCGCAGTCGACCTCGACGAACTCGACGTCGGTGTCGGTGTCGCCGGCGCGATCGCGGAGCCTATCGCGGAAGCGCCGACGGGCGAACGTCGCGTCGAGCACCGCCACCTCGCCCGCCGACACGACCTCGAACGCCCTGTCGAACAGTTCGGCGTACGTCCGTCTGCGCTCCTCGGCCGTGTACGAGGGGTCGGGGAACAGTTCCTTCCGGATCACGTCGGTCCGGATGAGTTGTCCATCGAGGTGGTCGGTGATCCACTCGGCCGTGGTCGTCTTTCCGACTCCGGGAACCCCACAGATCGCGATGATCCGCCCGCCGGCCGGAGGGTCGTTTTGGGCCGTTCCGTTTTCAGCGGTTCCGTTTTGCGCCGATCCGTTCTGTGACGACTCGACCCGTGCGCCCGGCCCGTGCGGATCCCCCATCAGTCTGGTGACTGTCGGCCTGATTAATCAATCTACCTAGACCGGAGTGAAAGTATTTCCCGCGATGCCACAGCCGTTTGCCGTGGTGCCGACACACAATTCGCTCCACCGTCTATAAATTTAAGTAGATCGACCGTGGTTCTCCGAGTATGTCAGAGTTTGGCATACTGTCACTGATCCCACCGCTGCTCGCAATCGTGCTGGCGATCATCACGCGGAAGGCGGTGCTGTCGCTGTTCCTCGGGATCTGGTCCGGGGGAATCCTGTATGCCGGCGGCCCGAACCCCCTTGCGGATCCGGCGGGGTGGGTCGGCGACGTCGTGAGCGCCGGCTTCGGCTTTTTCCCGACGTTCGACTGGATCGTCGCCGCCATCGCCGACGACTTCCACGCGATGATCCTGGTGTTTACGCTGTTTCTGGGCTCCGGTGTGGCGATGATCTGGAACCTCGGGGGCTCGTACGCCGTCCGGGACTGGGCGCTCGAGCGCCTCGACACCCAGCAGAAAGCCGGGCTCGCGGCGTGGGTGCTGGGGCTCGTGATGTTCTTCGACGACTACGCGAACACCGCGATCGTCGGGAGCGCGATGAAGGACGTTTCCGACCAGCTTCGGGTGTCCCGCGAGAAGTTGTCGTACATCGTCGACTCGACGGCGGCACCGGTGGCGACGCTGGCGATCTCCTCGTGGGTGGCGTTCCAGCTCGGGTTAATCGCCGACGCGTACGACGACCTCGGGCTGGCGGAGCATCCCTCAGCGTTCGAGGTGTTCCTCAGCTCGATCCCGTACAACATGTACGCGATCCTCGCGATCGCGATGGTCGCAATCGTCGTGGGCACCCGGCGGGACTACGGGGAGATGCTCGATGCCGAACATCGGTCGTGGTCGACGGGGAAGGTGTACCGCGAGGACGCCAGACCGATGCAGGACGTCGAAGCCGAACTCGGGGAGCCGCACGGGGAAAACCCCCGGCTGGTGAACTTCTTCGCGCCGGTGATCGTTCTGGTCGTCGTCACGCTGGGCACCGCGCTGTGGACGGGCTACGAGCCGGGGGCGGAGCTGATGGACATGATCATCGACGCCGACTACGCGGCGGCGTTGATCTACGGATCGTTCGCGATGATCGTCTCCGGGTTCGTGCTGGGCAAGGTGTACGACATCTTCGGGTTCCGCGAGGCGACCGACACCACGATCGACGGGTTCGGGATCATGCTCACCGCCGTCTCGATCCTCGTGCTCGCGTGGGGGATCGGCGAGGTGGTCTCGGCGCTGGAGACCGGCGAGTACGTCGCCGGCTTCGCGGATGCGTATCTCGTGGCGGGGATCCTGCCGGCGCTGGTGTTGATTCTGGCGGCGTTTATCGCCTTCTCGACGGGTACCTCGTGGGGCACGATGGCGATCCTGACGCCGATCGCGATCCCGGTGGCCTGGAGCCTCACTGGCGATCACACCATGGTCGCGGCGGTCGTCGGCACGATCTTCTCGGGGTCGATCTTCGGCGATCACACGTCGCCGATCTCGGATACGTCGGTGCTGTCTTCGACCTTTACCGGCGCCGACCTGATCGACCACGTCCGGACGCAACTGTACTACGCGGTCACGGTCGGGATCGTCGCGATCGTCCTGCTGCTCGTGTGGGGCTTTACGGGGATCACGCCGTTCGTCCTGCTGCCCGTCGGCGTGCTGGTGCTCGTCGGGCTGGTGTACGGGCTTTCGGAGCTGGACGCCCGGCGCAAGGGCGTCGATCCGGTTGCGGTCGACGCCGACTTCGACGAGGTCGGGGATCCGGTGAAGCCGGCGGCCGACGCCGATGTCACTTCAGACGGCGAGTGAGTCGGGCAGTTTTAACATATCGAGTGCCAATCTGGGCCCACATGAATCAGACTGGACTGCAACTCCGGATGGCAGTCGTCGGAAGCATTCTGTTCGGCCTGTATCTGGCCGCGGCGTGGTTCTTCCACCAGCTGTTCGGCGTCGATCTGTTGCTGGTGGTGCTTCTTAGCATCGTGCTGCTGCCGGCCGGCCAGTACAAGATCGGCAAGTGGCTGGCGATCAGGAGCGCCGGCGCCGAAGACATGCCGGATGATCACCCCCAGTTCCAGAAGGTCCACCGCATGACCGAGTCGCTGTGCCGGGACATGGACATGAAAAAGCCCCGGCTGATGGTCGCCGAGATGGGCGTCCCGAACGCCTTTGCGACCGGCCGGAAGGGCGCCGGCATCGTCGTCGTCTCGACGGAACTCATGCAGGTGCTCGAGGACGACGAACTCGAAGGGGTGATCGCCCACGAACTCGCGCACCTCAAGAACCGCGACACGGTGATGATGACGCTCGGCCAGTCGATCGCGACGATCGTCGGCTACGCGGTGTTCTTCTTCGTCCAGGTGCTGGGCGAGGACAACCCGGGGAGCTTCGTCGTCGCCTGGATTGCCTCGATCCTGGCGAACCTCCTCGTGATGATCTTCGTGATGGCGATCTCGCGGTATCGCGAGTACGTCGCCGACGACACCGCCCGGCGGTACATCGGCACCGGCGATCCCCTCGCACGCGCCCTCGAGAAGATCTCCCGCAGCGCCGAGGGGCGCGAATCCCGCATCGACGACAGCGGCGTCAACGCGCTGTGCATCTTCAACGCCGACCGGAGCTACCTCCAGCAGGTCTTCTCGACACACCCCCCGACCGAAAAGCGGGTCGCAAACCTGCGTCGTTGACTTGCTTCCCGGGCACGGTGGCCCGGGGAATCCGTCTTGCTATCTTTTGAATCGGCGCCCCCTGATTATTTGTGAGAGTGCGGCCACCGTTCGAACGTGGAGTCGATATACGGGATCACGATCGCGTTCGCGCTCGTCGCGGGAACTGCGGCAGCGTTACTCTCGTTGCTGACCTGGAGAGTGTTCCGTCAAACTCCGTTCGGCCGTGCGATATTTTTTCTGACGTTCGTGATGTCGATTTTCATCGTCTACCACGCGTTGTTGCTCACGTTAGCGGCACAGACGCTCCTCTTCAACGTCATCGAAAGCATCGTCTACACCGGATTTGCGATCGTGATCTGGTGGATCGCACTGACACATCCGGTTGGGAAACCGGGAGGGAGCTGACGATGCACACCGCGTTCCACCTCTACAACCTGATCATGGGTGTTCTCGCGACCGCAGGACTCGGGTATCTGTTTTACCTACACCAGTACGAGATCGAGTACAACCGGTTCGTCTTCGTCACGGTAACGGGAATCGTGATCTTCGCCCTGGTTGCACCAGTCATCGAGGCGGTGGTGCAACCCCTGGTCCATTTCGCACACGCTGTCGCAGCGCTTTTCATCATTTTCGGCCTGTACGACCCCGTCAACAACGACCTGCGAAAAGAGCAGTGGGCCGAGTTACTGCTCAAGGATCCGACGACGATACGCAAGCCCTCCGAGTGGATGGTTCCGATGGACGACCGCATCCTCGAACTGTTCCACACGTCGGATCTGGTGTTGACCCCTGCGCTCATCGCGTACAACATCGATTACAGCCGGGAAGAGGTAAACCGTCGCCTCTCGGAACTGGAAGAACACGGGCTGGTCGATCGCGTGGAACGGGGAAAATACCGGATCACGGATCTTGGCGAGAAATACCTCGACGGTCGACTGCACGTAGCACTGCTCGACAACGACGAGACCACAGAAAGCGACCATGTAAACTCGGAAAGCGAGGGCATCACGGGAAGTGACGACGAATCGCCCGATTCATAACCTCAGCGCGCCTCTCGACCCCGTGCTCACTGTCGAGTGAGGCGCACGTCTGAACCCGAATCGGCATCCCTCACTAATTAGTATCATCCTTAACGATCTTTCATACTTAATAGACCTTAGATATGAGGGCGGGTGTATATGATTCGCGAACAAAGCGGCCGACGGCGATTCCTGACAGTGATGGGTACAACGGCTACAGTCGGCCTCGCCGGCTGTGTCGGCGGGGACGAGGAGCCAGCTGAAGAGGAGACCGGAGAAGAAGAACACGATGAGGAAGAGGACCACGACGATGATGAGATGGAAGACGATCACGATCACGGCGTAGATCACGATCTTGGACATCCCGTAGACGAATTCACCGTCGAGATGGCGAGTATGGAGGGCGCCGAACACTTCATGCCGCACGTATTGCACATTGAGGTCGGGGGAACGGTCACCTGGGAGATCGCAGACGATCTCGAAGCCCACGATTCCACAGCATATCATCCCCTCTACGACAAACCGTTGCGAATCCCGGACGAAGACGAACACTGGCAGAGCCCCGAAATGGACGAACAGGGAGCGACCTGGGAACGAACCTTCGATGTCGAAGGCGTGTATGACTACTTCTGTGGCCCCCATTACGAAGACGAGATGATCGGCCGAGTGATCGTCGGCTGGCCGGATCCCGATCCCGAGGAACAGCCGGCGCTCGCGCCACCGGAGGACGAACTCCTGGATATCGAAAAAGAGATGATCGAGATGTTCAACGAGAACACGATTCCGGTACTGGAAGACGGTAACGGCCATTAGGGGGCGGTTCCGAATGGGCGATACTACAGACGACGAGCACGATCATCCGGAGCTGACAGGCTGGCGTCGGTGGCTGCTCACTACCGATCACAAGGACATCGGCATCATGTACCTCTGGGCAGCCGTGTTCTTTTTCGTGCTCTCGGGGGCGGCTGCGCTGTTGTTCCGCATCGAACTGCTAACCCCCGAAATGGGGATGATACTGCCGAACAGCGAAACCTTCAATTCGCTGGTGACGATCCACGGTGGAACCATGGTCTTTCTCGTAGCCATGCCCGCGCTCGGGGGACTGGCGAACTATCTCATTCCACTGATGGTCGGCGCCGACGAGATGGCGTATCCCCGACTCAACGCGTTCGGGTTCTGGGTGATCCCGGCGGCAGGCCTGCTGATCTGGGGCCCGTACCTCACCCACGCAGCCGGCATCACCGGTCTCCCGTTCCAGGGCGGCTGGACGACGTACATGCCGCTCGGTTTGACCTTCGATTCTGTCGGGGCTGACACGTGGTTGCTCGGCGTGATCCTGCTTGCGATCGGCTCCACGGCGAGTTCGATCAATTTCATCGTGACGGCGTTCAACGAGCGATCTCCCGACATGGGCCTGATGGACATCCCGCTATTCGTGTGGGCGATGGAGTTTACGTCCGTGCTGGCGATCATCGCCCTGGCACCGCTTGCGATCGCCTTCGGGATGGTGTTTCTCGAACGGAACGCCGGGCTGGTATTTTTCAACCCGGGGGGCGGTGGAGATCCGATCCTGTATACCAACCTGTTCTGGTTCTTCGGCCATCCGGAGGTGTACATCGTCCTGCTTCCGTTTCTCGGGGCAGTCAGCGAGATCATCCCGCGGTTCTCGGGGCGACCCCACTACAGCTATCGCGGCGTCGTCGCCTCCTTCGCGTTTATAAGTCTGCTGAGCTGCGTCGTCTGGGCACACCACATCTACACGACCACGATCGGGGCGATCCAGTACGCCTTCATGGCACTCACGCTCGCGATCACGGTCGGATTCGGGGCGTTGATCTTCACCTGGGTAGCGACGATGTGGGGCGGAAAGATACAGCTCAAGACGCCGATGTTGTTCGCTATCGGGATGATCGTAATGCTGATTTTCTCCGGACTGGACGGCATCATGCTCGGCAGCCCGGCGGTCGACGCAGTCTTCCATGAAACCTACTGGGTCGTCGCCCACTTCCATTTCACACTGTTCGGCGGCAGCATCATGGGCTTCTTCGCGGCGATGTACTACTGGTATCCGAAGATGACCGGCCGGATGTACAACGAGACGCTCGGGAAGCTTCACTTCCTGACGACGATGGCAGTGGCACCGATCTTCTTCGGGCTGCTGGCGGAGCTGGGCAACGACGGGATGGTCCGCCGATACGCGACGTACGCCTACGATCCCGGCCTCCAGGCGACGCACCAACTGGCGACGGGAGCAGCGATTCTCCTCGGGCTTGCACAGGTGATCTTCGTGGTCAACGTGCTCTGGAGCATGCGGTACGGTCCGCGAACCGACGATCCCTGGAGTGAACCGCTCGACCGGATGCCCTCGCCCGAATTCAACGGCTTCCCGTACCGTCCACCGACGCCGACGGCTCTCGTCGAAGCCGACGGCGACCGACCGGGCGCCCCCGACGACGCCCGCACCGAACAGCAGAACGACAAGCAACCGATGGTCGGCGACGGGGGCCGACTCCGGTCCTTCCTGAAGCGCGTCTCCCCGGGGGAAACGGAACCTGGCACCACGCATGATGCACCGGCTTTCACCGATCAGGAACCGCCAGAGAGGTCCGACGCTCTCGAGGACGGAGGTGACAGAAATGACTCGTGATCGGCTCCTGGGCGGACTGGCGTTGGCATCGCTGTTCGTCGCACCGCTCGTGCTGGTGTACGACTTCGCCCCGGCGACTGTAACACGGACGGCCCCGGCCTTCCCCCTGGACACGATTTTGAGCCTGAAATCCGCCTTGTTCGCGATGGCACTCGTTATGGGTGGCGGCACGATGGCGTATCTCATTTACGTCGCGATCCGGAATTCCGAGCTGTTCTCGACCGAAGCGACACCGATGGTCCCGAACTGGAAACGGGAAACGTTCGTGGCGTGGATCATTGTCGTTGCCGGACTCGTCGGCGTCGCGATCCTGATGAGTGCCGGGACGATCGGTGCCGCCGAGGAACCCCCCGAGGTCGAACAGGAACTCACAGTGGAGGTCACCGCATCACACCCCCAGTGGAGTTTCGAAAACGAGCACATCGGCGTTCGCAGAACCGGTGAACTTCGCGTTCCGGTGGACACTGTTGTGAACCTCGAAATTACCTCCGGTGACGTGATGCACAATCTGGCAATTCACGAGATGGGCGTGAAACAACACGCCATCCCCGGCCAAGAAACGAGCGCGTGGTTCCTCACAGAGGAGCCAGGAGAGTACGATATTGTCTGTGCGGAACTGTGTGGAGAGGACCACTCGCAGATGACGGCAACGTTGATAGTCATGGAACAAGACGAGTACGCGGACTACATCGAGGAGTTGACTGGTGAATCTCCGTACGATTCTGACGGGGGTGACGACGATGGCGACTGAGTCCCCCGAGAACCCCGGCGAGCCAACGCGGCAGGGAGATGGCGGAGAGGGATTCCCGCACGCCAGCCCTGCGCCGGCGATCGTGGCGGCCGGGCTGTTCGGAATCGCCCTTGGATTCCTGTGGCTTCCGCTGCTGGCTGTCGGTGTTCCGGTGTTCGGTTACGGCGTCTATCGGTGGACCCGCGAATACGCCGTCGACGAGTTCGAACGCGGGGTGATACCGGCCCAGAAACGCCAACTGCTCGGACTGCCGTCCGGAACCCTCACGATGTGGCTCGTGATCCTCTCGGAGATCTTCGTGTTCGGAGCGCTGTTCGCGTCGCTGCTGTACCTCGAGGCGGTCAACGGTCCCTGGCCTCCCGACGGGCTCGCGCTGGATCTTCCGTACGCGATCGGGCTGACGGTGCTTTTGGTCTCGAGCGGGATCCTCCTCCACTGGGGGAAAGACAGCCTCGAAAACGGTGACCGGCGGCGGTTCGGGTACGGCGTCGCCGGAGCGTTCGTTCTCGGCAGCGCGTTCCTCGTCGGGCAACTGTACGAGTACTCGCAGTTCATGGCGAAGGGCCTGACGCCGACGGAGGGGCCGTATGGGTCCACGTTCTATGCACTGACAGGTATGCACGGTGCCCACGTCGCGGCGGGATTGGTTCTCATCGGCGTCATCGGCCTGCGTGCCTGGAGGCGTGGTCATTTCAGCGAGAACCGTCACCTCATGGTCCGCGCGACCACGCTGTACTGGCACTTCGTCGACGCGGTCTGGCTCGTCATCCTCGTTGTCGTCTACTTCCGGTTTTCGGGGTGAACACGACGGGTGCTCGGGAGCCAGATTCGGCGGCTTCGTCGGGCGGGACCCGGACTTCGGCTGTCGAGTCTGCTCGTCGTTCTCGCCTCCGGGGGATACCTGCTCGTTTTGAGCGGTGTTACGGCGGGGATAACTGACGCGGCGACGGCGTGTCCGGCCTGGCCGGGGTGTGGTGTTGCTGTCGAAACGCAGCACACCCCAGCGCTGGTCGTCGCAGTCGCCCATCGGCTGACAGTCGGCATCCTCGGCGGACTCCTCGCCGTCGCCGGCTGGCTCGCGTGGAACCGCGATCACTCCACCCGTGTTCGGCTGGCGTTACTGCTTGTGGGCGCTATGTACGCACTTCAGATCGGTGTCGGTGCGACCATCGCCGTCACAACCCCGGCCAGCTTCCTGTCGACACTCCACCTCATCGTGGGGATAGCCGTTTTCTGGGGCCTGCTCGTGGCGCTCGTGTGGACGTTGGAAGACGAACACGGACCTGCCCTCGTTGGCGCGTTCGACAGGACGGCCGAACGGTCACAGGAACCCGATCCTGAACACCTGAACTCCGACCGATCGCCGGTTCTCGACCGGGCGATCGCGTACCTGCGGCTCACCAAGCCCAGGCTCATGTGGTTGCTCTGTCTGGTCGCGCTGGCGGGCCTCGCGCTGGCCGGCGGCCCCGCACTCGATCCTGTGACCGTCGCCGGCACGCTTTTCGGCGGAGTTCTGGCCATCGGGGCGAGCGGGACGTTCAACAACGTTCTCGAACGCGATCGGGACGAACAGATGCAGCGAACTGCAGACCGGCCCCTGGCGACGGAGACGATTCCGGTCGGGCGTGCCACCGCATTCGGGACGGTGTTGACAGTCGCCTCCGTTGCCGTGTTCCTGACGTTCGTAAACGCGCTGGCAGCAGCACTTGGCCTGCTTGCGATCCTGTTTTACTCGGTGGTTTATACGATCGTTCTCAAACCGCATACCTCTGCAAACGTCGTTATCGGCGGTGTTGTCGGTGGGATTCCGGCACTCATCGGCTGGGCTGCCGTGACGGGGACGGTCGGTGTGCCAGCGATCGTTCTCGGTATGGTGATATTCCTGTGGACCCCGGCCCACTTTTACAATCTCGCACTCGCATATCGTGCGGACTACGAACGCGCCGGGTTTCCGATGCTCCCGGTCGTCGCCGGCGAACAAAAGACCGCTCGACACATCGTCCTGTACTTCGGCGCCACGATGCTCGCTGCTGCTGGCCTCGCGGCTGTGACGGATTTGGGAACGCTGTATGCGGCCGGTGTCCTCCTATTCGCCGCCGTGTTTTTCCACGCAGTTGGCCGACTCTACCGACACCACTCCCGGTCGGCTGCACTCCGAACATTCCACGCCTCGAATGCGTTTCTCGCGGTTCTGCTCGGGTCGATCCTGCTGGAGACGCTCGTGGTGTGACTTCCTCCACCGCGCTGGAGCGCGAGGCTTTTTTTTTGAACTTCCGTAATGAGACGATGGTAACTGCCCCACTGATCGGCGATACCCTCCCCGGCGGGAGCGGGATCGGGAGCGTCCTCGTTGGTCGGGCGTGCGCTACTGAAGTCATCGATGTCCTCATCGAACAGTTCGACGAAGAGACTGCAGACGAACTCGCAGAGACACTTGACGAGAAAGGGTTTTGGGGCCCAGCGATGCCGCTCTCTTCGATGTACGAGATGCTCGACAACGGTGACAACAGATGGGTCGCACCAGCGGACCAGGTTACTCCGCATCTCCAACTCAAGTTCGTGCGTGACGAGTTCGACCGTGCGCCCCTCGAAAACGCAATCACGGCCCGAATCGGCAGCGAAGCGATCTCGGTCGGACCGTTAGAACTCCAGATCGCCTACAAACTCCACCTCGGCGCACAGAAGGACATCGAGGACGCGGTCCACCTTTACGCGCTTTTCGAGGAAAGCCTCAGTGTGCCCCGCCTCGAAGAGTGGGTAACGCGACTCAACGTCGAAGACGAATATGCGAGACTCAAACGCGCGTGAACACCTCGACGCGAAGCACGAACGCAACCGTGAGCAGCGCATCGAAGGCATCAAGCGCTGGGTCGAATACATCGAGTCCGAACCGCCCGAGAAGTGGGGACCACAGCAGAACGCAGTCGTCAACGAGCAGATCGAGGCTGCTCAGAGCGTTCAGACGTCGGCTTCTCACCAGCAACACGTGAAAGACGTCGCAACGGAGATTCTCGAAGTGAGCGACGAGTCCGACGTTGAGTCGGAATAACTGCCACCGGCCGGATTTGAACCGGAGTCGTTCCGCTCGCATTCGCTCGCTCCACGACAGGGTTCAAATCGCGGCCGGAGGGCTCGAATTAAGGCAGTGTTTTAAATATAATAAACCATCACATCAGGTGAATTGTCGCCAAATCACCCCAGATAGCGGATGAATAAGTGTTTTTGTCTTAGATTGCGATGTGGATGGCAACCCGGTGAGTTGATGAGTGTCCCCTCCCACGATAGATTATTAGGTCCGTGGATCCGATAACTATGTACGATGGCCTCTTCCAGTAGTGAGTCCTCCGACGAACTTGCGACCGCGGTGGGTCGGTACGTTCTCGGCGACCTCTCGCTCGGACGTGCTGCCGAAGCGGCCGGACTGTCCCGGTGGGAGTTCGAAGAAGTGCTGGAAGACGCTGGCTTCACGTCGCTCTACGGGCCACGAACTAACGACCAGTTACAGCGGGAGATCGACGTTGCACTCGACCTCGACGAATAGATGCCGGACGGATACCCGCAACCGGTTTTCCTCGACGCAACTGTCGTAAGTAATTTCGCCAGTACGAGCTCGGTCGAATTTCTCGTTCACCTACTCGAAGCTCCGATCGTAGTACCCGCAGTCCGTGACGAGATTGAACGGGGAGTCGAACACGGTCACGAGTATCTGACCAGTGCCGTCGAGGCGTTCGACAACGGACTGGCAGTCAGTGACGTTCCACCCGAAATAGGAAGATTGAGCCTCCATAAGCGACTTGATCCGGGAGAAAGGGAAGCATTGCGGGGAGCCGTTGAACGCGACGGGACGATCGCCACTGATGACCTCGCAGCACGCCGTCTTGCGACGGAACTGGATGTGCCGGTTACTGGATCGATAGGCCTCCTCGTCCTCGGCGTCAAACGCGAACACATCGACAGCGAAACTGCGGACGAATGGCTGGAGGTCTGGCGAGACGAACGCGGCTACTACGCCCCCGTCGAGAGCGTCATCGAACTATTAGATGAATAGAGCCGCGAACGGACGAGAACAGGACCAACGAGTTCCTCCCAGTTATGGACCTCAACAACGCAAAAATTCGGGAGACCTGTGCCGACGCGGTGTTCGAGCGCGAGCGCTACCGGGCCGCTGCGACCGTCTACCGTGCGCTATTCGAGGGAATCGACGACAACCAGACCCGCATCGACGCCGCATACGATCACTACGCCAAGGCCTTGCGGTCTGCGCTTGAAGGGTACCTCGACTGCGTGCTCGCGGCCGACCCAAGCGACAACGAATTTGAACGATTCGCCGGCGCACTCGAAGCACAGGCGATGTCCGAACCGCGAATCAACGAGGAGCAGTTCCGACGTGCGCTCGGCACCCTCGAAGATCGACGATGACGTATCCCAGCCCAGGTGAAAACGGACCGTCTACTGAGAAGGATCATTTTTGATATCGGTCCAAATACTCGATAGGGCGACGCAACGCGCTGATTCTGCCCCTGCGGCGGTACTTCGAGACACCCGTGAACGTCGCTTGTGGACCTTCAACGAATGTGCGTCCGAAACTTCAGTCGTATTCCCGAGATATCGTCTTCAAAAGCGAAGATATACCAAGAGAATGTCGTCTTGGGCTTTAGGGTATCGTGTGAGAGCCAAGGGCCGGATTTGAGCCAAACCCTCATAAGCCAAGCGTGTGAGGGTGCGGTATACCGATGCCAGATCAGGACCCACGCGCCCTCGTCGACGATCTCCGAAGTCGACTCCAGGGGCGCGGCGACGAGCCCTGTCAGGTGCCGTTCGAGGCCGACCGCCACCACCTCCTCAAGATGAGCGACAACATGCGGCTCATGCAATCGGAGGTCGGCGACTACCGCCAACTCAAACTGCTGCGTCACGTCCGGCGGATGGCGATCGTCCCCGAGTGGCCCACCGTCGAGGACTTCGAGGAAAACGACGAAGCCGACGACGCCGGCGTCGAAACTGTCGACGACATCGAAGCCCTCCTCGAGGAACGGGGCTACCTGGGACTCGCCCTCGAGTATCGGGGTGCCGCCGACGCGATTGTCCGCTGGATCCACAGCGAGTACGACAACGAACACACCAACCAGGACTACCGGACGGCACTCCGCTCGTTCGGTCGCTACCGGCTCAAGCTCGACGACCCACCCGAAAGTCTCGCGTGGATCCCCACGACCACGAGCAACAACTTCGATCCGGTCCCGTCCGAACGGGATCTCCTGCTGTGGGAAGCCGACGTCGTGCCGATGATCGAGGCGTGTCACAACGCCCGCGACCGGGCGCTCATCGCCGTCCAGTTCGAGGCGGGCCTCCGAAGTGGCGAACTCTTCGACCTCCGCGTCGGCGACGTCTACGACGGCGAATACACGACGAGCCTGCACGTCGACGGCAAACAGGGGGAACGCTCCGTCCCGCTCGTCGTCTCCTTGCCGTACCTCCAGGAGTGGCTCACGGACGATCGCTGCCCCAACGACCCGGATGCGTTCCTCTGGTCGAAGCTGCAAAGCGACGACCGTCCCTCCTACCGCACCTGGCGGGACTACTTCGAGGACGCCGCCAACCGCGCAGGCATCAGTAAACCCGTCACGCCGACCAACTTCCGGAAGTCCAACACGCGCTGGCTGATCGTCCAGGGGTACTCTCAGGCGCGTATCGAGGACCGACAGGGACGCAAGCGCGGCTCCGATCACACCCGCCGGTACATGGCGCATTTCGGGGAGGAAAGCCAGGAGCGGGCCTACGCCCGTCTCCAGGGGCTCGACGTCGAACCCGAAGAGGACGCGGGCGACGCCAGCCCGCTCGAGTGCCCGCGCTGTCGCCGGGAAACCCCTCGCGAGAAAGACCACTGCATGTGGTGTAACTTCGCGCTCTCCGATGACGCCGTCGAGGCGGCCCAGACGCGACAGGAACTCGGCTTGCAGGCGGTCGGTCGTCTCGTCTCCGAGCAGGGTCTCTCTCCCGAGGAGGCGGCCGCCGTGATCGAACGCACCGTCGACGAGCGGGTCCAGGCGGCACTCGCCGATCATTCGGATCCCTCCTGAGTCGGGGGCCTCCGCTGGGCCTGATCGAGCATCTCGAGTGCGCGTCTGGCATCCGCCGACAGGACGCCCAGATCCATCTCGGCGAGCGCTTCGAGCGCCTCGCGGTGGTCGCCGAGTTCCTCTTCGATCACACTGTGGGGGTCCTCGTCGATCGCCGGTGGGTCGGCAGCGTTGATCGAGCTAGAACGGCTCACTCGCACTCACCTCCAGATGTCGCAGACTCTGCATTTGAAGGTTTGGTGGCTTGGAACTCTCGCGTGCAGTTTTTGCACTTCCAGTAGGTCTCCTCGGCGGCCAGATGCGCCTGTGGCGAATGCATCTTTCCGCCGCGCTTCGCGATCGCGACGCTCCCGCAGTGAGGACACTGCGGCCGATCGTCTGTGGGCGTCGTCGAGGGGCGGTACCTAAACTCGTCGAGCAACTCCTCGAGGTCGTCGTACTCGTCGGGATCGATGTGCTGTGAACTGCTCACGTGTCTTCCCTCCTGAGGATGGCCAGTCCCGCAAGCGCCCGGTCGCGCTCGCGGCCACTCGTGGTTCGAAAGCGATCCTGCAGGCGCCGTTCGGCTGCCTCACGACCCTCCTCGGCGACGAGCAACTCCACCGCCTCGCGCACCTCGCCGGGGAACTCGCGGGTCATGCGGCCGCCTCCCCGGCGCCGGCGCCGTTGGGGCCGTTGTCCCCATCGTCGTCGTACTCGCGATGCAGCTCGCGTGCTTCCTGACGGACGCACTCGCGCAGCCGATCGATCAACTCCTCGTGGATTGCGGCGTTGTGTTCCCAGTTGGGATCGAACGCCTCGTCGATCGCCTCCGAGACGCGGTCGTCGTCGACGGAGACGGAGGCGATGATCGCCTCGGCAAATCGGTTCTCGTTCATCCCTCGAGCACCCCCTCCTCACAGAGGACGATCCAGACGAGCGCCTTCGGACACCCGAACGCAAGCGCCAGCTCGCCCAGCGACCAGCCTGCCTGCCACAGCCGGGCGATCGCCTCGCGTTCGAGGGGGTGTTCGAGGCCGACCCGCTGCTGGCGACGGGCGTCCACGGGGGTGACTCCCTGCTCGCGGAGGTGCCGGCGGATCGTCCCGTCGGAGGTCTCGAAGACCATCGACAGCTCGGGGACGGGCCAGCCGGCCCGATGCAGCAGGCCGATGGCGTCCCGTTCCTGCTCGCCGAGCGTGCGTTTGCTGGCCAACTGCAGCCGTCGGGCGGCGCGCTCGGCGCTCACAGCACCGTCACCTCCGGGGCGGTGGGGTCGACAACGGCGATGTCGTGTGTCGCGAGTCCATCGCGGGTGATGCCGAACTCGTCGGTGAGCACGTGTGCCACCCAGTGGGTGATCGCCTCGGGTGGGGTCTGTGAGTCGCCGGCGCCAATCTGGGTCTCGAACCGCTCGACTGTGGGCAGCCCGCGGATCATCGCCGGCTGGGTGAGGTTGATCCGGTTGTAGACGGCCACCTCTTCGCCGTCGCGTTTACACCGGATCACGTCGCGGTGGCGCAGCGACGGGCTCGTCTGGCCGCCGTCGGTCGCGAGATCGACGCCGACGGCGTCACTCCCTTCGCGCACGTGCTCGGGCGGGGTGAAACAGGTGTGACACGCCAGCGCGTTCTTTGGTGTCTGGATCGCCGGATCGACCGAACCCGTGTACACGAACAGCCAGTCCGCGTCGTTGTCACATCGTTGGGGGCGACCGCCCTCACGGGAGTGATACAGCTGGCAGGTGCCGCCGGGTGCGGGCACGGCATCGAGGATGGCGGGCTCGGGGACTGGGTTCTGGTTGGTCATCCGTCGCCCTCCGTTCGCTCGTCGATGATCTCGAAGACCGTCTCTGGATGTCGTTCGGTGGAGATGGCGAGCAGGCCCTCGCGGAGATCGCCGTGATACGCGCCCGCCTCGGGGACGGCCGCCCACGGCGCGTCGTAAAAGTCCCGCTCGGGCAACCCGTGTTCGCTCGTCTGGAACTCGCCGGTGACGTTGGGCGTTCGGACGGTGACCTGGCCGACGTACCCGTGCAGGTACGCCGGGAGTTCGATCCCGTCGGCGGTGAGCCGTAAGGTTGCATCGGGCGTCTTCGTCGGGACCGCCTCGGGCGTGCCCTCGTGGCCGGGGACCTCCTCGGGCAGGCTCATCGAACCACCTCCCGCTTCGAGTCCGTCTCCGTCTCTCCCTCCTCGTCGTCGCCGGGCTCCACCGCGTAGGGGGCTTTCCAGTTGGCATGCGAGCCGACGAACTCGATTTCCTCCCGCGAGCGGAGCCGCTCGTCGACCTCGTCGTACAGCTCCCGGCCGCTGTGGGTGCAGGCGCGACACTCGAAGTAGCCATCGTTGGCTCGCCAGTTGCGGGAGCCACACTCCGGACAGGAGAGTTGCCAGGTGTCCTTCTTCTGCGTCGTATCGACACGAAGTGTCATGTTCGTATGTACGACCCCCTGAATAAAAGGGGTACGCGGGGGGCGGTCTGAAAGTGAAAGTGATAGACAGCGGCGGGGGATTTTGCGACTCGACTCGAGGAATATTAACCTGTCGGGAACGTGGGTGAAAGTGGTCAGGGTCATATCGACCCCTCCTCGGCGATTTCGACCGCGCGCTGGACTTCCTGGTGTGTGGCGCCGACGGGCTCGCCCAGTGCGAGCCGGCACTGCCGGCACAGGTGATCGCCCGCGTCGGTGGGGCGCGTGGGCGAGCGGGCGGCGATCTCGCGGGTACGGAGCCGGCGGCCGCAGGCGGTGGCCGTCCGGCCGGCGCGGGTGCCGGCGCTTGCGTGCCACCTGGACGTGTTGGTGTCGAACAGGTACTCGTCGGGCGGTGCCTCGATGTCGTGCGAGGGTTTTAGCCCCTCGCGGCGTGTAGTTGCCATCGTCGTACCTCCTGGTACGACACTCGTCGGTCGCTGCTTGCTCAGCGGCCGGCCTTTCTGGAACCGGACAGCCGACGAGCATCGCATATCTGTGAGTGTTTACCGGCCCCTCCTTAAATTTTCCGTACGACAATCTAATTCCATATGGAACTTAATTGGCAAAACGGTGATATTTTACACGTAGCAGATGAATAGCTACTTAATGGCCAAACGGGGACGAAAACCGGAAGTCTCTGACAGAGAGATTCTCCGTGAGTTCGTTGTCTCTCCAGATCCAGCCTTCGTAGCCTCTGAATTGGGTGAAAAGTTGAATATGAGTAGGCAAGGCGTGCTTAATCGTCTGGATGATCTTGAAGAGCGTCATCTACTTCAAAGCAAAAAGGCAGCTGGGCGCAGGATTTTCTGGATAACTCATCAGGGCGAAGTCTTTTTCCAGGAATCTGAAGTCGAAGACTCCTGATCGAGCCACCACCCGTATCCACTACCACAGCTCTTTCTAGTAAGAACACCCCGTTCAGCCAACCTATCTAGACGTTTTGCCATACCCTGTCTCGTCATATCGAACTGCTCCGCGAGTTCAGTAGTAGTCAAAAAAGGATCGGAGGATTCCTTGAAGGCTCGGATGATGCCGGATTCAGTAGCTTTCATATTCCCATGTGGAACTGAACTCATATTTAACACCGGTATTAGTTTCCATATGGAAAATTATAAAGGTTGGCGGTGTGTACTATAGAATAGGCTCAAGTTGGTGCAGTCGATGCAAAATCGGCCGGCGTTGCAGCGCCGACCGGCTTGGGTCCTAGGAGAACCCACCAATGGCTACGAACGCCGAATCCAAAGAACGTACCGCTCACGAAACCGACCGGATCGACGATCTCCGCCAGCTCCACGTCGGCGATCTCGTCACCACCCCACGCCGCAGTGAACCCTGCACGGTCGTCGCGGTCCAGTACGACTCGCTCACCATCCGTGACCCCGAGACACTCGAGCGCACCGACGAGATCCCCGTCCGGCAGATGCGCCTCGAAACGCCGCAAGGGAACACGCTCACGCTCACCAACCAGCACAACCAGTGGAGTGGCGATCTCGCTGGTGTGGCGCCGCTCGGTGACACCCCACCGAAAGAAGCGCGGGAGCTGCGGCGGGTCGGTCGCGTCGAGCCCGAACGAGCGCGGGAGGCGTGGGAGTACCGCGAGCGCGAGGCGCGGCGATGACTCACCGGACCGCACGCGAAGAATTGCGGATGCACCTCGCCCAGGCGGCGACGCGGGTGGAGGATCCGGACGCCCGGGTCCACGTCGAGGCTGCGCTGGAGACGATCGAGGAACTGCCGCCGACGCCGCTGGTGGAGTGTCCCGTCTGCGGGCGGGTGGGGCTGCCGGCGCGGATCACCGCGCACGACTGTGTGAGCGAGTAAGCAGAGAGTGGGACTAGCAGAAGTTTTCGTACTTCCTGAGGTGACGGATTGGATATTTGTTTAAATCGGCGTGCAAGATGGAGGGCGCGAGTCTTGCATGAGGGTCTGGTCAAACTGACGCTGGTGCGAACGCTCAGAACAGGTCAAGAAGTGACAGAAAAGATGTACAGTCTCTCAGAAATCCATCAAATACGCTGTATAAGAGTTCGAGGCCGATTTTGTTATAGAATCACAATAAGAATTACTGTGTCTATTGCTGTCTAGCGCTTGAATGTCACACTAAAACTCAGAAGTACTACTATGCGGATTTAGATTGATTTTCAATCGTCTCTAACTTCTTCTCTAATTTTTGATTGTATTTTTCCCCATTTTCACCGTGGTGAACCCTATAATGGCAGTTAGGACAAAGAGCGATAACATTATTTGGTGTATCTGCTCCCCCTCTGCTTAGTTCGTGAATATGATGGACATGAAGATATGGTCCTCCATTTTTTCTGGTAAATGGCGCTGGATCGCCGCACCCTTCGCAGTATCCATCTGCTCTGGCTAATACGTATTCTTTGACTTCCGTAGATCGATCATATTGCGGCTTCTCAGTTGTCGTAGTTGAAATAGTCTCTGGGATATGTTGGGTCGCGCTTTCCATCGCTTTTTCCCTGAGTTGGTCTAATTCTGAACCTGTATTTTGATGATTAGTAGTCAGTTCTTTTTTCTGTTCACGTTCTGTCTGTGTCTCTTGGAATTCTTCAGTCTGCTCCTGCGAAATCTCTCCCTCTGTCGGTGATTTGTTCTTATTCGGTGAATTGGTGGCGGCAGCTTTGGTTTGTTCCTGTTTCTGAGGGGTTTCGTCGGGTTTCGTCAACGATGAATTGCCAGTTTTGTATTTGTATGGGGAATCCTCGTCGGCTAAAATCTCTTCAGGTGTCTTTGATTCAGAATTAGGTTCAGGTGTCTTTGATTCAGAATTAGGTGTACTCTGGGGAGCTGTCGTAGAATTCGATACTGTTTCATTTTCCTTTGGAACGTGTTCAAGAATTGCACCTATGTTCTCTTGTTTTCTCAGACCGTGTTTTGAAATGTTTTCATGTGCATCACCATAATCAATAGAAAAGCCATAATTTGTCATCTCTTCCAGTTTATCAATATAATTTGGTTTCAATATTCCCTTTGGTCTCTTTATTCTTGCAAAAGTTCCGGGTAGTTTCATCGCCTCGATCCGTTCGCCAACTGCACTGGCCTTAACCGGTCCGAGATTTATTTCCGTTTGTGTAGTTTCAACGATTCCATTTCCAGAATTGGTGATCTTGTGCACTTTCGCTTCAAATATTTTCCCGTTTATGGGTACGCCCTCCACAACTTCCCGGTCCATAAAATCTTATTTTGCATGAACGATGCTATATTTTTTGTGTGGGCTACTGACCAACTCGTTCATTCGTAAAAGTTTGAAATCAACGGTTACCGACTGCTGACTTCACATTCTAAGTCTTGTACGGCGTTTGTGATATCGCTCAGATACTATTCGGTCAGAACCGTGCCTTCGTCCCCTACTCCCCGCCACGAGCGAAAAACCGAACGTCATCCCCGAGCGACGCATCCTCACCGTCGACATTCTCCAGTCGGATCAGGAACCGCCACGTCGTTGCCGCCGGGATCGTTGCGCTGGCACTGCCGGTATGGCTCAACCAACTCGACCGGTAGACGCTCGCCGTAAGCGTAAGCGGCACGCTCGTCTCCCGGGTGTTTGCACACAGCCCCGTCACGCCGGGGCGTGCCTCATCGAGCGTGTACTCCTCGATCGTCACCACCTCCGGGAGCGCACTGTCAGCCTGCTGGCCCCGTACCGTGGCCTCGAACTCAGCCACCTCGAACGCCTCGCGGTGTTCGACCACGGCAAACCACGACATCCCGGCGGCAAGCGACGGCACGCTCGCTACACTCCGGCCGAGATAGTGGTCGTCGGCATCGTACCACCCAACGACGATCTCGTTCGGACGACTCGCCACCGCACCGTCATTGCCGATCATGAACTCGGCACGCTCGCCCTCGACCCGCCACGCCTAGTTGTGGATCGAGATGTCGGCCGCAGTCGTTGCGGGCGTCGGTGTCTCTGGTGGCGTCGTTTCCGCAGCTGTCGCTTCCGTCGGCGTTGAGTCGGTTGCTGGTTGGGTCTGCGTCGGCGTGGGGTTGGTCTCGACCGCTGTCGGTTCGGAGTCGCTTGCACAGTCGGCGAGTGTTACCATGCCTCCGAGACTGGCCAGATACGCCCAGCGGTCCATCATAGCCATTGCTTCAAGCGAAGGTATAAAAAAACTCGAGCGTGTGGCCCTCCGCCTTGCCGCGGTCGTGGCGGTCGCGAAGGGCCTGCTCATACTCGGTTGCGTAGTCGGTCGAGTTCAACAAAGCAGTCCCCGAGATCTCGGAGTCGGCGGCGGCCTCAGCGACCTCCTTCACCGTGACGAGAACTTTCATGAAAGAGGGGTCACTTCCGCCGATAGTGAACGTTGTGATAGCCCTCCCGTTCGCGGTTCAACTGAAATCAACGGGAGACGCGATCACTCGTCGGCGTGGGTGTCCTGGTCGGTATTCCCCCCCCCGCCGGTATCGCCGCCGGTACCACCGTTCCCGTCGGCATCCACGTCGTCCGGCAGCGAAATCAGGTTCTCGCGGCCGAGGCGGAGCTTCTCGATCCAGCCCTCGTCGGCCATCCTGGAGAGCAGTTGGGACACCTTCGCGTCCGACCAGCCAGTCTCCTCGACGATTTCCGCCTGTCGCATCCGCCCGCCGCGTTGCTCCAGCAACCGTTCGACCCGCTCCTCGTCGGAAAGCAGCGAAAGATCGACCTCGTCGTCGGCCGCCTCCTCTTCTCCCGGTCCCCCGACCCCCTCGACGGGTTGCGACGGTACGTCCCCGGACGAATCTTCCCCGGCCGTCGGTACCACGGCGTCCGACTGGACGCCTTCTCCCTCCGTCTTTCGACGATACAGCAGCGCGGCGATCAGGATCGCCACCCCGATCAGGAAGGCGCCGCCGATGATCTCCCAGGAGTCTCCGGCCGCCTCGGTCGGCGTTCCCGGGGTGGGATCCGTATCGACGGGGCTGTACGTTATGATCAGACGGTCCTCGGCGGTGAACAGCTGTGGCCCTTCGATCCAGGCGTTACCCTCTCTGAGGTCAGGGTTCACTCCCGGCGTCGTGTCCACCTGGTAGCCGTCCGGCGTCACGACGACGAGCTGCTGGTTCGATTCGAGCGATCCCAAGAGCGGATCGCCGTCGGCTGTCGTCAACGCGTCGTCGAGAACGAGCTTCCCATCGTCGGACGCGAGAAACGCCGTCCAGGTGAACTCCACGCGGAGAGTCCCGACGTTCCCTTCGCGTTCTGCGGCCCGGCGGACGGCGGTCATCGCCATCTCCCGATCGGTGGAGTCGTCGGCGACTGCGACGATCTGTTCGAACGTCTCGACGTCGAACGGGGCGTCCGCGGTCCCACCCTCGAAATCGGTTGCGAAGTCGTCGAACGCGTCCCGGTCGGCGTCAGTCTCGAGGTGGTACTCGGCCGTCACGTTCCAGGTCGCGTTCCCGTCCCCGTGAAGCACGACGCGGAACGTCGTTTCGGGAGGGTTCTCGGCACCACCGAGGGCTTCCAGAGACTGTGTGTGGTCGCCGTCGACGGACGGCTGCAGGGCGTCAGCTGGATGGACCGGAGAGGGCGTACCCGCCGCGGGGACCATCGCGGCTGCCCCGGCAAACACACCGAACAGCACGACCGCGGCCAAGAGGGCGGAACGCCGCATATGGAGGAAACTAACCGGCCCCAGGCAAAACGCTTTCCATGCTTCCGGGGGTGACTGGATCTGCGTAGGAGAGTTTTTGTAGCGCCGGGGGATAAGCCATCGTACGATGAAGGCCGCCCCGATCCTGCTTTCGGTCCTCCTGGTCGTCGCCACCGCCGGCGTCGGCGCGTTCGCCCCGGACGCAAACGGGGAGCAGCCGGCCATCGAGGCCGGCGACGACGTCCCCCCTCCTGACGCCTTGATTACCGCCGTCAGCGCCGACACCGGGCAGCTGGAGCCCGAAGGCGACAACGCCACCCGGATGCCCGGAATCCCCGACGACGTCGACAGCCCAGATGTCAGGCGGGAACACGCCAGCACTGGCCCGACCGTCGGCTACGGCACGGGCGCCACCGGCATGGAGAACAAAACGGAATCGATGAACTTCATCGAGTACCGGGAAACTCTGACCGGGGCCTGATGACTGGAAGCCTCAAATCGGTCAGGCAACCAGACAGGAAGCGAATTAGAGAGATTCCGGAAAATAGAGAAAGGAATAATTACACACAGTGCTTACCTCCTGCATCAATGCCCAGTCACGAACCGCGTCAGAAATACATGGTCGGTACTTCCCAACCGGCGTAATCAGTGGAATTGAATCGTCGGATTAACCACGAGAAAGTGTCTGGTTCTGGATGTGTTCAAGATCCCCGAACCAGACGGTTATCTTTCGGCATCGGACGTCAAAGATGTAGCGGAAGAAGTCATCACTCCACTCCCGTTGCCGGGTGTCGAGGGGAGCCCCCTCGACCCCGGCGACATCTGGCTCGTCGTCATATTAGCCTGCGTCAACGAGACCTCGATCTGGGAAACCTGCAAAGACACCGACGGAACGCCATGTGACGACACCACCTTCACGTGGCTCCACACCCTCAACCGTGAGTGGCTCGAAGTCGTCGCTAACCTCCTGCTTAAACGCCTTGCTATGACGATTCTCGACCGGTCTGGGTCGAGAATCGTCTCCATCGACTTCATCGACAATCCCTACCACGGTGATCACTACGTCGATGAAGGTGAACTCTGCTCGATGGCTCCGAAAGATGGCACGACTACGTGCCATCGGTACTGTACGGCATACGTTGTCTCAAACGAAAAGCCGGTGACTCTGGCGATGACGTACGTCCGCAACGACGAAGACGAGGCCGACGCGGTCGAGCGCGTGCTCGCCCGCGTCGAGAACTATCCGTTCGAGATCGATCTTTTGCTTGCCGACAGCGGCTTCTACAACGAGCGCGTCATCCGCCGGTCTCGTGAGATCGCTGCAACGGTCGTTCACGTCCCCAAGAAGGGTGAGCGGATGAAGGACAAACTCGACGTCCACAAGTCGTACATGACGACCTACCGCATGTACAAGGACAGCGAGCGGGAACTGCGCTTCCCGCTCGCGGTCGCTGTTTCCTACCAGAACGGTAATCGGGGCAAGCACGGCGAGGTTGTCCGAGGCTACGTGGCTTGCGGCGTGACTGATCGATCAGCAAAGCAGGTCGAACGCCTCTACAGAAAGCGATCAGGCATCGAAACGAGCTACCGACTGCTTCGGCAAGCACGAGGGATCACGACGACACGTGATCCCGTCGTGCGGTTTGCGATCATGCTCGTTGCAGCGCTGCTGGAGAATCTGTGGTTGGTGCTGCGATGGGCGGTCGTCGCCCGCCCGCGGCGGGGCGGGCGCGACCTGCCCGAGGAGTTCACGTTCAAGACGTTCTGCGACTGGATTCGACACGAACTGGAAGCAGAGTTACGGCGTCGGTGGAGACTCAAGATGAATGGAGTTGGTGTGCCGGCGTCACAGGCTGTGGCCGCGGGCTGACCGGGGTCAGCCCACGGCCAGTCTGCCACGCCGTGAGCGACTGCTCTCTTCGATAGGCGACAATAAGCGGGTGAGATCGTCCGTCTGAAGCGGTGTATCGCTTCTCTAGTCAGTTACTCTCCAGTCATGACGGGAGTTCGGCGTAGAACCATACAAGAAGTGACTATTTCAGGGCGTTCAGACACCGCTGTTTCGACTCGTTCGGGAAGTACCGATGGTAAAAGCCGAACTGTCTGCAGAAGTCGCAGACATGGTCGGCATCGATACCTATGACCCGGAAAGAGAGGCGCATGGACCGGCAGATTTTCGACGAGAAGAGATCGAACAGATCTACGAGACAATAACCGGAGAATCTGGAGAAGATCTATCTCAGCGGGAAATGAATAATGTGATGATGCAGGAGCTGGGGACGGACCTTCATTCAAAATTTCCATTTGATCTCTCACGGCAGGATCTCAAGATAATACATAAAGCGCTTTCTGAAGACTAGCGCAGCTGGATATCTAAATACTGCTCTGGAAGTTACCAACGAAGTCCGAGTGACTGGATAGATCTATGGTTTCGAAATCAACTGTGCTGAACTCTGATTTTGGAATCATCAGGGTCTGTGTTCTCCCGCCAGTCATCCCAGGACCACCACCTTGAATCTGCCAAGCGGAAGCCCGGATCACGTCCGACAGATGAATTGACTGCCAGTTCACAAACGCACGGTCAAATACGTGAAGTTCATCGGCTTCTTCAACCTCTCTGACGATGTAAATCGGGTCTAGGCCTCTGGTCAGTGCGACCCGCATCATTACGATTAAACGGCTTACGTCCAGCCCGAATAACTCGGCCGTATCCTGATAGGCTGTTTTTTCCTTGATTTCGTAGGGAACAATCTCAGAATCGCTGACCAAGAGACCGTCGACGTCGAAGTAGGTGCCTGTAAAGCTGTATGTCTCCTTCAGGTGGTGGGAGAAAAAGTGCTCTTTGTAGAACATCTCTTTCAGCACATCATCGGAGAAATCAGTGACAGCGTCAGTGAACTCGTCCAAGTAATCGTCATCATCTTGGGTAGTTCTCCCTCTTGTTCTCCACGCCTCTGTTTCGTCTTCAATATTCACCTGGTTGAGTTCACGGTCATCAACGTCATAGGAGCGCCATTTCCACTCCAGTTCGTGTTCTATAGGTGTGTCCCCTGACCCGCCTCTAAAACTGCTCAGATCTGATTGCTCACTTCCCTCTACAGAAGGGAAAATCACCGTAGTTCCGGCATCCTCCATCAACCGAGCGGCCTCTATCTGTCCCTGTGTAAGACTCTCCTCCTCCGCCGCGTCCAAAATAAAAGTATAGATATTTCCCCACGGCTGGAACTCATTGTTTGCTGGCTTCGGTTGAAACAGCATCACCTCTGACACGGGTTCTATGTCAGTAGGCTCCAGACAGTCTAGAAACCGGGCCTCGGCTATCATTCCGACTGCTTTCTGTTGTGCCCAGTACGTGTGCAGATATTCGAGATAGTTCTCTCTGTCTGCCATTATCGACGGGAGAATCCCCCGACCTGAAAGAAGAGATTACAATATAGGCATAATATACACACATTTAATGCGGGCTCTATTTGTGGCCAAAAAGTATTCAAGATGTAACCACTCCTCATTGCACTTCAATGAATCGTTGCCAGATGGATGGCAGATTATTCCGGTGACCCCTCCGAGTTCAAGGTGTACTGGTTTGCTCGAGATCTTGTTGCTTCCAGTTACGGAAGCTTTGCTACGAAGGAAACGACCACCCTGAAGCAGCTTTCTTCCCGGATTGAACAGGAACTTGAGAGTAATGATTCCCTCAACAGGACTGATCTCGAAACCCAGAAGGAGCAGATAAGAGACACAATCACTGGTTCCGTCAACAGAACCTATGGAGGAGATATCTCAAAGCGCTATCGCCAGACAGAGGACCTTGCCGAAAGAATCCTCCGAAGAATTGAAGAAGAGGACGATATCCGGGAATTGCGGATTGCAATAGACGCAGTAGTACGTACCAGCGAGATACTGGATACTGCCCCGAGTTTCGGAAAACAGGAAATCGTCAATATCGTAGACGAAACACTGCAGAATGATCAGGGAACACTCGATCCCTCGAAGGCCTACGACGCCCTCTACAGCGTTGATTTTGACGGAGAGGCCTATCAGCTTGGAGCTCAGCGAGAACCTCTTATCGACTACGTCTACAAAGAGATGGAGGAACTCCGGGCTGATCCTCGCATCGAGGAAAAGGAGATAGCGCGGATTATATCCGGTATCGTTCAGGAATATGAACGGAGAGCTGGCCAGAGCCGGGCCTCTACCGCAGGAAACGTGCTTGAAACTGGGTTACAGCATATATTCAACCAGTTTGGGATCCCGGCGACTGGAGATTCAGCTCACTTCGGCGATCTCGAGATAGACAACATGGTAGATGGCCCGGACGGCAGTATCGGTTTCTCCTGCAAACGGACACTCCGGGAACGCTTCCGCCAGAGCCTCTCCCGGGAAGCCGAGATTGCTGTCGATGAAGTCTGGTTTGTCTCCCTGTTGATGGCTGACGTTTCAAAAGAGAAACTGCGGGACATCAGTAACGACGGAAGTCGGATCTACGTGCCCCGGGACTCCTTCGTCTGGGATCAGTACCACACTGTCGATGATCTCTCCTATACGCTCCGTCCTGCTGATCAGTTCATCGAAGATGTAGTAGAATTCACGGGAGTCTCCTCTCATCTCTAGGAATCTGAGCAGTCGACAGAGGGGGCTATCAGTAACTGAATAAAGGCTGTGTATCCGCAGTCAGTTCCCCTCTCCTTCCCGTCTCGAATAGATATTCGTAGTAGATCTACCCGAAATAGATTTAACATTGGTGCCTGTTGAGGCTAAAGTATGTCTTCAGCGGAGCAACCGGTCGCAGCGTCTCTGTTTCACACGGAATGGAAAGACCTGTCAGACACACATAAAAAAAGACGAGAAAGATTGGAAGCGCAAATTGATGGGTTTCCACAACCACAGAAAGCACTGTATATTGTTGGAGCGATTGGGAGTGGCAAAACTGAATTGCTCTACCATGGTCTAACGCATACGTGGACCCAGACGGAGTTACCGGCGCTCTGCGTGACAATGAGCAAGTTGCTGAATGATATTATTGATGAAACAGGGATTGACCCTCAATCCCAACTGGTCACGCAGGCAGAGATCTACAATACGATCAAATCTATTTGTTTCGACAGGCTCGATCAGATATCCACTCTCATAGAAAATGATGGTGATATGAATCAGGTCAATTATCTTCCTGATGCTCCCCCTGATTCATCCCAAGCCAGTGAATACTTCGGGAATCTATTTAATCGTGAGATTGAAGCGGGAGATCTTGAAAAACTCGCTAAACAGGCTCAGAACGACTATTTTATTCTACATGTAGATGAGATGGAAGAGACATATGACCGACTTGATAAAGTGATTGAGGGGCATCAGGGGCCATTGAGAGAAGTAGTTAATAAAATAGCAAACGGGACATCGTCATTCTATTTCATCGGTTCATTTGCTTATGCCAGCATCCAAGAACTTGGACAGGCCGAGGGACGACGAACGCGCAATCTAAATCTGCCGATAATCCGTCCAGATGATGCGCGAAAGATACTCGGGGATGCACCATCAAGACACACCCTGAATCTCGCTTGGTGGGCAGGACGTGGCCGACCCGGATGGCTGTCAAAAGCAATCGATGAAGTTGATCTGGTAGAGGGTGAATTTGAGGGTTTATATGATACACTGGATGTGTTCCTCCCGAGTCAGATTTCCAATGTAGACTTGCTTGCAACACAACCACTTGAGTCACATCTCGAGAATAATCGCGTTGATTCAGCAGGCCGGAATTTGCTAACGTATCTTTTGCTCAACCCCGGGCCAGTCAAAATTAACGAGTTTGAAGACCCCGAGCAAGTCTACGGCATCCTCGATCGGAATGGCGAGTTACCCGTCTACACCATGGAGGAACGAACACCGCTAGAGGACGTGCTGACCTCGATCACGGAGGACATTCAGAGAATGGCCCTGTATGAGAAGTATGGTGAGCAAAGCCGAGAGCTCCGGCAATACATCAAGCGGGTGCTGTCAGCGGTGACCGATGATGATGCAATGATGGTATTTGGAGACGGGCTTTCCACCATCCCCAATCGAGGGAACCGTTTCAAGGAACTGGTGGCAGAACCATTGACAGAGAGAGCTCACGACATTGCTCTTGAGGAGATTCAGGACGAATCGGATGAGCTAGAGTTCCTCTATCAGCTATCGCAGCAGACTGGAAATCTCAGTGCCACCGAACTCGATGAGGCATACCCACAGTCAGTCAATAATTTTTCTGATGCACCGCGTGAGACATCTGAAATCAAATATGTGAGTGTTTCAATCAAAACCCTGAAAATAGCATTCCCGAGTTTGATCACGAACCCAATCCTGAACTTCCGCAACGCAAGTCTCGGGAAATCTGGACAGATAGAGATACTGGCGGAAAAACTCAACACGGTCGGACAGAGGCATCGAAGATTGACACAGTTTGGTGACCTGTTGCGGGGGGAGACTGAATGAACACGACCGTATTCCCGGTTCCAATCGGTGAGAGCGTCGACTTCGGGACCGACGAGATTATTGAAACCTACATTCGTGAAGATATTTCACCTCGAGTTTTTGATGAAGAAACTCTGTTTCTGGTGCTGCTCATCGGTGAGAATCCCGGGAATAACCGTGATCACATCCGAGATCAACTGCTGGAGAACCAGAAAGTAAAATATGCGGATCAGTTCGACAAAATCGACATTACAGTGCTGGGGGAACAGAGACTGAACGATTTCGCGGTCAGCCTTCTCTATAACTGCATGGATACGGACCCCGGACGCGACCCGAGAGAGATCATCAACGATGAGACTATCATTACAGACGATGTTCGTAGAAAGATTGAGTTCTATCTTCCCCGCATCCATGAAAGAATCGAAGCGGTGGAAAGCCAGCTGATCAGTCAATTCCAGAACCGACAGAAGGAACTATTCCCTGTTGATGCGAATTCCAATGACGCACAGGGGTTATTCAAGACACTTGACGATGATATCGTAAGCGACGATCCGATCGTTGATTATGTTCTTGTGGCCGGGGCCGCTCTGGAAAGTCGACGCGATACGAGAAATATTGTCGAATATATCCGTGAAAACGGCCTTGATGATGCCGGAATTCTCTCGAAAATTCGGGGATCTGGCGGCTATCAACGTATTTTCACCAACATCTACAGCCGACAACGAAGTGACTTCTTCCCGCGATTCACCGAAGCAATGAGTCTGTATGAAGACGGGATTACCGAAGTACAGACGCTTTCTCAGCTATATACAGCTCCTAATTACAGGGATGTCTATAACCTCGAATATGAACCGGAATCTCTCCTCCTCCATCGGTTTTCTGGGTCGAGTCAGCAGCTCGGGCGATATGTACTTGAAGCAGCTCTCATAAGCCGGATTATCAGTCAGAATGAGGATGACATATCGGATGATTACGAGTCCACACGATCAGATCTCACCGATAAAATTGATAAAGTACGGGAGCTGCAGGACGATATTGATGAGTTGAACGAGTGGTTCGACGGAACCAAGATAACATACAATGCGAAGGACCCCGCAGACCAGGCCTCCGGGCTTGTAACCGAAGTTAACAAGACAAATAACACTATCCTGAAGTTTCTGTTCGGGGTGAACAGGTCGAACCGTACATCGGTCTTCACTACGGTAACACGACATCTGGAAGAGGAACGCCAGAATCTGTCATCCAATATCGGCTCTATTCGCGGACACGTTGATCAATTAAAAGGATTTGAGTCTGAGCTAAATGAAATCCTCGAGGATATCGACGAAACATACAGCGAGATCGATTCGACTACGGTAGCGATCGAAGATCTTCCTTCTCAATCCACATTCAAGCAACACATCAAAGAAGAATGGGATACAACTGTTGAGGAGGTTTCCGAGTCGTTATCTATGGTCGATGTTTCAAAAGACCAGTCTGAGTTCAGGAACGATGAACGGGAATGGGGAGAGACGCTACAGGAGGCGGATAAAGATCTTAATGAACTTAGAAACCGAGTCAGCAAACTCGAGGATATCGGAGAACATGCTGAAAGTATCAGTAATGAGCGTTCAAAAAGTGAAGAGAAACTTGCTGCTATTGATCAAAAACTCGGGGGCGACACATGAGTTCACAGGGTGAAACAGACGATTCAGAAGCATCGGAGTCAATGGTAGCGCAAATCAGAGAAGTCGAGGTGTCAGTTAACAACCATATTGATGAGCATATCCAAGTCAGACAGTCTCTCGAGAGTGTACTGGAGGAAATCCAGTCTGAATATGCGAATGAAGACATCGATGAGGCGATCAGGAACGCGATTCGGGAGGCGTATCAGGACAATGCACAGAGTGCAGTTCGAAGATACCGAAATCTGAACGAAGATGTTTCTCCAGAACAGTACTGTGAAGATATAGAAGGGTTGGCGGACCAGCTTTCTAGTATTCTGAATGAACCCCATGCGCGAAAGCTGGTGAATGATATGTCATCATGGTTGACTGAGAGAGGGGGAGAACCGCTTGATGAAGATGAACGAGACGACCTTGTCGAGGCGTTCAAGGAAGATGTGAGTGCAACCAGAGGATATTTTGAGGATTTGAGAGAGTACTGGTCGTTACTTTGTGATGATGTACCGGACGAAGAATCATTGCTCAGACTTGTACGTACACAGCTCAAGGACAGTAATCGAGTGGAGGATGTTCGCTCGCTCACAATAGATATCCGGAGCGTTGGAAACGAACTAGTCTATCCAATCGAACTTGATACGGAAATCCCTCCGGCAGAGATGCTGGAATCGCGCATTAACGAAATCCTCAATGACAGAGTCAGCTCATGGGCGAGTAGCAGCGATCGGTTCAGTGAATTCGAAAACAAAGTCACCTCAGAGTGGGATACGATTCGGAACACTGTTGAGGCAATCAACGAGAATGCTGTCAAGCTTGATAATATGGCTGATGATATTGTCTCAGAAGGACTTGGCTCTGAAGATATTACGAGTCTGATGGATCGGATTGGGCGGGACGGCATCCCCGAGTGTGAGTCTCTCGAAGCACTCTGCGAGTTTATTGAGTCGCTTGTATCCGGTATTAAACTTGTCCGAGAGATGGCCCGAACCAATCTTGACCGGTTCGGACATACAGAGGACAGCGTTCCGGATCGAATCGAAAATCGCGTTATGAAAACCACCGAATACGAAACGCAAGCCAGAAAGACCCGCGAAGCCGCAATCGCTGTAGACACAGTATCGGACATCGAAGAAAAGAAAGGAGATTTCGACACGGCTGTTGAGGAAGCAAACAAGCTACTCATCCGACTTGAGGATGGCCTCAAACGCCAAGTTGAAACGATTGAAGAGATTGCAGCTCAGTTCGACGCTGATGATGAAATCGACGAGGCGCGGTCTCTTCGAGACAGAATCCCTTCGATGACACAGCTTTCAGATTATATCACTGGTTTTCGAGATTACGAAGAGATCCGTGCCAATGTACTTGAAGAAGCTCGTGAAGGACTCAGCGATGACGAGAAAAAGTTGTTTGATCACATTATCGATAAGGGCGGAGAACTCACAATTGATGCGGGAGATGTCGAAGAGTTTGTTGATGGACTGGGCTGGTCTGATAACCGACTCGGGCACGCATTGACAGGGCTAAATAACGAGGGAATCATCAATGTCAATGTGAGTGTTTTCTGATGAGCGAATACGACCATAACGAACTCGTCCGTCTGGTGTATCAGAATCTGGAAGAGGACCTTGATCAGGCAGAACTCGTAGCGTGCAAAGACGGGAAAGAAATCAAACTGGGAAACCTGAATGTGCAGCGGCGACACTGGGACGGAAAAGAAGGTGCGCCGGATATTGTGGTACAACTCCGTGGGCTGTCACTCCTCGGCAGGAGATTTGATACGATCCCATTCGCACTCGTCGAGATCGAGGAGTCCATAGGTGCTGCCAAACGGGATCTTGAAAGCTTCCTTGACAAGAAAGAAGACAACAAACCAACAGTCATCGTTACGGATGGTGAAAGCGAATCGCGGCGGCTTGACAGGGAGGGAACTCATGTCTTCGATATTGAGGGAATATCACATACAGACATCGATGAATAACGCGTACCTGAGCGGATCCGATCGTAACAGCACTGGTAAAATCAATCTGCCTTCTGTGGTTCTTCCTCCCTGATGGGCTGATTGAATATCTCGCTCCGGATAGCCGTACCAATCGCCTGAGCCAGCAGCGGGGGAACAGCATTCCCGACCTGCTTGAAGGCGTGCGTACGGGAGACAGGAAACTCGAAGGTATCTTTGAAAGACTGGAGCCTTGCGGCCTCTCGAACCGTAATGGAACGCGCCTCGTTCGGATGGATAAACATATGCCCGTCCTTGTAGAGATGGGCCACGATTGTTGTAGCAGGTTCTTTCGGATTCTGTTTCTTGAGTTTGTCCGGGAAGATGTCAGTCCGGTATGGCTGATGTTCTTCGGGTATATCACCGATGATGTACGAGGTCCCCTCGCCGAGGAGTTTGTAGAGAGTCAGGTCTCGCATATTGTGTCCCCGGCATTCGTGGTTCAGGAGTTCCTGTTCCTCCCAGTCCTGACCTTCATCACGGTCGCGGGCCCAGTACTGGTACTCCGAAACAGGGCCTAGCTCATATTCGTCTGCTCTGGTGGGCGGCGTCTCTCCGCTCGGAGATACCGGCGGGAGATCGAGGATACCGTCGGCCACGGTATTCCAGGACTCTTTGCTCCGCCTGTTCTTCCGGAAGGCAGGGAACTCCTCGTCTTCACGGTCGTCAACAAAGCCGTCAAGAGTATGCTGGTCCTCTTCAGATCTCTTGGATGGATCTCTGCTGTACTTGATTTTCTTCTCCTCTTCGGTCTGGGGAGGTCGGTGTGTCTCCCACTGTTCCATGTCCGGGTTCTCAGAGCCGATGCGGTTGCCGATAAAGAACAGACGTTTTCGGTGCTGGGGAACGCCGTAATTTGCCGCATCCAGAAGCTGGACTCGAACACTGTAATTCAGATCGAGATCCATATCCGCCACCGGCCTTTCGCCACGTATCTGCTCTTTGATGGTGTCGACGACGGGTTTTCCATCCTCGTTTTCAGCTGAAAGCATCCCCTCCACGTTCTCCATCAGGAAGGCTCTGGGCTGATAGTGATCGACGAATCGGAGGAACTCTTCGTACAGGAGATGCCGCTCGTCGCTCTGGTTGTCCTGCCCTTCAAGGGAGTTGATCTTGCTCCGGCCGACGAGAGAAAACGTCGGACAGGGCGGTCCTCCCGCCACGAGATCGAGTTCCCCCTCGTCCAGCCCGAGATCCGGCGGCTCCTCTTCCCGGATATCACCGACCGTCATCTCGCAAGCGTGATTGGCCTCATATGTCGGCTTCGTCTTTTCCTCGTGATCGATACCCCACAGGATCTCAAAACCGGCATCGTGCAGCCCCTGTGAGAGCCCACCAGCTCCGCAAAAGAGATCAATTGCAGTCGGCATGTTGCTAGTCATTCGTACGAACCAATACGGTGGTGATCGTTTAAATCTCCCCTTCCAGTCATGTGTGTATACTGTATCTATATTGTAACCAAGTTAAATACTTCGCCACAGGAAACTCATCGGACTGGATGGACGTCGAGGAATACTCGTGGGTGAAAGCAAGCACATATCGCGAGAACATTCTTCTGGCTCTCGAAGAGAAACCGCGGACCCCAAAGGAACTCGCAGAGATAACTGACTACTATCTCAGTCACGTAAGCAACGTGCTCTCCGATCTGGAGGACCATGGACTGGCTGAATGTCTGACTCCGGATCGACGGAAAGGCCGACTCTGGGCAGCTACCGAGAAAGGTGAAGAGCTGATTGCAGATCTCAAACGCTAGAGACAATGAGTGAACTTCCGTTTGGCAAAACCCGGACCACGCCCGATGAACTCCGGACACAGATCGATACAGCCGCCGCGGTCAGACGCGCGAGAGAGGGCGGAGTAAGCTGCCCGGAACAGCGTATTGATCGGTTTATCCAGATCGTTCCGGATCTTCTTGAATGGCTGGAAAACCATGGGAGGGAGTATCCATGGCGACACTCGTCGGACGCATGGGAGGTCTACATTGCCGAGATACTTCTGCAGCGAACGCGTGGTGATGCCGTTGCAGAGGTCTATAGCGCATTTCTGGATGAATTTCCTGATCCCGACTCACTGGCGAACGCCACTGAAGAGGATATACGACAGCTCGTTGAACCGCTTGGGTTCGTGAATCACCGGACACGGACTCTGAAAGAGGTGGGAAAACTGTTTTCAGCAGAGTTCGACGGCGACGTTCCGGATTCAGTCGAAGAACTGAAGCGGCCCTGGCGTGCCGGAGAATACTCGGCCCGTGCCTGTCAGATGTTTGCCCGAGGGAAGCCCATGGCGCTAGTTGATGCCAACTTCGCACGGGTTATCGGCCGCGTCCTCGGTTATGAAATGCCGGTTCAGCCACACAAAAGCAGTGCAGTGTATGGCCTGCTTGAGACGCTGCTCCCGACCAGTCCAGAGCTCGCACGGGCATTTAACCTTGCAATTCTGGATCTTGGAGCACTGATCTGTACAGCCGAGCACCCGGACTGCAAATCATGTCCTATTAACCGGGGATGCGTCTATTACTGCACCAGAATGGAGGATGAGTAGAATGGCGTATTTCTGGCTCAACCAGAAGGAGACTGACGGAAGCAACTACTATGATGAAATTGGTGAGGTCTACCACTACAGAGAAAACACACCGGGCTATACCCAGCTTTCTGCTGGCGACGAATTCGTCTATTACAGACCGGGCGAGTGCAAACTATTCGGAACCGGGGAGATAGACCGGATCGAAAAAGAAACGAGAAATCCAGACGCTGATTCCGCAGTCGTCGAGTATTTTGCACACATCATCAGCTATCAGCCCTTTGACCCACCGATTCACCTGAGGGACAACCCCGGTGTGACAGACGAGATTTCGTTCCTCAGAGAAAAACCGGGGCTGACTGGTGTTCCGCAGCACAGTATCCATCAGATCTCCCGCGAAGACTTCGAGACTATCCTTGCAGCTGCTGAAAAACAGACAGAGGCGGCGGAACTTACAGAGAAACAGGAGAACCTCTGATCACCATGTATGCGGTGAGAAAAACCGCTCACTTTCCCGCGAGGTGAACAGGTTCTCCAGCGGAGAGGCTCCGGAGTTCACTCCCTGGGGCGTAACATCTAAGCACACCCTGATAGATTATCACACATGAGCACAGCCGGGGGACAGCAGTGGCAGCTCGATAGAACTGCCCTGGAGACTGGATGTACGGGCTGGGAGTGCGGTCTCGTCGAGGCACTCGGCGAGCCCGCGGTCGCGCTTGTCGCGATCGCCGTCGGACTCGCCGTCTTCGTCTCACTTACCCTCCTCCGGGAAGCGGCCGACGCGGTCGTCGAAGAACGGAAACACGTCGTCCGCGAACGGAACGCGTTCGAAGCGTTCGCCGAACGTGTCGAACGGCTCCAGCCCGAGATGAGTTCCGACGGCGGAAAGGGCGGAACGCTGTCCGGGGCAGCCGCAGTACGAGTGGTCTCCGACGGCGCGACCGGAAACGGCGAGGGGATCGACGCCGTCGAAACCGCCTACGAACGAACCGTGATGTCCATGCAGCATTACGACGACGAGTACGGCGAGTCGCTCACAGAGAACATGGCTGCGGAGCTGGGAAGCGACGTGGCCACGGCAGTCGCTGCGGGCGAACAGCTCACGCCCGGGTTGCAAAGAGCACTGGTTTCCGAGGCCCGCCGTGCCGCCAAGCGCCGTGAGACACTGCTTGCCCAGCTCGAAGACGAGGCAGAACGGATCGACGAGGCGTACCGCGCGATCGAGCCGGTCGAACACCGCCTCGAATCCGTCGAAGCGGATCTGGACGCGTCCGGCGGCTTCCACGAGGGGGTAAGCGCCTGGAACCGGCTCCGCTCGATAGAAACGGATCTCGAGGGCGAACTGGAACGCCAACAGACACGGCTCGACCCGTCGGAGCATCCGGCCGAGGAGCCGCACGTGTTCTGCAGATACCTCTACGGAGACGATGCCGGGAACGGCGAGTACCCGGTGCTGGGGACGCTTGGTCGCCTCCTCGAGCGGGTCGAACGTGGCAAACAGCTCGCCGTCCGGACGATCACAGGGAATTCGGACCCGTACTTTCCGTAATCTTCCCGGATATCAGTTCACGACAACACCACCACCTCCAGTCTTATGTCGTCCAGCCGAACCTCACAGCGCCGGTAACAGCACTGACTCGACGCCGCCATCAGCTCTCGCGGAAACTCTTCGCGACGTTGCCCCGGGTTCCACACCGTAGATTGCTACACGCTCTTCCCTCATTTGAGGAGTACAATACCTCCAATTCTCCGCCTTCACACGACAGCAGGAGCTGTATTTCGACTGCCAGCCCTCAACTATCGAACTGAAACCACGGATTTCCTGCGGCAACTACTCAAAATGTGGGTGAAAATGGGAAACTATTAAGTTGATGTGGTCATACAGATCAAGTATGAGCGCCAAACCAGATAGCGCGCAGTCGAAGGAGGAACTGCTTGCGGCCGCGGGACGGGACACGCTCCCGGACGGATGGGACGGCGGCAAAGCGTACCACAGCGGGGGCGGCATCTGGATCCGCCAGTTCACGAACGAGGAACGCGAATTGCAGGTCACCTACAGCCTGCAGGACGGCACGCCCGGCGTCGGGCTCGACGAGATTACGTGGGACGCGGATCTGGAAACGTGGCTCCCCGAAGACACGATCGCCACCGAGCCCGACCCCGCCACCGACGCGGAGAAATTTGAGGCGGCACTCAAATTCATGCAGACGCCAGAGGAGTACCAATGAGCGAGGAGGCAGACGACACCCGCGTGGTCATCCCGAAAGAGATCACGACGAAGACGACCGATTCGCGCGGCCGCATCACGCTGGGCACCGACTACGCCGACAAGGAAGTCACCGTCGCGGTCATCGAGGTCAACGACTGAGTCTAGAGATTCCAATCGGTACTGCTACTCCCGACGATAGCTTCGCTCAGCTGCCCGAAGATGATACCAACACCGCGAGCGCCACGAACACCTGTTGGGTATGATTCGCTCTCACGTTTTGCGAGTGCATCAACGGAATCGCGGATTCTAGATCCAACCTCTCTCTCTCTCTCGATGTCCTCCAACGTGTAGCTGGTGTCTTCGACAACATCGTGGAGAACAGCCACGACTCGTTCCTTTTCAGAATCCATTTCCTCCATAACGCGAAGCGAATGACGGATGTGGGTCTCGTCGGCCTTGTCGGTCTGTCCTGCGTATGCATCTACAGTCAGATCGATCGCCCGTTCGAGGCCGTTCATATGATTCAATGAACAGCTGTCTATCTTGATGTTTCATTCATCCCGGAGACATCCATGACGTGGGTCATTTGCAGCTATCGTGCCTGTTCACCACAATAGAGCCTCGTTGCAGTGGTTTCGGCTCCAAACTGGACCTGTGGATCCCCGTTGAACTCCTCGATCTTGACGTTCTCGAACCGGTACCAGACTCCCTCCTTGACCGTTGGTGGCGACTCGTTGGCCCACGAGACGAACTTGATTGTTCCGGACTGGTCCTCAAGGACTCCTGCCTGATGCTGCGTATCGTGCAGATCCTCCCAGAGAAGTCGCACTTTCGCAGTAATTGACTCCTCCTCATCACCCGGGGTGAGGCTGGCGACGGAGCGATTAACGGATAAGTATGGTTGGATCTCCTCGATGAATGGGGACCACTGGCCCGCACGGGTCAGTACGTGAACTTCTGATTCGGCCCGAGTCAGCGCAACGTAGAACAGTCGCCGCTCCTCCTCGATCGTTGCGGTCTCAAGCTCTTGGACCGGTGCGATCAACGTATTCTCCCGGTGATTCGCCGGGAAGCCATACGTCCCCGAGACAACATTCAACACGATTACCTGCTCGGCCTCGCGACCCTTTGCCTGATGAATCGAGTACACAGCAACTCCGGCGTCGGGATTGAAGTCCGGATCGTATTCGCCGGGTATGTCCCCGGGACGGTAGTGCTCGTTCTTCCCGTCGTAGGGGATATTTCGCCGTTCGAGTTCTGACTTCACGCGATCGATGAACGGCGCACCAGCGTCGAACCGACACAGCACCATCGCATCTCCCGGCTTCGTGTCTGTACGTTTTTCGAGGCGCTGTTCGACGAGATCGACAGCGTACTGTCCAACCCGGCGCTCGTAGGCGGTGTCGGTATACCCGTCAAGGACGTGCAGCGTTGGCTGGCAATCGTGACCTCCCGCCGATCGAACCGTCTTTTCGATCTGGTGGTCGTTATTTGCGATCAGATCGTTGCCCGCATCAAGCACCGTCTCCGGGTTGCGATAATTCTCCGTGAGCCGCGTCTCCACCGCAGGCCCGAAGTGCTCTTCGAACGCTATGAACTGGTCGACGTCTGCCCCCTGAAACGAGTAGATGCTCTGCCAGTCGTCACCGACACAGAACAATCGCGGGGCATCGTGCTGGTCATCATCGCCAGTAAGTGCCCGAATGAGTTCCAGTTGGTGTCTCGAAACGTCCTGAAACTCGTCGATAAGTAAGTGCTCGTACTGGGAGCGGTACGAGTCGGGATCGTCACGGATGGCGGCGATTGCCTCGTTGATCATGTCGTCGAAATCGACCAGACCCGCCCGCGTCAGGTACGCATTGTACGCCTCGAGTACGAACGCACCACAGTGACCGAAGTGGTACTGCCGGGGATCGGTCGGCGTCAGTCGCTCCCTGGCGTCGTCGGCATCGACTCGAAACGTCTTGGCATTGTGAACAAACGACGCCAGCAATTCTTTGATGTCCCGCTCCTTCTCGTTGTACTCGAAGGCGCGATCAACGAACTCTTCGAAGTCGAGGCGGCGAAGCTCGACGCCCGCGTGTTCGAGGCGGTGCCGAAGGGCTGCTTCAAGGCGATTCGTCTCGTATTCAAACTCGTAGGTTTCGATGAGAGTCTGGTCGCTGTCGGCAAACTGCTCGCGTGCCCAGACGAGTTTCTCGTGGTACTCCTCGGTACTCCAGGTGAACCAGGGTGCGACCTCGCCATTCTCATCGATCCCCCAGTGTTCGATGTAGAGACCGTCCTCCGGGAGGTAAAAGTCCGGGCGGTACTCCCCTCTGTCGTCGGCGCTGTCCGCCCACGTTGCGACGGCCTCGTACTGGTAGGTCACGTCGTGGGTAAACAGGAAATCGGCGATGACCCGTTCGGCACGGGAGGCGACGGTTTCACCGGCGAGCGTCTCGTAGGATTCCTCACGTCGCTCGGCGAGGTACGCGGTTCTCGAGTCGAAGTCAGCTTCCTTGAGGTGTGTGTGATCGTAATGGAACAGAAACCGTGTATAGTGTTCAAGGAACTGATCGTGGTCTCCGTTCCTGGCGTCACGGATGACTTCGTCGATGAGGTTGTAGAGATCTTGCCCGTCCGCGACGTCGAGATATCCATCAGCGGTTTTCTGGGCGATTTCGTAGGCGAACGAGTGAATCGTCCGGACATCGGCTCGATCTATCCCGAATTGCTCTTCGAGACGGAGATCCATCTCGCGGGCAGCCTGGCGGGTGTATGTGAGGGCGGCAATCCGGGCTGGGTCGACACCTTCCGCGACGAGGTAGGCGACCCGGTAGGTCAGCGCGAGCGTCTTGCCAGTACCCGCACCTGCGACGATGAGGTTTCGAACGCCGTTGGTCACGATCGCCTCACGCTGGGCACGATTGAGGTCATTGCCCTCCCCATCAATATCCGAGAAAAGGCGATCGTACTCGGCACAGCGCCGATCGACGAACTCGGCGTTGTAGTCCCGAAAATGGTCGACTATCGTCTCGAGTTCTGTTTCGACATCGGCCAGACGCTGCCGGTCAGCATCGGCAAGCAGTTCGAGATCTACTGTCTGGTGGAGATCGTCGATGTGATCCCCGATCTGATCACAGAGCCGATCGATCTCGTTTTGCTCGGGTCGCGTGAGGTACTGTTCGTACGAGCGGTAGCCTTCCATCCGTGTGTCGAGAGTCCTCTTTGCACGTTCGATGGCAGGAAGCCGCTCGTTGAAGGCCATCTTCGCGTTGAGGAAGGTCTCAAGCCGATCGATCTGCCGCTCCCAGTCAGCGAGCGTGCGTTGCTCTCCGGAGCGAAGAAATGATTCAGGCGAGTGTTCGTCCGGAAGCTGTTCGTCAAGTTCGGTGCGGAACGCGTCGATGTCGGCCCGGAGATGGTCGATCGTCAGCTCGTGGCTGGCGGCGTCGTCAATTGCCTGCCCTGTCTCCATCGCGGGTGCGAGGTCAGCAGCTAATTCCGCAAGGGGTTCCTCGATCTCGGAAGACAGATCCTCATACCGGGTTTTGGTCCGTTCGCGGGTAACCTCGTATCGGCGCCGTTGCTCGCCGGGATCACCGAACAGCCGAATATGAACGGGGCGAGGGAGAAGTCGGCGCCACAGTCGACGCTCGTCACGGTCGAGTTCTCGCTGTAGTTCCTCCCACGACATACGGCGTCCGTCCTAGACTGTGCGAGCCGCTTCTTATTGGAATTGGCGTTCTGTCTGCAAGTGCGATTATTCCTCATTGATGCACTCCTTGCCGTGAACAGGAGAGGGTTCCTCGCGCTCGGCTGCGAGGTGTGGCTAGTGGTGGAGGTGGTTTAGTGGCCGGAGCGACCGTCCTCTACCCGACCATCCGGGAACACCCGGCGACTCCGATGGTGGGTGTCGGCGCGGCGATCGGGACACTCGAGACGGATCTGCTCGCACTCGGCGGGATGGTGGTGTGACTGGCAATCGCGAGCGAAACCAAGAGCAGGTGCGAATGCATCTTCCCAAGCGACGACACGCGCCGTGGATCTACCGAAGTGTAGAGGGTTGACCTCCTGTACCACAGAGGTTGCAGCTACTGATATGGATCCCAATGACGGTATCTCGACCAATCGTCATCTCGCGTTGCATCTGAACATCAGCAAACCGCAGATCACCCCCGGTTTTAGCGGAGACGTGAAATCGCCCAGGCTGCTCGTTCGCGTACCGTGTCGTCCAGATCGTTGTCCTTCACTTCCTCAAGCTTCTCGATAGGCATGTTCACGTTCGTATTCCCGATCAATGTACACACGTTCGCCCGGACGTCCGGGCTCGGATCCTGTAACGCAGCTTCTAACTGGTCCTTTTGTGCCTGTATCGCAGCAGGATCCGCTTCACCTGCTCGCTGGAGCGCAATTGACGCGTTCACACGTGCCTGAATATTGGTGTCATCCAGCCGGGTTGCGATTCTGTCAGTGTATTCAATCACGATCGCTGGCTGTTCCTGTGCGAGATCGGCGAGCAACCCGACCGCATTATTTCGAACCCGTTTCGCATCATGGTCCAGTAATGTCACAAGCTCATCCACGATGGGTTCCGCAGCATCCGGATAGCTCGATGCAATCTTCCCGAGCGCTGCCAACGCGTTCGTCTGGATCGTCTCATCCTCACTCTGAATCGCCTCAATGAGGGCATCAATCGCGGGAGACACCGGTTCGGGGTACTGTTCCGCGATACTGGAAAGTACGTACACTGCGTAACTCTGTGTCGCTTCCGTCTCTGCTGTGGCTGCCGCTTCCAGGGCCGGAATCGCGCCAAGAACACTCGCCGGGTCGGCCTCCGCCAACGTCATCAAGCACCGCGTCGCGGCTGCCTGACACATCGAATCTTGACTCGCATACCCCGCCAACTGTGCCATGTGTTCGTCCAAAACCGCTGGCTCATCTGTCGCCGCCTCGTGGAGTGCCTCTAACGTCGCTCGGTCAAGCGCCGTCGGCTCGTCAGCCAGTAACGCGAACGTCGCATCGACGGCGATTTTACGGACATCCTCTCTGTGTTTCAGTGTGGCCCTCGCCAAGCGCAACGCTTCCCGGCGATCCACGCTCATCGCGTCCGCGGCCGCATCAGACAGCATCGTCCGAAGTGTTTCCTCATCCACTGACGCAGGGTCATCTTCGAGTTGTTTTCGGACCGCCGCGAACGCAGCCTCCGCGAATGGGTCAGCGAGGCTGTCGTACGGGACTGGGTGTAACGCTTCGATCTCGGGAAGACGCACGGAAAACCGCTCATTACTGCCAACGTTTTCGAACCAGAACGCCGGCGGGCCTTTCAACGGCGTCATCGAAGGGCGATCCGGCTCGACATGTGTGACCAAGTGCGTCTTCTGTCCGTCGTCGGTCCGGTGTGTGAGTTCGAACACGTACCCATCGGCCAGGACGTCTCGCACAGCATCACCCGATTCGAATCCGCCGTCCGGAGCCAGGTCACTTGAGGGCGGTACCGACACCTCGAACTCCCCACGACGGATGTGGTCGAGGAAGTCCCATGCGTGATAATGCTTCCAGCCATCGACGTGAGTTAAATCGAGATCATCGACGACGATGTATCCCTCGGCGTCAGGGAACAACTCCGCAAGGATCTGCAGGCGCTTTTCGCGTTCGGGCCACCACTCGTAGTACCCGTACTCGTCCTGATCGCCGAGCGCGTCTATGTGGCCATCACGCCGTCGAATCGACTCCACCGTGCCCGGAATGTCTGCTTCCTCGACGAGGTCCTGGTTTCCGATCGCCCAGACCTCATGGTCGGTCTCGTGCGCCCAGTACCGGACCCACTCAAGCGGGACCGCTTTCTGCCGCGGGTGTGGATTCACGTCCACCGTCCAGTCTCGGTCGAACGCGAGTACGTACATCACGGTACCTCCTTAAGTTGCGCTGCCAAGGCTTCGAGCTCGTCGATTTCGTCGATAGCGCGACGCCATCGATCGGGTAGCTGTGAGGCCCCGAACCGCGTACCGGCGACCGCACCCGCAATCGCCCCGATCGTATCCGTGTCACCACCGCGATTCACTGCCGTCACGATCGCATCCTCTGCGCTCTCCGCGAATAGGCCGTCGTGAAGTGCCGTCTGTAGCGAATGGACGACGTACCCAGAGGTCTCCAGCGTGTCCGGGGGGTCTCCACGAGCGAGCGGTTGAAGTGCCGTTACGAGTTCGTCGGGCGCGTCCGCGCCAACGTAGTCGAGAGCCTCCTGCAGCGGTGCGTCCGCATCTTCGATCAGGCCAGCTATCGTGAGATTCAAAATCACACAGCCTTCCGTACACCGCGGATCGGCATGCGTGATCTGTGAGGACTGGCGACTGACCTCGGCGAGTCGGTCGCGATCGTCTGCGCACGCAATTGCAAGCGGTGGACACCGCATCACGCTGCCGTTGCCGGCGTTGCTCCCTTCAGGACTGGCTTCCCAGACCGCCTGACCGGCCTCCTCCCAGGAGTCGCCCGCGGCAAGTCGCTGGAGTGCTTGCCGCGTCATGTTCCCGATATCGAAGGGCCCGGACTCGTACCACTGGACGAACCGGTCGGCCACGTCTGCGGGATCGAATTCGCTCCGATCGGCGAGGCTCCGCGCGATACACAGTGCCTGCTCGGTGTCATCGGTGATCGTCCCGGCGGGTTGTCCCCACGTCCCGTTTCCTACCATCTCGGTGAGCGTGCCATGCTCAGCACTGATCTGGCGGGCAGAACGGAACTCAACTGGCCGGCCAAGCGCATCCCCGCAAGCCAGCCCAAGAAGGACTCCACTGGCGCGAGCCGAAGTCATACGTGACCCAACGGCTACTCGTGAGAAAAATGTGGGGCCGGAGTCACTTGTCGGGTTTCGTTCCGGTTCGGACGTTTTCCAGGTACTGTCCCAACGCCTGGTACATCTCCTTGCGTTCCTCCTTGGTCATCGTGTCGTGTTCGTCCGGATCGTAAAACGGGAGTTCCTCCTTTTCGGGCATTGACATCAGCCTCCCGAGTGGATAGATCTAATCGTAGTAGTTTTCGAGCACCCAGTCTTCGCCGTGGTCGTCGACGGCTTGCTGGATGACCTCTGCTGCCTCCGGGTACTTCTCTTTGAACTCGTCGTTCATTGTCCGGAAGTTGCTCCTAGTGAAGTTTGAGCCTACCTGTCCATGAATCTACGGGCAGGTATCCGTTAGACATCGTCCGGTTTGCAACCCCAATCAAATTACTTCAGATGAGGCGCCGTTCAACCACTCAGTTCTTCATATGACTCGACGATCGAAATATCGCCTTCCAATTTCGGTTTGAGCATCGGACTGCGTGCGTCGAGTTTGACGCGCTCGTATTGCCAGTCAAGTTCGTCTTTCCCATGCCAGACACCCGTAAATGGTGACGCTCGGGAGCTCAACGATCCCGAAAACGATCGCCAACATGTACAGGAGAATCTCGATTTCCCGCCAAGTGGCTATCGCATCGTCGGGAAATTCTGCAAGGATATCGCCTCGATGGCCTAACATTAGGCTGATAGAACTCGGCGCATCGAGCTTATTCTGACACCGAAGTCAATCTCAGGAAACAACAGGGACGACGCTGCTGACGTGATCTGCTTTGCTTGTGTAGCATCAACCATACCGATAAAACGGAGCCTGTCAAGTCGGCTCTTTGCCTCCCTCAGCAACTACTGTTAAGGGCTGTCGCTCTACATGGCTCACCATGCTTTTCTCCCCGGGTTGGTCAACCAGGCCACCTATATTTACCAGTCTCAATCACAATCATCTATCAAGGAATGGCAGTCATCGCGCATCTTCGGGTTCCGGCTGACTCGTTCGAACTCGGTCGGATCCTCGAACTGGAAGCCGACGGAACGATCGAACTCGAAAACATGATTCCGATGGGCGAGAAAGCCGTTCCGTTCTTCTCAGTGAGCGAGGACGTCCGAGAATCCTTCGAGCGAAACGTCGAGAATCACCCATCGGTCGATCGCATCGTCGAAGTGACGCGCCACGACAGCGAGCGACTGTATTCGCTGGACTGGAACGTTTCCCGCGACGTATTCTTCCAGGGGATCATCGATCTGCAGGGACAACTCCTGAGTGGCACTGGAACAGTCGACACGTGGGAGTTCGAGATTCGGTTTCTCACCCACGAGAGACTCGGTGAGTTTCAAGACCACTGTTCGAATGCGCACATCCCCCTCGAAGTCGGACGCATCTACAACCCCGTCCGTCCGGGGACCGGTATGTGGTACGGAGTGACAGGACCGCAGCGTGAAGCGCTCATGTGTGCTGTGCAGGGTGGATACTACTCGATTCCGCGAGAGATGTCAACCCGGGAGTTGGCAGACGAATACGGAATCTCAGATACAGCCGTCACGGAACGACTGCGGCGTGCGATCGAGACGCTCACCGAGAACACGCTCGTTGCAGTGCAAGAAGAGCGCGACGAGGAGTTCGAGCAACCCCTGGATTCCTGACAGACCTACTTTCTACTCAAAATCGGACTGTCGGCGTGATTATTCCAAGGTCAGTGTCGAACTATCAGTGGTTTCCCGCGCTGTAATAGAAAATCAGTTTCGTGAGGGTAGCAAAGTGTCATGCACGACCGTTGAATGGGAGGGCGTGAACTCGAATGAACATTTGGACTCGTCCAGCGGCATTGCTTTGTATCTCGTTCGTCGATGAAACAATCACCCAGTGTGACATCTGACCTCGACGAACATCCAGACGGCCAATGCGTAAGAGGACACGCGTTGAGTGGCCAACTATAGACACGAACCACCCGGATTATTCAGCGATCGATCCTTTGATGTAGTAACAATGGCCTCTTCCTCTTCTGAAATGGAGAGCGTCCAAGGCTGTCCCTCACGGAGGCGTTCGATGAGGTGTTCTCGTTCGGCTTGGTCGAGCTTCGGGGGCCTGCCGCCCCCGAAGTTCGGGGTTAGTTTCCCCAATCCACCCTGATTCCAGCGCTCAACCCAGTACTGGCAGTTCCTTCTGAGATGCCAACATCTTCAGCTGCCTCCGCAAGTGTAGCTTCACCGTACAGGAGCTTCAGAAAGACAAGTCGTTTGTACACTTTGATCTCATCAGCTTCGGTCAGCAACCGCTCCAATTCTTCCTCGATCAGATGCCGCACAAGCTCCTTCTCCCGACCAACCATGCTTGGTTCGATGAACTCCAGCTGCACAAAACTTCCCTGACGTACTAACGCCGCTGACGCGCCGTTCATCAACACTCCACGAGATGCACGAGAACATTACGGCAAGCGGTTCGGAATCGCATCAAGCTACCGATTAGCCAAGCAAAGCCTCGCTCTGACCAGTTCTCGTGATCCCGGGCTTCGGCTGTTGCTGTTCGTGGTGAGTCTGCTGCTCTAGAACAGCTGGCGCTATCTCCACTGGAGGTACGTGGCGGCGCCCCGCCGAGGGGGGCGCCGCCTCTGGAGATGGCCGTTCAGAGAGTTCTGTGAGATGGTGCTCCGCGCAGCCTGGACAGCACTTGGCGTCCGCAGAGCTGTCCCAGCGAATCAATCGCTCGACGACCGGTTCTTCCGGTAGCTGTCCCCAAATTGGGGCAGTGGTCGTGAGTGGCAACGCCGTCGCGTCGGCGGCGATCTGCCGCCGACAGCGACTGGCCAACAACAAAATTCGGCTGCCGAGAACAGAACTCAGCATCTCAATCCGTTTGAAGGCGATCCATGTATCGAAGACAACGATTCAGCGGCTACTGGACAGGATCGTGAGCTCTTCGGTGTGATCGACTGAGCCTGTCTGAGTTGTGGACTGGACGCCACCAGAACGGTTGTACTCACTCCGCTGACCGATCGATGTGGAGTACACTGGAAAGGTGGCGTGCGCCCTCGCCTCCATATCGGCGACGAGGTTCGCTTCCGTCACCAGACACATCCACTCCATCGGTCCTCCCCCAGTAACTCCCCGTACTCACTTAACCGTGTTCTCGAACTCTGTTTTGATTACTGCCGAATACCGTCGAATTTAACAACAGTTACGTAATCCTTTACGCGGTTTCGAAACGGTCCGCGATCGAAGCGATCCACCGCGAGTATCCAGCGGTCACGATCGCGACCGACCTGCCGGACACCACCCCGATTCGCGGCGATCAGTTGATCTATCGGGCGCTCCTCAAACACCTAGAGAACGCGATCGAACACAACCATCACGCCTATTGTGCCACAGTCTGGATAGCGTGTTCCTCGGCTAACTCCACGACATCGTAGACGTGAATGCCGGACTTGAACCACAACACTCGGTCGCTCGCCCCCTCGAAGTCATCCGCCGAGCACTCTAACCGCTCGGACACCGCAACGAGGAGATGGTCGATGTCGGCCTCTCGTATCTTCGCCAGTTTCTCGTCGAGGTACTCGGGCGTCCAGAAGCCCACGATTTCGAAAATCGCCCGTCGTCCGTCCGGGTGTTCGAGCGCGAAGTCCGGTAGCATCACCTCCGCGCCCAAGTCCAGTACGTCGTCCTCCCGTACCAGCTCCCAGTCCGTGTTCGCTCGGTCCCACTTCTGGGCGAGCGTCCGCTCCACGTCGCTGTCGAAGTCACTCTGGGCGGTGTAGTGCGATTCGAGTCCGTCCGTATAGTCGAGGTCGAACGAGAGCTTCGTGCCGGTCGATCCATCATCGTCGAGGATGTCAGCGTGCATCTCCCAGCGGTCACACAGCGGGAGTGCGGGCAGGAAGTTCGCCATCCGAATCCCATACTTTCGTGACTGCGAGAACAGCGAGGCTGGGCCGTCCAGAATCGCCTCGTATCCCGCGGCGTGGTCCGTGTTCGCTACGCGGTTTCCGTCCTCGTCGATGGGATAGATGCGGTGCATCAGTCCGAACAGCTTCACGTAGCTGAACACGGTCCCGAAGTGGTCCCAGACTCGAATCCGCATCCGCGTCGCGTCGTACAGGACCGCCTGCGCCAACGCGAGGTTGTACCGCGTGAGGAGCCAGTCCACCGTGATGGTATCCTCGGCGTACGACTCCTCGCTATCGCCAGTCAGCCGTGTCGTTGCTGGTGAGTCGTCCGACGCCTCGTATGCAGCCGCCACACGATCGCCGAATCGGACGAGACGCTTGTTGTCCTCCAGGTCCGCGTACATGCCCCGATAGCACTCTTCGAGCGAGATGCCCAGCCTGTCGGCGACGGTACTGTAGACCTCCAGCTTCTGGATGTCCTCACCGAGCGTGGGCTGGCGGACGATCGGATACGACTCGTTGGCCTTCTCGAAGAGGTGCTGGCGAATCTCTCGGGGGTCGGCTGCGGCGACGGTCTCGAACTCGCACTCGTCTTTCAGAAGCTTCGCCAACCCCTGGACGACCTTGTAATCCGTGTCCGCGATGGTGAGCTGGTCGATCGTCTCTTCGAGGTCGCCTTTCGGCTCGCCCAGGTGGTCCTCGAACAACTGAATGAGTTCCGCAGCAGTATCCCGATGCCGTTGCTCCTCGGGGTCGATGAACAGCGGGGAGATCGACCCATCTCGCGTCCGCGACCGGGCGAGGTTAGCCGTCAGCACTCGTGGTCACCCCCTGGCGGCGGCGTTCCGAGACGTACCGCTCCATCGTGTCGTCCGTAATAATTTCATAGAGGCGCGCAGGTTCCCGGTCATCTGTGGGTCGAAGAATCCGTCCGAGTCGCTGGGCGTACTGGCGCTTCGAGGCACTGCCCGAGAGGATGATGCCGACGTTCGCCGCAGGCACGTCAATCCCTTCATCGAGCACCTGAGACGTGACGAGCATCGAGTATTCGCCGGTGCGAAACCGCCCCAGAATCGCTGTCCGCTCATCCGTCTGGGTCTGATGGGTGATACACGGGACGATGAACTCCTGGGAGATGTCGTAGGCGAAGTCGTTGTTCGCGGTGAAGATGATGGTGCGGTCGTCGTAGTGGCGTTTCAGCAGGTTGTCGAGGGTGTCGAGTTTCTTCCCGGCGGTGCGGGCGATTTCCTCAGCGCGTTGCTTGGCGATGAGTGCGCGGCGACCGTGCGGGTCGTACGATGTCCGCTTGAGGAACTCCTGGTAGCCGTCGTCTTTCCAGATGTCGAAATCCTGGGTCTCGATGTAGTCGCGGTAAATCTGGTACTCCTCGTCGTACTGTTTGCGTTCCTCGGGCGTGAGTTCGACCTTCAGGTGGATCGTTTCGTATTCGCTGAGATACTCGCCCGCAAGCTCGTCGACGTTCTCCTCGTAGACGACGGGGCCAATCAGGTCCTCCAGCACCTCGTGTTGCCCATCAGCGCGTTCGTAGGTAGCGGTCAGGCCGAGACGGTAGGGAGCAATCGTCATTTCGGGGATTTGTTGATAGGTCGGTGCTGGAAGGTGATGCACCTCGTCCACGACGAGGAGCCCGAACTGGTCACCGTACTCGTTGATGTAGCGGTAGGCACTGTCGTAGGTGGTCACCGTGATGTCGGTCACGTTGTGGCTTCCGCCGCCGAGAACACCGACCGCATCGGAGAGTTGGTCCCCAAAGGCGTTGGTGAGTGTCGCGTGCCACTGATTCATCAGGTCGATGGTGGGGACGACGACGAGCGTGCTCACACCTGCGTCGGCGATAGCCTGGACAGCGAGGAACGTCTTGCCGCTGCCGGTCGGGAGGACGACGCTCCCTCGGCGGTCGTGGTCGGTCCAGGCTGTTAAGGCGGCTTGCTGGTACTCCCGCGGCTCGATAGTAACTGCAGGTGTGAGTTCGAGTTCGCGGTAGGCGCGGGCGGCATCCTCGACTGCTTCGACGCTATGTGCGGCCCGATCCAGCGTTGCTTGCCCGTCACTGTTTCGTGCCCATTCACAGAGGTCGCGATAGTGGAGCGCACGCGCCCGGTACTCGTTGACGCGGTCATCCCACTCGGTGTAGGGAACGGCGTCAGGCGCGTCTTCGATAAGGAGAGTCCCATCATCGAACGCGAGACGCATTTATGCTTGGTCTACGGAGGTGGTGGTACTTGTCCCTGCCGACGGAACGGTCGCTCTGTGTGCCTCATCGGCCAGCATGACACGGTGATTGGACCGGGATCTCGCGATGGGGCGAAGACGAAGGGGACCCCTCCCGGGCGCCGTTCACCCGGGCGAAACAGCGGCTCGATGACGTGAGTGCGATCACAACCAAGAGGGGAAGCAGTTGCGGATGCCTCTCGTTCAGGCGGCGACGCGCTTCGTGAACTACCCGGCCTCGAGCGACCACACGATCGCCGTCGCCGCCACGACCGCAGAGCCGGCGCCCGAGGAGACCCGGTCGGCGTCGTTCTCGAACGTCGGCCCGGCGCCAGGAACGGATGACTTCTCCGGCGGCGAGTCGGCCGGCGCCGAACCGGATCTCGGTGCGCCCGGCATGAAGCTGGCAGCGCTCCGCGGCACCACCAGCCAGACCACGTTCGAGGAGACACTCTCGGGCACGTCGATGGCGGCGCCGCTGGTGGCTGGCGGCGTGGCGGCCCTGCTGGAGTCGACCGGATCGATGGAGTTCGACGACCTCACAGACCGCCTCGAACGGACGGCACAGCCCGCCGAGCAGGTGGCCGAGGCAGAGGTCGGCGCCGGACTGCTGGACCTCGATGCAGCCGTCAGCGACGACGAGCGCGAGGAGACGCAGGCCGACGCGATGGACGACGAGGCCGTGACGCGCGACGAGGCGTTCCGCTCGGAGTCCGACTGGCGCGGACGCCCCTTCCTCGGAGTGTTCGACTGATGCTCTCGCGGAGAGAGTTGCTCGCCGGGACAGCCGCAGCGCTGGCCGGGACGATCGGCCTCTCCTCTGCGGGCGCCGCCGTCGACTACGAGGGCGTTCCCGACGATGTCGAGCTGACGTTCGACGAGGAGTGGCTCGAACGCTACCAGCCGGCGCTGATTAAGTCCTCTGACGGCCGGCGCCGGTCGGTCGGGCTGTTTGCCTATCGCGCCACGAAGGAGGACACAGACACGGAGGTGGCCTGCTACTGGCACCGCCTGACCCACCAGGACGGGCTGCCGCTGATCGGCTCCGATGGCCATCTGTACGATCACGAGCCCGCGTACGTGTTCGTCGAGGATGGCGCCGTCGAGGAGGTGGTCTTCACCGGCTACCACCACTTCGCCAGCTCGATCGAGGGCGACCGCCTCCACGATCACCTCGTCGCGAACCACACGAGCGAGGCCACCCATCCCGTGCTGGAGGTCGTGGATCCGTGGCATCACTACGACGCCGTCCGGGCGAGCGACTCCGACGAAGGCGAGCGAGCGTTCCTCGCGCTCGAGGACTTCACCGCGGCGGAGTCGAGCTGGCGCGCGAACGACATCTGGGAGGCGACAGCGTCGGAGGCAGTCTACGATCCGCACTCGATGCGGGATCGCGACTCCTGGTGGGACGAAGGAACGTTCGACTACCGCATGGCCAGCCTGTGGCGCCGACTCGATCGCCGCCTCGGCTGGTACGGGAGCCCCTGAAGATGGCACGGAAGGAGGCGAGCAAGCGGCTGCTCCTGGGGATCGTGTACCTGCCGGTGTACTACTTCATCCTGTACCCGGTGGTGTTCTTCCTCGGCGTCCTCGTGACCGCCGTGGACATCCTCTGGACGATCGTGTTCGGCGAGTCGCTGGGGCTCGTTCCGGCGTGGTCCTCGTCCACCTGGGAGTCGATCTCCCAGCCCGTGACGTGGATCTTCGGAGGCTCGCGATCCGACAAACCCAGCTGGATGTTCTGATGACCATGCACTTCACAACGACCTGGCGCGGCATGGGCGGAGGGATCCCACCGCCTGTTGTGCCGCCTCCCGACAACCGACAGGCCGGTCGCATCGCCCGCTAACCGACTGCTGATCTATTCCAACACACCATGAAACTCCCGAAGAGAAGCCTCATCGCGCTGGTTCTGGCGGTGCTTGTGCTGGGCGCCGGAGCGACCGTCGTCGCGGCCGAAGTCACGGCACCGTCAGTCACCGCAGACTCCGACCTGGACGAAGGAGTCACCATCGCGAACTTCAACGCTGACGCCGAGGAGAACAGTACACTCGAGATAGCAACGGACACCGCAGATGACATCGAGGTTGCCGATGTCGAGATCGAACTCGCCGACGAGGATCGCAACCTGACGGCCTACACGGCTGACCTCGATGCCGACGAGTACGAGCTGGTCGAGGAGGACAACGCCGATGGCGAGGACATCCACGCCTGGACGATCGACCACGACGAGTTCGAGGAAGTGCCGATGGCGATCGACGAGCAGGTCGACATGGACGTGACCGTCACGATCGAAGACGCTGACGGCGCCACCGCCGACACCGAGTTCACCTTCACGCTCGAGAACGACGACGAGCGCACCGTGATCTACGTCGACGAGGTCGCCGAAGACGACGGTGATGTCGGCCCGAGCGTCGACACGGAGACGCACGAGGCCAGCTGGTTCGCTGCGAACATCCTCGGTGAAGACGACCAGACCATCCACCAGATCGAGGAGGAGCGCGAAGTGAACGGCTCGGCAACTGATGTCGAGATCTACTTCGCGGACGACGCGGCTGACTCCTTCGACGACTCGGTGACCGAGGACGCCGACACCGAGGACATCCTCGCCGACCAGACGATCCTCGTCGACGGTGACCTCGCGTTCACCTTCCTCGATGAGGAGAACAGCGACTACGTGTCCTCGGACGACACCTACGCAGTCTATGATGACTCGGCCGACCAGATGACGATCAACCTCGGCGACGAGCAGGACAGCAACATCGCGGCTGATGTCCACGTCGCCTCCGAGTCGCCGTCCGTGAGTGAGGAGGTCGCCACCGCCGACATCTCGGACGCGTTCGCGGATGACCTCTCGTTCATGGAGATCCGCGCCAACTACGGCCTCGCGCCGGCCATCCGCGCGCTGATCTAGGAGGCCAGAATGGGCCTGCTTGAAGCGCTGGGTCGGGTCGTCCTCGGTATCGTCCTGTACCTCATCCAGCTCCTGATCGCGTTCCCGCTGATGCTGCTCATCGCAGCGTACTTCGTCCTCGACGTGCTGCTGGTCGCGATCGGTCGCGATGGACTCGACAGCGGGGACTTCATCAAGGAGATCTGGTTGTGGTACGTCGGCAACGCCGAGTACGTCTTCTTCGGCGACGGCAGCTGGGACTGGACACCATGACCAACAACCCCACTACTCAACGGAGGTGAACACATGGACACACGATTCCTGCTGCGCTGGGCAGTCGCGGTCGTCCTCGCGGTGATCGCGCTGTCGCTGGTCCTGGGCTTCTTCGCGATCTCGCCGCCGATCGGCGGGACGCTCGGGATCGTTCTGGTCGCCATCGCGGTGTACCTGCTGATGCAGCGACGCGAGTGACGACCGATCATCCGCCATTTTTGCCCGCTCGTGGCCGAACACGGCTCGAGTACTCCGGATTTTGATACCACATCCGGTGATCCGGGGAGTCAACGAGGTGAGATTGCCAGCCTCTCGCGGGGCGCTCCCCGGCCGGTGGAACCGGTCGTGTGCTGCGGGTTCGATTCCCGCTGCGGGCATCGAGACCATGTCGAAAGCAGACACCTCTGACGAACTGGTTCCGGTTCACGTCGTCGCCTACGAGAAGAATGCCGATCTCGAGATCGACAACAGCGGCGAGGACGCGACGGTCGTGAACCACGACGAACTGGTCGACAAAGGGCAGACGTATCAGGAGATCCGGGCACTCGCTCGCAGTGCTGCCGAAGAGTACGATCTGGATATCGTAGAGCCTGGCGATCCGCTCTGGGATGACCGCTTCAACGATCTCGAGTCTGGCGACTCGTGGCGCCTCGAGGAGATTCGCGGCTGAGAGGGATCAGCAGAGATTTGCAGAGTTACTGTTAGCTAGTATAGATGTTGAGATCATCGTGCGAGATGTAGAGGGTGAATGCAACAGACGGTGAAGACGCTCTCAAAGAGAAGTTATTTGGTATTCGTGGAGGTAGATAGAACACCTCCGATGGCTTCGCCCTCCTCTCGGCGAGATGTAATTACGTTCGCAGCGGTGATCGGACTTCCCGGTCTCAGCGGGTGTCTCTCACTGACTGACGAGACGGAGTCGGTGGAACTACTCTACATCATGCTGACGACGAACCTCGTGCAGGAGCAAGAGATCAAGTTAGAGGTAGTTTCAGGACCTGACCACCATTTCAGCATGACCGTGGAAATGCCGCCGATCGGAACGGACAGTTCCGAAGTACCCGGCACAACGACGACCAGCCAGTTCATGATCGTTCCCGATACGAGCGATCTCACCGTCAATTCCGTACTCAGGGCACGCTATCCAGATGCGGATTCGTGGGTCGAAACTGCCCTCACAGACGCGGATCATCGCCACGTCGCGGGGTGGATCACGTTGTGGTCGCCCGCACCGACAGTCGAGTACGTCGAGTACCCGGAGAAGCCGAATCAAGAATCAGGAGCGGTCGAAGGTGCTGGAATAACGGTGAGCGAAGCGGAAGAATTCGTCGACTCGTTTATGAAAGAGCAAGCAGACCGAGACTACACGGTTGACGATTGATGAACTGAAACTCGTCTCTTACATCTGCGGCCGGTTATATTCGCGCCGCCCATCTTGCACACCGTCTCTGACAACTTCTGAATAGCTCTGTTGCTAACCTATGGACTGCTTCGGTTCCGATGAAACGACGCCCACGATGGCGTAGTCAGGTTCGATCCCTGGCGTGGGCTTCCCCCGGCTCCGGGGGGCGAAACCGGGCGATCCCCATCCTGACGCCTGCCGGCGGCGTCCCTTTTGCCCAGTAGTCGGCCATCGTCGTGGCTCATCCGACACCCCTCTCTTTTCCCCTACCCGCTTTCGAGTCCGCTAGGAGCAGCTCGGTTCGACTCCGGGCGCGGACGTTATGGCCACCCCAGTAGACTGGCTCCGCGAACTGCTGAAGGACGGCATCGGGCAGCACAGCCCGGGCGACCAGATCACCGCCGGGTTGATCCTCGGCGCCGTGATCATCGCGACCTCCGCGGTCGGTCTCGTCGGGACGCTGCTGCTGATGCCGATCCCGATCCTGATGGCCGGCTTCGGGATCCTGCGGCTGTCCAGCACCGTCGACCAGCTGTACCCGCTGTAAGGAGAACTTGCATGAACCGAACGCATGGATGGGGACTGCTGTTGCTTCTCGTAGTCGTCCTGTGTGGCGGCCTCGTCGCGGGGGTGAGCGCAGACGAGACGGTGACGCAGATCGACGCCGATCACGAGCTGGCGACCGAGGAGACGATCCAGACGTACCACGCCGAGGGCGTCGTCTCCGGCGATGCCGAGCAGATCCAGCTCACGCTGACAGTCGCTGAATCCGCTGACGATGTCGGTATCGACCGGACGGCGCCGCTCGACTGGCGCAACGACTACCTCCGCCTCGAGTACGACGAAGAAATCGACCGCACGGTGCGCGTGTTCATCCCCGCCGAGATGGTGACGCCGTACACCCGAGAGGGTGTCGAGGCGCTGAACAACTCGCACACCACGTCGTTCGAGCCGATCCGCGATGGGGAGTTCCTCGCGGTGACGGTCGTCCTCGAGGGAGAGGACACGGTTGTCTTCCCGCTGGACAAGAGCGCGTCGGCCTCCTACGATATCATGGACAGAGCGAACGACCGCGTCGAGCGGGCGACCGGCATCTCGCTGTCCGGTGACGAGGAGTGGACGTACGTCGACGGTGACGACATGGCCGGCCACACCGTGATCGAGCTGGAGGCGGACCCCGACGCCGTCGAGATCCAGTTCGACGCCCGCCACGGACAGGCCGACGAACTGTGGGTGACGATGCCCGAAGGCGACGATCCGCGGGCCGAGGTCTACTGGTACTACTCGAGCAGCGACGATCTCGTCTACATCGTGCCGAAGGCGGAGGATCCGCCAGCCGTCCGCTACAAGACGGAGGCGACGTTGCGGGATCGGATCGATGGCGCCGTCAACGATGCCCGACAGCTCGCAGAGAATCTGCGAGACCGGCTGTCGCTGCCGTGGACCGACTCCGAGGAGGTGACCACGCCATGATATTCATCAAGCCAGACATTCAGATGGGACCGCTTACTGGATCGCTGTGGATGCTGTTTCTGATCCTGGTCGCGATCGGCGCCCTGGGGACCGTGACGATGCCCGGACTGATCGTCTGGGTTCTGGCTGCGTTCATCCTGGTTGCAGCGCTGTGGATCATCGGCCGACGCATCCTCGGTTGGGGTGCAGGGAGGCGGATGTAGATGCTGTACGAACTCGTCCTCGCCGGCTTCGCGATCGTGCTGACGTGGCTGTGGGTCCGCAAGAATCCGGAGACGGCAGAGCGCACCTACGGCTGGCTCGAGCGATCGCGGAAGGTCACTGGATCGATCATCGTGATCCTGCTGGCGTTTACGTTCCTGCAGTCTGGCGTGGTGCTGCTGCAGGTGGTTGCGATCGTGATGCTCATCCTCGGCGCCCTGTACTTCTTCGTCGAGCGACCGGACCAGCGGGTGATCTCCTGATGCTCGATCGCATCACGCGCCTCGAGCAGAACGTCCGCTACATCCTCGAGTCCGACGCTGTCGACTTCGAGGACAAGCAGGACGCGAGCGCAAAACTCGAGGAGATCGACCAGCTGGCCGGGCAGATCCACCGCGACAAGCCGTTCGAGCGCTTCCTCCAGCAGTACATCGCACGGGCTCACCGCGACTATCAGAGTGGCGACCGCGAGGAGCCGCTGTGTCGCTGTTCGTACGCCGAGTGCGACCTGAAGCAGGGACGGCTGCCCGGCAGGGTGCGGACAGCCGACTCGCTGCAGGGTGGGATCGACGAGTTTCAAGAGCGCCATCCCGAGAGTGTGGTCCTCCTCGAGGCCCGCGAGGAGTGGCTTTCGGTGATCGGCGAGTACCGCCAGATCCTGCGCGAGGTCTACGCCGATCTCGAGCAGGCACGAGCTGAAGCCGAACCGCGATACAAGAAGGTGTGACCGATGCAACGAACGCTCACCTACGCCGAGTGGCGCTCGGAGCGGAAGGCGAAAGAGCAGACCTGGGACGAACGCGAAGATGTCCGGACGGCGATCGACGCCGGGATCGCCGCCACGATGCGAGAGCCACCCGACGAGCAGCTGCTCGAAAGAGCCGTCGAGAGACTGGCAGAACTGCTGGTCGGGTCGGACGGACGGTTGATCGACTACTACTCTCGCGAGATCACCCACAACGACCAGTACCCGCTTGCCGCACTCCGGGCGGTCGCGACGGGGCAGCCACGGGTTCGAGACTACGAGTTGGCGCTGGACGCGCTGATCGCGATCGCCGACCACGAAGGCATCACCGAGGATGTCTCGAACCACGCGGAAGCCCGCGGGTTCGAGCTACCGATGGGGCGTGTCTGGTCGTCCTACGAGATGGAGTACGGCGACGAGATTCGCATCGTCTCGCGAAACTCCGGGTGGCCGAAGACGCTGTTTTGTGGCGATACCGGCCAGGGGAAAAGCGCGACGCTGGACGGAGCAGTCGCCGATCGCTACGCCAGCGGGATGAAGATCGTCGACCTCGTCGACACCGACGAGTTCGAGTCCGGCGTCTACGACATCCCGCAACGACAGCCAGCGCTCCGTGATGCGCGACGCGACCTCGAGCTGCCGGCCGGCGCCGATGTGATGGACGACTTCGACGCGCCGGACCTCGAGATCCTCGTGCCGCTGACACCCGAGACCGCCTCGATGGACGTTCCCGTTCCGGAAGGTGCAGATGTCGACGACTCGGTCGTACGGCCGTTCACGATCCCCGCATCGGATCTCGACGAGACGACGCTCGTGTCGTTCCTGACAGCGCTGGTGTCGAAGCAGCAGGAAGCCTCGATCCGGACGGCCTACAACGCGGTCGCCGAGGGTGACTGGACGCTGCAGGATCTCGCCGAGCAGATCGCGAAACGCGATGACCTGCAGGACTCCTACCAGCGACGCGTCCTCCGCTTGCTCGAGGATCTCCAGTCGAAGGGATTCATCCGCGATCAGGACTGCGAGTACGCCATCGACTGGGACGACATCTTCTACGACACCGACACCGTCACGGCGTTCTCCGTGGCACCGCTCGAGGAGATCGACCAGCTGATGGTGCTGTCGTACCTCGTCCGGGCGCTGTACGACGAGCGAACGTCGCGGACTGAGTTGCCGGCGTGTGCCGGCGTCGCCCGTGAGCTGCACGAGATCGTCCCACACCGCGAGGAGGCCGCCGCCGACGCTCGTGCCGAGGCACTCCAGGGGGCGATCGCGTCGAACCTGTCGTACATCCTCCGGAAGAACCGTCACGAACGCCTGGAGATCCTCGCCGACACCCAGGACGTGATGGATCTCAAGAAGGGCGTCCGGCTGCGGTTCTCCCGGTTCGTCGCCTTCCAGATGCCCGATCGGAGCCTGAAGAGCTGTTTCGAATACGCTGGGGCGAGCGGCTTCGACTCGTGTCGCAACTCGATCGGGCCCGAGGCCGGCGTCGGCGCCGTGATCGGGATGAGCGAGGCAGCCATCGAGTACGAACGCGACTTCATCTCGCCGGTCCAGTTCGCTCCGGCGCCGTTCCACCACTTCGACGTCGACGAACACGACTCCGGGTTCGACGCCCGGTGTGACTATCTCGACGAGGATCTGGTGCCTGTGCCGTGGCTCGGCAGCGTTCCCGACCGACTGTGCTTCGGCGTCGGGGATGTCGCTGGCGAGGAGATCGCAGAAGGATCGCCGTACCAGGAGTTCGCCGAGGAGTGCCTCGAGCGAGGCCCAGGGAAGACGGTGGTCAAGCGCGATGTCATCGACGCGTACAACAACTTTGCCGAGGAGCGAGGCTACGACACCGTTGGTGTGCGCTGGTTCCTCCGAAAGTTCCGCAAGCAGACCACCGACGAGTGGGAACTCGAGTCGTACTCTGAGCGGAAGTACGACGGCGTCGAGTTGACGCAGGCTGGCCAGCAGTACCTTCCGAGCGGTGGCGCAGACACAGAGATGGCGTCGGGAGACTAATCAGAGGGCTAGCAGAGACCGTAGAACAAAACCCGCAGACTCGGGCACGAACCGGGACGGCAGAACAACTCAACACCCGGTATATCTCTTCGTACTCTCGTACGTTTCGGGCGCGTATTGGACCGGGAGCGATCCCGGCGCCGATCGAACGAGGTTAATTCCTTATGTACGCTAAAATCAAGGAGTCACTCGGACGGATCAAACCGAACAGTCGCCTCCCCGACGACGAGGAGGCGCGAACGCCAGACGAGGAGATCGACCTCGAAGAGTGGAGCTCGACCACGTCGATCGGCCTCGGCGAGCGGCTCAAACGAAGCGCGCGCACGTTCGCGACACTTGGCCTGCTCGGCGTAGCCATCATCGGGATCCTGTGGGCATGGGGCAGCCAACTCGCGATCGGACTGTTCTCGAACGTGGTCGTACAGGCCGGCACCGTACTCTTGGGAACGTTTGCGACCGGACTGCTCGTGGGAATCCAGCATCAACGCGGCGTGATCACCCGCTCCGACTGGCTGATCCTCTCGACCAGCGAGGGCGTGACGCCGTTCCTCGGGGAGTTCCACACCAGCGAGGACGGGACGAACGTGTTTGTCCCCTATCGGGGGTTCGACTTCCTCGGCGATCGGGCGCGGCCGCTGTACCTGCGCGAGTTGGGCGAGGACGTGGCGCGCTCGCACGCGAAGAAGGGTCGTAACCCGGAGGATCCCGTCCGGATCCGCGTCGACGACGGGATGGTGCAGGTGCGAGACACCGCCTACGGGACGGTCGTGTCGGTGATCTCCGGCGGCCTCGAAGTCGATGCGTTCGGTCGCTACTCGGACGTGTTTTGCACCCCGCCCGAGCAGGTGACCGCCGAGAACTACCGCCAGCTGAAGGACCAACTCGAGATGTACCTCCAGCGCGATCTCCCGAAGCTCAAACGCGAAAACGAGATGCTCGAACAGCAAGTCGAGAACCTCCGCGACCGGCTGCGACAGAGTACCGACGAAGAGATCAACCAGTTCATCGATCGCCTCGCCCGTGTGCAGGAGGTCTCGAACCCGCACTCGAACGGCCAGAGCGGGCAGGAGCAGACGAACGGCAAGGGCACGGCGACGATCAAGGAACTCGAGGATCGCCTGGAGGCGTTCGAATGAAGCGACTCGTCCTCACTGCGCTGGTTGTGCTGGTCCTCGTCGGGATCCCGGCGGCCGCCGCGGTCGACGACGTCCAATCGGCAGAGTTGGAGATCGATCAGCCGCACTACATCGACGATCGTATCGTCACCGACGACAGCGGGACCGTCACGCTGTACGAGGCCAGCGGCCCAGAGTTGCTGCTCACGCTCGAGAACGTGAACGGCAGCGTCGTCGACTACGGCGTCGAGGAGGATGGCGGCGCCCTGAAGCGTCATCCCGACCTCGACGCGTGGGTCTTCGAGGCAGAGGCCGACGCGACCTACTCGCTGTGGTGGGCGGTCGAAGAGACGCAGGTGATCGAGGAGGATAACGAGACCACGACCGAGACCGTCGAGACGCGCTACGAGGCCCGCCTCCGCGTCGACCAGACGTCGATGCAGCACTACGAGACTGGCGTCGTCGAAGACATCCGCGAAGACGCCCAGTCGTGGCAAAACTGGGAAGACGCCGTCCAGTCCGAGCGGATCGCAGGCACCGACGCCGACATCGAAGAAGAGACCGACGCAGCGCTCGGCCTGCTGCGGCTCCGGCACAACCCGATCGAGGCGCTGACCGGCGACTTCACCTCGCTCCTGCTTACCCTGTTCATCACCCTCTCTGGACTGGTGATCGTCGCGATGGCGGTCGGCGCCCACCTGTGGAGCCGGCGCCAGGACATCATCGAGCAGCGACGCCGCCGCAAGCTCGACGCCGAGCGGGCCGACCTCGAGGAGCAGCTCGACGCGATGGAGGCCCACGAGCGGCAAGCCGCGCTCGAGGGGCTCGACTGGAACGACATCTTCCCCGACGATGTCGCCCGCGCGTTCCGGGAGACCCTCGGCGAGACCGTGTTGGACGGGTGGTTGACGATCCAGCCGGCGCTCGACCCCGAGTATCTGCTTCGCGATCGGTTGCGTGCGATGAGCGACACCCACGTCGCCGTTCGCGAACCCGTTTCGGACGGTGGTGGAGAAAGTGAGTCAGACCGGACGTTTGAATGGGCATCTTGGCGGCTCGAACCCCGGGGATCGCGTCCCGAAAACCGGGCTTCAGAAGTCCGGGAGTTGGATGATCCCGATCAGGACGTGATCGAGGGCATCTCGCTCGACGATCCGGAGCTGGTCGCGTTCGATCTGTCCGAGCACGCCGATCGGGACTTCGAGATCGAAGTCGATGTCGACGAACTCGTGTCGCGACTCGATATCGACCTGCGTCGCGACTTCGACGAGGATCCAGAACTGGTCGCGAAGTACCTCACCGAGTTCCTGCAGTCGGTCCTCGATCACGACTACACCGATCGCGACGGTCGCGTCCGGCCGGTGCGACACGCCCTAAATCTGTGGCTACGAGCGCTGCGGCACATCGGCGAGCGGGAGGGCGTCCCGACCGCTCGGTATCAGGCCCAGCACGTCGAGATGCTGCTGCGAACCTACGACCGCGAAGAGGAGATTGCCGACTGGGTGGACCGGGTCGAACTCGGGCAGGTGCAGGAGTGATCGCGATGAAGGGCACCTACCACATCACCATCGAGACTGAGATTGATCCCAACCGTCTGGACGAGTGGTTGGATGCTAACGTGCCGGAAGAGAATCTCGTTGATGTCGACAGGGTTGACACCGACACAGCAAGCAGTTCGGGAGGAGAAAGATGATCCTGCAGGTCAACCCCTCGGTCCCGGCGATCACCACCGAGCAGTTCCTGGTGGGCGTGCTGCTGCTTGCGGCGGCGTTCGCGATCACGGCGGTCGTGGCGCTGCGGCTGCGGTACACCGGCCTCGACGACCACGAGGCGGAGGTCGTCGCCTCCGTTCGGCGCCAGCTCGCCGCCCGATCGCCGGGGACGGTGCGGATCAGCCGCGATGAGGACCTCGAGGCCCGTCGCGAGGACATCCGCCGGGCGTTCGACGCGACCGGCGCCGTCGAGGACGTGGTCACCCTCCGGCAGGCGTACCGCTCGATCCGCGCACAGGCCGGCGAGGCCGCCCGGCCGTACCTCGAGATCGTCCCGCGACCGGCACGACGGTTCGCAGCGCTGGCGGTGGTGGTGCTGGTGTTCGGCACCGTCGCCGTCGCGAGCGAGACGCTCTACCAGTGGCTGCTCGTCGAGACGCGGCCTCTGGCGCCCGAGGAGTGGCCCATGCTTGCGATCACGGAGTCGCAGGCAGCGCTGTCGATCCTGCAGGTGTGGATCGCAGCGACGCCCGTGATCGGCGCCACGGCCGAGTGGCTGTTCGTGATCGGCGTCCTCGTCGGCGAGTGGGTGTACCGCCGCCCGTGGCTCTTCGGCGTGCTGCTGCTCGCCGTCGCCGGTCGGATCGTGCGGTTCGATCGAGCCGGCGCCGAGCGGGTGGCGTTCCCGCTGCCGACGCCGACGCTGGTCGCGAAGCTCGCCGCCGGCATGATCGGCGCCGGATGGGTGGCGGCGATGCTCGTGATCGGCGCCGCACGGGTGGTCGCCGCCGCCGAGCCAGCCTACTGGGGCGCGCTGGTGCTGGTCGGCGTCGGCCTGTGGATCCTGGTGACCGCCGGCTACGCTGCAGTCCGGGCGGGGTCGGCGATCCTCGAATCGTACCGGCAGGCAGCCGACGACGACACCCGCGGTCGGCTGCTCGTCCGGCTGATCGGCATCGGCCTCGCCGTGATCGTGGCGCCGGTCGTCCCGGTCTGGGTCGTGGTCGCGATCGGGAGTCTGCCCGAGCTGGTGGGCGCCTTCCTCGTCGCCGAGACGGCTGTCCAACTGCTGGTCGTCCTCGTCGCGCTGGGAGTGGTCGCTGCCGGCGTCTACGTCGTCCGCGAGGCGACCGACGACGTGCAGGCAGCGCTGCGGGAAGTCCTCTCGAGGCGGGGCTGGCAGGCGGCCGTGTTCGGCCGCGCCGTCCCGCTGGGTCTGGTCGTCCTCGCGTACCTCCTCGCGCGTCCGTGGGGCTTCGGCCGGCCGGCGAGCGTCGTGATCGGCGTGGTCGTCGGGGTCGCTGCAGCTGGGCTGTGGCAGCTGTCGCTGCGGCTTCGCGATCGCGTCGAACTGTCCGAGGCCTCGAACGCGGCACACGAGGTCGTGGTCCACGCATATCGAGTTGAAACGAAGGGGTCATGTCAGCATCTCGCACGCATCAACGGAACGCTCGTCGCGGCGCCCGACCAGGAGGGGCCGGTCGATGCAGTCCTCGAGCAGTGCCGCGAGGCGTTCCGCGACGAACGCCGCCGGCCGACGGTGGGCTCGGCTCACGCCAGGATGCTCACCGAGGACGGTATCGTCGATCCAGCCGAAACAGAACGACGGCTCAGAGCCGAGGCACGAAGCTGGATTGAAGGGACAGTGCATCGGGAGTACGGCGTCGACTACGATCGACTTGCCGACCGTCTCGAGCGCCAGGTGCCGCCAGAGATCGCACAGGAGGAACTCGATCGGGCGCCGAAGAGCCCGACCACGCCAGTCCAGTATCGAAAGGGACTGTTAGTGCCATCGTCCTGACGGCTCTCAGTTTCACTTTCACCACGGCTGGCTCAGATCTTTTAGGGAGGTATGCGAAGAGCTAGATGGAACTTGGGGCCTGTCACACGCGTCCAAGTTCCCCCCTTTCCCACCCAATGTCGCAAGCAACTGCCTCCCTCGGCACCTGCCCGTTGTGCGGCACCAGAGTGAGCCGTGATGCAGTCCTCATCGAGTACGAGGTCGACGGCGATCCACGCCTGTTTGCAGAATGCCCGGAATGCGAGCAACCAGTCCGCCCGCAATAACCCGTTAATCGTCGGGTACTCGTAGTCATAGGAAGGTAGACCCATCGGTGGAGAGATTCACAAGCCATTGGAGGCGTTAATCTATACTCCTCTTGTTAGAATCGGTCTGTGAGATACAAAGCGTGAATGTTGCAGTCGAGAACAGTACTATCACCAGTGTGTCAGGACGTGAGTGATGTGTACAAGGGGCGAATACATCATCGAGGAACTTTGGATCGAGAGGGTCGGTCTTGGGTTACTATAGTTGAGTAAGGTCCCGGACTCAAGCTCATCTTATCAAGACTTCATCAGAAACCCGGTGAAAAATACAGCGCGAATGATGTATTTTCAATTGATAATCGAGGGCCCATACTGAAGCACGATACCGGGGAGAATTGCGCCAACGAAGATGAGGACCCCAACTAACACGGGAAACGGGAGCATAGTAAACGTGCTCAATCCGAAAAAAAGCGCCATAGCGGTGAACACGAAAACTGAAATTACCGCATTCTCTCGGGAGAAGAGAGGCTCACTTCGTATGATGATGACCATCGAAACAGCCAGTAGCACGAATATCGCCGCCGCTGCAGCGGTGAACACCCGCATTGAATCGATTGCGAGCCCGTAATACAGCCCAACACCAGCGATTACAAACGCCACACCGAGAGCTGAAAGGCCAGCTAACACTGCCGGTGATCGGTCAGTCTCGTCGTCGTTTGAGCCAGAGGGCATACTCCTCTATTGTCCTTCGAAGGGAAATACGCTCTGCCGCTGTGGTTTTGGATGGATGGCTCTGTTGAGATTCTTAGTAACTGACGTGTTTGGGTCGCTTTTGGTCAGTACATGGGAAGGAGGATTGCTTAATCCGGGGAAAATTATTATCGTGGCTCCCTGCTCGTTTTCATTAATGGTGTCTCTCCGAGAGGCGTCTCCCGAGGACGCAACAGCGATGGCGCGTATTCAATCAGAATCGCTTCGAGAGAACGCAGATGAGCACTACACAGACGAACAGCTTGCCCACTTGGCACCCGCTGAGCCAGGTGCTGAAGCGATTCCTGAGGATGAGTTCACCGACGATTCGTGTCGTCCAATCATTGCTGAATTGGATGGAAAGATAGTTGGCTGGGGGAGTGTCCATCTCGACGAGAACGTACTGGCCGCAACATTTGTTGATCCCGACTACAAAAGACAGGGAGTCGGGCGCACAATCGTTGAGGAACTCGAAACAATCGCTCGACGGGAAGGCGTAGAGGTGCTGATCGTTCCCGCGTCGCTAAACGCTGTTGGCTTCTACGAAACACTTGGATACGAGAAGCAGCGTGAAATTGATGCAAGTGGCCCCGACACACCCGAGATACCGAGTATTGAACTGGCAAAGCAACTGTCCTAAGTGCTCAATTCGAACACTTGACCAATCGGCTGATTCGAGTCTTTCTGGTCGAAACCGAACCTTGAGAAGTATTCAATGAGTCTCTCTTCTGTTGCTCCTTGGATTTCCTATTGCCGCCATTGGCAATCGAGATAATGTTGGATTTCTCCTCGTTGGTGAAGCAGTGAGATACATCGCACCATTTGGCGAATTGTTCGACATCATCGACGGTATTGCCGACTGATCCCTCAATCGTTCTCTCACGAAGCGCCATTCCCGCGCTGGCGTGCCCGAGTGTACCCATAGAGCAATCCGAGAATCGCGCCGATTATAACGATACCCGGGCCAGCGGAGAATTCGACGCCATCTGGCGTTCGACTGAACTCAAAAATAAACAGCGGTGAATCTGGAATACCCAAGAGTACCGATCCAACACCTAGTGCTGCCAATACGAACGGCACCAGCACCCCTACGATGAGTGCAACGATTAGGACGCTTCCGGCGAATCCCACGAGTAGATCCCAAACCACGGTTGCCGGAGCAGTGTCCCATCGGTCCAATCCCGGAGGGCCGTATATTTCGAGGCCGGTCGTGCTGTCGAGGACGCTCACCTCGGACGGATAACTGAGGAGTAGTAACGCCATCCACACGTCGCCGACAGCCCCACCAGCATTGAGTGCCAGCGGGACAGCCAACCATGGCCACTCAAAGAGGATCATAACCGGTATGCCGATCAGCGTCAACACCACCAGTGGAGCCAACGCTATCACCAGGAACTGATTGCGAGAAAACCGTGTCTCGGTCGTCGCAAATGCGTACGGGAAGACAAAGTACGCGACGCCCATCCCATATCGGGGCTGTCCGCCGTAGGCTTTGATAGCGATTCCGTGACAGAGTTCGTGAGGCACGATGACCAGCGCCATCACGGCGACGAGCGTTACAAATGAGAGCGCGAGGTTCCACCACCAGACGCTCTCGATCCCGATTCCCAGACTCAGCGACATCGCGGTGTCGTCCCCGGTCACGAGAAAATACAGGACAAGAAATCCGACGACCGAGATCAGGAATCCGATCGTACTCACAACAGTCCATTGGAGAACAAGTGAGCGTGACAGGCCGAACTGCGCCAGTAACTCCTCGTCAGGGTGATCGCTCACTATCGTCCCTCGTTAGCGTACGCTCTCAGCGTCTCGTATTGAATCTACTGACGCTACGGATGGAGTGCAGATTATTGAGGATTCTTCCTCAGCGCTTCGTGGACATCTTCAGCCTGCTCTCGGTCTTCAAATCTCAGTTGAAAGGTTCCGTCCCACTCACCTGTTGCGATCGCTTCAGCAAGCCCAGGGGCGACACCGAACGTCTGCTCGACTTCAACATCCCCTTCGATGGTGTAGGTGACGGATGCCTCTTCTGGTGTCTCTGCTGCACCAACGGTTTCAAACGCATCCGTTGCTTTGGCCGTCCCTTCGTCGGTGAGCTGAAAGGGAAGGACATACGCCGACTGTTCGTCCGGATCCTCAACCGAGCCGATAGACTCGATATCATCCACTGTAAAGAAGGACTCCTCACCCTCCGGGCCCGAAATTGTAAACGTCGCTTCGATCTCTGGTGCCGACTCTTCGTCATCGTCCGTGCTCTCTGGCCCTGATTCTTCGGTATCATCCGCATTGAACTGTGTACAGCCACTCGCAGCAATCACAGCGGTACCACTAAGGAGGGTAAGCATCTCTCGTCGAGGGACCTGTCTCATATAGTATGCGGAAGCCCCGGTGCCATGAAAAATTCCTCGAAGGTTCAAGTCAGTATTTGTGTTACAGAAGCCCATAGCCAGCTATGAACTGGCAAAGAGTATAGACAGTCACACGGGTGTTTAGAGCTATACGAGTAGTTGAGCTCCAAAGACGGTACTTCCCGAACGAGTCGAAACAGCGGTGTCTGAACGCCCTGAAATAGTCACTTCTTGTATGGTTCTACGCCGAACTCCCGTCATGACTGCAGAGTAACTGACTAGAGAAGCGATACACCGCTTCAGACGGACGATCTCACCCGCTTGTTGCCGCCTATCGAAGAGAGCAGTCGCTCACGGCGTGGCAGACTGGCCGTGGGCCGACCCCGGTCAGCCCGCGGCCACAGCCTGTGACGCCGGCACACCAACTCCATTCATCTTGAGTCTCCACCGACGCCGTAACTCTGCTTCCAGTTCGTGTCGAATCCAGTCGCAGAACGTCTTGAACGTGAACTCCTCGGGCAGGTCGCGCCCGCCCCGCCGCGGGCGGGCGACGACCGCCCATCGCAGCACCAACCACAGATTCTCCAGCAGCGCTGCAACGAGCATGATCGCAAACCGCACGACGGGATCACGTGTCGTCGTGATCCCTCGTGCTTGCCGAAGCAGTCGGTAGCTCGTTTCGATGCCTGATCGCTTTCTGTAGAGGCGTTCGACCTGCTTTGCTGATCGATCAGTCACGCCGCAAGCCACGTAGCCTCGGACAACCTCGCCGTGCTTGCCCCGATTACCGTTCTGGTAGGAAACAGCGACCGCGAGCGGGAAGCGCAGTTCCCGCTCGCTGTCCTTGTACATGCGGTAGGTCGTCATGTACGACTTGTGGACGTCGAGTTTGTCCTTCATCCGCTCACCCTTCTTGGGGACGTGAACGACCGTTGCAGCGATCTCACGAGACCGGCGGATGACGCGCTCGTTGTAGAAGCCGCTGTCGGCAAGCAAAAGATCGATCTCGAACGGATAGTTCTCGACGCGGGCGAGCACGCGCTCGACCGCGTCGGCCTCGTCTTCGTCGTTGCGGACGAACGTCATCGCCAGAGTCACCGGCTTTTCGTTTGAGACAACGTATGCCGTACAGTACCGATGGCACGTGGTCGTGCCATCTTTCGGAGCCATCGAGCAGAGTTCACCTTCATCGACGTAGTGATCACCGTGGTAGGGATTGTCGATGAAGTCGATGGAGACGATTCTCGACCCAGACCGGTCGAGAATCGTCATAGCAAGGCGTTTAAGCAGGAGGTTAGCGACGACTTCGAGCCACTCACGGTTGAGGGTGTGGAGCCACGTGAGGGTGGTGTCGTCACATGGCGTTCCGTCGGTGTCTTTGCAGGTTTCCCAGATCGAGGTCTCGTTGACGCAGGCTAATATGACGACGAGCCAGATGTCGCCGGGGTCGAGGGGGCTCCCCTCGACACCCGGCAACGGGAGTGGAGTGATGACTTCTTCCGCTACATCTTTGACGTCCGATGCCGAAAGATAACCGTCTGGTTCGGGGATCTTGAACACATCCAGAACCAGACACTTTCTCGTGGTTAATCCGACGATTCAATTCCACTGATTACGCCGGTTGGGAAGTACCGAGGAAGCGGATATCGACATCGCCCATCCGAAACACGACTATCTCGCACCCCATGGCGGTCGACGTGGGATGGGTGAGGTCCTCGTCCGGGCCTTCGGGTACACGGTCGCATCTCGATATCTCGACAACTCTGAGGAGATGGTCCGAGAGCGGTACTCACATATCGAGGCCGGCGAGTTGGGCGACGTGGCCACGGAGGCCCTTGAAGAAATTGATGATGTCGCGTAGATTTGAAATCTCCAGCAGATGAAGTAGACACCAGAGAGTCAGTCCTATGAATCGGACTGATGTCTTCGGCTTTGGAGACGCTCTAACAGGGGGAGTGAGTCGACGTGGTCAATATGAGCATGGGTGAGAAATACTGCGTTTATTTGTCCCTCATCGAGTCCCCTCAGATCAGGGAATCATCCCCCGTCACCTTGATTCAGTCCGACGTCGACGAGATACGTTCATCTCCGTCGCAGGCAAAAATGCAGGCGACGGAGGCGCACCCGTAGATGTGCGCTTGAATCGCGGGACGCTGAACGTGAGTGGGGAGTACGTGCCCCCTGCCTCTGTTGAGGCATAGAACGGGAGTCCACGCGAAAGTCTCGGGGTCGTTCGGAAGATCGGAGATCTTCCGTGATGACGAGAGACGGTGTCTCTCGAACCACTTGACACCGAGGCGATTTACGACAACACATCCGCCGATCGAAGACCGGAACGAACGACTACACCGGATGATAAGTAAGGCGTAGCGAGAACTTTGACTTCTCGCGACACAGACGGCGTTTCTTGTCGGCCGGGGACATCACAGTGCGGTTTGACTGAAAAGAAGCGCACCGATTACTCTACCGACGGATCGAATACCGGGGCGAGTATTATGCCGCCCGTGGTCTCTGTTGCTCAGCGATCGAGGAAGACGAACCCGAAAAAGTACACGGAGAGGGCAATGAGGAGCCCACTTGCAATTCCAGAGAGGAAGTCAGGACCCACAGAGAGTCCAACGCCGAGTATTACGATCGCGCCGAGTTCGAGTCCGAGCGTATCGCAGCATCCGTCTCGACGTGACTGATGATTTTCTGTGACTCACGATCTTTAGTTGGCTGGCTGTCAATTCACAGGATCACAAAGGAATACTTCGGTCGTTAACCCGGTGGTGACCTTCATCTTAATGGAGTAAGTGAATTTACGGAGCAACCGACATGAGCACGTGGCGGCCTCTGACAGGTTATTGTCCTCCAAATATCTATTTTATTGAGTCATCAAATTATTTTAGATAGCGGACAAGGGACTTGTTCCCCCCGAAAATCAACCGTTAGAAGCCTCCGGGTTTTGCTTCGACTCCACCTGATCTCCAACCGTGGTATTAACCTCACGGGAGGCGTGTCGTTGATAAGATGCGTCCGTTCACGCCGGTCTTTGAGGTGAGTCCGTAACATGCCGGAGACGGTCCGGGAGTTCGATCCGCTGAAAGAGGAGATCATGGACGCGACGTACCGGGCGCTGGTCACCCACGGGTACGGCGACCTCACGGTACAATCGATCGCCGACGAGTTCGACAAGAGCAAGTCTCTCCTCTACTACCACTATGAGGACAAGGAGGATCTGCTTGCGGAATTCCTCGAGTATGCGCTCCAACGGTTCCGCCGCGACGTCGAGATTGAAGTGGACGAACCGGAGGCCCAACTCCACACACTAGTGGACAGACTCGTTCCCGCAGACCTGGAGGAGGACTCCTATCAGGTTCAGATCGCGTTGCTCGAACTCCGGAGCGAAGCACCACACAACGAGCGGGTCAGAGAGCAGTACACGCGGGTTGACCGCAGCCTCCAAGACGTTATCGTGGGAATCCTCCGCCGCGGGATCGACGAGGGAGTCTTCGTCGATGTCAACCCGGAAGCGGAGGCTGAGATCCTCGTATCGCTGTTATTCGGGATCCGCACTCGACGCCTGACGACGGACGAGGAGCTCTCGGTCGCGGACACGCGTGACGCGCTTGAGATGCACCTTGATCGACTGAAGGCGGACGGCGGAAACTAACCGGCAACGCGAAGAGAGTACTCCGTCGCAGCGACGGATGGACTGCTCTCCCTGATAGGCGCTAAGGTACGACAGCGTGAACATGACGCTGACACCGACGATGACTGGCGTCTTGCCTCGCGAAAGAGTGAACGAGCCTGTATAGTCCCTCGGAAAGAGGAATCTTTTCCGGAGCCAATACTCGGTCGATCTTGCCGGAGAATCCAGCCATCTTTATATATTGACGGTACGTTCAGCAATGCAGTTCCCCGAGCCATCACACCCAGAATGGACCACCGTAATGAGACATCACTCGCCGAGGAGATCCGTGTCTGTACGCGACAGTTCCGCCCGAAGACGCGGGAGATCTGGGAGCGCTACGCACCCGAGGAGTACTGGTACGGTGAGCTGTTCGTCCGTACACATCAATCACTGACTGGCAAAGGTGACCTACCTATTTCGACTGCAGTCGGCGTCGAACTATTCTGCGCATACGGACTCGTTCGGGAACTTCCGCCTGATGGACCTGATAACGGTGTACCAGAGTGCGACTCGGAAACGTTGCTTGCCGGCGATCGGTTCCTCTCGACGTCGTTCGAGCGGATCAGCAGCGAACACGGCGAAGCAGAGCCCCTCCAACAGGCTATCGGGACGGTCTCGAATGCCACCCGGAGGCTCAGTGACCGGCTCGCATCTGACGGCGGCTTCGGGACGACAGGGCCCGAAGGTACCGAGGAATCCGCACCGGTGGTGACAGGGGCCGTCACGGGACAGTTAGCGGTTAACCTCGCCCGTATCCTGAGCGGGACGGAGTATGAAGCCGACGCGACCGCACTCACGAGGGCCGGGTCGTCAATTGGTATCGCGGTCGTTCGGCTGGGTCACAGCTCGCCGGATAGTCGGATTGTCATGGACACGGACGACGGCGGCCATCCGTCGGATAAATCGCTCGAGACTTCAATCAGAGAGCGTATTGAGGCCGCACGGCGACAGTTCGGCTCTGCGTATGAGACGGTTCCTCCCTCGTTAGCGACGTACCTTGATCGGATCGCATCGAAAGCAAACGCCCTCCCCGAGTGAGCGCAAGCTTCCCGGCGTCACCTATAACAAGCATGATCGAGACCGCGGTCTCGATGAGCCTCTAGGGGGAAATCCTTTGACATCACCCGTAAAAAGACCACGTATGTGGTCCCTCCCCACGAAGCCCCTCCATCGCGCGTGTACTCGATACGGCCCCGGGCGACTTCCCGGCGCGGATCTCCCGGATATCGGTGCGGGTTATGCGGCAGCAAGTGCTGCCCTCGGCGCATCGATACTATTCGCTATCGGTGCTATCGTTGGCGAAACCGTCGGGGTGCTGTCGTCTAACGACGGGGTCGTGTGGTTCGCGTTCGCCGGGCTCGCCGTCCCGGTAGTGGTCCCGACCGCGTTCGTGGTCGGTGTCGTCGTTTGGAGACTCCTACCGTCTGAGCACCCGTTTTTCGGCCCAGTGGCCGGTTTACTCGGGACGCTCGGGACGTACGTCGCCAGCCTGCTGGTCGTCGCGCTCATCTTGACGGTGTCCGCCGCGCTCGGCTTATCCGGCGCCGAACCCGCGAGTGCGGCGGCGTTCTCGTTCGGCGTCGTCTATCTCGCGTTCGCGGTTTCATGGTGGGTGACGTTCCCGGTCGGAGCTGTAAGTGGATCGGTATATACAGCAGCCGTGAGAGGATCCGAGTGAGGTCTTCGTAATGAGTACACCCTCATTCCGGACACTTCTCGTTGCGACGGTCGGCGGCGTTGTCCATCTCGGGATCGTTGAGTTCCTGTTCCGGTGGCTCGGCCACGTACCCGACTCTCTGTGGCCGCTCGCCTCAATCCTCAGTGCGGTGTTCGTCTTCACATTCGGCTTCCTTGTCGTCCTTCTTTCGGCTCATACGGGATTGCTTTCGCCAGTTATCGGGCTTCCCACGCTGCTCGCGTGGGCGACGTATCGAGATATCGCTGCTCCACCGCCGGAATGGTCGGAACTCGGCGGACACCTCGTTGTCGACGGCTCCGTGTATTTGACGAGTTACGTGGGGACGTGGTACGTGTGGCTCGCTACAGTCGTCGTCTTCGCTGCCGTCGAGTTCGGCTTCCGCCACCACTACGAGATCGGCGACGTGAGACTCCGAAACCTGCCGCCGATGCCATTCGGTCGTCGAGCATTGGTCCTCGTGTCTGGCGCGGTCGGCGGCACATTTGGGATTGCTGTCGTGGGGTGGATGGCGAGTATTGGCGTGAATCCGACCGGAATCGTTCCCGTGCTCGCTGTGACGACCGCGCTCGCTGCCGCGGTTCCTGTCGGTGCCGCCGTCGCCCGCGGACTGGTCACACCGCCCGCGTGCTTCCTCACGCTCGTGGTTCCGGTCCTGTTAAACCAGACGTTCGTCGGCGGTGAAGGCGGACCGGTGTTTCTCCTCCTGCTCGGGCCGCTCGCCGTTGGCTTTGCGATCCTCGGCCTGCTTGAGGATCTTCTCCGGTCGCGGCTTTCAGGACGGTTCGGTGGGGTCGATGAGGTGGATGGATGACCCGAACGATGCTCTCGCCGACAGCGCGTCGTCAGGCGGTGGAACCCGTGCTCGCTGTTCTCACCGTTGGTCTTGCTCTCATCTGGATTATGGAACCCGAATTCGTGTTCGACGATGGGATCGTGGCGACGGTCGTCGGTCCTGTGTTCGTCCCTGCAACGCTTCTTGCTCCGGGACTTCTCGCAGTATCAGTCCTCGGTCGAGTGGTTCGACACGGCATCCGGCTTGTCTCGGCGGCTGTGGGCTCAGGTGACCGAATGCAGGGCAGCGTTACGGATCTCCTACGGATCGGATGGTCGTTTGTCCTCGGCGTACTCGCCGGAATGACGCTTTGGTGGGTAGTCGGAAGCGTATATGTCCTCACTATCGCTGACACAGGCGGTGTGATGCTTGCCCCGGTGGTTGCAGTCGTCGTCGGTAGCGTGCTCGGCGTGCTCCTAATCGGTCGAACTGTGCTGGGTTGGTTCCGTTCATCAAGAGATGCCGTTAGCCTACTGGATGAGACGGACTGAACCACGGCTGAATCCGCTAACACATTCACCCCGCTTCCGGGTGCCTGTTCGAAGGCGTCTGTGCCACTGTTTTTGATTCGTGGAACATCCAGCGGATCTAGCATATACCGATCGGTATCTCCATTATTCGAGTGGGATCTCTAGTAGTTTATATAAACCTCTGGTAACTACACCAACTATGGCCCTCCTGAAAGCCCTTCGAGAAGCCCCGCGGCTCCTTCGAGAGCAACCGATACTGTTCGTTCCGATGGCAATTTTCGCCGTCCTGCAAACTCCACAATTGTTCTTGGAGACACTCGACCCAATAATCTCATTGGTTGGATCCCTCCTCGTGATGGCGCTATTCGTATTCATAACGCCCGTCTTCTACGCCGGCACGATCGGCATCGCGGACGACGCAGCCGCTGGAACCCCAACCTCACTCGGGCAGTTCTGGAGCCACGTCAAGGAGTTCTACGTCTCCGTGTTGATCGCGTACCTGTTCATCACTGCCGCTACGTTCGCGTTCGGCGTTGCCATCTCGATCGTGGCGGTCGTCGCGATCGTTGTGTTCGGGGCGGGTGGAATGGAGGCCGTCGGTCTACCCGTGCTGCTCGCTGCCGGCGGCATCTTCGCGTTGATCGTCCTTGCGTTCGTGATCGCGCTGTTCGCAGTGCATTTCTACGCACACGCGATCGTTATTGAAGGGAAAGGCCCGGTCGGTGGACTCTCGCGGAGTGTGCACGTCGTTCGACACAACATCAAACCGGTCATCGGCTATGGGCTCCTTTCACTCGTAGTCGGCGGCCTGTTTGGCGGGCTGTTCGCGCTTGTTATCTCGTTTGCCTTCCCGTCAGCGCCGGCTCCCGGCGAACCCGCCCCGATGCCGGATCTCGTACCAGCGATACTCGGATCCGGCGCTTCCATCCTCGGAACCACGCTGTTCATGACGTTCTTCGTCGTCTTTTCCGTCGTCTTCTATCGAACGCTCGTCGGGATGGAGGAAGACTCGTCGGGATCGGGTGCGACGATGACAGATATTAGTGCCGATGAGTTTGATAGCCCAAATCCGTCGGATTGATGCTGTACACCATCGTTGGACTCGGATTTATTGCGATCGGATTTGCGATCGGGTGGTACGGGGTCCGGCCGCTCATGGTCGTCCCGAGCGTGCTCCGTGCCACCGTACAGGCCCCGAGCGAGGTGACGGAGAGTGACTCCTTTGTCGTTTGTCAAGGAATTGCGAACAAATCGAGCGAGACCATTACCGCTCCGTTCACGGGAATGCGGTGCCTTGGATTCGAGTTCGAAGTTACCGAACGGCAAGCGTTCGGAGTCGGCGTCCCGTGGTTTCAGGTACATCTCGATGACGGTGTGGCGACACACCCGTTCACGCTTGATGATCCGGCCGGTGGCCTCATTGTCGTCCCGTCTTCCAAACGGTTCGTGCTCGATACGGAATCGACCGTTTTCACGGTCGATGCGACCGAATCACTGCCCGAACGGATTCAGCGATTCGTCGATGTGCGAGACGGACTCGAACCGGTCGCGGGATGGGTACGGGCCGTTCCCGGGCTCGGAGCACGGCGCTATATCGAACGTCGGATCGACCCTGGCGAAGAGTATCTTATCGCGGGAGTCACAAAACGCCAGCAGAATGAGATTGTTCTCACGGACAACCTCGTCATCACCGATCGCTCCCCGAGATGGTTTGCGCTCGCACGGCTCCGGCGGGCGACGTTTCCGACGGTGATCGCGTTGGTGTTGGTCGTTGCTGGGCTCGGAGGGATCGTCCTATGACCGACTGTAACTCGCGACAGACTACAGCCCCTGAACGATGACACGAGACACAGACGCCATTGAGACGCAGAGCCTGACGAAACGCTTCGGTAATGAAGTCGCCGTCGACGGACTCGATCTCACCGTTGCACACGGCACGGTGTACGGGTTTCTCGGACCGAACGGGGCTGGGAAGACGACGACGATGCGGATGTTGACCTCGCTGACGCGACCGACTGACGGCCAAGCGTGGATCGACGGGAACCCTGTCTCGGATCGCGATGCGATCAGAGAATCGATCGGCTACCTCCCTGAGGAGCCTCCAGTCTTCGACGAGCTCACCGGTCGCGAACAGCTCGAGTATTTCGGTCGGCTTCGCGATCTCCCCGCAGTCGAGATGAACACCCGGATCACGAACTGGTTGGACCTGTTCGATCTCACCGATGATGCGGACAAGCGGATTGAGGATTACTCGAAGGGCATGCGCCAGAAGGTCGGGCTGATTCAGGCGTTGTTGCACGAGCCCGATGTCGTCTTCCTCGACGAGCCGACCAGCGGGTTGGACCCGCGAGCAGCCCGAACCGTCCTCGACGTCATCGCGGAACTGACTGACGACGGCCACACAGTGTTCCTCTCGACGCACATCCTCTCGGTCGTCGAGGAACTCGCGGATGTCGTCGGCGTCCTCTACGAGGGCAACCTCGTTACCGAGGGAGCGCCCGCGGAGTTGACCGCACGGATGGAAGCTGAGGAAGGGACTACTCTTGAAGACGTGTTCCTCTCGGTCACCGCCGAACGCGAATCGATCGCCCCCGGACCGGGCCCAGAGGATACTGGAGACATGACGGACCGATCGAATGCACGGGTCGACGACCGATGATGCGGGCGGCCCGGCCGCGGCTCGTCGCCCGGATCGAACTCCGGCGTCGTTGGCGGACGATTAAAGCGAACACGACGCAGCTGTTGGCACTCGCGTTCGTGGCTATCATGCTGCTTCCGTTTTCGTTCGGCGGCGTGTTCGGTGCGTATCTCGCTGGCGGATTCATCGCCGGAAGCGAGACCGAACCGCTCATCGAGTGGATACGGATGGCGTTCGTATATGGGTGGATAGTTGTAGTCGGGTTTGGCGGGTATCGCGCGTACGCCGTCGCGCTCCGTCCGGACAACCTCGACGGGTTGTTGACGACGGTCTCACACCGAGACGTGATCGGGGGCCTCGTCCTCGCCGAACTCGTGCTCTGGTCCGCGTTCTTCGTCACGGTCGGCAGCGCTGCAACGGTTGCGTTTGCCCTCGGGGCCGGGTCAATACTCACAATCCCCGCCGTGTTGCTCACGCTGTGTTTCGTCCTCGTGACTGGGATCCCCGCTGGATTTCTCCTCGCACTCGGCGTGAGAAACGCCGGCGTTCGATCGCGGCTGCTCAGTCGCCTCCGAACGCTGTTTTTTGTCCTGCTTGGTATCGGGTACTTCGCGCTGATCTTCACGAACGCGTTCGCGTCGGTTCTGGAGCCGATCTATCGGGTGCTCGCGCCGACACCGATCGACTGGTTCGGTGACCTCGCGGCTCTGGGGTTGGCCACCGGCGCATCACCGCTCCGTGCGATAGGTGCGGTGGGATTCACGGGCGTGTTCGTCGTCATAGCGGTTGTAGCGATGTACCGACTCTCGGAGTGGCTCTGGTACGCTGAAGGCGTCCATGTTACCCACGAGGTTGAGCGATCTGTTGACGAGTCATCCCGGTTCAGCCTACTCTCACGAGTGTTTTCACAGCCAGTTGTCGGCGTCGTCGCAGCCGATTGGAAACGTGCCCGTCGCGCGCCGATATCGTTGTCGTTCGCGTTGTACCCGCTGATTGTCCTCGCCGGGCCGATGGTCACCGCCGTTCAAACGGGCGAAGTCGGAACCGGGCTTCCGTTGTGGCTGCTGGTCAGTGGGTCGTGGATCGCCGGGTCGTTGTTCGCGCTTAACGTGCTCGGCCAACAGGGGGCAGCGCTCCCCGTTACGCTGCTCTCGAAAGCACCCGAGCGATCGTTAGTTATCGGACACGTCGTTTCCGGTGCACTCCTGATAGCGCCGGTGACCGTCGCGGTAACCGTTTTCGCGGGACTATTGAGTCCGCATTCGGTACCGGTCGTTGCGAGTCTCGGGGTCTCGGCACTCATCGTATCAGTGGCGTCGGGAGCGACCGCGACCGGAATCGGCGTTGGATTTCCTCGCTTCGAGGCGGTCAGCGTCTCTCGAAGTACGAAAGCGATCGTTCCGAGCGTCTTCGCGTTTTCGATCTACTCGATCGTGGTGATCGTCGTTGCCCTTCCGACCGTCGTCGCTCACTCCGGTATTGCTGGTCCCACGCTCGCCTCGATCGTCGGTGTCGACCGATTCGTGTTCGGTCTGGGTGGAACGCTCGTGTCGGCCGCGATCGCGTGTCTCATCGGCATCATCTCGATGTACCTCGCACGCGACCGCGTTAGCGACTACCGTCTCGGATGAACTACTCATTAATAGCCCCTTGGAGTACAGCGTTGGTTTCGGTTTCACCGCGCTGTTTGAATCCTCTAAGAGTATATGTTTTTGCGGCTGTGCTGAATATAGAGGCTATATTTCGTAACAGAGCTTGCGGAAGCGATCTCAACAGACGAGTGGGACGGTAACTTCCAGCTACGATTCGAAGATTGAGAGCAGGCTGAAGATGTCCGAAAGACCCAGATTATTAATACTCAAGACACTTGATCATCTAAATCAGTATCAATAGTACCACTCTGCTGAATATACGCCCTGCATCTTACAGATGCCGAATCAATTTATCAATAATATATTATAATACATATGTGAGATCTTTAGAATGAATGCAGCATGATGGCCCCATTATTACACAGATTCACTACAGGATAATACCTTATATCATCGGGGTCATTCGATACTCCAAGACCCGTGGACACTCTCAGCTAACTTAATCCCGGTTGTTTCGTATTCCTCCGGCGATTGAGTACGGAACGTCCAATAGGAGACCCAACCTACGGCGTTCCCGTCCCGGAAAAGGACACGAAATTGCGTCGGCTTACCGGACGGGCTGACGCCGCCAGCGAGACTCTCGGTAGCGATATCTGCCGCCTCAAGGTTGCGTTGCTGATCCGGATGTTCCTCGTATCGCTCCGTTGCGTCGTCGGAATCGTCATGTGTCCAGACGAGCAGTTGTACCAAGCCGGCGACGTCGATACGCGAGTATTGGTCTGTTAGAGTGGCCATCTCGTCGTCTTCAGGGGCGTGGGAGAACGCTGTGAGATAGGTCGCCTCATCGGAGAGCGGTGCGGTGATTGACTCGTCGTCCTGTTTCCACTCGCCATCGAGTATCGACTGAATCTCATCGGCTGATGGCAGTTCCGGTTCGAGATCGTCGTCGCTCGTTCCTGACTCGAGGTCCGTGCAACCGACTGTGAGCATTAGCCCAACCGTTCCCAAACTCATCTGGATCATCTCTCGTCTATTCATAATGTAAAAACAACTATTGGAACGTAATGGCTTTACATTTGTCTCAGGTCGCATGACTGTAAAGCACCATAGATCCCAATCAGCACTACTCCTCATACCTTCTCTACAACGTGTCAGCTTTTGAGCTGCTGAGCCAGAGTGGACAACTAGCGAACGTCAATTCGACGCGGTCATCCACCACCGAACCAAGTACACGATTGACGAGACCCAGAACGCGGCGAGAAACACGTACATTGCGTCTCCTGGGGGATACATCGACTCGGTGAAGACTCGTGAGATCACGTATCCGGCAGCCGCGATCAGAATCGGAGTGCCGACGAACGCTGCGACGTGCGGCTTCCAGTCGGTGTTTCGGGACTGATCTCGCTCGCCGTGCAGGTACATCGCAACCGCCGTCAACGGGGTTAGCAGCATAATCAGACCGAGCAGTCCGAAGGCCGAGAGAAAGAACGCAGCACCATCCGTCGAGCCGAAGAACACACCCCAGATGACGAGCGGCAGCAGAACGACGTACACAAAAATGACAAAGGGCCATTTACTGGGGAAATCAAGTTCGGAGCCGTACCGATCGACGAGCGCCGGCGATAAGGGATAGCGCCACGCGGTACCGAACGTTGCTTTCCCCATGGCAATGAGCCCGACGAAGAACGTCCAGAACGTGACGAGGAACCAAAGCGTGAGAAGTGTGGGAATCACGACGCTGGCGATCGTGGACACGGGAGAAGGAAGTGTGGCGACGTCGGTGACGCCCTGTCCCGTGAACTCGGCGTAGGTGAACAGGGACCCGAACGTGACGACCGTCAGCGCCAAAACGGTGAGATGCCAATCGAGGGCGTTTCGAGCGTTTCGCTTCGTGAATTCATTTGTAGCGAGGAGATATACGATCCCTGCGCCGGCAACGCCGGTTGGAATCGCTACAAAGTGGACAAGGATGCCGCCAATCGTCCGCTCCTCGAGGAGTTTCGGCCCCTGGGTCGCTGGGGTCGGTTCATGGGTGCAATCGGAGGGCATGGATCTCAGTGGAACCACCCGACGAAGTCGACCGAACCGGGATACGGCCAGATGGACCCGAAAATCGCCTTCAGTGTCGCTACGATAGTGTAAACGAACGTAAGAAGGAGGGCGATCATCATGATGACCACCAAAATCATCCCGACGATCCCGAACACCGTATCGAGCGGCGCTGGGAGTAAGGACAGTTCGACCGGTTCCCCGCCTACGGTGAGTTCGTCTGCACCGAGAAAGAACGTCACCATAGCAACGATCGACAGCACGAACACAGTGATGTGCCAGTTCAGCGCATGTCGAGCATTCGTCCGTGTATATTCGTGATCCGAGACCACGTAAACGACGGCTGGACCGAGGAACCCGGTCAACAGTCCGAGTAGGTGGACAAAGATGCCGCCGAGAGAGCGTTCGTCGAGCAGTTCAGGACCGGATGTGCTGGATGTGGATGTCATGGCTGTATGAATGGCTGTGATTTTTGGCGATTCGTGTGCTGACATGCAGGGATTCGTGTGCTTCCTTTACGTTGACGGGAAAAGGTTCAATGGGCCGTACTTGTCGCGAACCGATCGAACGACTCGCTCGACGACAAGCAACGCTAGACTCACGAGCAGGAGATCGAACGCGGTGTCCCAGAGGACGATATCGCTCTGCGTACCGGTGATGTCGCTCCCACTAATCGTGAGAACGCCGCCGAGCGCGAACAGTACCAGGCTCAACTGGAAGCCAGCGAGCACCAGGGTGCGGATTCCTGCCGTGTCCGAGAGGGTGAGGAATCCGCGGGTGGAGAGCCGATCCAACGGGGTATCTGCATGCAGCGCGCGTTCACCTTCAGGCGAGAGTGGCCACTCCGACTCCGGATAGTTGATGTAGTACAGCGTGATCGAGTCGGGATACGTCTCCGTCGCGACCACGTCGATTTCCTGTAGCTCCCGGAGGCGGTTACGGACAGTGGCCCGACTGACGTCGGGTTTGATACGCGCATGCAACTGGCGGATCGAGAAGAACGGTCGGTCGGACTCCAACATCGTCTCGACGACGTGCTCCTGCGTGAGCGCATTGTCGAGGTTCCGCTCGATCCGTTCGTCGATCCAGGGCGGAATCGCGGACACGGTATTACCGCATTGTTCACGGGGGTGATTAAAACAACGCGGGGATTTTATCCCCATGAATCGTCGTTTGACGGCCGTGAAACAAGATCCAACCGTGTTAACGAAGTGATAAAACGAAGTACGCAGTCCCGATACGTTCAAAAGTTGGGAAAAGACGACCGGATTGCATTCACACCGGACAACCGGTACTTGAAGCTCGGGAACAGACTCCGCATTCGGTCATATTTCGGTCTTCGGTCACTCAACAGATCTTATTCTACTTGGGAGCAGTTCGGACGTCGATCGAACGTGTCGAGAATCGGGGCCGGATCGCTGAGGTGAGGCAGTCCCAGCGTTCGATCACGAAGTTCCACGACGATCGTCGACGTTCTGAAGCAGTTGTCGACACGGTCGGATTCCACCCAGAGGTCGAGTTCGTCCCACGGCTCGACACGCCATAGTGGCGTCCGAAAGAGGCGATCGTACGCGACGATGGCTTCACCGTCGGTTCGATACTCGACACCACCGTGTCGAAGCCAGTAGTCGGTCTGTCCAAGGGCTATCGGCACGAATACAGTTGCAACGCACAGCGCGATTACGAGGATCCAGACGCCGCCGAACGCGAACAATCCTGCCAGGAAAAGGAGGAAAACGCCGACGAGGACCCCACCGGGGTGTCATCGAAGAGTGACGACCCCCCCACCATTCGTCCGCGAAACCGCGAGAAAAACAATCGGCCATCATCAGTCACCGCACCGAGCAAACACGTCCAGTCGCGCAATCCCGAAAGTTCCACGCTGGGTCGTGAATTCCGTTGAAACCAGGCTTGCGTTGTATCGCCATTCACTGAGGTTTTCGTCTGGTCGATACAGACTACTGTGGCATCCATCTCCCTACGCTTTTTTTTGAGGGTTTCGTCGAACTCCTCACGGTCTTCCGGCTCGGCTTTGGCGTTTTCCGGACGCGGTTTCTGATAGCTGAGGCCAGCTTCCTTGAGCAACCGCCGACAGCTCGGAATCGAGTACTCGACGTCGTAGGTTTCTTTGAGATGGTGTCGGTCGGAAAGACCGCGAATTGATGACTTCATGGTCTATACACATCATACCAGATAGTATATAAATTCAAAATATCCCAATCCCAGTGCAACATTCGCGCATTCCATCTTGCACGAGTGATTTTACATATCTGTTCCCTGGTATATTTTTAGTGGTCAGTAGCCGTTCCTGGCGAGGGCAGTTTTCTCGAGTATCGTGAATCAAACAGCGTTCGCAGCCTCAATCAAGATTCTTGACGCAACCTGGCGATCGCGATGAGTCGGTTCCCCCTTGGCCTATGAACAACACCAAACCCGTCAGCACTGGGCAAAGAGGCAGAAAATGCTGCAAGCGGAGCAAACCCCCACCCCCGTATCTCGGTCAGATGCCCCAGTGGTCGAGGATCAATCCACAACTAGTGCGGACTTTGTCCTTTCAGACCCGACGAATTTCGTTATGGCCCTGTGGAGAACCATATGCTTCTCCACCAGTGGCGGAAAAGTACCGGCTTTTATAAGTACCAGCGGGTGGGGAGAAACCCACCCCGCGAATCGACCAATTTCAGTTCCAGTTCCAATGACAACCGAATCCGAGGAGTCGTGGGCGTACTACGTTCGCGTCTCCACCGACAAGCAGGACAGTGGGCAAGCATCCCAGCTCGAAAGCGTCGCCGCGTGGCTGCGCGATCGAGACGTGGATCCGAGTACAGTCGACGCCTACGTCGATCGCGACGAAAGCGGGAGTCGCGACGATCGGGCGGACTTCCAGCAGCTCGTCGCCGCCGTCGAAGCCGGCGAGTACACCGATGTCGTGTTGCCCGAGCTCTCGCGACTGGCCCGGCGGACGGCCACGAGCGCAGCGTTCATCGACGAGGCCGTCGCCCAGGACGTGACGATCCACCTGCTGGACGATATGATCGACCGCATCGACGCCGACGATCCGATGAGTCAGTTCTTCGCGAAGATGCTCTCGGTGTGGATGGAGGAAGAACGCAAGCAGACCGTGCGTCGAATTCGGCGCGGCGTGACGCACGCCCAGCGGGAGGGGAAGTGGACCGGGCGGCCGCCGGTCGGCTTCGAGACGAACGAGGAGGGGTATCTCGTCGTCGACATCGAGGAGTTCGAGGCTGTCTGTGATGCGCTCGAACGGCTGGATGCCGGCGAGTCGTATCGATCGGTCGCGAAGAGTACGCGGTTTACCCGCCGGACGCTCTCGACGGTCGATAAGAATTCCGAGCGGCGGCAGTGGTATCTTGAGGGAGAGGCAGCAGACGATCGTGTCGATACTGCGCTCGATAGATGACTCAGTGCTCCGTCAACCATGACTCGATGGAAACGCTGCTACGCCATATGAGCGTGAAACAAGACATGGGACGCAAAAAGACCGACCGCAAGTTCGTACCATAGAGCACGTAGCTGTGACTGATCCATGTACGAAAGAAGCCGAGTCATGGGCGTGACAGCCCGGGTGTCGCGCCGCGCGGCACCCGGGAAAGCCCGAATAGGTGAATCTCTGCTTCACGCACTGACGTCCCGGATGAACAGACCATGTACCTCGGAATCGATGTCCACAAACGGTACGCACAGGTGTCAGTAATGGATGGGGCTGGAGAGATTGTCGAAGAAGTTCGCGTCGGAACCGCAAACCTCGACGACCTCGCCCAGCGGTACGCTGACGCACAAGCCGTGCTTGAGGCGACCTCCAACTACTGCCACATCCACGATACGCTGTCGGAGCACTTGGATGTGACCGTCTCTCATCCGAAAAAGCTCAACCAGATCGCAGACATCGACAAGAAAACCGACCGCGTCGACGCAAAAGAACTCGCGCGAATGCTGCGGTTAAACTCGGTGCCTGAAAGCTCCGTTCCGACCGAGGAAGTCAGGGAAGCCCGCGCACTCGTGCGCGGGCGACAGACGTTGGTCGAAAACCGTACCAAGTACGCCAAGAAGGTTCACGGATTTCTCTCCGATCACGGCATCACTGAAGACGTGAAACCACTGACTGTGGAGGGACGAGAGTTCCTGCAGGGACTCTCGATCCCGACCACGTGCGACGCGTTATTGAGTCGTATCTCGAAATGATTGAGACGCTCACCGAAGAGATTCGGAACCTCGAAAAAGCAATCGAAGAACGCGCTGGATCTCTGAAGGAAACCCAGCTACTGATGACGCTTCCTGGTGTGAGTTACTTTACGGCGCTAACCGTCTACGCTGAGTTGGGTGAGATCGACACGCTTCTCACCGGAGTGAAGAGGCACAAACTCCCGGTGAAATCTTTACCAGACAGAACAGCCGTCGCTGGCGAGCGTGAAAGAATGAAAAGGGGGCCGGCCCGCGAGGGCCGGTGGTTGATGGTCTGAGTAGAGTCGACCGGCGAGGTGAGAGAACTCACCTCACGTCATCGTGGTCGGCTTACCGGCGACGGTACGCCAGCAGGCCGGCCGCGATGAGCGCGATCAGTGCCGCGATGGCACCGAATCCGGGCGTCTCCTCAGGCGTCGGCGTCGGCGTCGGCTCCTCGGTCGGAGTCGGCGTCGGCTCCTCAGTCGGAGTCGGCGTCGGCTCCTCAGTCGGAGTCGGCGTGTCCACCGCTTCGACAGTCAGCGTTGCCGTCTGGCTGTCGTCGTCGGTGTAGATGCCGTGGGTGTAGTCACCGGCGTCGAGGTCGGGCGTCGCGGTAAACTCGACGGTGGTGTCCTCGTCAGCGTCGAGGGTTACCTCTTCGCTGGCGACGACGTCACCTTCGAGCTGCCATTCGACGGTCTGCGTTCCTTCCTCGTCGCCAGTGTTGGTGATCGTCGCGGAGACGGTCACCGAGTCACCGACGTCGATCTCGGCCGGTGCGTCGAGGTCAGACACCTCGAAGGTGGCCGGGTCGACATCAACGTCGACGACCTCACCTTCTTCTTCGAGTTCGAACAGCGTGGCGCGCACGCTTGCATCGTACGTGTCGCCAACGTTCTGATCGCTGAAGTCGAACTCGCCGGCGAAGTCACCGTCGGCGTCGACGACGACATCGCTGGCGGTCTTACTGAAGCCGGGGCGGGTGTCACCGGTCGAGCGGACACGGATGTTGAGCTCGTTACCGGGGGCGATGTTGGTCTCGCCCTCGATCATGACACCGTCCTCGGCAGTCACGTTGACGTTGTCGTTCACGAATTCGCCGTCAGCCTCGATGATTTCCATCATCGCGGTGACGGTGTCGACTTCGTAGTCCTCTTCGGGGTCGTCTTCACCGGCAAGCAGCCGGTCACTGGTGACCGCGAATTCGACATCGTAGTCTTCCTCAGCTTCTATCTCTTCGTCTTGATCGTCGATTTCAGCATCGTCGATGTTGTACGCGAGGAAGACCTGGTTGGTCTCGTCGTCAACGATGACCGTCAGGTCACTCGTGTCTTCGAAGTCGATGACCTTGCGGTCCTCGAAGGCGGGCGTCGTGGCCGCCGTCTGGCGGACACGCAGCTCGAACGTCTCGTTCGTGTCATCGCCCCATTCATCTTCCACGGCCGCAAGGAAGTCATCCTCTTCGGCGATCATGCCGAAGATTCCGGAGGCTTCGAACTGGTGGATCACCGTGTCGCTGGACGCTTCAGTCGAGTTAGCGATCTCGGTCCGCTCGGTGACGTTCTCGTTCAGCCGCTCTGCGAGAGCGTCGTACTGATCATCTTCGTCCTCCTCAGCGATGTCGTCAAGGACATCGGAAGGAGCAGTCCACGTGGTCACTGCGTCAGTGGAACGCTCTTCGAGGAACAGCGTGCCGATGTCGTCCGGATCGTCGGAGATCTCGTCACGCAGGTCCTCGAAGTCCGCATCGCCAGCCTCGAACTGTTCGGGAGTCGTCTCGTTGTTCAGCGCGAGCGTCTCGTAGGCATCCTCAGGCAGCAGGAAGCCATCGATGTCTTCTTCGTAGGCGACTTCAACCGTCTGATCGTCGTCAACAGCCTGCACTACCTTTGAGTGAGGTGCTCCGACCTCACCGTCCTCATCCTCAAGGTCATGCTGACCAGCGAGCCAGGTGTTGAACTCGAATGCAAGGTATCCGTCCTCTTCGACATCCTCAACGTAGACGATGATTTCGTATCCGTCATCGTCTTCGTCGCCGACCTGGACGTAACCGGCTTCAGCGTCACCCTCGAAGGTCACGTTGAATTCGGCGACGTCACCGACGTTCTGCTCGACAGTGTCGAAGTCGTCTGTGAAGACGAGTTCACCGGGGTCGACGTCGATGACTTCGATGTCATCGGAGTCTTCACCCGTCGTGTCGACGACTTCAACGTCGAATGTGTAGTCGCCCTGATCGACATCGGCGTTATCGAAGTCGAACGTGAGGTCGGTTTCGTGCGTGATGCCTTCAACGAGGACAGGATCATCATCGTCGTCGTCGGCCTGTGCGGTTACCTCGTCGTTGTTTACGAGGAGGTCGTAGATGTCCTCGTGGTCGAGGTCAGTGGAGTTGATTTCGACATCGAACTCGTCGTCATCTCCGAACTCGACTGCACGCTCTTCGGCAGTCACGTTGAGGTCAACCTCACCGTCATCTGCGACGGTGTCATCCTCGAATTCGACCTCCATGTCGTCAAACAGGAGTTCGAACTCGTCGAAGTTCTTCTCATCATGCCGGATGAAGTAGAAGTCCAGAGGCAGATCTTCTGTTTCGAATGTGACCTGACCATCACTGACCCGCTCAGTCTCTAAGCGCTCTGAGTCATCGTATTCGTCAATGAGGCCCTGACGCAACTGAACCGTGTCGCCTTCGTCAAATCTGTCCCACTCAAGGGTTATCTCTTCTCCCTGGAAGACCGCAGATGGAAGTTCACCTGGGTCTTCCGCATTAACCGCCGCGGCGGAGCCGGCAAGACCGGCGCCACCGATGGCGAGCATCGAAATTACCATAATCGCTGCCAGGAACACTGCGCGTCCCTTTTCGCGATATGTTGTTTCTCTTGTCATGTTTTGTGTTGTTGTGTTTCGCTCGACCACACCAGTTTTCATCCAATCTTCCGGACTCGCCCATTCTTCATCGCCAACGTCATCGACATCGTGCAACTAGACTCGATCGGGGTTACTCACGCGTGTGGCCATTCGGGTAGGGGTTGCAAAGGTACATTCAGAGGGATTGGTTAAATGCTTTGTGTAGCGTCTTGCGCGTGTTAATAAATAACAAACCGCCGAAAGAGGCAGTGATTCGCCAGTTCTACGGAGTTTGAAAATTCCATATAGCGGATCCACCTGAAGTAGAATTACTATAAAAAGCCGATGAAGAGCGAAATGAGTAAGTAGATTCGCTATGTACTCTCGGATGGGCCCACGGACGGCAGGAAACTGTCATCATAGGGTAGGGCCATGATTTCGCCTTCCTGCCGCCGTATTTTCCTTTGGATGGGGTCAGGACACCAGAATTCTCGAAACATACTCGTACCTCTACCTCGCCGTTACAGATGGCTAATGCCCGTTTCGACGCAAGCGTTGATCGATGAATTGCATCGGCTGACCGAAAAGTTGGGTGGGCCGCCCACTCTCGCTCAACTTCGCGAACATGGTGAATATTCGGCTACCACGTATTACGACCGGTTTGGATCGTGGAACAACGCTCTCGAGGCAGCTGGGTATGCCTCGCGCGATCCGGACTCGAAAATCCCGGTCGATGATCTCCTCGAGGAACTCCAGCGACTTGCCGATGAGTTGGGCGAACCCCCGAGCGCTGCGCAGATGAACGAACATGGTGACTATTGGGCGTCCACCTATCGCGATCGATTCGGGTCGTGGAACGAAGCGCTCGCCAAAGCGGGATTCGGACCCGGCGAACGTCGCGATGCACAGATCTCAGAACAGGACCTCCTCGATGAACTTCGGCGGCTTGGTGACGCAAGTGACGAGCCTGCCCCACCCACGTTCGAGATGATGGACGAGTCCGGCCGGTATGGTGCTCGAACCTACATCCGGCACTTCGGATCGTGGAACAAGGCGGTGCAGGAGGCTGGATTTGAACCCGAACACCCACGTGAAGTACGTGAGGAGGAACTGTGTGCTGAATTGCGTCGATTGGCAACTGAACTTGAGAAGTCACGTCCAACGGCCCAGGACATGGTTGAACATGGCCGACACGGAGTTGCAACGTACCAGCGTCAGTTCGGAAGCTGGTCGAACGCGCTCGATGCCGCGTTTGAGAACGACTGAAAAAGAAGACTGAGAAATATATAAACTGGCATATGTTTACTGATCCAGAGAGCCAGTTTACGTGGGGTCTATGTAGCCGTCTTTCGGTTCGTAGATTTCGCCTTTCCGCCGGAGCTTCTCGAGTTCCTCCTCGGCTTGCTCTGGGTCCATTCCCGCCGCCTCGGCATCCTCAATGACCTCCTCGATCGGGGCGCCCAGCGAGTACTCCGGGTCGTTAGCGTAGCTCTCGATGATGCCCTCCAGCGTCTTCACGCGGTCGCGCTGGCTCTTCGACTGGCCCGTCTCGACGACATCGGCGTCGAACTGTGAGGTCTCAGGGTCGACGCCGATCTTTCGCATACAGTCGAGCCAGATGTCGATCACGCGCTTGGCGTCCTCGATCTCGACGGTCTCCGACAGGCGGATCCTGGCGCTTGCTTCCGCCAGCCGGTGTAGCGCCTCGATCGACCGGGCCGTCGTCGGAATCGGTGAATCCTCGTCGTCGCCCGCCCGCCGGATGTCGACGTAGTGATCGGCGATGTACTGCTCGGCCTCCTCGGTCAACACGGGATGAACCTCCTCGCGAGCCAGCGCGATGTAGGCGCGTAGCGTCTCCTCGTCGATCTCGGGCTCGGCGACGGCACGTTCCGTCTCGTCCAACTCCTGTCCGGAGGCGAGTTTCTGGCCCGTCCGCGCCATCGTGTTGAGGTGCTCTGCGAGCTTGCGATCGGTCTCGGGATCGGGCTCATCACGCATCGGGAAGATCAGATCGAACCGCGAGACGAGCGCCGGATCCAGGTCGATCTGCTCGCCGATCGGCTGGTAGGGATCGTACCGGCCGTACTTCGGGTTCGCCGCTGCGAGCACGGACGAGGCCGCGGGCAGGGTGACGTTGTTGTCGCCCTTCGAGACGGAGATCGTTCCGCTGGCCATCGACTCCTTCATCCCGGCGCGATCCTCTTCCTCCATGTCGTCGAGCTCGTCGATCGCCGCCAGCGAGCGATGCGCCTTCACGAGTGCGCCACCCCGGATGACCCACCCGCCGCCGTCGAGATCCGACTGCACCGCCGTGGCCGTCAGCCCGGCCTTGGTGCTCCCGGATCCGTCGGTGTAGATCGCGCCCGGAGTCACACGTTTCGCGTACTGCAGCATTCCCGACTTGTCCACGCCAGGATCGCCGATCAGCAGGATGTGGATCGTCCCCCGGGTATGGGAGCCATCGGGAAGCTGTTTCTCGACGCCCTGGAACAACTGCAACGCAATCGCGAGCTTGATCCGCTCGTGACCGATGTGGGAGACCTTGATCGAGTTGACGACCTTCGCGTAGGGGTCGTCGCTGGCGGCGATCGACTCGACCTCCTCGCGATGCGCCTCGATGTCGGCGTCCGCCCAGTCGGTGTCGTCCGTCTGGACCGCCTGCGCGTCACCGTACAGCTCGATCGTCGGTCGCGTCTGGTTGCCGTGGCGTTCCTGGTGGCCCTCGAGGCGCGCCTGCACGGTGACCCGGTCGCCCGAGCGGGCCGCCCGGCACAGGTCTTCCCGCAGGTTGATGTCGAACGTCGACTGGCCGTCCTCGGCCTCTTCGGGGGGTTTCTGCAGGCGCATCCGCTGGAAGTTGATCATCTCCGACTGGGCGTAGTTGAGGTCAAAGGGCCCCTGTCGCTCACATCCCTGGCACTCGTGGGGCTCTTGCAGCGTCGTGGCGTCGTACGCCTGCGGAATGTAGGTCATCGTCCCACAGCGCCGGCACTCGAAGGCCGCCTCGGTGATGAGTGGCTTGACATCGCTCTGCTCGATGATCTGCCCGGAGATCCCGATCAGCTCGCCGAAGTGCTGGTCCGGGTCGATGTGGCCGATCGAATAGGTGCGGTAGTCCGGCAAGTTCTCAAGGCGGACGCTCGCGCCCTCCAGCGAGATGTCCACGGGGAGATCGAACAACCGGAGTGCCTCCTCGGCGTGTTCGCGAAGGCGGTCGGGGGACTGCAGCCAGTCGTTGGCCAACTGCGGGTCGAATTGGTAGAGATCGTCGAAGTCGACGAACAGCGACTTGCGCTCGTTCGGGTAGTGCTGGGCGAGCTGCCCGATCTCATCGCGGTAGTAGGTGCGATAGAACTCGAGGAACGCGTCGGTCGGGGAGTCGCTAGTGGCCGTCTGGGCGTCAGTGCTCATCGGCCACCTCCTGACCGACCAGCCCCCGGGCGCTCCTCGCGGGTGCTGGTGCTACTACTCGAAACCAACTCAGTCTGCTCGGTCCCGGGGCGGTCGTTGACGACAGGCTCCAGCCGGCCGATCGCGTCGGACATCCACCCCATCTGCTCGCCGATCCCGCCGGCCGGAATCTCCTCGAAGAGGAACCGCGGTTCCAGCGGGAACGTGTAGCCCTCATTCGGGTCGCCCGCCATCCGGCAGATTCCGTACTCGAAGACGCCGCGCTCGCGCAGCGGCTCGATGTAGTCCTGACCGGCAAGCACGAGTAGCTGGTTCGCGTCGTTCTCCCACGGTCTGGCCTTCCGCGGTCGGAAGCGTGCGACCCACTTGCAAAGCGACGCCGCCACGGTTGCCGCCCACTGGTCCATCTCGGTGACGATTTTCTCCCCATCCGGCCGACGGCGGCCGTAGGGATTCGTGACGCGATGGTCCGGATCGGTGGGATCGTCGCCGAGGTCGTCAATTCTCTTGTCGTAGTATTTGAGGTCGCGGTCGTGGGGCACGACGCCATGCTTCGCAGACAGCACTGCCCACCCATCTGCATCGTAATTGCGAGTCCACGCCGTGACGAGATCGGCGAACTCCCGCCTGACGCCGAAGTACGTCGACGTGTACAGCTCGCGCGCCGGCCACGCCGGGCCAGTGTCGGCGTTCGGGAGACTGGTCATCGGCTCGTCCGGGCCGACACTGGCGACGTGGAGGTCGGTCGGATCCCCGGGATCGCGTTTCTGCTTGCCGCAGCCGACGAGGACGAGGGCTCCATCGAGGTGGATTTCCGCGCGATCGGTTTCCTTGCGGTCGGATTCGAAGTCAAGACGTGGGGCAACATCGGGGCCAGCCGCGACCTGGACGTCAGTCATCGAGCATCGCCTCCTCGGCCGCGACGATTCGCTGGAACTCCGCTCGCGATCCGCCCGCGTCCGGGTGTGCCTCGGCCTTGAGCCGTCTGGCTGCTGCCTCGACCACGTCTGCCGGGGCCTCCGGGGCGACGTTCAGCACCTCGTGTGGAGCTGCCGTGCTACCGTCTGCGACGACGATCGCGTCATCGTCGGCCGGCGGCAGGCGGGCGTTCGCGAACTCCGACTCGCCAGTCGTTACGGGTCGCGAGTCCATCTTGCGCTTCTCGTGGATGTACAGTCCGATGGTGCGGAGGTTATCTCGCACACGCGAGTACGCATCACACGCGACGGCGTACTGCTCTCCATCCATGCGCCACCGGACGACGACGCTCGGGTCGTCCGGCTTGGGCTGGTTTGCGTACGGCCGCTTCGGGTTGCGCGACTGGTGCTCCATGTTCGTCTCGAGGCGCCAGTCGTCGACGCCGAGACGATCCAGCTCCGCTTCGAGGTCGTCGATCGCCTGCGCGAGGGAGACCTCATACGAGCGGTTCTTCGAACGGTCGCGAGCTGGCGTCCGCTCGAAGTCCGCCGGCCACTCGACGTCAGTCATCGCGATCACCTCGACCGGCCTCCAGCAGGTCGTTCTGTTTGACGTAGAGTCGGTTGTCCAGCGAACAGCGCTCGCAGACCAGCGACTCGGTGCCGTTGCTGAAGTGGACGACGTAGTCGGCGGTGTTGCGACAGCCCTCGTAGGCGCAGCCACGATCGCCGTCGTACCCCTCGGCCGAGACCGGTTCGACGGCACCCTGCTCGACCCAGCGACGGAACTCCTCGGACTCCCCGGTCAGGGGATCAACCGCGTCAGTCATCGGTCGAAGACACCTCCGCGTAGGCGGGAATCTCCGTCTCTGGATCCGCTGTGACCCCACCACCGAACGTCGACAGGCTCGGTGTGTTCCACGAGAGGATGTGGGCCCCGAGCGCTCTCGCGAGATTCACCGGGACGGCGTTCCCGATCTGCTTGCGTACCGACCGCTTGGTGTCGCCACAGATCTCGTAGTCGGCGGGGAACCCCTGCGCCTGCTTGGTCTCGTGTGGCTCGAGCAGCCGATACCGGATGTCCAGCCCCCACGGGAACAGGTCGGGTTCGATCAGTGCGTGGCGCGCTTTCGTCCGAACGGTCGGCAGCGGCTCGTCGACGTCGGCGGCGTCGCTTTGCCCGTTGTAGACGATCAGGTACGGCGAGACCAGATGACCGTCGTGGTTCCGGGCCGTGATCGTGTGGGCGGGCTGGGCGCCGGGATCGTAGGTCGCGTTGCTGTGGACGCCCCGCTGGGGCAGGTTGCGCGGTTTTACGAACGCGTCGACGGCGATGTGGTGGATCGCACCGGTTGTCGTGACGGTCGGGACGGGGCGACCCTGGGCGTCGCGTGGGTACGCCCCCGAATGCTGGCCCATCACCAGCACGGCGCCGGGATCCGGCTCCTCCCCCGTGACACCACCGTCGGCGATCGCGACCTCGCCCGTCACGAGGAACGGCTCGGTGCGCTCTTTGACGGCAGTCTCGAGGTCGTCGATCGGGACGACATCGTCCTGCAACTGTTCGACGTCTTCGGGACCGAGCGTCTCGACGACGTCGGCGTACGGCGCCAGTCGGTCGTCACAGTGTCGACGGATTCCCTCGGCGATCCGCTGCATCGTATTCTTCGCGAGCGGGCGCGAGCGGGCCCAGATGGATTCGCCCCGATCCGACCAGTCGATGATCGTGGCGGCGGTCCGGTACTCGCGCAAGTCGTCCTCGGGATCGGCCGAGTGTGTCGGCTCGGGTGCGGTGGGTTTGTGCGTCCGGCTGCCGATGACGAACAGCCGCCGTCTCGAGGTTGGATCACCGTAGTCACACGCCCGGAGCGTAACCCCGTACCGCCCGCGGTCGTCGCGGATAATCGTGTAGCCGAGTGCCTGGAGCGTCTGGATCCACTGCTGGTAGATCGCCCCGTCGTTCGTCGCCTCGCCGTCGATCACGCGCGACCAGCTGCGGAACTCGGGGACGTTCTCGATCAGCAGCTGCTCCGGGCGGAGCTGCTGGATCCAATGCAGGACGTGCCACGCCGACGCGCGTTCCTGCTCGCGAATCGGCTTCCCCCCGCGGGCGTTCGAGTGGTGCGTACAGCTCGGGCCGCCCGCAAGGAGCGTCACGGCCCCGGGATCGACGACATCCGGCGGATGCAGCTCCTCGATCTTGGCGTGGTAATGCTCGGCCCACGGGTGGTTTTGCTCGTGGGTCGCAATCGCGTCCTCGGAGTGGTTGATCGCGACCAGACGGACGTCCTCGCCGAGAGTGCCGCCCAGCGCTTCACACGCCTGGGCGATCCCGGTGGAGAGCCCACCGGCGCCGGCGAAGAGATCCACGACAACGATCTCCGCGTCCGATGACGAGGACGGAGACGAGGGAGACGTCACGCGACCACCTCCACGGCCGGTGGAACGACACGATCGACGCGGTGGTTCGTCACGATCCGATTAACAATGTTGTTAGCGGGAGAACGCCCCCTAACAACCGCCCCGGAACGCGAGAGCGACGCGAGAGTTGACGTACTTATCAGTAGTGGAGTGTTGTGTACAGTGGTGTTGTGCATGGATTTTACTAGTCTTGTGTTACATTCGTGGTATGTCCGTCTTGACCCACCGTGTGAGCGGTAGGCTGATGCCCTTCGCCGCTAACAACATTGTTAGCGGGGTCGATACCTGGAACAGCGTCGAGATCACACTCGACAACCTGGACCTCGCGGACGTCACTCCGGTCATCGGTCTGTGCCACGTCGCGTTTTCCCGTGGCCAGGCTGAATCCATCCGACTGGGCGACGTCTTCGAACACGCGGTGGACCTGCTGGGGCACGAGATCACCGTGACCGTGTCCTGCAAGCGCGTCGGCAAGCTCGCGCCAGTACATCGATGCCTTCCCACCGCGAGCCTCTGCTCGGCGGAGCAGGATCTGTCGGGCGTCCCTGACGCGTTTCTCGTGGTTGGAGGCATCCGGGCCGGGCACGCCGACGATCGCCTCCAGCCGTGCCTCGAGGTCGTCGATCCGCTGGGCTTGCGCGTCAAGCCGCTCGGCGAGCTGCTGGATCGTCTCCTCGAGACGGGGGAGATCGTCCCGGACGGCGGGGAGGACGACCTGGTCCTGCTTGGCTGCCGTCTTCTGGAGTGTGATCTCCCACTCGTCGTGGCCGTTGCTACGCGACATGGTCGATCACCTCGAACTCCTCCGCGTGTTCCCAGCAGACGACGCGTCGACCGTGCTCGGGGTGTGCGATCACCGGCTGGGCCGACTCACGGCAGCCGGCGACACAGCAGTGTGGACCAATCGAGGCGTGGCGCTCGACGCTCACGACACACCCCTCCGTACTGAAAATTCTGATCTGTTAGAAGAGGCTCTCAGACGGTTGGATTCTGAGGTTTTGGGGTCAAGCCAAGGGCCGGATTTGAACCGGCGTTGGGCGGCTCTGCAGGCCGCTGCGTCTGACCGGACTCTGCCACCTTGGCGCAGGTGAATCTACCCGATTCGAACTCTTAAGGGTAGCGGTCTCCCGTCTCGCTCTCCCGTCAGGGAACCGGCGTCACGCGATCCACGTGCGTTAGTTCCGCGAGGTCGTCGCTCAACGCGTCCTGGTCCACGCCGGCCTCGTAATAAAAGACGAGATCGAAGGTCCCCTCCCGGAGCAGCTGTTGACACTCCCAGACGAACTCCTCGTCCTCGAGCGTCAGCCCCTGGAACTGATTCGAGGAGAAGTCGGGATCGTCGTTACCGGCGTAGATGTACGCCTCCCCCTTGTCGGCGTGTTCGGAGATCACGTCGTGGACGTCGACGGTGAGCTCCTGCATTTCGAGATCCGCCTGGCCATCGAGGTGGGTGTGGACGATACAGCCGACGAGTTCGATCTCCCCCGGCTCGAGGAGCGACTTCGTCCGTTCGTACAGCTCCTGATCGATCACGTCGTTCATCGCCGGATGTTCTCTGCCGGTCTACAAACGGCTGACGGTTCGCGCCTCGGAACGGCGGCGTCGACGCAGTGTTTCGAAGAACTCCGGAGGGCGAGAGTTTTTGTCCCGGCGACACGCAGCCATCGACGTGACCTTCAGCATCTGCGTTCGGGAGCCGTACACCGACGAGGAGGGAAACAGACACCACCGGTTCGGCGTCGCTGTCACCACCCGATTGCCCGCTGTCGGGACGTTGTGCCCGTTCGCGTCAGAACACGGGGCCGTCGCGACCCAGAGTCTGGTCAACGTCGAACTCGGCCGGAAGGGGATCGACTACCTCGCTGACGGCCTGGCCGTCGAGGACGCCCTGGAGGCGCTTTTAAACGCCGACGAGGGCCGAGCCCAACGACAACTGCACGGTGTCGACGCCGACGGGACGTTCGTCTTCTCCGGCGACGAGTGCCGGGACTGGTACGGACACACTGCCGGTGAGAACTACACCGTCGCGGGGAACCTCCTGACCGGTTCGGACGTGATCGACGCCACGGCGGCAGCCTACGAGTCGGAGGCGTTCGGCGAGGGCCCGCTCGCGGCTCGACTGATCGACGCGCTCGCGGCTGGCCACGAGGAGGGTGGCGACAAGCGGACGGATCTCCCGATCCAGTCGGCAGCATTGTTGGTAGAGACCACCGAAGACGTCGAGGACGAGCCCACCTCCCCCGACTCGATCGACCTCCGGGTGGACGCGACCGAGACGCCGATCGACGACCTCCGGGACACCTACGAGTTGACGCTCCAGGGCTGGACGGACGCAGCTGTGAAATACGAGGGCGAGAACGAGGAATGAACGCGATCCGTGGGAGGTGGGTGGTGAGATGTGAAACGTGAGCGTGGGGCGTGAAGCGTGGGACGTTGATCGGGTGGTGTGAGGTATGGGGCGACCTCACACCGAGAATTCGAACAGTTCGTCGCCGACGTGGTGGATCGACTCCACGACCTTCCCGGAGTCGCCGAGCATCTCGGCACCGTCGACGAGCGCGCGACCGACCGCAAGCACCTTCCCGTGGGTCTCCTCTGCGACGACGACGAGATCACCCTCCTCGATCGCCTCGTCGGCCTCCACGATCCCGGGGCGCATCACGTCAGCCCCGTTCGAGACGAACGACACCGCGCCGGCGTCGACGGTAACGATCCGGCGTTCCGGCGGGAACGCGTTCGCCCCCTGAACCGTGAGAAACGGCTCGTCGTCGACGTACACGACCGCCGGGTCGCCGTCGACGAGCACGACCTCCCGCGGGTCGTCCGTAAAGGAGACGCGTTCGAAGCTCTCGCCGTCGATCTCTACGCCGAGCGCGTCCCGGACGGCCGACTGGATGGCGTCGACCTCGTCGCTCCGGAGATGATGCCGCGATTTGACGTCCATACGGGAACGATCGCCGCCCCGACCGATAAATCGACTGTTCCGTCCCGAACCGCGGTCGTGTACACGCCGTGGGAGGCCACGACAAGCGCTAAGTATCGGGGGGACATCCGTTTTCGTATGTGGCGTTCGCGGTCGAACCGGGATCGAAAAACCGTCGTGTGTATCGCGTGTGGCGACTCACTGCTACGGTCCGACGCGCGCGAGTACGACAAGGAGGGGGACCGCTGGGACCGCCACGGCAAGGAGTTCGAACACCTCTGTAAGGAGTGTCACGACGAACTGTGCCACCAGCCCCGGGCCGAACTCGAATCGCTCCTTTTGTCGATCGAATCCGACGAGGTCTCCCGGGAATCGTTCCTCCGTCGGTACTTCGACGCTGTCGAGGAGGAGTACGGCTCCGCGGACGCCGAAGAACGGTCCTGAGTCGGGATCCGTTCGGCGGACCAGCTGCCGTCCTCGACGACACGCCTTTCTATCCGGTCGCCCTTGTACCCGGTATGTCAGACGAACAGGCCGCCGCCGGAACCGCGGAGGGCCAAGGCCCGGTGAAGATCACCGAGGAGATGGCAGAGCGGCTCGAGGAAAAACGGGAAGAGCTCTTCGAGGAGTTCGATATCCGGGACGGGTTTCCGATCGAGGTGAAACGGGAGGCCGAAGCGCGAAGCGACGGCATCGAAGACGAGATCGACGCGGAGCTCGAGGATCGGCAGGACCTCCGGGACCTGACGACGTGGACGACCGACCCGATCGACGCCCAGGACTTCGACGACGCGATCAGCATCGACGAAAACGAGGAGACGTACCACCTCTGGGTCCACATCGCGGACGTCACCCACTACGTCACTCCGGAGACGACGATGTGGGAGGAGGCGGTACAGCGGAGCAACACCGTCTATCTGCCGGCGTACACGGTCCACATGCTGCCCTCCGTACTCGCCGAGACCGTCTGTTCGCTCGTCCCCGAGGAGGACCGGCTCGCCCACACCGTCGAGATGGTGCTGGACCGGGAGACGCTCTCGTTCGAGTCGATCGACATCTACAAGTCGGTGATCCGCAGCGACGAGCGACTGACGTACACTCAGTGTGAAAACCGACTCGACGACCCCGACGCCCCACTCCACGAGGAGAACGCCCTGGCGTACGAACTCGCAGAGCAGATGCACCAACAGCGCAAGGAGGACGGGTCGCTCGTGTTGAATCCTCGCCGGGACCGAGCTCACACGATCATCGAGGAGTGCATGCTGAAGGCGAACAAGGCGGTCACACACGAGCTGATGTGGAACCGCGGCGTGGAGGCGATGTACCGGGTGCACCCGCAGCCGACACCGGACCAGTGGAACGACGCCCTCAAAGAGATCCAGGAGCTGGATGGCGTCTCGATCCCGGGATCCTCGTGGGACGATCCCCGGAAGGCCGTCAACGCGGCGCTCGAGGAGGCGCCCGACCGCCAGCTCAACAAGATCCAGCGTGCCGTCCTGAAGGTGATGCCGCGCGCGAAGTACATGAACGATCCGTTCGGCGGGCACCACGCGCTCAACTTCGACATCTACGGTCACTTCACCTCTCCGATCCGTCGACTGTCCGATCTGGTGAACCACTGGATCGTCTACACGAACGACGTCCCGGAGGACCTGATCGAACTGTGCGACCGCGCCAGCGACAAACAGAAGGACGGCGAGACGTGCGAACGCCTCTACAAACAGTTCCTCGAGGAGAACCACATCGATCCGTACGCGGTCAACAACCGGGGGCTCGAAATCGTCGAGGACCCGGAGGAAGCCACCCACGGCGTCTAGCCCACGAGCGCTGTGCTGTCGGCCTGGCGGGGGGAGTTGCGAACTGCTTTTTACGACTGTGCGCTGGAGGCACGCAGTGACGTCGCAGGCGCCTGGAAAAACGACAAACAACTGGGTGAGACAGTTCGCCTGGGTCTGGAACGTTTGCCTAACGTAAAGTACCACGGGTCGGGTGACCCGTGGAACACTCGCTGTATCTTTTAGAGGACGATGTCGGTAAACGACCAGTCGTCAGGTAGCTGCCGGGCGAGTCCACAATCGACAACGACGGCACGGAGTCGGTCACGAACATCTGGACCCCAGTCGAAGCCGTCCGCGTGGAACTCGGGATACAGTGTCTCCCAGCCCCAGTGGTCGCTCGAATCCGGGTAGTAACCACGATCGATTGCGCCGACGATCTGGAGCAGTTTTGCGGGGTCCGAGACGATATCCGCAGCAAACAGGTCTTCGAGGAGTTCCGTTGTAGCGTGTTGGTCCGCGTGCATGGCGTGTTCGATGGCCGTGCCGGCCCAGATCTCGTACTCGCCGTCGACGATCGTCTCGATAGTCTCCTCGAACGGGTGGTCCGGATGACCGATCCCCCAGCCGTAACTCATCGAGTCGATCCAGGGTTGTGTATCTCCCGGATGGCGATGGAACGGCATCAGATAATCGAGTGCCTCGACCGGAATCGCCGCGACACCGTCGGCACGCCGCGTCCGAACCATCTGCTTGCCAGTCACGGTCACGAGAACGTGGCTGACGTGTGGGTACTCCTCGAAGTCACTTCGCTCCGGGTTGCCGAACGCCTCGTGTTCGGAATAGGTGTCGAAGTCGTACGTGACTTCGGGCCAGTAGGCGTCGAGTACATCGAGCAGAAACGGCCAGCCGTCGCGCTGCACTACCGTTTCGAAACCCTCGACTGCGGGCCCAAAGAAGACGCGATGGAAGCCCCAGTAGTCTCCCCCATCTTCCTGTGCCCACTCGTCAGAGAGCTGACGTTCGTACTGCGCGAGGGCCTGGTAGACAGCCATCTCGTCGCCCCGTCGTGCTTGATCGAGCGCGTCTGTCAGGTCCTCGCTAGCCGCTCGCCTCACTCTCCGCTCGCTCTCGCGCTCCTGTTTTTTCATTTCTTCTCTCCGCTCTTCAAAAACGTCTTCGACGGCAGTGGATTCCTCCTCCGGGCAGTCGTGCAGGCGAAGACCGGACAGCGTTTCGAACGCCTCTCCGCAGTCATCGCAGGTGTGGGGCATAGTTGTTGTTTCTCATGTGCCCGTTTCAAAGTCCCCCTCCTTGATCTGCGTCCGTTCAGCGGGCTCTTCGAGAACTGACCGCTGCCGGCCCTGAACGTTTTCACTCAAGCAGTCGTATCTGCTTCTATGTCGTTCAGCGTCAGTTGGAGCACGCTGCTCGAGGAACTAGACGAGTTGGCTGACGATGCCGAAATCATCACACCGTTTTCTCACGACAGGTTCCGGATTACGGACGTTCGAGAACACCGAGTCGTCGTCACCTACGACGACACCGGAGACCGCCGACCTCTCCAGCGCGACCAGTTCGAAACTCTCTACCGCCGAATCAAGGACTCGAACGGTGAATTCGAACTCGACCGACTCCCGCCCGACGCCGATCCGTATCCAGCGGTGTTGAGCCTCCACTCCCGTTTCGAGATCGACGAACAGCAGGGGACCATCACCGAGAAAGACGGACCAACCGCCACGCAACTGGCCGATGACGAGCCGAGCGGAGACGACAACGAGCGCGTCGAACCCGACGGTGTTGACGCGTACTCCGATGCGTTGCTACTCATCGACGCACTCGAACGGCACGACGTCTCCGACCTGACCGAACTGGAGACGAACGTGCTAGTGAACATGTACACACTCTGTTCCGACGTACAGCGAAACGCGAACGAGCTCCGAAAAGACGTCTCGGACGTGTTGCTCGACAGACTCCATCACGATCAGCCAGTCCACGGCCAGTACGGATCGGTCCAGCGAACGTCGCGTCGAAATCGCTCGCTGAAGGACGATGAGGAGGTGCTGGCCGTACTGGAGGAGGCAGGTATCGACCGGGAGCGCGTCACGACTGTCGATTCGAGCAAAGTAGACGAAGCACTCGAAGTTACGGAACTCTCGGAGACGGACGTTTACGAGATTGAAGAGAGCGAATACGTCCGGAAAGCCGAAGTCGACGAGGAGGCCAAGGAGTCGCGGCTACAGGGTCTGAAAGACAGGCTCGCGGCCAGTGGTGATGAGGAGACTGACGAACTCCGGGAGGAAATCGAAGCACTCGAAGATCGTATCGACGACCTCACGAGCTTCAGCACGGGAACACAGATACAAGGGTAGTTTGGATACGATACTGTCAGTACACAGTGAACTACCCCTGCCTACTCGCTCGCGCTGACGCGCTCGCTCCTTGAGGAAGGGGTCTTGCCCGCCTGCATTTTAGATAAAACACTGCCTGATAGCTGGCCCTTGACTCTCACACGTTACCCGAAAGCCCAAGACGGCCTTGTCTTGGTCTGCCTCCTCTTTTGACATCATTTTATCGAAAATACGATAGCAATGGGTATGTCGATTCGTCTATTCAGATTTCTCGGAATAATCCAGTCATACAAAGATTTATTCCGTCAAAGGCCGTCAATCCACTATGGAAGAACCACGTCCCGAACTGGAAGCAGAAGCCGACGAGCGTCGGGACAGACCGGATTTCGACGCCCTCATCCCTCCGGAGGAACTCGTTTCCGGGGATCGTACTAGAGACGACTTCTTCGATGCCGTTCTCGGACTGGACAGTCCCTCGACAGCAGGTGAGGTTGCAGATCTTGCGGGACACGGGGTAGACGCTGCCCGTGAGTATCTGGAGTGGTTCGAACGCATGGGGGTTGTCACGCGCGTCACCGACTCTCCGGCGACGTACGAACGCAACCAGGAGTACCTGAATTGGCGGCGTGTCCAGCGACTCCGAAATCAGTTCGACGACGACCAACTGGTCGACTTTCTCGAAGATGCGGTGGAGAAGGACGGGTCATTTGCGGAGAAGTTCGACGTCGAATCCCCGGACACAGTAGCTATCACTGCACACGCAGCCGACACTGACCGTTCTGTAGAGGCGGTGTGGAGGGAAGTATCCGAGTGGAAGACGACTCGCCGCCGGATCTCCCTCCTCGAACGGGCGTTGCAGACCGACTCGGACGGCACTGCCGGTCAGCGTACTGTTGCATGAGCGGCGAGAGAGACGACGCTCGTTCGACGGATGATGTCAGTGGTGCACCGATCGACTTCGACCGGCTGAACGTTGTCGCGGAGCGATTCTCCACGAACGACCGCTTTACCGAGATCGAAGTCCAACCCGAATTCGCGCCGACTCGCATCGTGTGCCTCTACGATCCCGGGTTTTACCCGCGGCGCGTGCACAGCGCTCGCCTGGAGATCGTGTGGTTCGAGAACGGGGACTTCTCGCTGCATTATCACGAAGGGCACGAGAATGGCACGTTTGACCACCGCTGGGATCGGCATCCCTCGGATCACAACACGCGTGACCACGTCCACCCAGGTCCGGACGCATCAACTCCCGGCGACGACGCGTCACATCCGGAGGAATGGCGCGACGTTTTGTCGATGGTCCTCAGCGAGATCGAGGATCGACAGCGGGCTTTCTGGACCGAATGAGCTGTCGGGTCAGTTCTGCTCACGTCGTTGTAGCAGACTGTGACGGACGAGCAGGAGAAACGCACATAGCTCGGCTCGCTGCCGGGACTCGGCAAAGTGGAACGCCACGTTGTAGTGGCGAGTCCACGCCGAGAGGGTGCCCACTATCTGGTTCGGATGGACGTCTCGCCACGTCATGCAGCCACGATTGCGAAGCAAGGTCTCCCAGGACGTCTCGACGACGACCGCAAGGGGGTGATGCCACTCGGCGGCCCGCCGTAGCTCGGACGTGAACCGATCTCGTTCCCACGTGAGTGCGGTGAGGAAGTCGTGTGCAGACTTGCGTTCGACCGCGAACTGTGGGTGGTACGTGTCCGATGTCGAGTCGTGCGTACAGTCAGTCGGGACAGCGTAGTCTCCAGTTGAGAGGGTCACGTCGCGCGTCTCGACTACACACCCGTCGAACGTCCAGGGCCGCTGTTCGCGGTTATCTCGCAGTACCGTAGTGGGAATGGAACTAGCGTGTCGCCTCTCGTCCATCTATCACGATTTGGGCCCGGTATCGGAGATAAACCCTCGCAGCGAAATGATCCGACACACGAGATAGATCAGAACCCGGCCTTCTCCAGTTCGTCCAAGAAGGCTGGCCGGTTCGAGTGTTTGTCTTTCGGGAAATCGACGAACTCCTCGAACCGCGCTTCGGAAACCAATCCTCGCATCTCTTTTAGCTGATAGCAGGCGCTAAGCCCCCTCTTCAAGGAGCCGCCGAAGGCGGCGAGTAGGCAGGGGTAGTTCACCGGTGCCAACTGTTACGCCAACAGCGTCTCGAACCAGAGGAACAGCGCCGCCAGGATCGACTGGAACGACAGCGTTCCGATCGCCGAGAGGACGACGAACTTCTGGCCGGACATGTCCGAGAGGCCGGCCGGGACCGTGAGCATCCCGCGGGTGAAAAGCAGGGTGTTGCTCACGGGGATCACGACCGGGCCCCAGCGGTCGAACCAGCCGTCGAATCGGTCCAGCGTCGACCCGGAGACCCGGAACCACCGCTTCTGCAGCAGGTACTCCCGGCCGCCGTGGTGGGCGACCCGAAACAGCGCGTACTGACCGATCGTCGCCCCGATGACGGCGACGGTCAACACTGCCGCGACGTCCTCGGGGGCCGTCCCGATCAACAGGAGGGCGCTGGGAACGACGAGTTCGCTGGGCATGAAGTACATCAGCATCGCCCCCTCGAGGACGAACACCCCCAGGAGGACCAACAGCGCCCACTCGGAGTCGAGCCACGCGCGAAGCCACGGCGGCATCTCCGCGAGCTGGAGGGGGGCGATCGCGTAATCGAGGGCGACGACCGACGCCAATCCGGGACCCATCGATACGAGCATACTGAACTGGCCGTAATGGGTCTTGCGTTCCGATCGCCCGACTGGAAGGGTGGGGATAGGGTAGGGGTGATCGCCCGCGGCGTGGTGAGCGCCGAACCGGGGGCGTTTTTGCCGCCGCGGGGCGAACCGAGGGTATGGATCCGACCACCCGATCACGGCGATCGGCGCCCGTGAACCGCTCCCATCGCCCGCGACGGCTGCGGACCGACGGCGTCCGATCGCTGGTCCGCGAGACGACGCTGTCGCCGAGTGACCTCGTCGCCCCGGTGTTCGTCGACGCCACGACCGACGAGCGCGTCCCGATCCCGTCGATGCCCGGCCACGACCGCGTCCCCGTTTCGGAGGCGGTCGATCGCGTCGAGGAAGTACTCGAGACCGGAATCGAAGCGGTGATCCTGTTCGGGATCCCCGAATCGAAGAACGATCGCGGCTCGCGGGCGTACGCCGAGGACGGGGTCGTCCAGCGGGCACTGCGGCAAATCTCTGCGGAGACTGACGCCTACGTCATCGCCGACGTCTGTCTGTGCGAGTACACCGACCACGGCCACTGTGGCGTACTCGAACCCGACGCCCGGTCGGACCCGACACTTACGGTCCGGAACGACGACACCCTCGAGCTGCTGGCGGAGACGGCGGTTTCACAAGCGAAGGCGGGTGCTGACATGGTCGCCCCGTCGTCGATGACCGACGGGATGGTCGGCGCGATCAGGGCCGGCCTCGACGAGGCCGGCTTCGAGGAGGTGCCGATCTTGAGTTACGCGGTGAAGTACGAGTCCGCCTTTTACGGGCCGTTCCGGGATGCCGCGGACGGCGCGCCGTCGTTCGGCGACCGCCGGCACTACCAGATGGATCCCGGCAACGCCCGGGAAGCGCTCCGGGAGGCGCGCCTCGACGTCGAGGAGGGGGCCGACGCCCTGATGGTCAAACCCGCGTTGCCGTATCTGGACGTCCTCGGCGACGTCCGTCGGGAGTTCGACGTTCCGGTGGCGGCGTACAACGTCTCCGGGGAGTACGCGATGTTGCACGCCGCCGCCGAAAAGGGGTGGCTTGACCTGGAGGCGACCGCCCACGAGTCGCTCGTGTCGATCAAGCGCGCCGGGGCGGATCTGATCGTCACCTACTTCGCCGAGGACGTCGCTCGGCGGCTGTAGTAGACAAGCGTCTGTCTCTCTGTCTGTCTGGCCGCGCCGTGTGGCACTGATCCCGTCGTCTCGCCGGCGCGAGATGGACAGGATTTTATGGGCGCCACGGCAAGAGACGGCTACTATGGGCAAGAAATCGAAGGCCAAGAAGAAGCGGCTGGCCAAAAAGGAGCGCCAGAACACGCGCGTTCCCGCGTGGGTGATGATGAAGACGAACATGGAAGTGACCCGGAACCCGAAGCGCCGAAACTGGCGACGTAGCGACCTCGACGAATAATGAGTACGAGTGATTTCGAGGAGCGCGTCGTGACCGTCCCGCTCCGCGACGCCAGAAAGGCCTCCGTACAGGAGCGCGCCGACGAGGCGATGTCGATCGTGCGCAGTCACCTCGCACAACACTTCAGCGTCGACGAGGACGCCATCCGGCTCGACCCGAGCGTCAACGAGGCGATCTGGGCGAACGGGCGGCAGAGCCCTCCGTCGAAGCTCCGGGTTCGCGCAGCCCGGTTCGTCGAGGACGACGAGGCGATCGTCGAGGCGGAACCGGCCTGACGTGCTTCGGGCTTCCTTCGCCGGGTCGTCGTACGTCGGCGTCTTCGCCCGGACGACCAACGGAGTCCTGCTGGTTCGCCCCGACCTCGATGAGGGGCTGGTGAGTGACCTCGCCGAGGAACTGGCGGTGGAGGCCCACCCGACGACGGTCGCCGGCTCGAACACCGTCGGGGCGCTCGCAGTCGGCAACGAGAACGGGATTTTGGTCTCCGAACGCGTCACCGAACGGGAACGGACGTCGATCGAGGACGTTGCCGACCTGCCGGTGTTCGAGTTGCCCGGACGGATCAACGCCGCGGGCAACGTCGTCCTCGCGAACGACTACGGCGCGTACGTCCATCCCGAACTGACCGACGAAGCGGTCGACGCCGTCGGCGACGCCCTCGAGGTGCCCGTCGAACGCGGGAGTTTCGGGGACGTTCGGACCGTCGGCACTGCCGCCGTGGCGACCAACCGTGGTGCGCTTTGTCACCCGAAGTCGCGCGAACCCGAACTCGAGGCGCTCGAAGCCCATCTCGACGTGCGTGCCGACCTGGGCACCATCAACTACGGGGCGCCGCTGGTCGGCTCCGGGCTGCTCGCCAACGACTCCGGCTACGTCGCCGGCGAGAACACCACCGGTCCCGAACTGGGGCGCATCGAGGACGCGCTCGGCTATATCTGAGCGAATTCATCCGGCTTCTGGCGGTTTTTTCGGGATGGTTTCCGACGTCGAGGCCGAATCCGAGCGATAATCGACTCGATGTCGGTCACTCGTGGGCTCTGGCGATGGCCTCCCCGGCCCGCCGGCTCGCCCGTTCGCGGACCGCCGCCTGGTCGAGAACCTGCACGTCCCGGTCGCGCATGAGCACCGTTCCGTCACACACCGTGTGACGCACGTCGCTCCCCCGCGCGGCGTACGCGAGATGGCTCACGACGTCGTGACGCGGCGTGAGATGGGGTGCCTCGAAGTCGACGACCGCGAGATCCGCCGCCGCGCCGGGTTGGATCCGCCCCCCCGGCAGCCCGACTGCGTCGGCTCCCTCGGCGGTCGCCATCCGGACGACCGTGTCGGCCGGGACGGCGCTTGCATCGTCGGCGGCGAGCTTGCCGATCATGGCGGCGTCACGCATTTCGCCGAACATGTCGAGATCGTTGTTCGAGGCCGCGCCGTCGGTGCCCAGGCCGACGGTGACGCCCGCCTCGAGCAGCTTTTCCACGGGGGCCATCCCCGAGGCGAGTTTCATGTTCGAGGCGGGACAGTGGATCACGCCGGTCCCCGACTCCGCCAGTAGTTCGATCTCCCGATCGTCGACGTGGACGCCGTGTGCGAGGAAGTCCTCGGCGGAGAGTCCGAGTTTCCGTGCGTACTCGAGGGGTCGCATCCCCCAATCCTCGAGGATCGGTTCGACCTCGTCGGTCGTCTCGTTCGCATGGAGGTGGACCGGAACGCCGATCTCCCGGGCGGCCGAAAACGCCTCCCGGAGGTACTCCTCGCTGACCGTCGTAAGCGAGTGTGGCGCGACCATCGACCGGATCCGTCCGCCGCCGGCGCCGTCGAATTCGCGGGCGATTTCGACGCTCTCCTCGAGGTCCGCGCGGGCCTCGGCTTCGTCCTTGCCGACGGTGACGACCCCGTGGCCCAGCCGGGCCCGCAGTCCGGTGCGCTCGACCACGTCGGCGATCCGATCGACGTGAAAGTACATGTCGGCGAACGCCGTCGTCCCCGACTTGATCATCTCGAGGACGCCCAGTTCGGCGCCGGCCTCGACGTCCGCCGGCTCGAAGGCGCCCTCGACCGGCCAGATGTCCTCGCGAAGCCACGCGTCGAGCGGTTTGTCGTCGGCGTAGCCTCGCACCAGCGTCATCGCGACGTGGGTGTGGGCGTTCACCAGCCCGGGAATCACCACGCAGCCGGACGCGTCGAGCGTCTCCGCCGCGTCGGCGTTCAGCCCCTCGCCGACTTCCAGGATCGTCCCCTCGTCGCGGTCGACCAGCACGTCCGCGCGTTCGACCTCGTGATCCGGGCCGAGAACGGCGCCGCCGGAAACACACAGGGTGTTCATGGGGGACGACACGGCGGCGCCGGTGGTTAATCCGTCGAAGCGCTGACGCTCGGTCGGTTCGGCGTCTCGATTCCCGGGCCCGATATATATGTCAAAAATTTACACGGATGTGGAAAACCTCGAACATAGAAAACCATTTAATAGCGGCGTCATATTTGGAGACATGTCCGGTAGACCGCAGTGGTCGGGGGACAGGCGCACATTCATCAAAACGACCGGCGCAGCAGGGGTCGCAGGGCTCACTGGTTTTGCAGGCTGTCTCGGCGGTGAAGCTGCTGACATCCAGCTGGTGTTGAACCCTGCCGAGGCCGGGGTGGACATCCAGGTACAGTATCGCCCGTTGATCGAATACATCGAGTCGGAGGCGGAGGTCTCGATCAACACCGAGCGGACGGCGGGGTACACGGAGACCGTCACCGCGATGCGCGACGGCCAGGCGGAGATTTCGGGCGTCTCACCCGGCGCGGTGCCGGCGACGGACCCGGAAATCTTCGACATCATCGGGATGCGCGTGGCGTTCGGCTCCGCCCAGTACTATTCGACGATCACGACGACGTTCGACAGCCCGGTCGACGAACTCGCCGACATCTCCGAGCTCGACGAGCCCGAGGTCAACTTCGCGGACGCGCTGTCGGTGTCGGGGACGCTGGTGCCGATGTCGATGCTCGTCGACGCCGGCGTCGACGTCGGCAACGCGCCCGACGGCGACCCGCCGGACTTCGATCCGAACTACTCGGATCACCAGACCTCCCGCGAACAGATGGTCCAGCGCGAGGACATCGTCGCTGCCGGCCAGGGGGCGTTCCAGTCGGCACCGTGGATCGAACAGGAGCAGTTCGACGAACACTCCGAGGACTTCGCGGATATCTCCTCGGAGTACCCCGATGCGGGGAGTCGGATCGGCGACGAGCACGACGAACTCCAGCTGCTCGCGCTTTCGGATCCGATCCCGCGCGCCCCGATGGTCGCGCGGGCGGACTGGGACGATCCGGTCCGCGAGGACGTCGAGGAGGCGATGCTGACCGCGCCCGACAGCGCGTTCCAGCACGACGAGGAGGTCGACGAGGACGAGGAGCTGTGGTTCACCGGGATCGTCGAGGCCGACCGGTCGGACTACGAGCCGATCCAGCTCATCATCGACAACCTCGCGATCGAGTTCGAGGACCTCATCTGAGATCCCCGGCACAGCCAGACAACCAGTAACTTTCAACCGAACTAGCCTGACCGAATGAGCACTATCACTGTCGACGGCGTAACGAAACGATTTGGCGACACCGTCGCGCTCGAGGACGTCTCCTTCGAGATCGACGAGGGGGAGTTCACGATCGTGATGGGCGTCTCCGGATCTGGGAAATCGACGCTATTGCGATGTCTGAGTGGTCTTCTCGAGCCGACGGAGGGGGAGATCTACATCGACGGCGAGCCCGTCACCGGAACCAACAAGAACGTCGCTCTGATCTTCCAGCAGCACAACCTCGTGGGACAGATGAGCGCGTACGCGAACGCGCTCACCGGATCCCTGAGTCGATGCAGTCTGGTCGAAAGCGTCCTCCAACTCCAGGACGAGGAAGAAAAGTACCGGGCGCTGTCGGCGCTCGAAACCGTCGGACTCGTCGACGAGTCCCAAAAGAAGGTCCGTCAGATGAGCGGCGGCCAGCAGCAGCGCGTCGGCATCGCCCGCGCGCTCGTCCAGGAGCCGCAGGTGATGCTCGCCGACGAGCCGGTTTCGAGCCTCGATCCCGGCTCCGCCCAGGAGGTGATGCGGTATCTCCGGGAGACGACCGCCGAGCGTGGGCTCACCACGCTGACGAGCCTCCACCAGGTGAACATCGCCCGGAAGTTCGGACACCGGTTCATCGGTCTCCACGACGGACAGAAGGTGTTCGACGGCTACCGCGATGACCTCACGATCGATGTCATCGACCGGATCTACGGCGACATCGACACCGAGGGGATGTTCGTCTCCGACGCGGAGACGGCAGGGGAGTCTTCCTCCCCCGACGGGATCGAAGCTGACGGTGGTCGCCGATGACCGACGAGTCGGAAGCGCCGACAGACGAGCCGACCGGAGACGCCCCCACGGCGGACGGCGGAACAGCCGAGGCGACCGAAAGCGCCGAGGCGGCTGCAGCCGGTCCGGAAGGCGGGGTAAGCGACTACGTCGAGCGCCAGTTCGCGGAAATCGCACTCTCCCGGAAGGCGCGCTGGCTCGGCGCGTCGATGGCGGTGGTCGTCGTCGTGTACCTGTTTTTGATGTCGCTGGAGACGGTGGGTTGGTTCCGCGCGGACCTGCCGTCGTATCTCGGCACATTCGCCGAGGCGCTGCAGGACTACTTCCCCTTTATCGTCTTCGGGGAGACGACCTGGAACCTCGGGATCGCCACCGTCCCGTCGATCCACTTCAATCCGGGAGGGTTCCTCGAGTACTGGGCGTTCATCACCGAACGGAACCTCCTGTATGAAACCGGGTTCTTCTCCGAGGCGGAAACCATCCTGGATTATCCGATCCTGTTGTTCACCGAGACGGGGGGGCCGATCGGCATCTTCGGCGCCGCCGGGGAGACGCTCGCGATCGGCTTCGCCGGGACCATCATGGGGTTCCCGCTCGCGCTGCTTTTCAGTATTCTCGGCTCCGGACGGGTGACGCCGTTCCCGTTCAACTTCCTGTTCCGGGGCGTCATGTCGTCGATCCGTGCGATCCCGGCGCTCGTCTGGGTGCTGATCTACGTGCCGCTGGGCGGGATCGGGCCGACCACGGCGACGCTTGCGGTCGCGACCGACACCGTCGGCAACCTCGGCCGGCTGTTCAGCGACGAACTCGAGGAGATCGCCGACGGGCCCGTCGAGGCGATGCAAACCACCGGCGCGAACAAACCACAGATCATCGTGTTCGGGATGCTCGCGCAGGTGAAACGCTCCTTCATCGCGTGGACGCTGTACGTCTTCGAGATCAACGTCCGGATCGCGGTCGGGCTCGGCATCATCGGCGCCGGCGGGCTCGGGCTCGTGCTGGACGTCCAGCAGGGACTGTTCGCGTACACCAACATGATGGCGACCATCATCGTGATCTTCCTGCTGGTGGTCTCCGTCGAGATGATCTCACAGCGGACCCGGGCGTATCTCCGCTCCGACGAGGAGCCGATGGGCATCGTCCAGCTCATTACCGGGTTCCCGCGCCGGATGATCGAGTCGATGGCGAAGTAAACGACAACCGACTTATTCGCTCGGACGGACTGGAACGTATGAGTCACAACGTGCCCGGGGAGACGATCGCCGAGGAGACGATCGCCGACGTCGTCGTCGTCGACTACGGGCTGGGAAACCTCCGCAGCGTCACGCGGGGGCTGGAACGCGCCGGCGCCGGAGTCGAGATCACCGACGATCCCGACGACTTCGCGGCGGCCGACGGGGTGGTCCTCCCCGGTGTGGGCGCGTTCCGCGAGGGGATGGAAAACGCCGGACCGTACCGCGAGGCGCTCGCGAACTACGCGGCGGCGGGGCGGCCGCTGTTCGGGATCTGTCTGGGCATGCAAATGCTTCTGGGCTCCAGCGAGGAGGCGAAACACGCCGGAGAAGGCGACGTCGAGGGGCTGAACCTGATCCCGGGGACGAACGTCCGGTTCGACGTCGACCGGAAGATCCCCCACATGGGATGGAACGAACTCGCGGTGACGCGTGACCACCCCGTCGTCGCCGGGGTCGACGGCGAGTACGCCTACTTCGTTCACTCCTACTACGCGCTGCCGGACGACGACGACGCAGTCGTGGCCGAAAGCGACTACGGGGCGTCGTTTCCGGCAGTCATCGCGAACGAGCGTGGAAACGTCTTCGGAACCCAGTTCCACCCGGAGAAGAGCGGCGAGACCGGCCTCCGGATCCTGCGAAACTTCGTCGACTACTGCGCGGACGGATAGCCGGCGAGACGGTGACACATTGCAGACGTTCGGCTCGTCACCACCGCCTGCTGTACTGTTTAGTTATCGATATCAATAATTGGGTCGTTTATCGGATGCGAAACCCGAATATCGCTGCTGAATCCGGAGGATCCGGCTCGAGTACGGCGATTTATCGTCGTCGATCTCGACAATTGGAAAGCGGGCGATCCGTCCGGTACTCTTATGGTGACAAGAATCAAAAATGAGAACGGTTACATGGCGTCGGAGCAGCTGATAGAGGTTCTCGGCAACAAGTACAACACCGACATCCTGTCGGCGACGTCGGAGCCGAAGTCGGCACAGGACCTGAGCGATGAGCTCGACGTGCCGATCGCGACCTGTTATCGCCGCATCGACGAGCTAACTGACGCGGAGTTGCTCGAACTGTACGACCGGCCCCTCTCGGAGGAGCACCGACGGGTGAAGGTGTACCGGCGAAACGTCGATCAGGTCGAAATCGACTTCCAGGAGGGCGTAACCGTCAGCGTCACCGAACGGACGGAAGTGAAAAACCGCCTCGACGACGTCTGGCGGACCCTCTCGGACGCCTGAACGGGGGCGGACCGATCTCGACCGGAAAAAAGCCTGCTCCCCTCAAAACGACGGGCCGGCCTCCGAGTCCGACCCGGACGTTCCCGGTACGTCACGCTCGCCACCCATCATCGAGAAGCCGCCCGCCTGTTCGTGCACCGTGATCCCGCCGTCGCCGATCTCCATCGGGTAGATGTCGGTGTCGATGTCCTGCTTGCGCATCTTCGCCACCCAGACGTACCGGTTGACGCCCGACTCCGTCGGGGTCTGGATGAAGTAGACGTTGCCGTCGGTGAGAAAGTTCTCCAGTCCGACTTCGGTCTTCGGGAAGACTGCCCCCTGCTCGTTTATCAAAAGCGACGTCAGCCCGTGGTCCTTGAGGATGTCGGTGAACTTCAGCAGGTAGGTGCGCTCCTCCTGTTCGTCCTCGAAGAAGAGCTGGAACATCGAAAGCGAGTCCAGCACCAGCCGTTCGTAGGAGTCCTCCTCCAGCGCGTCGAGGAGCTTATCGAGCGCGGCGGAGAAGTTACTGTTCCCCAGCATCTCTCGTTTGTCGTACACCGTGATCTCGCCGTCGTCGACGAGATCGCCCCACTCGTCGAGTCCGATCGACTCCGCCGCCTGGCGGATGTCGTCTTTGTCCTCCTCGAAGGAGACGTAAATCCCGCGTTGTCCCTCCTCGATCGCGCCGTAATACAGGTACTGAATCCCGAAAATGCTCTTTCCCGTTCCGGGGTTTCCGCTCACCAGCACTGCCGACTGCGGCCTGAAGCCGCCTCCCAGCAGGGCATCGAGCCCGTCGACCCCCGTCTTGACGAACGTCACCATATCAACCGTTGCGTCCTCTTGCCTGATAAAGGGACCCCGTTCAGGACAGTTGTTCGCCCACGAGTTCGTCGACGGCCGCGAGGAACGCGTCCCGCTTTTCGGCGGGGATCGTCGCGCCCGCGGCCACGTCGTGACCGCCGCCGTCGCCGCCGACCCCCCGTGCGGCCTCCCGCATGACCGCAGAGAGGTCGAGTCCGTTCCGGACCAGCCGGTAGTTCCCACGGGCGGACACTTTCAGCTCCGTTTCGTTTTTCGACGCGAACGCCACGATCGGTTTGCCGCCGTCGACGTCGGGGGTGCCGATAGCCATTCCGGCCACGATCCCGACGATCGTCTCCCGGATTCGGGTGCCGGCGTCGAACCACTGGACGTTCGACTCGACGGTGACGCCTTCGGTTTTCACCCACTCGAGCCCCTCCGAGAGGTTTCGTCGGTGGTTCGAAAGCAGCGTTCTGGCCCGCTCCAGCGCCGCATCCCGATCGCCGAGACACACCGCGAGCCCGACGTCGGCCCGTTCGTACCGCGCGGTCGCGTTCAACAGCGTCGAGAACTCGCTTACGTCCCTGAGAGCAGTTCCGGGCGCCTCATCCAGCAGCGTGTAGGAGGTCCCAACGAGCGTCTCCACCCGGTTCGATGGAACGCCACGCTCGATCGCCCGCCGGATGAGCGCGCTCGCGACGGTCTGCCGTTCCGCTGGCGAGAGATCTGCCCAGACGCGCCAGTCGCCCTCCCGCTTCAGGTCGACGGACAGCTCCGAGAGGAACCGTACCGCCCCTGCCTCGTCGTTCGTGATCCCGGGGATCCGGACGTCGGTGGCGTACTCGAGGAACTTCGGCAGGGGTCGCGTCTGTCTCCCGTAGATCGCCAGGTCCGTGGCCGACTCGATCACGCCCGCCTCGATCCCTTCCTCGAGGATCGCCCCGTTCGCGCCCGCGAGCCCGTCGGTTCCGCCCTGCATGTCCCCGACCGCTCCGACGACCGCAAGCGCCGCCAGGTCGCGGTTGTCGATCCGGGCGGCGTCGGTCGATCCCTCGTCGGTCGCTGCGACCGATTCCATCGCGCGGGCGAGCACGTACGCCGCCCCCGCCCCCGAGAGTTCGGCGGCGCCGTCGATCCCGAAAAGCAGCGGGTTGAGGTGGTACTCGGTCTCGGCGTCGGCCGGTTGGTGGTGGTCGGCGATCACCGGCGTGAACGCGCCCGCCCGCTCGTGAGGGCGGATCTCCTCCAGCTGTCCGGAGCCGAAGTCGGTGAACAGCACGGTGTCGTACTCGCGGGCGGCGACCGCTTCGATCGACTCGGCGTCCAGCTGCTTTTCGAAGACGACCTCGTGGGGGATTTCGGCGCGCTCGAGGGCGGTCGACGCGATCGCCGCGCTCGTGAGCCCGTCGGCGTCGATGTGGGACGCGAGGAGGACGCGATCGGCCTCCTGCAGTCGCTTCGCACAGGCGTCCGCACGGTCGGCCATGGCGGACACCGGAGGGGATCCGACGGAGACGGCCATGTCAGTCGGTATTTCCGCGATCGGTCATAAATCGTCGTCTTCTCCGTCGTCCCCGTCCCGGAACGCGTCGGGGTCCCGACGGAGCGCGTCGATGTCCGCTTCGGTGGGCTCCCTGTCGCCGGGGAGCCGCTCCATGCAGTCGAAACAGAGGAAGTGCTCGGTGTCGTCGGTCAGCTCGAGGGTCATCCCCTGGGTGGAGGAGAACTCGAAGTTCCAGAGGTCGGCGATCCCGCCCCCGATCCTGACGTCGTCGCCGCAGACGTCACACCGCTTGGTTGCCATCGACCGCTCTACGCGCTACAGCCCTAAAGGGGCTCCCATCGGGTGGTGCACGCTGCGTTCTGGACGTGTCGGCCGGCGGTCTGTTTTAGTCGTGCGAGTGCGTACCACTCGGCGTGCATCTCGACTGTGAGGGCTGTGCGGGCTGCTGTCTGGACTGGCGTCCGCTGGTTGCCGACGGCAGCGATCACGAACGCCGGGGACGGCGGGACCCGATGGACGATCGCTACAACTTCCCGCAGTTGAGCGGTCGGGAAGTCCGGGGGTTTATCGAGGCCGGATACGGGGACGCCTTGACGGTTCGACTGTTCGAGCCGGACGAGGGCGACGACGTGGTGTGTGTCGACGGTCACGATCTGGCGGCGATACGGGGGCGTCCAGTGTTCCTCGTCGGCCTCCGCGTGGCGCCAAAACCCGTCGCGCCGTTCGGCATCGATCCCGACGCGACGGACGAGAACGGAACCGACGCGACCGGTCGAACGTGGCTCGACGCGTGCGTCTTCCTGGATCCTGCAACCCTGCAGTGTCGGATCCACGGCGGCGATCGCTATCCGGAGACGTGTTCGACGTATCCGGGGACGAATCTCCACCTCGGCCGGGAGACCGAATGCGAGCGGGTCGAGGACGCCTTCGGGGGCGAGCGGTTGCTGGACGACGAGCCGCCAGCCGACGTTTCGAACCCGTTCGATCCCGGTGCGCTCGGCGACAGCGTGTTCGCCCACCCCTCGCCGGAGGCGCTCGAAGGGGCAGTCGATCGGGTCGTCGCCGGCGACCCGCGGCGGGAGCACCTGATCCCCTTTTTAACTGTCGCGGCCGGGTCGGCACCCGGAACGCTCGCCGTCGACGACGATCGGGTCCGGCAGGCCGAGACGGCCCTGCGGGATCCCGGCGAAAACGCGGAGGGCTCCTGGGTCGGGGATGCACTGTCGGCGTGGACCGAACGGGCTGGTGAACCGGGGACTCCGGCGACGGGATCGTGGGTGAACGCCGACCGGAAATGCGGTGCCCCCGCTACTCCAGGATGGACGCGGAACGATCAGTAGCGACGAGAATCAGGTCCGAAATACCCCGCGTTCACTCGCCCTGCAGCTCGCGGAACTGATCGAGCAGTTCCTCGGTAGAGTCCCCCGAATCGTAGGTGAGCGTCCCGTCGTACTCCGTCCGCTCGTCGTCGAAGTCGGCGTCGACGGTCGTAGACTTCCGTTCGCGGCGCTCGTGCTCGTCCTCGTCATAGGCACCCATTGACATAGTATGCCTTCACTTGGCAATGTTGGGTATTATATGTAACGGTCGGCCACATTCCACTCTCGGGACACGTCCGTCCGACCCGACTCCGCGTCAGCTCACTGTCGCTGCCAGACTGGCGGCGCGTAGCCGAGTCGGCGCACGACAGGTGGGTACCCGAAGCCGATTATAAACACGATCACGAGCGACTGCCAGAAGGAAAGCGTCATCACGTACGCTTCGATCACTGCGAGCACGCCGATCATGAGAATGAACATCGCAGCCCAGTGGGGGGCGAGCTGCCGGATCCGCTCTTTCCAGTCGGTCATACCGGAGCAACGACGGTACGGGGAAAGAAACTGTCGACCGAGATCAGCGTCGGTAACCCAACTGTACTCGGCGTCGAGTCAGTACCGGGATGGGAGATACGCCAGCGCAACCAGCGTGATCACCATGAGCGCGGCGACGGTGGTGATGTACCACAGTCCGGTCACTCTCTGCTCGTACTCGTCGATCGCGGCGAGCTGTGCCTCGTAACTCTCGAGGTCGGTTGTCAGTTGCAATCGGAGGTCGGCCTCCTCGCCGGTGAAGTGTGCTAGATACTCCGTCTCGCCGAGTGTCGTCTCCGCCCCCTGTGTGAGCGACGTCGTCCGCATCTCGTCTTCGTTCCACATCACGGTCACGCCCGTTTCGTCGATCGCCTCGACGGATGCGGTGTGGTTCCCGTACTCGAAGGTGTCGCCGACCGCGAACTGTCGCTCTTCGGGCGCCGGGAAGTACTCGTCCGCGTGGACGAACCGAACCTCGTCGTCGTCTTCGATCACGACGTACTCCTCGCCGTCGCGCTCGACGGTTTCGTTGTCGGCGGCCGGATCGTCAGCGAGGATCGCCTCCCTGTCGATCACCTCGCGCAGCGTGAACGTCTCCGGATCCTCGTCGTCGACGAGCACCTCGTACTCGCCGTCGGCGTGTGGAATCACGGTTCCGCTCTCCCACGTCTCCTGCTGTTGTGCGTCCGTCACAGTCCACTCGATCGTCGCCTCGTAGGTGACGCGGATCTCGCCCATTTCACCCTCTTCTTCCATGCGATCGAGAGACGTCACCGTGTACAGCTGTCCGTCGATTTCGAACTCGTCTCCCTCGGCCAGTTCGAAGTCCGGATCGTCGAACTGGATCTCCGGATCGTCGGCCGTCGCGATGAGCGAGTACGACGCTACCGCAACCAGGAGGAAAAACGCCGCGTATATCGCTACCGTCCGTCGTTGCATGGATGACGCATAGGACAGATATTGTATAACGGTTACTACCGAGAACGGATGCGATGGGGAATTCCTTGCCTTGTCGACCACCGCCTTAAACCGACCGAGACCCAACACCGCACATGGCCACCACGGAGGGGACCTGGCGGTACCGCGATCGGTTCGGGGACGCGTTCGGGCGGACGGGGTTTCGCCAGTTCGGCCCGGGTGTCGTCTCCAGTCTCGGGGTCGGGACGTATCTCGGCGAGCCGACCGACGCGGTGGACGACCGGTACCGGGAGGCGATCGTGACGGCGCTGGAAAACGGCGTCAACGTCGTCGACACGGCGATCAACTACCGGTGTCAGCGCAGCGAGCGCGTCGTCGGCCGGGCGCTCGGGGAGAGTGACGCCGACCGCGAGGAGGTGTTCGTCGCGACGAAGGGCGGGTTCGTCCCGTTCGACGGGAGTCGGCCGGCCGATCCGGGGGCGTACGTCCGGCGGGAGTTCCTCGAGACGGGGCTCGCGTCGCCCGACGACCTCGCCAGAGGGAGTCACTGCATCGCGCCGTCGTTTCTCGACGCGATGCTCGACCGTTCGCTCGACAACCTCGGGGTGGATCAGCTCGATCTGTACTACGTCCACAACCCCGAAACGCAGCTCGCGGTCCGCTCTCGGGAGGCGGTGTACGACCAGCTCGGGGCCGCGTTCCGGCTGCTCGAGCGCCGACGGATCGCCGGCGATCTCGGCAGCTACGGCGTCGCAACCTGGGACGCGTTCCGGGTTCCACAGGGACACGAGCGCTACCTCTCGTTGCCGGAGGTCATCTCCCGGGCGGATTCGGCTGCCGACGCCGTCGGTGTCGCCGACCACGGGTTCGACGGTCACGGGCTGGCGGCGATCCAGCTCCCGTTCAACGTCCACATGGCCGACGCCTTCACCGAACGGGTTCACCCCGTCGACGGGGTGGAGAAAAGCGCACTCGAGTGTGCCCGAGAGGCTGGCCTCGGAGTATTTACGAGCGCGAGTATCGGCCAGGGGGAGCTGTCGGTCGAGGGGGCGATCCCCCCCGAGATCGACGAGCGACTCGCGGGCGACACCCCGATCCAGCGGGCGATCAACTTCGCGCGGTCGGCCCCGGGCGTGACCTGCTCGCTGGTGGGGATGTCCCGGCCGGAACACGTCCGGGAGAACGTCGCCGCCTGCACGTTCGATCCGCTCGGCGCGCGGGCGTTCGACGAGACGTTCGAATAATCACCCTCGCGTGGGTGACAGCGGTCACCCGGCTGTCTCGAGGCAATCACCCGACGTCCTGCAGTTCGGCCTCCCGGAGCGCCTCGTTGAGGTCCTCGCGGATCCGCTCGCCAGTCTCGCGGTCGGACGCGGTCGTGACGATCCGGTTCTCCTGGACGCTCGATCCAGAACGTAACAGCAACCGGAGGTTGCCGTTGTCGTCGGCGCGGGTCACCTTCGCCCGCAGGCCGGTCCGGGAGCCGGTGCCGCCGGCGTCGATCGGGCCGGGGACCAGCTTTTTTACGTGCGGGTGCTCCGCGACGGTCGTCATCGCACGCCGGCCGTCGCGGCCGCCGATCAGCGTCGAGTGTCTCCCCCCGAGCTTCTCGCGGGGGGCGACATCGACGACCTCGAGCGCTCGGTCGCCGCGTCGGTCGAGCACCCACTCGACGGGGTCGTCGTCGGGGACGCGGTAGAACTCGTAGCGGAGCTGCTTGCGGGCCTCCCGCAACGGGGCCCGGTCTCCAGCGGCGTACACCGTCTCCGGCCGTTTGCGGCGGATCTCGTCTGCGACCCGCCCGGCGAAGTTGCGCAGCTGGACGACGCCGACCTCCCCGCCGGATTCTGGCGTCGTCGTCACGACGGTCCGCCCGACGACCGCCTCCCCGTCGAGCATCGACAGCGTCGCCCGGTCTGTCCCGAACTCGACGACGACGGCGTCGCTGTTTCCGGTGTTGCAGGTCAGACAGTAGTCCCCCGGCTTCTCCAGGGAGCTCTTACAGCGCTTGCACTCCATCGTGAAGCTCCCGGACGCGGGAGACGTTCCACGCGAACCCTCTGCCGTCTTCGGTCGGCGTCTCCAGCACGAGCGGCACGTCCGCCAGGTCGGGGTGGTTGATCACCGCGCGCATACCGTCATCGCCGATCTCCCCCTCGCCGACGTGGGCGTGTTCGTCCTTGTTCGTTCCGCAGGCGTGTTTCGAGTCGTTGAGATGGACACACTGCAGGTGTTCCAGCCCGATCACGTCGTCGAACTCCGCGATCGTCTCCTCGACCGCTTCGGGCGTCGAGAGGTCATACCCCGCCGCGAACGCGTGGGCAGTGTCCAGACAGACGTCGAGATCCCGGTTCGATCGGGAGAGTACCGCCGCGAGGTGCTCGAACTGGCCGCCGAGCTTCGTCCCGCTGCCGGCGTCGGATTCCACGAGGATCGTCACGCCCTCCGGGACGTCCAGCTCGTCGAGCGCCGAGGCGGCGTTGTCGAGCCCCTGTTCGACGCCGGCACCGGTGTGGGCGCCGAGGTGGACGTTGACGTACGGGATGTCCAGTGCTGCTGCGGCGTCGAGTTCCTTCTGCATCGAGTCGATCGACTTCTCGCGGAGGTCGTCTTTCGGCGTACACAGGTTCACCAGGTACGAACTGTGGATCACCCACGGCCCGTCGAGGTGTTCGGCGGTACCGTCCCGGAACGCTGCCGCCTCCTCGTCGCCGATGTTCGGGTTCTGCCACACCTGCGGGGAGTGAGTGAATATCTGCCCGCAGTTGCCGCCGATCTCCAACTGGTTCTCGACGGCGTTGTCGACGCCGCCGGCGATAGAGACGTGTGCTCCGACTTTGAGAGTCATACACAAAAATGGTGAGTATCGCTCAAATGGACTTCGATCCGCGGAGCTCTCGATGGGAGCCGGGAACCCGTCAGGCCCGCGGTGCTTCCCGCTCGCGAATCCACGGTTCGGCGGCGTACTTCCCGTCGGCCCGTTCGCGGGCCCGTTCGAGCTCCGCGTCGGTCCAGGAACCGGTCGTCGCGTCGACCCACTCGGCCAGGGTCTCCTCGAGCGTTTCGACGGCCGCCGTCCGGGTGATCCCCGCCTGCCGGTCGGTTTCGCTCGCGACGTCGGTGGTCCGTTCCCGGAACGTCGCCGCCGACGTCTCCGGTTCCTGGAACGTCTCGAGGTGCCGGCCCGGCAGCGACTCGAAGGTGATCGATCCGTGCTGGATCACGGCGTCGTGGCGGCGGTACTGGGCGTTGCCCGACAGCTTCCGCCCGTCGACGACGACGTCGTGGGCGGGATGCAACTCGCGGAGGTAACACGCCGGCTGGTGGATCGCGGGTCGCTCCTCGTCGGCGAACCCGGCGTCGACGCCCATCCGCGAAAGCGCCGAAAGCACGGGTTCACACAGCAAGTGATAGCAGTCCAGCAGGTCGCCCGGAACCGACTCGGCGGGCACCGCGATCGAGTAGGAGATGTCTCCCCAGTTGTCGTGGTAGATGCCACCGCCGCCCGTCTGCCGGCGGGTGACGTCGATCCCCTCCCGGCGGCAGAACTCCCAGTCGACGGTGTCGGGGTCCTGGTGGTAGCCGAGCGAGAGACAGCTCGGTTCCCAGCGGTACACCCGAACCGTACAGGGGCCGCCCTCGGCAGCCGTTTCGGCGGCCGTCTCGTCGAGCGCCATCTGGAGCGGTCCCGGTCGGGACTCCTCGGGGACGAGCCGCCAGTCCAGCTGTGAAAGCTCCGGGTCGTTCATACCGGTACGCGGGGGCGAGGGATGAAATCGGTTGCGTACTCACCGCAGCGAGTCGACGAGCGCCTCGCCGGCCCCAGCCAGCTCCGCGGCGCGATCGGCCGCGTCGGCCTCCGCGTACACCCGGAGTTTCGGCTCCGTCCCCGACGGGCGCACGAGCACCCACGAGCCGTCGGCAAGCAGGAGCTTGAACCCGTCGAGCGTGACCACCCGGTCGACGGGCTCGCCCGCGACCGCCTCGGGCACGGCTCCCTCGAGTTCCGCGAGGACGGCGTCCTTCCGGTCGTCCGGACAGTCGACGTTCCGTCGGGCGGTGTGGATCTCCCCGTGGGCGTCGAACAGGCGGTCGACCCTGGTGTCGTACGGCTCGGCCGCCGTCACGGCGGCCGCGAGCAGCGCCATCAACACGCCGTCCTTCTCCCGGACGTGCCCCCGGACGGTGAATCCCCCCGACTCCTCCCCGCCGAAGATCACGCCCCCGTCGGCCATCGCCTCGGCGACCCACTTGAACCCGACCGGCACTTCGCGGACGGACTCGCCGTGAGCCTCGGCGATCCGGTCGATCAGGAAGGTCGACGAGACGGTTCGGACGACGCCACGCTCGCCCGACTTCGCCGCCGCCGCGACGTCCCTGTCGCCGTCACCCGGCGAATCGAGAACGTCCTCCGAAAGCAGCGCCTCGTAGGTCGCCGCGAAAAAGCGGTTGGCGTCGAGGTGGCCCTCGGGCGTGACGATCGCGATCCGGTCTGCGTCCCCGTCGTTTGCGATCCCGAGGTCCGCGTCCTGCTCCCGGACGTCGGCGACCAGTCCCCCGAGCCGTTCGGGAACCGGGTCCGGCCCGCCGCCGCCGAAGTCGGGGTCCCGCGAGCACCGCCGGCGGATCACCGTCGCCCCGGCCGCGGAAAGCAGGGCGTCGGTGACGCCCCGGCCGCTGCCGTGCATTGCGTCGTACACGACCGCAACCCCGTCGAGGTCGGCGTCGACGATCCGGCGAACCGCGCGTCGGTGCGGTTCGATCGGGTCGAACCGGCGGATCCGGCCGTCCTCGCGTTCCCCGGTCGTCCCGGGGGCTTCCCCCAGCCGGGATTCGATATCGTCCGTGACTGCTGGAAGCGCCGGCGCGCCGTCGTCGGGGATGAACTTCACGCCGTTGTACTCCGGGGGATTGTGGGACGCGGTGATGACGACCGCGCCAGCACAGCCGCGGTCGACGACAGCGTGGGCGATCACGGGGGTGGGGACGTCTCGCTCGGGAAACAGGACGTCGAACCCCTCCCCCGCGAGCGTCTCGGCGACGGTCTCGGCGAACCCCGGCGAACTCTCGCGGGCGTCGTAGCCCACGGCGACGGGCCCGTCCGTTTCCTCGGCCCGCAGGTGGTCGGCGATCGCCCGCGCGACCAGCCGGAGCCGCCGGTCGGTAAACTCCCCCAGGGGCGCCCGCCAGCCGTCGGTGCCAAAGGAAATCGCGTCGGCGTCGGTCCGCTCGGTGTCCATACGCCGGCATGTGCACCCGCGGTCAAAAACCGTCCGGCAGGTCGCCCTGCTCGCCGATCAGTTGCCGTTTCTCCGCCCGCGACAGCGACTTGATCTCGTGTTCCCGGGACATCGCCGCCGAGCGCGAGTCGTATTCTTCCAGATGTACCAGCTCGACCGGGGTCCGTCCCCGGGTGTACTTCGCCCCCTCGCCGGCGTTGTGTTCCGCGACCCGGCGCTCGATGTCAGTCGTGTAGCCGGTGTACAGCGTTCCGTCGGCACACTCGAGGACGTACACGTACGGCACTATCTGGGGTATCGGAGCCGGAATCAAAGAGTCGTCCGGCTCCGGAAGTTCACGTGGGTGTTTTCTGGACGGTGCGGCAGTCGTCGGTCGATACGTGTGGTCGCCGGACCGGTCAGTTCCCCGAGCGGGCTCGGTGTCGCGCCACTTCGGCGATCCCCGCGTTGGCCGAGCAGGCCGGACAGGCGTTGAGCTGTCCCTGGCCGTCGGCGAAGACACGGGCGAACTGTTCGGATACGTGCGAACCACAGTGATCGCAGGTTGCCATTGTCTCTTTGGCCTCCTTCACAGGCTGTATCATACTCTACGTTCTCGGGGGTCATATACTCTACTATAATCAAGACCCTGATAGCTAAGGGGGACTTTTTATGCATTAACTTCGTTCTCGAATTCATAGTGATGAAACGAACCCGCCGATGGAGACGGAATGGGCGGTCGAATCGGGGCAATAGGGAGCCGCTCGCGCCGGAATTTGGGAAGCCTTATTAAGTACGCGTCAATACCTTCGACTGCATGGCAGATCTTATCGTCAAAGCAGCAGTCAAAGAGGCGCTGGACGACAAAAACGTCGCTTCGGACTTTTACGACGCGCTCGACGAGGAAGTTGCGGAACTGCTGGAAGACGCCGCCCGCCGAGCAGAGGCGAACGACCGCAAGACGGTCCAGCCTCGCGACCTGTAACCCGGGCGATCTCCGTTTTCGATTTTTTCGACCGGCGAGCGGCAGCTATCCCCAGCGGACGTCGACGTCGCCGCCGTCGTCGCCGACGTACACCTCGTCTGCGATCCCGACGAACAGCCCGTGTTCGACGACCCCGGGGAGCACAGAGAGCCGTGTAGCGAGCGCGTCAGGGTCGTCGATCCGGCCGAACGCGCAGTCTACAACCAGGTTCCCGTTGTCGGTGACGACCGGGCCGTCCTTCCGGTCGGCCGTCCGCAGCGTCGCCTCGCCGCCGAGGTCGGCAACCCTGTCGGCGACTGACCCCCGGGCGTCCGGCAGCACCTCGACCGGGACCGGATCGTCGAGCGTTTCGGTTACCTTCGACCGGTCGACGACGACGACGAACCGATCGGCCGCGTCGTCGACGAGTTTCTCGCGGGCGTGGGCTGCGCCGCCACCCTTTATGAGGTCGCCGTCGGCGACCTGGTCGGCGCCGTCGATCGCGAGGTCGATCCCGGCACCAACGCCGCAGTCACCCGGTTCGACGCCGGTGACGTCGGGAAGCTCCACCAGCGGGATTCCACACTCGCGCGCGAGTTCCCGGGCCGCAAACGACGTCGCCACCCCGCGGACGTCGAGGCCGGCGTCGACCCGGCGGCCGATCGCGCGGATCGCGAACGCCGCAGTCGAACCGGTGCCGAGCCCGACGACCGTCCCGTCATCGACGAGCTCTGCAGCCGTCTCGCCGGCGGCGCGTTTCGCCGCGTCGGTGCCGCCCGTCCGCTTCATCCGAACAGTTCGGCCGCGGCGTCGACCGCCTCGAGTAGCTTGTCGACTTCGGCTTTCGTGTTGTACAGGTAAAACGACGCTCGCGCGGACGCCGCGATCCCGAGGGTGTCGTGCAGCGGCTGCGTGCAGTGGTCGCCCGCCCGGATCGCGACCGCGTAGTCGTTGAGGATGCTCGAGAGGTCGTGGGCGTGGACGCCCTCGACGTTGAACGCCACCAGTCCGCCTCTGTCGTCGCCCGGCGGCCCGTAAATCTCCACGTCGCCCCGCTCCGTGAGCCGGCCGTGGGCGTACTCTGCGAGCAGTTCCTCGTGGGTCTGAATCGCCTCGAGCCCGACGTCCTCGAGGTAGTCGATCGCCGCCACGAGGGCGATCCCCTGTTCGATGACGGGGGTTCCGGCCTCGAACTTCCAGGGGAGATCCTCCCACTCGGCGTCCTCGTAGGTGACCCGCCGGATCATCTCGCCGCCGTAGAGGTACGGCTCCATCTCCTCGAGGAGGTGCTGTTTCCCGTACAACACGCCGATCCCGGTCGGCCCGAGCATCTTGTGGCCCGAAAACGCCAGGAAGTCGGCGTCGATCTCGCCGACGTCGACCGGTCGGTTGGGAACCGACTGGGCCGCGTCGACGAACGAGTACGCCCCCACTTCGTGGGCCATCGCTGTCAGCTCGGCGACGGGATTGACGGTGCCCAGCGTGTTCGAGACGTGGACGACGCTTATCATGCGCGTGTCCTCGTCGATCAGCTCGGCGGCGTGATCCATGTCGAGATAGCCGTCCTCGTCGACCCGGATGAACCGCGCCTCCGCGCCGGTCTTCTTGCACAGCTGCTGCCAGGTGACCAGCGACGCGTGGTGCTCCATTTGAGTGAGCACCACGTTGTCGCCCGGACCGAGCTCGTTGAGTCCCCACGCGTACGCGACGAGGTTCTCCGCCTCGGTCGTGTTCTTGGTGAAGATGATCTCCTCGCGTCCCTCGGCGCCGATGAACTCCGCGACCCGGTCGTGGGCCTGTTCGTAGGCGACGGACGCCTCCTGGCTCAGCTGGTGAATGCCGCGGTGGACGTTGGAGTTGTAGCCGCGGTAGTAGTCGGTGATCGCCTCGACGACCGGCTCGGGGGTGTGGCTCGTCGCCGCGTTGTCGAGATACACCAGCGGTTCGGTGTCGTCCGGTCCCTCGCCCGGCGTTGTGACGTCGCCGCCGACCTTCCGCTCGAGGATCGGGAAGTCGGCACGGATCGCCTCGACGTCGACTGGATACGATTCTTGGGCTCCCATTGCCGGGATGTTGGAGCGAGTGCCTAATTTCTCTTCGGTCTTTCGCGGCGACGTAACCTAATGGAGTTACGTATTCGGCTACTCTTTCGCTTTGAGGTTGTGGACCACCTCGAGCCAGTCGACGATCTCGGCGGTCGGTTCGATCGCCTCAGCGATGGCCTCGGTCGGCTTGTATGCCATCGGCGCCTCGTCGACCACTTCCTCGACGACCGACTCGGAGTAGACGCCCTCCATCGCGTCCTCGAACGCCTCGATGTTCAACTCCTCGTGGGCTTCCCGTCGGCCCATCACGCGCCCTGCACCGTGTGGTGCGGTCCGGTTCCACTCCTCGTTGCCCTTCCCGCGCGCCAGGATCGACCCCTCCGCCATGTTGAACGGGATGATCAGCCGCTGTCCCTCGCGGGCCGGCGTCGCTCCCTTCCGGATCGTCAGATCCCGGAAGTCGATGTAGTTGTGGATCGACTCGACTCGATCGGTCTCCTCGACGTCCAGCACGTCACAGATCGCGTCGCTCATCAGCCGACGGTTCCAGCGGGCGTACTGCTGGGCGAACAGCATGTCGACGTAGTAGCCGTGGGCCTCCCGTCCCTCGAGCCAGTCGAGTTCCTCGTTTCGCTCGTCGACGTCCTCGTGTGGCCGGGAGAGTCGGTCGAACACCGCTTCGACGTCCGTTCCCTCGAAGTCTTCACGAACCCGCTCTTTGCGGATGTGGGACTCACCTTTGCCGCCGGTCACCCACTCGTAGAGGTCGCGGTCGCTGACTGTCTCGGGATCGAATTTGAGATACTCGGCGTACTCGTCGGGAATGATCTCGCGGATCGCGTCCGCGTTGCGATACTGGTTCGCCCTGTGTTGCCAGTACTCGGCGACGGATTTTCCCAGGTACCGCGACCCACTGTGCACGACCAGCCAGTAGTCGCCCGACTCGCGGGCCGCCGCGAACTCGATGAAGTGATTCCCGCCGCCGAGGGTTCCCGCACTCCGGATGACGTGACCCATCCCCTGGCGCTGGCGGGAGAGCACGCGCCGACACAGCCCCTTGAAGTAGTCGCCGTCGTAGCCGTCGAACTCGAACTCGAGCGGATCGATCGGGCGGTCGAACCGGTCCTCGTAGGCGGCGGCAAACCGATCGAACACCTCGTTCGCCCGGTCGAAGGGAAACTCGTCGACGAGGTGGGGCGCCTCGTCGTAGTCGTGGACGTTCCGGCCCATCGGCACCGCCTCGCGCACCCGCCGTTCGCGTTCCGCATCTTCGAGGGGCAGCTCCGGGCCGAGATCGGTGGCAGTCATGCCACATCCCACGTCGACGCCAACGATGTTCGGGACCACTTTGTCGGGCAACGTCATCGTGAACCCGACGGGGGCGCCCGCCCCCCAGTGGGCGTCCGGCATCACCCGGACCGGTTCCGTGAACGCCGGGTGATCGACGAGTTCGCGTATCTGCTCGAGGCAGTTCTCCTCGACGAGTGACTCCTCGTCGACCAGGATCCGGGCGGTGGTGTACTCGCCCTCGAGTGTGATGGCCATCGCTCGACGGTTGCGCGCCTTGCTACTTAAGGGGCCGATCGGTCGACCGACAGCTCACGGGAGATCGACGGCTCACAGCCAGAGCAACTGGGCGTGTCTGGTCCCCTCGAACTCGAGGACCGTCTCCTCGTCGACGAGCCCCGCCTCGATCGCTACCCCGACGCTTTCGGTCCCCACCAGGTTCGCCACCTGCGCGCGGTGGAGGCTCTCGACGACGGCGTCGGCGCCGGCCTCGACGGCTGCCTCGCCCCCGTAAAAGCCGGGGTCGACTTCCAGCCTCGCTTCGCCGTTCTCGTACGTCTCGCCGAGACAGTCCGAATCGCAGACCGAGACGAGCAGCCCTTCCGGGGTGTCTCGTTCGCGGAGGAGCATCGTCACGTCGCCGGTGGAGTCGCCGGTGGAGTCGTCGGTGGAGTTGTCGCTCATCAGTTCTCGCGGCGGCCGTGCTCCTCGACGAGCTCGCGTTCCGCCTCTTCGCGCAGTTCCTGTGCCTGTTCGTGGACGGTTTCGGCCTGCTCGTGTTCGCCCTGCTCTTCGAGTGCCCTGGCCTTCTCCTCGAGGACGTCGGCGTTGCGCATCCCGAGCCGGATCGCGTTGTCGAAGGCCGTGACGGCGTCTTCGGCCAGGCCTCGCTCGAGGAGGAAGAAGCCGCGGTTGTACCACGCCTGTGCGAACCGGGGATCGATCTCGACAGCGCGTTCGGCGTGGTCCAGCGCTTCCTCGGTGTGGCCCCACTCCCACAGGGCGTACGCGAGGTTCGTCTCGGCGGTCGCGGCGTGCTCGGAGTCGTCGTCGATCCGCAGCGCCTCCTCGTAGGCGCCGACGGCGGCGTCGTACTCCTCGAGCCGGGCGTGGGCGGCGCCCTTGTTCACCCACGCCTCCTGTTTGAGCCGCTCGTCGTCGGCGAACCGTGCGGCCCGCTCGAGGGTTTCGGTCGCCTCCTCGAACCGGTTGATTCCCATGTACGAAAGGCCGATGTCGAGCAGTTCTTCGGCGTCCACCTGGTCGCTCGCCAGGTTCCGTTCGTCGAGGATGTCCGAAAGCACCCGCGAGTCGACGGGGTCGACCTTCGACGGGTCGACGGAGAGCTCCGGCGGGTCGAGCGTGAACTCCTCGTACTCCTCGTCGAACCCCTGTCCCGAGGAGAACTCGTGTTCGTCGCGCTCGTCGCGCTCGTCGGTCATACTACGGGATTGGCGGTGGTCGCGGGTAAGCGTTGCGTCACGTGTTTTTAGTCCCTTCCCGTTGTAGCTTCCAATATGAGACTCTTCTTCGCCGTCGACCTCCCGGATCGACTGGCCGACGACGTCGCCGCCGTCCAGGACCGGCTGCGCGATGCGGAGGGACTCAGGTTCACCGACCCGGCGCAGGCGCACCTCACGCTGAAGTTCCTCGGCGACGTCGACACCGACCGCGTCGAGGAACTCGAAACGGCCGCCCGCGAGGCGATCTCGAACGCCGAAGTCGAACACGAGGACGGCACCGTCGCACCCGTCGAACCGTTCGAAGCCGAGGTGGGTGGGCTCGGCGTGTTCCCCTCGGTCGAGTACATAAGCGTCGTGTGGGCCGGATTCCGGACGGGCGAGGCCGAACTGACCGCGCTCCACGAGGCGCTGGAGGCGGAGACGACCGCGCTCGGCTTCGATCCCGAGGACCACGAGTTCACCCCGCACGTCACGCTCGCGCGGATGGACGACGCCCGGGGGAAGGAGATCGTCCAGGAGGCAGTCACGGAAACTGATCCGACGATCGGCCGATTTCGGGTCGAGGACGTCCGCCTGAAGGAAAGCATCCTCACACCCGAGGGGCCGGAGTACGACACGGTAGCGCGGTTCGAGCTCTCGTAGCGACCCGCCGGCTCCAGTTCTCGGGCGGCCATCACTCGACGTACTCACAGACAATCCACACACACGCGAGAGCGAGGACGATCCCGGCGACGACGTCCAGCGCCCAGTGGATCCCCAGATACATCGTCGAGAACACGACGCCGGTCGCAAGGATCCCCGACAGCACCGTCCACAACGGGTAGACGTCGCGAGTCCGATACGCGAGCGCAGCCACGGTCACCGAAAGCGAGGTGTGCAGCGACGGGAAGACGTTGGATCTGATGTTGATCTGCGTGGTGAGATGCTGGAAATCGGGCGTTGTCGTGTACAGAAGCGACGTCACCATGTCCGGCATCACGTTCCGCGGGCCGTGTGCGAACACGATCGTGTACACGACGAGCCCGATCGCGTAGTTGAGCGTGTATGCCGCCAGCAGCCGTTTGAGCTGTGTGGACTCCTCGAGCGCCGCGTACGCGAGGAGAGGGAACACGAGCAGGAACGCGTAGCCGTACACGTACGTCCACGAGAGGAGACGCGTCGCTCCGTCGGTCGCATGTGACTGCAGCCACGCGACGAACTCCCCCTCGATGGCGAAGATGGTGCCCGTCAGATACAGCCCGTACAGCTGCGACACCGACTGGAGTCCCTCGCGACCGAACGCACTGATTACGAGGATAACCCCCAGCGCACCGACGTACGGGGCCACCTCCCTGAGATGGCCTGGAACCGTTCGAACGAGCCCTCGGAGTCGTCTGGGGCCGACGATCGTCACCCCAGCGACGACGACCCCGGCCGCGATGACGCTCACCAGAACGAGGACGACGCGGATGAGCGGGGAGAGTTCGGGAAACATGAGCACGTCAGGATTCCTCCGCGAGTAGTTCCCCGTCGTCACTGTAGCGATACCCCGCCTCGCCGAACGCTTCGCGGGCGCGTTCTTCGTCGAACTCGCCGTCAGGACCCGCGAAGAACGGCACGACTGGATCCTGCCCGTCCCATGAGAGGTCCGGCGGAACCCACCGTTGCTCCAGCGGACTCGTCGCCGGAACTGCGTAGCCGTCGAACACGTCGTCGACGATCTCGCCTTTGTCGAACAATCGGGCGATCGTAACGCGGAACCTGAAATTCGATAGCGGCGCGCGGCGGATGTTGAACCCGACGTGGTAGAGCGCCCGCGACCGGTCGCTCACCACGGAGGTCGCCGACGATCGAGCGGCACGTGGAAGCGAGTCAGTGCCGAGATTCGAAACCGTCGCGTCTGCCTCGTCTTCTGCCACCGACTCGACGGCGACCACGTCGGATGGCACGACGGTCAGGTTCAGGCGTTCGAAGGCCGGTCCTCCCTGAAACCGGTCCGGGATGTCGTCGGCAGCACCGACTGGATGGTCGGGGACCCGCTCGAAGACGACCTCCTCGCCCGCCGTCGCCTCCAGGAATCGGAGCTGCCCGGAGCCCACCGGCTCGTCGTTCGATCGAACGAGCGCGTCCGTGGTCTCGTCGTTCACTTCGATCCCGGCGATCGTCGCCGCCCCGGTGTACTCTCTCCAGATGTGTTCTGGCAACAGCGGCACGGTAAATGCCCTGATCGCCACTTCGGGACTTCCGGTTTCGAACCGAACGTCGAATGTCCGGTCATCGACCGGTTCCACGGATTCGACGAGTGACGAGCGTCCCCGAAACCTGGACGTCGGAATTGCCGATTCCGCCCGCCCCAGCGACGTATCCGCCAGAAACTCGTAGGTGAACGCGACGTCTTCGGAGTCGAGTGATTCTCCGTCGTGCCAGGAGAGTCCGTCTCGGAGTTCCCCTCGAAGAACCAGATTCTTTCCCTCTTCGCCAGGTTCCTCAACATCGGATCGTTCTCCGCCGGGTCGTCGCGTCCACCGCTCGAGGAGCCACGGTCGAAACTCGTCGTCGATCCGCCTGACCAGCGGCGCGTAAACCAGTTCGAGCAGGCTCCCGTGCCGCCGAAACTCCGCGGCGATCGGATTGCGGTTCTCCGTCAAGCGCGGATCGGTCGTCACGAGCCGCAGCGTCGGTTCGGTGTCGTCTCGGCGCGAAAGCGACAGGAGGTTTACCGGTTCGATCGGTCTGGGTTCGTGCCACTGATAAAAACGGGTTTCCCTGACGGCGCTGATCTCGTCGGGGAACGCGATCGACACGAACGGCTGTGATTCCGCGAGGCGGCGCTGGAGATCGGCTGCCACATCCAGGCGAACGGTGTCCCCCGACGTTCGCTGTCTGGTCAACAGCTCGTCTATGTCCGGATCGGCGTAGCCGAACGGGTTTTGCCACCCCGGCTCAGCACCGTATTTCGAATGCAACAGCGGGTACAGCGCGTCGGGATCGATTGCCGTCGTTTCGGGGAGCTGACCGACGTACACGTCGAAGTTCCGGTTCAAAAGCACCTGCCGATACAGCTGCTCTTCGGTCAGCGTGTTGATCCGGGCGTCGACGCCGACCGCGTCGAGGCGGTCCTCCAGGCTTCGAGCGATACGGACCGCGTTGGGATCGCTGTCGGCTGGCAACGTTCGAATCTCCAGTTCGAGTTGGTCGATCCTGTCGCGGCCGGCGACGGTCCTGAAGTCGCGAAGACAGCCGGCCGTCCCCGACAGCGCACCTGCTCCAGCCGCCAGAAGCGTCCGACGGGTCGCGGTGGAGCAGGTACTCTCGCACATTTGTTCGGAAGGGTGGCGATCCGTTCGAACCGCCAGATGTTCATCGTATTTCGACGGCGAGCGTATAATAGTGCTGTGGTGCCTCGGGATCAGCCGGGGCTACGGCTACCGGTGAAATCACCGGATTGCGTCGATCAATCGCTCGCCTTCCAGGTAGACGAGCCCGTGACGGTGCGCGTAGGCTGCGGCGTCGGCCGGCGACAGCGCGGCGCCGGACTCGTCGTCGAGCATCTCACAGACGACGACCGCTGGAGGCAGCTCCGCTCGCTGTGCCAACGCGAGCCCGAGTTCGGTGTGTCCCTCCCGATCCGCGAGCAGGTTCGGGGCCCCGCGCAGCAGGTGGACGTGTCCGGGGCTCCGGAACTCCTCTGCGAAGTCCGCCGCGGAGTAGGTTCCCGGGCCCTGAACCGCAGCACTCGCGGCGCCGGACAGCTCCCGGATCGTGAGCGCTCGGTCCTCGTCGGTGATACCCGTGAACGTGTCGCGGTGATTGACCGGAAGCGAGAACGACGACCGATCGTCGTACGCGAGGTCGTGGTCGCCGGCGGCCGGGTGGTCGATTTCGCCGGCGAGGAACGGCAGTCCGAACGTCTCCGCGACCGAATCAGAGAGCGCAACACAGACCAACCCCCCGGCGTCGTTTCGCATCCGTGCGACGTCGGCGGGTCGGACCGCCCCGGCGGGGTAGACGAGGTCCGTCTCTCCCTCCCTGTCGTCGAAGTCGTGGACCAACACCGGCTTGCCCGCCGAGAACGCCGCGACCGCCTCTTCGACGGTTCCCCCCTCGACGACGCCGTCGCCGAGTGCTCCCGAACTGTTGGGTCGTCGCCGCATTACACCACCCCTCCCTCGATGTCGGTGCCGTCGGCGGGTGTGCCGCCGTGGACCTCGACGATCAGTTCGTCGCCGTCGGACAGCTCGAGATCCTCCCGGAGCTTGACGGGGGCGATCAGTTCGAGGTTCTCCTCGTCGTGGTGGGTTCGCTCGGGAACGATGACGTGGGCACGATCGGCGTGTCGGGGATCGCCGGCGGTTCGAACGCTCGCGGGGTAACACGTCGCCGGACCGAACGTTCGTTCCTCGTCCTCCCAGCCGTCGATCGGAACGCCGTCGATCGACCGCAGCCCGGCGCGGGACCGGACGCTCTCCTCGTCGAGTTCGACGTTCAGCGTTCCCGGGAACGGCTCGTAGCCGAGTCGCTCTCGGAACTGTTCCATGTAGCCGGAAAGCGAGATGTAGTGGCGCCCCTCGCCCATCCCGCTTGTCACCCGTCCACGCAGCGTGATCGACCGTCGCCCCTCGAAGATCCGTCGGTAGTCGGCGTACTCGCGACGCAGTGCCGACTCCCCCTCGTCGGTCACCGCAATCCACTGGCCGTCGCTTACGACGTCGCGTTCGAGATGGTCGGCCGCCTCCAGCGCCTGGAGCCGGCGGGAGGCGGTCTGGTTCGACGCGTCGAGTCGATCGGCGAGCTCCGCACACGAGACTTTCACCGGACCGACGAGGCCGCCATCGAGGGCGACGAGCTTCAGCGTCGCCAGTTCGTCCTGCCCGACGGCGGGTACTGTCCCGGACATATCTCGACGTTGGCGGAGGTCGCGGAAAAGCGTATCGGATATGGAACGCGTTCCAAAAATATGATAACACCCCGGATCGATTCCGGGATCGTCCTGAACTGACCACCAGTTTCCCGTTTCGATTTCGTCTGCGGAACGTCTTAAGCAGTCCGCTTCGCGTCGTGGCGGCGCGTTCGTGGCACAGAACAGTTTCGGTTGGGGGCCACAGTCAGCCCTGTCGCAATCGGCTTCGGAAGGGCCTTTACTGGCCGCGGCAAACGCCCCTGCATGTTCAGGCAGTTCCGGTCGGACGTGGAGTCGGCCCTCGAACGGGCGCTCTCGGAGCTGGGATATCCGACCGACGATCTCGGGATCGAGGAGCCGCCGACGGACGTGGACGCGACGCTCGCCTCCAGCGTCGCCTTCCGGCTGGCGGGCGAAGCCGGGGCACCGCCGCCGAAGGTCGCAGCGGAGGTCGCGGGCGCGGTCGAGCCCACGGGGTACGTCGCGACCGCGACCAGCCAGGGGCCGTACGTGAACTTCACCACGACCGACGAGTACCTCACGGACACGCTGTCGGACGCCCAAACGGAGGCGTACGGCGCGCTTCCGGACCGGGACACCGCTGTCGTGGTCGAACACACCAGCGCCAACCCGACGGGGCCCGTCCACGTCGGTCGGGCACGAAACCCGATCGTCGGCGACGCCGTCGCCAACGTGCTCGCGTACGCCGGCTACGACGTCGACCGCCACTACTACGTCAACGACGCCGGACGCCAGATGGCCGTGTTCACGTGGGCCTACGAGACGTTCGACGAGAGCGATCTCGAGGCACCGCCCGCCCGCGATCGGATCGAGTACGACCTGGTGCGCTACTACCGGAAGGGGAACCACTACCTCGAGAACGCCGATCCTGACGAGGTTGCGGCCGCCGAGGAGGAGATCGCTGCGATCCTTCAGGGGCTCGAGGAGGGCAAAGAGGAGGTCTACGAGCGGGTCGGCGAGGTCGTCGACAGCGTGCTCGGCGGGATGAAGGAGTGTCTCGCCCGGCTTCCCGCGGAGTTCGACGAGTTCATAAAGGAGACGCGGTTCATGCGCGACGGCTCCACCGACGAGGTGGCGGAGCGACTCCAGGAGACCGACCACGCCGTCTACGAGGAGGACGCCTGGCAGCTCGAACTCGACGACTGGGGGATCGACAAGAACCTCGTGTTCCTCCGGTCGGACGGCACGTCGCTGTACACCACTCGGGATCTGGCCCACCACGAGTGGAAGTTCGACAACTACGACCGCGCCGTCACCGTTCTCGGGGAGGACCACAAGCTCCAGGCCGAGCAGTTGGACGCGGCACTGGAGCTGCTCGGCAACGACGTCGATCAGCTCGATCACGTCATCTACTCGTACGTGAACCTCCCGGAGGGGAAGATGTCCACCCGCCGGGGAACCGGCGTGATGCTCGACGATCTGCTCGACGAGTCGATCGACCGGGCGCGCGAGGAGGTACAAAGCCGGATGGACGACCGGATCCGGGACGACGAACTGACCGGCGACGACATCGAGCGGATCGCCCGACAGGTCGGCATCGGCGCCGTCCGGTACGACATCGTCGCAAAGCAGCCGACGAAGGCGATCACCTTCGAGTGGGACCGCGCGCTGGATTTCGAGGCGCAGTCGGCGCCGTACGTCCAGTACGTCCACGCCCGGTGTTGCGGGATCGAAGCGGAAGCCGCCGGGGCGGGAATCGAACTCCCCGACGTCGACGCCGAGGTATCCCCGGAACTGCTGGAAACTCCCGAAGAGCAGGAGCTACTCGCCGTCATCGCCCGGTTCCCAGCGTGCATCGAGGAGGCCGCAGACGAACTGGAGCCGCATCTGGTCGCCACCTACACCCGGGAGTTCGCCGAGACGTTCAACGCGTTCTACCGGGAGTGTCCCGTAGTGACCGCCGACGACGAGGCGACCGCCAGGGCCCGCCTCGCGCTCGTTCGCGCCGCCCGACACACGATCGCGAACGCGCTGTCGGTGCTCGGCGTGGAAGCGCCGAAATCGATGTAGGACGGAACTCAGACCGGCGCGTCGGTCACATAACTCAGACCGGCACGACGGTGATCTCCTGTCGCCGATCGATCGCGTCCTCGAGTTCTTCCGCGATCGCCGAGCCGCGGGAGACCTGGATGTCGCCGCCGCGCCCCACCGTCGCCGTAAACAGGTACTCGCCCCCGGCGCGGACTTCCACCGTCTCGCCGACGAACTCGTCGACGCGGATGACCACGTGTCGCGAGGTGATCTCCGGTTGGACGACGTTCGCGTCGGGGTCCGCGAGCTCCGCGCCGGAGCGGTCGGCGGCGTTCCCCCCGCCGGGGCGCTCGTCGTGAGTCCGCACGTCGATGTCGATCCCGAGGCGCTCTTCGATGTCGGAGATCCGCCCGCCACCTTTGCCGATGACATACGAGATGTCGTCCTCGTCGACGTAGACGACGGCGTTGTTTTGGCCCTTGAGCTGGACCTCGACGTGGCCCTGTGCGACCGACCGGATCTCCCGTTCGATCTCCTGTTTCGCGATCCGGCCCACGCCGGTGTCGTCCCCGTCCTCGTCGGAAAGCGGCACCGTCACGACCTGCCGGTTGAACGTGTAGATCTCGTACTCGGGGCGGCCGGTCTCGAAGTCGGTCACCTGGATCACCGGCCGGGCGAGGTCCTCGGCGGTGAGCCCCTCGGGCACCTTCACCGTCGTCTGGACGTCGTAGACGGTGTCGACCTGCCCGTCCTCGATGAACACGACCGTGTCGACGACCTGCGGGATCATCCCGAGTTCGACCCGCCCGACGAGCCGCTGGAGCGCGTCGATCGCCCGGGTGGCGTGGACGACCCCGACCATCCCGACCCCCGCCAGCCGCATGTCGGCGAACACCTCGAAGTCTTCGGTCTTGCGGACCTCGTCGTAGATCGTGTAGTCCGGCCGGACCAGAAGCAGCGAGTCGGCGGTTTTGGCCATCTCGCCGCCCAGCGCCCCGTACTGGGTGATGTCGGGGCCGACGTCGAGGTCCCTGGGCTTTTCCATCGTCTTGACCGCGTAATCGTTCGAATCGAGGAACTCCGCGACCGCCTGTGCGAACGTCGACTTCCCGGCGCCGGGCGACCCCGAGATGAGCATGCCTCGCTGGCGCTCGAGCAGCCGTTTTTTCAGCGGTTCCGCGTGGCTGTACTCCTCGAGTTCGGTCTTGACGATCGGCCGCACGGCGGTGATCTCGATCCCGTCGGCAAACGGCGGCCGGGCGACCGCGATCCGGAAGTCCTGGTACTGGACGATCGTCATCCCCGGCTCGGCCAGTTCGATGAACCCGTCCGGGCTTGCACGCGCGAGCGCCTCGATCGTGTCGGCCCACTCGCGCATCTGCTCTTCGGTGGTTTCCTCCTCGCCGATCCGCTGGTAGGTCAGTTCGCCGATTCGGCCGCGTTTCGCCTTCGGTCGTGTCCCCGTCTTCAGGTGGACCGACAGCGTCTCGTCGTCGAAGTACTCCCGGATCGGGAGGTCGTCGACCTGGCGGACGACCGGCTCGACGTACTCGACCTGCAGCCCTTTCGCACGGCCCACCTCGGCCTGGACGTAGTCGCTTGTGAGCAACACCGCGTCGTGGTCGGCGGCGACGTCCCTGATGAGGGCGTCGATCTCCCCCTCGCCGGCGGCGTCGCCGGCGTCCGGCCGCGGGCGTTCGCCGACGTACTCGGCTTCGATCTCGCCGTCCTCGACGAGATCGACGAGCCGCTGGAGCTCGGCGAGCCCCTCCCAACCGGTGTCGAGCCCCTCGTTGGCCTGCGCCTCGAGTTCGCCCACCACCGCTTCCGGGACGACGACTGTCCATCCGGCGTAGCTCCCGTCCTCGATCCGCTCGGACACGCGGCCGTCGATGACCGCGCTCGTGTCCGGAACAACGTTCATACGAGAAGATCCGACCGCGAGCGGTATAAGGATGTTACCTCCGAACGCCACGCCACCCCGTCTGGCGTGGGAGTCGCGCCGATTTCCAATTAGTCTCGCCGTGTCGTCCCGTCCCGCCGCCCCGGACCGCCCTGGCTACGGAGGAACTTCGGCAGCGAGAGGCTCTCCGGGGGCCGGTTTCGGTGCCGATTTCGAGCGCCCGAAGCCGGCCGTTCGCGCCCGGGTTGCCGAAAAACCGGCTCCCGTGCGAGGAGAAGGCATCGAGGAACTTGAGCCGCTCCGTCTCGATCGCGCGCTCGAACCCAAAGGAGAACCCGAAGGAGAACCCGGACATGTCTTCCGTGATCCCCTCGCGGGTTTCGTGCATACTGATGTACAGGCAGGTTTCGCCGTTCGCGACCCCCTCGGTGACGAACTGCGCACAGAAGGTCGTCTTGCCGCTGCCGGGTGCCCCCGTGACGACACACAGCCGCCCTGCCGGCAACCCCCATCGACGAGCCGGTCGAAACCGTCGATTCCCCGGATTTGCGGGATCACCGATCCACTCGGAGGGATGGAGTTTCCCACGGCTGCACTTCGCGAAAAAGAAAACAGCAAAGTCTAATGGTCTGGGTGTTGAATCGGCGACTGATGCCCACCGTTGAATACCTGAACTACGAAGTGCTGGACGACCATGGTTGGTCGATGGACGACGACGATCTGTTCGAAAAAGCCGCCGACGCCGGACTCGGCGAAGAGGACTACGGCAGCCTCGAAGTCAATCAGGGCGAGTACGTCCTCGAGGCCGCCGAGGCGCAGGGGTACGACTGGCCGTTCTCCTGTCGCGCCGGCGCGTGTGCGAACTGCGCGGCGATCGCGGTGGAGGGCGACCTCGAGATGGACATGCAGCAGATCCTCTCCGACGAGGAGGTCGAGGAGAAGAACGTCCGGCTCACCTGCATCGGGAGCCCGACGACCGACGAAGTTAGGATCGTCTACAACGCGAAGCACCTCGATTACCTGCAGAACCGCGTCATCTGAAAAACAGCGTACAACGTGCGTTTCAAACGCACAGTTTTTTGCGGCCGCAACAGTTGTAGCAACAGCTGCTTTCCGGATCGACTGATAATGATTATTCTCGGCCGTAACCGGACGATCGGCCCACCGGGTGGCCGACCGACCGGTAAATCGCTACAATAATCATTATGAGTTTACACCGATCTCTAGATTTATACGGTTGGGCAAACACGACTATCCATGGACATCCGGCAGCCGATAGGCGGCTGGACATTCGCCGACGCCCCGACCTCCTCGGACAGGAATACGTCCGCCGAGAAACCGACCGACAGCCACGTTCTCGCGCCGATTCTCACAACCGACGAGTCAAAGACCGCAGACCAACTCAAGATTGCTCGAACGCTTGCGCAAGCGACCAACATGCCGGTCCGTGTGACGTCGCCGACTGCACCCGGGCATCCCTCGACGACACTCGCACCCACAGCGCACGACGACCCCGACTCGGATCTCTCCAGTGAACTCACCGACCAGCTTCCGCGTTCGTCGAGGTCCACCGGTTCCGGACTCGTTGATGTCCATCGCCTGACCCGAACCGTCCACAACACGATCGCCGCGTCCAACGTCGACACAGTCGTGGTCCCGGGAGAGGCACCGACAAGCCTCCTCGCGGGCGACACCAGCGAACGCATCGCCACCCAGGCAGACTGTGACGTGCTGATTGTGAACGGCACAGCAGGGCTCGATACTGTCCCTTCGATCCTCCTCCCGATCACCGGTGGCCCTCACTCGGGGTTAGCAGTGGATATTGCTCGTCGCCTCGCCGTTGCATCCGACGCCTGTCTCGACGTGCTCCACGTCGTCGACACCAACGCATCCGATCGTCGTTACGAACGAGCCGAAGCCTACATCGAGGCTGCCGAACAGCGGCTCGATGATCTCGAGGGAACGAGGAGTTGGCTCCTCGAGGCGGACGACCCGATCGACGCGATCACTGAGCAGTCGGATTACTACCCCCTCACAGTCCTTGGCGCACCGACGACTGGGAGACTCCAGCGGTTCGTCTCCGGATCGACAAACCAGGCCATCCGCTCGAACGCGAATAACGTGGTCGTCTCTGTATACAACAACACTGGCCATCCGTCACTCGATGACTCATAGTCGAGACCTCCTCCGAAGCAGTCTTCACCAACGATCGGAGTATGTGCCGTTCGAAGGCTTTCCCGTCGATGACTCGTTGTCGATCGCGCGAATACGGTAGCGTTTGTGACTACTCGTAATAACTCAGCCGTTCGACCACTTCCGCGAAGGCAACGTTCTCTCGCACGTCCGTGATCTCGACGGTGACTTTTTCTCTCTGTTCCGTATCGGGGACGATGACGACAAACCCGCGTTCGACACGGGTGATACCGTCTCCTTGATCCCCGATGTCTTCAATTTCTACGGTGCGCTGTTCGCCTTCTTTCACGGGTGGCTCGGTCGAGTCATGGGTTTGCTTCGGTGGTGTTTCCGCCTGCGCTTTTGGTTCCGAAGGAGTAGACAGCAGGGCGACTCGGTAGGTACTTCCCTCATCTATCTCGCCAAGCTGGAGTTCTCGTTCGGGAACCTCAATAATATACGACCCGTCTCGTTGCTCGACCGTTGCGGAAAACAAACAACGCAGTTGATCCGAAATTTCCATCCTTTGATCCTCTTTCTCAGAAAAGCAGGCTACATCGTCTTGAGTCTGCCGGATACGTTAGTCTTCAACGTGGGACGATAGGTCCAGTCGTGGGGCGACGGAATCGTCCGTCTCGTCACTCGAGACGATCGTGTCCCTGCCGGATTCCACGAGGTGGAGTGCATCGAACGGCATGAATCCATGATCTTCGACTTGACCTCCTCCCACGACTGAAGTCGTGGGATTCCTCCGTTGGGATGTCGGCTATGCCGACTCCACAGAGGCAACTTTCCCCACCATTCGGCGGTGAGTACTCCGGTTTGTGCGCTCCTCTTTGGGACTTGTCCTCGCGGGGGAGTATGATGGCTCCGACCAGTCGTGGTCGTCCCACTCGAGGCACACGGGCTGGGCCATCATATGATCCAGTGCATAAGAAGTCAGTGGGGTGGAGTGATGGAGTCGCCGGCATCAAATCCGCTCGGTTCGGCCGTCGTCGACACGGTCGCCCATCGAATCAACGCCGGCACGGAGTTCCTTGAGATCCTGGTCGTGACCGTTTGACTCGATGAATTCGGTCATGCGACGACGGAGTCCCTCCACCCGTGCAGTACGGAGGACTTGATGGTCGAGTTCGGTACCCTCGTCTGTATCGTTCATAAGCGACTGTAGCTCATTAGTCGTTACAAAGGTTTGGTGTTGGCAAGATCACCGATTCGATCGGGATGAAAGCGGGTTCGATCGGGAGTCGAAGACCCAGAAAGCCCCCGTCCGCTCGACTCGCCGACCTCCGATACCGTGGCGGCGACGCCGCCCCGCGGCCCGGCCCCTGTCAATCCCGCCCGCATTGGTTGGGAGACGGTCGAGGTGGCTCGTTCGGCATGGTGTCGATCACGGAGCGAAGAGTCAGCGTGACGGGTGCAGGCGGTCTCCACCAGAGTTGTGGATCAGACACGTCACCAGAACGATCACGGTGCCGCTGTGCCGACACTCCCGTTCGGTCTTGCAAACGGGATGTCGATTTCGAGACCGTCATAGGCTAGCTTCGGCTTTTTCGCCTGGCCCGGTCCACCGCCTTCGAACTCAATGATGCCGATGTCCGCGAGTTCGGACAGGTTCCGATGGACCTGCTTGTAGTCTCGCTCTACCAGTTCGGCGGCTTCGCGGATGCTATCGGGTTGGTGTTCGGCGATCGTCTCCAGCAACTCCAAATTTTTCGGACTGAGGAGCCGACTGAGTTCAGCATACGATCCAAAGTTCAGGACCGGCTGGACGTCGTCGAGATCTTCGCCTTTCTGGGCGGCCGTGATGCGGCTACGGGTGCGCTGATCGAGGCGGTCGCGTTCGCCGACGGTTACTTTGAGCGTTGGCATGGTGTGTCCCTCCTGGTGGCGCCCTACTCCGGCCAGTCCCACGACACGGGTGACAGCTCTTCAGCTTCACGTTTGAAACGGTCATAGAGCGTGAGCATCCCAGGGAACTCGATGATTTCGACACCGTGCTGGGTGTGGCGCTCGTGGCCGTTCGTCCGTTCGTGGGCATTGTCGTATCGAAGGATGGTCTCGCCACCAACGTGCCCGAGATGTAGGCCGTAGTCCCATCCGCTCGGGTACTTTTCAGCCTCCGTTTGCCGGATGGTAACATCGACAACGTAGCCGTCTTCGACATCTTTCCAGTCTTCGATGGTGGTGTAGGACGCCATCCACTATCTTATGTTACTAACTCCATACCCATAAGCCTATGGACCTTACCACATAGGAAATCGGGATGGTGGGCGGCGATCGTGGTGGAGTGAGCGTGGTCGTATGGCAAAGGCAATCGAATGCCGAGACCCAAGAAAGCCCCCGACCGCTCGACTTCGTTTCGATCTCTCTGGGGTGCGGTCGGGAGCCGAAGACCCAGAAAGCCCCCGGCCGCTCGACTCGTGGGCGACACTCTGCGCTCCTCGCTCGTTACACTCGCTCACGGCTTCGCCGTTCGCGATTCGAGGGCTTCGCTTCGCTCCGCCCTCGCTCTCGCTGTGGTGCTTGAGGCCGCCGGCTTCGTCGACCACCGGGAATCGAAGATTCCCGAGCAATCGGCGCAAGCGCCGATGACGGCCGGCCCCTTTCAATCTCGCCCGAGTGGTCTGATTGATCGGTGGAAGGATTCAATCAGCGGGGTGAAAAGCCAGAGTGAATACCGGACCTGTCGGATCTACTCGGTTTTCTCGAACCACTCGATCGTGCGTTCGAGGCCTTCCCGGAGCGAGACGGTCGGTTCAAGGGCGAGTTTCGCCCGGGCCGTCGAGATGTCGGCTCTGGAGAGGTCGATGTCGCCCTCGCGTGGCTCGGTGTGGACGATACCCGAACCGGTGTCGGTGAGATCCTGGATGCGTTCGGCCAGTTCGCGGATCGAGACCGACTCGCCTGTGCCGACGTTGTACGCCTCGCCGACGTGGTCGGTCCGGGCGGCCGCGAATCCACCGTCACAATTCTCCGAAGAGGGCCTCCTCGTCGGCAGGGGAAAACCGATACCCGTCGGAACGGCGAAGTTCGTCGCGTATCGCCGCGAGTTCGTCAGCAGTCTCGATCGCGTCGACCTGTATCGCCGCTTTCAGAAAAAGCGTGAGGTCCCAGATCGGAATCCCTCGCTGTTGACCGATCGTCCCGACGTGCGCATCATCAGTAACGAGTCGACGATTCCGTTCAGCTGCGATTGCGAGACACTGTGCATCAGTCATCGACAGCGCATGATCCTGAATGTCATCCGCCAATTGCAGTTCCGTCTGTGTCGGCGTGAGAATAGTCAGCCATCCACCGTTATGGGACTTGATCTCGTCGAGACGGGTGACAAATTCGTACCCGATAGCTTTTGCACGATCGAGCTCGGAAATAACTGCTGTCGGCGTCCCAACCGCGTCAAATACCTCCGGTAACAACTGTAGTCGGTCGATCTTCGCCAGCGCGCTCAACACGTTGTTGTCGACAACTGTCATCAGTACGTCGACCTCCGTCACCCACCGAACTCGTCGAGTTCACGTTTCCGGTCATCAGCATCCAGAAATCCGGCGGTCCGGCTAATCCCGCGGTCGGCGAGTTCGTCCTTGAAGCTCTCGGTCGACATGCCCGCCAATTCAGCAGCACGGTTCAGGCTGACGGCCCCCGTTCGGTACTTTTCGATCGCAAGCGACGTCCGGAGTTCCGGCCGCCGTCGCAACAGTTCACGAATGGCCTCCTCGAGGACGTCATCGGTGTCCTCGTAGCCGCCAATAGCCGCAATCGTTTCGATGTCGTTCGCGAAGGTCGTCATTAGTTCGACGTAGGGCCGATCCAGTCATAAACGCTGGGACGTGTCGATTTCGGCCGGTCAACGCTCCGTTCGTCGGATTTGCGGCGCTGAAGGCGTCGATCCGCTCTCGTGGCGACGGGTTCGGGATCTCCGCTTCGAACTGGCGTTCCTCGAGATCATCGAGCGTCGACGCACGGGAACCGGTCGCGGATTCTCGATCTGGGTGGGCTCAACAGCAGCACCCGGACGTTCCTCTCGCGGGTGCTCGTCTCCCGGTTTTTCCTTGCGGGTCGGCTCCGGCAACGGGACGGCCGCAGCGAGGGGACGCGGCCGCTCGCGAACCTGTATCTCGACGAGGCGCACGCCATCGGCGACGGCCAGATCCTGCTCGATCTGCTCGCCGAGGGGCGGGCGTTCGACATTTCGGTGTATCTGATGAGCCAGTTGCTCGAGCAGTTCGACGAGGAGGCCGCCGCCCACATCCGGGGCAACGTCGGGACGCTCCTGGTCGGGCATGCGGATCCCCCCGCCCTCGAGGCCGTCCTCGATCACCAGTACGACGCCCGGACGGCCGCCCGGATCGCCCAGTCGATGCCGGTCGGGGATTGGCTGGTGCGCATTCGGGCGCCTCGGGAGCAGGCGCCTATTGACCCGTTCGTGATCGCGGCGCCGCCGCTTCCGGTCGGTCATCCCGACAGTCCACAGCGGGAGGAGTTGTCTTCGGGTGCCCGGGCGGCGTGTGAGCGTGCCGTCCGGGAGTGTCGCGAGCGGTCGCGGTCGCGTCCGTGGGTGGTCTCGACGGCGGTCTCCGAGACGGGCACCGAACTCTCGGATGCGGAGATTCGCCGCGCGTGTCGGCACACCCTCTGGACGAGCGGGACCAGTTTGCCCGGGTCGGTCAAGTACGATGCCGAGAGTGATACGGTTCGGTGTGCTGACGATGGTTCGTGTGGGGGTTCCGGAGAGACGCAGTTCCCGCCGACGTTCGATGGCGTCTGGAACGCGGTGTCGGCCTGTTCCCCGGAGGGGGCGCCCAGCGCGTCCGACCTGCCGGTCGTCGAGATCGGGCTCGACGTCGATCCCTGGGCGGTCAAGACCGCACCCGTGACGGTGCAACAGCTCATGTTTCTGCGGTTGATCGAGCGTGCTCGTCGTCGGGCGATCGACACGCGCGCCTGGGACATCGTCACGGAGACGATGCGGCCCTTGCGGGACGCGACTGGCTGTACGGCCGCCGACGAGACTGCACTCGAAGAACAGGGGTTGCTCGCCCTGCAGTCGGATCTGCGGGGGAAGTATTATCATCTGACTGATGACGGGACGGCGTTGTTGCGAAAGGTGCGCAATGGGGCGCCCCCGCCGGAGTCGAAACGCGGCGACCCGAACGAATCGGCCGCGCACATCAAAGGTGTGGAGGCTGTCGTGCGGGCGTTGCAGACGCTTGCCAACGCGGATCGGTCCTCGGTCGGTGGAGCGATCGCGCAGGTCGAACGCTACTGGTCGCCGCCGGATGCACAGACCCGGCTGGACGTGGTGGCGCTGGATGATGATGGGTCGCCGGTGGTTACTGTCGAGGTCGAACGCCCGACGCACGACATTCAGTCGGGTGTTCCCGCCGACTACGACGCGATGGCGGCGGTCGAGCCTGCGGCTGCTGTGTGGGTGGTGACGAATCGCGAGTTGGGGCATCGGATCGTCGAGACGCTTAGTGGGGCTGGTGAAGGGGCGGGGCGGTTGGGGTTGGATGTTGATGCTGTTCGGGCGGCTACGTCGCCGCTGGATCGCTACGAGTTGGATGCGCCTGGGTGTTCGGCGATCCGGACGCTTTCGTCGGTTTCGGCCGAACTGTTCGAGCGGGTGTTGACGGCGGACGGGGGGTGATGGGTGGATTGTGGGGCGGTGTGGATCGGGGGAGGGATGGTGGCGAGTGGGTGAGGGATGGTGGCGAGTGGGGGAGGGATGGTGGCGAGTGGGGGAGGGATGGTGGCGAGTGGGGGAGGGATGGTGGCGAGTGGGTGAGGGACGCCTCGAAAGCCCCCGACCGCTCGACCCGCCGGGGCTTGCTGCGCGCTTCCCTCGCTTCGCTCAGTCCAGTGCTTGCGGCGCCCGGGCGGGGTCGACCGGCCGGCCCCTTTCAATCCCATCCACTTGGTCTGATTTATCGTTCGGCCGTTACAATCGGAAGGATGAGGTGCCGACGTGAGTACCGGACGTGTCGGCTCTACTCGGTTGGCTCGAACCACTCGATCGTGCGTTCGAGGCCCTCCCGGAGCGAGACGGTGGGTTCGAAGTCGAGTTTCGCCCGGGCCGTCGAGATGTCTGCTCTGGAGTGGTCGATGTCACCCTCGCGGGGGTCGGTGTGGACGATATCCGAGTCGGTGTCGGTGAGATCCTGGATAAGTTCGGCGAGTTCGCGGATCGAAACCGACTCGCCGGTGCCGACGTTGTACGCCTCGCCGACATGGTCGGTCCGGGCAGCCGCAAGATTGGCCCGGACGACGTCCTCGACGAAGACGAAATCCCGGGTCTGATCGCCTTCCCCGTGGACCGTGATGTCGTCGCCGGCGAGGGCCTGTTCGATGAAGACGCTGACGACCCCTGCGTAGTCGCCGCCGGTTTGTCCGGGTCCATAGACATTGAAATACCGGAGTGCGACGGTGTCGAGGTCGTAGAGGTCGTGATACAGACGGGTGTAGTGGTCGGCGGTGAGTTTGTCGAGGCCGTACGGCGAGGTGGGTTCTTTCGGGTGGGATTCGTCGATCGGAGTGTCTTCGGGGTGGCCGTAGATCGCGGCGCTGGAAGCGACGACGACCCTGACGTCGTGTTCGCGGGCGGCGTCGAGGACGTTCAGGGTGCCGGTGGCGTTGATGGTGTGGCTCTCGTGGGGCGTCTCGATGGATTCGGCGACGTGTCGGCGGTCGTAATGCCGCTGGCCGAGCTACAGACCGCGACCGGGCTCGCAGACGGAGATCGGGCGGATCAGATCATGATCGCCTCCGGGGATCGAGGAGTGAGAGAAGATCTCGAGGGGATATACCCCGGCACCAACGTGGTCACGCGGGGCGGCCTCGCCGGAATGGAGATCACGCCGACGAACCTCCCGCTGGCGATGGCGCTCGCAGCGAGCGTGGTCGCCGGCGGAATCGGCATCGCGTTCGTCGCCACCATGATGGGGCTGGAGGTGACGGCGAACCGCCGGGAGCTGGCGACGCTTGCGGTGGTCGGGTTCTCCGCCCGGTCGCGGGCGCTGGTCGTCACCGCCGAGGCGGTCACCGTGACGGTCGCAGGCGGCCTTCTCGGGGTGGCGCTGGGGGCTGTCGGACTCCTCGCACTGAACGCGGGCGTCGCCCGGGCGGTCGGCGTGCCGGCGGTCGGCACGTTGTCGCCCTGGATCGTCGCCTATGGGCTGGGCATCGCGATCCTCATCGGGATCGTGACCGCGCCGTATCTCTCGTATCTCGGCCTGCGAACCGACACGCTCGCGGAACTGTCACGATGAGAGTCACAGAATGGATCCGAGGCGGGGTATCGCGAACCGCGGGCACCGTCGGGTTCGCGATACGGGGGTTGCGCTCCGATCGGATGCGCACCGCCTTTGCAGTCTTCGGCGTCGTACTCGCGGTGCTGTCGGTGACGCTTCTGGTCGGGGTCGGAGTCGGCGTGACCGAGACCGGCGAGGAACTGTTCGATCGGAGCGACCGCGACCTGTGGGTGTCCGGCGGGCCGGTCGACATCGCGCCCGGCACCGTCGGCGGGTTCCGCAACCCGGTCACCGACGCCCACACCGTGGCAGCGGAGATCGACGGACACGAGGCGGTCCGGCACGCCGGCCCGATGGCATTCCAGGTCGTGTACGTGAGTCCGGACGGCGAGGAGTTCGAGACGCTCATCGGCACCGGCGTTCCCGGCGGTGGCCCTTCGATCGTGCTGGAGGACGGCGAGGGGTTCACCGGCGGTGATACCCACTACGCCGACGGCAGCTACGACGGCCCGATGACCCATCAAGTGATCGTCGACCCCGCGACCGCAGAGCGGTTCGACCTCGCGGTCGGCGACACCTTACACGTCGGCGGCACGATCGGGGACGCCCGACGCAACGAGTTCGAGGTGGTCGGGATCTCGCCGACGTTCAGGGAGTTCCTTGGCACGGGCACCGCCACGATCCGGTTGAGCGAACTGCAGACGCTCACCGGCTCGGCCCACGAAGACCGGGCGACGTTGATCTCGGTGCGGCTGGAATCCGGCGCGGATCCGGAGGCAGTCCGGGACGAACTCCAGGAAGCGTACCCCGCCTACGACGTGCGCACCAACCGGGAACAGTTCCTCGCCGTGCTCGAACGCCAGGCGGTCGTCCTCGCGGGGGGGATCAGCCTGGCGGCGCTCGGCGTGATCGCCGGGGCAGCGCTGTCGATGAACCTGCTGTTGTCGATGGTGTACGCTCAGCGGGAGACGTTCGCGGTGATGCGCGCACTCGGGATGGGAGGTCGAACAGTTGTCGGTGTGGCGTTAACGCAGGCGGTGATCGTGGGGATCGCTGGCGGCGCCGTCGGATTGCTCGTGACGCCGGCCGCGGCCGCAGGGATCGAGACGATCGCGGCGACGGTGACGGGATTCGAGGGACTGGTGCAGGTGCCGACAGAGGCGTACCTCGCGGGCGGTGCCATCGCGGCCGTCTTCACCGCGATCGGCGGCGTCGCCGGCGCGGTTCGCGTGTCCCGGATCGCCCCGCTCGAACAGTTGACCCGGTGAACGTCTCGGAACGGTCGCTGATCGGGCTCCAGGAGATCGACGGCTACGCCACCGACATCGTCACCGAGGACCTGGATCTGGTGGTGCGGCTCCACCGACAGATGCTCGAAAACGATCGGCCCTGTCGGGTCGAGTTCGTCCCGGAACCGGTGGTCTGGGCCCAGGTGCCGGAGACGCTTGCGGATCTGAGCACACAGCGCCGACGGTGGTACCGCGGACTGTACCTGCTTTCGGAGGGGATCGGGCCGCTGATCGAAACGTACGGCTACGTTGTGGTGCCGGTCGCGTTCGCGCTGGGGGTGGTGAACCTCGAGTCGCAGTCACGATTTTTTTGAGGCCCGTCGACCTACGGACGGCAATGTCCGCAAACCGGAAGGGAGACAGACGGGAGCGCGAACTCGTCAACGCGCTCGACGAGGCGGGATTCGCGGTGATGCGCGCGCCGGCGAGCGGCAGCGCGACCGATCGGGAACTCCCGGACGTGCTCGCCGGCAACGGCGAGATGTTTTACGCCATCGAGGCGAAATCCAGCGCCGGCGACCCGATCTATCTCAGCGGGGAGGAGGTCGAGGCGCTGGTGTACTTCGCGCGGAACTTCGGCGCCAAACCCCGGATCGGCGTCCGGTTCGACCGCGAGGACTGGTACTTCTTTCACCCGGGAGATCTCTACACCACCGACGCCGGGAGCTACCGCGTCAAAAAGGAGACCGCGCTCGCGGAGGGCACCGACTTCGCGGAGTTCGTCGGCGAGTCGAAACGGACGACCCTCGACGATCTGTGAGGGGGGTATAACGGTCTAGAACACCTGCGCGTTGCCGTCCTTTCGCGGCTCCGTCGCCGCAGACAACACCCCGTCGTCGTTGCGGACCGCCTGTGCCCCGCCGAACAACAGCGGCTGGAGGATCCGGACGTCGTGTCCCCGACGGACGAGTTTCGCCGCCACGTCCGAATCGAAGTGGGGTTCGACTGCGAGCTCCCCCGATTCCCGATAGCGCCAGCGCGGCCGGTCCAGCGCCGCCTGCAGCGGTAGCTCGTAGTCGACGAGGTTCGACAGCACCTGGACGTGCCCCTGCGGCTGCATGTATCCGCCCATCACGCCGAACGCGAGCCAGTCGTCCGGTCCCAGACGCGCGACCGCCGGGATCAGGGTGTGGAACGGGCGTTTCCTCGGCTCCAGCCGGTTCGGGTGGTCCGGATCGAGCGAGAACGACGCCCCGCGGTTCTGTAACGCGATTCCGGTGTCGCCGGCGACGAGCCCGGAGCCGAACCCCGCAAAGCGGGAGTTGATGTACGAGACGACGTTGCCCGCCTCGTCTGCGACGGTGAGCAGCACGGTGTCGGCGTCCTCGGCGTTCGCATCGGGCACGCCGAAGGTGACGTCGTCGCTCGCCTCCTCGCCGACGGTTTCGGCCCGCCGTTTCGCCCACGACTGCGACCCAAGCGGGGGATGATCCTCGTAGTCGGGGTCGGTGATGTACCGGTGGCCGTCGTGGAACGCGCGCTTCATCGCCTCCGCGAAGTAGTGGACGCATTCGGGCGATTCGAGCGGATGGTCGCCGGCGCCCAGTTCGGCGGCGACGTTGAGCGCCTCCAGCGCGATCAGTCCCTGGTTGTTCGGGGGAAGTTCGTACACCTCGGCGCCGTTGTACGTCGTCGAAACCGGTTCTGGCCACTCCACCTCGAAGTCGGCGAGGTCTTCGACGGACAGGAACCCGCCCCGCGACTGTACCTCCTGTGTGATCTCCCCGGCGATCTCGCCCTCGTAGACGACGTCCGCGCCCTCCTCGGCGATCTTTTGCATCGATCGGCCGAGTTTCGGCAGCGTCACCAGCTCTCCGGTTTCGGGTGCCCTGTCGTCGACCAGGTACGCCTCCCTGGCGTTGTCGGTCCGGAAGAGCGCTTCGGCGTGGCTCCAGGAGGACGCGATCACTTCCGAGACGGGATATCCCTCGATCGCGTACTCGATCGCGGGCTCGAGCAGCTCCGAGAGCGGTTTCGTCCCCAGCTCCCGGGCAGTCGCCTCCCACCCCCTGGCGGTCCCGGGGACCGTCACCGTGTGGGGGCCGTGCATCGGCATCTCGACGTCGTCGGGTTCGTCCGTCTCGGGCGCCCACGGGTAGTCGGTGTCGCCGTCCGGCTCCGCCTCGGCGAGCGCCTCCCGGACGCGCTCGATCGTCGCGCCCGCCGGTGCACCGCCGCAGGCGCGCATCGCGCCCACCTCGCCGTCTGCGGTCCGATAGAGCGCGAACACGTCGCCGCCGAGGCCGGTCGAGGTCGGTTCGACGACGTTGAGCGCCGCGGCGGTCGCGACGGCCGCGTCGAACGCGTTGCCGCCCTGCCGGAGGCTCCGTATCCCGGCTTCCGCCGCCAGTGGCTGACTGGTCGCGACTGCACCGCGCCGTCCGTAGACGGTCGAACGCCTCGAAGTGAACCGGTCGAGGTCGGGGTCTGCCATGGGGTCGCTTGCGCGGGGAACCGCAAAAGCGTCCGGCTCCCGGGGGGGATTGCCACCTTTCGGAAAGAGGGCCTAAGTCGTTCCGCCTCGAATCGGGTCGCATGAAGACGGCAGTCGTCGTCGCAGGAGGGCGATCGACCCGATTCGGGGGCGCCGACAAGGCGGTCGCCGACCTGGCGGGCACGCCGATGATCCGCCGGGTCGCCGATCGGATCGTCGACGTCGTCGACGCCGTCGTGATCAATTGCCGGGACGATCAGGTCCCTGCGATCCGCGAGGCGATGGCGGGGTATCCCCGCCGCGTCACGTTCGCGGTCGATCCCGAACCCGACCGCGGGCCGATGGCCGGCATCATGACCGGACTCCGGGGCGTCGAATCGATCGCGGGCCCGGACGCGCCGGCGTTCGTCGTCGCCTGCGACATGCCGTTCGTCGATCCCGGCTTCATCGAGCACCTGTTCGATCGCGTCGACGGCTACGACGCGGCGGTCCCCCGACTCGACGATCGGTGGTTCCAGACCACACAGGCCGTCTATCGCGCCGAGCCGATGGCGGCGGCCTGCGAGGCTGCGCTCGACCGGGGCGAACGCAAGATCATCGAGCCCCTGTTCGACCTGGAGTACGTCGTCATCGAGGAGGCGGAAGCGCTGGAACACACCACGAGGGGCGCCTTCGAGAACCTCAACACCCGCGAGGAGTTCCGCCGGGCCGAAGAGCGGTTCCTCGACCGGGAGCGTCGCTGATCTCGATCACTCCTCGAGTGCGCGTGCTGCCGCCACGGCGCCGGCGTCGGAGTCGACGTCGGCTCCCTCCTCGGCGAGGATCGAGCCGAACGCGGCAATGAAGTGGGTGATGTTCTCCGGCCGGGCGGAGTTGCCCATACAGCCGACCCGGAAGATGTCGCCCGACAGCGCCCCGAGACCGCCGACGATCTCGATGCCGTGTTCGTCCATCAGACGGTCGATCACCCGGCCGTCGTCGACGCCGTCGGGCACCTGCACGGGATTGAGCGTCGGCAGCCAGTGGTCGTCGTCCACGTTCAGGGGCACCCCCATCGCCTCGACGCCGGCCTTGAGCGCGCCGGCGACCCGGCGGTGGCGGGCCCAGCGGTCCTCCAGGCCCTCCTCCTCGACCATCCGGAGCGCCTCGCGGAGCGCATACGTCGTCGCGGTCGGTCCCGTGTGGTGGTAGTTCCGTTCGGCGCCCCAGTACTCCCAGACGCCCTCCAGGTCGAGATACCACGATCGGACCGGCTCCTCCCTGTCGTGGACCTTCTGAACAGCGCGGTCGTTGAAGGTGATCGGGCTGGATCCCGGCGGCGCCGAGAGGCACTTCTGGGAGCCCGAGTACACCACGTCGACGCCCCACTCGTCGGTCCGGAACTCCACCCCGCCCAGCGAGGCGACCGTGTCGGCGATCACGTACGCGTCGTGGTCGTGGGCGATCCGCGCGAGCTCGGGGATCTGCGTTTGTCGCGCCCCGGTGCTCGTCTCGCCGTGGACGAACCCGAACACGGTCGGCTCGTGGCGGTCGAACGCCGCGGCCACGTCGTCGGGATCGAGCGGTTCGCCCCACGGCGCGTCGACGGTGACGACTTCGCCCCCCGCCCGCTCGGCGATCTGCCCCATGCGGTCCCCGAAGTAGCCGTTTGACGGCACGAGGACGGTCTCGCCGGGCTCGACGAGGTTCGCGAAGGCGGTCTCCATGGCCGCCGAGCCGGTGCCGCTGACCGCGAAGGTGTACTCGTTGTCGGTGCAAAACAGCATCCGGAGCAGCTCCTGAACGTCGTCCATCACCTCGACGTAGTAGTCGTCGAGATAGCCGACGAACGGGGTGGCCATCGCCTTCAGCACCCGGGGGTGGGCGTCGCTCGGGCCGGGGCCCAGAAGCGTCCGATCCGGCGGTACCAGCTCGTCGGTCTCCGAGTTGCGCGCCATACTCGCCGGTACACTCGACTCGCAGGTAAAACTACCCGCCGTCCGTGCCGTCACAGAGCCCGTCGAACGCCCCATCCGCGATCCCCGGTCCGTCGGGAACGCGGATCCGACCGCCCTCGGCGGGCGCGGGATCCGGCGCGAGATCCTCGGCGAGCAGTCCGCCCGTTGCGAGTCCACACGCGGAAACGTCGGGAATCGCCGCGGCGACGTGGACGGCGGCAGTCCGGGCGACGACGGCGTCGATCGTGGTCGTGATCACGGGCTCGACGCCGGCCTCCCTGGCCGCCGTCGCCGCCTCGACTGTCAGATCTGGCCCCCCGAGCGCCATCGGCTTCAACACGACGACGTCTGCCGCCTCCGCCTCGATTGCCCGCCGGACCCGGTCGAGTGGGCTGGTTTCGCCGTCCCCTCGAACTGCGAGCGATTCGTCGAGTGCGATGCCGACCCCCCGGCTGCGGAGGTGGGCGTGTCCCTCGAGATCGTCGGCAGGGAGGGGCTGTTCGACGTAGTCGACGCCGAACGCGCCGAATTGCTCGATTGCTCGCTCGGCCGTCCCCCGGCTCCATGCGCCGTTCGCGTCCGCCCGGAGCGTCACCGCCTCCCCGACGGCATCCCTGACGGCGCGCAGCCGCTCGAGATCGCCCGAGAGCGCCCGATTGCCGACCTTGACTTTGAGACAGTCGAACCCCACGTCGACGGCCTCACGGCAGCTGGCTGCCGTCTCTGCCGGCGATCCGTCGCCGACGGTGGCGTTGACCGGCACCGTGTCGGCTGGAGCGGCGCCGGTTCCATGGCGGTTCGAGAGCCGTTCGGCGAGTGACGCGTTCGCGGTCCGGGCGTCCCGGTCGAGCCGAGCCAGCGCGACGCCGTGGCGGGCCGCCGGCGCCTCGGGTGGATCGACGGCGGACGCCGCGTCCCCGCTTGCGGCAGCGAACGCCTCGAGTTCCTTCCGACAGCGGCCGTACGGCTCGGTCCACCCCGGAAGCGGCGTCGCCTCTCCGATTCCCTGAACCGTCGGTTCCGCTTTCGACGCGTCGTTGTCTTCGCCGCCCCCTCCGATCCCAACGAGAAACCCTCGACGCTGGGAGATTTCCCCGCGTGCGGTCGAAAGCGGCGCGACGAGCGGCACTGAAAAGGGACGAATCCGCATCCGGATCACCCGATCGCGAGCCCGACCGCGAACAGGATCGCGAACGCGGCCAGCAGCTTGCCTGCCGATTCGAGCGCGGGGTTGAGAACGTCCCCGGCGGTCTCGGTCAGCACCGTCCGTGCGATCCGCCCCGCGAACGGCAGCGTCAGCAGGGGTGAAAGAACCACGATCGACCAGCCCTGGAGCAGGAACCAGAACGGGACCGCGTACGCCAGCGCGAGCATCGAGAGGAACTGCGCGCGGGAAAACCGGTAGCCGAACCGCACTGTGAGCGTCCGCTTGCCGGTTTCGGCGTCCTCCTCGCGGTCGCGAACGTTGTTCACCACGAGGATGTTCGTCGAGAGCGCGGCGATCGGGAGGCTGGCGACGACCGCCGGGACGGTGACGGTTCCCGGCGGGATCCAGACCGGGAACGCGCCCGGGAGCAGTGCCGCCGCCTGGACGTAGTAGGTGCCGACGACCGCGATCACGCCGAAGAAGACGAACACGAACAGGTCGCCGAGGCCGTGATATCCGAGCGGGTACGGGCCGCCGGTGTAGGCGATCCCGGCGGCGATCGACACCAGCCCGACGACGAGGATCGGCACCCCGCCGACGTACACCAGGTACGTGCCGACCACCACCGCGGCGGCGAACGTGAGCCACATCGCCCGTTTCACGGACTGGGGTTCGATCAACCCGCCGGCAGTCACCCGCGTGAAGCCTTCGCGCTTTTCGGTGTCGGCCCCCTGGACGGCGTCGTAGTAGTCGTTGGCGAAGTTGGTGCCGATCTGGATGAGCGAGGCACCGACCAGCGCGGCAACCGCCGGCGCGGCCGCGAACACGCCGTCCTGGAGCGCGATCCCCACCCCGACGACGACCGGCGCGAGCGCCGCCGGCAGCGTCTGTGGCCGCGCGGCGATGAGCCAGGCCTTCCGCCGCGAGACGTCCTGCGTAGCCATCGTCCGTCGTTCGGGCCTCCTGTCCCTCAATGTTGTTATCCGCGGCGCCTGTTAGTGTCGGGCCCCGCGACCCCGAATCACGCCGCTCGTTTTATGAGACGGGTGACGTAACAGGGGTGTATGTCCGAACTGGAAGGCGTCGCGGTCGAGGATCTCCGGGAGTGGATCGAACACGTGTCCGAAAAGGAGTCGGCGCAGTTCCTGATGATCGCGCTCGCGAGCGCCGAAGAGGGGCGCGACGTCGGCGAACTGGCCGACCTGTACGGGCTCGACGGCGACGAGATCGCAGACTGGATCGACACCGCCAACGAGGAGTCGCTCGTCACTGCGGTCGCCCGAACCGAGGGCGTCGACGTCGACGAACTCGCCGATACGTACGGCCTCTCGCCGCGGACGGTGCTCGACTGGTTCCGGAACCTCGAGGGGGAGCCGATCCCGGACGCGGCGGCAGTCATTGCGCGGTACAGCCAGCGCGGATCCGCGCCGGTCGTCCGGCAGACGCCCGCGCGGGTGACCTACCTCGACTACGAAGCGATCCACGCCAACGGCTGGTCCGTCGAAGACGACGACCTGTTCGAGAAGGCCTCCGAGGTGTACCGCCTGAATTCCGAAGAGTACGGCCGTATCCTGGTCGAGCCAGGCGAGACGATCCTCGAGGCCGCCGAGAACCGCGGGCTGTCGTGGCCGTACGCCTGTCGCGGCGGTGCCTGCGCGAACTGTGCGGTGCTCGTAAAGGAGGGCGACGTCGCGATGCCCGGCAACCACGTGCTCACTGACGACCAGGTCAACGTGATGAACGCCCGGCTCACCTGCGTCGGCGTTCCGGTGACGGATGCGGTAAAGCTCGTGACGAACGTCCAGCAGCTCGAGGACTTCGAGGACCTCCGTCTGCCGTCGCCCCTGGGCGAAAGCGACACGCCGCCGTCGGCGTGATCCCGGCGCCGGCGCCGCGTTGTATCCCCGACGGCTATCCGTCGACGAGCGGCTCTTCGGCGCGATAGACGATCCGCATCGGGAGCCCACGCTCGTCGGTCGGCGGCTCTTCGGGCAGCGATCGGAGCGGCGCCCTGGACGGTCGGGCGGTGTATCCCAGAACCACGGCGTCGAGCACATCCTCGATCCGCACGTCGTGACCCGCCGTGGCCTCTGCGGCGGCCTGGACCGTCGGCGCCCCGTCCCGATCGAACGCCGCCAGCCTGCGCATCCGTTCGGCGTACCCGCCCGCAGTCCGTCGGTCGTACCGCAGCGGCCCGTCGCCGATGGCACGAAAACAGACGTCCGGCCGCGATTCCAGGATCGTCGCTCTCGCCTCCGGAATCTCCCCGACGAGTTCGTCCACCGCGGCGATCGAGGGCGCACGCTCGAAGGCGGCCTCGGGGAGCCGTTCGCCCGTCTTCCGCTCGTGAACTTTCGCGGCGGTCGAGTACCGTCGCTTTCGCGTCGCTTCCCGGACCGGAGTGACGCCCGGACGGCTCGACTCTCGCGGCGGTTCTCCGCCGTCGTCGTGCTGGAGGACCTGTTTTGCGAGAACGTCACATTGCCGGTGGGGATCCCCGTCGTCGACCAGGCCGATCGGCACGTCGACGAGGATCCGGTCGGCCTCCTCGTACCGAAGCCACAGGTCACCGATTTCGGGGAAGACCTCGGCGTGATCGAACTCCCGGCCGTCGAAGGCAACGGCTACCCACGCGGCGTCACCCCGAACGGCCCCAACCGACAGCGACGCGTCACTCATCGTTCGATGGTTCAGCGGCCGGAACAAAAACAGTACGGTGGCCGGCGGGGCTATTTCGCCGGGGCGTACTTTCGGGCGTACGGTCCCGCGATCGGAACCGAGTATTCCGACCCCTGGTACGCCTTGTACATCAGGAACAGCCAGGCGACGAATGCGACCGGGGCCAACAGTATACTCACGATACCGAGCAGTGCGCCCGCGATCCAGCCGACGACCGGGATCACGGCGAGTACCGTCAAAAGCACCGTCATGCCGATGCTGAGGACGAACAGCCCGCCGAAGACGATCGTGCTCTGGGCGCCGTGGAACCGGACGAACTCGTCGTCGTCCTCCACGAGGTAAAAGAGGATCCCCGTGATCGGACCCAGGAGATAGCTCAACGCACCGGCGACGTTCGAATCCAGGCCGGTTCCCGATGCGCCTTCCGTCTCGCCGCCCCCCTCGTCGACGTCGGCGTCGTGTTCGGTCTGTGTTTCGTCGTCCTGTTCGTTCGGCGTATTCTGTTTGCTCGTCATAGTTGTGTCCCTCCGTAGGAATGAGGGCCTTCGAGGGAAAAGGTATATGTTGCCTACCGGTCGGATACCCTGACCGATCGCCGAAAAATAACGGCTTATTTTCATGAACCCGTCAAGATGTCCCGAGAGCCGAGTGAACAGTACTCGCACAACCCTTATCCCTCCAGTGCCCCTCCCACAACAGGCAATGGCAACTGGTACTGTTGATTTCTTCAACGACACAGGCGGTTACGGTTTCATCTCGACTGAGGACGCGGACGACGACGTGTTCTTCCACATGGAAGACGTTGGCGGCCCGGATCTCGAAGAGGGGCAGGAAGTCGAATTCGACATCGAACAGGCCGACAAAGGCCCCCGCGCGACGAACCTGCAGCGGCTGTAACTCGGTTTATCCGACGTTCTAGCCCGGTATCGACGATCGAAACGATCGAAACGAAGCGGTCCGTGGTTTCTGCGGGCCGGAACTGACCGGCGAGCGACGGCGCTCGACTCGAGAGGGAGCGCTATGCGTGAATCGTCTCGAAGTCGTCGACCGGCATCACGCTGTAATCGATCGACAGCGTGTCCTTCGTCGCCCGGATCTTGCCCACGAACGTGGAAATCTCCTCGAGGTCGCCCTCGAGCACGAACAGTTCCATACAGTAGTGGTTCCCGACGTGGCTGTGGAAGTTCGAGGCCACTAGGTCCTCGTGCTCGTGTCGCAGATGCATCATCTGCTCTTCGACGCTTGTGGTCTCGTAGTTGAAAAGCACCGTCACGACCGCCATCAACTCGCGGTCCTCCAGGCGACTGTCCTCGAACTCGTCGAGCAGGTTCCGGGAGGCCTCCCGGACGACCTCGCTTCGCCCGGTGTAGCCGTGGTCCTCGGCGAACTCGTCGATCCGCTCGAGCAGCTCTTCCGGCATCGAGACGCTCACTACCGTCATGTATTAAAAGAGGCGGCTGTTCCTGTTAATCCTTATTATCTTACGTTCCGTGCTGCCACGAGGAGAGGTACTCCTCCTGTTCTGCCGACAGGGTGTCGAACTCGACGCCCTCGGCTTCGAGTTTGATCTCGGCGATCTCGCGGTCGAGGTCGTCGGGCACCTCGTGGACGCCCGGCTCGTAACCGTCGCCGTTCTCGGCCAGTTCCCTGACGCAGGCGGCCTGGACGCCGAACGACTGGTCCATCACCTCGACGGGGTGGCCCAGCGCGAGCGGGGCCGCCAGGTTGACGAGCCGGCCCTCCGCGAGCACGTTCAGCCGGCGGCCGTCCGGCATCTCGTATGCCTCGACGCCATCCCGGGCCTCGTAGTGGTCGGCCGCCAACTCCTCGAGCGCCACCAGGTCGATCTCGACGTCGAAGTGGCCCGCGTTCGCCAGCAGGACGCCGTCTTGCATCTTCCGGAAGTGCTCTTCGACGATCACGTCGCGGTTGCCGGTGGTGGTGATGAAGACGTCGCCCACCTCGGCGGCCTCGCTCATCGGCATCACGTCGTACCCTTCCATGTGCGCCTCGAGCGCCTTCCGCGAGTCGACTTCCGCGACGATGACGTTGGCGTTTTGCCCGGACGCTTTCTTTGCGACACCCTTCCCGCAGTAGCCGAAGCCGGCGACGACGATGTCCTTGCCCGCAAACGAGAGGTTCGTCGTCATCGCGATCGTCGCGAGTGAGGACTCCCCGGTGCCGTGGACGTTGTCGAACAGCCGCTTCATCGGCGTGTCGTTCACCGCGAAGACGGGGTACTCCAGCGCGCCGTCCTCGGCCATCGACCGCAGCCGGTGGACCCCGGTGGTCGTCTCCTCGCAGCCCCCGACGATGGTGTCGATCAGTTCGGGGTAGTCCTCGTGGATCGCGAACACGAGGTCGCCGCCGTCGTCGACGGTGATCGTCGGATCGTGGCCGATGGTGGCCTCGATCGCCTCGTAGTACTCCTCGTCGTCGACGCCCCGCACCGCGTAGGAGGTGATCTTCTCGTGGGCGTCCAGCGCCGCGCTCACGTCGTCGTGGGTCGACAGCGGGTTACAGCCGGTGAGCGTCACCTCGGCGCCGCCGTCTGCAAGCAACTCGACGAGGTTTGCGGTCTTTGCCTCGACGTGCATTGCCATCGCCACGCGCTCGCCTTCGAGGGGCTTCTCTGCGAGAAAGTCCTCACGCAGCGACTCCAGGATCGGCATGTGCTGTAGCGCCCAGTCCATTTTTCGGCGACCCTCCTCGCGGGTCGTCTCCGGCTCCGCGAGCTGCTCGGTCACCGGCGGGTATCCGGTTGTACTCATACATCCAGGATTCGGGAACGGCGGTGAAAACGCTACCGACACGCGCACAACAGTACTGTGGCGGCTATCCCCTCAACGGCTGCTGTCTCCCCCAACGGCTGGTGTCCCCTCAACGGCTGTCCGGCAGCGACAGCGACGACGACCGCGGACTCAACCTTTTTGTCGGCGAGGGTCGTCTCCCCGGACATGAACTACCGGGAGGTCACGCCGACGCGAGAGTTCCTCGCGCGGCTCGACACTGGGGCGGACTGGCGCGAGGAGATCGAATCGCTGGCCAGCGAGGAGGGGATCGAGTCGGCCTGGTTCAACGCGATGGGGGCGGTCCAGGACGCCGAGATCTGGTTTTACGACCAGGAGACCAAGGAGTACCAGCCGGTGACGTTCGACGAACCGCTGGAGGTCGCCGCCTGCATAGGGAACATCGCGCTGCTCGAGGGCGAGGTGTTCGCCCACACCCACGCGGTGTTGTCCCGTCCGAGCGGGCAGACGCTTGCAGGTCACCTCAACTCCGCGACCGTCTTCGCCGGCGAGGTCCACATGCGGGCGTTCGAGGAGCCGCTCGAGCGGTCCCACGACGACGTGACCGATCTGGACCTCTGGCTGTGAACGGCGGGAACGAGGGGAGCGAACAACCGTGAGACCGGACGACGAGCGCTACTTCGAGCGGATCGAATCCCGGCTGGACGAGGCGTTCGACCGCGCCGAGGCGGCGAAAGCGCAGGGACGCGACCCCGAACCGGAGATCGAGATCCCGGTCGCGCGCGACATGGCCGACCGGGTCGAGAACATCCTCGGGATCGACGGCGTCGCCGAACGGGTCCGCGAACTCGAAGGCGAGATGTCCCGCGAGGAGGCCGCCCTCGAGCTAGTGACTGACTTCGTCGAGGGATCGGTCGGGGAGTTCGACTCCCGGGCGGGGAAAGTCGAGGGGGCGGTGCGGACCGCCGTGGCGCTGCTCACCGAGGGGGTCGTCGCCGCGCCGATCGAGGGGATCGACCGGGTCGAGCTGCTGCAAAACGACGACGGGACGGAGTTCATCAACGTCTACTACGCCGGCCCGATCCGATCGGCAGGGGGGACCGCCCAGGCGCTGTCGGTGCTGGTGGCCGACTACGCCCGGTCGCTTCTGGACATCGAGGAGTATCGCGCCAGAAGCGACGAGATCGAGCGCTACGCCGAGGAGGTCTCCCTCTACGACAAGGAGACTGGCCTCCAGTACACCCCGAAGGACAAGGAGACGAAGTTCATCGCCGAACACCTGCCGATCATGCTCGACGGGGAGGCCACCGGCGACGAGGAGGTCTCCGGCTTCCGGGATCTCGATCGGGTGGACACCAATGCCGCCCGCGGCGGGATGTGTCTCGTACTTGCAGAAGGGATTGCTCTCAAGGCGCCGAAGATCCAGCGGTACACACGCGAACTCGAGGAGGTCGACTGGCCGTGGCTCCAGGAGCTCATCGACGGCACGATCGGCGAGGAAGACGCTGCCGGTGACGGCTCCGGCGAAGATAACGGTTCGGGCGAGGCTGACGGTGAAGGCGGAGAGTCGAACGACGAAGGCCTGGATGAAACGGGGGACGACGCCGACGGAAGTGCTGCGGGCGCCGACGGCACGCCCGGCCCGCCGCGACCCGAGCCCTCCGAGAAGTTCCTCCGGGATCTGATCGCCGGGCGGCCGGTGTTTTCCCACCCGTCGGAGCCGGGGGGCTTCCGGCTCCGGTACGGCCGCGCCCGCAATCACGGCTTCGCGACGGGCGGGATTCACCCGGCGACGATGCACATCGTCGACGACTTCCTCGCGGCCGGCACCCAGATCAAGACCGAACGCCCCGGTAAGGCCCACGGCATCGTTCCGGTCGACAGCATCGAGGGGCCGACGGTCCGGCTGGCCAACGGCGATGTCCGGCGGATCGACGACCCCGAGGAGGCGCTTGCGGTGCGCAACGGCGTCGAGGAGATCATCGACGCCGGGGAGTATCTCGTCAACTACGGGGAGTTCGTCGAAAACAACCATTCGCTTTCGCCCGCGTCGTACACGGTCGAGTGGTGGGTACAGGAGTTCGAGGCCGCCGGCGCTGACGTCCAGGCGCTCCGGGACGATCCACACGTCGACCTCGCGGAGCCAACCGTCGAGGAGGCGCTCTCGTGGGCTCGCGAGTACGACTGCCCGCTCCATCCGAAATACACCTACCTGTGGCACGATATCGATGTCGAGACGTTCGAGGCGCTCGCCGAGGCCGTGGCCGACGGGGAGACCGTCGATCGGACCGCCGGCTCGACAGCCGACTCGACTGACGATCCGACCGACGGTGGAGGTGTCGCGGACGGGGGCGCGATCGATCGGACGTCTGCCGAGGACGCTCCGACTGTCGGGGAGGGTCCTCTCGTCATCGAACGAACCGAGACAACCCGACGCGCGCTCGAATATCTGCTCGTCGAGCACACGCAGCGAGCGGAGACGCTCGAAATTCCGACCTGGCGACCCCTCGCACGGTCGCTGGGGATCGACGACGGCCTGGAGCGGACCTGGGAGTCTGCGGCGCTTTCGTCGGCCCGCGAGTACGCCGGCGGCGACAACGCCGTCGCGGCCGTCAACGCGGTCGCGCCCTTCGAGATCCGAGAGCGTGCGCCGACGCGGATCGGCAACCGGATGGGGCGGCCCGAGAAGTCCGAGTCGCGTGAGCTCTCGCCGGCAGTTCACACGCTGTTCCCGATCACGGAAGCCGGCGGGAGCCAGCGCGACATCGCCAAGGCCGCCAAAGGGATGGACGAGCGGGGCCGACGAGGGATGCTCGAAGTCGACATCAACGACCGCGTTTGCCCCGACTGCGGCGACCACTCCTACCACAACCGGTGTCCCGACTGCGAGGTCCACACCGAACTGTACTACGAGTGTGGCGAATGCGGGACCCAGTGTGAACCCGACGAGTCGGGCCGGGTCGTCTGTCCCCGGTGCGAGTGGGACGTGACGGCGGCGACGCGCCGGGAGATCGACCTCAACGAGCGGTTCCACGCCGCCATGGAGTCGGTCGCCGAGCGCGAGGCGGCCTTCGACGTCCTGAAAGGCGTCAAGGGGCTCTCCTCGGAGCACAAGGTGCCCGAACCGATCGAGAAGGGGATCCTCCGGGCGAAACACGGCGTCTCCTCGTTCAAGGACGGCACCGTCCGGTACGACATGACCGACCTCCCGGTGACGGCGGTCCGGCCGGCCGAACTGGACGTCACCGCCGACCAGTTCCGGGAACTGGGGTACGTCACCGACATCGACGGGGAACCGCTCCGCCACGACGACCAGCTGGTCGAACTGAAGGTACAGGACGTCGTCCTCTCGGACGGCGCCGCCGAGCACATGATGAAGACGGCGGAGTTCGTCGACGAGTTGCTCGAGGACTTCTACGGGCTGCCGCCCTTCTACGAGCTCGACGACCGGGAGGACCTGGTCGGCGAACTCGTGTTCGGGATGGCGCCCCACACGAGTGCGGCGACCGTCGGCCGGGTAGTGGGCTTTACGTCGGCGGCGGTCGGCTACGCGCACCCGTATTTTCACGCTGCGAAGCGGCGGAACTGCTTTCACCCGGAGACGAAACTGTGGTACGAGGACGAAGCCGGCGAGTTACGCTACGAACGGATCTCGGCGTTCGTCGAGGAGTATCTCGGGCAGTCCGACGTCGAATACGACGACTTCGGAACCGCGGTCGGTACGCTGGAGGACACGGATTCGGCGATCCGCGTCCCGTCGCTGACTCCCGAAGGAGAACTGGTGTATCGTCCCGTCGAGGCGGTCAGCAGACACCCGGCACCGGACCACACGATCCGGATCCGGACCCAGTCCGGTCGGTCAATAACCGTTACTCCGGATCACGAAGTGCACGTGTACGACGTCGAATCCGACCAACTCGTCGGAAAAGAAGCGAGAGAGCTGAATACGGACGATCGTCTCGTTACCCCTCGGTCGGTCGATCGAGACAATCCAGGATTCGACGAGGACGCTGATCCGAAACGGTTCGATCTGCTCGAAGAGTTCATCGAGTCCGAGGCGGTTCCGAACGACCGCCTGATGATAAAAGGACTCGACAAAGACCGCCTGTACGACCGCTTCGAGGAGACGTTTGCTGACGACTGGGACGGTCAGTTCTACCCGCTCCAGGGCATGACCGAGGTCTTCGGGACGAACAAGAAAACGCTGAGTAACTACCTCTACCGGGAGAGTTTCCCCGCGTCCTCCCTCCAGCAGTGCTTTTCGTCCCTCGAGGAGCTTCTCGAGTTCGTGCCGGAAGACGTGACGCTCGGGATGAAGCGCGACCGGACTGTAATCGATCGGTTTGTCGAACTCGACGAACGGGTCGCGACGCTGCTCGGTTATTACGCCGCGGAAGGATTCGCCCGCGAACAGGAGACGCCGAACGGGACCATCCATCAGACGACGATCTGTGGCACCGAAGCGGAGGCACGCGAATTCTTTATAAAGACCTTCCGTGACGAGTTCGGCGTCGAACCGTACGAGGAGAACCACGCCAAAATAACCGTCTCCGGGCGTTTACTTCGGGTCTTCTTCGATACGATCCTGGATGTGGGGATCTACGCTCACACGAAACGCGTTCCCGATCCGATTTTCGACGCGTCCGAGGACGTCATCGCTGCGTACCTCGGCGGATACTTCAGTGGGGACGGGTCGATCCATTCGAGGTCAACGACGATCTCTGCCTGCACGGTGAGTCGTGAACTCAAAGAGGACATTATTGCTCTATTAACACGTCTCGGCATCGATTCGCGGGTCACAGAGGCGGAACCGGCCCCACTCCACGAGTGCTTCCCCGAGTTCTACGATCAGGGGAGTGGGACGTCGAGACCTTCATACGAGATCCGGGTCACAGGGGATGGAACGGCACAGTTCGCAGACCTCGTCGGATTTCACCTCACACGAAAGAACGAAACCCGTCTGGAAAACGTCGCCAGTCGGGTGACCAGTGAGCGACACCCCCGCTGTTTCGACGGCGGAAACGACCGATATCTGTTGGATCCAATAGATTCGATAGAGACCACAAAATCAGATGTAGATGAGGTCTATAGCCTCACAGTCGAGGATACGCATACTGTCGTAGTCAACGACTTATCAAGCAGGCAATGTGACGGCGACGAGGATTGCGTGATGTTGCTCATGGACGGACTGTTGAACTTCAGTAGACAGTACCTCCCCGACAAGCGCGGGGGAAGTGTCGCAGAAGAGTCCCGCCTCGTTGCAGTCGATCCAGAGGATCGCGTCCGATATCTCACGTTCGACGAACTCTGGAATGCACTCGAGGCTCCGATTGAAGTGGACGGGAAGTTCAGGAAGCGAACCTGCGTGCGTGAAGGGTGGCAAACGTACGCCTTCGACGCGAATCACGAGTCGAGCCTCGAGCCGATCGAGAAGGCCATCAGATATTGTGCCGACGAGGATGACGAACTTCTACGGATCCAAACGCAGTTCGGACGGTCACTCAAAATCACGCCGAATCATAGCCTCTTTCGATACGACGACGGGATCGAGGAGGTTGCAGGCGAGGCTCTCGACGAGGGGGATTTGATCGTCGCCCCACAGTCTCTCGATATCGAACCAACAGGCTCTGTCATCGATGTTGCAGAGTGTGTTCCGAACCCGTACGTATTTATCGACGATCGGGTCGAAAAGTATCTCCGCAGAGTGTGGGAGGGAGCCGATCACGGCAGCGAAACGAGGGCGGCATTCGACGGCGGACTTTCCTACCGTCTCTCGAAAAAGAAGACAGCTTTCGAAACCCTGGAGGAAATCGAAATGAAGTCCGGGGAGTGGCGGGGCGACTGGAACCCGAAAATCGGACTGAAAGGGTCTTCGGAGGGGATTCCGCGGTTCATTACCCTCGACGAAGAGTTCGCTTGGCTACTCGGGATTTTCTCCGCGGAGGGCTCTCTCTCGAGTAGTCGCCCGACGATCCACAACAGCGATGAAGAACTCGTTCGCCACGTCGAACGGATAACGGAGGACAAATTTGACACGTCACCGAGTGTTCGGTGGTCGAACAAGGCCTACGAAGTCGCGTTCCCTGCGGTGTTCCGGGAGGTGCTCTTCGATCTCGGATTCGCGGACAAAGACTCCTACAATTCGAGCGAGAAGATCGTTCCCGATCCGATCCTTCGCGGCGAGCGGTCAGTTGTCACGGCGTTTCTCCGTGGCTTCATCGCTGGCGACGGGAGCGAAACGACCAACGACAATCACACGACGATCGGTTTCCATACGACGAGCGAAGATCTCAAGGACGGCATCGTTTTTCTCCTGCATCGACTCGGGCTCGTCGCCAACATTTCTCGGATGGAACGAGACGACTCCCGCCAGCCGATATACACTGTCAATGTCTCAGGTGGTTCCAGTGATAACCCACTGAGGCGGATCCTCCAGGATGAGGAGACGTATCAGCCGAAAAGCCTCGTCGTGACTGTTCCCGACGCGCTGATGGAGATCCGCGAGATGGAGATCTCGGGAGTCAAACAACTGATCCCGAAATACCTGAAACGCCGTGAGAATATCTCGGTAGCGAAACTCGAGGAGATCGTGACTGCACTTGACGATCGAGACCTCCCCTCGCACGCGGCCCAGAAATTGGGCGAAATTCGTCCGTTGGTTGACGGTGATTTATCGTATCTTCGGATCACGGACATCGATCGTGTCGACTACGACGGATATCTATACGACCTGCAGGTCGGCGGCGAACCGATCTTCACTGCGAACTGGCTGTACGCGCACAATTCCATGGACGCACCGCTGGTGATGTCATCCCGGATCGACCCCTCGGAAATCGACGACGAGGCGCACAATATGGACATCGTGCGGCAGTATCCCCTGGAGTTCTACGAAGCGACCCGGCGGATGGCCGACCCCGGAGAGGTGGAGGAGCTGATCCAGCTCGGGGAGGACACGCTGGGCACCGACGACGAGTATCGCGGGTTCGATCACACCCACGACACCACCGACATCGCGATGGGGCCGGACCTCTCGGCGTACAAGACGCTGGGGTCGATGATGGACAAGATGGACGCCCAACTGGAACTGGCCCGGAAGCTCCGGGCGGTCGACGAGACCGACGTCGCCGAGCGGGTGATCGAGTATCACTTCCTGCCGGACCTGATCGGCAACCTCCGGGCGTTCTCCAGACAGGAGACCCGGTGTCTCGACTGCGAGACGAAGTTCCGCCGGATGCCGCTGTCCGGCGAGTGTCGCAACTGCGGGGGGACGGTGAACCTCACCGTTCACGAGGGGTCGGTAAACAAGTACATGGACACCGCGATCGAGGTGGCCGACCGGTTCGACTGCCGGGAGTACACCAAACAGCGGCTGGAAATCCTCGACCGGGCGCTGGAGTCGACGTTCGAGGACGACACCAACAAACAGTCGGGTATTGCGGACTTTATGTAACCGATTCAACTATTCCTGGCTGCTTCGTCGATTTCTCTGCCAGTCGATATTCGGAATACCCGAGAACGCTACGTCGCCCACGGCGCTTCGGGATCGACGAGTCCCTCGGGCTCCTCGCCGGAAAGCGCCCGCCGGAGATCCCTGGCGGCCCGACGGTTGAGTTCCGTCCGGGATTCCTCGGAGTACCAGGCGGCATGGGGGTTGACGATGACGTCGTCGCGACCGACCAGCGGGTGGTTCTCGCCCGGTGGCTCCTCCGCGAGTACGTCGAGCCCGGCCATCTTCAGGTCGTCCGCTTCCAGTGCCGCCACCAGATCCTCCTCGTCGATCACTTCACCCCGGCCAGTGTTGGCGAGCACACTCCCGGGACCGAGCCTGGAGAGCACGTCTGCGTCGACCATCCCTCGGGTGTCTGCGGTCAAGGGGGCGAGCACGACGACGTGATCCGCGCGGTCGAACAGTTCCTCGAACCCGGTCTTCTCGACGCCGAGATCGGCCATCTCCTCGCCGTCGACGTACGGATCGTACGCGAGCGTCTCGCAGCCGTACGGCTCCAGCAGGGTTGCGACCGCCCGGGCAATCGGCCCCAGCGAGACCAGCCCCACCGCCGACGCCGAAAGCCGGTGGATCGGTCGTCCGTCCCGCCAGTCCCACCGGCCCGCGCCGACCGATCGGTCGTAGGTGCCGATCGAGCGCAGGCAGCTCAACAACAGCGCGACAGTGTGGACGGCAACCTCCTCGGTACAGTACTCCGGCACCCGGATCACCGGGATTCCGTACTCGGCGGCGGCCGCCACGTCGACGGTCCCGACGCCCACCGAAGCGCGCACGATTACCGACGGCTCGATCGTCTCGACCGCCTCACGGGGGATCGGGGTGGCGACGTCACCCACGATCGCATCGAACGGCTCACCGCGTTCGTTTGCGACCGTACCGGCTTCGATCACGGCGTCGGTGGTACCGAGTTGTTCGACGCGAAAGACGGCATCTTGACCGAGTTCCTCGCGAAAGATGTCGGGATCGATCATCGGAGAGCCGCTGAGTAGTACCCGGGGCATGGCTGAGGATTGGGAAAGCAAATTAATAACTTTTGTTGTAAATTTTTTACCCGCGGCGTGCCAGGCCACTCGGGGGGAGAGGTGTTTCGGCGATTTTCGCTCACCGCCGTGGCGAACCGACCGATATTATAAGGCGGCGCGTTCGATCCTCGCTATGGGTCTCAGGAGCTTTCTGGAGGGGACGGAGCCGACCGTGCTCACCGAGCCGGTCGATCCCCGGTTCGAACTCCCGGCGCTCGCGACACGCGACGAGACGCGTCCGGTCGTCTTCGACGACGTGGTCGGACATCCTGACGTGCGCGCAGTCGCCAACCTGGTGTCCACCCGGTCGTTGATCGGGTCGGCGCTGGGTGTCGAGCCGTCGGAGATCATCGACGAGGTGAGTTCGGCGATGGACGATCCGTCGCCAGTGTCCCGGACGGAACCCGCGGCGTTCGAGCACGTCGCCGACGACCCGACGATCGCCGAGGAACTGCCGGTGCCGATCTACTACGACGAACACGAGCGGCAGTACTTCGCCTCGACGATCGTGATCGCGAAAGACCCCGACACCGGCGTCCACAACCTCTCGTTTCACCGGATGATGGTCCAGGAGGACAACCGGCTGGTGATGCGGATGGTCGAGCGACACCTCCACGACATCTACACCCGATCGGGGGAGGAACTCGACATCGCGATCGTCGTCGGCGTCCATCCCGCCGTCGAGATCGCCGCCGCGACGTCGTTCTCGCCGGACATGAGCGAACTCGAACTGGCCAACCGGCTCCACGGCGGGGAGCTCGCGACGACGGAGATACACGGCCTGCAGATCCCCAGCGAGGCGGAGGTCGTGATGTTCGCGACGATTACCGACGAGCTTGCCGACGAGGGGCCGTTCGTCGACCTCTCTCGCACCTGGGATAAGGTTCGGCAACAGCCGGTCGTCGAGGTGAACGAGCTGTGGACCCGGCCGGACCCGCTGGCGCGGGTGATCGTCCCGGGCAAGCGCGAGCACGCCCACCTGATGGGGATCCCCCAGGAGCCCCGGATCTACCGGATCGTCGAAAACACCGTTCCCACGGTGCGGAACGTGGTGCTCACCCCCGGCGGCTGTTCGTGGCTCCACGGCGTCGTCCAGCTGGAGCCGCGGGCCGACGGGGACCCCAAGAACGCCGGGATGGCGGCGCTTTCGGCGCACCCGTCGATGAAGAAGGTGACGCTCGTGGATCCGGACGTCGATCCCGCCGATCCGGACGCCGTCGAGTGGGCCACAGCGACCCGAATGCAGCCGCACGAGGACATCGTCACCATCGAGGGGGCGAAAGGCTCCTCGCTGGATCCCTCACAGAACTACGAACGCGGCGTGACGAGCAAGTGGATCGTCGACGCCACGATGCCCCGAGATCGGGATCGGGAGGCATTCCTGGAGGCGACCGTCCCAGGCGCCGAGGACGTTTCCCTCGAGGAGTATCAATAGTCGACCGCGATCGCAGATCGAACGCACTTGGGACAAACCAACAGGAGGAGACACGACATGCATCTCACACGCGAGGAAGAGGAACTGCTCGAATCGGACACCCCCGGCGAGCGGAAGGCGATGGAGCTGCTGGTGACGCTGGGTGACGTCTACGGCGCCGAGGAGATGGTCGAGATCGGCTCCGCGCAGGCGTCGGGGATCTCTTATAAGTCGATCGGCGATCCGGGCGTCGAGTTCCTGGAGGGGTTCGCCGCGGAGGGTGCGAAAGTGTCGGTGTCGACGTTCGCCAACCCCGCCGGCATGGACATGCAGCAGTGGCGCGAGATGGGCGTCAGCGAGGAGTTCGCCGAGAAACAGGAGCGCATCCAGGACGCACTCCGCGAGATGGGGGTCACGCTGTCGTTCACCTGCACGCCGTATCTGGCCGGGAACCTCCCCCGCCGCGGCGAACACGTCGCCTGGGCGGAGTCGTCTGCGGTGTCGTTCGTCAACTCCGTTGTGGGCGCGCGGACGAACCGCGAGGGTGGGCCGTCGGCGCTCGCGGCCGCGATCACCGGTCGGACGCCGAAACACGGCCTCCACCTCGCGGAGAACCGCCGGCCCGACTACCTGATCGAGGTCGACGCCGAGATCGACTCCCAGTCTGACTTCGCCGCGCTCGGTTCGTGGGCCGGCCGGATCGTCGAGGACGCGGTGCCGTACTTCACAGGAATCGACGGCGGCCGGACGGACGAACTGAAGGCGCTGGGTGCGGCGATGGCCGCCTCCGGGGCCGTCGCGCTGTACTACGTCGAGGGAATCACGACCGACGAGGAACCGCCCGCCTCCGGTGATGTGGAGACGCTCTCGTTCGAGCCGTCGGACCTCGAGGCGGAGTACGAGGAGCTCACCACCGGTGAGAACCCCGAACTGGTCGTCTTCGGCTGCCCGCACGCCTCGATGGAGGAGATCGAGGAGATCGCCGCCACCGTCGAGGGCCAGTCACTCACCAGCGACCTGTGGGTGTGCACGAGCGGTGCCGTCAAGACGTGGGCCGACCGCAACGGCCACACCGACACGATCGAGGCCGCCGGCGGGATGGTGCTCGCCGACACCTGCAACGTCGTCTCCCCGATCGAGGAACTCGGCTACGAGACCAGCGCCACCGACTCGGCGAAGGCCGCGAACTACCTCCCCGGCTTCTGTAACCAGCAGGTCGTCTTCGAGGACAAACGCGCGCTGCTCGAGGAGGTAATCGAATGACTGGAGAGACGGATGATCGAGTGACGGAAGAGGCGATCGACGGGCGCGCGATCACCGACGGGCGCGGCGAAGGCGAGGTGCTCAGGTCCTCGGAACCGGTCAGCTTTTACGGCGCGGTCGACCTGAGCACGGGTGAGTTCATCGAGGAGGGCCACGAACTCGAGGGCCACAACGTGGCCGGCAAGGTGCTCGTTTTCCCGCGGGGGAAGGGATCGACCGTCGGATCGTACGTGCTGTACGGGCTCGCGAAGAACGGCGTCGCGCCGGCGGCGATCCTCAACGAGGAGACCGAGACGATCGTGGCAACGGGTGCGATCCTCGGGGAGATCCCCTGCATGGACTCGCTTTCGGCACCGCTGTCGTCGCTTCCCGAGGGCGAGCGCGTCGTCGTCGACGCCGACGCCGAACGCGTGCTCGTCGACGGTTGCGAGGTGGAGTGACGTGTCCGAGCCTGGGTCCGACGGACGGTCGCGGGTGGTTCTCGGAGTGACCGGCGCGTCAGGGATCCCGATCGCGCTCCGGACCGCGGAGGCCCTCGCGGCCAGGGCGGAGCTCGTTACGGTCGTTTCCGACGCCGCCCGGGAGACCGCCCGTCACGAGGTCGCCGATCCCGACGCCGCCCTCGAGCGGGTCGCGGATCTGTCGACGGCGACGTACGACGAAGACGAGATCGCCGCCGCGGTGGCCTCGGGATCGGTGTCGTTCCGGGGGATGGCGATCGTGCCGGCGTCGATGAACACCGTGGCCGCGATCTCCGCCGGGCGGGCCGATTCGCTCATCACCCGGACTGCCGGCGTCTGTCTCAAGGAGGGGCGGACGCTCGTGGTCGTCCCCCGGGAGACACCCTTGAGCGAGATCCACCTGCGAAACCTGACGGATCTCGCGGGGATGGGTGTCGATGTCGTGCCGCCAGTGCTGGGCTTTTATTACGACCCGGACGGGATCGACGACGTCGTCGACCACGTCACCGGACGGGTGCTCGATCGGTTCGGCTTCGATCACGACCTCTACGAATCGTGGGGCGAACTCGACTGAGCGTAGTGCTTCGATCGTGGTCGTGTGAGGCCACCAACCACCATCGATATTGCCCGGCACGAATTTTTGGGTAGTTGTACCTGGAATTCCCCTGAATGGTAGTCATTCGGTCCGATAGTAGTCATTCAGTCTGAATATATGTCTCTATCTCCTGTCGCACCTCATCAACAGTCGCGTCGGTCGCTTTAGCGGGTTGATGGGTGATCATCCAGTCTTTGAGAGTGAGAATCGACCATGGTGAGACGTAGGACGTTCGCGGGAGTTGTCCCTGCTCGAACTTGGTGTCGGTGAGTTCAATCGCCTCATTCCGAACTGTTGTTGTGATCACTGCCGCAATGTACTCCTGTCCGTAGGGGACGTGATCGTTTGATAAGAGCAGGTACGGACGTTTTGGGTTATTGCCGAACGGATCCGCTGCGAGAACGGTAGCACCTTGTGAATACGCCACGCTACGATCCCTCGCCACTCAAATCGGGCAACTCCTCAGCCCACCCGTCGTTCTCTGCGTACCAATCGTCACTGTAGGTATCGGCTACCGCCTCGACCCCGAGAAACGCGGCTGTCGCTGCTGCGATCCGGTCGTCTTCCGCGGCTGCCCAATACGGTTCCTTGTGACGTACAAGGCCCACGGATTCGAGCCGCTTCAGTGTCGGTCCGATGCTCCCCCGTGGAATGCCAGTTTCTTTTGCCAATTCTGCTGGCGTGTATCCGACGGTTGGTGTCTTCAACAAAAACTCCAGCAATCGTCTCGCGTTTGTCCCTTCTGATAGGTCAACGCGTGGGTTTCCGGGTTCATGTGTTTCGAAATCGACGGGCATATACGATTATTGTATTCGAACTGTATTAGATATTTGGGGTGGTGATTTGATTATCCTCTCTCCGAACAACCGTCTCTGAGAGCCTGGGTTGGCATCCCCCCGCGCTGGATTGCGAGGCTTTCGCCTCGAATTATCCGTAACAGAACGATGAATTTAGCGCGTCTCTCGGTCACAACACGCATCCTGTCCCCTTCACTCGACACGAGTCGTGCCCTCGGGGTGTCTTCGTCGCCACTCAACCGAGTGGCTGTCGATCAATCCGGCTGTTCACTGTCGTCCACCAGGGACGCGATGACGAGTCGCTTGATTCCGCGTCGCAGGAGACCCCCAGCAGCGGGTTGAGAGATATCCAGATCGGCGGCGACCTCGCTGAGCGTTGCGTTCCGTGGTTCCTCGAAATACCCCGTTTCGAGCGCGACGAGGAGTGCTTCCCGTTGGCTATCGGTCAACCCTGCGTCCGTCGTCCCTAACCCCGAGTATTCGTTTACGCGCAGTAACTCGATTTCAATGTCATTCTGTCGTGCATAGTTCCAGAGATGATCCAGATCCGTTCGATCGGGCATCCACACGGTGAGGATCCACGCGCTTGCGTCGTTCTCCATCTCGAGGATGACACCGTTTACGGCCGAAATCACTGGTGAGAGGACCTTCGCTTCGTCTGTATACTCGAAGCTGTAGATCGCCTTCCCGTCTCTCGTTTCAATGACACGTTCGAATGCAGCAATCGTACTGTCATTGCGCAATCCCGCCTCGAACTGGGTGAAATCTGCTGACTCGATGTGATAGAAAAATTTCCCCGACGTCGGGTCAGTTCCTGCCTCTGACACCGACCTGACCCTCGAACTGGGATCGTGAGCGACAGTCTGTGTGAGCACGATGTCAGGATGCTCGGCCCGGACGACCGCTTTGATGTCGCTCATTGCCGTGGGGGTAGCAGCTTTCGCTATATGAATATTCGCAACCAATGGGATCCGAGATCTGGGACGGAGGTGAACGAAACAGCCGTCCCATACTCTTCGCGCTTCAGCGTGGGGAGGACAGCAATCTAAGAGCACGCGTGAGGATGAGAGATCGAGTGAGAATTGAAAAGATAGAGTGAGAATCCAGCCGGTACATGGACGGTGAATTTCGTCACTGTTCCGCTCCCGACGTCCGTTCCACGTTCACGACCTCGAGGGAATCGTCGATGGACAGGGAGATCGACTCCTCGTCACCGGTAAATGTGAAGGTAACAGCAAGCGGATCGACCGAGTGGATGTCTTCTTCGTAGGGGTACAAGACCTCGAGAAACGCTTCTCGCTGTGGATGGTGCGGGTTCAATCCATGATCGATGAGGAACGAGCGGAGTTCGAGATTCGTCATCAGCTTGTTCGCGTATATCGCCTCGAGTTCGTAGACGCAGTTCGTACACCGTACTCGATACATGACGGCATATCGATTGTTGCAGGCGTCACAGAGACCCGAATCGGTGGTGTGGTTCCGGCAGACTGTCGCCGATTCAACGAGACGGGCCGAACAGCGCGGGCAGATGCCGTTCGCTGCCGTCACTGTCTCAGCATTCGTCCACCGTGAGGCGGCCACGAACGCTTCCTTCGGAGAGCGTCCCACGATACCCGCTGGCGGCAGGTGCAGGTAGTAGAGTCGCTCTCGCTCTGCAGGGATGTTGACTTTCTCCTGGTCTCTCTCGCCGCCGTAAATTCCCTCGCAGGACGTGCAATACACCCCAACCTGCTCCTCTCGGTAGTCCACCTCGATGGGTTCTGCTCCACAGCGGTGACAGCGCCAGTCGATGCTCGTCGGCTCGAGAGTCGGCGACTCCGTAACGGCACCGGAGAGCACCGCCTGAATGATCCGTTCGCCGGGACGACGTAACTGGTAGCCCTCGGCCGTCTGCTCGATGAAGTGCCCGGTGAGCTGATCGAGGTGATAATTGAACTTGCCGGAGTCCGTGACGTCGAGTTCCTTCCGCAGATCGCTGAACCGCACCGGTTCGTCGGCCGCGCCGAGTTCCTGCAGGATTGCGACCCGGATCTCGTTTCCCAGCCGTTTGAACGCCTCGTCGGGTGAGAGAACCTCGGCGTCGGCTTCCTCCGAGTCCCCGGTCATACGCTAACGATTAGCACCTCCGCCTTTTAGTATCACTGCCCACCGTTGGACCCCTCCACCGGTGGGAATGCCTACTGCTGTGGTGCCATCGTCGGACAGGCAATCGGTTCACCCGCGCAGGAGGGATTTTAATGGCGGAAATCGAATAGGTAGCCACATATGGAACACGTTCAGCGTATCGCGGCCACGCAGCTCCCGAACACACTCGGGGATGTGCCAGTCATGACGAAGGAGGAATTCGCTCGAGTCGCCCGCGAGTCAGATGCGCCGCTTCGCTTCGCCACAAGCAAATCGGGAGTCCCGGCGCCGTGGGCCGGAATCGACCACGTTGCCCGGATCTGCGCCGACGCCCTTCGGGTCGCCGGAGTCACCGACGAGGCGGTCCACCTCAACCTGGGAGCGCCGCCCCCGCATTCCTCGGGCTGGTCTGCGAACCTCGGATTCGCCGAACTGGGCGCAACGTCACTGAACCGGAGCTTCGACTATTGGGAGCGGCCGATCGAGGAGGGGGTCGCAGAGACGGCGACGGTGCTCTCGTCGATACCTGGGAAGGCGATCGACGTTGCAGCGGAGGTCGAGGAGGCGTACGGCGATCCCGGTGACGTCTTCCCGAACCTCTCTGTGGGACTCTTGTCGGGACAGTTGCTCCGTCCTGCCACCCGTCGAACGATCGGGGAGCAGTGGAACCTGGCGGAGACGCGGGAGTTATATGGATCCTCGGAGGCGTCATTGGTCGCCGCTGCGCCGGACGAATCTCGGAAGCTGGTACCGTTGTTGAACCGTCACATCCTCGAGATCGAAGTGGGGGGAGACATCGTCGACGTGCGTGACGTTGAGACACCGACGGAGGGGTCGCTCCTGATAACCGATCCGGCTCGCTCCGCTCTCACCCTCCGGCGGTATCGGCAGGGCGATCGCGTCCGGGTGTATCCCGACGATCCGTTACCCCGGATCACCCCGCTCGGACGGGCTGATGATGCGATCGATCTGGATGGGGCACTCCTCCACGCAGCGGACCTCTTCGAGGCGATCGGCGAGGTGTTCCCAGACGCGTCGAATACCGTCGTCTACGTCCACGACGAGTCGCCCCCGACCGCGGTAGAAGTCTTCATCGAGGGCGTTGCTGACCCGCGGACGGATGATCTCTACGAGGCGCTCCTCGAACGACAACCGGCGCTCAGCCACGCGGTCGGTGAGCAGCCGGACGACAGGATCGCTGTCGCCACCGTTGCCGATATCGACGACCTGCCCTTCCTGGACGACGAGGGTCTGAAGAGTCGATTGATTGTCTTCGCCGCAGAACAATCCTGAAGCTCCTGCTGAACTGGTGATCGCAAGCCTACAGATTTCGTCCGGCGAACTGATCTCCAGGGGGTCAGTAGGTCAGGAGGGGCAGCTGTGTTATTCCGACGTCGTCGGCGATCCGCTCCACGTGGGTGAGTAATCTGTCTCGGGTCTCGATCCTGGGGGCCTCCGGATCGACGAAAATCGTGGCAAGCAGCGTCTCGTCGAGGAAAATGACTCCCCACCCGAGGATACTACAGCGCTCCTCGGCGACGATCACCCGCGTTCCATCCTGCTTCAGCCACTCCGAGAGGTCGGTCGCTTGAACGAAGGAATTCGTTTGCATTGCCTCACCCGGATTCTGCTCCGGGGGTTCGGTATCCGACGGTCGACCGGAGACGTCCCGAGTACGGATCTCTGGGTCCTGGTCTTGAACCGCTTTGGCATAGACTTCCAGGAGGGTATCTTCATCAGCCTGCGTTGCAGGGCGGGTGGTAATCATCCATCCGAGTGGACCTCCGGCCACGCGTTCTCGCCCGGCCTAGCATTTGTCCGAGGGGCGTCCGGCTGTCCGTCCTGGGTTTCGGAATCCGACCGGAGGACATCGATGACGATGCCGGACTGTGCCGGAGCATAGAGGTCCATCTCCCGTCCCTTCGGGGAGTAATGGGTCCCCACGACCTGGATCAGGCCTGCCGTCCGGAGCTTGCGTATGTGGTAGAGGACGTTCTGGACTGACGTCTCGAGTTGCTCCGCCAGGTCGGCCGCGTTGGTGGGCTCCTCGCTGAGCTGGTTCAGGATCGTTCGACGCTTCTCGGAGGACAGCGTCTCGAAGAGTTCGCCCGCCTCTTCGAGCGTGATCACCGCAGGGGACCCCGCAGGGAGGGTGTCCGATTCCGGGGGGTCATTGAACAGTTCGATCGTTTCCATCACTATCTAGCAAGTGGTCGTCCGTATTAATGGTAAGCAGAATTATATTTTTGTAGCATGCATTACTGAAATTCTTTTCACCTTCATCGCCCCCCGGCGAGCATCACGTGTGGGTACATTACTCCGAAAACTTCCTCCGTGAGAGTAGTGGCGTGAGATTTGATTCTGGTGTCATTGAGAGCCCATATCGAAAAACGAGCAGTCCAGCAAGGACCCACCAGAGTCCCGCTCCAACGAACAATGGAACGAGTGCCGGGCCGGTGAATTTCCGCAGGCGGATCGTACGTGAGCGAACCCCCACCGAGAGCCTCGATCACTGGCTGGATATTCGTAATACCTAGCGGAATCAACAGTGCAAGGACGAAAAACACGGGTGCAACCCGCCAATTCAGTCGTCGGCGAACCCATCTCCCTAGCCGGATCTCGCTGGCCCAGATAACCACTACCGCCGCAATTGCTGGACCCCATACTCCAGGAAGAGCGGGTCTCGGATGTACCGCCCACAGATCGTATGCGAAATACATCGCGTACCAGCCCCATGTCCAACCGAACGTAACGAGGATAAATACCAGCAGAACACGTTGCCGTATCCACATTTTCAGAAACATGCCCTGGCCACCGTTAGTCGAGGAGCGCTTTCGCCATCCACGCGGAGACCTGAGCGAGTGCGTTCAGGACAAACAGCGAGAGGACCCCGACGATTATCCCAATGGGAACGGCGACGATTGCTTCGGGGAGTGTGTCGATCGTCCAGATCCCGGTCACAGCGACGTTGGGGTCGTTGTAATGGAGCGGGGCCGTGACCAGGGCCAGGGTAAGACCGACGCCGACCGATAACGCAACGAGCGCGGCGATCCCGACCCAGAACTTCAAATACAGAAAGCCGAGCCCTTTCCAGGTCGAGGCGGCACGCATCCGGGCATCGAGTGACGCCGGGAGCCCCGCTCCCGACGCCGAGATATCGTCGGGGGAATCGATGGTCACGTCCAACAGCACATTCGCCAGTTCTCGTTCGAAGGCTGCAACGACCCGAGAGCCGAGCAGCACTACGACCAGAAGGCCGATCCCGATGAGGAGGACCGCAAGTCCCAATCCGAGGGATAGCCCGACGGTCAATGCAACAAAATACACCAATCCGAGTGGGAACGAAAGCGCCAGGTAGAGGATGTTCCTGTATGTTTGTGCTTCGAAGATCACACTCACGGCGTCCCGGATCCTGGAACTCTTCCGATGCGCCGAGGTTTCCATAGCTATCATACCCCATACCTCACAATACGTCAAATTAACTCTCAGGTAGGTTCAAAATCGAGTTTGAGTCTCCCACAGGTCGACGGAACGTCCCCTCAGGATTTCGGATCGATAGTCGGAACCGATTCGGCGTTCTCAATCGAAAATTGCAGCTCCGCTCACTCGTCCATCTCGTCCCTGGCGTGAATCTTGGCCTGTTCGCGAGCGCTGGGATTTGCAGACTCCTTGAACGGAACCTTGGCCAGCGTCGCGTAGACGGGTTCACCGGGCTCTGCGGCGTACTCGTCCGGGAGGTGAACTGCAAACTCCACGTCGGCGTCGACGTCATAGACCGCGTCGTCGAGGGGAACGTCGGTCTCGGCCTGCAGTTTCTCCGCCGGCACGTAGCCGAGGCCGATATTCGTCTCGAGTTCCGGACTCCACCACGCCGACGTCAGGTAGCCACATTCCTCGCCCGTCTCCGGGTCCGAGATCAGCCAGAAGTCTGGGGCCCACTCCCGGATCGGTTCGCCGGCGATTTTCAACCCGACAAGTTTGTGAGCGAACGGGAACCCGCCGTTTTCGATCACTTCTTTCTGGCGTTCCAGTTCTGCTTTGCCGACGTAGTCTGCGGCCTTGTCGTCGGGAACCTGATAGCCGAGGTTCACCTGGAACGGCGACGTCTCGTAATCCATGTCCTGCCCCAACGACAGGATTCCGGCAGCGACCCGTCGGTGGTGGGAGACGGCAGTCACGCCCCCGCCGTGGTCTTTGACGGTCTCGAGCACTGGATTCCACACTGATTCGGCGTTCTTCGTCGCCTCGCGCACGTAGATCTCGAATCCTTCCTCCCCGGAAAAGCCAGTCTGGCTCACCATCACCGGGACGTCGTTGATCGTTGCTTCCAGCAACCCGTAGTAGGGAACGCCGTCGGCAGCGTCACCGATGATCGACTTCATCACGTCGAGCGATTTGGGTCCCTGAATCTGCATCGGCGAGACGTCGATTTCGTCGATGTCGACCTCGAAGTCGGTGCCGACTGCGACCCCTTGCAACCACTGCATCAGATCGGAGTCTGCAATGGAGAACCAGAACTCGTCCTCGTCGGGTCGCAACAGGACGAAGTCATTGAGGATCCCGCCGTCCTCGTTGCAGCAGATGGCGTACTTGCCACGCATCGTCTCGATTTCGGTCGCGTCGCGGGTGATGACGTAGTTGACAAACGCCTCGGCATCGGCCCCCTGGACACGAATCTGGCGCTCGACTGCGACGTCGAACAGTGTTACGTCGTTGACCAGTTGCTCGTACTCGGCTTCCAATCCTCCATCTTCGGGCTCGATGTACCCGCGAGGGTGGTACATATCGTTGTACACCGTCGCCTGCCAACACCCCTCCTCGACGGAGAGATGCCAAAACGGCGACTTCCGGATCCGGGTCGAGATCAAGAGGTCAACGTCTGCGTCACCTGTTTGACGAAGGTTTCTGGGAACGGTGCGATCTGACTGGTCGACACTGGGGTGGTTCGGGTGGTGGGTATTAGACATCGGAAATCTATTTCGAAGGGTTTCGATCGTCCGCAAGGTATCTGTGTGCCATCCGACCGAATAGAAGGCCCGTGATCGCATCGTTCTGTAGCTTATAGGTATAACCCACTTATACCGGATCGAGAACGACACGGACGAACGAAAAGAGGTCTCTCTGGCATTGCACGGATGACGATACTCGCGAATCGGGGGTGAAATCATTGCGCTCGGCAGCGACCGTGGTAGTTTGGGTCACGTCTGTCGTCGGTACGTCCGTCGATTCTCGGAACTAGACGACCGAGATAACAAGTCTTATTTATTCCCCCCGGATACGGAGTAATGCGGCAAGCCCGGGTGGTGTAGTGGCCCATCATACGACCCTGTCACGGTCGTGACGCGGGTTCAAATCCCGCCTCGGGCGTACTTTTCGGCGGACACAGCGAACGAGGAGCGAAGCGACGAGTGAGCCGTCCGCCGAAATACCCATCTCAAAGGGATTTGAACCACGCAAACCCGAGCTTGCGAGGGTTTGCAATCGGGTTCAAATCCCGCCTCGGGCGTACTTTTCGGCGGACACAGCGAACGAGGAGCGAAGCGACGAGTACCGTCTCGACCGCTAACGCGTCGCTTTTGTGTCCGCCTCACCCACGAACAGCCATGAAAGCGGGCGTCATCGCGGTCCAGGGCGACGTGAGCGAGCACGCGGCGGCGATCCGTCGGGCTGGCGAGGCCCACGGCGTCGACGTCGAGACCGTGTCGATCCGTCGCTCCGGGATCGTCCCCGACTGCGACCTACTGGCAATACCGGGCGGCGAATCGACGACGATCTCGCGGCAGGTCCACGACGAGGGGATCGCCCCGGAGATCCGGGCACACGTCGAGGCTGGGAAGCCGGTGCTCGCGACCTGCGCCGGACTGATCGTGCTCTCCCGGGACGCAAAGGACGACCGCGTGTCCACGCTCGATCTCCTCGACGCCACCATCGACCGGAACGCCTTCGGCAGACAGGCGGACAGCTTCCGGGCGCCGGTCGACGTGGTCGGTCTCGAGGACCCGTTCCCCGGCGTGTTCATCAGGGCGCCGACCGTCGACGAGGTCGGCGACGGCGTCGAGACGCTTTCGACCTGGGAGAGCCGTCCGGTCGCCGTTCGCGAGGGGCCGATCCTGGCGACGGCCTTCCACCCGGAACTCACCGACGACGTCCGGATCCACCGACTCGCATTCTTCGACGCCGATCTCGCTACCGACGCCGACAGCCCCGAGGACGACGCCGGGGAGGTGGCCGCCGAATGACCGCTCCGGACGGGGACCGGGACAACCCGGACGGGGACCGGGACAACCCGGACGGGAACCGGGACGACCCGGACGGGAACCGGGACGACCCGGACGGGGAGCTTGCGGACGTACTCGACGACCTCTTTGCGACCATCGAGGACAGACAACGGGAGCTGCCGGAGGGGTCGTACACGGCGTCGCTTTTTACCCACGAGAAGGGGGAAAACGCCGTCCTGGAGAAGCTCGGCGAGGAGACGACCGAGATCCTGCTCGCGGCGAAGGACGACGACGCCGACGAACTGGCCCACGAGAGCGCCGACTTCGTCTATCACCTGCTCGTACTGTTCGCGATGAAGGGGTTGGATGTCGACGACCTCCGGGCGGAGCTGCACTCCCGATTCGGCTGAGCGTTCCGGTTGGACCGCTCACGACCCCAACTCGGCTGCGGTCTCCCGGAACAGCCCGTCGAGGATCTCCGGCGTCGTCGGATGGTACGCCCGGTCGGGAAGTTCGCGGACGTCAAGGCCGAGTTCGACGATGACCTGCATCGTCTTCGCCATCACGTCCGCGTGGTAGTGGAGTCCCTGATAGCCCAGCACGGTCCCGTCGTCGGCGTCGACCACGAGCCGCGCCAGGCCGTGTGGGACGTCCTTCGTTTCGAACACGCCGTCGTTTTCGGCCCGGCGGGTCGCGACTGCGATCTCGTAGCCAGCCTCCTGTGCGCTTTTTTCGGTGTGGCCCACCCTGGCGAACGGGTAGACCCCCGCACCCGAGAACACCACGTGGTGATGGACGTTGCGATACGGTGTGAGCGGTTCGTTCCGGACGTGTGCGAGGATGTTCTCTGCCGTGTGGTACCCCTGCTCTTTGGCGACGTGGAGGATCGGCTCCCGTTCGTTGGCGTCGCCGACGACGAAGGTACGCTCGGCGCCAGGGGGTCGCATCGTGGCGTCGATCCAGCCGCTTTCGGGGGAAAGCGTGGTGTTTCCGAGGCGCAGGGCGTCCAGGTTCGGTCGCCGGCCGGTAAACAGGAACGCCGCCTCCGCCTCGATCGCCTCGCCCGTGTCGAGCCCGAGCCGGACGCCCTCATCGATCTGGTCGATCCGTTCCTCCGAGGCGCCGGTGACGATTCGGACGCCGAATTCCTCGCGATACAGCGAGAGCAGGGCGTCCCCGAACGCCGGATCCGCCTCGTCGAGGGGTCGGGCGTCGTGTTCGACGACGGTGAGGTCGACGCCCGCCTCCGCGAGATACGGAACGAGCTCCAGCCCGACGTAGCCGAACCCCATCACGACTCCCGAGTCGGGGAGGTGGGTCGCGTCGAGCACGTCGGCACTGGTGTACAACCGCGCCGGATCGACCCCTTCGAGTCCGGGAATCGACGGCCGGTTCGGCACGGAGCCGGTGGCGATCGCGACGTAATCGGCTTCGATCACCGTCCCGTTGTCCCCGGCTTCTCCGTCCCGTTCGCCTTCTGTGTCTTCCCCGTCTCCTTCTCCCGTTCCGTCGATCAGGATCGTCCGGTCGTCGAGAAAGGCGGCAGTTCCCCGGTGGAACTCGACCCCGTCGTGGTCGGCGAGGTCCCGGACTGCCTCCCGGCGGTGGCGTGCGAACGCCGCGACGTGGTCGTCCTTCCGGTCGACGATCGACGCGAGATCCATCCCCGGCGGCTCCCCGTCGAGGCGTTCGTCGGACCGCGCCTGATGCCGGTGTTGGGCCGCCGAAAGCACCTCCTTGGACGGCATACACCCTCGGAGAATGCACAGCCCGCCGCCGGGCTCCCCGTCGTCGACGAGTGTGAGCCGGCCGATCTCCTCGCCGATGTGGGGGGTCAACCCCTCGGCCACGGCGACCCCGGCGCTCCCGTACGCCCCGATTATTACGACGTGGGGTCGCGTTTCGCGTTCGCCCGCGTTACCAGTGCGTCCATTCATGCGACGAGCTTACGGCCGCTATTTAAAAAGGGACGTGGAGGATGGGCGACCATCGCACACACCTGTCCTGTGTCGTTTCAGCAGTTTCGAGCCGGTCCCCTCACCGAGAGATGTCTCCACGCTCGTCGTCGAGAACCTCGACGAGTTCGCGATGGGTGAGCACCGCAACGTCGCCAGTGACCGTCCGTTTCAGGGCCGCAGCACCGGCGGCGTACGCGAGACACTCGTCTACGTCGCCGCCGTGGATCCGCCTGGAGAGAAAGCCCCCGACGAAGGCGTCGCCGGTGCCGATCGCGTCGATCGTGTCGGCCGGCAGCGTCCCCTGTTCGTGGAGTTCGCCGCCGTGCAACGCGAGCGAGCCGGCCTCGCCGCGGGTGAGCACGACCGTCTCGAAGTCGTAGTCGGTTCCGATCCCGTGGGCGATTTCGACGGCGCTCCCTTCGTATCCGAAGACGGTCGTCGCGTCCCGTTCGGGAACGAACAGCACGTCGACGTGGTCGAACAGCGATTCGTAGGTCTCCCGTGCCTCCTCGGGAGACCACAGCTTCGATCGGTAGTTCACGTCGAAACTGCAGGTCGTTCCGGCCTCGGCAGCTGTCTCCAGCAGGGCGGCTGTCGTCTCGGCGGTCGCCCCCGAGAGCGCGGGGGTGATCCCGGTGGTGTGAAACACCGACGCCCCCTGGATCGCCTCGACGGGCAGCTCCCCCGGCATCACGGTTGTGATCGCCGCGTTCGCCCGGTCGTAGACGACCTTCGTCCCGCGGGGAGCGCCACCGTACTCGAGGTAGTACGTGCCCAGGCGGGCGTCCTCCGAGTCGTCCCACGTGACGCCCGTGCGAACCCCGTGGCCCCGGAGTTCGCGGGCGACCCGCCGGCCGAGCGGGGAGTCGGGGAGCTTCGAGAGCCACACTGCGTCGACGCCGAGCTGGGCCGCCGCGACCGCGACGTTACTCTCCGCGCCGCCGATTCCCGCGTCGAACTGATCTGCAGTCTCGAGACGTTCCCCGTTCGGCGGCGAGAGCCGGAGCATCGTCTCGCCGAACGTCACGAGCTGGGTCACCGTCGGACCCTCCACGAGCTACCGCCGCTCGCCGTTCGACTCCCGGTACGTTCGGAACTGTCCTCGCGACTCAGTCGATGCTGCATACTCGCCTGCTAACGCGGGGAGAATATAAGTCCCGGCTGTCGTCGAAGCCGACAGGCCGACCGATTTCGACGTGACGAACCCTCTCGGGACCCGTGTCCGTCCTGAGTCACTCCTCTGTCGTTTCGTCGGCTTCGTCTTCGACGTCCACGGACGCCGCCCGGGGATCCTTGCGGATCCGAACCTTCAGCGTGCCCGCGTCGGTGAGCGTCGCAGTCGCGCCGGCGGGGGTGATGTCGGCGTCGTCGGGAAGCGTCGCACTGCCGGTGAGAGTCAGCCCGCGGCCCGGGAACCGCATCTCGAATCCCTCGTGGAACGGGCGAAACCGTTCGAGACGGACCTCGACCGTGTCGTCGCTGAACTGGACCTGGACGTCCTCCTTCGTGACGCCCGGGGCATCGAAGACGATCAGGTACTCCTCGTCCGATTCCAGCAGGTCGTGTTCGAGCGGGCGCCGCTCCTGGTACCGACCGATCCCGCGTCCGACGCGTTCCAGTACGGTGCGGACTGCCGAGCTACCCAGTTCGGTGAGCCGATTCACGGCACCCACCTCGACGTGACGCCGCGTTCGGGGGTGGAAAACGGCCGCTGTGAACCGATCGCGTCGCGGACGGAACCCACTCCGGATTCGGGGAACAACATACATCGAGAATATGGGGTGCAGTGCATTTATATTCCCCGACAGGTCGATCCGGAACGGCCCTGACGGAACCAGCCAGGTCCGGGCGAACCCAGCGTCTCCCGACCGGTCTTACAGTTCGATCCGCTCGAGGCAGTCGGTCCCCTCACACACCGGACACGACATGTCCGCGACCGAGTGGTCCTCGGGTACGTCGTAGGTGTAGTGGTTCTCCCACATGTCCAGAAAGCAGTCCGCGTTCGTGCACTCGATCTCCTCGGTCGGCGGCATACCGGACGGTGGAGACCCCAACTAATCAACGTTGGCGTCGAGGGCTAGTCGTCCCCGTACGGCCCGGGTCCACCGCCACCGGGTCGCTCGTCTTTGCTCACACACTCGCCGTTGCCGTCGATCTGGAGCCGACCCTGGAAGTTGCACGTCCTGCTCTGGTTGTACATACAGCGGGTGCAGCCGCACTCGACCGGGATCCGGTTGTTACGTCGGGACATAGTTCGGATTCGGAAACGACGGGCAATAATCCTTCGGCGAGGGTCGCGGCTATCCGATGGGTGCAGGCGGGCGGTGAGCCGACAGTTCATCCACGAAGTGCCTCGACCGGGTGGAGCGTGGCCGCCCTGTATGCGGGGTACAGTCCGGACAGCAGGCAGACGAGCACGCCGAACGCGAACGCGCCGACCAGATACAGCCCGTTGGACGCCACCAGCAGGACGTCGAATTCGACCGGGGCCACGAGCACGAGCCCGACGGCCGCCAGGCCTGCAAGCACCGCTCCGAGGAACCCGCCGACGACTCCCAGGAGGATCGCTTCCGCGAGCAATACGCGTAACACCTCGTTTCGCTGGATCCCGACCGCGCGCAACACGCCGATCTCCTGGCGGCGTTCGGCTGTACTCATCAACATCACGTTGAAGATGCTCACGCCGGCGACGATCAGGGAAATCCCCGCGATACCCAGGAGAAACTGATTGAGAAGCGAGAAGAACTCGTCGATGGTGTCGAGGATACTCGACAGTTCGAGCACGTCGACCCGTTCCTCTCGGACGTTTACGTCCGCCCGGATCCGCTCGGCGATCGTACCTGCGGCGTCGGCGGAGTCGGCACGGACGACGACCTGGTCGTACGTCCGCTGATCGAACGCGGACTCGGGCAACACCACGGCGTTGTTCGGGTTCACCGGCGAGATCAGCTCTTCGCGTTCGAGGATCGCGACGACTCGGTACCTGTTTGCTTCCACTTCGATCGCGCTACCGACCCGCAGATCCAGGGCGTCGGCGGCTTCGGCGCCGACGATCGCCCCCTGCCGGTGCCGGTCGGGGACGGAACCCTCCCGCGCAACGAACAACGCGGCCGGATTTTCGGTGCCGTACAGCTGTGCGAACGTCTGTTCGCTGCCACCGGCGACCACGGCGCTGCCGGTCACGAGCGGGACGGCGGTCCCGTCGGTTCCGGTGACTCTGGCGATCGTTTCCACGTCGCGAGAGTCGAGGGAGCTCACGCCTGCCTCCTCGTTTGGAGTCACGACGATCTGGTCGCCGAAACCGCCGAGTTCGGCGTCGGCCGAGACTGCGAGCACGTTCCCGAACAGACCGAGCGAGGCGATCGCGAACACCCCGATGAGCACGCCCAGAACTGCAAGCGCCGTGCGAAGCCGGTTGCGCCCGAGGTTTCGCCGAGCCATCGACACGGCCGGCGCGAACCGATCGAGCAGGCCCCGAACGGATCCGTCCTGGTCACCCATCGGTCGCCCCGTCGATCAGCTCTATCGTGCGGTCGTCGTAGCTCGTCACTAACTGGTCGTGCGTGACTGCGACGACGCTTACCCCCTGGTCGCAGATCCGACGGAACTCCTCGAGGATCGTCGATCCGGTGTCGCGATCGAGGTTGCCGGTCGGTTCGTCGGCCAGCAGGATCTCCGGTTCGTTTATCAGGGCTCGCGCGATCGCGACGCGCTGTTTCTGTCCCCCGGAGAGTTCATCGGGCGTGTGGGTTTTCCGGTCGCCGAGGCCGACCCGGTCGAGGAGTGCGAGCGCCCGATCCTCCGCGTCGCGGTCCGGATCGAACATCGTCGGCACGAGAACGTTCTCGGTCGCAGTGAGCGTCGGCAGGAGGTAAAAGTCCTGGAAGACGAACCCGACGGACTCCTTTCTGGCCAGTGTTCGTTCCCGTTCCTCGAGGGTCGTGACGTCCCGGCCGTGGAGCCGCACCGTCCCGGAGGTGGGAACGTCGAGCAGCCCGAGCACGTTGAGCAACGTGCTTTTGCCGCTGCCGCTGGGGCCGACGATCGAGAGGAACTCGCCGGGCTCGACTGCGAGGCTGACCCCCGCGAGCGCGGTCACGGTTTCCCCGCCGCGATCGTACCGCTTTATCACCTCTTCGAGTTCGATTGACGGCGTCGCTTTCCATGGAGATGTATCGGTCGCGGATGCCTCCGTTGGACGCGGCTGTCGTGCGGTCGGATCGTTCGGGTTCATCTGCGTCGGCGGTACACGATGGCGAGCGCGGCCACGATCAGGACGCCGATCGACGCGATAGCGACTCCAACGGCAACGGTTCTGTCCGAACCTCCGTCGTCGGTCGAAACGGCCGCGTCGTCGTACGGGAGATCGAACGTCCTGGTCTCGACTTCGCCGTCGGAACGGAACGTCACCTCGAGCGTGACTTGCGTCGCGTTCGCGCCGTCGACTGCGGCGGTAACGTCGAAGGGGGCGAACTCGCCCGGTTCCAGCGTTCCGACGAAGTAATCTCGCTGGGGGTACGTCGGTTCGACGTGATCCGACGCGACGACCCGGACGATCGTCCCCGTCACACGCTGTTCCGTCGGGTTCCCGAGATTGGCCGACAGGCGCACCGTCTCCCCGAAGCCGTCCGTTTCGCCTCCGGTGTCGATTCCGTCTAGATCGGCCCCGGTCAGGGTGACGTCGCCGGCTTCGATCGCGTGATCGTATTCGACCGCCGTGCTGGCTGTCACTCCGGCCGTTTCGTAGGTCACATGGAACGTCACCTCGCCCGATTCGATCCCGCGCAGATCGATCGGCACGAACCCGGACGCCCCCGGTTCGAGAGGGCCGTCGATCGAACGTCTGGGCAGCGTCTCGTTGTCGATCCGGGGCGTGACGACGATCCGTTCGGCCGGTGCGTTGCCGAAGTTGGTCACGCGCACGCCGATCGCGTCCCGGCTCTCCGTCTCCTCGGAGTCCTCCTCGATACCGGCGGTACCGCCCAGGATCCCCTCGATTCCGCCCGGAATACCGACGTCTCCGTCGGGTTGGTCGATCCCGTCGGGGCGATCGTCGATCCGGGTGACGCGCACGCCGAGATCCGCGACGGCATCGACTGCGGAGTACGTCGTAACCCGCTCTACCGAGGCGGCGGAGCCGTCGGCAGTCGCGTAGTCGACCGTGACCTCGAGGGAGTGTTCCCCGGAGGTTTCCGGGACGACTTCGAAAGACCGTTCGACTGTCTCTCCGGGTGCGAGCGACGCGATCGTGCGTCCGTCAGTTCTGACGTCTGTCCCGTCGCCCTCGACAGCCACCGTCAGGTTGCGCAGCTGATCGGCCGACGGGTTTCTCACCGCGAGCTCGAGCGTCGTTTCGGTTCCGACAGTCGACTCGACGGGCTCGATGTCGACGAGCGGCCCGGCGCCCTCGACGACGACCGAGAGCGGTCGAGTTGCGGTCACTTCGCGGTCCGATTCGTCGGTTGCTTCCGCGATCACCTGCAGCTCGTGGTGTCCGGACTCGTCGAACTGAACGGTCACCGGAACCGTCAACGAGTTGCCCTGGCTGAACGATCCCAGGTCCGTGGCGGAGCCGAGCTCGGCTCCGGTTTCGTTTTCGATCGCGACTCGGTCGAGAGTGATCGCTGTCGTGCTTCCGGCATCCAGGTCGACGGTGACGGCGACGGTCGCGGGCGCGTCGGTCGTGATCGTTTCCTGTTGCGGCTCGGCGTCGGAGACGACGAGCCGTGCGTCCGGCACTCCGGACGCGACGACTGCAACACCCGTCACTACGAGGAGCGCAAGCAGAACACCGGGAACCAGACGGCGCATTGGCACGGTTTGGGTTCGGATGTGCTTATGCATGTCGCCAAACGGTGACTGGAATGTCGGTTCGCACAACTGCAGCTCTCCCGTCGTCGACTGGATTTCTCGTCGCGAGGAACGGCCGTGTGAATAGTCAGGTGGCTGATTTATACGTCGAGCCGGCGTACGTCGAGGCATGATAGACAGGTCGAGCTGTCGGAAGCTCGGATCGGTCTGGGCGATCGGTCAGGGAATCGTCGCCGCGATCGCGCCGGGACAGAGCGCAAAGCTGGTTCGGCGAGCGATCGGCGAAAGCTTCGACAACGCGGCGGAACTCGAGCCGAAGCCGGGCTACCTCCGGCAACTCAGGGCGCTCGGAACTGGGTTGTTCGTCGCCGGCGTAGTCGGCCTTCTGCTCGAGATGCGCGCCGACGACGGAAGTCACGCAGTCGACGGAAACCATACTGACGACGGCAGTCGCGACCGATAGCGGAACCGAGCTGTCGGTCCGAGGACGAAGACGTTTTCACCGAGAATCGAGCAGTCAACCGGGGTTGACGGTGCGGGCTCGGAACTCGGGTTCGTGACCAGAAAAGATATCTAGTTATCAATTCAAGAACTGAATATGGACTTCCACGCTCGGCGGCAACGCGGCCAGTGTTCTCCCCACGACTGGACGGAGGCTGCCGTTTCGAGGTGGCCGTAGATGCACAGCCGGACGGTTTTGGCAGTCGTAGCGCTGGTCGTGGTCGGGTTGCTGGCAGGGGTGACTGTCGTCGGGGCACAGGGGCAGTACGTGAGCGGCGAGCCGGAGCTCTCGGTGTTCGCTCCCGACCCGGCCCTCATTCCGGGTGAGACCAACTCCCTCGAATTGCAGGTCGCAAACGACGGGACCCAGCGGTGGGGTCCCGCCGCACAGCGGGATCAGGTGACGACCGCCCGTAGCGTCCAACTCGAGGTCCGAGACGGCGGGACGCCGTTTGCGGTCGAAACCGAACGGCAGTCGATCGGGTCGCTTCCCGACGGGGACGTGCGTTCGATTCCCGTCGCGGTGCGCGTCCCGGCGGACGTCGAACCGGGCACGTACTCGCTCGACGTCAGACTTCGGTACTCGCATGTGGCCCAGTCGGATCCCGGAAGCGGCGTCGTCCAGGAGCGAACGCGCCGGGTGACGCGGACGATCGACGTCAAGGTCGAGGAACGCCCCCGGTTCCAGCTACACGGGATCGAAAGCGACGCCCAGATCGGGGGTGCCGGATCGGTCGCAGTCGAGGTCGAAAACACGGGCGAAGAGCCCGCACGCGACATCGCCGTCGGTCTCGAGTCGACTAGTCCGAACGTCGGGTTCGGCGAGGCTCAACGCGACACCGCCAGGATCGAGCGTCTCGACCCGGGAGAGGCGACGATCGTCGAGTACGACGTCGCCGTTCGCGACGGCACTGCAGTCCGCAACTACACGCTCGATGGAACGGTCGAGTTCACCGATCCCGACGGGATCCGTGGGATAGAGGACGGTCTCTCGGTCGGCTTCTCCCCGCTGGACGCTCAAGGCTTGGACATCGGCATCCAGCGGTCGACGCTGCGGGTCGGTGAGGTGGGGACGATAGCGGGGACGGTACAAAACGACGGTCCACTTCCGGTCGAGGACGTCTCGATCGCCCCAGCGGATGGATCGTTGCTGGAGGCACAGAGCGGCCCGTACGCCGTCGGCGACCTGGACGTCGACGAATCGGCCACGTTCCGCCTGCGGGTCGCAGTTCCGGAGACGGCCGACGCTGTCCCACAGCGAATCGATCTGGCGACGAGCTACCGGACCGATGGGGAGCGCGACCGGATGACCACCGATCCGGTGAGCGTCCAGATCGACGAACAGGAGTTCGACGTGGCTCTCGAGGAATCGACGCTTCGCGTCGGCGAAACCGGCGAGATCGTCGGGACGATCAACAACGATGGTCCAGTCGCAGTCGACGGCGTGACGGTGACGCTCGGCGACGGCGAGTTCGAGCCGCGGAGCCGGACCTACGCCGTCGGGTCGCTCGAACCCGGCGAGACGGCCGACTTCAGGTTCAGGGCCACAGTGCCGGCGGGAACCGACGCCACGCCACAGCGGATCGACGTGACGACCACCTACCGCACCGCGGCCGGCCACGACCGTGCGGTGACCGATCCGATCCGCGTCCCCGTGGCCGAGCGGCGTGACGCGGTCGCGGTGACGGCCGTCGATCCGACGTTCGTCGCCGGCGGTGACGGGACGCTCGCCCTCGAGGTGACGAACCAGCGGGACGTCGAGATACGCGACGTGCGGCTTCGCCTCTCCGTCGAGGATCCCCTCGAGAGCGACTTCACGACCACGATCGTTCCCTCCCTTGCACCCGGGGAAACCGATCGCGTCGCATTCGACCTCGAGGTAGATAGCGACGCACCCCCAAGCCAGTACCCGGCCGTCCTCGACGTCGAGTATCTCGACCCCGACGACGAAACGCAGACGGTGCGACCACTCACCCTCTCAGTGTCAGTGACCGAGGATCCCGACGAGCCGTTCCTCGCCATTGAGATCCTCGCCTTCATTGCCGTGATGATCCTCGTCGTCGCGGCGTTCGTCTGGCTCTACCGGCGGTAATGACAATGAACCAGCCTGCAATCAACGTCCTCGATCTCACCAAGCGATACGATGACGTCCTCGCGAACGACGGTGTTTCATTCGAAATCGAACGCGGGGAGATTTTCGGCTACCTCGGTCCCAACGGGGCGGGCAAGACGACGACCATTCGGATGCTGCTGGGACTTCTTTCTCCAAGTTCCGGGACTGCGGAGGTGCTCGGTGCGGACATCCGGAATCGGAAGGCGCTGACGGACGTGAAATCGGACCTCGGCTATCTCCCGGACACGCTCGGTTTCGACGAGCGTCTCACTGGCCGCCAGGTACTCGATTACTTCGCCCGGATGCGCGGGGACGAACGACGGGCGGAGCTGCTCGAACTCTTTCATCCTCCACTCGATCAAGCGGTCGAGACGTATTCGGCCGGAAACCGTCGGATGCTCGGCATCGTTCAGGCGTTTATGCACGATCCGGAGTTGGTAATCATGGACGAGCCGACCTCCGGGCTGGATCCGCTCAAGCAGGATCGGCTGCACCACTTCATGGAACAGGAGCGAGAGGCCGGCAAGACGCTGTTCGTCTCCTCGCACATCCTGAGTGAGGTCCAGCGCGTTTGTGACCGGGTCGGGATAATCAGGGACGGGGAGATCGTTGCACTGGAGGACATAGACGCGTTGCTCAAACGGAGCGGAAAGGAGGTCCGGGTGCACTTCGCTGACCCCGTCGACGAGACTGCGTTCGTCACCGACCAGATGATCGACGTTGACGTGGTCGATCGGTCGGTGCATTTCACCTACACGGGGGAGACACAGGCGCTCCTGGAGCATCTCGTCCAGTTCGAAATCGAGGACGCAAACGTCGGGGATCCGCAGCTGGACACGATCTTCAAACACTACTACACGGACGAGTCGAATCCGAATCCGCCATGACAGCAATTGTTCTCGATGAGTCCCGCAAACTTCGTCGGGGATCGATCATTCTGACAGGCGTGTTCGGGATGTTGACTGCGTTCCTGCTTGCGGTCTTCCCGGCCATGAAAGAGGAGGCAGAACTGATCGAGGAAGCGTATCCGGAGTACGTCCTCGTTATGCTGGGGTTCGAGGAGATGCACACGATCGAGGGGTTCGCCGGCGGCTATATCTACCCGTTCGTCTGGATCCTGTTCGGCGGTGTCTACTTCGCGTACGTCGGGGGCGGCCTGATCGCCGGGGACATTCGCTCCCGGAAAATGGACCTCACGCTCGCGAATCCGGTGTCCCGTGAGTCGGTGCTGGCCCAGAAAGTCGCCGCCCTCTGGGTCCCCCTTCTCGCGTTAAATGCCGGCCTCCTGGCCGTGTTATTCCTCGGATCGCGACTGATCGGGGAGCCGCTCGGGTTTGTCGACATCGCCATCGTCCATTTGCTCAGCATCCCGTATCTGCTGGTGTGCGCCGGGATCGGGGTGGTCTTCTCGGTCGTTTTCGACCGGGTCGGGCGAGCACAGGTCTCCGCGCTTGGACTGGTTTTCATGCTCTGGCTGGTTGATGGGATATCGCTCATGGAACCGGACTACGAGTGGGTGGGCGACCTCACGCCGAGCCGATACTACGACCCGTCGGCGATCCTTCTCCACGAGGAGTACGCGTTCGTCGACGCCGCGATTCTCCTCGTGGCGTTTCTGGTCCTGATCGGGGTCGCCACGGCGATCTTCACGCGGAGGGACATCTAACGTGATGGGAGCAGTTGGCGCGACGGGGGGATATCAGGGATGACTGCTATTCTGCGCACCGAATCCAGGCGACTCCAGCGGAGTTCGATCGTCCTCCTCGTCGTGTTCGCCCTCCTGTCGGTATTGTACTTCTCAATGTTTCCCGAACTGGCTGGCGAGGAGGCCGAAGAGCTCTTCGAGGCGTTCCCGGATGCAATGTTCGACCTGTTCGGGATCGAAGCCATCCACACGATCGAAGGGTTCATCGCAGCGGAGGTGTACGCCTTCTTCTGGGTAATTCTGCTGGGGATCTACTTCGCGTACGTTGGTGCCGGCACGATCGCGGGGGACATCGAAGAGCGAAAGATGGACCTCACGCTTGCGAATCCGGTATCCCGGGAATCGGTGCTGGCCCAGAAAGTCGCCGCTTTCTGGGTACCCCTACTCATCTTGAACACCGGGGTTCCGCTTATCGTCTACGTGGGATCGCGCCTCATCGACGAGCCGATAAACGGCGTCGCGATCGCGATGGTCCATCTACTCAGCGTCCCGTACCTGTTGGTGTGTGCCGGGATCGGAATCCTGCTGTCGGTCGTCATCGAACGCAAGCGAACGGCGCAATCGACGGCGCTCGGGCTGGTGTTCGTGCTGTGGTTGATCGAGGGTACCTCCAACCTGGACCCGGACTACGAGTGGATCGGTTATTTCACCCCGAGCCGGTATTACGACCCGTCGGCGATCCTCGTCCACGAGGAGTACGCGTTCTTCGATGCTGCCGTCCTGCTCGCAGCGTTTCTCCTTTTGCTTTTCCTCGCGGCAGGGATCTTCGTCCGACGGGATATATAAATCATAACCGATCTGTTTTTGGAGTCACAACCCGATGCAAGCGCATGCACGGGTTCAGCGACGAGGAGCGGGAACGGATCGAGGAGCGTCTCGTCGAGACCGGCCGGGAGCTACTCCGGGTGTATGGCCCGCACAAGACCAACGTAAAGGACATCACGGATCCGGTCGGGATCGCGAAGAGTTCCTTTTACCTCTTTTTCGACTCGAAAGCCGAACTGTACGTGGAGGTCGTCCAGCGGGAAAGCGACGAGTTTCTCGCGGACGTCGAGCACGAGTTGGAGGGGATCACCGATCCGCAGGTCGCTCTCGAACGGCTGTTTCGACTGTACGCGGAGTTCGCCGAGACGAACCCGTTGATCCAGTACCGCGAGGAGCTTCTCAACAGCATCTCTCCGGCTCTCCTCGAGGAACTGGGAACCGAACAGTTGGCCGACTACGAGCCGATCGTCGAATCCATCCAGGAGCGAAGCGACGGACGGTTTTCGGAGTACGAGCCGGCGACCGTCCTCGGCGTGATGGGAACGATCGGCTATCTCGCCGTGCACAGAGAGGAGCTCGACGCCTACCGGGAGGGGTACTACGAGGAAGTCCGGGAACTCGCGATCGTCGCACTCGCGCGTGGATTGACTGCGCCGGAGGTGTGATCGGTTCGATCTCCGTATTGCACCATACACCGAGACGCTTTCTGCAGCACAGGCTCCTCGCTCCGCTCGTCGCAGTTGTGCTGCAGAAAGCGTCCGGACGGAGTCCCACGCGAACGAAGTGAGCGTGGGGCACGTCCGGACGTGAACGTAACGAACGAAGTGAGTGAAGTGAACGTCCGGACGGAGATTTGAACTCCGGTCCCTGGCTCCGCAAGCCAAGAGGATAGTCCACTACCCTACCCGGACTCACCCGTACCTATCCGTGGTCGACTTAAGACGGTTACGGTCCGGGACGTGGCCGGAATAGTGCCGTCGAACGTCCGAAAGAGTCGACATCCCACCGATGACGGCAGCCGTTGTTTGAGTCTTGCAAGCGATTATACCGTTCGACCTCTTAAAAATCAACCATGAGACGTCGATCCCTCCTGATTTCCCTCGGTGCCGCCACAACCGTCGGTCTCGCGGGCTGTCTCGGTGATGGTCCGCCGACGGACGGCACCCCCGGAAACGGTGGCGACTCCGACGACAACGACGGCGCGCCGGACGGCGATCCGGTACTGACCGCGGCCACGCTGTCGGAGGCCGCCTGCGAGGAACCGGAGACTGCGACCGTCACCGTCGACGAGGATGCCCTGGAAGTCCACGTCGACGGCTGTATCGTCGGCAACACCGGCTGTCACGTCCCGGTCCTCGTCGAGCCGACATTCGAGGACGAACCACAGCGCGTGGCGGGAGACCTGCTTCGAGTGCGGATCGCGACCGTCGACGACTCCGACCCGGACGAGATGTGCACGCAGGTACTGACGGACCTCGGATACGAGGCGACGTTCGTCTTCGAGGAGGCCCTGCCGACGTCCGTGGAAGTCGTCCACGAAACCCACGACGGTGACCGGACCGTAGCGACGACCGATCGGTAATTAGGCGGGGTCGATCGGGGACGCTGTGATCTTCTGACGCGAGGGTTCAAAAGGGATCGGGAGCCATCCCGTCTCGATGCGACGAACGAGTTCGACGAAACCACGAGACTGCGGCGCTCCGACATCCCAACGGCAACGCTTAAGCGGCGCCTCTTCCTGCCTGTGTGTACGACTATGGGTGTGATCGAGGACGTCTACGAGGATCTGGAAACGGACGTCCCGCTCGAGGAGTTCCGGGCCGCCGTCGAGGAGAAAGTCGAGCAGATGGGCGGGCTCGCCGACGAGGAGACGGCGGCGATGCTGATCGCGCACGACCTCCGCGACGAGGAGGTAAGCGGCATCGCCGACATCGAGCCGGGGATGGACGAGGTGAAGTTCCTCGGCAAGGTCGTCTCGATCGGCGACGTCCGGACGTTCGAGCGGGACGGGGAGGACGAACCCGACGGCCGCGTCTGCAACGTCGAGGTCGCCGACGAGACGGGGCGGATCCGAATCTCGCTTTGGGACGAGGCCGCCGGCGCGGCCGAAGACCAGCTCGAGGTCGGGCAGGTGCTCCGGATCGCCGGCCGGCCGACAGACGGCTACGACGGGGTCGAAGTGAGCGTCGACAAGGTCGAGCCCGACGAGGACGCCGAAGTCGACGTCGAGGTGCTCGACACCTACCGCGTCGAGGATCTCGCTTTGGGGCGGTCTGACGTCGACCTCGTCGGCACGGTACTCGATACGGACTCGGTCCGGACGTTCGACCGGGACGACGGCTCGGAGGGGAAAGTCGCCAACATCACGCTGGGCGACGAGACCGGCCGCGTGCGGGTGACACTGTGGGACGAGCAGGCCGACCTGGCCGACGAGTTCGACCCCGGCGAGACCGTCGAGGTGGTCGACGGCTACGTCCGGGAGCGCGACGGCGACCTCGAACTCCACGTCGGCTCCAGAGGCGACGTCGAACGCGTCGACGAGGACGTCGAGTACGTCCCCGAGACCACAGACATCGCCGACCTCGAGATCGACCAGACGGCGGACATCGCCGGCGGCGTCGTCGAGACGGATCCCAAACGGACGTTCGACCGGGACGACGGTTCACAGGGGCAGGTCCGAAACGTCCGGATCAAAGACGAGACCGGCGAGATCCGGGTCGCGCTGTGGGGCGAGAAGGCCGACGCCGACGTCGAGCTCGCGGACCACCTCCTGGTGACCGACGCGGAGATCCAGGACGGCTGGCAGGACGACCTCGAGGCGTCCGCCAACTGGCGCTCGACCGTGACCGTCCTGGACGAGGAGGCCGCCGCCGGGGACGCGACCGCCGGCGGCTCCCCCGCTGGCGAGGCGAAGGCCGCCGCCGGTGACGCTCCCAGTTCGGGTGGCGGGCTCTCGGCGTTCGCGGACGGGGACGCCACGAGTGAAGGGACCACGAGCGGGGACGCCACGAGCGAGGGGACCACGGACGATGAGACCGGCGAGGCCGCCGTCGAGACCACCGAGACCGTCGAGTTCACGGGTACCGTCGTCCAGGCGGGGAACCCGGTCGTCCTCGACGACGGCCGAACGACCCGGAACGTCGAAACGGACGAGACTCTCCGACTCGGCGAGGAAGTGACGGTTCGCGGCGAGGAGCGGAACGGGAAGATCGACGCCGACGACGTGTTCTAAAGCCGGCTTACGCTCGCCTCACAGGTTCGTTTCGAACCTGTCACTCTCACCGGTGAGGACGCCATATCCTGCAGACTTCGGCAACGGAAAGGATTATACGCAGCACGAACGCGTTTTGGTGTATGAGTGTCGAGTTGCCGTTCGCTCCCGTGGACACGGTCATCCGGCGCAACGCCGGCGACCTCCGCGTGAGCGCCGGCGCGGCCGAGGAACTGGCCCGCCGGATCCAGGACCACGGGGCCGCCCTCGCCGTCGACGCCGCCGAGGAGGCGACCGCAGACGGTCGCAAGACGTTGATGGCGTCGGACTTCGGCGTCGAACAGGTGATCGAGCGCGAGGACCTCACCCTCCCGATCGCTCCCGTGGACCGGATCGCTCGACTCCGGATCGACGACTCCTACCGGGTGTCGATGGACGCGCGGATCGCGCTGGCCGACATCCTCGAGGACTACGCCGACAACGTCGCCGCCGCCGCCGCCACGCTCGCCCGCCACGCCGACAGACGAACGGTTCAAGCGGAAGACATCCGGACGTACTTCTCGCTTTTCGAGTGATGCAATTCGGTTACAGCGACACCTGTCTCGACCACGACACCGGCCCGCGGCACCCGGAGAACCCCGACCGGCTGCGCGCGATCCGGCGTCGGCTCGCGAAACGACACGGCGTCGTCTACCGCGAGGCTCCCCCGGCCGACAGGGGAACTGTGGCCGCGGTTCACGACCCGGCATACGTCGACGAAGTCAGAGAGTTCGCCGACCGCGGCGGCGGCAACTGGGACGCCGACACCGTCGCCAGCGAGGCCACCTGGGAGGCCGCACTCGCGTCGGCGGGGCTGGCCCAGTGGGCGGTCAGGGAGGCGATGGACGGGGCCAGCGGGCGGGAGACGCCGTTCTCGCTCGGCCGACCGCCGGGTCATCACGCGATCGAGGACGACGCCATGGGGTTTTGCTTCTTCAACAACGCCGCCATCGCCGCCCAGACGGCGCTGGAGTCGGATTCCGTCGACCGGGTTGCGATCTTCGATTGGGACGTCCACCACGGCAACGGCACCCAGGACCTCTTTTACGATCGCGGGGACGTCTTTTATGCGTCGATTCACGAGGACGGCCTGTATCCCGGCACCGGTGGGGCCGAGGAAACCGGCATCGGGCCGGGGGCGAGGACGACACTGAACGTCCCGTTCTCGGCCGGCGCCGACGACGCCGACTATCAGTATGCGATCACCGAGGCGATCGTGCCGGCGTTCGAGTCGTTCGATCCGGACCTCCTGATCGTGTCGGCGGGCTTCGACGCCCACAGACACGACCCGATCTCCCGGATGCGCGTCTCGACGGAGGGATACGCGCTGTTTACGAAACTCCTCCGCCGGTTCGGCGATCGGACGTCGACACCGCTCGCGTTCGTCCTCGAGGGAGGCTACGGTCTGGAGACGCTTTCCGACGGCGTCGCGGCCGTCCACGAGACGTTCGACGGCCGGGATCCGGCCATCGGCGAGGAGGAACCGTCCGCGGACGCGAAAGCGACCGTCGACGGCGTCGTAGACCGGCTCGAGTGACCCACTCCGAGGTCCCCCGTCACCGACAGAACTCGTCGACGTCGCGTGCGGGATAGCCGACGACGACGTCGGCGCCGGCCGCCCGGAGCGCACCGACCCGATCGCTGACCGTCTCGGGATCGCCGACGAGTGCGTAGTCCCGCACCGCGGCCGACAGCACCTCGCGTGCCCGGCCCGTCGCCGACGAGTCCGTCGACGCGCCGTCGGGAAGCGCCCGGGAGACGGGTTTCCGTCGGGCGGCGTACGCCCCGACGGCGTCGAGGACCTCGTCCTCGTGGTCGGTCAGCACGGTCGGCGCGTACACCGCGATTTCACCGTCGAACCCCGCCGCATGGAGCGCCCGGATGTCGCGCTCGGTCGACTCCGAGAGCAGTTCGTACTGGGTCCCGCCGGCGGCGAGCGCGAGCCGTTCGACGCCCTCCGTGCCGATCCACGCGTCGGGGGCTTCCGTTTTCGCCGCGTCGAACCGCGGCGCGACGGCGCGACGTGTCTCCTCCTCGGAGAGGTACGCGGGATGTCCGGCCACGATCACGCGTCCGACGCCGGACGGGAGCGCAGCGATCCGGCTGTTGTCGCCCAGCGGGTCGTACCCGTCGGCGCGCACTGGGGTCGTGACTCTCACGTCCTTTTCTTTTGCGAGCGCCGACAGTGCCGACAGCTCCGGCGCCTCCCCGAGACCCTCGTAGTCGATCATCACCTGCCCCAGCGGAACGTCCAACCCGCGGCGGACGTCACATTCGGTCGGTTTGAGGGCTACGGCGTCGAGATCCGCGCGGACGACAGCCGGAGCCGTCGACTGTCCCGTGGCGGACGTCCCGCCGGAGCCGGTCGTGGCAGCGCCGCCGTCTGGAACGGCGCTGTCGTCTGTCGCCTTCTCGCGGCGGCGCTTTTCGTCACTCATGTGAAATTCCCTCCTGTAGTCGCCTTCTCCGATGTCGGCTGCCGCTTGCAGCCCGACGAACGCACGATACACTGATCGAGAAAAGTTCGGTTCTACCGTCGCGGAACGCGATCAATCGCCTGTGAGGCCATGTACACCTGCATTTGGAATGGTTCCGGATAAACGTGTCGGGGGAGACAGTATTGGCCGCACCGCGGTCGTCGGCTGTCGTTCGCCGACCAGTTCGGCCGACCGGGGTTTATATAGGAAGGCGGCCGAATCCGGTGGTGTGCGACTCGTCCAGATCACGATTCCATCGGGCAAACAGCAGGCGGTGCTCGATACGCTCGAGGAGGAAGGAATCGACTACGTGTTGACCGACGAGACGAGCAGTCGGGAAGCCACTTCGGTCGTTACGTTCCCGGTGCCGAAGTCGGCGGTCGAACACGTCCTCGAACAGCTTCGCGAGGTCGGAATCGACGAGTCGACGTACACGGTCATCGTCAGCGCCGAAACGGTCATCTCCCGGCACTTCGACGAACTCTCCGAGAAATACGCCGAAGAGGAGGACCACAGCGAAGAGCTGATCTCCCGGGAGGAACTCACGACCAAGGCCGAAGAGCTGGCGCGTTCGACCCCGACGTACGTGATCATGACGGTCGTTTCGGCGGTGATCGCGACGGCGGGGCTGCTGCTCGACTCCCCGGCGACGGTCGTAGGATCGATGGTGATCGCCCCCCTGATCGGGCCGGCGATGTCCGCCAGCATCGGCACAGTCGTCGACGACCAGGAACTGTTCCGCCAGGGCGTTCGCATGCAAGCGCTTGGGATCGGCCTTTCGATCGGCGCGAGCGCGCTGTTCGCCAGTTTTCTCCGGGCGACCAACCTGGTCCCGCCGGGGATCGATCTGCTCGAACTCTCGGAGGTCGCAGAGCGGGTCGCCCCGAACGTGCTCGCGCTGGCAGTCGCACTGGGAGCCGGCGTCGCCGGGATCCTGTCGCTGACGACCGGCGTCTCCTCTGCGCTGGTGGGCGTGATGATCGCTGTCGCGCTCATCCCGCCTGCCGCAACCGCCGGGCTGGGGATCGCCTACATGGACCCGTCACTCGCGTTCGGTTCCACGATCCTGGTGTTCGTGAACGTGCTGTCGATCAACTTCGCCGCCCTGCTCGTGCTGTGGTATGAAGGGTACCGCCCGAAAAGCTGGTTCCGGGAGGAACAGGCCCGCTCGGCGATGCTCAAACGGGCTGCAATGCTCGCCGTGGCGATCGCCGTCCTATCAATGTTCCTCGGCGGTGTCACCTACGACGGCTACGTCGCAGCCACGACCGAACAGGAGATCCGGGACGGGGTTGCAGACGAACTCGCCGCAGTCGACGACTCCCTGTCGCTCGTGGAGCTCGACATCCGACGGACCGGGACGATTCCGCCACAAACGACCGAACGTGTCGTGGTCACGGTCGGCTATCCGCCCGGCGATCCTCCCGATCCGCTGGCCGAACGGCTCGATGCCCGCATCGAGGCGGTGACAGGTACTGACGTCACCGTCGAGGTGCGGTATGTCCTGCGAGAAACGACCTGACAGTCTGACTGTGGGCTTCGGCCGTCGAGGTGAACGGTACTCCTGATGCCGCGTGTTACTCCTGACGCGACGGCGGGAGTTCGCCCTCGAACTCGATGGCCTCGACGGCCATCTCCAGCACTCGATCGACGTTCTCGCCCGTCTCGAGGCTCATGTACGCGTCCGCCTCGACGTCGGTCGACCGGTCGCTTTTGTTACACACCGTGAGCAGCTCGATCCCCCGCCGGGAAAAGCGATCCTCGAGTTCGTCACGGAGCGCGAGCTGCGATTCCAGGGGGTAGCCACACGACCCGCTCGCGTCCACGAGGAACACCACGACGTCGGCGAGATGTTCCAGCGCGCTGACCGCCTGCTGTTCGATCTCGTTCCGTTCCTCCTCGGGACGGTCGAGCAGCCCCGGCGTGTCGACGATCTGGTATCTGATGTGGTCTCGCGTGAAGTGCCCCAGCTGGACGCCCTTCGTCGTGAAGGGGTACCGCGCGATCTCGTTGGAGGCGCGCGTGACGTCGTTGACGAACGAGGACTTGCCGACGTTCGGGTAGCCGGCGACGACGATCGCGGGCTCGTCGGTCCGGACATCCGGGAGGTTCTTCAGCGCGTCACGGGCCTCTCCCACCATTTTGAGATCTTCCTCGATCTGTCGCACCACGTCTGCCATTCGGGCGAACGCCTGCTTGCGGTGCTTTCGCGCGGTGTCGACGTCGGTCTTTCGAAGCTTCGACTGGTACTCGTTGCGGATCGATCCCACCTGTCGGCTCGCCCAGGTGATCCGCGACAGCGACTGGCGGAGTTCGTCGACGCCGACGATCGCGTCGGCGAGTTCGCGGTAGAACGGATCGACCTCGTGCTCGAAGTCGGGCCAGTCGGTGACGACGTTCTCGAGGTTGTCCGAGAGGATGTTCCCCGCCGTCGTGAGCATCGACTGCTGGGCCTCCAGGCCGCCCTTCGCGCGGCCGGCCCGCGCCGCCCGGGAGAACGCCTTGTCGATGAGTTCCTCCGCTCGCGGCGTCGTCGGGAGGTCCTCGAATATCATTTCCCGTCTCTTCGCCACCTGGCCGTATAAGGCCGTCCGTTCGGTCTTCTGACCATCCCGACCCCGAGCACGGAGGTTTTTGTCCACGGGGACTGTCAGTCCAGGTATGACGGAACTGCAGACTGAGTTGCGGGAGACGTTCGAGGCCAACGGCTACGACGTCGCCGAAGTGAGCGTCAATCGGGATCGCGTGCGGATCGTCGTACTCGAGGGCGATGCGAGCGCCGACGATCTCGAGGCGCTCACCCACGAGGTCCTCGATCCCGAGGAGACGCTCGGCTTGAACGTGACCACAGAGACGATCGATGGACAGGACGTCGTCGGGACGGTCGTCTCGTTCCGCCGCCGGGAGTAACGTCGAAATCCCCGCCCGGATTATCGTTCCCGAGAACGTCTGACAAACCTTTAAACAATGAGCGGCAGTATCTCGACGAGAGGATGGGTGTGATCACGTAATGCCGGCACCGGGACACGGTCCGGACGGGCGACCGGACCCAGAGAGGGAAGGATCGACTGCCCGACACGACCGAACCGACGGCGGAGACCCCCGCCACCCGTCGTTCGATCAGGTCCAGGGTCTGGTCGTCGATCCGGACGCCGTGCCCGTTCGAACGACTGCAAGCGGGACCGACGGCGACAGCGCTACGGATCGGTATCGAACGGGTGGCGGGAAACGGACGACGGATCGGGATCAGACGACGGACCAAGACCGGACGGGAGACGAAGAAATCCGGGCCGAATCCGCCTCGGACGAGCCGTCGCTTACTCCGAGGGAGTACGTCGTTCGCGTCCACGAACTCGTGTATCGGGACCCCGCTGCGGCCGGCGACAGGATCGGCGACCTGCTCGTTCTGGCGTCGGAGGGCGACACCGACGTCCGACAGATGGCCGGCGAGACGCTGGCGTGGCTCGGCGAGCGCCGCTCCCGCGAGTTCGAGGTGTGGGCCGACGATCTCGCGGCGTTCGCGGAAACACAGGACCCGGAACTCGCGTTCTTCGGGATCCGGGCGCTCGCGCAACTCGGCTCCGACCACGAGGAGGCGGCGGCAAAGGGGCTAAAACCGGCGGTTCGCCGGCTGGGTTCCGATCACGAGGACCTGCAGGCGGCGTCGCTTGCGCTCGTCGCGGAGGTCGGCCCCGCGAGGGCGGACGCGATCGGCGACGCCGACCGACCGATCGCGGCGTCGCTTCGGGCCAACTCCGAACGGATCCGAACCGGCGCCGCGATCGCGGCCGGAAACCTGCTTGCAGAATCGCCCCAGCGGTTCCCCCGGACGTCGATGGCGCTCGTGGAGGCCCTCTCGGATCCCGACGACGACGTCAGGACGTACGCCCACGTGGCGCTTGTCGCCTTCGCCAGGGAACATCCGTCGGTGGTCCCCGAAAAGGAAACCGCGCTGTCGGCGCTGGACGCGACCGACGACGCGGATCTCGGACTCAAAGACGGCGCCGTCGCCGAGGCGGAGAACGCGTTGCTCCGCGAACTGGCCGGCTACCGGTGAACCTCATCTGATTTCGACGAGATGGGCCCCGTCGGGTTCGAACCCGAACGTCACTTCTCCGTCCAGCGGTTCCGCCGTCCTTAAAAGTAGTTCCCGTCCCTGCCACTCCAGGTGGATTCGGGTGGTCTCACCCAGAAACTCAGTTCCAGTGACGCGCGCGTCGAAACGGTTTTCGGCCGCGTCCGGCACCATCGCCTCCGGGCGGACACAGAACACTGCCTGCGATCCAGTCGCCGCCGAACCGACCGCCTGTCGTCCGTCGGTCGCGATCGAAAACTGGGTTCCGTCGACATCGACGATCAGCTGTTCGGCGTCCGCGTTCTCGTCTCCGGGGTCGACGCCCACGATCTCGCCGGTGAAGACGTTGTTGTCGCCGACGAACTCCGCGACGAACCGGGTTGCCGGCCGGCGGTACACCTTCCGCGGCTCCCCGACCTGTTCGACCCGGCCGTCGTTCATCACCGCCATCCGGTCGGAAATCGACAGTGCCTCCTCCTGATCGTGGGTGACGTAAACGGTGGTTATCCCCAGCTCGGTCTGGATCCGCTTTACTTGCAGGCGGAGTCGTTCGCGGAGCCGGGCGTCGAGTGCGCTCATCGGCTCGTCGAGCAACAGCAGCTCCGGCCCCGGTGCGAGCGCGCGGGCGATCGCCACGCGCTGTTGCTGTCCGCCCGAAAGCGACTCCGGGGTACGTCCCTGCATCCCGGGGAGGTCGACGAGTTCGAGCAGTTCCGCGACGCGGTCGTCACTGGAGTTCCCGTCGGGGGGATCCGCAAATCGGAGTCCGTAGCCGACGTTCTCGCCGACGGTCATGTGGGGAAACAGCGCGTAGTTTTGAAACACGACGCCGATGTCCCGCGACTCGGGCGGGACGCCGGTCACATCCGTCCCGCCGATCCGGATCGTTCCCTCGGTGGGTGACTCGAACCCCGCGATCAGGCGAAGCGTCGTGGTCTTTCCACAGCCGGACGGCCCAACGAGCGTGAAAAACTCCCCCTCGTGGACCGAAAGCGAGACGTCACGGAGGGCATGTGTGTCGCCGTACGTCCGGGTGACGCCGTCGAGTTCGACCGCCGTGGGGTCGTCACCGTCCGTGTGCGCTCCGTTTCCGCGGGGCGACCGTTCGCGAGCCATCAGTGTCGTACGTACCCCCCGAGCCGTTCGACGACGATGAAACTGGCGCTCGTCACCACGAGCAGGACGACCCCCATGGCGGTCGCCGGGCCGAGTCTCCGCCCGAGATACCGCTCGACGGCGACCGGCATCGTGTAGCTGTCGGTGCCGGTCGCGAGGACGATCGTGGAGTTGAACTCGCCGATGCTGATCGCGACCGCGAAGGCGGCGCCCGCGACGACGCCGGGCCACACGAGCGGCAGTTCGACGTCCACGAGCGCCCGAACCCGGGAGGCGCCCAGCGCCCGCGCCGACTCCGTCAACGCCGGATCCAGCCCCTCGAGCCCGGGGGCGACGTTTCGCGTGACGAACGGATAGGCGCTTACCGCGTGGGCGGCGACGATCGCGACCGCGCCGGCGACGGTGATCCGCCAGCCGCCGATCTCGACGCCGAACACCAGCCCCCGGAGCAGCCCGAGCCCGACGATGATCCCCGAGACCGCAAACGGCGCCATCGCCAGCGCGTCGACGACTTTCCGGCCGCGATACCGGCGCGTGGTGGCGACCGCGACGGCCAGCCCCATCGGCACCGCCACGAACAGGGTCGCGAGCGCGAACGCAAGCGAGTTTCTGACTGCAGGCCACGGCTGCACCTGAAACGCCGCCCCCGTGGCCTGCCGCTCCAGGAGGAACCGGTAGTGGTCCAGCGTGAACCCGCCGGGGCCGGTGAGGCTCGCCCAGATCATGCTGGCGAGCGGCAGCAGGAACACCGTCACCGCGACGAGGGCGTAGCCGGCGACCGCGAACCGTTCGAGGAGGGCAGTCGGCGTCCACTTCCGGGGAACGAGCAGCTTTCGCCGTCCGGGGGCCGCTGCGCCGCGCCGGACGGCGTTTGCCGCCTCGTACCGGAGGTACGCGTAGGTGAGCGACAGCGAGATGACGAGCTCGAGGATCGCCAGCCCGGCGGCGTCCGCGTAGTTGAGATCGCGGATCAGCCGGTAGACGAACACCTCGACGGTCGCCAGCTGGAACCCGCCCAGCGCCAGCACGATCGGAAACGACGCGAACGTGAACACGAACGTCAGCGTCGCCCCCATCAACACGGCGGGATACAGCTGCGGAGCGACGACGTCCAGGAACGCCCGGTGGGGGGACGCACCCAGCGATCGGGCGGTTTCGACGGCCCGGGCGTCGACGGCCTCCCAGGCGGCGGTGACCACCCGCGCAACCAGCGGCGCATTATAAAAGGCGTGTGCGATAACGATCGCCTCCAGCGTGAACATCAGCTCGACGGGGCCGAGGCCCACCGTCCCCAGGATCGCGTTGAGTGTGCCGTCCCGGCCGAACGTCGCCACGAAGCCGACCGCGACCATGATCGACGGCAGCACGAACGGGAGGATCGTGAGCGAGCGCAGCGTCTCCCGGCCGCGGAACTCGAAGCGCGCGAGGATCCACGCCGCCGGCACGCCGAGCGCGACGCTGGCGACGGTCGACAGCGCCGCCTGGTACGCCGTGAACCCGAGTATGCCCAGCTGGCGATCCGGGCTCGCAACCTGCCGCAGCACCTCCCCGGGCGGCTCCCCCGACAGGAGTCGGCCCAGCTCTCCCATATAAAAGGGATCGGTCAGGATCGAGACGAACACGGAGCCGGTGAGCAGTCCCTCCGGGATGAACGCCTCGCGAAACACGGTGGCGACCGGGTAATAAAAGACGGCGACGAGTACCAACCCCGTCGCCGCGGCTCCCAGCCCGATCGCGTAGCGTTCGATCCCGGCGAACGCCCGGCGGGTCGCGGTGTCGCTTGCGGGGTCGTCCGCCGTGTCTCTTCCGGCGTCGTCCGACGCCGGCGCCGACGTCTCCTCGGTCACGTCAGAACGACTCCCGTCGACCGACTAGTCAGTTGCCCGCGAACTGGCGTTCCCACTCGGAGATCCACTCCTCGAGTCCCCCGGCGAGTTCGTCGTAGCCGAACGTCACCGGTGTCGGGGGCTCGTGGGCGTACTGGGAGTACTCCTCGGGGAGTTCGGCGTCGTCGGTCGCCGGGAACTGGACGTTCCGCTGGGCGATCTCCCCCTGGACACCGGGCCGGAGCATGAACCCGAGGAACTCCCGTGCGAGGTCGGGGGCGTTGGCGTCGGCAAAGCGCGCCATCCCCTCGGGGTTGGCGTACCCCTCGTCGTCGAGGAACCTGATCTGGTGTTGATCGAGGTCGGCCCCCTCCTGGCTGGCGAACACCTGGTCCGTCGAGTAGGAGACCACCATCGGCGCCTCCCCGCCCATCCACGCCGAGTACGCGTCGTTCCACGAGCCGAGCACCCGGACGTCGTTCTCCTGGAGGTCCGCCCAGAAGTCGAGATAGTCGTCGCCGTAACGGTGAACCGTATGCAGCAGGAACGCCCGTCCGGTCGTCGACTGTCCCGGGTTCTGTGCGATCAGCTCCCCGCGGTGGTCCTCCTCGAGCAGACCGTCGAACGTCTCCGGGGCCTCGGTCTCCGTGGAGTCGTACACCAGGCTGATGTAGCCGGTGTCGTACGGGACCGCCCGTCCCTCGGGATCGAACTCCAGCCCGTCGCGGATCCGGTCGCGCCGCTCGAGGTCGCCGGGCCCGTCGAACAGCGGCTCCGAGAGCGCGCCGTCGACCCGGACCAGATCGTCCGCGTTCAACCCCACATAGACGTCCGCTTCGGTTTCCACGCCGGCATCGGCCCGCTCGATGTAGTAGTTCACGTCGTTCGGCGGAGTCTGCCAGATCAGCGTCGCGTCGAACTCCGACTCGAACGTCTCCTTGATCCACGCCCCGGGGCTCGTGCTCGGCGCGTCGACGAACGAGTCGTAGGTGCCGACTACGAGCGTGTCCGGGTCGTCCGATCCGGCGGTCGCACCCGGTTCCGTCTCGGTCCCGTCGCCGGGTTCTGTCGGCGTGTCGCCGCCGTTCGACTGTTCGGCGCTGCAGCCGGCCAGAAGCGCCGTCGCCCCCGCCGCGCCCGCCGTGGCGAGGAACCGCCGTCGCGTCGACGACTCGGTCGTGTGTGTTCCGTCGGTTCCGATCATCACTCAGTGATTTCACCCGGTTATACTTAAGGTCGGCGGCAGGGACGCGTTCGGGGGCGGCGGCAGGACGGTCGGCACGGAACCTGTCGCGTCTGTCGGATCTTCCGTCAGTCCTGGAGCCGGTTCCTGACGAACGACGCCAGCAGGGGAACGTCCCGGAGGTGCAGCAGCTTGGCAATCGCGCGTTTGTCGCCGCTGTTGGCGAGCGCGAGCGTGTCGGGATCCAGGTGGGCGAGATCCCGAAGGAGAGTGTCGTACCGTTCGTTCGGGGCGAAGTACATCAGTTCGGTCATCAGCAGGCGGGCGTCCATCCGGGGGGCGACCTCGCGGTGCCAGAGTTCTTCGTACAGGGAGATGTTCTCCGCGGAGGTGTCCTGCTCTTCCGGGGTGAGACAGTGATCGACGGTCATCGCGGCCGCCCGCGCCGAGCGCATCCCCTTGTGGATACCCTCCCCCCACAGCGGGTCGATTGAAGGGACGGTGTCGCCGATCGCTATGAAGTTGTCCGTGCTCAGCTCTCCGGGTGACTGGATATGCGCCGACCCCCGATGCTGTTTGCCTTCGATGGGCTCGGCGTCAGCAAATCGGGGGTCGGTGTCGATCCAGTGCTGGAGGTAGCCGTCGACTGTGCGGCGCTCGTCGCCGTACCGCTGGTAGCTCTCGTTTTGGATGTAACAGACGCCGACTTTCGCGGTGTTCTCGCCGGTGTGGAAGATCCACGAGTAGCCCCCCGGGGCGTACTCGTGGTCCAGACGGAGCATCATCGCGTCGTGAAGGTCGGCGTAGCCCTCGTGACCGAGCTGAAGCCCTTCGAGTTCGTATTCGATGCCGATCGCCTGGTGATCCCGCTGCAGGTCGCTTACCCCAAGCGCCTTCGCGAGTGGGGCCGACGGACCGGTCGCGTCGATAACGACGTCGCCGTACACCGTCTCGGTGCCGTTGTACTCGACGCCGACGATCTCGCCGTCTTCCATAACCGGACCCGACACCCGGGCATCGAACCGGTACTCCGCGCCGGCCTCTTGACCGTCCTCGACGAGGAACTGCTTGAAGTCGGCGAACTCCAGCACCGCGCCCGTCTGCTCTTGAATGAAATACTCGTTCGGGGATTCGATGACGACGGTGTCGGTGAACTGCATCACCACGTCGTCGGGAATCCCGAACGCTGTCAACATCGAGGGGAACGTTCCCCCGGTCGACTTGTTGCTCTGTCGCGGGAACCCATCCTCCGGCTCGGTTTCCAGAACGACGACGTCGAAACCCCGGTTCGCGAGGTCGCGCGCACACTGTGCGCCGGCCGGACCAGCCCCGGCGATTACGACGTCGTACCCGTCGTGCATGAGGCGTGAGTACGTGAGGATCGTAAAATAACCCGGGGAAACCCGACGGGAATCCTCGATAGTGTCATCCGACAGTCATTTTCTCGCGCCCCGGCTCTATCAGCCGGTCGAGATACTCCGCAAGCGCGCCTTTCGCGTCGGCTGGATGGAGTTCGCCCGATTCCAGGTCGCTCGCGAGGTCCTCGTAGGCGTCGTAGGTGAGGTCGCCCCCGTACTTCTCGGGGCGTTCGACGACGACCGACTCGAACCTGGGGAACACGTGGTACTGGAACAGTTCGAGGACGGGGTTCTCCCGCTCGTTGCCGACCTCGTCGGGGTCGGGATCCCGCGTCGGCGGACAGAAGGCGTCGTTGACCTTCCGCTCGATCTCCTCGCGGGTATCCTCCATCGAGATCGTCACGCCCGTCGAGGAGGACATCTTCCCGACGCCGGACCCGAGGTCGGCGATGATCGGCGTGTGCAAGCAGGGGCGCGCCTCGTAGCCCAGATCCTCGATCTCCTCGCGGTGGAGCATGTGGACCTTCCGCTGGTCCATGCCGCCGACCGCCAGATCCAGATCCAGGTACTCGATGTCCAGCGCCTGCATCAGCGGGTAGACGACGTGGCTCACCTTCGCGGTCTCGCCGCTTTGCAGCTCGGCCATCGCCCGCTGTGCTCGGTTGAGCGTCGTCGACAGTTCGAGTTCGTGGAGATCGAGCACGTACTCCTCGTCGAGCTGGAACTGTGACCCGTAGACGAATTCGGTGGTGTCGGGGTCGAGTCCGTACGCGAGGAACTGCTCGCGCATCCGCTCTGCGGTCTCGCGGATCTCCTCGAAGGTTCCCTTCCCGTTGAGGTAGGCGTGGACGTCCGCCAGCAGCACGACCACGTCCATGCCGACCTCCTGGAGGTCGATCAGCTTGTTGGCCGTCAGCATGTGGCCCAGATGGAGGACGCCGGACGGCTCGTACCCGACGTACGCCCGTGCTCCGTCCGGATCCGCGGCCAGCGCTTCGACCTCGTCTTCGGTGATCACCTCGTCGGCGTTCCGGGTGAGCAGTTCGTAGGCGTCCATACTCCCGAATCCGCGGGCGGCGGGATATGACTTCTGGATGCCGTCGGCACGCGACAGTTCTTTTAGGAAGATACTTCCCGCTCGCTCCCGGATTCAGTGACATGGCTCAATTCGTCGTGAGCGGTCGGTTCCAGACGAGAGAGGACAAACAGGCGTTCGAACGAGCGATCGACGCCGAAAACGAGTCGGTCGCCCGCGAGCACGTGTTCTCGCAGTTCGGCAGCGAGCACGGACTCAAGCGCATGCAGGTCGAAATCGAGGAGGTGCGCGCACAATGATGGGTGGCGGACAACAGCAGCTCCAGCAGCTCTCCCAGGAGCTCCAGATGATCGAAGGGGAGATCGAGGAGCTCGAAGGCGAGATCGAACGGATCAACCAGGAGAAAGCCGACATCGACGACGCGATGGAGGCGATCGAACTGCTCGAGAGCGACTCGACGGTGCAGGTCCCCCTCGGCGGCGGCGCGTACGTCCGGGCGGAGGTCCAGGACATCGACGAGATCATCGTCAAGATCGGCGCCGACTACGCGCTCGAACAGGACCAAGAGGAGGCAGCGGACGCCCTGGAGCTGAAAAAGGAGTCGCTCGACGACCAGATCGAGGAGGTCCGCGAGCAGATCAGCGAACTCGAAAGCGAGAGCGAACGGCTCGAGGCGCAGGCCCAGCAGATGCAACAGCAGATGCAACAACAGCAGATGCAGCAGATGCAGCAGGAAGGCCAGGACGAGTAGAGCCGTGTTCGACGGACTCAAAGACAAGCTGAACGGGTTCCGCGAGGACGTCGAAGACTCGGCCGAAGTCGAAGGGGAAGTTGAAGCGGATATCGAAGCGGGAGTCGAAGCGGACGTCGAAACGGAAGCGGAGGTAGAGGCCGAGGAGTCGGCCGACAGCACAGAGGCCGGACGCGCCGATCCGGAGGCGAGTGACGCCGAGTCGGAGGCGAGTGACGCCGACGAGGACAGCGACGGCCCCGGCACGTTCGCACGAGCGAAGGCGTTCGCGACCGGCCGGATCATCATCGAGGAGGAGGATCTCGAGGAGCCGCTGTGGGAGCTCGAGATGGCGCTTCTGGAAAGCGACGTGGAGATGAGCGTCGCGGAACGGATCCTCGAGAACGTCCGGGAGAACATGCTCGGCGAGACGAGAAAGCAGGTCGAGACGACCGGCGAACTCGTCGAATCGGCGCTGCAGGACGCCCTGCTCGACGTCATCTCGGTGGGGCAGTTCGACTTCCAGCGCCGGATCGAGGGGGCCGAACCACCGGTAGTGATCGTCTTCACCGGCGTCAACGGCGTCGGAAAGACCACGAGCATCGCGAAGCTCTCGGAGTGGCTCGCAGACCGGGGCTACTCGTCGGTGCTCGCCAACGGCGACACCTATCGGGCGGGTGCAAACGAGCAGATATCCGAGCACGCCGATCGGCTCGGTCGGAAGCTGATCAGCCACGAGCAGGGCGGCGACCCCGCCGCGGTCATCTACGACGGCGTGGAGTACGCGAAAGCCAACGACGTCGACATCGTGCTGGGCGACACCGCCGGACGGCTCCACACCAGCGACGACCTGATGTCACAGCTGGAGAAGATCGATCGGGTCGTGGACCCGGACCTGACGCTGTTCGTCGACGAGGCGGTCGCCGGACAGGACGCGGTCCAGCGCGCGAAACAGTTCAACGAGGCCGCCGAGATCGACGGGACGATCCTCACGAAGGCCGACGCCGACTCCTCGGGCGGGGCGGCGATCTCGATCGCGTACGTCACCGGCAAGCCGATCCTCTTTCTGGGAACCGGCCAGGAGTACGACGACCTCGAGCGGTTCGATCCAGAAGAGCTCGTGGATCGGCTGGTCGGAGAGTAGGATCCACCGCGTTCCACGTCGAGTTCGGTTCCTTCGGCTGCCAGGAGTTCGTTTTCAGTCAGCAGCGCCCGGTGCGACCTGCCCGCCGAGCATCTCCCGGAGGTCGGCCTGCGGCTCCCCGATCGGCTGGAGGCCGTACTCGGCGTTCAGCGCTTCCACCAGCTCCGGGGTGAGGAACTCCGGAATCGACGGGCCAAGCCGGATGTCCTCGACACCCAGCGAGAGCAGTCCCAACAGGACCGCGACCGCCTTCTGTTCGAACCACGAGAGCACGATGCTCACCGGCAGGTCGTTCACCCCGCAGTCGAGTTCCTCCGCGAGGGCGGTGGCGATCCGGACCGTCGAGTAGGAGTTGTTACACTGTCCCTGATCGAGGAACCGCGGGATCTCTGTCCCCGGGACGGTGCCGAACTCGAGATCGTTGAACCGGAACTTCCCGCAGGAGGTGGTCATCACGATGCAGTCTTCGGGGATCGATTTCACGAGTTCGCGGTAGTAATCCCGGCCGGGGGTGGGGGCGTCACACCCCGCGACAACGAAGACGTGCCGCAGTTTGCCCTCTTCGATCGCTTCGAGGATCTCGTCGGCCAGCTCCAGGACCGGCTGGTGGTGAAACCCGGTGGTCACGGTTCCGGTCGGCTCCCAGTCGACTGCAGGCAGCGACTTCGCCGTCTCGATCACGGGCGTGAAGTCGCCGTCCTCGATCGACTCGGCCTCCTCGAGCCCGGCGACGCCGGTGGTGAAAAAGCGGTCCTCGTACGCCTCGCGGGTGGGCTGGACGCAGTTGCTCGTGCCGACGATCGCCCCCGGGAAGTCGACGAACAGGGTGCGCTGGTCGTGCCAGGCGCCGCCGACGTTGCCCTTCAGGTGGTCGTACTTCGAGAGTTCGGGGTACGCGTGGGCGGGCAGCATCTCCGAGTGGGTGTACACCGATACGCCTTCGCCCTCGGACTGCTCGAGCAGTTGCTTGAGGTCGTGGAGGTCGTGGCCGGTCACCAGGATCGCGTTCCCTTCGACCCCGTTTTGCGGGACTTCAGTGGGTTCGGGGACGCCGAGCTCGTTCGTGTGCGCCTCGTCGAGCAGCTCCATCGCGGAGACCGCCGCCTCGCCCACCTCGAGGGCCTGTTCGAGTGTCTCCTCGGGGTCGAAGTTCACGTTCGTCAGTGTCGAGTACAGCGCCTCGTGGACCGCGGCGTCGACCTCCGGATCCGCATACCCCAGCCGCCGTGCGTGGGTGGCGTACGCCGAGACACCTTTGAGACCGTAAACAGTCAGATCCTGGATCCCCTGGATGTCGGGCTCTTTGCCACACACGCCGCGGGTCGTACAGCCGTCGTCGGGCGTCTGCTCGCACTGGTTACAGAACATCGTATTCGGACCGAGGGATGCCGACACCAAAACGCCGGCCGAGATTCCTGCCGTCGGATACCGGTCCCCGAACGCGTTCGGGTCGAGTATAAAAACTCTGTGCGCCGGAGTGGCACGATCACTGGACGTCCGACTGCAACCCGATCGGTCCGGTCAGTTCCTCGACGAACGCCTCGATGACCGTCCCCTCGGCGCGCTGGAGCGTCTCGCTGCAGGTCGACTTCGCGAGGCCGACCTCCTCGGCGAGTTCGGTCAAAGAGCACCGTCTGGGCGTCTCGTAGTAGCCCCGTTCGACCGCGGTCAAAAGCAGATCCCGCTGGGCCTCCGTGAGCAGTTCCTCCGGGCGCGGATCGTCGCGGATGTACTCGACCCGGTACTCGACGCCGGCGCCGTCGAACTCCTCGAACAACGCCGCCAGCCGGTCGGCGGCGCCGCTAACCTCAAGGGTGACCTCCCCGTCGCTGATGCGCACCGGGAAGTCGATCAACACCCCCGATGTCTGGGCCGATAACACGAGCATCGGCGTCCGTGTCTCGATCTGGACTGTCACCTGCCCCGTTGACTCGTGGACCAGTTCCGCTTCGAGGATTCCGGGATGGGATTCGATCGCCGGGACGATTTCGTCCGGATCGTCGGCATAGACGGTGATCAGGGCGATCCCCGAATCGTCCGAGGGAACGGCCGACAGCACACACACCGTCGCGTCCGGATACCGTTCGGTCACCTCCGAGACCCACACCCCATCGGGCATGTCCAGTACGATCCGTACCCTGCTCATCGCTCTAGCGTTCCCTCGGAGCCGTCGATCTCGCCGTTCCGTTCGCCGTCGATCTCGCTGTTCCGTTCGCCGTCGATCCGTTCTTGCCACTCCTGAACTTTCGCCATCAGTTCGACCGGCGGCGTCTCGTTGACGTCCGTCTCCGAGAGCTCTTCGAGCACATCGTCGGCGCCGGGTGGGAGCTCCGGAATGTCTTCTCGGTCCGCCACCGCGGTCCGTCCGTCCAGCTCGTGATCGTCGTCGGATCGCCCGGAGCCACCGTCGCCCGACCGGAACGACCCCGACGAGAGATCGAACACTGCCTGGATCGGTTCGGTAGCCTCCTGCTCCCGTCCGTCGCCGGATTCGTCACTCCCGCCGCCGGAGCCTCGCGCCTCGATCGCCTTCTCCTCGCGGAGCCGCCCGAGCACCTCGTCGGCCCGGGAGACGACCGGCTCCGGAACCCCGGCCAGGTCGGCCACGTGGATGCCGTAGGAACGATCGGTTGGGCCCTCCCGGATCGTTCGGAGGAACGTCACGTCGCCGTCGCGCTCCTCGGCGGCGACGTGCACGTTCTCCACTCGGGGGAGATGCTCCGCCAGCGTCGTCAGCTCGTGGTAGTGGGTCGCAAACAGCGTCTTCGCGCCGATCTCGTTGTGGAGGTACTCGGTGGCGGCCCAGGCGATCGAGATCCCGTCGTAGGTGGCGGTCCCGCGGCCGACCTCGTCGAGGATCACGAGCGAGTTCTCGGTCGCCGAGTGAAGGATGTTCGACAGCTCCTGCATCTCCACCATGAACGTCGAGCGCCCCTCTGCGAGTTCGTCCAGCGCCCCCACGCGGGTGTAGATCCCGTCGACGACGCCGACGGTTGCCTCCCGGGCGGGGACGAAGCTGCCGGCCTGCGCGAGCAGGGCGATCAGCGCGGCCTGGCGCATGTACGTCGACTTCCCGCTCATGTTCGGCCCGGTGACCAAAAGGAACCGCCGGCGTTCGTCCATCGCGAGGTCGTTCGGGACGAACTCGGTGGACTGCTCGACAACCGGGTGTCGGCCCGCCTCGATCGACAGCTCGTCGCCGTCGGTGACGGTCGGGCGAGTCCAGCCGTTGACGGCGGCATGCTCCGCGAGCGCGGCGAAGACGTCGACGGCCGCAATCGCGCGACCGACGTCCTGCAGCAGTTCCGCCCGGCCGGCGACACGTTCCCGAAGTTCACAGAACAGTTCGTGTTCCAGATCGCCACGGGCCTCCTCCAGCCGGAGCACCTCCCGCTCCCGCTCTTCGAGCTCGTCGGTGGTGAACCGCTTCGAGTTCTTCAGCGTCTTCACTTCGCGGTAGTGTTCCGGCACCCGATCGGCGACGGACTTGCCGACCTGGATGTAGTAGCCGTCGGTCTTGTTCCGGTCGACGGTGACGTGCGAGAGCCCGTGCCGCTTCCGCTCCCGGTCGGCCAGCCCGTCGAGCCACTCCCGAACCGCCTCGTGGCGTTCGATGACCTCGTCGAGTTCCTCGTCGTACCCCCGCCGGAACAGCCCGCCCTGGGTGACCGAGTCGGGGGGATCCTCCGCGAGCGCCTCGGCGAGTTCTTTCCGCACTCCACGGACGGTTTCGAGATCGAGCCCGCGCAGCGTCTCGGCGATCGGCGACGCCTCGAGTTCGGTGCCATCGATCGCCTCCAGCAGCCGGTGGGGCACTGCGAGCGTGTCCCGGACCGAAAGCAGGTCGCGGGCGTCGGCGCTGCCGTTGGCCGCCCGGGAGCCGAGCCGTTCGAGATCGGCCGCCTCCCCGAGGACGTCCCGGACCTGATCCCGCGCGAGCGCCGCCGACGCGAACGCTTCGACTGCATCGAGCCGGCGGCCGATCTCCGCCCGGTCCCGGCGCGGGCGGGCGAGCCACTCCCGGAGCAGCCGGCGGCCGGGCGTCGTGACCGTGTGATCGACCGTGGCGAACAGCGACCCCTCCCGGTTCCCCTGCATCGTCTCGGCGAGTTCGAGGTTGCGCTGGGTGGTCGCGTCGAGAGCGACGTGATCGCCGGGCTCGTAGGCCTGAAGCCGGGTCATCGCGGCGGTCACGCCGGCGCCGGTTTCCTCGGCGTAGCCGACGACGGCGCCGGCGGCCCGGATCGCGAGCGTCGACTCGAGCCCGATCGCCTCCGGCGTCGACGATCCGAACTGTTCGCGGACGGCGTGGCGGGCCCGCCCCGGCGCGAACAGCTCCGCCTCCGGCAGCGACAGCGTCGCGTCGGTTTCCTCCCGGATCGCCGACAGCATCGGCTCGTCGGTCCGAACCGCCGGGCCGGGGATCACCTCCGCGGGGCCGAACCGGTGCAGCTCCGCACGGGCGGCGTCCCGGTCCTCGACGGCGGTCGCGGTGAACCGGCCCGTCGTCACGTCCGCGAACGCGAGTCCGTACGCAGTGTCCGTTTCTGCGCTGCGATCGCCGGAGTCTGTGGCCTCGCGGTCGGCGACGATCGCGGCGAGATACTGTGCGTCCGCGTCGTGGGTGCCGAGGAACGTCCCCGGGGTGACGACCTTCGTGATCTCCCGTGCGTGACCGCCGCCGTCGGTTTCGTACTGATCGGCGACGGCGACGCGGTAGCCCTTCTCGACCAGCGCCTTCAGGTACGGAGAAAGCTCCGACAGCGGCACGCCCGCCATCGGGTACGACGAGCCGTGGGAGGACTTCTGGGAAACCTTCAGGTCCAGCTCGCGGCCGACGAACTCGGCGTCCTCGGCGAAGAACTCGTAGAAGTCGCCACACTGCATCGCGAGCAGGTCCGCGTCGGTCTCCTCTTTCAGCGAGAGGAACTCGCCGACGATCCCGTCAGTCATACCCGTTCGTCGGGCGGGCGGGCGGTAAAACGCTGTGGGTCCGTCCCGGCGCGACCGATTCAGGTGTAGAGATCTGTCCTCATCTCCCACATTTATACCCCGCCACGTCGACCCCACTGACATGGCTTTCCACGAGATGGACGTCGACACGATCTGGCTGAACGGAGAGTTCGTGGACTGGGAGGACGCCACCACCCACGTTCTCACCCACGCGCTCCACTACGGGACGGGCGTGTTCGAGGGGGTTCGCTGTTACGACACCGAAAACGGCCCGGCGATCTTCCGGTGGGACGAGCATCTCGACCGGCTGTACGACTCCGCGAAGCCGTACGAACTCGATATCGGTCACAGCCACGAGGAGCTGAGTGAGGCGACGCTGGAACTCCTCCGCCGCGAGGGGCTCGAGAGCTGTTACATCCGGCCGATCGCGTACTACGGCTACCACTCGCTGGGCGTCTCGCCGGGAGACTGTCCCACTGACGTCGCGATCGCCGCCTGGCCGTGGGGGACGTATCTCGGCGAGGAGGCGCTCGAAAACGGCGTCGACGTGATGGTCTCCTCCTGGCGGAAACACGCCTCCTCACAGATTCCGACGAACGTGAAGACGACCGGGCTGTACGTGAACTCGATGCTCGCCGGCGAGGAGGCCCGGCGGAACGGCTACGTCGAGGCGATCGTGCTCAACAAGGAGGGCAACGTCGCCGAGGGCCCCGGCGAGAACCTCTTTATGGTGAACGACGGCGAGATCTTCACCACCGGCCCCGCCCAGAGCATTCTCGAGGGGATCACCCGGGACACGGTGATCACGCTCGCCGAGGAGCTCGGATACACCGTCCACGACGAGGCGGTGATCTCCCGGGGGCAGCTGTACACCGCAGACGAACTGTTCTTCACCGGCTCCGCCGCCGAGGTCACCCCGATCCGCAAGGTGGACAACGTCGAGATCGGCGCCGGCACCCGGGGGCCGGTCACCGAGGAGATCCAGGGGGCGTTCTTCGATCTCGTCGAGCGGAAGACCGACGCTCACGACGACTGGTTCACCTATGTCTAGGCGGATCGCATCCTTCGACTGGAAGGACGGAGCTAGAATACGCCGAACACGAACGCGAATCCGACCAGCACCAGGACGACCGCGGTGAGCGTCGGCAGATACGGCGTGTACTGTTCGATGCGCTCGCGGTGGGTTTGATAGCCCGCGATCAAAAGCAGCGTCGGGGCGAGGATCGCCAGGATCACCGCCCCCGAGTAGACCAGCATCAACTCGAGACAGAACTCGGTGCCCGCACAGATCGCGAGGATCTGGAGCGGCTCCTCGTGGGCGAAGCCCAACACGAGCGCGGTCGTTCCGAGGGTGGCGAGCCCGCCTTCCGCGTGACTCTCGTCGAGGTGGGCGTGGCCGCCGTTCCCGCCGGGGAGTCGATCTCGGATCCGAGCCAGCGGCCCGGGTTCGTCCTGGTCGTGGTCGTGGTCGTGGTCGTGGTTGTGGTCGTGGTCGTGTTCGTGGTTGTGGTCGTGGTCGTGGTCGTGTTCGTGGTTGTGGTCGTGGTCGCCGTGCCCGTCGCTCAGGTATTCGTGAACACCGAGCAGGATCAGCATCGTCCCGGCGAGCGGTTTCATGTACGGCCCCTCCGCGAACTCGGCGAACCGGCTCACCGAAAAGTACGCGACGACGAGTGCCACGCTACTTATCAGGTGACCGATACCGAGCACCAGCCCGGCGATCGTCCCCTGGATCCACTTTCGTGGTCGATCGAGGGCGTAGGCTGCGGCGATCGGCCAGCCGTGATCCGGCAACACGCCGTGGAGCACACCGAGCACCACGACGCCGACGACGAGCTCTACGTCCACGACTGTAACTGCCAGTCGACAGGTGAAGTGGATTGTTACTACGTGATTGTCGAAACCGTATTACGCGATAGCTGGAAATCCGGGACCCGATGGCGAACAGTATATGCCTCTCCGGGGCGCAGCCACCGGACATGCGAACCAGTTTGACGGTCCCCGAGGAGCTTCTCGAGGAGTTCGACGACACCTGGCAGTCGGAGGGGATCGACTCCCGGTCCCGGGCGATCCGGCAGGCGATGTCCGAGTACGTCCAGCGTCACCACGCGCTCGAGGCGACAGACGGGCGAGTCACCGGCGCGATCGTCACCGACTACGACCACCACGCCGCCGTCGACCGGATGTACGAACTCCAGCACGAGTACGACGACGCGATCATCTCGACCAGCCACGCCCACCAGGGCGACTGGTGTCTGGAGACGCTGTTCGTCGACGGCGACGCCGCTCGGATACGGGAACTCGTCTACCGGCTCAAGAACTTCGACGGCGTCCGGCGCGTCCGGACCATGATGCTTTGAACGCACTGTTTCCCCTGCGACCGAGGGAACACGCCCGTTTCCGCTATCGACTGTCCGATTCTCGGCGGTCCGACTCTCGGCGGTCCGACTCTCGGCGGTCCGATTCTCGGCGGTCCGACTCTCGGCGGTCCGACTCTCGGCTGCTCGATTCGTCTGACCGCCTCCCGTCGCGATCGGTGTTTCGTCGGTTGCCGTCAGTGGTCCGGCTGCCGGTGGCTCGCCCCTCGTCGTCGGCGTCGTCGCTCGAGTGGTCCCGCTGGCCGACGTCGATTCTAGTGTGGTCGGCGCCGTCGGTCGACTCGTCGAGAACGTCCTCCTCGTCCTCGACGGGGATCTGGTGTGGCGACTCCGCGAAACCGGCCGAGAGGATCCGCGTGAGCGCCTCCTCGGTGGTTTCGCCGGTGTGGTCGATCCGCTCGGGCTCGACCTCGATCACGAACCCGGAGGTGATGTTCGGTGCGGTCGGCATGAACAGCACGACCTTCCCGTCCCGGGTTCGCTTGCCCGTTTTGAAGGCGGTCATCCGGATCCCGGCCCAGGTTTCGAGATACACCGGCGCCTGGAGGTCTTCCGTGCCCGAGAGGGCGGTTTCCACGGCGAGCTTCGAGGCGTTGTAGACGACCCGCAGGGCGGGCAGCCTGTTCATGAAGTCGTCGATCTCCTCTTCGGCGACGCGTCCGAGCGTCGTCCGCATGAAGTAGCCCGCCGCGAGCACCACTGTCGTGAACACCGTAAGCGCGATGACCGTTCTGGCGACCGGGACGAGGCTCGGCGGAACGCCGATGGCGACCAGTTCGATCGTGCCGATCAGCGGCACCCCGGCGACCTGCCGGTAGATCCACCTGAGGACGACGAGCACCACGAGCAGCGGAACCAGAAGGATCAGCCCGCTCGCGAAGTCGCGTTTCCAGGTGGCCATCACCCCTGATTCGGTCGGGACGGCATAAGGTACTTTCGAGAGACGACACGTCTGCGCGTCGGGCCGTCTCTATCTGGGCTGTCCACCCGTCGGCGTGGAGTATATACCGCCGGATCGCCTACGAACCCCCGTGACTGTGCGGCCGATGGCACACGACGGACCGGTGTTCGGCGTCGACGTGCAAAGCGGCGACATACGGGGGGATGCACCCTCATACGCGCTGGTCGTCCTCGAGGAACGGGAGGTCGACGGCGAACGCGAAGAGCAACTGGAGCGCGATGTCGTCTCGTTCCGGAAACTGTGTCGCCTCATCGAACAGCGGGAGCCGACCCGGGTCGCCACCGACAACGCCTACGAACTCGCCGAAGACAAGGACGCGCTGGTTCACTTCCTCCAGTCGCTGCCGGCGGGGACGAAACTGGTGCAGGTGACCGGCGCCCAGCGCCCGGAACCGCTCTCGCGGGTCGCCGACCGCTACGGGGTCCCGTACGGCAAACAGCCGATGGAGGAGGCGGAGGCTGCCGCCCGACTGGCGGCCGCCAACGTCGGCTACGAGGTGACGGCCTTCACCGACACGACGACCCTCAAGGTCGCTCGCGGCCGGTCGACCGGCAAAGGAGGCTGGAGCGAGGACCGGTACACCCGGCGGATCCACGGCAGCGTCAAAAAGCGCACCCGGGAGGTCGAATCCGAACTCGAGGACGCGGGCCTGGAGTTCACCCGGGAGGTGACCGAAAAGTACGGCGGCTTCTCGAACGCGATCTTCACCGTCGAGGCACCCCCCGAGGAGATCCCGGTGTCCCGGTCCCGGTCGGGTGACACCCGGGTCGAGATCGAGCGCGAGCGCCGCGACGGCATCGAGTACGAACCCCTCGTCAAGCGCCGCGATCGGGTGATCGTCGGCATCGATCCCGGGACGACCACCGCCGCGGCGATCGTCGACCTGAACGGGAAGCCGCTTTCCGTCTACTCCTCCCGGACTGCCGACGCGGCGGCCGTCACGGAGTGGATCGTCGAACGCGGTCGGCCGGCGCTGGTCGCCGCCGACGTGACGCCGATGCCCGAGACCGTCGAGAAGTTCCGCCGGTCGTTCGACGCCGCCGGCTGGACGCCCGACTCGGACCTCCCGATCGACGAGAAGCTCCACCGCACCCGGGAGGCCGCCTACGATAACGACCACGAGCGGGACGCACTCGCGGCGGCGCTTTTCGCCTACGACGCCCACGAGGCGCAGTTCGAGCGCATCTCGCGGAAGGTCCCTGCACGCGTCGACACCGACGAGGTGATCGCCCGGGTGCTCGCCGAGGAAACCAGCGTCGAGATCGTTCTCGAGGAGATGCTCGAGGAGGACGGCGACACCGACGAGGAGTCCGACGCCCACCAGGAGCCGGAGCTGACCGAAGAACAGCGGAAGATCCGCCGCCTCGAGCGCCAGGTCGAGCGTCTCGAGGGCCACGTCGAGGACCTCAGGGGACAGCTCGAGGAGAAAGACGAGACGATCGAGGAGTACGAAGAGAAGCTCTCGTCGGCGCGCCGGAAGGAGCGCCGGGAGGCGCGTCGACACCGCGAGGTAACCAAGCTCGAACGAAAAGCCGAGCGGCTCGAACGGGAGCGCGACGAGGCCCGCGAGGAGGTCGAGGAGCTCGAACGGAAACTCGAGCGGATCAAGACGCTCTGGAAGCTGGACCACGACGACTTCTCGGAGGTCGCCGAGGGTCGCGGGCTGGTGTCGGTGAAGGTGCTCGATCAGTTCACCAAAGGCGAGATCGACCGCGTCAAATCCGAGTACGGGCTGGTCCCCGGCGACGTCGTCTACCTGCGGGACGCGTCGGGCGCGGGCCGGACGACGGCGGAGCTGCTCGCGGAGACGGAGCCGCGGGTCGTCCTCAAGGAGGGTGGGCTCTCGGAGATCGCCGACGCGATCCTCTTCGATCGGGAGATCCCCGTCGCCCCAGCCGACGACGTGACGATCCAGGAGGTCGACGAGTTGGCTGTCGCCCGCGAACGGGAGGTCGAAGCTGCGATCGACGACTGGAAAGACCGGGCGAACGACCGCCGGCGCCAGCAGAAAGCGGAGATGGTCGACCGACTCATCAGCGAACACCGCGCGGAAAGCGGCGGGCCCTAGGTTCCGGTTTCGGCTCTGTCCTCGGTCCCTCCCTGGATGTCCTCTCGAATCCCTTCAACCAGGTCGTACTCGGGAGTCACGCCGCCGAGAACGAACAGCGCGTAGTAGCGCAGATACGTCCGAACCGGAACTGCGACGAGCACGGTTCCGACGATCACGACCACCAGCACGCCCACGAGCAAGAACCCGACCGCCAGCAGTTCGACGACCCGAACTGCGAGGACCTCGAACAGCACGAACCCGGACAGCAGGAACAGAAGCAACAGGGGGATCCCCACGACGATGGCGATCGCCAGGTAGCCCACCGCGAGGACGACGCCCGCGATCAGGCCGAGAACGACACGCACGAGTAGATACAGCCCGTACTCGCGGAGTTCCCCCCGGAGATCCGGCCAGAACGCCCGCCAGGCGTCGACGAGGCCGTCGTCGGTCGCGATCATCACGGGGACGACGAAGTCGGTCGTGAGCCGGTTCGCGAGCCAGAGCACGATCCCGACGACGAACAGTCCCGGGAGGAACACCAAAAGAAGGAGGACGCCGACGTTGCCGAACGCGGCGGGCAAGATCGCCACGAACAGCGCGCTGCCGGCTGCGAGGAGGCCGACGACCAGCCGGAACCCGAAAAGCGAGAGGCCGGGACGGGCCGCCGGGGCGATCCGGCCCCGCAGGTGGGCGTCTGTCGTACGGAGCTGCTCGACGAAGACGAACTCGAACAGCGCGCCGAGATACCACGACAGCAGCCCGACGACGAGAACGGCCGCCCCCACGACGACGAATTCGGGGGACGCAACCTGCGGGAAGAGCCCCCTGGGACCGACGATCGGTTCCGGGAGATCGACCGTGCCGGTGCCGACGTTGTAGTTGACGTCGAACCCCGTCGTGCCGCCGACGAAGAACGCGGCCACCGCGAGCGCGAGCCATCGGTGCAGCGAAACCGGGAACAGCAGGCGCTTCGTGGCGGCAAACGCGTCCTGGAGGGACTCGGTGGCGTGGGACATGCGCGACTGATTCGTCGCGAGCGTTTATAAAAGTCGACGCGGCCATGTCGACGGCTGCCGACCTCTCGTAGCGTTCAAACGCCTCCGGCGACTACTCGCAGCCGATGGACGCGGCTGGGGTTCGGGACCGGGCCGGGGAGCTTCCGCGGGAGCCGGGCGTCTACCAGTTCCAGGCCGGCGACGCCGTCCTGTACGTGGGCAAGGCACTCGACCTCCGGGATCGGGTCGCCTCCTACGCCGACCCGCGGAGCCGGCGAGTCCGGCGGATGGTCGAATCCGCCGACGCGGTCGACTTCGCCGTCACCGACACCGAAACCCAGGCGCTGTTGCTCGAGGCGAACCTCATCAAGCGGCACGCGCCGCGGTACAACGTCCGACTGAAGGACGACAAGTCGTATCCGCTGGTCCAGTTCACCGACCATTCAGTCCCCCGGATCGAGATCACCCGGGACCCGGCCGACTCCGCGACCGTCTTCGGCCCGTTCACCGACAAGGGCGACGTCGAGACCGTCGTGAAGGCGATCCGGGAGACGTACAGAGTGCGCGGCTGTTCGGACCACAAGTACCGGGGACGCGATCGGCCGTGTCTCGACTACGAGATGGGGCTGTGTTCGGCCCCCTGCACCGGCGAGATCGACGCCGACAGCTATCGGGAGGACGTCGAGAGCGCGGTCCGGTTTTTCGAGGGGGAGACCGGCGTCCTCGCGGACCCGATCCGCCGGGAGATGGACGCCGCCGCCCAGGAGGCCGCCTTCGAGCGCGCCGCCCACCTCCGGGATCGGCTCTCGGTCGTGGAGTCGTTTCACGGAGGGGGCGGCGAGGCCGTCCAGTCGGGAACGGACGCCGGCGAACAGCACGTCGACGTGCTGGGGGTCGCCATCGAGGGAACGACCGCGACAGTCGCCCGGCTCCACAGCGACCGCGGACAGCTGGTCGACCGGTCGCGTCACCGGCTGGACGTCCCCGAGTCGTCGAGCGGGGGGACGGGAGCGACCGACGGCGAGATTCCCGCGGACGCCAGCCGGAGCGCGGACGTGCTCGCGGCGTTTCTGGCCCAGTACTACGCCGAACGGGAACTGCCCGACGCCGTATTGCTCCCCGAGCGCCCGTCGGATCCGGAGGTCCGGGAGTGGCTGGAGGCCGCCGGTGTCGCGGTCAGGATCCCCGGCGCCGGCCGCGAGGCGAAGCTGGTCGATCTCGCCTTGAAAAACGCCAGGAAAGGCCCAGAACGGGGCGACGAGCTCGGCGCCCTGGCGGACGCGCTCGGAACCGACCGCCCCGAACGGATCGAGGGGTTCGACGTGAGCCACGCCGGCGGCCGGGCCGCCGTCGGCTCGAACGTCCGGTTCGTCGACGGGAGCGCCGACACCTCGGGCTACCGGCGCAAGCGGCTTTCGGACCGCAACGACGACTACGCCAACATGCGCGAGCTGATCTCCTGGCGGGCGAGGCGCGCGATCGAGGGGCGCGACGACCGATCGGACCCGGACCTCCTCGTGATCGACGGCGGCGACGGCCAGCTCGGCGCCGCCCTCGACGCCTTAGAGGCGGCCGGCTGGGACGTCCCGGCGATCGCACTCGCCAAGGAGTCCGAGATCGTGATCACCCCGGAGACCACGTACGACTGGCCCGACGACGCACCCCACTTGCACGTGCTCCAGCGCGTGCGCGACGAGGCCCACCGCTTTGCCGTCCAGTACCACCAGACCCTCCGGGACGACGTCTCCACCGCGCTCGACGGGGTGCCCGGCGTCGGCCCGGAGCTCAGAAAGCGGCTGCTCCGCCGGTTCGGCAGCGTGGAGAACGTGCGGGCGGCCTCCAGGGACGACCTGCTGGACGTCTCCGGCGTCGGGGAACGGACGGCCGACGCGATCGAGGACCGGTTGTGACCCACGCGGTAGTTCACAAGAATCTTCTACGGAATCGGACGGCAGCGGTCCGTCTCAGGCGATCTTGGTGTACTGATCCGAGAGCTTCTCGGCGGCCTCGTCCATCAGCTCCCGCTCGTAGTCGTCGAGTTCCCATTCGACTACTTCTTCGACGCCGTCGGAGCCCAGCTTGGCGGGGACACCGAAGGCGGTGTCCTCGTAGCCGAACTCGCCGTCGAGCACCATCGAGCACGGCAGCACCTCGCCGGTGTCGTTCAGGATTGCCTCGACGGTGTGGGCGACGCCGGTTGCGGGTCCCCACTGAGTGGCGCCCTTGCGCTCGATGACGTCCATCGCCGACTCCTGGAGGTCCGCGAGGATCTCCTCTTTCTCGTCGGCGTCGAACGCGGGGTCGCGGCCGTTCACCCGTACCTTCGAGAAGACGGGCACCTGCGCGTCGCCGTGCTCGCCGAGGATCGTCGCCTCGACGTTCTTGACGGGCGCGTCGAACCGCTCGCCGAGAACGTACCGGAACCGCGCGGAGTCGAGGCGGCCGCCGAAGCCGATCACGGCGTGGCGGTCGCGGTCGCCCGATTCGTAGAGGTGGCGGTTCAGCAGGTCCACCGGGTTCGAGGTGGTGACGGTGACGAAGTCGTCGTTGTGCTCGGCGAGCGACGAGCCGATGTCCTCCATGATCGGCGCGTTGTCGCCCGCGAGGTCGATCCGGGTCTGGCCGGGCTGTCGCGGAATGCCGGCGGTGATGACGACCACGTCGGAGCCAGCGGTGTCCGAATAGTCCCCCTGTCGGACGTGGGTGTTGGAGTCGTAGGCGATCCCGTGGTTCGTGTCGGCGGCCTGCCCGACGGTCTCCGACTCCTTGTCCGGGATGTCGACGAACACGAGTTCGTCGACGACGTCCCGAAGCGCGAGGTTGTATCCCGTGGCGGCTCCGACGGTTCCGGCGGCTCCGATGATGCTGACTTTCGACATACCACGTAAAACGGCTCCCGGGTGGCAGGTAATCGTTTCGGATGATGCGCGATGTCACTTCACACGCCGAAATTGATGTACGACAGACGTCGAGAACAGTACGTTTTTCGCGTCGCTCACGGCTGCGGTGGCTCCCCGTCGTAGGCGTCGTGGTCGGCGTAGAAGTTCAGCATCGCGAACTTCAGCTTCCCTGGCTGGAGATCGAGCAGTTCCTCCCGTTCCTCGGGGGGGAACGTTCCGCGCACAGAGTACTTCCCCATGTCGGCACTGGTGTACCGCTTGTCCACCAGCACCCGGACGCCGAAGTCCGCCGGCGAGCGAATCACCCGGCCGATCGCCTGTCGGGTCTTGCGGACCGTCGGGATCTCGACGGCGTACCGCCAGCCGGGATCGTCGACGGCGGCGTCGGCGTACGCGTGGTCGTAGGCGTCCTGGACGGCCTCCATCCGCTCGGACAGCTGGGGATACGGCACCCCGACCACCACGACCGTCCGGGCGTCGCCGTCGTCGAAGCTCACTCCCTCGGTGAGCGTCCCCCACAGGGAGGTAAACAGGGCGGCGTCGCCGTTCTCGACGAACTCCTGCCGGAGCTGTTCTGCCGGCGTGCCGGCCTCGTCGAGCCGGAGGTCGCCCAGGCCGTCGCTCGCGTACTCGCCGATCCCGTCGTTTCCACCCAGCAGCTCGTAGTACCGGGTCGCCTCCCGATAGGAGGGGAAGAAAAGCAGGGTGTTGCCGGGCGTAAACCGGATCGCGTCCCGGAGCGTGCCGGCGATCGTCTCCTGGGTTTCGGGGTCGTCCCGCGCGGAGGCGAAAAGCGGCGGCGTCTCCACCGCGTAGGTGCGCCGGTTCTCCTCGGGATACGCCAGCCCGAACGATATCGTCGCCGGGTTCTCCAGGCCCAGTACGTCGGTCGTCACGCCGAACGGTCGCAGCGTCGCCGACATCAGCACGGAGGCGGCGACTTCCTCGAACAGTCCACCGGTCACCTGCCGCGGGATACAGGTGTACAGTTCCGCACGGCCGTACACCTCGTCGGTGCCGGCGTCCCGGCGCACGCCGACGAGGGGATACTGTCCCAGTTCGGAGCGCTCGTCCATCCACGCCGAGACGAACGTCGCCGCCTGCAGCGTCTGTGACTCTCTTCTGGTGGTCGACTCTCCCGTTTTGTACGACTCCGCGTACTCCTCGTCGAGCCGCTTGCCGACCTGGACGGCGAGTTGCAGCTCCGCGTCGATGCCCCGCCCCTCGTAGCGGTCGAGAAACGACAGCGTGAGTTGGTCGGCGCGGTCGTCGTTGGCGATCGGGACGTCCTCCCAGTGGTCGCCGATCCGTTCGCGTTCCCCGAACCCGAGTTCGGCCTCGTAGGTCTCGACGAGCGCGTCGTGGAACGCCGAAAGGACGTTCCGGGCCGCGTCCGCCCGGGGATCGTCCTCCACCTCTTCGAGTTCCTCCAGCGCGCTTTCGAGGGTGTTCTCCGTGAGCGTCCGGGTGGCGTAGTCCCGGGCGGCCGACTCGACGTTGTGCGCCTCGTCGAACACCGCGATCACCTCCTCCGGGTCGCGGCCGAGCCACCGGAAGAACTGCTCGCGGATCGTCGGATCCAGCAGGTGGTGGTAGTTACAGACGACCAGATCGATCCCCTCCATCCCTTCCTTCAACAGTTCGTACCCGCAGAGTCCGCGCTCGTCGGCGTACTCGTAGATCTCCCCGGGACGACGGACGTCGTCGAACAGCCACGCGAAGAACTCGTCGGTGTCGGCGGTCAAATTGCTGTAGTAGTAGTCGCAGGTGTTCCCCTCCCGCAGCGACTCGACGCGGTCCTCCAGCGAGTCGATCTCCGCGATGACGTCCTCGCGCGCCTCCGCGGCTGCCGCATCCCCCTCCTGTGCCTGTTCGAGCAGCTCCCGCTGGCGGGCGGCGAGGTCGCTCCGGTCGCGTTCGGCGTCGACGAGCGATCGGGTCGTATCCCGGAGCGTCTGACACTCCTGATAGTCGACGTCGATGTGGCACATCGACGACTTCCCTTTAAAAACGACCGCCCGTATCCGCTCGGCGTCGGTGATCGCGCGGGCGTCCTCGACGAACTGCCGCATCTGCTGGTGGACGTTCGTCGTGATGACGACCGTCCGGTCCTCCTCGCGGGCGTGGTCGAGGGCCGGCACCAGCGCAGACAGGGTCTTGCCGGTTCCGGGCGCCCCCTCGAAGAGGACGTCCTGGCCGCGGGCCAACGCGTTGGCGATCCGGTCCATCGCCGCCCGCTGGTTCGGGTACGGCTCCTCGTACGGGAAGAACCGCAGGTACTCCGAGTCGGTCACTACCGGGGGATTGCCCCTCACCCAAGTAAAGCGTACGGGGCGATACGGGGACGTCGATCGGCTTGCGCACGGCCCGGTATTTAAATATACCTCTCGTGGGTGGTGTGATCGTCCCGCCGAGATACTGCTTTTCTTCCCCTCGTTGTTTCCACACCCATGGCAACGGAAACTGCGACGTCGATCGGCACGAGTACCGAACACAGCACGTGGAAATTCGGGATCGCCGGCGGCCTCGTCGGCGGTGTCGTCTTCGGGGCGATGATGTCGATGATGATGCCGGCGGTGATGGAGGGCGCGATCCCCGGGATGTACGGGCTCTCGGGCGGACTAGCAGGGTGGTTCATCCACATGAGTCACTCGGCAGTGCTGGGCGTGGTGTTCGCAGCGATCGCGGAGATCCGTCCGGAACTGGCTGCGAGTACCGGTTCGAGCGTCGGTGCAGGCGTCGTCTACGGCATCGTCCTGTGGGCGGTGCTGGCCGTGATCGTGATGCCGATCTGGGTCGGCGCTGTGACGCCGGCGGAGCCGCCGTTCCCGAACCTGAATTTCCAGAGCCTCGTCGGCCACGTCGCCTACGGTGCGCTGTTGGGCGGCGTCTACGCAGCGCTGCGTGAGTGACGCCCTGTCGTCCGGGACCATTTTTTGGCGGATCGAACCGATGACTACCGTCTGACGTATCGGTGACGTTAATACGTGCGGAGTACCTAGCCGAGCAAACATGGAAGAGAGCATCTCGGGGTTCAAAGTGACCGGCGACTGGGGCGAGGTCGTCGAACACGGCGAACGGATCACCCGTGCGCTCCGGGAGAGCGGCTGTGACGGGGAGGCGTTCGAGGAGTGGAACGAGTGGCGTCCCAAGGTCCACGAGCGGCTCCGGGAGGACGTAAGCGAAAAGACCGCAGAGCAGGCGTCCATCGACGAGGGAGAGGGCGAAAAGGCCGGGAAGCCGGCGGGGGAGGACATCCAGACCGCAGGCGAGAAGCTCTCGGAGTCGTACGAACGGGTCGAAGAGGGCGACGACCGGGGGGCGATCGAACGCTGGAGCGAGTCGATCGACTACGTCGCCCGTGCGGCCGACTCGGCCGGCCGGAAGGCGATCCGGACCGTCGAGGACACGGTGTATCAGAAGGTGATGACACAACTTGCGCCGTACTACTTCGACAACGAACTCGTCTCGGCGAACATCCAGCGAACCACCCGCGGAAACGGCGAGAAGTTCGTCTTCGAGGTGAACGTCAACGACGACGAGCTCAAAGACGAGGTGAGCGAGAAGCTCGCGGAGTACGAAACCGAGGTCGACAGGTGGCACGTCGCCACCGAGAAGGAGACGGCGGTCGCGGAGGCGGTCGAGGGGGTCGAACCGCCCGAGGAGTCGGAGGACCCGGAGCCGACCACGAACTAGGGAGTCGACAACGAATCCGACCGCTCGGTTCTTTTCCCGGATCAACACTCAAGGGGCTGTCCCCCGAGCGCTACGTATGGACGACGCCCGCGACGAGGACGACAGGATCGTTCGGGTGAACGCCGGCGAGTTGACCGCAGACGAGATCATCGACGCGCTCGAATCCGGCTCCCGCGTGATCATCACGGTCGACCTGTTCGGCAGTACGACCGACATCGCGCTGCGACACGACGGAGAGATTTACTACTGTGACACGCCCACCAGGCTCCACAAACACCGACAGGAGTCGGAGATGCGGGCGTGTATCGAGCGAATGGGATATGGCAGGACAGAAGACGAGTGACCACCGTCCGTGCGATGGATGACTGTCGGTCCAAAAGAGCGTCCCCGGCGGTACGGTTCGTCCCGACAGGGAAGCTTAACGTCCCTACAGCCACACCCTTTCCCCATGAGTAGTGACAGGGACGCCGAAGGGTTTCTGGAACCCGAACAGATCGATTTCCAGCACGTCCTGTCGTGCGTGTTCGGGATCCAGGACCACGAGAGCCGGACGTACCTCGTGTTGCGATCGAATCCGGGAAGCACCGTCTCGGAACTCGCGGGCGCGCTGGATCGCGACCGGAGCAACGTCAACCGGTCGCTGACCGCGCTGATGGAGAAGGGGTTCGTCGAACGCCAGCGGCGACTGCTCGATTCCGGCGGATACATCTACCAGTACACCGCGATCCCGTTGCCCGAGGCCAGACAACTGCTCCACGAGGCGCTCGACGAGTGGGTGGTGCGGGTCCACGACCGTATCGAGGAGTTCGGGACGGAGGGTCGCCCGTGAGCCGGGAGACCGCCACCGACGACGCGACGGATCCCACCTCCCTCGCACTCGACGCGCCAGCGCCGCAGACCCCCGACGACGCCGAGGACGGGGTCTGGCTCGGTTGCATCGACTGTGGGGAGACGTATTCCCCGTTCGAATCGGTCCGCTACACCTGCGACTGTGGCGGACTGCTCGAGGTCCGATACGGTGAGCCGTCGGGCTTTGCCGACTTCGGTCCCGAGGGTCACTCGGCCGCAACCGAACGGGGCGTCTGGCGGTACGCTGCGGCGCTGCCGTTCGACGAGGGCGTCTCGCTGCCGGAGGGGGACACCCCGCTGCACCGGGTTCCGAGGCTCGAAGACGAGGTCGGGGTGGCCTCGCTGCGGATCAAACACGAGGGGATGAACCCGACCGGCTCGTTCAAGGACCGCGGGATGACCGTCGGCGTCCGGGCCGCCCGGGAGCTGGGGGTCGGCCGGCTCGCGTGTGCCTCGACGGGCAACACCAGCGCGGCACTGGCGGCGTACGGCGGCCGGGCGGACATGGAGACGCTCGTGCTGTTGCCCGCGGGCAAGGTCGCCGCCGGCAAGGTCGCCCAGGCGGCGCTTCACGGTGCGCGGATCCTCGAGGTCGACGGCAACTTCGACGCCTGCCTCGACATCGTCCAGGAACTCGCCGGCCGAGGGGAGGCGTACCTGCTCAACTCGCTGAACCCGTTCCGGCTGGAGGGACAGAAGACGATCGGCTTCGAGATCCTCGAAGCCCATCTGGCGGACTACGGGACGTTCCCCGACCGGATCGTGCTCCCGGTGGGCAACGCCGGCAACACCGCGGCGCTTTATAAGGCGTTCCGGGAGCTCGTCCAGGCGGACGCGTTAGAGCCCGAGGAGGTTCCCGCACTCACGGGCGTCCAGGCCGCCGACGCGGCACCGATGGTCGAGGCGATCGAGGACGGCGCAGACGAGATCCGGCGCTGGGAGGAGGTCGAGACGATCGCGACCGCGATCCGGATCGGCAACCCCGTCAACGCACCGAAGGCGCTGCCGGGAATCCGCAACACCGGCGGCACCGCCGTCGCCGTCGCGGATGAGGAGATCACTGCGGCCCAGCGCGATCTCGCTGGTGAGGGCGTCGGCGTCGAGCCCGCCTCCGCGGCGTCGGTCGCGGGGCTCCGCAAGCTCCGCGATCGGGGCGTCGTCGACGACGACGAGCGCGTCGTCTGTCTCACCACTGGCCACCTGCTGAAGGACCCCGACGCTGCCTACGAGGCCGGCAACGATCCGGAACCAGTCCCCAACGACGCCGACGCGGTGTTGGAGCACTTGCGGGAGTGATACCGCCGCCGATCTGTGGGTCCAGTTAACAGTTGGGGATCACGGTTTCGCCTCCGGTGCGGCGATCGCGGCGAACCCCCGTTCGAAGTCGGCCCGGAGGTCGCGGACGTCCTCGATACCGACCGAGACCCGGATCAGCGAGTCGGAGATCCCGATCTCCCGGCGGCGCTCGACCCCCAGCGGTTCGTGGGTCATCGTCGCGGGATGTTCGATCAGCGTCTCCACCCCGCCGAGGCTCACCGCGAGCGTCATCGTCTCCAGCGCCTCCAGGAACGCCTTCGCGTCCCACAGGTCACCCTCGAGTTCGAACGAGAGCACCCCGCCGTAGCCGTCCATCTGCCGGCTCGCCAGTTCGTGTTGGGGGTGGCTCTCCAGCCCGGGGTAGTACACCTCACGGACGCGGTCGTGCGCCTCGAGGTACTCAGCAAGCGCCAGCGCGTTCTCCTCGTGTTTCCGCATCCGGACCCCGAGCGTCTTGAGCCCGCGGGCGAGCAGGTAGCTGTCGAACGGCGCGAGGCCGTTCCCGAGCGCGACCTGCTGACGGAAGCCCAGTGCCTCGGCGACCTCGGGATCGTCGGTGACGACGGCCCCGCCGATCCCGTCGCTGTGACCGTTGAGGTACTTCGTCGTGCTGTGGGCGACCAGGTCCGCGCCGAGTTCGAGCGGGCGCTGGAAGTACGGGCTCGCGAAGGTGTTGTCCACGCCGAAGACGGCGTCGTGTTCGTCTGCAACCTCGGCGATCGCCGCGACGTCACACAGGCGGATCAGCGGATTCGTCGGCGTCTCCATCCACACCATCGCCGTATCGTCGCCGACCGCGTCCGCGACAGTCTCGACATCGGTGGCGTCGACGAACTCGATGTCGACGTCGAGCTGGTGGTCGAACAGCTCCTCGAACATCCGGCGGGTCCCCGCATACAGGTCGTCGAACGCCACCAGGTGATCGCCCGGTTCGACGATCGAAAGCACCGCCGTCGCGATCGCGGCCGTCCCCGAGGAGAACGCAAAGCCCATCTCGCCGCCCTCGAGCGCGGCGATCTGGTTCTCGACGGCGTGTCGCGTCGGGTTCGACAGCCGGCCGTAGAGGAACTCCCCCGCCGACGGATCGACATCTTCCAGGCGGAGCTCTGGATCGATCCCCGGCAGCTCAAACGTCGACGACAGGTGGATCGGCGGCACCACGTCGCCGGCCGGCGACTCGGATCCGTCCAGCACGGCCCGGGTGTCGAATCGGGGTGTAGAATCCATGTACAAGCGTTTGTCGCCCCGTCGGTAATACGTTTTCAATGCTTACTAATCTGAAATAAATGTATTATACCCACGAGTAATCCGCAGGGTCGGATACTGTGGGACGTGGTGAGAGAACATGTAACTCAGAAAATGTTTATTTCGGTACTCTGTGAATTATTTCGTATGATCCCCGCGTTCACACCCGGGAGTCGCCAGGTACTGGTCGTCGTGCTCGTTGCCGCGCTACTGCTTCCTGTCGGCGTCGGCACCGTCGCCGGCCAATCCTTCCAGGGGGCTGCCGGCACCGTGGTCGTCGAGGAGGGGACGACCTACGAGCAGGTCGACGGCGTCGCCGGAGCCATCGTCGTTCGGGGGACGGTGACCGGCGACGTTTCCGGTGCGGCCGGGACGATTCACGTCACCGAGACCGGCGTCGTCGAAGGCAACATCGAGGCCGCCGCCGGGACGGTTCGGATCGACGGCACGGTCGAAGGGAACGTCGACGTCGGCGCGGGCACCGTCGAGGTCGGTGAGACGGCTCGTATCGGCGGAAGCCTCCAGACGGGTGCAGGGTACGTCTCGATCGACGGGACGATCGACGGCGACGTCCGCGCCGGCGCCGAGACGATTGCGGTCGGTCAGAACGCGGTCATCGGCGGGGAGTTCCGGTACGACGCCGCGAACTTCGAGCGTCATCCCGACGCGACCATCGAGGGGGACGTGATCCGCGATCGGGGGCTAAGCGGCACCTTCGGTCCCGGCTTCGGCGTCGGCTTCGACGGGTTCCAGATCCCCACGTGGGCGAGCGTGACCTACGGGTTCCTCGCGAACCTCCTTTTGGGCGCGCTACTGCTGTTCGCGTTCCCGCGGTTCTCCACGGGTGTCGCCGATCGCGTCGCGGGCGAACCGCTGAAGTCCGGCGGCGTCGGCCTGCTGACGCTGGTGGCGGTTCCGATCGCGCTCGTCGTCCTCCTGCTTACGGTCGTGGGGGTTCCGCTCGCGATCGTGGGCGCGATCGCGTTCGCGTTCGCCATCTGGATCGGCGTCGTCTACGGCCAGTACGCCGTCGGCGCGTGGGTCCTCGGGCAGTTGGGGCGGGACAACCGGTGGCTCGCGCTCGTCGTCGGTCTCCTCGGCTTCGCGCTTTTGGGGACGGTGCAGTATCTCGGCGGGTTCCTCGAGTTCATCGCGTTCCTGCTCGGCTTCGGTGCCCTCGCGCTGGGGCTCCGTGGCTCCTACCGGTCACGCCGGGATGAAGGGGAGTCGACGGGTCGGCAGGCCACGCTCGACGAGGTCGCGGGGGATTCCTGATCTTCGGGACTGCTCCCGACGCTTTTTGACGGTTCCCGTCGACGCTCCGCGTGATGACCGAGTACTCTCTCCCGGAGCCCGGTTCCGACGGGCTCTCCGAGATCGAACGGACGATCGGCGCACGCGAGAGCAGGCGGTCGTTTGCGGACGACCCGGTGGGGATCGAGGCGGTCGCGACGCTGCTTTGGTCCGTCCAGGGGTTGACGCACGAACGCGACGGCGTGCCGATGCGAGCCTCGCCGAGCGCCGGCGCGACGTTCCCGATGGTGGCGTTCCTCTCGGTCGCGCCCGGCGGGTGTGAGGAACTCGAGGCGGGGCTGTACCGGTACGTCCCCGACGAACACCGGCTGGACCCCGCGATCGAGGAGTCGATCCACGTGGAACTCACGGCGGCGGCACTGGATCAGGCAGTGGTTCGCGGCGCACCGGTCACGATCGCGCTCGCGGCCGACTACGACCGAACGACCCGACAGTACCCCGACCACGGCGAGCGATACGTCCACATGGAAGCGGGTCACGCCGCCCAGAACGCCCTGCTCGTCTGCGAGGCACGGGAATTGAACGCCTGTCCGGTCGGCGCGTTCGACGACGACGAACTCGCGGCGGTGCTCGACCTACCCGCCGATCTGGATCCGCTATATCTGGTCCCGTTCGGCGAGCGACCCGGCGGCGAGTAACGGATATTGCTCTCGGACGGTGATTAGTCGAAGCTGAACCCCGACGGCGATTAGTCAGTGTCGATATTCGAGGCGATGTCTGCGATAAAGGAGCTATAATCCCTGGTCTGGAGGTAGACAGTTCCCGGCCCCTCGAAGGTCATCACGAATCCTTCCCCACCAAGTAACGTACTTTTGAGTCCACCGACCCGATGGGTCGAGAAATCGACGTCGGCGTGCCAGGCGACAGAGTGGCCGGTGTCGACGGTGATCTTCTCGCCCCGGTCGAGTTCCGTTTGAATAATCCCGCCGTAACTGCCCACGAACAGCGTTCCAGAACCGCTGGCCTCGAGGAAGAACAACCCTTTCCCGCCGAGCCAGGAGCTCATCCCGCCACTCGCAGTGTCGGTTTCGACCCCCTCACCGTTTGCAACGTACGATCCCGACTGGACGTAATACGTCTCGGCGTTGAGGTCGATCGCGGTCATGTCTCCCGGCTGGTTCTGGGCGAATTTCACGTACTGATCGTTCGCGGTCGCGGTGAAGGTGTTTCGGAACGTCTCTTCGTCAGCCAGCATTGACTTCTTGATCGATCCCAGCATACCGCCAGCACTGCTGTGGGTCTCCATGTCGATGTTCTCGGAGTGGGCGATCAACGCACCACCCTCGAGGGTAACGCTCTCCCCGTTATCCAGGGTCGCATTCACCGTGGTGTACGCGGGCTTGTTCTCGTATTCGTAGTCCATATCGGCTGTCCGCAGCATACCGGTAAAAAACACCATGAAATTTCAGGGGGTTGGGTACGGAGAATTCGAGGCGAACGGCTCGCAGTTCAGCGCAGGGAGGCTGGCAAGGCCGAAGAAGCCAGGTCGATTGACGAGCGAGCCGAGCATACGCCGAGCGAAGCGAGGCGCGAGTGAAACGAGCGCCTCGAAAATGCGAACGGGGAGCGCAGCGACCCGTGAGCGAAGCGAGGCGGCTTTTTTGGTCGAGATTTTTTGGCGGGGGTCGAGGGAGCGGGGCGCGAACGAAGTGAGCGCCCCGCACCCGAGGCCCCCGTTAAAAAAGGTGGGTTTATAGATTGGATTTGGTGCTCCCGCCGTCGATCGGGATCGCCGCGCCGTTTATATATCCCGACTTCGGCGAGCTGAGGAACGCCACCGTATTCCCGAGTTCGATCGGATCGCCGATCCGTTCCAGCGGGACCTCGCTCCCCCGGGCGGCCAGCCCCTCCTCGTAGGAGTCGTACTCGCCGCGCTCGACCGCTTGCTCGACGAGTTCGCGGATCCGATCCGTCTCGTGAGAACCCGGCAGCACCGCGTTACACCTGACCTCCGGGGCGAACTCCCGAGAGAGCGTCTTCTCCAGACCGATGACGCCCATACGGACTGAATTCGAGAGCACGAGCGAGTCGATCGCTTCCTTGACCGTCCTGGAGGTAATCGTCACGATCGTCCCGCCGTCGTCGGCACGGAGGTCGTCTGCGGCCGCCCGGACCAGCCGCACGACGCTCATTACCAGCAGCTCGTAAGCTTCCTCCCACTCCTGGTCGGTCGTCTCGAGGAACGGCCCGGACGGGGGGCCGCCCGCGGACGTCACGAGGTGATCCAGGCGACCGAACTCCCGGACGGTTTCCTCGACCAGCCGCTGGATGTCGGCGGTGTCGGTTAAATCCCCCTGCATGGGAACCACGCGGGCGTCGCCAGTCGCCTCCTCGCGGAGCCGCTCGGCTGCCTCGCGGAGTCTGGTCTCGTTGCGGCCGTTGATGACGACGTGACAGCCCTCCCGGACGAGTGCCATCGCGCTGGCGTACCCCAGGCCGGCCGACGATGCGGTCGTGAGTGCCACGTTGCCGTCGATGTCGAACTCCATACCGGTACGCCTATCGGATGGACCATGAAACCGTGGGTCATGCGACGCGCGCGACTGCTCACGCCGGACGGACCCGTCGAGGGACGCTACGAGGCCGGTCGAATCGAAACCGAGAACGGAACCTACGAGGTTGGCCGGGACGGACGCCTGCTCCCTCCCTGTGACCCGTCAGCGCTGTACTGTGTGGGACGGAACTTCGCGGAGACGCTCGAACAGATGGAGTACGATCGACCCGAGGAACCGGACTTCTTCATCAAACCGCCGACGTCGCTGCTCGCCCACGGGCAGCCGATCCCGTACCCCGAATTCACCGACGAGCTGACGTACGCGGGCGAACTCGTCGCCGTGATCGACCGGCGGTGCCGCGACCTCGAGCCGGAGGAGGTGCCGGACGCCGTCCGCGGCTACACCGTCATGAACGACGTCGACGCACTCGACCAGCAGGGCCGGACCGCCCGGAAGGCCTTCGACGGCTCCGCCCCGCTCGGGCCGTGGCTCGAGACCGACCTCGACCCGCGGAACGTCGCGATGCACACCGGAATCGACGGCGAAACGCGGCAGGAGGCCAACACGGAACTGATGCTGTTCGACCCCGACGAGATCGTCTCGTATCTCTCCCGCCGGTTCACGTTCCGTCCGGGGGACGCCGTCGCGTTCGGCAGCCCGGCGAACCCCGGGGTGATCGAGCCGGGAAACCGGATCGAGATCACCTACGAGGGGGTCGGAACGCTCGCGAACGAGGTCGCCGACGCTTCCCGGAAGCAAAAGAGCTAATTCCCAGGATGCTGTGGCTTGCGCAAGTGATGTCCGCGCCGGGTGAGATCCGATGGAACTGATCGACGACGAGGGCCGGCTGTTCGGCACGGTCAACGTGATCGACGCGCTGGTGGTGCTCGTGGTGCTCGCTGTCGTCGTCGCGGGCGCCGCACTCGTCGTCTCGGACGACCCCGAGCCCGAACCCGATCTCGACACGACCCACGCCACGCTGGATCTCGGCACACAGCCGGACTACATCGTCTCCGAGATCAACGAGGGCGACGCCTACAGTCCGGGCGGTGACGACCGGATCACGATCACCGACGTACACCTCACGCCGCAGGGGAACGAACAGCGCGTCGTTCTCCGGGTCGAGTTGCGCGGCGAGCTCTCCGGCGGTTCGATCCAGTACGACGGCGCGCCGCCCCGGCTGGGACGGACGCTCGAGGTCGTCACGGACCTGTACCAGGTCGACGGACAGGTCCGGGCGGTCGGCGGGGAGGACACGCTCGACCGCGAGGAGACGACGGTCGTCCTCCGGGACACTGTCGACGCCGCCGACGCCCGGGAGATCGCGCCGGGCGAGGAGATCCGTCTGGCCGACCGGACGGTCGCCACCGTCGAGGACGTCGCCGTCTACGCGGAGGGGAGCCCGACGCGGCGCGTGGTCGTCCTCGAGGCCGCCCTCGACGCCCACCGTCAGCAGGGCGAACTCCGGTTCGGCGGCACGCCGGTTCGGCGGGGGCAGACCGTCGACCTGCCGGCCGGCGACTACGACCTTTCCGGGACGATCGAACGCGTCGGCGACGGGCTCGACCGCGGCGAGGCCGATGTCCTCCTTTCGGACGTCGTCGACGTCGAAACCGCCGAGTCGATCGCCGAGGGCGACGTGATCGAGGTCGACGGCCACCGGACCGCGACCGTCGAGTCGGTGACGGCGTACGGCACGAGCAACCCCGACCGCAACCGCGTGTTCGTGGGGGTATCCATCGCCACGCTGGAACACCGCGAGCGGCCGCAGTTCGGCGACACGTACGTCCAGCAGGGGTCGTCGATCTCCCTTTCGACCGACACCTACGACCTGTCGGGAACGATCGAGCGCGTCGGAACGACCGAGGAGCGCGGCGCGCCCGCCACCCGGACAGTCACCCTTCGGATGGACGAGGTCCACGAGGACATGGCGGCGGCGATCCGTCCCGGACAGACCGAACGGAGCAGTGGGGAAACGATCGCGCGCGTGACCGATGTCGATGTCGAGCCGTCGGTGATCCTCATCCGGGGCGAGGAGGGTGAACTGGGTGTGTACGACCATCCGATCGACCGGGACGTGACGATCACCGCCGAGCTCGACGTGCGGGAAACGACCGCAGGCGTCCGGTTTAAAGGCGAGACGATCCGGCAGGGATCGACGGTGACGCTGGATCTCGGCACCGTCACCGTCGAGGCGACGGTCGTTTCGGTCGGTGGATAGCGGTCGGAGCCCCGGGGTCGGCCGGAGCCGGCGGTCGGAGCCCCGGGGTCGGCCGGAGCCGGCGGTCGGAGCCCCGGGGTCGGCCGTCCTCGACCGGACTCGCTCGATAACACAAAACACTTCGGTCCACAGAGTTACCCAGCCCGTAGATGACAGACGACTTTCCGGCGTACGTCGACGTCGACTACACGGACGGCAAGGGCGAAACTCCCGCGGACTATCCCTCGATCCAGCACAAGATCGAGAAGGCGATCGAGGTCACCCGCCGAGGGCTCGAACAGTACGAGAACCCGGCGGTGATGTGGACCGGCGGGAAGGACTCGACGCTCACGCTGTACTTCATCAACGAGGTGGCCGAGGAGTTCGGCTACGACAAGCCAACTGCGGTGTTCATCGACCACTTCCAGCACTTCGAGAAGATCACTGATTTCGTCGAGCACTGGGCCGACGAGTGGGGGATCGAACTGGTGTACGCCCGCAACGACGATGTCGGCGACTACGTCGACGAACACGGGCTCGAACCGGGTGACGACATCCCGGTCGACGCCCTCTCGGAGCACAACCGGCACCACATCCGCAACATTCTCGAGTACGAGGAGGACACGTTCCCGTTCCTGCTGGACACCTACGTCGGCAACCACCTTCTCAAAACAGTTGCGCTCAACGACGCCCTCGAAGCGTACGACATCGACGGCGTGATCTCGGGCGTGCGATGGGACGAACAGGAGGCTCGCGCCGACGAGACGTTCTTCTCGCCACGGCACGACCCCGACATCTACCCGCCCCACGACCGGATCCACCCGATCCTGCAGTTCACCGAGCGCGACGTCTGGGAGGCCTTCTGGAACTTCGTCGTCCCGACCACCGTCGACGAGTTCCCCGAGGACGGCTACGTCCCCGAGTCGGCCGACGACCTCCCGGAGGGCGTCACGATCGAGGACGTTCCGATTTCGCCGAAGTACTTCGCCGGCTTCCGGTCGCTGGGCAGTGAAGTATCCACCGAGAAGACGACCCAGGAGCCCGCCTGGCTCCAGGATCTGGAGAACACCGTCGAGCGCGCCGGTCGCGCACAGGACAAAGAAGACCTCATGGAGCGGCTCCGGGATCTCGGCTACATGTAGCGGCCGCGAGATTTCGGCACCGTGTAGCGGTTTCCGAGTCCACCACCCCGGAACTACCTCGACAGCTTTGAATACTCCCCGGCAAAAGTTGCGCGCATGCAGACGTTGCTTCTGGACAGCGAGGCCGTCGCAGCGAACGCGCCGATGGACCGCGTGGTCCCGGCGCTGGAGTCGGCGTTTGCCGCCTACGAGCGCGGCGACGCCCAGATGCCGGCGAAGTCGTACATCGAACTCCCCGAGTACAACGGCGACTTCCGGTCGATGCCGGCGTACATGGACGCCGGCGACTGGGACGCAGCCGGCGTGAAGTGGGTGAACGTCCACCCCGACAACGAAAAGAAGTACGATCTCCCGACGGTGATGGGGACGATGATCTACTCCGACCCGGAGAACGCGTTTCCGCTTGCGATCATGGACGGCACCGAGCTCACGACCCGACGGACGGGTGCGGCGGCCGCGGTCGCGACCGACTACCTCGCAGTCGAGGGCGCCACCTCGCTGGGGATCGTCGGCGCCGGCGTGCAGGCGTACACGCAACTGGAGGCGATCGCGGAGGTCCGACCGATCGAGACGGTCGTGATCTCCGATGTCGACGAAGAGCGCGTCGCGGCGTTCGTCGACGCGTTCGAAGACCGGTTCGACGTCCTCGGCGGCTCGACTGCGGAGGCGGCCGACTGTGACGTGCTCTCGACGGTGACCCCCGTCCGTGAGCCGATCGTCTCCCTCGAGGACCTCGGCGAGCACACACACGTCAACGCGATGGGCGCCGACGCCGAGGGCAAACAGGAGCTCGAATCGGCGGTGCTCCAGGAGGCGAAACTCGTCATCGACGACTACGAACAGTGCACCCACTCCGGCGAGGTCAACGTCCCCTGGAACGAGGGGCTGTTGGGCGACGACGACATCTACGGCGAGATCGGCGAGATCGTCGTCGGCGAACAACCCGGGCGCACGGCGGCGGACGGCGTCACCGTCTTCGACTCGACGGGGCTTGCAATCCAGGACGTGGCAACGGCTCGCGTCGTCTACGAACACGCCGACGAGAACGACAACGGGACGCCGTTCGATCTGCTCGGGATCGGGAACCGAGAGTAACGAACCGGATTATAAATAGGACGGATCCCACTCCGTCGGGCTGTGTTTGTTCCCACAGTCGTTACAGACGAACTGTCCCATCGTGTCGATCGCGACCTCGAGCGTTCGACAGTTGCCGCACATCCAGCCGTACTTCTCGTCGTCCCGATAGGCGGCGAAAAACGGCGCGTCGGTCCCCGTCGTCAGCTCCTCCCAGTCGATTTCGACATCGACGTCGGTGTCGGCGGGCGCGGTTCCGACGATAGTTGTCTCATCCTGCAGCGAGAACGCCGAACACACCTCCCCGACGCGGATCGAGGTCTCCTTGTTCCACTCCGCACAGAACGGGGTTCGCTCCCAGTCGTCCTGGAAGTAGACGTGCTCACAGACGCCACAGTGAGGCGCCTCGGCTGTTGTCGACTCACCGTCTGTCGGTTCGTGTTTGCTGCTCATACGAATACTCGGTCGTATAGTGGGGTTAACTAACAACCAACAAATATTGGTTTATTATCTTGTTCCCGGTGAAGGTTCCCGAGCGCCGGCAGTTCGGATCTTCCCCGACCACGGTGGTGGCGTGGAGGTCAGCGTCGTCGCCAACCAGCTCAAAGCGTCGGCCCTACCGAATCCGATTCGCTCGGCGTCGGCGGATCGCGATCGCTGTATCCCTTCCGTCCGACGGCATCGCCTTTGAGGCCGCCGAGGACCGCGAGTTTGGCGTCGTCACAGCAGTCCAGCACCTCGTTGTTGATCCTGTCGAACACCGTCGACAGTCGCTCCTCGCCGTCCACGAGGGTGAGCTTCGGATCGTCGAATTCTTCCACGACGCGGTCGGTCGTCGTCGGGTACGTCACCGTCTCGAGCCTTGTGAGCAACTCGTTTATTTTCATAGTCAATTGTTATCTTCTGGCAGGGATATGCGGCCACGATTTATATCGTGGGATATTATGTTAGAGCAGCCTGCTGCGCCAAACAGTATAAAAACCAGCCAGTTACGGTAAAAATTTGTTCATACGTTCACTGTCGGAGGGATTCGGTTTAAGTCACCACTATATGTAGGAGTCAACGACATTCCCCAGGGAGTCGCAACTTGAGGGTATGGAACAGATTCGCATACATGGGCGCGGTGGGCAGGGATCCGTAACCCTGGCCCACCTGATCGCCGAGGCCGCATTCGAGCAGGGAGACTGGGCACAGGCGTTCCCCGCCTTCGGCGTCGAGCGCCGGGGCGCCCCCGTCGAGGCGTTCGCACGGATCGACACGGAGAAAATCACCGACAGGAGTCAGGTGAACGAACCCACCTACGTGCTCGTTCAGGACCCGACGCTCGTCGACATCGTGGACGTCGCCGAGGGGCTGATCGAGGGCGGGACGGTCGTCGTCAACTCGACGGCGGAGCCGGCGGAGCTACCGATCCCGACCGACGAACGGATCGTGACCGTCGACGCGACCGGCATCGCCAGGGAGCATCTCGGACGACCGATCATGAACACGTCGCTGCTGGGGGCGTTCGCCGGCGCGACGGGCGTCCTCGAGATCGAGAGCATCGAATCGGTGACCGTCTCGACGTTCGGCGGCGACGTCGGCCGGAAGAACGCCGCCGCCGCCGACGCCGCGTTCCGGGAGGTGGCCGCCGTATGACCGACGCGGGTCGGGCCGAATCGGCGGAGGTCGAACGCGCCGCGGCGGCCGGGCGGGAGCCTGCCGAGGACGACGCCGATTCGACGACCGTCGCCGATTCGACGACACCCGACGACGATCAAGTCGAAGACCCCTACGAGGATTTGACGGTCCCGATGGGCGCGATCGCGAACCCGAAGACGAGCCTCGTCAACGAAACGGGCTCCTGGCGGGAAAGCCGTCCGGTGATCCACCACGAACCCTGTGTCGGGTGTGGGCTCTGTGTGACGTTCTGCCCGGACGGCGCCGTCCACCGCGTCGATGATTTCCAGGGGTCGGGGCGGTCGATCCCCGGCGATCGACGACCCGTCCCGCGGGCGGCGAAACACGACGGTCATCAGCAAGTCGCCGTCGATTACCGGTACTGCAAGGGGTGTGGGATCTGCGAGACCGAGTGTCCGATCGACGCCATCGACATGATCCCGGAGGTGAAGTGAGATGGGCGACCGGACGATGCTGAAAGGCGATCAGGCGGTCGCCGCCGGGGTCAGGTCCACCCAGCCGGACGTCGTCTCCGCGTACCCCATCACGCCACAGACCGGCATCGTCGAGACGCTCTCGGAGATGCACGCCGACGGCGAACTCGACGGGGAGTTTCTGAAGGTCGACTCGGAGTTCAACGCCGCCTCCTCGTGCATCGGCGCCAGCGCCGCCGGCGCGCGCGTCTTCAGCGCGACGTGCTCGCAAGGGCTCAAACTCATGTCCGAGCCGCTGTTTACGGCGGCGGGCATGCGGTTGCCGGTCGTGATGGCCGTCGCGAACCGGAGCCTCTCGGCGCCGATCTCGATCTGGAACGACCACACCGACGCCTTCGCCGAGCGCGACGGGGGGATGATCCAGTTTTTCGCCAAGGACGTCCAGGAGGCCGTCGACACCGTGTTCGTGGCCTACCGGGTGGCCGAGGATCCGACGATTTCGCTGCCCGCGCTCGTCAACCTCGACGGGTTCATCCTGACACACGTCAAGGAACCGGTCGACGTCCCCGACGAAGCGGCGGTGTCGTCGTATCTCCCCGACCGGGAGCCGTTCGCGACGCTCGACCCGTCGGATCCCACGACGATGGGAGGCGTGGGGCGTCCCGAACACTGGACGGAAGCGCGGTACGCCGTCCAGGAAGCGATGCTCCGGTCCCGGGAGGTCATCGCCGAGGCGACCGAAGCCTTCGGCGATCAGTTCGGTCGCAAGTACGGACTGGAGTACGACGGGATGCTCGAGACAGTCGGTCCCGTCGACGCCGACCTCGCACTCGTGTGTCTGGGATCACTGGCGGGGACGGTCGAACACGTCATCGCCGATCACCCCGCGGACGTGAAACTGGTTCGACCGCGCGTGATCCGGCCGTTCCCGGCCGAACAGCTCCGCCAGGCACTTGCCGGCGTCGAGGCGGTAAGCGTCATGCAAAAGGAGAACTCCCCCGGCTACCAGGGGAGCCTGGCGAGCGAACTCAAGTCGGCTTTGTACGGATCCGATACCCAGCCCGCCGTCCGGAGTTACGTCCTCGGTCTCGCCGGCCGCGATGTTTCCCACGACGACATCGAGGCCGTTATTGAAGAGACCGGTGAGGCGGCGGAAGACGGGCATCCACGTCGATTCCTCGCGGAGGAACGATGGCCGCAATTGAAGGGAGACTTACTCGACATGGAGGTGACCCAGGCATGAGTTCGCCGCCGGAACCCGACGCGGTCCTGTCGTACGACGACGACCTGTTCACCCCCGGCCACCGGGCGTGTGCCGGGTGTGCCCCTGCACTCGCCATGCGGCACCTGACGGAAGCAACCGGGGAAAACACGATCATCTCGATGGCGACCGGCTGTATGGAGGTCATTTCCAGCCCGTTCCCGGAGAGCTCGTGGGGGGTAAGCTGGATCCACGACGTGTTCGCGAACGCGCCGGGCGTCGCCTCCGGCATCGAGGCGGCCTACCGCGCCTTCGATCGCAAGGCTTCAGAGGAGTTCACCGATCACGACGACGTGAACTTCGTCGTGGTTGCCGGCGACGGGGCGACCTTCGACATCGGCATCCGCAGTCTCAGCGGCATGATGGACCGCGGGCACGACGTCCTGTACGTCTGTTACGACAACGAGGCGTACATGAACACCGGAATCCAGCGATCGAGCGCGACGCCGCTGGGCGCGAGCACCAGCACGTCGCCTCCGGGGAAGGAAAGCCTCGGCGACGACACCTCCAAAAAGGACATGCCCGCGATCGCCGCCGCGCACGGCTGCTCGTACGTCGCCTCGGCGTCGATCGGCTACCCGCAGGACTTCAAACAGAAAATCGAGCGGGGCCTCGAACACGACGGGCCGAAATACGTCCAGGTGCAGGCGCCCTGCATGCTCGGCTGGGAGTTCGATCCGGCGGAGGCGGTCACCGTCGCCCAGCTCGCGGTCGAAACCGGCCTGCAGCCGCTGTTCGAAGTCGTCGACGGGGAACTGGTGGACGTGATGCGGATCCGCGACCGCAAACCGGTCCGGGAGTACCTCGAGTGTCAGGGTCGGTTCGACCACCTCTTCGAGACGGGGGAAGGGGAGGAGGTGATCGAACAGCTCCAGGAGTTCGTCGACGAACGGGCCGACGAACTCGACCTGGACGCGTGATTCCGATCTCCCTCCAGGAACATGACGGTGACTCCACGATTGAGTATAAGAATACCTGAAAAATATCGGGGTATCATTAATGAGTGAGAATTGGAGCAAAGGTTTTCACGAGGAAAACCAAAAATATAAAGGGATGACTTCTGGCATCCGCGCGGAACTGAAGATTCCGGCAGCGGTAGCCTGTCCGATGGCCAGGGTGTCGGCCGCCGAGGATGTGACCGCCTACTCGATGTCCAAAAGCGTCGATCCACACGCCCCCAAACACGTCACCGAGGAGTTCAGCGTCCCCGCTGTGGACGAGTTGTCGGAGGAGATCGAGGAGACCGAACTCGAGAAGACGTTCACCGACGGTTCCAGCGCAATCTATCGGTTCGAACGGGTCAGTGACAGAAACTGCCCCTGCGAGTGCATCGAGCAACACGGCTCCCCGGTGGTCGACGTCAGAGGCGAACGGGGAACGCTGTACGTCGTCTTCCACGCCGCCGACCGGGAGGATCTCAGACAGGTAATCGAGACGGTCGGGGAGTTCCACCCGCAGATGGAGGTCAGGCGACTCGTCCAGTCGAGAGCGGAAGATGAGGACGGATCCAAGTCTCTCGTGTTCTTCGACAAGAGCGTGCTCACCGACCGGCAACAGCAGGTGCTGACGACGGCCCACGAACTCGGCTACTTCGATCACCCGAAAGGCGCCAACGCGGGGGAAGTCGCCGACGAACTCGACATCGCGACCGCGACGTTCATCGAACACCTCTCTGCGGCACAGCGGAAACTCCTGAATTCGATCCTCGATACCGAGTAGCGTTGTCGCGGACGGACGCTTTTATCCGAGAAACCTCGGCGTTTCCCCGCGATTCCGGCGGAACCGCACCGCCTAATAAAGCCCCATCTATTGATGGGAAGATTCCCTTCGCCGTAGAGTGTCGATTTCAAATGAGTGATTGATGTGAACGAGTCACAACTGGCAGCACGGTGGCCGGCGAAACGTGCCGGACGGTTCGAAGGGCTCGAACGATACGTCGAGCGCGCCCGAGATCGATCCCGCGAACCGATCGACGATTCGTCGGTCCTGGTACCGGGTGGGATCGTCCGGATACTGCCCGATCGCTGCAAGGAATGTAGTTATTGCTGGGAGTACTGTCCACAGGACGTTCTCGAACGTGGCCGGGAAGCCAACCGGAAAGGGTATCGCCCGCCGACGGTGGCCGAGGGCAAGGCCGACGACTGCGTGGACTGTGGCATGTGCGCCTGGATCTGCCCGGAGTTCGCGATTTACACCGTCGAGCAAACGGACGGCGAGGCCGAACCGACGCCGGCGGGAGGTGAGACGTGATGGCCACCTCCGAGGAGGAATCCGGCGAGGAGACGGCGACCGACACCGAGCCGGAGGTCCTCACCGGCGATCACTTCATGATGGGCGACACCGCCTGTGCGGAGGGGGCGATCGCCGCAGGCTGTCGGTTTTTCGCGGGGTATCCGATAACGCCCGCCAGCGAGGTCGCCGAGCGCATCAGCCAGCGCTTCCCCGGGCTCCCCGACGCCCAGTACATCCAGATGGAAGACGAGATCGCAAGCATAGCCGCCGTCGTCGGCGGCTCGAACGCCGGGAAAAAGAGCATGACCGCCACGAGCGGCCCGGGCGTGAGCCTCATGAACGAAAACATCGGACTGGCGGCGATCACCGAAACGCCGTGTGTCATCGTCAACGTCCAGCGCGGTGGCCCCTCGACGGGAATGCCCACGCTTCCCGGACAGGGGGACGTGATGCAAGCTCGGTACGGGAGCCAGGGCGATTATCCGATGATCGCCTACGCTCCGGGCAGCCCCCAGGAGATGTTCGACCTGACGGTCGAGGCGTTCAACGCCGCCGAACGGTACCGGACGCCGGTGATCGTGCTCGCCGACCAGACCGTCGGGCACATGACCGGAAAGGTGTCGATCCCCGACTCGGTCGAGACAGTGGACCGTCCGCGGCCGGACGACGAGATCGAACCGGAGACGTTCCTCCCGTACGACAACTCGGTTCAGGTTCCGCCGATGGCAGCCGCCGGGGAGGGTGGTCGGGTGCACGTCACCGGCCTCACCCACGACGAGCGTGGACATCCGGACATCGATGTCGACACGCACGAGAAGATGCTCGGACGGATGATGGACAAAATCGACGACAACCGCGAGGAGATCTGTCGCGTACAGCGGTATCGACTCGACGACGCCGACGTGGCCCTGATCGCCTACGGATCGATGAGCCGTTCGGCCCGCGACGCGGTCGACCAGCTCCGGGCCGACGGCGTCGACGCCGGGCTCTTTCGGGTGATCACCCCGTGGCCGTTCCCGATCGACGAGATCGAGGCACTCTCGGCTGCGGTCGACCGGATCGTCGTCGCCGAGATGAACCTCGGTCAGTACGTCACCCCGGTTCGGGCCCACGCGGCCTGTCCGGTCGACGCCCACACCCATCCGGGCGGGGCGATCCCGCGCCCGGACGAGGTCGCCGACACCGTCCGGGAGGTGATTCGATGAGCAAGACCACGCAGTCGCCGGCGGAAATCGTCGAGGAACACCCCGACGACAGTGTCCTCAGGGATCGTCGGATCCCCCACATCTGGTGTCCCGGCTGCGGCCTCGGAACGACGATCAAGGCGTTCGGTGAGGCGCTCGAGCGCTCCCCGAAGGGGCTGGACGACCACGCCGTCGTCAGCGGGATCGGCTGTGCCGGCCGCGCGGCCGGTTACATCAACACCGACTCGTATCACACCACCCACGGCCGGGCGATCCCCTTTGCGACCGGGCTGAAGGTCGCCAACCCCGAGATGGAGGTGTCGGTGGTCTCCGGCGACGGTGACCTGTTCAACATCGGCGGCAACCACTTCCTGCACGCCGCCAGGCGAAACCTCGATCTCACGATCGTCTGTTCGAACAACTTCAACTACGGCATGACCGGCGGACAGTTCGGCGGCACCACCCCGACGGGCAAGGTGACCTCGACGACTCCCGAGGGCAACTACGAGCGACCGTTCAACCTCCCGCTTCTCGCCGAGAGCCTCGACGTCCCGTTCGTCGCCCGGTGGACGATCCTCCATCCGCGACGGCTCGCGGACGCGATCGAGGCCGCGATGGAGAAGCCGGGGATCGGCTTCGTCGAGGTGATCACCCCCTGCCCGGAGGGGTTCGGCAAGGCGAACGACTTCCCGGAGGGACTCGACATGATGCATTACTTCGAGGAACACTCGGTGATCGATCACGACGCCGACCTCGAGGAGGTCGGTATCGCACTGGAAGGGGAAGACCTCGTGTTGGGCAACTTCATCGACGAGGAGAGTTCGTCGTATCTCGAAACCAAAGAGCGGTTGCTCGGAGGTGAGAGCGAATGAGCCGAACGGAGTTCCGGTTTTCGGGCTTCGGCGGCCAGGGCGTGATCACGATGGCGCACGTGCTCGGCCACGGCGCCAGCGTCCACGCCGACATGGACGCGACGATGACGGAGGCGTACGGTCCCGAAAAGACCGGCGGCTTCTCGCGGGGCGACGTCGTCGTCAGCGACGAGGAGATCGACTACCCGAACGTGGTGGATCCCGACGTCGTGGTCGCGTTCTCCCAGGACGCGTTCGAACGTGACGCCGACACCGTCACGGAGGACGGACTCGTGCTCGTCGAACGGAACCTGGTCGATCCCGAACCGCTGCTCGAACGGCGGCCGGACGCGACGGTGGCGTCGCTGTCGGCGATCGACCTCGCCGAGGAACTGGGACACAAGGTCGTCGCCAACGTCCTCACGCTGGGTGCCGTCGTCGAACTCGTCGGCACGCCGCCAGCGGAGGCGGTCCGGGCGGCGATCCGCGAGACCGTCCCGGACGGCACCGAAGACCTCAACGAGCGGGCGTTCGAGCGCGGCCAGGCCGTCGTCGCCGACGACGAACTCGACTACCTCGGTGGAGAGCGACGGGAGGTGGTACAATGAGCGTCGACCGGGTCGATCCGCTCGGCACTGGTCGCACCGCGACCGAGCGCGTCGACGCCGACGTGCTGGTCGTGGGCGGCGGCATCGCCGGCATCCAGTCGAGCCTCGATCTCGCCGACTCCGGCGCCGAGGTCGTGCTCGTCGAGCGATCGCCGTCGATCGGCGGCAAGATGGCCGCCCTCGACAAGAACTTCCCCACCCTCGACTGCTCGATCTGCATCGAGGGGCCGGTGATGAGCGACGCGATCGAACACGACAACATCGAGGTGCTCACGCTCGCGGAGCTCACCGACCTTTCGGGAGCGGCCGGCGACTTCTCCGCCGACGTCTACCAGGCGCCCCGGTTCGTGGGCGACGAGTGCACCCGGTGTGACGACTGCGTGGAGGCGTGTCCCGAATACGCCCCCAACGAGTTCGACGAGGGGATCGGGTCGCGGACCGCGATCTTTACGCCGTTCGAGCAGGCGGAGCCGGGGCCGTACGTTGTGGATCTGGACACCTGTATGAACGACCCGCCCAACGTGATGCCGTGTGACCGGTGTCAGCGGGCCTGCGGACCCGACTGCATCGACTTCGAGATGACGCCCACCGAGTACGAGATCGACGTCTCCTCGGTGATCGTCGCCACCGGCTTCGACGTGCTCAATCCGGAGGTGATCGACGAATACGGCTACGGCGAGCATCCGGACGTGCTCACGAGCATGGAGTACGAACGGATGCTCGACGCCGCCGGGCCCACCGAGGGGCACATCGTGCGTCCCTCCGACGGGGAACACCCCGAGGACGTGCTGTTCGTCTACTGTGTGGGAAGCCGTGATCAGCGCCACTGCGAGTACTGCTCGCGCGTCTGCTGTATGTACTCCAACAAGCAGGCGATCCAGTCGGTCGACCACGGCGTCGACGACGTCACGGCGCTGTACATGGACATGCGGGCGTACGGCAAGGGGTTCGACGACTTCTACGACCGGGCCCGCGAGGAGGCCGACGTCGACTACGTCCGGGGTCGCCCCGCCGAGGTCCACACCGACGGTGACTCGCCGGTCGTCCGGTACGAGGACGCCGACGCCGGCGAGGTCCGCGAGGAGGAGTACGACATGGTCGTGCTCGCACCCGCGCTCATCCCCAGCGACGGCACGCCGGATCTGGCCGCCCGTCTCGGGGTCGAGGTCGACGAGGACGGCTTCTTTGCGACCACCGAGGCCGGCGGCGACATGACCGAAACCACCCGCGACGGGGTGTACGCCGCCGGCGCGGCGACCGGGCCGAAGGACATCCCCGACAGCGTCGCCGAGGCGTCCGGGGCGGCCTCGCGGGCGCTCTCCCACGTCGAGGAGCGCACCTGGCCCGAGCCGGTCGACGTCGAGCCGATCGACGCCACCGGCGAGGAGCGGATCGGCGTGTTCGTCTGCCACTGTGGCTCCAACATCGCCGGCACGATCGACGTCGAGGAGGTCGCCGACTGGGCCGATGACCTGCCGAACGTCGAGTACACCGAGGATCTGCTGTTCGCCTGCGCGGGCAACACCCAGGAGCACATCACCGAGACGGTGAAGGAACACGAACTCAACCGGGTGGTGGTCGCCTCCTGCTCGCCGAAGACCCACGGCCCCACCTTCGAACGGGTGATCGCCGAGGCCGGCCTGAACAAGTACCTCCTCGAGATGGCCAACGTCCGGAACCACAACTCCTGGGTCCACGACGACGAGGTGAGCGCGACCGAGAAGGCGAAGGACATGGTGAAGATGGCCGTCGACAAGGCGGCGTTCCTCACGCCCTTGGAGGAGATCGACCAGCCGGTCGAGCAGACCGGCGTCGTGATCGGCGGCGGGATCGCCGGGATGTCGGCGGCGGTCTCGATGGCCCAGAACGGACACGAGGTCCACCTGATCGAGCGAGAGGAGGAACTCGGCGGTCAGCTCCGGCACCTCGAGGAGCTCCATCCCGGGGGACGGGACCCCGAGGACCTCCTCGAGCGTCGCCGACGACAGCTCGAAGAGCACGGCGTCGTCGTCCACACCGACACCGAGGTCGAGGGGGTGAGCGGTCACGTCGGTAACTTCCCGGTCAACCTCGACTCCGGCGAGACCATCGTCGCCGGCGCGGTGGTGCTCGCGACGGGTGCCTCGCCGTACGAGCCAGACGAGTTCGGCTACGACGACAACCCCGAGGTGATCACGAACCGCGAACTCGACGCGCGGCTCGCCGACGGCGGCGTCGACGCCGACCGGGTGACGTTCGTCGGCTGTGTCGGCTCACGCGACGGCGACCGCGGCTGCTCGCGGTACTGCTGTTCCTCGATCGTCGGGCAGGCGAACCAGCTCGCCGCCGACGGCGCGACTGTCGACGTCGTCAACAAGGACGTCCGAACGTTCAGCCGCGGTGGCGAAGAGGCATACCGGGCGGCTCAACAGCGGGGGGTTCGGTTCTTCCGGTACGACCAGGACACCCCCGCGGGCGAGGCGCTCGAGTACGATCCCGACGACGGCGAGCTGTCCTTCCACGAACGCACGCTCGATCGGGAGGTCGTCCTCGAGCCGGACCTGATCGTGCTCGCGACCGGGTTGCGGTCGAACGGCGCCGACGAGGAGAACGACGTGGCGAGCCAGCTCACCGTCACTCGCGACGAAGAGGAGTTCCTGCTGGAGAGCCACCCGAAGCTCGGCCCGGTCGAGGCCAGCGTCGGCGGCGTGTTCATGGCCGGCACCGCCCAGGGACCGAAGGGCGTCCGCGACGCCGTCGACGGGGCGCTGGGGACGGCTGCCAAGGCTGACGCGCTACTCTCGAAGGACGAAATCGCACAGGAACCGCTCGCCGCGCAGATCGACCCCGAGACCTGTATCGGGTGCACCCGGTGTGCTGACGTGTGTCCGTACAACGCCGTAGAGGGTGAAGCACAGGACGTCCACAGCGTGATCGAGGCAGCCTGCATGGGGTGTGGCACCTGCGCCTCGGCCTGCCCGACCGACTCGATCACGATGCCCGGGTTCACCGACGAGCAGATCAAAGCCCAGATCAGCGCCGCGCTGGAACACAACCCCGAGGAGAAGGTACTCACCTTCGCGTGCAACTGGTGTTCCTACGCCGGCGCCGACCAGGCCGGCATCGAGAAGCGCAACTATCCCGAGAGCATCCGGATCGTCCGGACGATGTGTTCCGGCCGGGTCGACGAGGAGTTCGTCGATCACGCCTTCGAGGAGGGCGCCGGCGCGGTGCTGGTGACGGGCTGTCACATCGGCGACTGCCACTACATCGACGCCAACACCTACACCGAAGAGCGCGTTCAGCGGTGGCAGAACAAACTCGACGAGGAGGACGAGGGGCGGCTCCAGCTCGAGTGGATCAGCGCCGCCGAGGGCGAACGGTTCGCCTCCAAGGCCACCGAGATGGACGAGGTCGTCCGGGAGTTCGTCGAGACCCGTGCCCGCGCCGACGGCGGCTGTTGTGGCGACTGTGATGCTGGCTCGGCGGCGGGAGGTGATCGCCCATGAGCAAAGCCGACGAGGCGGCGCCCCTGTACGTCGACGACGACCGGTGGGACCGGGTCGTCGAGGCGACCGACGGCGCCGCGAGCGTCTGCTACCAGTGTGGCACCTGCACTGCAAGCTGTCCGTACGACGCGATCGACGAGAAGCCGATCAGTGTGCGCGGGCTGATGCGTCAGAGCCAACTGGGCGTCGACGGCGTCGGCGAGGAGCTGTACCGCTGTCTCACCTGCAAGGAGTGTGAGGCGAGTTGTCCGCGCGGGGTCGATATCATGGACGCGATCGGCGGGCTCCGGGAAGTCGCCTTCGAGGAGGACGAAGCGCCCGGACGGCTCGAGGGGGCGCTCTGGAGCGTCTACGAGGAGGACAACCCCTGGGAGCGACCCGCGAGCGACCGGGACGCCTGGCTCGAGGAGGTCCCCGACGACATCGACGTTCCGGTCGGCGGACAGGCCGACATCCTCTACTACGTCGGCTGTACGCCCTCCTACGACCCGTCGCTGCAGTCGGTGCCGGCGGCGATGGTGCAGCTGCTCGAGGCGGCCGACGTCGACTACACCGTCCTCGGCGACGAGGAGGTCTGCTGTGGCGACGTCGTCCGACAGACGGGCGAGCCGGACTTCTTCCAGCAGCTCTCGGAGATGAACGCCGCACTCTTCGAGGAGACGGACGCAGAGACGATAATCACCACGAGTCCCCACTGCGCGGAGACGTTCGAGGATGGCGCCGACCTCGGTGCCGAGGTCGTTCACTACACCGAGTACCTGGCGGAGCTCCTGGAGGGAGGCCAGCTCGAGTTCGGCGACCTCGATCGGACGGTCACGTTCCACGATCCGTGTTACCTCGCCCGGGGAATGGCCGCCGTCGAGGCGCCCCGACAGTTGCTCGCTGCCGCCGGCGTCGAGGTCGACGAACTCGCCGAGTCGGGGGCTGACACGCTCTGTTGTGGGGGTGGCGGCGGCAACATGTGGCGCGAGGGCGACGGCGGGAAACGCTTCGCCGACATCCGCGCGAAACAGGCCGACGACACCGACGCCGAGGAGCTGCTCACGGCGTGTCCCTACTGCGTCCAGACGCTCGATGACGGCGTGAAGAAGGTCGGCGCCGAGGCGCCGGTCCGGGAACTGGCGACGGTGCTTCTGGAGGCACTCGAGGCCGGCGACGAAACGGACGCAAACAACGGAGGTGACTGACATGACTGCCTACGACAACGACATCTGGGTGTACCTGGAATCGGCGGACGGTGCGGTATCGAACGTCAGCTACGAGATCCTCGGGAAGGCAAGGGAGCTCGCAGGAGAGCTCGACACCGGGGTCACCGCAGTCCTGGTGGGTGCCGGAGACGATCTCGACGGGCTCGCGGAGGCGGCGATCGCCCGGGGTGCCGACGGGGTCGTCCAGATCGAACACGACCTGCTCGACGTCTATCGGCCAGAAACGTACGTCGACGCCGTCGAGGAGGCGCTCCGCGAGGGGGACCCCGCCATGTTCCTGTCGCCGGCGACCAACGACGGGATCGGGCTGGCCGGCCGGCTGGCGGTCCGGCTCCACGCCGGGCTCAACGCCGACGTCGTCCGGCTGGAGGTCGACGACGACGGGAGCCTCGTCGGCGGCGTGCCCGCCTTCGCCGGAGGCATCCTCGCGATGGTGAAAGCGAAGGGACGGCCGCAGATGAGCACCGTCCGACCGGGCGTGTTCACCGCGCTCGAGCCCGACGACTCCCGGGAAGGGGATCTCGCGGTTCGCGAGCCCGATCTCTCTGCGGACGACATCCTCACGGAGGTTCTGGATCGGGAGGTCGGCGAGACAGTCGACCTCCCGGGTGCGGACGTCGTCGTCTGTGCCGGCCGCGGGTTCGACGGCGATCTGGAACTGGCACGCGAACTCACTGAGGCGCTCGACGCAACGCTGGGGGTGACTCGTCCCCTCTGTGACGAGGGACTCGTCTCCCGGGAGCGACAGATCGGCTCGACCGGCTACTCCCTGCAGGCGGACGTGGCGATCTGTGCCGGCATCAGCGGCTCGGTGTACTTCACCTCCGGGCTCGACGACGTCGACACCGTTATCGCGGTGAACACCGACCCCGAGGAGCCGATCTTCGATCACGCCGACTACTGCATCGAGGGCGACCTCTTCGAGGTGTTGCCGCCGTTGATCGAACAGCTGGAGGCCGAGGGGGTGATCTCCGCATGACGCTTTCGATCGCGGTTGCGGTGAAGGTCGTCCCCAAACCCGAGGAGGTCACGCTCGACGAGGAGACGATGACGATCGACCGGGAGGACGCCGACTCCCAGCTGGACCCTGCCGCCAAGAACGCCGTCGAACTGGCGCTCCAGTTGAAGGACGCGGCTGCGGAGGCCGGCGAGGACGCCGAGGTGATTGCGGTGTCGATGGGGCCGCCGTTCTTCGAGGAACACCTCCAGGACGTGGTCGCAATGGGCGCCGACGACGCAATCTTGCTCTCCGATCGGGCGTTCGCGGGGGCAGACACCTACCCGACGAGCCGAGTGCTCGCGGCGGGCGTCCGGAAACTCGGTGACGTCGATCTGGTGCTCTGTGGCGAGGAGTCGTCGGACTCCTCGACGGGACAGGTGCCGCCGGGGATCGCCGAGTGGCTCGACGCCGCCCAGGTGATGGCCGTAAGCGAGGCGGAAATCGAGGACGGATCGCTGCATGCGGTCCGGACGAAGGCCGGCGGCGAGGAGACCGTGCGGGTGCCGCTTCCGGCGGTCGCGAGCGTCGAGTACGGCGTCAACGACCCTCGGTTCCCGGACTTCAAGCGCAAGCGGTGGGCCGAAAACGAGTGGGAGCTCACCGTCTACGACGCCGGCGACCTCGATTTGCCCGAGTCGGAACTGGGCCTCGACGGCTCCTACACCGAGGTGGCGGATCTCGAGGCGATCGAAGGCCCAGACCGGCTGGGCGAGTGGGTCGAGGGCGACCCCGAGACGCAGGCCGACGAGATCGCGTCGGTGATCGCACAAGAGCTGTAGCTGCCGCTCCGGACGTGTAATAAATCGGCTCCATTGAATCGCCAGACATCGCCGTAGTAAGTCGTAAAATCGAAGAAGTTGAGGCGAGTGAGTAGCAGTTTGGATGAACCTTACCACCCGCCTCACCGAGGAATTAGTCTCGCTCGCCAAAAGTTATTCCGACGATGCTGAGGAAGCTGCCGCCCCGGAAGGTGGCGGCAGCTTCGCTGAATGGGCGATGATTTCGCTTCACGGCTTGCGAATTTTCCTTGAGAAATCCTACGTGATGACAATCGACCTGTTAGAGACAATGACGCAAATTCTGGAGATTATTGGCCTTGAACCGGACGATCTCCCGGCACCATCCACGTTGAATAAGTGGCTCGACAGGATTGAGATGGCAGTTTGGCGAGTGCTGCTGCGCCACTCGGCGCAGTTGCACAATCCCTCTCCCGACGCTGCCGTTGACGCTACCTACTACGAACGCTCTCCGGCCAGCAAACACTACTGTGACCGCACGAACTACCGCGTTCAGACCATCGAGGCGACGAAACTCGTCGATACAGAGACGCAAGCGATCCTTGACGTACACTGCACCACGACCAGAGAAGGGAGTGACGCCGATGTCTGTGCGCAACTCGCCCGGCGCTACCCGGGCGAGTTACGCACGCTTGCCGCCGATAAGGGCTACGACAGCCAAGAGTTACGCGAGCAACTCCGTGAACTCGGCATCAGACCACTCGTCAAACATCGTGTGTTCGCGCCCTACGATCACGCACACAACGCCCGAATTAACGACGATCTCTACAATCAGCGCTCGATGACCGAAACCGCCAACTCCTCGGTCAAGCGCTCGTACGGCTCGGCCGTCCGAGCGCGTGAATGGTACCGCGAGTTCCGCGAGATTGCCCTGATGTGTCTCGTCTACAACATCAAACGCTACGTCAAACCATGAATTCTAACGTCTTACAGCGATTCAATGGAGCCAATAAATCACAAGAAAACGAAATCACACCACGTCGTCGGAAGACGACGCCGTGAATTCGCAGTTATACGCGATTGACGTTCGTCGCGCGGGGGCCCTTGGGAGCCTGTTCAATATCGAAATCGATCTCGGTTCCTTCGGACAGATCCTCGCCGCCAACGTCTTCCATGTGGAAGAACACGTCGTCGTCGGAGTCGTCAGTCGAGATGAAACCGTAGCCGCCTGTGTCGTTGAAGAAATCAACCTTACCGTTTGCCATTGCAACTAGAGAAAGGCCGGTGACACGGATAAGGGTTGGTATTTGTCCATCAAAAACGAGAAACATTATTTGAAAATATTTTTTTAACCCACTCTGGTGGATGTATGTTCTACATCGGGACTTTTGTGAGGGTGACTATCCGATCTGGTCACAACGCCCGGCCGCTTCCGTGATATCCCAACCACCTCATCCAGTGTCACAACTCGTTCGATCACCGCAGCCCACTTCGACGGACTTTTGCCCATTTCTCTCCTCGATTACATGTGAATCCGACACAAGTCCGGCGGCAGTGGGCGCAACGCTCCGGCGAATATTCCCCGGAGTATTATGCCTACTACGGTCCCAACGAGATGAGCGAGACCGTTCGTCGGCTTCTGGAGTCTCACGTCGGGCGAGAGGCGTCGGTCCTGGAGTTGGGCTGTAGTTCGGGCCGGCACCTGTCATATCTCCACGAGCACGGGTTCAGCGATCTCTCGGGGATCGAAGTCAACGAGGACGCCACGGCCGTGATGGCCGAGGCGTATCCGGCGCTCGCAGCCGATGCAACACTCTATATAAACGCGATCGAGGACGTCATCGACGGTTTCGAGGACGATCAGTTCGACGCCGTCTATTCGATACAGACGCTCCAGCACGTCCATCCTGATTCTGCGTGGATCTTCGACGAACTCGCCCGGATCACGGGTGCGCTCCTCGTCACCATCGAACACGAGGGGTCCGCAGAAAGCGAGGAACACGCCAGCAACGAGGGCTCTGCAGCAAACAAACGGTCCCCAGAAAGCGAGGAACCCGCCGAAATCGACGGAGCGACTGACCTGGACGTGAGCTACGTCAACGACGAATTCCCCATCTACCACCGGAACTGGGGCGAAATCTTCACCGAACGAGGGTTTACAGCGGTCGAGACCGACGCCGAACGGCGGGAAACCGTTCGGGCGTTTCGCGCGCCGTCGATGGACGGAGACGGGACGAGTCGCTGAACCGGGACCTGGAATATCAACACTCGGCCGAATGTTTTTCACCTTGTAAATCACAATTTACGACATGGCGAAGATGATACGCGTCCCGGATGAGTACCACGCGTGGGTGAAGGCACACAACGAGGAGGGTGAGACGATGTTCGAAACCCTTCGTCGCCTGACGCGCGAACCCGAGCCCGAGGAACTCGTCGGGATCCTCTCTTCGGCCGAGGTGGATAAAGCGCGGGAGGCCGCCGAGCGATTCGGCGGGCGTGACGAAGAACGATTGCGGCGGGCACGGGAGGCATTCCGCGAGTGATCCTCGATTCCTCGTATCTCTTCGACGTGATGGACGGGAACCCGAACGCCCTGGAAATCGGAACGCAGCTCACGGACAATGGGGAAATCCAGTGGCTTCCGACACCAGTCGTGGCCGAAGTGTACTACGGTGTCGTATACACCAACAGTGAGGAGGAGCGACGCATTGTTCAGAACGCGCTCATGGGATATCCACGAGTGGACATCACTGAAGAGATGGCGCGGACGGCTAGCAGGCTTCTCGCTGCGGCGGACAGGGAACACGGTGGTGACAGCGGCGTCGAGACGAATGACGCCTATATCGGTGCCGTGGCTCACGAACTCGAGGAACCCGTACTTACGGCCAACCCCGACGATTTCGAGGCGCTCGGGGTCGATACCGAAACTTACTGACCTTCTTCGATGTGAATCGCCGGTCGTCCGGGTTCGGCCTTGCCGGCGACGTCGTCGTCGGCTGCTTCGGCCCGGAGCACGCGCACTGGCGCCTCGAATTCGCGTTCGATCAGCCAGGCGGCTTCCCTGAGCGCCTCGTACTCTCGCTCGGGCGGCAGCGTCAGGGTGAGTGCCTCGCGTTCGGCGTCGAGCTCCTTCCCGAAGTCGGCTGCTGCGTCGCCGTGTTCGCGGATCTCGGCGTCTCCCATCAGCTCGGAGATCAGGTTGTCGGCGTCGCTCTCGACGGCGATTTCGAGCGCCCGGAACTTCCAGTCGGGCGTCACGACGACGTCGATGCGTTCGGGGTCGTCGATTCCGGCGACGTCGACGATCTGTCGGACGTCTTCGCGGGTGTTCGCCACCAGCTTCCGGCGCTCCGTCGCCCCCTCGATGTCGCCGTCGGGTTCTGGCCAGGTGGCGTCGACGAGCAGGCCCTCGTCCACCCAGTCGCTCCCCCCGTCGACGTCGCCGAGTTCGTCGTACAGTTCCTCGGCGAGGTGGGGTGCGACGGGCGCCAGCAGTTTGATCGCGGCCGCCAGCCCGCGCCCCACGGTCGGTGCATGCGTCTCTTCACCCTGCTCTTCGGCGTGTTCGCGGTACTGCCGGATCGTTCGAACGAGCCCCTGTGCCTCCCGGAGGGCGGTGTTGAACGTCAGCGTCTCGTAGTCGGCTGTCGCGGCCTCGATCGTCGCATCGATTTCGCTTTCGACATAATCGGCGACAGGGGTACGGTCGCCGTCCGGACTGGTCGAGACGAACGCCTCGACCTCGCGTTTCAGCCGGGTCAGGAACCGGTAGGTCGACCTGACGCCCTCCTCGCTCCAGTCGAAGTCGCGCTCGGGCTGGGCGGCCTGCATCATGAACAGGCGAGCAGTGTCGGCGCCGTACTCCTCGACGATGCGCTGGGGGGAGACGACGTTGCCCTTCGATTTGGACATCTTCGCTCCCTCCAGCTGGACCATTCCCTGCGCGAGCAGGTTTGTGAACGGCTCGCGGTGCTGTAGCCCCTCGTGATCGGCGAGCACCTTGGTGAAGAACCGCGAGTACAGCAGGTGCATCACGGCGTGTTCGATCCCGCCGACGTACTGGTCGACCGGCATCCAGTCGTTGGCCCGCTCAAGGTCGAACGGCCCCTCCGTCAGGTCGGGGGAGACGTACCGCAGGAAGTACCACGAGGAGTCGACGAACGTGTCCATCGTGTCCGTCTCCCGGACGGCGTCGGCCCCGCAATCTGGACAGGTGGTTTCTTTCCACTCGTCGGCGGCGTCCAGCGGGTTGCCGGTGGTGTTTATAAATTCGGGGAGTTCGACCGGTAGTTCCGCCTCGGGTACCAGCACCGGGCCGCAGTCGTCGCAGTGAACGACCGGGATCGGCGTCCCCCAGTAGCGCTGCCGGGAGATGCCCCAGTCGCGAAGCCGGTACTGGGTCGTCTCCTCGGCGCCGGAGGTGTCTGCAGTGATCTGCTCGCGGGCGGTGTCGCTGTCGAGTCCGGTGTAGTCACCGGAGTTTACGAGCACGCCGTCGTCGGTGAAGGCCCCCTCGCTCACGTCGGGCGCGTCGGGAACCTCGTCGGTCTCCGGCCCCTCCCAGTCGTCGGGTTCCGGCGCGATCACCGGCTCGATCGGGACGCCCTTCTTCGAGGCGAACTCGTGGTCGCGGTGGTCGTGGCCCGGCACGCCCATCAGGGCGCCGGTACCGACGTCCGACAGCACGAAGTCGGCCACGAACACCGGCAGCTCCTCGCCGGTGACGGGGTTTCTCGCGGTCAGGTCGGTTCTGACGCCGTTGGGTTCGTCGCCGTCCGGGTCCGCCTCGTGGTGGACGAACTCGTGGACTGCGTCGTCGGTCTCGATCAGCTCTTCGGTGATCGGGTGATCGGGCGCCAGCGCGAAGAACGTCGCGCCGAAGACGGTGTCGGCACGGGTGGTGAACGCCTCGACGGTGCCGTAGTCGCGCTCCGATCCGTCCGGACCGGTGATCTCGAACGGGAGGGTGGTTCCGTACTGCCGGCCGATCCAGTTCCGTTGCATCTGTCGGACGGAGTCTGGCCATCCCTCCAGCTCGTCGATGTACTCCACGAGCTCGTCGGCGTACTCGGTGATCTTCAGGAACCACTGGGCCAGCTCGCGCGTCTCGACGGGGGTGTCACACCGCCAGCACAGTTCCTCGCCGTTGTGGGCCTCAACCTGTTCGTCGGCCAGGACGGTCTCGCAGTCGGGACACCAGTTCACGTCGGCGTCGCGGCGCTCGACGAGCTCCTCCTCGGCAAAGCGTCGGAACAGCCACTGGTTCCAGCGGTAGTACTCCGGCGTGCAGGTGGTGATCTCGCGGTCCCAGTCGTAGCCAAAGCCCATCGACTCCATCTGTCCTTTCATCGTCTCGATGCAGTCGAACGTCCAGTCGCGGGGGTTGCTGTCCCGCTCCTTGGCGGCGTTTTCGGCGGGGAGGCCGAACGCGTCCCACCCCATCGGGTGCAGCACGTCGTCGCCGCGCATGCGCCGGTACCGGGCGTAGGCGTCGGTGATCGTGTAGTTCCTGACGTGCCCCATGTGGAGTTCCCCGGAGGGGTACGGGTACATCCCGAGGACGTAAGTCGGGTCCTCGGCATCGTCGGGGATCCGGTACGCGTCGGCCTCGTCCCAGGCCTCCTGCCATCGTCGTTCGACCGCTGTGTGGTCGTATCCCTGTTCGGACATGCTTTCGCTTGTACACACGTCCTTCCGTCTTCGCCCTATACCTTTCCATCGAACATCCGTTTCGAACAGCTGTCGCCGGCGTTGCGCCGGAACAACCTCTCGAGTTCACGAGGGGCTGAAGTGACATGTAGGAAACTCTTAACTGGATCGTTTCCTATGTGGTGAGTTGACATGACACTATCTCACACTCGCCGATACGATCCTGCTCGGGTATCCGAGCGCGACGGTCACGCCGTCGTGATCGGGGCCAGCGTCGCAGGGTTGCTGGCGGGACGGGTGTTGTCCGACGGGTTCGCCAGTGTGACGATCATCGACAAGGATTCGCTTCCGGACGAACCAGTAGCCCGGAAGGGGGTGCCCCAGTCGGATCACGCCCACCTGCTGATGGAGGCGGGTCGGGCGACGATCGAGGACCTGTTTCCGGGGTACTGTGAGGACTTGATCGCGGCCGGAGCGCTCCTTCTCGACGGCGCCAGCGACGTCAACCACTATCTCGAGGGGGATTTCATGGCCGACGGCACCGAACGAGTGCCGATGTATGCCGCCAGTCGCCCCCTGTTCGAACAGCAGATCCGCCGCCGTGTCCGTGATTTGTCGGGAGTACGACTGCGAGCGGAGTGTTCGTTTGTCGACTATCTGAGTGACGATGCGGGCGACATCAAGGGGGTAACCGTTTCCGAGGGCGGGACCGAAGACGACATCCACGCCGATCTGGTCGTCGACGCGACTGGGCGAACGAGTCGGACGCCGAACTGGCTCACCGCCCACGGATACGACGCCCCCGACGTGGAAGAGGTGACCGTCGATACGGCCTACAGCACGGGATGGTTCGAGCGGCCGCCAGATAGGCGGTGGTCCATCGCGATGTTGCCCGACGCACCACGAAAGCGGGGATGGGTTGCCATTCCGATCGAGAACGACGAGTGGATTGTCGGCCTCTCGGGGATTCACGGGGTTCGCCCGCCGACCGAGCCCGAAGCGTTCGAGGAGTACATCGCAAACTGTCCGACATCAGTCGGCCGGTGGTTCGTCGAGACCTACGAGTTTGCCGACCGCGAAATCGAACCGTACCCGTTCCCCTCCAACGTCAGGCGGTACTACGAGCGGTTGGACGACTTCCCTGACGGACTGGTCGTCGTGGGCGACGCCATCACGAGTTTCAATCCCATCTACGGGCAGGGAATGTCCGTCGCCGCCCTCGAATCGCTCGTGTTGCACAGTTGTCTGGCGGACGGATATCGATCGGCTATCGCGACCGAGTTTTTCGAGCGCGCCTCACCCATCCTCGACGTCGCCTGGCAGATGGCGATCGGGACGGATTTCGCGTTCGAAGAGACGACGGGATCGAAGCCGACGGGACTGTCGGTCTTCAATCGTTACATGTCCCGTCTCGTCAGAAAGGCACACTCCGATGGCCGGTTACGGACGGCCTTCTATCGCGTGATGATGATGGAACAGCCGCCGACGTCGCTGTTCCGTCCGTCGATCGCCCGCCGCGTCTTGAGTCCGCGCACTCGAACGACCGGTGCATCTGTGGATCCGGCTGCCCTGATGGCATCCGGGAAAACGACACCGGCTCCGGGCGACGATTGAGTACTCCTTCAGCGGCCACTCAAATCCAAGATTGCCCCTCTTCGACCGTGCTCTCGCCGAGTTTCGTGATCATTTTTCGCGGAAGGATCCGTACGGCCTGGGCACCGTACGTTGCAAACGTCGAGGGGAACACGATACGCTCACCGTTTTGCAGTCCGTCCCATCCCGCTTTCGCTACGGTTCGCGGATCGTTCGTGATCCCGTCCATCGTATTGCTGTCATCGACGTTCCCTCGATCGGCGTATTCAGTTTCTACGACCCCGGGACACAGCGCCGTCACGGTTATCCCCTCGTCTTCGAGTTCGTGTGCGACCGCACGGGAAAAGGACAACACGTACGACTTCGTCGCTGCATAGACTGCCTTCTTGGGGATCGGATACAGCGCCGCTAACGACGCAGTATTCAGTATGGCACCGTCGCCGCGGGTGCTCATCTCCCGGCCGAAGAGCTTCGTGAGCTCCGTGAGTGTGACCGTATTCAGCTGCATCATTCCCTGTTCGGCCTCTCGGTCCGTCTCGAGAAAATCACCGTAATTCGGGATCCCCGCGTTGTTGACGAGCGTGTGTATCTCGAGGCCTTCATCCTGAACCGATTCGAACAACGTCTCGGCTGCGTTCTGAACTGCGAGATCCTGCGAGATCACCGTCGTTCGAACCCCGTGTTTCTTCTCCAGTTTATCCGCGAGTTCCCGGAGCCGTTCTTCGCGGCGGGCTGTGAGGACGACATCGTATCCGTCGCCGGCTGCGACGTCTGCGAGCTCCCACCCGATTCCACTCGACGCACCGGTCACAAGTGCCGTCCGAGACTGCGTGTCAGTTTCTGCCATGGACGCTTCCAACTTTTGTAACTTAAAAGATCTTTTCCCCGGCCACGCCAGCGGGACGCCCATGGGCCACCGCGACCCGGTTGAAACCACCGCTACCGGTATCTCAAACGGCCGTTTGTGCTATCGCTACTTTAAGTGGGTATTCGCCCCCATGGTCGACCATGAGGCGCAGAGAACTGCTCGCGGCAGGCGGTACCGTTGCGGCAATCACACTTGCGGGCTGTGCCGGCACCAGCGCCGACGACGGCCCGAACGACGCCGACGGGACCGGCAACCCGTCGGTCGAGGACGTGGACGCAAGCGGCACCACCAGAACCGTGATCGTCACCAACTCCGGCGAGGTATCTGACGATCCTGACATGGCCGTGCTGCGGGCCGGTGTCGAGTCGCGGGCCGACACCGCTCCCGAGGCGCGCGACGAGATCGCGACAAAGGCCGAAGAGCTGATCGACGCGCTCGTCGCGTACGGCATCGACGAGGACGACATCACCACCCGGCGATACTACATCCGCGACCGGCTCGACCGGCAGGCGATGGACGAGGACGGCGCCCGCCCCGGCGATCCCGACTTTGACGAAGAAGACTACACCTACTACCAGGGAAGCCACGACTTCGAGATCGAGATCCACGACGTCGACGCCGTCGGTGAGGTGATCGACGTCGCGATCGACGCCGGCGCCGACGATGTCGGGCGAGTGACGTACACGCTCTCGGACGACAAGCAGGCTGACCTCCGGGAGGAGGCGCTCCGTCAGGCGATCGAGGAAGCCCGGTCGGAGGCGGACACGATCGCCGACGAGGTGGGGGCAGAGATCCTCGAGGCGACCGTCGTCGACGCGTCCGAGGGACGAGTCTCCCCGGTTCGACGCGACGCCATGATGGTCGCCGAGGCGCCAGAGCCGACGCCGGCACCCGACGAGGAGCCCGCTACCGGGATCGAAACCGGTGAGGTGACGGTCACCGCCGAGGTTCGGATCCAGTACGAGATGGCCTAACCCGGATTCGATCCGAAGCGCGGCTAGAACTTCTCGAGAAGTCCCTCGTAGAACGCCGCGTCCGACTCGCCGGCGAGCTTTTCGACGATCAGCTCCGGCGTCGACCGCGCGAGGTGGTTTCGGACTGGCGACCGCTCGACGACGAGTTCGCCGTCCTCCAGCCCGACCGCCTCGATCCCGTCGACGGCGATCGAGAAGTCGGCTGCCTCCCGGATCTCCCGGGCCAGGTGAGAGACGAAGACGGCGGTCGCGTCCTGTCGATCGAGCTCCTCCAGGATGCCGGCGACGATCTTCGCGCTCGCGCCCGGTTCGGTGATGGATTCGAGTTCGTCGACGAGCACCAGCCGGCCGTCGGCGCCATCGGCGAGTTCGCCGAACTCCCGGAGCGTCGATTCGAACGCCCCGGCGTCCAGCGTTCCCTGTGATTTGGCGTAGTAGTCGAGCCCGGAAAACCGGCGGAGTCGCGCCTCCTCGGCCGGCACCGGCAGCCCCATCTGTGCGAGGATCGTCAAAAGCGCCAGCAGATCCAGCGTCGAGGTCTTGCCGCCGGAGTTGACCCCCGAAAGCAGCGTTACTCCCGAGACGCCGTAGTCGACCGGCTCTACCGACTCGAAGGCGACGTCCAGCAGCGGGGATCGGCCACCGACCACCTCGATCCCGGGGGATTCCGCCGAGTCGGCGCCACGATCGCCGAGTTCGTCGTCGAGGAACGTCGGCATCGTGCAGTCGAACTCCCGGTAAAAGCGCGACACAGCCAGCTCGACGTCCAGCTCCAGCGCGTCGGCGACGAGCGTCTCGACGGGCTCGCGAAGCGCCGAGAGCTCGGCTGCAAGCTCCGACTTCAGCCGGGCGGCCCGCCGATCGCGCGCAGCCGAAAGCTCCGTACGGAGCCGGGAGACTGCCTCCTCGTTGCGCTCGACCGGGAACGTCGGCTCCCCGCCGAACACGCGTTCGGCAAGCTCCGGCTCGCCGTCCGACAGCGCCAGCGCATCTGCGAGATGTTCCCGCGCCTTCCGGATCGCCTCCTCGTACTCCTCGTGGAGCTCCCGGGAGAGCAGCGAGTCCACGCGGGCGCCCTGCTCGACTAGCGAGAGGAAGTCGCGTCCCTCGATGGTGACGTCCCGCTCGCCGATGGCCGCCCGGAGATGGTCGTTGGCGACCGATTCGGCGGTGCCGACCGCCGCGTCGAGGTCGTCGACCGCCCGCGAAAGTCGATCGAGCTCCCCGTCGCCGACGACAGTACCGTCGTCGTCGACCTGCGAGAGCGCCCCGCGAAGCCGTTCGGGGTCGACGGCCGGCTCGAGGTCGGCCGCCTCGTGGACCCGGAGGGCGGCCTGCAGCGCCCCCCGATTGTGCGCGAAGAAGGTCAGCAGCCGTTCGGGGACGATCTCTGCGGTCGTCTCGAGGTCCACGCTCCGGCCGTCCGACTCGGAACCGAGCTGAACGTCCGTCCGAACCTGCACGTCGCCGGCGACGTCCATCCCCGCGAACGCCTCGTCGAGCACGATCACCGTCGAGTAGGACCGGGCCAGCTCCGCGACGTCCTGTCTGTCCTCGATCACCTCGATGGACAGCTCCGGGAACCGTCGCTGTGCGGCTGCGTACCGCTCTGCGTCGGCGGTCGCGAGACTCCGCTCGCGCACACGGACCGGCGAGGGTGTCTCCAGCGGCTGTACTCCCTCGAGCGCCGTCGAGATGGCCGGATCCGGCTCCCGTTTGATCGCCTGCCGGGTGAACTCCCGGACCTCCGAGATTCGGGAGGGAGCGACGCTCGGATAGAACGTCTCCAGACGCTTTTCGGCATAGTCCGTCTCGGCTCGCTCTTTGAGCAACCCGAGCGCGTCCCGGTAGATCTCACGGGCGCGATCGGTCGCGAGAAAGCCCCCATCGTCGCCGTGCTGTCGCCGGATCGCACCGCGGGCGATCGCGGCGGCCCGCCCCTCCGAGATGCCGGGGGCGCGGGCGATCGCGGCGACGTCGCCCTCCCGGAGCGCACGCTCGGGGTCCTCGAGCTGTGAAAGCGCCGACGCGGTCTTCTCCCCGACGCCCGGCACGTCCTCGAGCTCCATCTATCCCCCCGTTACCGCGGGCACCGACAAAAGGATGCGGGTGGCCGGTCCGGAGCCCGCCCCGGCCGGTCGTGGCACAGTTTTTTGCCGGCTCCCGCCGACCCACGACTGTGAACTGGGGGATCCTGCTCGCCGGACTGGTCGCTGCCGCACTACTCTCGGCTGTCGTCTACTACGATGCGCGCTCCGTCCCCGTTTCTCGACCGCGACTCCTCGCTTCGGTGGTCTTCGCGAGCCTCGGCGGAGCAGCCACGCTGGCTGCGGTCTTTCCGGAGATCCCGCCGGCCGGGCTGCTGGTGGTCGCCATGATCGGCCCCGCAGTGTACCTCTTCGAGCGGGAGGACGCCCGCCGCGGGGAGGAAACGCTCGATCCGCACAGCCTCCCGAGCGGCGGTAACGACGAAGAGCGAAAAAAGAAGTGAATCACCGGATCAAACCCCCGCGAGCAACTCGCGGGTGACCTCCGCGTGGGAAACGATTTCTCCGCCGTAGTCGGCCGCGAACGCCTCCGCGTCGTCGGCGTCGGAAAACGGTATCAACGCGGTTCCCATCGCGCCTTCGACGTCGCTGCCGGCGACGAGAACGAGCCCGTCGGCGTCGGCGAACGCGTCCGCCGCGAGGTGTGCGGTGATGACGAGCGAGTCCCCCTCGCCTTCGACCCCGTAGTCGACGGCGGAGTAGTCGGTCAGGTACGTCACCTGTGTCGTCTCACCTCGATCCTCCATGTCGAACTCGTAGTTGTACGTGCACTTGCTGCTGCAGAACCACGCCGGACCGTCCCGTCCCTCCGGGAGATCCCCCTCGAAGTACGTCTGCCCGGCCGGACCGGGGTGCTCGCTGATCACCATCCCACACTGGTCGCAGTGCTGATCGCCGTCGAGTGCGATCGGCTCCGGGATCTCCGAGCCGAGACAGCCGGCGAGTCCGACCGTCGAGAGCGTGACTGTTGTGGCCGTCCCCGACAGGAGCCGACGTCGGGTGAGATCCGTCGCGAAACAGTGGTCCGTCATGTAGCAACGTAGGCGAGGCGACGAATTAGGCCGTCTGGTACGACCGACGAAACGCGCCGGCCGTATCCTCGCGACTCACGTCCCGATCACACTTCGAGCGTTCGAGCGAACGCCCAGGGGAGACGCGCGTAAATCTCCGCGTTGGCCTGCAGCGCCTCGATGGTGGTGTACTCGTCGACGGCGTGGACGGTGTCGGTACCGAGCGCGAACTCGACGGTCGGAATGCCTGCGTTTCGCAGCTTCTTGGCGTCGCCGCCGCCCGTCGCGCTCCGGCGATAGATGTGTTCGCCTGTGACCTCGCCGGCGACGGTTGCGACTGCCTCGACGATCGGTGCGTCGATCGGCTCTGCGGTCCCGACCGACCAGCTGGTGTCGGCAATCGTGACGCCTTCGACGTCGTCGATACACTCCCGGATGTACGCGAGGATCCGGGGGGTGTCGACCCGCGCAGTCACCCTGACGTCGAGTCGGGCCCGGGCGAACTGCGGCACACTGTTTACGGCTTCGCCCCCCTCGATCGTTCCTAGATTGACCGTCGGTCGAGTGAAAAGCTCCCGTGCGGCTTCCTCGCCCATCACCGGGGCGTAGTAATCGACCGACTCCTCGACGATCGATTCGATCGCGGGATCGAGATCGAACGTCCGGGCGGGAAGCCGAGCCCGGAGGCGCTCGATCGCGGTCCACAGCCTGTCGATCGCGTTTTTCCCCAGCATCGGACGGGAGCCGTGGGCGGATTCGCCGGTCGCCGAAAGCGTCAGCCAGATACTCCCCCTGTCGGCGACCGTGACCGAGTGATTGCCGCGCTCGCAGGTCGTCTCGCCGATTACGCAGGCATCGGCGTCCAGTTGACCCGATTCCAGGAGCGCCTTCAGCCCCGCACCGCCCGTCTCCTCGTCGCTGACGGTCGCAAACGACAGCGTCACCGGTGGGGTGGTCCCCGTTTCCGCGAACGCCCGGGCGGCGACCAGCATCGACGCGAGCGGTCCCTTCATGTCTGTCGCGCCGCGGCCGTACAGCCGTGTTTCATTGTCGCCGTTTTTCGAGACCCCGACGCGCTCCCCGAGGGGATCGTACGTCCACGCTTCGCGGTCGAACGGGACGGTGTCCACGTGGCCGTTGTAACACAGCGTTCGGTCGGTCTCGCCGGGAAGCGTCGCGAGCAGATTCGGCTTTGCCGGGTCGACGGCGTGCCGCTCGACGTCGAACCCCCATTCGACGAACCAGCCCTCGAGGGTGTCCACGAGCCCCCGGGTTTCTCCCGGCGGGTTCTGCGTGTCGACCGACAGGAGTTCCATCGCGAGATCCGCGAGCTGTTCGTTGCTCTCGCGGACGAACGCGATCGGCTCCGGGACGCGGGACATGTCTCTCTGCCGTAGCTACGCCGGATTCAGTTAAAAGTGTGTGGTTGGCACAAAACTACAAAAACACGACGATTCGTCGACGGAGTCTCGGGTGGACGGGGGAGAGAAGCGCGCCGAGCTAATCGTCCGCACTCGCGGGCGTGCCGACGGTCGCGCGCTGGCTCCGCCAGACGCCTTGAAGATACGCGCCGACGAACATGCCGGCGATCGCCCACAGGATCGGCCAGTTGCCGATGCCGACGCTGGCGTAGGCGGCGCCGGGACAGATGCCGGACAGTCCCCAGCCGACGCCGAAGATCGAGCCGCCGACGAGCACGCTCCGGTCGAACGGCTTGAGCCGCCGGCCGTAGCCATCGCCGGTCAGCGGCGCCCGATCGCGGAGACGAGGGACGACCCAGAACGTCACGCCGGTGACGATCGCGGCGCCGAACATCACGAACAGCAGCCCGAAGTCGGTGAACTGCAGGAAGTCGAGGACGACCTCGGGTCGTGCCATGTGGCTGAATCCGAGGCCGAACCCGAACAGCAGTCCCCCGACGAAGATCAGGGGCATGAACAGCGGGTGTCGTCCGGACCCGCTGTCGGGGGCGATCCCGGCGCTCATGGCGTCACCCCCAGCGCTGCGACGAGTTGGGCCGTTCCGATCGCGACGATCAGGAACGTCGCGACGCCGACCAGCGAGGTCTTCGACCGCGAGCCGACGCCACAGACGCCGTGCCCGGAGGTACAGCCCTTGCCGATTCGGGTGCCGATGCCCACGAGGATCCCGCCGAAGAACAGCCGCCACGGCTGGACGTCGGTCGTCCACGCGCCGCCCTGATAGACGACGGCGTAGACGACCGCCCCGAGCAGGATCCCTGCGGTGAAGACCAGCCGCCAGTCGCGGGAGGGACGGTACTCCTGGAACCGGGACTGGTCCGAGACGTACGACAGCGTCGACTCGAGGAACGTGCTCGCGCCGGGGATCAGGCTTGTGCCCAGATAGATCACCACGACGCCCAGGCCGACGAACAGGCCACCGATGGCGTACCGGCTGATCCCGTGGGGGAACAGCGCATCGTAGGAGACCCCTCCGAGAAGCGCCCAGACCAGCGTCCCGAGCGGTTCGATTCCCATCACTGTCCTGCGATCAGTCCCCGGTCAGCGCGTCCTGGCTGGCCGCACAGTTGTTCGGGCCGAGCTCGAGGGTGAACGCCTCGTCGTCGTCGACCGACTGTTGGCCGAGGTTGGTCGCGATGATGTCCTCGTAGTTGGCCGGGCGCGGGGGCATGTCCGCGAGCACGATCTCGACGAACTCATCCTCGTCGACCGAAAGCGCGTCCATGGTCTCGACCAGTTCGCCGATCGGCGCCGTGTAGGTTCCGTCCGCGGCGGGCTCGGCGGCGTCGCTGAAGTGGGCGCCGCCGATCAAGACGTCGTCGGGAAGCGTCAGTACCCGCTCCTGGAGCGACTCGTACAGCTGGCGGGCCGCGTCGGGGGCCCCCTCGTCTCCCTCCTCGAGGTCCGGTCGCGCGACGCTTTCGACGAACAGCCCATCGCCCGTCGCGAGCAGGCTCCCGCCGATCAGGTAGGAGGTCATTCCCGTCGTGTGACCGGGCGTGAACACCGTCTCTATCGTGGCGTCGCCGACCTGGAACTCGTCGCCGTCGGCCGCCTGCGTCAGTTCGTCGGCGTAGGTGACACCGCGGTCGACTGCGGCCGCCGGGATGACTCCCTCGACTCCCTCGTCGTCGAGATCCCGGACCCCGGAGATGTGGTCCGCGTGAATGTGGGTGTCGATCGCGTACTTCAGGTCGACGCCGAGCTCCGCTGCGTCCTCGAGATACCGGTCGGTAAACGCCCGGAGCGGGTCGACGATCGCGGCTTCGCCGTCGTCGTACACGAGGTACCCGAGACAGCCGCTGGAGGGACGCTGATACTGCAGGAGCGTCCCCGGTCCGTCGTAGCGTTCGACCTCGACGGCCTCGTAGATCGACGCCCAGCCGTTCATCCCCTCCTCGAGATGGTCCACGTCGTAGCCGCGCTCGATGAGCGTGCCGGCCACGTAGTCGCTCGCCCCGCCCTTCGCACAGAGGACAGTGATCTCCTCGTCGTCGGGAATCTGCTCGAGGACCGACTCGTCGATCTCGTCGTCCAGGAACTCGTAGTAGGGTATGTTGATGCTTTCGACGTTCTCTCCGTCGATGCGCCACTCCTCGTAATCGCTTTCCATCCGCGTATCGAGGAGCGTGACGGGTTCGCCCGCGTCGATCTGCTCCTTCAGCGCTTCAGGGGTTATCGACTCCACCGGAACGTCCGGAGTTGGGAAGTCCATCTCGTCCATGTACATCTGCTAGTACCGGATGCGTCCCCATAAAACTTTGTATAGTAATTCCTATTTAGCACAATATTAGTGGGTGGGGTGTCGCCCGGAATTAATACCTGATTGCGCGCTCGACGCGCGGATGTGGTAACTTATAAAAAAGTTATTAAAATATGGAGAGAGCAGACTAACCTTTGAGCGGAGGTTTTTTAAATAGAACTTCCGTCGGAATCCGTCCACCGCCCCGCCGATCGAGACAGCTGCATCCTTTTAAGTATCTTCGTAAAATGGGTTGTATTTCCGGGGCGCAGTATTGTATATACAACACAATCTTTTTAACAACCCGGCCTGTATTGTGGGATAGACCCAACACGGGTAGACGAACTATGAGCACGGATTACACAGTCACGGAGACGCTCGACGTAAAAGGACTCAACTGCCCAATGCCTGTCGTGAAGGCGAAGCAGGCGACCGACGACCTCGACACCGGTGAGGTGCTCGAGATCGTCGCCACGGATTCGGGAAGCATGAGCGACATCGACGGCTGGGCCGGCGGAACCGACGGGGTCGAGCTGCTCGAACAGGAAGAACGCAACGAGGACGGGGAGACGTTGTACGTCCACTTCGTCCGGAAGACCCAGTAAAATGAGTACCGACACGCCAGATTCGGGGCCGGCGGACGACGCAGACGCCGCCGGCGACGCGGAATCGACGGCCGAGGAGATCGATCCGGCCGAGGAGATTGACCCGGCGGAGCTCCAGGCGCGCATCGAGGAGCTGGAAGAAGAACTCTCGGCGGTGAAAGCTGCGACCGACGACGGTGAAAAGTCGATGACGATCATCGCCACGAAGGGGAGCTTCGACATGGCGTACCCGCCGTTGATCCTCGCAAGTACTGCCGCCGCGTTCGGGTGGGACGTCGTCGTGTTCCACACCTTCTGGGGACTGGACATCCTCCACGAGGAGAAGTCCAGGGAGCTCAAACTGAGCGCCGTCGGCAACCCGAGCATGCCGATGCCGAACGCGCTTGCCGCGCTGCCCGGCATGGACTCGGTTGCGACCAAGATGATGAAGCGCCGCATCGAGGAGAACGGCACGGCGACCGTCGAGGAGCTGATCGACCTCTCGCTGGACACCGGCGTCGATCTCCAGGCCTGCCAGATGACGATGGATCTGATGGGGTACGAAGCGGAGGACCTCCACGACGGCGTCACGACCGACGTCGGCGCCGCGACGGCGCTCGAACACATGGCCGACTCCGACGTGCAGCTGCTGATCTGATCTCTTCTGGCGGTTTCGAGCGGCTCTCGCCACAGCACGAAACTCTTATGCGCGCGCCCTTGCAACCGCGAGACACATGTCCGTTCGACTTCTCGATTTCCACGCCGACTGGTGTGGCCCGTGCAAAACGCAGGACCCGATCCTCGAGGAGCTCTCCGAGGAGTGGGGTGACCGCTTCGAACTCGTCAAAGTCGACGTCGACGAACAGCAGGACGTCGCCAACGAGTACCAGGTGCGATCGCTCCCGACGCTGATCGTGGAAAACGAGGACGGGATCGTCGACCGGTTCGTCGGCGTCACCCAGAAGGAGGACCTCGAGGTCGCGCTCGAGGACGCCGGCGCCTGAATCGGACAGCCCTGTCGGCCGTCGCTTCTCGCAACTGTTAACAACGCGCCGCCAGTACTGAGTCTATGGCCTCGTTCGAACCCGCTGAGCGTCGTACGTTGGATAAACTCATCTGTATGCGCTGTAACGCCCGGAACCCGACCCGAGCGGACAGTTGTCGAAAATGCGGCTACAGCCGCCTGCGCCCGAAAGCGAAAGAACGACGCAGCGCCTGATTCGCTGCCGCGGAGGACGCACCGCTACAGGTCGTACTGCCGAAACGCTCATCTCGATGACTCGTAACTCAAGATTTTGCTGAACCAGTCGGTTCGATCGTTCAACAAGAGCGACAGAAAGTTGAGGTATCCCTGAAGATGATGCTTCGAGACGCCTCTGAACTTCGCCAGCCACTGGCGAAGGAAGCTATGGCGGTTCTCGCAGCTGTTGACGTGAGCGTCGCCGATCACGTACGTTTCATCGTGCGTGATCGCCAGATGAGCATCAATCCCGTCGTACTCGTCGATCTCATCGTAGATCGTGTAATCGTCCGTACACAGAATTACCGTCTTGTCACCTTTGTCGGCGATCTCTTCGTCCACATCTTGGAGATTCTCTCGCACCAGAAACTCAACTCGTCCGTCGCTCCGACGGACGAGTGTCACGACTGGCGGTTTGTCCGACTCGAAGCTTCCTCGTCCCTTTTTTTGAGTCCGCGCGAGCGCGGACTCTCATCTTCCTTTTCGATCCCTTTCTCACCTGCCGTCACATAGATCTCGTCGGCTTCACACACATCTGAAAGCACAAGATCATCCAGCTCACCGCACAACTCCTGCAGATCGTGGCGGAAGTTCAACACCGCCTCGTAGTCCCGTTCAAGCTCCGAGGCGATCTGTGCGGTCGGCACAGATCGCATCTCCTTGATCATGTAGAACATCTCCTCGATCGGGAACTTCCGATGCTCGAAAAACGAGCCCGTGAGATCATTAAAATACGTCTCGCACTCCTTACAGCGGTACTGTTGGGCGCCTTTCCCCGTCGTTCCTTTCTTGATGACCGGATCACTCTCCCCGCAGTAGACGCACGACACCGTCGCGCCGAAGCGGGCGCGACGGAGTCGCTCATAACACTCGTCCGGATCAGGAAGGAACACTTCTACCGAATCCCTATCCATCAACAGCAACTAATGGACTCGTCGCTACTGGAAGTTACGACTGGTCGGGATGAGCGTGCCGAAATTCTTCCGAGCGGAACTACCGGGCAGCGACCGCGATATATTTCGAGGTTTGGTGTGTCATTCGTCAACACGGCGCCCGAAACCGCCGGCAGGGCTTGCCGTAACTGACAGTTATAGAAGTCGCAAGCTGTATGCGTGATATACATGACTCGTGGGTTTCGAACGGAGAGTATCCACGCCGGGGCCGCCCCGGACCCGGCGACTGGAGCGCGTGCGACGCCGATCTACCGAACGACGTCCTACGAGTTCGGCGACGCCGACTACGCCGCCGACCTGTACGCGCTCCGTGCGGACGGGGACGTCTACTCTCGCATCTCCAATCCGACGGTGCGGACGCTCGAGTCCCGGCTGGCCACGCTCGAGGGGGGCGTAGGCTGTGTCGCAACCGCCTCGGGGATGGCTGCCATCGACTCGATCACGACCGTCCTCGCACGCGCCGGCGACAACGTCGTCGCCGCCGCGGAGATGTACGGTGGGACGAGCACGTACTTCCGAACCATCGCGTCCCGCCGTGGGGTCGACGCACGCCTGGTCGATCCCCTGTCGTACGACGACTACGCGGCGGCGATCGACGAGGACACAGCGTTCGTCCACGTCGAGACGATCGCGAACCCGTCGCTGGTCACCCCCGACTTCAAACGTCTCGCCGACATCGCCCACGAGCACGCGGTCCCGCTCGTCGTCGACAACACGTTCGCGACGCCGGCGCTGTGCCGGCCCCTCGAACACGGCGCCGACATCGTCTGGGAGTCGACGACGAAGTGGCTCCACGGCGGCGGCACGACCGTCGGCGGCGTCGTCGTCGACGGGGGGACGTTCCCGTGGGACCACCCGGAGGCCGACTACCCCGAACTCGCCGGCGAGAACCCCGCCTTCGAAGTCGACTTCACGGACCGGTTCGGGGAGGCGGCACTGACCCACGTCCTCCGACACCGGGCGCTTCGGGTACTCGGCAACGGACAGTCGCCCGACGACGCCTGGCAGACCCTCCAGGGGATCGAAACGCTGCCGTTGCGGATGGATCGTCACTGCGAGAACGCCCGGATCGTCGCCGAGGCACTGCAGGACGATCCCCGCATCGACTGGGTGACGTATCCGGGACTGCCGGATCATCCGACCCACGACAACGCCGAGCGGTATCTGGAGGGGTTCGGGGGAATGGTGACGTTCGGGCTCGCGGACGGCCAGGCGGCCGCACGGCGGTTCTGCGAGTCCGTCGAACTGGCAAGCTTCCTCGCGAACGTGGGCGACGCGAAAACGCTCGTGATCCATCCGGCGAGCACCACCCACGCGCAGCTGACCGCGGACGAACAGCGCGAGGCGGGGGTACCGCCGGACATGGTTCGACTGTCGGTGGGCATCGAGGATCCGGCCGACGTGCTCGCCGACATCGACGCGGGACTGCGGGAGGCGACACGATGACGAAACGGACGACGACTGGGGACGACACGATGACAGAGCAAACGACGACAGAGCAAACGACGACAACGGACGCAAAACCGGAGGGCGAGCCTGCGGCCGACGGCGGACGCCGCCAGGAGACCGCCCACGAATCGGACGTGGTATCGGTCGGCGAGTTTACCTTCGAGTGCGGGGAATCGATTCCGGAACTGGAGGTTGCCTACGAGACGTACGGCGAGTTCGACGGCGACAACGCGGTGCTCGTGTGTCACGCGCTCACGGGGAGCCAGAACGTCGCGCGGACGCCGGAGGCCGACACCGGCCAGGCCGGGCAGGCGCGGGCCTGGTGGGGGGACGTCATCGGTGCGGGCAAGTACGTCGACACCACCGAGTACTACGTCGTCTGCGCGAACGTTCCCGGTTCCTGCTACGGGACGACCGGGCCGTCGAGTGCGGGCCCCGACGGCGAACCGTGGGGGTCGGACTTCCCGCCGGTGACCGTCGAGGACTGGACCAGAGCCCAGCGCCGGCTGCTGGACGAACTCGGCGTCGGGCGGTTGCACGCCGTGCTCGGAGGGAGCGTCGGCGGGATGAACGTCCTCGAGTGGGCCAAACGATATCCAGACGACGTCCGGCGGATCGTCCCGGTCGCGGCGGCACCGCGGCTCGACGCGCAGTGTCTGGGACTCGATGCGGCCGCCAGGCGGGCGATCCGGGCGGATCCGAACTGGAACAGGGGCGACTACTACGGCGAGGATCAAGAACCCCCAAAGCGCGGGCTCGCGATCGCCAGGCAGATCGGCCACGTGATGTACCATTCGAAGGCGTCGATGGAGCGAAAGTTCGGTCGGCGGACCGCCGGCCGGGAAACCGCAGCCAACGCCGGTACCGACTTGTTCCCGCAGGATCACGCCGGCGCGTACTTCCCGTACCGGGAGGTGGAATCGTATCTCGACTACCAGGCGGGGAAGTTCGTCGAGCGCTTCGACGCCAACTCGTATCTGTACCTCACGCGGGCGATGGACGAGTACGACCTCGCGGCCGACTACGGGTCGGACGCGGCGGCGCTGGCAGCGTTCGAGGGGGAGGCGCTGGTGGTGTCGTTTACGGGCGATTGGCATTTTACCGTCGAGCAGTCCGCCGAGGTGGCCCGGGCGTTCCGGGACGGAGACGTGCCAGTGGCCCACCACGTCGTCGAGTCGGATCACGGCCACGACGCGTTCCTGGTGGAGCCCGAAAACGTCGGGCCGCCGATCCGGGACTTCCTTGCGGAGGGAGTTGACGGCAAATCGGTGACCGACACCGTGATTGACGACTCATAATCGCACCACTTGAACCGGCCGCATGAATGACATCGACGCGGGCTCGTGCGTGCAAGACCTTTTAACTGGTGGGATACTTATAAATGGCAATGAGGTTCTGGGGGGACGACCGCGCGCAGGCGTTGCAGGTCGGAGCCGTGCTCCTGTTCGGCTTTCTGATCGTCGGGCTTGCCGTCTATCAGGTTTCGGTCGTCCCCGAGGAGAACCGCCAGGTCGAATTCGACGCCTACCAGGACGCCGCCAGCGACATGGCCGACCTCCGGGGTGACGTGCTTACGAGCGCCACTCGGGACGTAACGACTACGCGGTCGGTCAAGACTGGCGCGCGATATCCTCCCAGAGTGGTCTTCGTGAATCCGCCGCCCGCCACCGGTAGCCTCGGGCTCGGCGATTCGACGACGGTAACAATCGAGAACGCCCATGCTATCAATTCCGAAGACACCAACACCCAGGAGTACTGGAACGGCACCGCACGGGAGTTCGAGACCAAACCGGCCCGGTTTACCCCCTCCTACAGCAACTTCGAGGGGCTCCCGGTCGTTGTGACCGGCGAGTCATCGTTCCGGGACGCTGGCGATAATCTTGTTCCGGTCGGTGGACAGACGCTCTTGCAGGGTGACCGACTCCAGTTGATCGCGATCGACGGCGAGATGGACGCGAACGGCCTGGAGACGCAGGTGACGACCGAGCCCATAAGTGCCGCCGAACGCACGGTCGTCGTCGAGGGCGAGGGCGACGAGGACATCGTCGTCGAGATCGCACCCGGTGGGGATCCGGACGCCTGGAACGAGACGTTCGGCGAGCGCCTGCTCGATCGGGAGGACGTCGTCGCGGTCGAGGCCCGGGACGAGACGGTCGCGGTGACGCTGGACGGCGATCGGGCCTACCGGCTTCGGCTGGGCAAGGTCGAACTCCGCGAACGCGGTGACGTCGTGAGCGCCGACGAACCTGGAGTCGCCTACGTCGTGGCGAAAAGCGACGAAAACTCGACGATCGCCCAGGGATCGAGCAAGCAACTGCGCGTCGAGGTGCGGGACGCGTTCAATAATCCGAAGTCCGGAGTTGATGTCGAGTTCGAGTCAGATGATGGAACGCTTACGCCTACGGAAACCGTTTCGACGGAGGACGGTGAGGCGAGCACGACGTTCGAGCCAAGCGCAGGCTTTACCGGTGAAGCGGAGATCGTTGCGACTGTACCCGACGCCGGCGATGGCGTCGACGAGAAGACGTTCACCGTGAACGTAATTGATCCGGAAGGCGGAGAGGATACAGGGTCTGGTTTGAATCCGAATGAACCAACCCGAGTAGCGTTAACGGGAGCCGAAACCACTCAGAATACTGACTGGGTGGATATCACGTTACAAAACAACGGTGATAACGTTCGATCAGTCGATTTCGCACGGGTCAACTTCTACTACCTCGATACCCCTGGACGTGGAGGAGACGGTGGGAGGGACATGCCGGAAACTGCCACATTCACGGATCCCGAACGGGAACCGTCACTCTCGGTTGGTGGAAGTTTCGAAAGCCTGAGTGAACCGATTGATCTGGAGGCCAACGACGAGACAACCCTCCGGCTTGAGTTCGATGAGTCGGTCGAAGGGGGCGACTTTTTCATCCTCTCAGTCATCTACGAGGACGGTGAATCGGCGACGTACTTCGTTGCGCCGCGCTGAACGGACAGTCTCCAACTGATTTTCAAACGCTTCACACCTCTTCGTCAACGATTTTCGGATGCAAAAGCGGCGATGGCGTCGAGTCACCCTCCGTTTCAACTTAAATCTCTGAGCCGCGTTGTGGATACCGTCGTCGAGTCGACCTCGCACAGTTCCCGATCCTCCGTCACGAGCGTCGTCTCCAGATCCTCCGCACACACGACATATGCGGCGTCGTAGAACGTCAATTCAGTCCTCGTTGCGACATCCATCACGGCTTCGAAGCCGATCTCGTCGAGATCGTGGACGACCATCTCCCGTCGGAGATCCGGGATCAGGGACACGAACTCGGCGTGCTCCTCTGGACTGGTCCGGTCCTGTAGCGCGTGGACCTTCCAGAGCACGTTCCCGGCCTCGTAAAACGTCAGGTCGAGAACGTGGCCGTCGAACAGCACCGGAAGCCCCGGCGTGTCGTCGTCGAGCAACACGGCGACGAGACTGCTCGTGTCGAATACGGGAGCGGACCCATCGCTCATCGATTGCGTTCCTCTCGCTTTGCCCGATCGTCTCGGTCCTCTCTCACCAGATTGACAACCTCGTCGGTCTCGATCCCGTCGCCCGTCGATCGTCGTATCGCATCTGCACGTTCCGCGAGGCGCTGTCGGCGTCGTTGACGCACTTCGGCCTCAAGTGCCTCGCGGATCGTTTCGCTGATATTGACGTCGGACTCGTCTAGTTCTCGTTTGAGGTCCTCCGGAATCTTGGCCGACACCGTCGTGGACATAAGCGTAATACGTTCGGGTATTACAAAAGGGTTGTTCTGAGCTGTATTACTCTTCGTCCACAACTTCCGGATCCGCCAGCGCCGACTGCAGCGAGTCGAGCCCGTTGATCCACTCGGAGACGAGCCCGTAGTCGATGTCCTCGGCGATCTGGACGTCGAGTTCCGCGCCGTCGATCACGAGCGTGCCCGCCTGCACGACATATCCGAGCGCGGCGTCGAGATCCTCCTCGCGTTCGGCGTCGGCGGCCGCCCGCAGGTATTCCTCGACGGTTCCTTCCTCGACCGGGCCGCCGATCACGAACTCCTCGGCGGCGTAGAAGACTGGCACGAGGCTGGTCTGGACGCCGTCGATGAGCATGAGTTTGTCCTCGTCGTCGATGGCGACCTCTTCGAGGACGATCTCCCGGACGTCGTTGATCTCTTCTGCCGCGCGGTCGTCGCCGATCCGGCCGTCCTCGTGTGCCGTGAGCACCTTCGCGACCGCGATCGCGGCGTCGTCCTGGAGGTTCAAAAGCAGGCGCGCGGAGTCCTCCTCTTCGGGGTCGAGGTCCTCTTCCCTGATGCGATCGATCCAGTTCTGCCAGCGTTCTTCGGAGTAGAACGTTTCCACGGGCTCGTCGTCGGTCATGTCCAAACCGTTCGTTGCAGCACTCAAAGGCCTTTCTTCTCCGCCGTGTGAGTGGGTTGTTGTCGTGGTCCGATGCCGGGTGGGAAAGCACACTGCGATGAATACGCAGTACGTCACTCCCCAAGCGTGGCTTCGGTGTCGATATCGTACGCGAGCGCCGGCGTCTCGACGTGTGCGCGCCGGACGGCCTCCTCGTGGCCCTCCTCGAGCAGCCACCGGACCCGGCGTGGGACGGTTTTCGGCCCGAGTACCGCCCCCGGTCGGTCGGGATCGTCGACGAAGTCGGTCTCCATCAAGAACGGTTCATCGGAGTCGGCAGCGACCTGCAGGCGGTCTTTCTCGCTCATCACACTCGGGACCGGACCCGCAAGTCGTCCCCTGGCGTAGTGTTTCACCACGCGCGTCCGGTCGAGACCCCTCGCTTCGGCCCACTCGGCGATCTCGGTGAGGTCCTCGGCGCCCTCGGTGTGGAGCTGGACCGCACAGTCGAGGTCGACCGCGAGTTCGAATGCGCGTTTCATCACCTCGTTGGAGGCGTCCATGATCGCCGGCTCCGCGTCGTAATGTGGTCGGCCGGACTTCAGCGCGAGCGCCTGTCCCTCAGCGACGAATTCGGCGGCGACCTCGAGCCCGCCGGCCATCAGCTCTGCCGCAGCCTCGGGGGTGAACCCACGGTCGTCGACGAGCCGACCGATCAGGGTGGGGTGGACGCCCAGGACGGGCCAGGCCCTGCCGGGCAGCAGCGAGGACGCTTCGTCGACGACCTCGATCGTCGTTTCGAACACCTGTCGAAACTCCTCCGGTTCGTCGGGTTCGACGCCGAGATGCCAGGAGGGTTTGTTGACCACGAGGAGGTGGGTGCCGCCCAGCCGGACGAAGTCCCGGACTGCGTCCATCCCCCGCCCCCGTTCGGGATCGAGATGCAGGTGGTTGTCCAGCACGGGCGTGTCGAGTTCGTCCATGGCGGAGGCGTCGCCCGCCAGAATCATAGGGGTTCTCGTTTGGGGTTATCGACTGGGCTGCTTTCGAAGATCACACGATATACCACCGGCGGTGAACGAAGTGCGTGGTGAGTATAATGTATGGCTCCTTCCTAATCTAGTGAAACAACCATTGGATTAGTGTTATCACCCCTGCCGGCCACTATTTTGTATGGCCGAGAATAACGACCTTATCCGAGTTCTTGTACTCATCGTTGCGATAGTGCTCCTCTTTCCGGTCCTGATGATGCTTTTTGCATGGCCACTGCTGGGGATGTGGGGTGGCGGACACATGTGGGATGGCTTGATGTGGAATGGGGCAGGAGCATCGTGGATGTGGCTCGTGGTGTGGTTGGTTCCGCTGTTGATCCTTCTCGGTGTTGGATACCTCCTGTATCGGGCGTTTACTCGTTCTGATAGCGAAGAAACCGACACCGCGCTCGAAGAATTGCGGATCGCCTATGCGCGCGGTGATCTTTCCGAGGAAGAATTCGAAAAACGTCGCGAGCGTCTCCAACGTGACAAGGAGACAAGAGGTTGATTGAACACGTCATACAAGATCCAGAGGTGTAGTCAGCAGGCAGAGTTGCTCTGTCAGCGTGGCTGACTTGGACACTGGAACTGTACTGTTTCCACCAAGTCGTCACCGCCAATTATTGGTTTTCCTCGTCTCGGAAGACGATTGTATACCGCATCGATCCTCCGTATAATGAGTAGAAAACGAACAGCATTCCAACGGCAACGATTCCAGTCTGAATTGCGCTCGCCTGATAAATTGTCAACAGGTCCAACTCGAAGAAAATCCCTTCGAGGACCGACCCGAGACTAATAAATGTGAATCCGATAGCAACGAACAGCATCGGTTGCCCATTTCCACGGCGGTAACTCCGATAGGCCTGTCCAGCGATGAGTAATCCGAGTGCAATGACAACCAGTTTGGCGATTATGAGTTCGGTATGCATGGTTAATCCCTCCGCATTCTGCCCCACATTCCGGCAAATCTATCTGGAGCGTCTTCTTCAATCTCCAATTGAATTTCGTATCTTCCCTCCGTGAAGGTGATGTGAACCGAATTGAGTATCGTTTCGTATCGTTTCCGATGGTGGCCTTGCGGGTCAATTTGGAGCTCTTCGCTCACGAGACCCAGTGAATGGAGTTGGTCCAATCGATCGTACACTGTCGAATCAGAACCTTCACACTTTTCTCCGATCTCTTCGGCTACCATCGGTTGGTTACTCAGATGGGCGAGAATCTGTCGGGCGTAGTCGTCACACAGGAGTTTGAAAGCGTCTTCAGGTTCCGGTTCGCCCATTCGATAGGCGATATTCGGAACCCCACCGGGATAAGTGCTGTCGTCAAATCCCGGTGATAAATCTCGGGGAGAGTGGTTTGGTGTATATAACTGTTATCCACTATCCGGGGCTCGAGGATTGTGCTATATAGGCTAATACATACAACACTGTAAGTTCACATGTGGAAGCACGATGATGCAATCACTACAATCGGCTGCACGAACTGGACGTACGGTACTCGTCGTCAGTCTCACACTCCTCATCGGTGCCACGGGATCCGCCGTGGCCCAAGTGGGGAGTGGTGCATACGGCGGCGGGATGATGAACGATGGCTGGGGTTGGGGACTGTTCGGTGGCTGGGGCTTTCTTTGGCTCCTGCTGCTCGTCGGAATTGCCGCCTTCGTGGTTTCTGTGATGGTTTCTGTGATCAGCGGTAGCGAACGGGCACAGGACGGCAACCAACCTGACCAGGGCTACGAAGTGTTACGTAAACAGTACGCCCGCGGGAACCTCTCCGACGAGGAGTTCGAACGACGTCGCGGAAAACTCCAGAACTAGAAATACCAATGACAGAAATGTCCGAACCAGACTTGACGATAGATTCGCGAGACGCATCGTGCCCCGGTCCGCTGATGGATCTCATTGGGAAAGTGAAGACGCTCGAGTCCGGCACCGTTGTCGAACTCCTGACGACCGAACCGAACTCCACGACGGATATCCCAGAGTGGCTTGAAGAAGCTGGCCATGACCTGCTCGGTATCGACGAGCGAGACGGCCACTGGAACATCTCCCTGGAGGTTAACTGAGATGCACCGGGTCGCCATTGTCGGCGGTGGAACGGGCGGGACCGTGCTCGCGAACCGGCTTGCCTCCGAGTTACGGGCCGAGATAGAGGCCGGCGAGCTAGAGATACGACTCATCTCGGACACCCCGGACCACGTCTACAAGCCGATGTTCCTGTACGTGCCATTCGGGAAGAAGACGGTCGACGACGCGAAACGACCGCTCACGGAGTTGGTCGACCGCCGAGTGAATATCTCGATCGGCGAAGTAGTCGACGTCGATACGGACCGGAAGAATCTTTCATTCGCCGACAGCTCGGTGCTCCCCTACGATCAGATCGTGCTGGCCACCGGTGCGAACCTCGAGTCCGGGTCTGTCCCGGGCCTACGCGAGGGAGGCAATCATTTCTACGGTCCCGAAGGCGCCGAACAACTCCGGGACGAACTCGCCGAGTTTACCGAGGGCCACCTCGTCTTGAGCGTCGTCGGCGTGCCTCACATGTGCCCGGCTGCGCCTGTCGAATTCGTCCTGATGGTCGACGACTGGCTTCGCCAGCGCGGCCTGCGCGAGGACATCGAGTTGACCTACACGTACCCGATCAACCGGGCCCACGGCCTCGAGTCGATCGCCGAGTGGGCTAGCGATCTGTTCGAGCAACGGGACATCACCCTCGAGGCGTTCTTCAACGTCGAGATGGTCGATACCGACGAGGAGGTCCTCGAGACGGTCGAGGGGAAAGAGTTGCCCTACGACCTGCTCGTCGCGATCCCACCCCACGCGGGCAGCGACCTCGTTACCGACGCGGGACTGGGTGAGGACGGCTGGGTCGACGTCGATCGCCACACGCTTGAGGCGACAAACGCCGAGGACGTCTACGCGATCGGCGACATCGCGGACGTCCCGACGAGCAAGGCCGGCAGCGTCGCCCACTACGAGGCGGGCGTCGTCGCCGATCGGATCGCCAGCCGCATCCGCGGAGCGGTCCCGACCGCGACCTACGATGGCAAGACCGTCTGCTTCCTCGAGGCCGGGATGGACGAGGCGACGTTCATCGAGTTCGAGTACGGGGAGGAGCCGTACGTTCGCGAGCCGTCGAAGCCGCTCCACTGGGCGAAACTCGGCTACAACGAATCCTACTGGCTCACCGCACGGGGGCTGGTCTGATGTCCGAGACCGATGACAACCTCACGACCGAGGCCACCGACGCTACGCAGACGGACCTCGAGGGGCTCGAAGAACTTGTCGCCGAGAACCCCGATGAGATCGCCCGGTTCTTCGATCGACTCGGCGTCGTCAACGACCTGCTCGACGCCGCGGAGCTCGCGACGGCCGCGATGGACGACCGAATGGTCCAGACGCTGTCTAGCACCACGACGAACCTCGGCGCCGCGGCCGATGGACTGGCGACCGAGGAGGTCGCCTCGGTCGGCGAGGCAACCGGCGAGAACGCCGACGACCTGGCCGAGGCGATCGAGACGCTTGCCCGCCTTCAGCGATCGGGCACTCTCGACGATCTAACCGCATTCGCTGACATCGCCGCGCTCGCGTCGAATGCGTTGGATGATGAGATGGTGACCGAACTCGCTGCCACCGGAACCAGTCTCGGAGAAGTGGCCGACACCGCGGCCGATGACGACGTCGCCCGCACTCTCGAGTCACTACTCACGGCCGTCGGCGAGGCTGGTTCCGAACCGCCCGAGCCCGTCGGCCCACTCGGATTCGTCAAATCGCTGCGCGAAGCGAATGTCAGGGCTGGACTCGGATTTTTCCTTTCGCTGGCGAGGTCGATTGGGCGAGTGAGCCGGTAGTCGAATAGCCCGTTCGACGGGCGGATACCGCCGAGGTGACGAAGGCCTCGAATCCGCTTCGGTTCACGACGCAAGCCCGAATCAATGAAATGTTCGTTAAGTCGGTTGAAACCTCCCCGAGGTACTGTTGTCGTCCGACGAATCCCGCGCGCTCTAGCCTGTTACCTCTACCACAACAAACGCCCATCCTAAATTGATAACGTGTACTGATGTGAAGTCCCCAACGAATTCCGTATCTGGTGGCGCCGAACGGTCGACCACAGCGACGGGAGCCCCCAACATTCGCCGACAGGCAATTTTCGTTGCCTTCACGTTTCTCGGAATCGTGAACGAACTGCTCTACGGATTGTTTGATGCGTCGTTACTATGTGTTCTTCAAAACGGTGTACCAATGCTTCTGCATCGTGGATCGAGGAGGAGAACCCACCTCGAGTTACCCTATTATATAAACCTTTCCCACAAACAGCGACCCACGGAATGTGCTGTAGTGATTATACCATACAAGACCGTACTAACTACTGTGATCGAACCATGACGAAATTACGCAACTCGGTCGGCAAGATCGGACGTAACGTTCTCCTCACAGGAGTGCTGCTCCTCATCACTGCTACCGGGAGCGTTGCTGCACAGCAAAGAACGGGTGGATACGGCGGAATGATGAACGATGGCTGGGGTTGGGGACTGTTCGGTGGCTGGGGCTTTCTTTGGCTCCTGTTGCTCGTTGGAATCGTCGCCCTCGTCGTTTCTGTGATCGGCGGTACCGAACGATCACAGAACGGAGACCAGCCAGACCGGGCCCACGAAGAACTACGAAAACAGTACGCCCGCGGGAACCTCTCCGACGAGGAATTCGAGAAACGGCGGCGGAAGTTGCAACCAACTACGACCGTTGAAGATAGCAACTGATCAACTCATGACACACACCATTACGACGACAGTCGATGCACAGTTCGACGATGCGGTAGCTGAAGTAACAACGTTACTGGAAGGTGAAGGGTTCGGTATCCTCTCTACGATCGATGTCCAGACGACGCTGAAGGAGAAGCTCGACGTTGACGTCGATCAGTATCAGATCCTTGGAGCCTGCAATCCAGCGCTTGCCCACCGGGGGCTCGTAGAAGAACCGGCGTTAGGAGCATTGCTTCCGTGTAACGTCATCGTCTACGAGGCGGACGACGACATCGTTGTGAGTGCCGTCGATCCCCAACACCTCTTCGATGTCACCGATAATCCAGAGCTAGCGGAGATTTCGACAGATGTTCACGAGCGATTCGAGCGAGTGATCACCGCTGTTGGCGAGCGATTTGCATCCGAAGGTGAGTCCCAATGAGTACCCAGAATCAAACGAAGATAGTGCCGATCGTCATCCTTGTGGTGGGTGCGGTAATTATACTTCCATTCCTCACGATGAGTAGTGGAATGATGGGTACTGGCTGGGGGATATTCGGTGGTGGACTGTTCGTCTGGCCGCTATTGCTGGTCGGAATCGTTGCCCTGGCGATCTACTGGGCCGGAAACCAACGCGACAACAGCAACGGAGAACAGGCAGATCCTGCCCGTGCAGAACTTCGGGAACGGTACGCGCGTGGCGAGATCAACGACGAAGAGTTCGAAGACCGACTGCAGACGCTGCGCGATACGCGGTGATTTCCAATGACCAATAACCCAATTACGCGACGACGAACGCTCGCACTCACGGGAAGTACAATTGCGGCTGGACTTGCCGGATGTTTGAGTGATAGTACAGTTCCGTCCACAAATACTGAAGATGATGACAGAGTCCAGGAGGATTCGAGCCAAGAGGCTACGAGCTACGAGGAATCGAGTTCCGATGGCCACGATCACGACACCGATCAGACGCTCGGTCATCCAGATGACCACGTGGAAGTGACAATGGAGTCCGACGAGTATGGACACCATTTCGTTCCTCACGTCGTTCACATCGAACCGGGGGGAACGGTGACGTGGGTACTCGATAGCGGGGTCCACGACACGGTCGCCTATCATCCGATGAACGCCTCCATACTCCCCTCTGCCACTGAACAACGAATGCCCGACGGCGTCGATCCGTGGGCGAGTGACGTGTACGATAGGACGGGTGAAACGTTTGAGCTAACCTTCGAAGAAGAGGGCATCTACGACTACACCTGTACGATTAGCGGACACGGCCACCGAGGAGATGATCACCACGGTGGCCACCACGGCGGGCATCAGACCCACGAATCGACCGGGATGGTCGGTCGAGTTATCGTGGGTGATCCCCCATTGGATGCGGATGTGCAACCGGCGATGCGGCCACCATCCCGCAAACTTCCCGATGGGGCACGACACGAACTGGAACAGTTCAACGATCAAACTCGTGCAGCTTTAGAAGATGAGGATACGAGCTACGAAGAATCGGATTCCGATGACCACGATCACGACACCGATCATACGCTCGGTCATCCAGAGGACCACGTCGAAGTGACAATGGAGTCCGACGAGTATGGTAACCATTTCGTCCCCCACGCCGTTCACATCGAACCGGGTGGAACGGTGACGTGGGTGCTCGACAGCGGGGTCCACGACACGGTCGCCTATCATCCGATGAACGCCGCCATCCTTCCGTCAGCGTCTGAGCAACGAATGCCAGACGGCGTCGATCCGTGGGCGAGCGACGTGTACGATAGGACGGGTGAAACGTTCGAGCTGACCTTCGAAGAGGAGGGCATCTACGACTACGCCTGTACGATCAGCGGACACGGCCATCGAGGAGATGATCACCACGGCGGGCATCAGACCCACGAATCGACGGGTATGGTCGGTCGAGTTATCGTGGGTGATCCCCCATTGGATGCGGATGTGCAACCGGCGATGCGGCGACCGTCCCGTGAACTTCCCGATGGAGCACGACACGAACTGGAAACGTTCAACGACCAAACTCGTGCAGCCTTAGAGGAACACTGATCGTTGGTCGTTTTTAGGGACACATGACCTGTTGACCTCCTCTCCGCCCTAAAGGGCGAAGATTCCCACGGCACTGCGCCGCTGAGTTGGGAGTTTTCAGGTTTGCAGTCCGGTCGGCATGACGGGACTGCTGGCGGGGCCAAGCCGCCGTTACTCCTATCCCCGGTATGGGATTCAGAGTTACCTGTTCAGAGAATCCAGCGGTCACGAAAGGGATTCTTTCGGACGTAGACTCCCGAATCCCGATATTATCCGTTTACTCGGGCGGCTGAACCGCCTCGGTGTATTCATGCCTAGGTTTCACGCGATTATTAAACTCCGGGTATCCGACTTCCGGTGGTTGATTCCCAGTTGTCGGATTCATCCCCGCGCTGAAACACGGGGCTTTCTCCTCGATTCTCCGTGAGTTGTTTTCGTTCACTCCATGAAGAATTACGCGTGTATTTTGCACTACCCTACCTACCAACTCCCGGATAGATACTGCTGTTTCAGTGTGTTCGGTAAGAGCCCATGGTATTGTCCCTTTGGCGAATGAAGTGCGTAGCGAGTACAAAATACACTACCGGCGGCGAACGGAGTGAGCGAAGCACCGCTCCTTAAAAAGGTGGGAGTGACGCACCCGACGCAGAAAACGGCGAGAGTGGAGAAACCGTCGCAGAAAAGGTAAGAAGAAAGCTATTGACCGCTGGCGAGGACCGAAGGGACGAGCCAGCGTTTTTTGGTCCAGCTTTTTCAAGGAGCGGTGCTGAGCGAACGAAGTGAGCGAAGCACCCGACGCAGAAAAAGCTGGGAGTGACGTAAAAAAAGGTGGGAGTGTCGCATTCGTGATCGTGGGCCACGACGCACCCACAACGCCCGAATTTTCGCTGTCGGATCTCCCGGGCGGCGCCGGTCGGCTCGACCTGCTCGCGCGGTGTGTCAACGCCGGACTGTTCCTCTCGCACGGGATCCGCGAGAACGTCCGCGTCCACCTCGTTTTGGACGACACCTACACCGTCAGCTTCGACGGCGCTTCCGTTCGGAACCTCTCACCTGATGAGCGCAACGTCGCCGCGCGGGTTCGGGGGGCCCTGGAGGCGTCGGACGGCGCCATCGGCCACCAGCCGGCCGAGCCGTCCCCTGGCGTCCGACTGTACAGAATGGGGTTCGAGGAGACGCTCGAGTCGGTCGCCGGCGGGGGACGACGCGTGTCGGGACCGGGCGAGGGCGGGCCGCCCGATCCGACCGCCGTCCAGCTCCACGAGGACGGCACACCGCTGCCGGAACTGGACGTGCCCGACGATCCCGTGTTCGTGCTCTCGGATCACCACGACTTCAGTGACGAGGAGTCGGCGCTGCTTTCCGAGATCGCCGACGAACACGTCCGGGTCGGCCCCGAGCGCATCCACGCCGACCACGCGATCACCATTGCGCACAACTATCTCGACACCGACGGTTACCGGCGATACTGAACTCTGCTGTTGTCACAAGATACATACGTTTCTAAAAATAAGTTTACATATGGTTCAACGACGGGAGTTCCTTCGAAAGGGAGTTTCAGTGACGGCGGTTGCTGCCGCCGTGGGCCTTTCCGGGTGCCTCGGACAGGAGGGAAGCGAGGACGTCGAGGCGGCGTTCGATTTGCTCGAAGAAAACCAGGAGGTACTCGACGAGTTCGAGGAGCTTGAGGACGACGAGCTTCCGGATCAGGCGGAAATCGACGGAATCAAACAACGGATCGATGAGGCAGAGGACCACCTTGATGCAGCCGATGCGGTTGCGGAAGACGAAGAAATTCAGGAGGCGGTACAGCTTGGCTATTCAATTGCGGAGTTTCAACTCTCATTAGTGCAGGCTCTAGAAGCGATCAACAGCGTGATCCATGGGTTAGACACGATAGTAGCCCAGATCGATGCCGATCGGGTCGACGATGCGCTCGAAACGAGCGAGGAGCTTCTGGATGACGCTTCCGAGGCAAACGAGAAGATATCCGAGTCCATCGATGCACTGGACGAGATCGATGACGATCGCCTCGATACTCAAGAGCGGATCGAACTGGGTGTTGATAAAGCGAAGTTAGAGCGTGTCGATAACGAATTCGATGTATTTGAGGAAATGATCCATGGATTCGTAGAAATGATACAGGGTCTACAGGCCCTGGAGGCGATGATCGACGCACTCGAGGATGAAAACCTCGATGACGCACTTGACAAGGCAGAAATCGCTGAATTCGAGTTCGAATCAGCTGCATCCCGATTCGAGGAGATCGAGGACGACCCTGACCTCCCGGCTCATATGGAAGCCGATGTTATCGAGATAAGCGCAGATGCCAATGACTTACGGGACGCCACCGGTCATTACGCGGACGGGATTCGGGCAGCCCAACGTGGCGATTGGGACGCGTTCGAAGAGCATATGGAGAAAGCGGAAGCGGCACTCGAATAGATTATCGACCACTCGCCTTCAAGGAGTGTTCGGCAGAATTCGGTCGAAGTCAACGTATCGTAGCCAGCCGGCTGTGTGGCTTCCTTTGGGAACTCCTATGAGACCGGCGCAACGGCGCGAGTGATTCGACCGGAATACTGCTCTGTCGAGGCGACACCTTCCCAACCCTTATATTAGAACATCCTAATATTAGCTATAGCTAAAATGAACGAGACGGGAGCCGCAACGGACCCGACCGATCCCGGCGTGGAACAGTCGCGTTGCTGTGAGGCCGTCGCCCACTCCCTCACGGAGACGGAACTGGCCGCGGACCTCCGAATCCTCACCGCGGCTGGAAGCGAAACCCGGTACGAGGTGCTCAGGCTCGTGGCTGCCGCCGATGGCGGAGTCTGCGTCTGCGAACTCGAGCCGTCGCTCGGGGTGAGCCAGGGAGCAATCAGCCAGGCGCTCTCGCGGCTCTACACCGCCGGACTGGTGAGTCGACGCAAGGAAGGGCGGTGGCGGTACTACACGGCGACGCCGAGGGCCCAGCGACTACTCGAACTGCTCGATGACATTCGAACCCAAAACAATGAGTGAGACACCCCAATCGACCGACGACCAGGATGAATCGAACGACGGGATAGATCATACCGACCCTGCCGACCGGACCGGCCTAGATCCAGCAGAGCAACGAACCGCCGTCAGACAGCGGTACGCCGACGTGGCCACCGAAGGTGGCTCCTGTTGTGGCGACGGAGACGATAGCGGATCCACTGTCGACGAGGAAACGGCCTGCTGTGAAAGTGGCGGGTCCGATGAGAGCACTTCATCGATCGATTCGGAACGGCTGGGCTACACCCAGTCGCAACTGGAAGCGGTCGAATCAGGCGCCGACCTGGGCCTTGGCTGTGGGAACCCGACAGCGATCGCGGATCTCGAGGCGGGCGAGACGGTCCTCGACCTCGGCGCCGGTGGCGGGTTCGACTGCTTTTTGGCGGCCCGGGAGGTCGGCGACTCGGGTCGGGTGATCGGCGTCGACATGACGCCGGAGATGGTGGAGAAAGCCCGAGAGAACGCACGAAAAAACGACGCGGAGAACGTGGAGTTCCGGCTCGGAGAGATCGAACATCTGCCCGTCGCCGACGAAACCGTCGACGTGATCCTCTCGAACTGCGTGATCAACCTCTCACCGGACAAACCTCGCGTCTTCGAGGAGGCGTATCGGGTCCTGAATCCGGGCGGTCGACTCGCGGTATCGGACGTGGTTCGATCGGGAGAGTTGCCCGACGATCTGGCTGCGGATCCGGCGTCAGTGGCGTCGTGCATCGGCGACGCGGCGCCGGTCGACGAGATCGAGGCTGCCCTCCGCGAGGCAGGATTCGTCGATGTCGCCGTCGAGCCAAAAGAGGGCAGCCGGGAGTTCATCGACGAGTGGGATCCCGAACGGGACCTGGGTGACTACGTGGTGTCGGCGTCGATCCGGGGCAGAAAGCCCGAGCGGTGACCGAACCCCGTCGCCGAAACGACCGCAGCCGGGGCTACTCTCGGAACTGTTTTTCGTCGGGGACGCCGGTGCTGGAGGCGGTGGCGTCGACGCGTTCGACCATTTCGTCGAGTTCCCCGGCCGTGGGTTCGGGGAGGTCGAGTCGGTTTCGAGCGATCGGGATCCACTCGCAGGCGAGCCTCGCACACCACCGGTGGAAGGGTGCGTCGGCTTCGGCGGTTTCGAGCAGCCGCTGGAACGCCGGGAGCCAGTCGAAGTGGTCCCGGAAGAACGGACGGTACTCGTCGGGGCCGCCCGACTCCAGGAGCACGGAGGCGTAATCGAGCAAAAGCGCGAGGTGGTCGGGGGGATACGCGGCGGGAATCTCGGCTTCGAGCGCGTCGTAGCGTCGGCGCATCTCGTCGGCGGGCGGTCCCTCGAGGAGGCCTTCGCGTCCGGTGCCGGCGTGCCACTCCCGGTAGGGGGATTCCACCGGGATCGCGTACGGGGATTCGAGCCCTTCGAACAGCCGGATGTACTCGTTGTCGAGGGAGCCGACCGTCTCCGGCAGCAGTTCGGTCGCGGGGCCGCCCTCCGGTTCGGGGAGGTCCAGGCGATCGACAAGCATGTCGATCTCCGTGTCGAGCAGTCCCGCCTCGACGTCGGTGAAGAACCGCTCGTCGGGGTGTTTCAGACACTCGGCGAGCAGGCTGCACAGCTGCGCCCAGTCGTCGCTGTTCGCCAGTTCCGGAACGGGTTCGGTGGTCGCGTCGGGATTCGTCATGGGTTATCGGTTCGGATTTCGCGTCGGTGTTTCTGCGACGGTGCGAGGGAGAGACGAGAGGAGTCAGCGGGACAGCGCAGCGGGAGAGGGATTGCCTCTCAGGCGACCACGAGTGGCGCTTTCACGGCCATGAAAAGCGCCACGTATCGCAGGAGGAGCCCACCCAGTACGACCAGGCCGAACTTGGCCGTATACGTCGCCTGTGCGAGTCGCTGGAGTTTCGGGGTCGCCTGGAGGTCGATGCGCCACTCGGCGACGAGGAGCGCCGCCGAGAGGACCAGCGGCGCGAGGAGTCCCAGGGCGACGACGCCGCCCCAGAACAGCAGTGCCATGTCGGTCCTCAGCAGTTCGAAGGTGGCCTGGGCTGCGGGGCCGCCCTGCGAGAGGGTCCACACGAGCGATCCGAGGATGACAATCTCCGCGAGGATCACGAGGTCGTCGACGAGGCTGAACTCGTGGACGCCGGTGCCGAAGACGCCCTCGAAGATGCCCGTGAGGCCGGCGGTGGCGGCAAGGCCCATCGAGAGGCCGCTGGCGAGAAACAGGAACGGCAGAAGGGTGCCGTCCCAGGCGGGGTAGAGCCACGCTACCTCGCTCAACAACAGCGCCGTGTACACCACGAGCAACACCGCCAGAAACGCGCCTCCGGCGTGGACCGCCAGCCGGAGACGCTCTCCGGGACGGGTGAGCCGGCCCAGCCTGGTGAGCCACTGTTCGAGGGGGAGATCACTTTTCGCTTCGATCCAGCGGGTGATCCACCGGGCGAAGGTGCTGGGATCGTCGTCGGTCTCCTGGCCCCAGATCTGCCAGAACGCCTGTATCATTGCCACCAGGGTGAACAGCACGATCGTCCAGGTGCCGATCACCAGCCAGGACTCGAAGTTGACAAACAGGATCGGGAACAGCAGCGCGCGCAGGGGCGCACCCAGGTGGGTAAACAGGATGACCCCGCCGACGGCGATACCGACGACTGCGGCGATCATCCCCCACCGGCTCGTGGCCCGCAGTGCTTCGGATTTTGTCCCGTCTTCCCGCCGGCTCAACACGTCTGCGGCAAAGCCGGTGAGGTAGGCACCACCGGCCAGGCCCCCGAAGAAGAGGTAGATCGCGATCTTCAGGTCCCAGTGGTGCTCGAGTATCCAGATCAACCCGTCAGGGTGGTAGGGCATGTGGTGTCACCCGGTCGGGTCGGTGGTTTCGATCGAGTCGTGCGATTCCTGGGTCACTGGTTCGACGACCAGCGCCGGCCCGACATCGCTTTCGCTGTAGCGGTTGGCCGCCTCTTCGGAGGCTTCCCGGAGGATCTCGTTGATCGGGCCGGCCTTCAGCGCCTCCGTGACGCAATTGTCCACGCAGGCGGCCGTGGCTCCGCCGTCCTCGGGCTTTTGCCGCGCAGGCTTGCCGTGTCCGTCGCCGGCGCCCTCGCCCAGACAGAGGTGACACTTTTGCAACAGTCCATCGTCGCCGTACTGACAGGCGCCGAACGGACACGCGTACGCACAGTAGTGACAGCCGATGCACTTGTCCTGATCCACAGTGACGATCCCGTCCCTCTCGCGTTTTTCGATCGCGTGGGTGGGACAGACCTGCCGACATGGTGCCGTCGCACAGTGGAAACAGGACATCGACACTGACGTCTCCTTGTAGTCCGGGAACGATCCCTCGCCGACGTGTTCCATTCGGCGCCACTTGGCTTCCTTCGTGCCGACGTCGTTGCGCACCCGACACGAGACCACACACGCGTGACAGCCGATACACTTCTGGGTGTCGAAGTAGAAGGCCCACTGGCGGCTCATGCGCCATCACCTCCGGCTTTCGTTACTTCGACAGGATGGTTCCTGTCGACCTGGCCCGACACCGGTTCGACGTGATGTTCCCTGTTCAGTGTCATGGTGTTTGCTCCTGCCTCCTCGGGATGGACAGATCCTTCACCGAATCCGTTCACGGTGGCGATCCAGCCGGGGCGGACGCCCTCGTAGACGTGTGCCGGAAGTTCGATGGCGTCGTCTCGGGACTCCACACGGACCATATCGCCCGTCTGGATGTTCCGCGGACGCGCGTCCCGAGGGTTGATGTGGAGGTAGTTACCTTCGTAATCGTCGTACGCCCGTCCGTAACGGTCGAGATACTCCTCGACTGACTCGGGCAACGCCTGGCAGTGTCCGCGCGATATCTGCTCGACGAACACGTCGGTGAACAACAGCGGGTACTCGTCGTCGGTTGTTTCGCCGTAGATGTCGTCGTCGACCGGCTGCCACTCGGGGGCCGTGCTGACGCCGAGTTCGTCGGCCAGGGCTGCGTAGCTCTCGTTCGGCGCCAGGTCGAACTGGAACAGCCCCGTTTCGGTGTTGAACCCGTCTTCGCGGTACTGCTGGTAGCCGTACTCGTCGACGAGCGCGTAGCTCTGTTCGGCGAGCTCGTCGAAGCTCATGTCGACCGCGTCGAGCTTTTCATCGAGGTATTCCTCCTCGGAGTCCCACGGGAAGTACTCGCCGTAGCCCATCTCCTCGGCGAGTTCTTTGTAGATGTCGAACGCCGGCTTGGTGTCCCACAGCGGGTCGATCGCCGCATTCGATGCGGTGACCCAGGTTCGGGTGGGATAACAACTGTCGCCGCCGCTGCCGAGGAACGGTTGTTCGATCTGCGAGGAATCCGGGAAGACGACGTCAGCCCGTTTACTGACGGCGTTCCAGAACGCGTCGACGACGATTACCAGTTCCATCTCATCGAGGGCCCGGAGCCACTCTTGGGTGTTGCCGCTCTTCGGCGGTAGCGACCAGTTGGAGACGTACCCCTTGATGTCGCCCTTCTCGACCATCGTCGGCACGTAGTTGTGACTGTAGTTCCTGATGTGTCGCTGGTATGGATAATCGTCGTAGTCCGGCAGGTCGGCGTCCTCGTGAGCGTCCGGAAGCTCGATCCCGCGCTCGGCGTGAGGATCACTCAGACTCGGTCCTCTGTAGTGGCGGGTACCACCCTCGTGGTCGATGCACCCTACCAGCCCGTTGAGCGCGTGGATCGCCTGCGCGTTCTTGAAGCCGTTACCCTGGTAGGCGATTCCCGTCCACGGGAACGCTATCGCTCGGGGCGCAGCTCTCGCGAATCCGATCGCGACCTCGCGGATCTCCTCTGCGTCGATGTCGGTGATCTCCTCGGCCCATTCGGGTGTCTTGTCTTCGACGTTCTCGCGGTACGCCTCGAACCCATACGTCCAGTTCTCGACGAACTCCTCGTCGTAGAGCCCTTCCTCGATGATGACGTGGCCCATCGCGAGCGCGAGCGCGCCGTCGGTCCGGGGTTCGATCGGAAGCCACCTGTCGGATTTCTGGGCGGTCTTGGTGTATCGGGGGTCGATCGTCACCAGGGTCGCGTCGTTGTTCTTCCTGGCATCGAGGATGCCGTTCGGCTCCCACTGCCCGCGGAAACACTCCATGGGGTTGCGACCCCAGGCGATGATGTACTCGGAGTTTTGCCAGTCGGGCCACTCGCGACCGTAGCCGCCCATCCAGCCCCAGCTATCCGAGAAGGGTCCGTGACACGTCGTCTTCCGGCCGACCTGGATCGCGGCGCCGTAGATCCGCTGAAAGAGCTTGTCGTGTGTGTCGGTAAGCGGGTAGCCCTGGTAGCGGAGCATCTTCTCGGCGCCGTGTTCCTCGCGGAACTGTTCGAGCCGCTCGGCGGCGAATTCGATGGCCTCCTCCCAGGAGGCCGACTGGAGTTCGCCGTCTTTCCGGATGTACGGCTGCCGGATCCGGTTGGGATTGTAGGTCTTGTCCAGTTGGGCGACGCCCTTCGAGCAGAGTGTCCCCTCGCGACCTTGGCCGCCGCTGGCCTTCGGGTGACCGTCGACGCCAGTGAGGTCGATGGCTCTGCCGTCCTCGACGGTGATCGCTTGACCGCAAGAAGCCCGAGAGATCCAGCAGTTTCCGTGGACGATCTCGCGGTCTGTCTGCTCTTGGGCGGCGACGATGTCGGGATTCGTCGAGATCGCACTACCGCCGACGGCGGCGGCGGCCCCGGCTGCCGCGCTGGTCTTCAGGAAGTTTCGGCGACTGACGCGCCCGCCGCCGGTCGGTGCCGAGCCCTCGCTTGTGGACGGCTCTGTACGTCCAGTCATTAGTGTATTCTCCGTTCGTATTCTACGCCCTCCACGATCACCCCGGTGTCACGCCGCGTCGGCACCGGGTTCGGGGTCGCTGTAACCCCCGCGAGTGACGATCCAAATCGGACGCGTTCTCCGGCTGATCTCTCTTTTCGTCCGTTACACCGGTCTGCTTTCAGTGGGTGCCTTCGACTGTCGAGGCAATTTTTCTTATTCATATATAATGATTAATTTTGAAGTTTATATACATCTTAGAATGTTATCATATCTCGGGAATCCACCCCGGTCTATATGAGATACTGGTGTCTCGATTCAGTTATAGGGAATCTCGATCGCGATCGCCGACTGCACCCGAAAAGAGACAGGCTCAGTTTTCCGAATTCAGCTCCGGTACGTCGTGCTCGTCGAGATCCATAAGTTCGTGGGTGATCTGCCGGATCGCCTCCAGGCCCTTGACCTCCGAGGGCAACTGTGGAACCAGGATGACGCCGGGGTCGTCTCCCCAGCGTTCGTCGATTTCTTCGAGGTAGGTTTGCTGCATCGCCGAGCGATCCTCGTGAAACGACGAGCCGGCGGTCGCCTCCTCCTGGAGAACGTTGTTCACGACGATCGCCCCGATGTCGACGTCGTGTTTGGACAGTTCGTCGATGATCCGATGGGTTTCCTCGACCGCCAATCCCTCGGGAATCGTCACGACGACGAACGTCGCATCCGGTGCCTGAACCATATCGAGCGTGTCCTTGGCAAGTTGTCGCCACTGTTCGAGGAGCTTCGATGGCCGTTCTCCCGCTTCGCGTTTCATCGCCGAACGGACGTCCGCGTAGATCGAGGGGGCCTGTCCGAGGTGGCTGTAAAACCGTTTCTGGAGTTCGAGCAACGACAGCGTGCTGCCGGCGGGTGCGGTGTCCCAGACGATACGGTCGTACTGATCGTCCTCGTAGAAGTCCAGCAGGATACCCATGACGTACTCTTCGGGGATCCCCGGCGCTTCCGCCACGTAGTCGATCACCTCCCGATCGACGTCCAGGAAGGAGGAAAAGAGGTGGTACACCTCCTCTCCATACGCGTCCTTCCAGCGATCGACGACCATCTCGTAGTCCATCTCGAGGATATCCAGGCCGTCGACCTCGGGGTGAGGTGTCGGCTCGCCGGAGACATTCAGTTCGAAAATGTCCGACAGTGACGGCGACCGGTCGGTCGTCAAAAGCAGTGTCCGCTCGCCTTTCGTGGCGTACGCTACGGCTGCGGCAGCCGAACAGGTGGTTTTCCCGACCCCGCCCTTGCCGGTGAAGGCAACGAGTCGCAGGGACGGGTCGGGCCATCGTGGTGTAGTCATGGGTTCTGGATTTGGGTTCGATCTGGGTTCGATTTGGGTTCGATCTGGGTTCGATTTGGGTTCGATCTGGGTTCTGGATTCGAGTACGATCGCGCCGGTGTGCTGCTGTCGTCTGGTTATGCTACTATCCGAACATCCGCTGCCGTAGATCGGTCGCGGCGATCTTCACCGCGAGTTTCGCGAGGGTTTTCGCGTCCTTCAGCCCGGTGTTCTGCCAGGATGTCTCGAGTTCGTTGTCGCCACAGATGCTGAATGATCCATCCGTCACCAGTTCCTCCTGGAGGTTTTCCAGTTGGAGTTCCCGTTGGTCGGGTGGCTTTTCGGCGATCCGTTCAATCTCCTCGACGATCGTTTCGGAGGCTTCGATCCGGTCGTTGACCGAATCGAACGTTTCCTCGTCTATCAGGCCATGTTTGTACTTCACTTCGTTGAGCCGCCGGGACGCCTCGTAAGTGACCGCCACGATCTCCTCTCTCGACATCCATTCGGTCTCGTAGCTCAGTATCCTGGCCCAGCTCGGTTCCAGCAGCTGCTGTCTGTGGTCTTCGAACGTCTCGCAGAACGTTTTGTAGCCGTACTCTTCGGGGTTTTCGAACCCGGGCGATCCCGGGTCGAGAAACGGCGCAAGCGGCGCAATGAACGGCTTGAGCGTCCGACCGGCGAACCGGTCGAGGAGGTGATCGCAGTATTCGACCGTTTCGAGGACTTCCTCCGGCGTCTGCTCTGGCAGCCCGATCAGGAAAAACAGGTCGATGCTCTCACAGCCACTTTCGTACGCTTCAGCCATCGACGTCTCCATCTCCTCGAGTGAGCCGTTGAACTTCCCGAGATGCTGTCTGACCGTCGGGGAGTACCCTTCAGGGCTGAACTCGAGTCGCCAGCTCGAGACCGCGTCGTCGATCGCCTCGTAAAACTCCCTGTCGCCCGGCCAGAACAGTTCGAAGACGAACTCGTTGGATGTCTCGATGTCTTCGACGTACTCCAGAAACGTCAGTGCCGTCTCCCGGCCGCCGATCCGGATGTCGTTGACGACCATTATCGGTCCGTTCGAAAACGAGGTGATCGAACGCACGTCGTCTGCCAGCTTCTCGGCCGACCGGATCGCTGGCCGATCGCGGCCGAACGTCTCGCGATAACAGGTGTTCGATCCGCCACAGTGGACGCAGTTGAGCGAACATCCCCGCGAGGTCAAAAGCATCGTCACCGGCGATTCGAGCCACCCCTGATACGGCAGTACCTTCTGGAGTCCGCCGTACTTCATCACCGACCGGATCACGTACGTATACGAAGGTAGGGCAGTGTAATCGAGGCTGTCGGGCACCCAGGACAGCGGATTGACGACGACCGCGCCGTCGTCGTCGATGTACGTCAGGTTCGGAACCGACGAGAGATCGCCGTTGCCGTCGAGGGCCTGCACCAACTCCACTAGCGGCTGTTCGGCTGAATCGCCCCTGATTACGTAGTCGACGGCCGGGTATTCGATCAGCTCGTCGTGGTAGTACGTCGCGCTCATCCCGCCGAGGATCACCGGCACGTCCGGGTGGAACTCTTTCACGAGTTTCGCGATCTCGATTGCTCCGTGAGCGTGCGGGAGCCAGTGCAGGTCGATCCCGACGTAAGACGACCGGCAACGTCGGATCTCGCTTTCGACGCTGTAGTCCTCGTCACGCAACATCTTGTGTGCCAGATTGACGATCTGTGTGCCGTAGCCGTGCCGTTCGAGGTAGTCCGCGAGGCTGGTCAGACCAACTGGATACATCTCGAAGATCGGCGAAGACGGAACGACGTCACTTATCGGTCCGAAAAAACCGGGACGCTCGCGGAAGTCATACACTGCAGGTGGGTGAAAGAACGTGACGGTTGGTGTCTTGATTGGCATGGTGCGTTGGGTGGGTAGTCGTCGTCGCGGGGCGGAGTGAGACGAGATAGGATGATGCTGAGCGAGCGTGATCGGGACTGTCACCGATTTTGGCGGTGAACGTGGACAGCCGTTCCGGCGTGACGGACAGATACGCAGCCTCGATTCGGTGAATGTCCGACCTGTTCGGTTCGCATGCGACCCGTTGGGGGTTTCTCGTAACCCGGGTGAAAGTACACTTGGACAGACATTAAATACGGTCGTGCAGTCCCAGTTTTTGAAAAGATGTCTCCGACCAGCAGGTCGATCATTGCGGTTGTAAGGCCAGGATTCCTGGCGCTGTCACTGACCGGGCTCTGACGGTTCATCGTCCTGCGAGTCGGGGAAGCACGAACCCGAGAAACGGGACGCCAAAGCCCACGACGAACCCCGTCAAGTGAGCGTACACGTTGGTTCCGGGGGCGACGATGACGAGCGATCCGAGCACACCCGCGGTCGTCACGGACATTCCGAACACGAACATGAACTCCCGTTCCGCCGAAAGAGCAATGCCGCGAGGGTCGCCGTCCAGACGAAGCAATCCGGCCGCACCCCCCGCAGCGACGAGGAAGAAAAGCGCCGCGACCGAGGGATCGGGCGGCAGGAACCCGGCGTTCCGCGGAACGACGAACGCGAACCCCAATGCGAGTGAAAACGGGACGACTGCCCACGTCGGATCGATCCGTCGCTCGGCGTCCGTCTCCGACGCGAGGGCGACGAACCAGACGACCACGAGAAAGCCCAGAAACGCGGAGTTGAGTCCCGAAAACCCGGCCGACGGGTAGTTGGAGAACTCCCCGAGCGTGTTGATCGACACCCACGAAACGAGGATGGGGACGACGAGGAGATAGCCCGCGGCGGCGCCGGCGAGTTCGCGGCGCCAGTCGGCCGCGACCGCCAGCGGGTGGATCGCCGCCATCGTGAGCCAGTAGACACCGACGTTGTTGAGGAGGTGGGCCGAATCGACGTGGACGTAGCTCGATGCGAACGCCGTCCACAGTGTCGTCACGTCGGCAAACGGCGACTCTGCCGCGAGCGAGAGGCTCCAGCTCCGGGTGCCCGGTACGAGGTGGATGAAGACGAGCACCGCCGGAACCGCGAAATACACCGCGAACAGCTCCCATCGGGACCGCCGACGAACGCCCGCAGCAGTCGCTTGCAGGATCCGAACTGTGAGCCGTCGTCTGGGGCCTCCCTCCCAGTTCACGCGGGAAGGTAGGGGGCAGCCGACAAGTGTCTTTTCCGGCCGGCCGTCGGAATCGGTACCTGAACCGGAACTGGAAGCGGAACACGGATCGAATCCGGAACCCGAAAAGGAATACCGGTTCCTCCCCAACGGCGACCATGGAGACGCCAGTCGTTCGCGGCCCGGTTCGGGACCGTCCACTCGCAGTCACGATCGCCCTCTCGCTCGTCGGTTACGTCGCCGTGCTCGGTGTGTTCCTCTCGCCGTCGTTCGCGGCGCTTTTCCCCCGGTTGTCACAACCCCAGGTCGAGTTTCTCACCCACGCGATCGCCGCCGTGAACTCCCTTACGATCGTCACGCTCTCGCTGGGCTGGTACTGGATCCGGGCCGGCGAGGTGAGGAAACACGCCGCGGCGATGACGACCTCGTTCGTGTTGATCCTGATCTTCCTCGGAATGTATCTCCCACGGGTCGCCGGCGGCGGGACGAAGTACTTCGTCGGTCCCGATCCCGCCTTCTATGCGTATCTGGCGATGCTCGGGATCCACATCGCGCTGTCTATCCTCGCGGTTCCTGTGGTGCTGTATGCGATCGTGCTGGGGCTCACTCACACCGAACGGGAACTCCGGACGGAGACGCCACACCGCCGGATCGGACGCATCGCGGCCGCCTCGTGGCTGCTGTCGTTGATCCTCGGTGTCGTTGCGTATCTCCTGTTGAACCACGTGTACGGCTCCGAGTACGAGGCCGCACAGGCTGCCGCTATCGTCCTGTTGTAGCAATCCTTGACACAACCCTCCAGACTGTTTTCCCCATCCGAATGCCGGATCACAGCCGGACGAGTTCCGCCCGAACCGCGTTCCGTTTTATAAGGAGGAACCCCGTCAGGATGAACAGGAAGCCGACCCAGGTGTGGATCGTCGGCACTTCTCCAAGGAAGACGAGCCCGGTGACCGCCGCCGCGACCGGGGCGGCGTAGGAGACGAGGTTGATCTCGATCGGGCCGAGCCGCTCGAGGAGATCGAAGTAGATCAGGAAGCCGGCGGCGCTGGCGACGACCACGAGATACAACAGTGCCACCATCGCCTCCAGCGTCCATTCCACATCTGCCACGGATTCAGCCAGCGCGACGCTCACCCCGTGCATCAAGAGCGCCCCGAGCAGCATCGACCACGCCTCCATCGTCTCGATCGGGAGCCCGGTGTCGAGCCGCCGGGTCAGCACGCTCCCGAGTGCGAACGACGCCGCCGCAAGGAAGATCAGGAACATCGACACCGTCCGGGTGTCCAGCAAGTTGTTCGGATCGGGGTTGCTCAAGATAACCACGCCCAGGAACCCGACCAGGAGGCCGATGATTCCAAGGACTGCGAGCCGTTCGTCGGGAAGCAGTCCGCGAGCGAACCCCGTCGTCAGGATCGGCGAGAGGCTGACGATCACTGCCGCGGCTGCGCTCGTGGTTCCCTGCTGTCCGACGAAGAGAAACGCGTGGTAGGCGGCGATCAGGAACGCCCCGCCGATACCGACGAGCAACCACTCGTCTCGATCCCGGGGGCGCCACCGGTCGGTGGCGTACACCGCATAGCCGAGCATCAACAGGCCGGCCAGGTCGTACCTGAACGCCGCGAACAGAACCGGGGGGAAAAAATCCAGCCCGGCCTTGATCGCGGTGAACGCGCTCCCCCAGACGGCGGCGAGAACGACGAACAGGATCGCGTTCCTGAACGGCGACGTCACGCACTCATCACTCGGGAACTCCTCGTGTGCCGAGGGCCGAGTAGGTTGCGATCCCGGCGAAGAACGACCGTTTCGCTAGCCCTTCTTGTAGGTCACGCCGGCACCGCGTTCGGGGTAGGTCCACACGACGTTGCCGTGGCGACAGCCCCACCGACAGCTGCCACACTCCAGGCAGTTCTCGTAGTAGATGTGGGGCACGCCGTTGTCGTCCCGCTGCCAGACGTCGGCCGGACAGACGTTCACGCAGTCGTCGTTCACACACCGCTCCTCGCAGATGCCCGGCACCTTGACGTCGAGGTGGGACTCGCCGGAGTCCTCGTACTTGACGGTGTACAGCTTGTCTTCCATCGATTCGTTCTCTACTCCGAACGACTCCGGAGAGAGGTCCGGTCCGGTCTCGTCGGCCGTGTCTGTGTTTGCACTCATTGTGTCACCGTATCATCTTGTTGTATCTGTATGCCAGCTTCGCCGCCCCCGTCCAGCCGCCGACGGCCTCGAGGAGACGGTCTTTCGCCTCGTCTGCGTGTTTTTCCTTCGTCTGGCGGTCCATCCGGAAGTACTCGGTACTCGCGTCTGCAACCGCCTGCGGGAGCGTCTCGAACAGCAGCTCCTTGTCCTCCTTGACGCGGTCGATCATCCATTCGTACCGCTCGAGGTTCTGCATCACGAACGACTCCTCGAGCTCCTCGGGATACGACCGCAACGCGGCTGCGTCAGTCCGGTCGCGGTCTGCGGCGCTCGCGATCGCCTTCGCCGCGAGGTAGCCGCTTTCGACGGCCATGTTGGTGCCCTCGAGGTGGACGCCGTTGTTCAACACGAGCCCCGCAGTGTCGCCCACCAGGACGGCGCCGTCGTGGACGAGTTCCGGCACCGCCTCCGGGCCGCCCTCGGGGATCGTCTTGGCGGTGTACTCGACGGTGCGTGCGTTCCGCAGCAGCGGCGCGACCGCCGGGTGGGACTTGAACGCGTTCAGCGTCTGTTCGGGCTTCGGCTGGCTGCCACGCGCGTCCGAGAGCCGGTAGGCCAGTCCGACGCTTACGGTGTCGTCGTTCGTGTAGATGAAGCCGCCACCGAACGCGTCGCCGACGGCGCCCTCGCCGAAGTAGTGATAGGAGGCGCCGGCGTCGTCGTACAGCCGGAATCGGTCCTCGATGACGTTCTCGCCCTCCGGGAACTCCAGCACTTCCTTGACGCCGACCGCGATGTTCTCCGCGCGCTCGACCGACCGGAGATCACCTGCCTCGCTTACCAGGGAATTGCCCCCTTCCGCGAGAACAACGTACGGTGCGCGGATCCGTCCGTCGGGACGGTCAGTCTCGACGCCGACGACCTGGCCGTTCTCCTTGATGAGGTCAGTAACCGTCGTCTGGGTGATGAGGGTCGCCCCCTCCTCGACGGCCTGCTCGGCGAACCACTCGTCGAACTCTCCCCGCAGTACTGTGTAGGAGTCGTTGTGCGGCGGCTCGTGCCACTGTCCCGGTCGCAGGGAGACGGCGGTCTCGTCGCGCTCGGAGAGCATGCTGAACCGCCGTTCGGCGACGTACCGCTCCAGGGGCGCATCCGAGAGGTCGACCATCTCGCGGACGGTTGGCGTGTACATCACGCCGCCGAAGACGTTCTTCGCGCCCGGGAAGCGACCACGCTCGATCATCAAGACGTCCAGGTCCTCCTGTGCGAGCTTCGTTGCCGCCGCACAGCCGGCGAGGCCGGCGCCGACCACGATAACGTCGAACGCGTCGTCGTAGTTCGGGTTCTCGATCGGCTCTGTCCTGTCGCTCATTGTGCCACCTCCTGGAGTTCCGCACCGGCTTCGATCGCTTCGACCAGCTGCGGGACGATCTCGAAGATATCACCGACGATGCCGTAGTCGGCGTGCTCGAAGATCGCCGCGTTCGGATCGTCGTTGATCGCGACCACGACGCGGCTGTCTTTCATCCCTTCGAGATGCTGGATCGCCCCCGAAATGCCGAGGGCGACGTACAGCTCCGGCCGGACCGTCTTGCCGGTCTGTCCGACCTGGCGGGAGGCCTCAACCCAGCCCTCGTCGACCGCCTTGCGGCTCGCGGCGAGTTCGGCGTCCAGCGCTTCCGCGAGTTCGACGGCGGGCGAAACGTCGCCTTCGGCCCCGCCGCCGACGGCGACGATGCGGTCGGCGTCGGTGATGTCGGCCGTGTCGCCGATCACGCGCTCGATCACCTCGGAGATCGTCTCCTCCTCGCTGACGACGACGTCGACGTGTTCGATCTCGCCTTCGCGGTCGGGATCGGGTTCGGCCGCCTCGAACACGCCCGCACGGACCGTCGCCATCTGCGGGCGGTGATCCTCACAGACGATCGTCGCGAGTACGTTCCCGCCGAATGCGGGTCGTTTGGCCTGCAGCAGACCGTCCTCATCGACGTCGAGTTTGGTGACGTCGGCGGTGAGGCCGGCCCAGGTCGGCACGGCCACCCGGCCAGCGAAGTCGCGGCCGGTGTGGGTACCACCGATCAGTACTATCGACGGGTTCCACTCCTCGACCATGTGCCGGAACTGGGTGCCGTATGGGTCCGCCCGGTACGGCTCGAAGACGGGATCGTCCGCAACGAGCGCCCGGTCGGCCCCCCGCTGGATCGCCTCCTCGGCGACGTCGTCGACGTCTTCACCGATCACTATTGCGACCAGCTGTTCATCGATCTTGTCGGCAAGTGTGCGTCCCTCGGCGAGCAGCTCCCAGGAGACGTTCATTACCTCGCCAGCGTGCTCTTCGATGAACACCCACACGTCCTCGGCGTCGGCGACCTGCTGTTCCGCCTCGGTCATCTCCTCGTCGTCCTCGCTTACTTCCTGCTCGGCTTCGTCGCTCATGAGAACACCTCCGTTTCGGCGAGCGCCTCGATGAGCTCTTCGGGCGTTTCGACGATCTGTTCTTTCCGATCGACCGGGGAGACAGTGTCCATGCCGCCGACCTGGGTCGGGGAGGCGTCGAGCCCCACGTCGTCCTCGTCGATGCCGAGGTCCTCGGCGGTCAACTCCATCGGTTCGAAGTCGTTTTCCGCGTAGATCTTCCGATGGAGGCTGGCCGGCCGTGGTTCGTTTTCGCCGAACGCGAACGCGACGACCACCGGGAGGTCGGCGGCGACGCGCTCGTGGCCCCCCTCGACGTCGCGGACCGCAATCAACTGGTTCTCCTCGGGCCGGGGCTCCAGTTCCTCGACGTAGGTGAGCTGTGCCCAGCCGTTGTGGGCGGCGATCCCCGGCGGAACCTGTCCCGTCGAGGAGTCGGTGGTCTCTTCGCCGCAGACGACCACGTCGGCGTCGAAGTACTTGACCGCCTCCGCCAGCGTGTAGCTGGTCGGCCAGGTGTCGCTGCCAGCGAACGCCCGGTCGGTGATCAGGGCCGCGTCGTCACACCCCATGGCGACGGATTCCTCGAGCACCTCCGCGGCGTTCGGTGGCCCCATCGAAATCGCGATCACTTCCCCGCCGACCTCGTCGCGGAGCGCAAGCGCCGCCTCGAGCGCGTTTCGATCCGGAGTGTTCAACACGGCAGGGGCGTTTGCCCTGTCGAGCCGACCCGTATCCGGATCGATCGTTACCTCGTCGGAGTCGGGAACCTGTTTGACTCCCACTACGATTGTCCAATCATTACTCATTTAGTACACCTCATGTCGTGTCGGAGTGCGTACCGACACCGCGTGTTAGCACATCGGCTATCTCGACGAATAAAAGGGATACGTGTTTCTCACAGTCTGGGAATTTCTTCTCTCGAGAGTGAACCGGTGGGACGTTATTTAAGCGGAGATGAAGCAGATCACCGTTTTCACCCCCGCACCGCCGGTAACTACTGTACAGAGTAGCCGCCGTCGACGACCAGCGACTCGCCGGTCACGAAGGAGGCGTCCTCCGAACAGAGCCAGACCACAGCCGAGGCGATTTCCTCGGGCTGTCCGAGTCGGTCGATCGGTGTCGCGGCGATGGTCTGCTCCATCGTTTCGGGGTCTTCTTCCTGCGTCCGTTCGACCATCGGCGTCTCGATGACGCCGGGACAGACCGCGTTCACCCTGACTCCCTCGGCGCTGAACTCGAGTGCCGCGGTCTTGGTCAGTCCGACGACGCCGTGTTTACTCGCGACGTAGGGGGTGAGGTTGGGGAACCCGAGCAATCCGGCGATCGAGGCCGTGTTGACGATCGCACCGCCGCCGTCGTGAAGCATCGCGGGGATCTGCTCGCGGAGCCCCAGAAACACGCCCGTCAGATTGATGTCGATCACTTTCTCCCAGTTCGAAAGCGGCTGGTCGCTCGAAGGTTCGCTCGCTCCCTCGATGCCGGCGTTGTTGAACGCGAAATCGAGCCCGCCAAAAGTGTCGAGAGCCGTCGCTACGGTTTCGGCGACATCCTCCGGATCCGTCACGTCGCCCTCGACGAATACGGCCTCACCGCCGTCGGCTTCGATCGCCGATACGGTTTCTTTGCCACCCTCTACGTCGATGTCGTTGACGACGACGCTCGCACCTTCCTCGGCGAACCGTTTTGCCGTGGCCTGTCCGATACCCGATCCACCACCGGTTACGATCGCGACCGTTCCGTTTATTCCGTTCATTGTTTTCTCTCCCTGGTAGTGCTCTGTGGACTCTCTGTCGAGACTGGTCGGTCCGAGAGTTCCGAGAGCCTGGCCGTACATAGACAGAGCGGAACAATAAATCGAGATGACAATTCTTGCTCCTATGCAACGGTGCCAAAAGTTATATAATATTAATAATTACATTCAGAACTTTACAGCTTCACGTATGGCGGTTTCAAGTGAAAAAAGTTGAAGAAGATCTGAGCTTGATATAAAAACCGATAAGAGTTGTCCCTCTACCTCACGGTGATTTCTGCAATCAGTTAAAAACAAACGTGTCTTTCAAGTGAATGTTTCCATTATACAGAATATATGATATAAAATCTGGGCTACATGATCATAAGAAAATAATATGGGTTTGTTCACACCTCATTCAATTCCGTAGTCTCTTCCGGGCTCGAGTTCCTGTCACGGCACTGGTTTGTCACGTTGTTTTGCTTCTTGTATTGGCCGTCAAAAACGGGCCGAGAGGGATTTGAACTACACCGTCGGCTCGCTTTGCTCGCCGCCGTCTCATTCAAATCCCTCTTGCCGGTTCACTCACCGCCTCGCTGTCACTCGGCGGTTCGTTGCACGGGCCGAGAGGGATTTGAACCCCCGACCGTCTGGTTAAAAGCCAGACGCTCTGCCGGGCTGAGCTATCGGCCCTCGATGGAATTCTGACGTCCGGCCACTTAAGCGTTCCACTCCGGGATGGTGATTCCGCAGAATCGACCGACGGCTCTCTCCTAACTGTACCGCTCTTCGGCCCACGGATCCGCGGTCCTGGAGTAGCCCCGCTTCTCCCAGTACCCGCGCTCGGGTTCGGTAAGGAACTCGACCCCTGTCACCCACTTCGCCCCTTTGTATGCGTACTTGTGGGGCGTCACGACCCGCAGTGGACCGCCATGGTCGTCCGACAGCACCTCCCCGTCGAGCTCGTACGCGAACAGCACCTCGGGCCGCATGCACGTCGATAGCGGGAGATCGGTTGTGTAGCCGTCCAGCGCGTGGAACATGACGTGCACCGCGTCGTCGTCGACGCCGGCACGCTCGGCGAGTTCCGGGAACGGCACGCCCGTGAACTCCCGGTCGAACGTGCTCCACCCGGTGACGCAGTGAAAGTCCTGCCGCTGGGTTTCGGCCGGAAGCGACCGAAATTCCTCGAAATCGAGGGATAGTCTGGTGTCGACGGCACCCCACACCTCGAACGTCCAGGTGGCCGGATTCCAGTCGGGCGTCTCCCCCTTCGAAAGGACGGGGAACTTCTCGGTCTTTCGCTGCCCTGGCGGGAGCCGTTCGTCCCCGAACTCCTCGTAGAGGTCCGTCTGATCGACGACCATGGCCACACCACGATTTCCAGAAACGTATGAATGTCGGGTCGCGTGCCGGAGCCCGAGTTTCCCCCGAGTGGAAGTCTCGTGACAACGCGTGTCACGTAGCTGCCAGCAAGTTTATATACACCCTCCGTCAAACCCCGGTTGTTCAGATGCCCAAGGTCGAAATTACGATCCCGGAACACCTCGAGATGCAGATCGCTCAACTCGTCGAACAGGGCGAGTTCGTCAACCGCGAAGAAGCGATCGAGGAACTGTTGTCCACCGGGATGAAAGCGTACAAAACGAGCGGCCCGATGGACGACGAGGAACCGGGATTCGAAGACGACGGTATGATGGGTCACGAGGACGAGTACGTCTTCTAGCCGACACCGCGTTTTTCCCGCGGCGCGTCCCTGCTGGCGGTACTCGTCCTTCGAGCGTGTGGCACCGGCTCCCGAGCAATATTTAAACGGGAAACGCGCGTATCAGGGGTATGCACAAAGACGAATTGCTCGAACTCCACGAGCAGATGGTCACTATCATGGAGTACTTCCGCGAAAAGGAGCACGTCGACCCGGAGCTGTTCGAACCGTACGAGGAACTCGACGTCGACCCCTCTCACGTTCACAAATCGAAGAGCGAACACAAACACGCGGTGTTCGTGCTCGGAAACGCCCTCGCGTCGGCGATGGCCGAAGACGAGTTCTCCACTGCCGGGCGGGTCGGAAAGCGGATGAAGGAACTCGCCGAGGACGCCGAAAACAAACTGTAGGTTCTTTCGCAACGCCTTTGCGTCGAGCCCGTGGTCTGCCGGTATGGGCATCCCCGAGGAGCGGATCGATCGCTTGCACGCCCTCGCCCGCGAAGCTGCCGAAAACGGAGAGTTCGACCGCTCCCGGGAGTACGTCAGGCTCGCCCGCCGGATCGCCCAGCGACACCGCTGTGGGCTCCCCCGGGAGTTCAAACGGTTCACCTGCGATCGATGTGACGTGTACCTCCGTCCGGGCGCCAACGCACGGGTGCGGCTCCAGTCGGGGCACGTGGTAATTCAGTGTGACTGTGGGGAGATCGCCAGATACCCGTACGAGTGATCGGCACCGACACCGATAGGTCGTGCAGAACCGGGGATATCGAAGATGGATCTCGAAGGTGAATATCGAAGGTGGATATCGAAGGTGGATATCGAAGGGAAAACACCTTACGCCGGACGGACCCATCGGGAGACATGATCACCGTCGTCGGCGGGGGGATCGCCGGACTCGCGGCTGCCTACCGGCTCCAGGAGCACGGCTTCGACGTCAGGGTGTACGAAGCCGCGGATGAGGTCGGCGGCCTCGCTGCGCTGTACGACACCGCCGGGGATCCGATCGAGCGCTACTACCACCACCTCTCGAAGTCGGAGGAAACGATCGTCGAACTCGCCGAGGAACTCGGGGTCGACGACCGGCTGGAGTGGTCGATCGGCAAGAACGCCTACTACGTCGACGGCGTCGTCCACCCGCTCGACACCGCAACACAGATCGCCGCCTACCCCCACCTGAGCCTCTATGACAAGTTCCGTCTCGGAATGCTCACCCTCGGCGTCGACGTTCGGGGCGGTCGACCCAGATTCGACAGCTACGACGACCTAACCGAGTACGAAGACGTTCCCGTCCGTGAGTTCGTCGAAGAGCACACCACCCGCGGCGTGTACGAGCGGTTCTTCGATCCGTTGCTGGACGCGAAATTCGGCGACAGGAAGGAGGACGTCAGCGCGGCTTGGCTGCTCGGCCGGATCAGATTCCGCGGCGAACGCGACCTCCGGCGGGGGGAGATCCTCGGCTACTTCGACGGCTCCTTCGGCGTCCTGATCGACGCGCTAGTCGACGGCGTCGGGCGCGATCGCATCACCACCGGCGCCCGGGTCGTCGACGTCGGCTTCTCGACTGCCGGCGGGGAGTCGGCGGCGGATCGAGGCGTCGAAACCGTCACCGTCGAAGCCGGGTCGGGAACGGAAACCCACGAAACCGACGGCGTGGTCGTGGCGGCGATGCCGAACGTGCTCGAAGCGCTCACCGGCTACGAATGCGACATCGACTTCCAGGGGGCAGTCTGTGCGGTCGTGACGATGGACCGCCAGCTTCTGGACACCTACTGGCTGAACATTGCCGAGGAGGCGCCGTTCGGCGCGCTCATCGAACACACGAACTTCGTTCCGCCGGACCGCTACGGCGGACAACACCTCCTGTACGTCGCGAGCTACGTCCAGTCGAGTGACGACTGGCGGTGGCAGGCCGACGATGCGACGCTCGAAGAGCGCTGGCTCGACGGGATCGCAGAGCTGTTCCCGTCGTTCTCCCGCGAACACGTCGCGTCGGTCCGGATCTCCCGGAATCCCCGAGCAGCACCGGTCTACGAACGGGGATACCTCGAGACGGTGATCCCGTACCACCTGCACGAGGCGGTCGGCGACGGGGTCTACTACGCCGGGATGGCCTCGCGGGCCCAGTACCCAGAACGCTCGCTCAACGGCGGGATCGTGGCCGGTTTCGAGTGTGCAGACCGGATCGCCGACGGCGAGTGAGCAGTCCGGGCGAGGAGTAGGGCTCCGAGGTTTGGATTTCGCCGGTGGCCGCCGATTTATTAGTGTCCTCGACGTCGGTGCAGGTATGACAGACGACTCCGACCGGGGGACCCGACGGATATCGGACCGGACGATCGCGATCCTCGCCCACGAGAAGTTTCCCGAACGGGCGAAGACGGCGATCGGGGTCATGCGCTACGGCGACTACGACGTCGCCGCCGTGATCGACCGCGACACCGCCGGGGATCGGGTCACTGATCACGTGCCGGACCTCGAGGACGCCCCGATCGTCGACTCGTTCGAGGCCGCACGCGACCTCGAATCGGATCTCGACGCCCTGTTGATCGGTATCGCCCCGATCGGCGGGGGGTTCGATGAGTCGTGGCGACCGGACGTCACCGCGGCGATCGAGGCGGGGTGTGACGTGATCTCCGGGCTTCACTACTTCCTCTCGGCGGACGAGCAGTTTTCGGTGCTGGCCGAAGAGACAGGCGTCGATCTATGGGACGTCCGCAAGCCTCACGACGATCTCACGGTGAGTGAGGGGATCGCAGCCGAGGTCGGCGCCGACGTGGTTCTCACGGTCGGCACCGACTGTTCGGTCGGCAAGATGACCGTCTCGCAGGAGCTACTCGGGGCGGCCCGCGAACGCGGGATCGACGCCGGCTTCGTTCCGACGGGGCAGACGGGGATCATGATCTCCGGCTGGGGGAACCCGGTCGACCGCGTCATCAGCGACTTCACCGCGGGCGCTGTCGAGGAGATGATTCTCGAGATCGGTGACGAACACGATCTGCTGTTCGTCGAGGGGCAGGGGAGCATCGTCCATCCCGCCTACTCTGGTGTCACCTGTAGCATCCTGCACGGCGCGATGGCCGATGCGCTCGTTTTGTGTCACGCTTCCGGGCGAGACGCGGTCCACGGATACGAATCGTTCCCGCTTCCGCCGCTTCCCGAGTACGTCGACCTTTACGAGTCGCTCGCGGAACCGGTCCACGCGACCTCGGTCGTGGCGGGTGCGCTCAACACCAGTGAGATCGACGGCGACGTCGACGCCCGCGAGGCGGTCGCGGAGTACTCCGAGGCGATCGGCGTCCCCGCGACCGATCCGGTGCGGTTCGACGCCGATGGCGCTCTCGATGCGGTCCTCGAGGGGGTGGACCGATGACGCTCTCGACGGAGTTCGAACGGGTTACCCTCGAACTCGACGACGCGTTCACGATCTCCCGCGGGACGACAACCGAAACCGAAAACGTCGTCGTCCGGATCACGGACGAGGGGGGGATGACCGGCGTCGGCGGGGCAGCCCCCTCGCCTCACTACGGGGAAACTGCCGACACCGTCGCGGCCGTCCTCCCGGAACTGCTCGATGTCGTCGAGGAGATCGACGACCCCCACGGGATCCACGAAATCGAACGCCGCCTCCGCGAGGTCGTTTGCGACAACCCCGCAGCCAGGTGTGCGGTATCGATCGCCCTGCACGATCTGGCGGCAAAGCGGCTCGGCGTTCCCCTGTACCGGCTGTGGGGGCTCGATCCCGATGCGGCTCCGACGAGCTCCTACACGATCGGACTCGACACGGTAGACCGGGTACGTGAAAAGACCGAACGGGCTGTCGAGACCGGCTACGACGTACTCAAACTGAAGCTGGGGACGGATCGAGATCGAGAGCTCGTCGAAGCGGTGCGCGAGGCTGCCCCGGACGCCCGGCTCCGAATCGATGCCAACGAGGCGTGGACCCCTCGAGAGACGGTGGCGAAGAGTAGCTGGCTCGCGGAGTACGGCGTCGAGTTCATCGAACAGCCCGTGTCGGCGGAAAACCCCGAGGGGCTGCGGTTCGCCTACGAGCGCTCGGAGCTGCCGATCGCCGCCGACGAGTCGTGTGTCACGCTTTCGGACATCCCGAAAATCGCCGACAGGGCCGACATCGCGAACCTCAAGCTGATGAAATGCGGCGGACTCGAGGAGGCGAGACGGATGATCGCGACGGCGCGGGCCCACGGGCTCGAGGTGATGCTCGGGTGCATGGTCGAGTCGAACGCCTCGATCGCGGCCGGCTGTCACCTCGCCCCGCTGCTCGATTACGCCGACCTGGACGGATCGCTCCTGCTCGCCGAGGACCCGTACGCGGGGATCGACCTTCCGGAGGGAGAGATCCGGCTCGGAGACACGGATCGGGCAGGAACCGGCGCCCGCCGACTCGACTGACGGGTGGTACGATACCCGCTTTCAACCGATCACAGCCAGTCTGCGAACGACTCCGTCGACGCGGCGCAGTCGAGATACGCCCGTTTCGTCTCCCGGATTGCCGCCGGGAGGGTTGCCCCGTCGCGAACCCGGGACAGCACCCGGTCCCGTTGCCAGGAACTCGGCGTTGTACCCGCCCGCACTCGGGCTTCGACCGGTTCGAGCAGCCAGTCGACGGTCGTCCCGTCGGTGCCGGAGGCTGCGAGCCCACGACGAGCGTATTCGAGCAGTTCTTGACGAATGCGCTCCCGGTTTTCGATGTACGTTCCGTCGGCGGCGACCCACGAAAGCGCCGCCTCGGGGCCGTCGTCAACGGCGGCGTAGAACGCGTCTTTTGCGTCCTTCCACGGGAGTTCCCCAAGCGGGTGGTCCTCGATGACCAGCCCTCGTAACAGCCCGACGACGAGCGCCTGGAATGCGACGCTGTCCCGGACCGTCGGTTGCGTCGGTAGCGGACGGTACTCGAGCCTGAGCGAGGCGGTGTCGTTTCCGGGACCTGTCGGCACCCCGTCGGCGCCGGTCGGGACGTCCCCGCCGACCACGCCGCGGACCCACCGCCAGTAGGTGCCGCGCTTGTGGCGGTACTCCGGAATCCGGTCGGCGTACGGGATCGACTGCTCGTCGGTCGCGGCGCTCGCCGCCGGGATGTCGTCGTATAGATGTGGGGCGTACGTGACGTCGGCGACCACCCGGGCGGGGAGTTGTTCGAGGCTCTCCAGGTCGTTCGGCACTCTCACCTTCTGTTTGTCGCCGGGGAGTCCGGCGTTGATCGCGTCTTCGAATACGGGAATCCTGTGTTCGTGTGGCGCAGCAGAAAGGAGACGCTCGACCTCGGAGGGCGCTTCGATCGGCCGGTAGCAGTCGGCCGGCAGGAACGGGGAGTTCGACGCAAGCGAAAGGACCGGTCCGAGCGTCCGGATCGCGAGGTCGTGATACCGCGGAAACGTCGATGCGTCGGGCACCTGGAGATGTGGCTGTATCGACGCGGTCAGCGACTCGATCAGAATCGACGGACCGGTGAGGTCGACCCCGGGGACCGACAGTTCGATCTCGCCGTCGGCCCGGTTCCGGACCTCGTTGTCGAGTGCGTAGTACCGGGCGTCGGCGTGCATGTTCTGCGAGAGGAAGACACCGTCGTGTTCAGTCCCCGCAGCGAGATACTGTCGGGTGCCCTCCGTCGGCGGGACGGTCCACATCGCGTCCAGCGCCAGCCGACGATCGGAAGGAAGCTGCTCCCGTGCGTTCGAAACCAGCTCTCGGAGGCGGCGGGCCTGGCGTCGCAGTCCCGGCCCATCGAGGACGTCCGGGACGGTGTTGAGCTCCAGGTTGTGGACGCCCAGCTCCGGGTTCGTGCCGTCGGCGCCGAAAAGCTCCGTCGGAACCCTCGCGAGCGTCCCGTCGGAAGCCGTCACGTACGCCTCCAACTCGAGCCCGACCGCGAAGTCGGCGTTGTCGAGCCGGCCGTCGATCAGGTCGGCGGTGACGGCGTCCGCCTGGGTTTCGACGCGTTCGGCGAACGCGCTGCGGGTTTCCGGGGCGAGCGAATCGTGGACGGCCGCGGCGTACTCGTCGGGAGTCATCGAAGTGAACAGGGATGGTCTCTGGCGACGCGGGTGCGTCTCAGTTCTCCTCGTCGTCTTTCAGGTCTGCGAGTTCGGACTCGACCTCGGAGTCGTCGAGCTCGGCTTCGAGTTCGCTCTCTGCGAGTTCCTCTTCGAGCCCCTCGATCTCGTCGTCGACGTCGACGTCCGACGGCTCCTCGGGCTCCGGTGTGGTCTCTTTGCCCATCTCGCTTTTGATGGTTTCGAGCTCCGCGTCGACCTCGCTGTCCGTCGAGAGCGACTCGAGCTCCCGATCGATTGCGTCCTTGTCCGACAGCGCGTCGTCGAACGCACCGGTTTCCTGGAGTTCGTCCATCGCCGCCGCCCGGGCCTCCATCTCGTCGGTTCGCTCCTCGGCGCGTTCGATCGCCCGCCCGACGTCCTCCATCTCGTCGCCGACGCCGCTCATCGCCGAGGAGACCCGCGAGGAGGCTTCGGCGGCCTCGTAGCGCGCCTTCATCGTCTCCTTTTTCGTCCGGAACTCCTCGATGCGGTTTTGCAGCTCGTTTTTCTTCTCGACGAGGTTCTCCTGTGTCTGCTCGAGTTCGGCGATCTGTCCCTCCAGGTCCTCGATCTGTTGCATCTTGGATTTCTTCTTCTCGAGGGCCTTGCGGGCGAGGTCGTCCCTGTCCTGCTCGACGGCCTGCCGTGCCTGATCGTTGTGTTTCTCGACGTTCTCCTCGAGTCGGCGCTTCTGGATCTCGAGGCGCTTTTTCTGCGTTGTGAGGTCGGCGATCCCCTGTTTCACCTGCTGGAGCTCGTCGCGCATCTGCTCGTAGGAGTAGTCGAGAGTTTCCGTCGGATCCTCGGCCCGATTCAGGAGGGCGTTGATCTTCGACCGGACCACGTACGACATACGCGAGAGGATTCCCATAGCCCACAGTTGTCTCTGTAGGTCTTAAAACCCAGCAGGTCGGTTCGCCGATTCGCCGCTCGATGACCTGTCTCTCGGTGACTCTGCGGTCGGAGAGAACTGTCGGATCGGCCCGTTTCAGTCGGCGAACAGCTCGTCGACCGCGTCCTGGGCCGCTTTGGCCGCCTCGTCGACGACCTCCTCCGGATCCGGCTCGGCGTCGTCGGGGGCGTTGAGGTAGACATCCACCTCGAGAACTCCCTCTTCGAACGTGACGGTCACGTCGAGATCGACGACCTCCGACTGCCGGTAGTTCGCGAAGACGACCCCCTCGGCGGCTTCCGCCGCGGTCTCGACGACCTCGGCGTCGGATGGATCGCCCGAACCGTTCGCGTCTTCGGGCATCGGCTTACGCGCCGCCGGCGCCCGGGCCGCCCGGTCCACCCATTCCGCCGGCCGGACCGCCGCCCGCGCCGCCCTGCAGGAGCTGCTGGAGCTCCTCCTGGAGGCTTTCGAACTGCTGCTGGACGCGCTCTTCCTGTTTGCTCAACTGTTCGACGCGAACTTCGAGACTGTCGACCTTCTCCTCGAGATCGTCGTAGGCGGACTCGTAGTCGGTTTCGACCAGGATCTCGCCGACCTCGCGGTACATTCCGGCGTCCTCGTCGACGTCCTCGAGGGCGTCGAGCGCGGTCTGTGCGTCGTTGAGGGCCGTCTCGGCCTGTCCTTTCTGCTGGGCGACCTTCTGTGCGGTCTCTTGAAGGTCCTGCAGTTCTTCGAGTTTCTCTTGTGCTTCCGGCGGCAGATTACCCTGCATGGACGGAGCGAAGCGGCCCGCACTGAAAAAGCCCCGTTTTTGTCTCCGTCAGATCGGCAGCGCGATCGCGATCCCTTCGGCAACCGCCACCAGCGCACCCACGTAGACGGCGGTTCCTGCCAGTGAGACGACCGAAAACCCCACAGTCGACTGCCGGGACGCGGCTGCGGGTATCGTCATCGACCCCCGCGCCACCGGCAGGATGTTCGAAACCGCGACGGCGGGTAGCCCCCATCGGTCGAACCACCGCTCGGCGCGCCGGAGGTGACGCTCTTTTATCCCCGTGGTCGCGAGCGAGTCGTACGCCATTCCAGCGTATCTAACGAGACCGAAAAGCAGGAGCTGCCCGGCAGTCGCGCCCAGTATCGCGGCGGTCGCCACCGGCAACAGCTCGAAGAGGCTCGTGCCGACCACGAGCACGGACGCGATGAGGATCGCCCGCGTCGGGATCAACTTCCCCACCAGCGCTCCCTCCAGCGCGAAGACGATAAATAGCACTCCCAGCCCGTAGCGAACGACGAAGTCCGCCCCGAGTTCGGCTGCGAGTGAGAGCATATCCTGTCTTGAGTCCGGGAGTATATGGATCTTCTGCAGAATCGTGCTATAGACCATGTAACACGGCTAAATTTGGCAGGCAGGGTGTTCACTGTCGGTCCATCTTCGAGTAGTCGATCCCCGGATATCGTCCCGAAACGTGGAGCCAGTCCCGCAGGAATCCGAGCAGGAACGGAACACCGACGATCACGCTCCCGATGGCGACAGCGTCGGTTCCGAGGATCGGCGACAATGCGACCACTAGAAACGCCATCTGGGCGGCGGCGAGCAGTCTCGCAGGCGTTCTTTCGGGGAGTTCGTACACTGGCCGTCCCCGTATCCGGCGCAGGTGGACGCCCCCGACGAACGCGTATCGCGCAACGCCGACCGAGAGATACCACGCCGGAATCGCGTCCCCGAACACGCCGACGGCGGTCGCGACCAGGATGCCGAGCGCGTCGTACTCCGTGTCGAGCTGTGTTCCGAGTTCGGTGATCCGACCGCGGAGCCGGGCGATTGCTCCGTCTCCCGCATCCAGCAACCCGGCGGCGCCGTAACACACGGCCGGCAGCCAGAGGAGATACCCGTCGATCGGGGTCGCTGAGGGTTCGATTCCGAACGCGAGAAATCCCCCGGTCCACGCGATCAGGACGCCCCGAAAGAGCGTGAGGAGGTTCGCCGCACCGAGCGTCGGGTACACTCCCTCGGCGTCGGGCCTGTGGTTCGCAGAGAGTCGAATGACGACGAGCCGGTACTCTATCCCGAGAATGAAAAGTGCGATTGCGGTCCAGCCGAACCAGGCGGTGCCCGGATCGATCCAGATCGCCCCCAGCGTGCCGACACCCCCGGTCGCGAGGCTCGCCGCCAGGAACCAGACTGTCGTGTACTGCCGAAGCTTGGCGTGTGCGCTCTCGGCTGCCACGCGCGTCGGCGTGTTCACGGTCGAGAAAGGGCCCGGAAAGACTTGAGCATACGGTCGTTTTGTGTCTCCAGGGAGTGGTTCACACGCGTTTCGAGCGCGCCTCGCGGACGCTCGCACCGTCCCGTACCTTGTCTTCACACTCGGGACACACGCGGACGTCGTCGAATCCCGGCGGCGCAAAGACTCGGACGTATCGCTCCGTGACGAACGAACCGCAGTTCCTGCATTCCGGCATCGCGGTCGGGACTACGGAATCAACCGACGTATTTTTTGGGGTCCTCTCAACTGAAAATCACGACTATCCGGCGGAAAATAAAAACTGTATACAGGTTGTTGACTGTTGATTGTCACGTGTTGACCGTTGATTCTTTGGACGGGAGACGACGGATTCACGGCAGGCGGCCTTCCTCGGACGGATCGATTCTGCGAGTTCCGGGGGGGTCCTCGTCGACGGTGAATCCCGGTCCTGCCGTCGCCAGTTCGAAGACGAGCCCGTCCGGATCGCTGAAGTAGACACTCTTGAAGTACGTCCGATCCGTGACCTCCGAGACGCGAACACCGTGCTCCTTCAGGTGGGTCCGCCACTCTTCGAGAGTCTTCTCGTCCTCGACGCCGAACGCGAAGTGGTGGCCTGCGCCGGGGCCCGGTGCGCCCCTGGAGTCGGGATACTCGAAGTAGGAGACGATAGTCCCGGGCTCGCCGGTCGGGGTCGGGGAGAAGTAGTAGTGGGGCACTCCCGGATCGTCGTAGTTTTCGGTCATCTTCACCGTCTGCCAGCCCAGAACGTCCTCGTAGAACGCCTTCGTCTCCTCGATGTCGGTACAGATGTTCGTCACGTGGTGGAGTCCGGTCGTCGGGGGTACGTCGGTCATGTTCCGGCCTACGCCCGGGGAGTGGAAAGCCTTTGTCCGGTAGTCGAACGACTCCCCGGAGTCGCAATCACTTTGGCGCCCGCCCCACGTGGTTGGTGCATGCAGACGGTCGTCCTCGCCGCCGGGAAGGGAACGCGGATGCGTCCGCTGACCGAGAGTCGCCCGAAGCCGATGCTCCCGGTCGCCGGCAGGCCGCTCGTGGAACACACCGTCGACGCTGCAGTCGAGGCGGGTGCAAGCAGGCTCGTGATCGTGGTCGGCTATCGTGGCGAACTGCTCCGGAAGCATTTCGGCGACAGTCACCGCGGTGTGCCGATCGCGTACGAAGAGCAGTCGACCCAGCGCGGAACCGCCGATGCGGTCGCGCAGGCTACCCCTTCGCTCGACAACGATCCGTTCGTCGTGCTCAACGGGGATAGCCTCTATGACCCCACGTCGCTGTCGCGGCTGTACGACGGCGGTCCTGCGGTCGCGAGTTATCGCGTCGACGATCCGGCGAGCTACGGCGTGTTGATTCTCGACGGTGGACAGGTGACCGGCGTCATCGAGAAGCCCGAGGAGCCGCCGTCGAACCTGATCAATGCGGGCGCGTACGTCTTTCCGGAGGCAGCGTTGGGCTGGCTCGACGTGGGCGAGAGCGAACGTGGGGAACTCGAACTCACGGACGTCCTCGAGCAGGCCTGTGAATCGAGGGCCGTCCGTTCCGTGACGATGGACCGCTGGCTCGACGTCGGCCGTCCCTGGGAGCTGCTCGAAGCCAACGAATGGAAACTCGATGAGATCGACGGGGGCGAACACGGCGAGGTGAGTTCCGACGCCACGCTGTCGGGTCGGGTGTTCGTCGCTCGGGGTGCCGAGATTCGGGAGGGGGTCACTGTCGAGGGGCCGGTGTACGTCGGGCCGGACGCGACGATCGGGCCGAACGCGTACGTCCGCGGTGCGACGGCGATCGGCGCCGGCGCCCACGTCGGCCACGCCGTCGAGGTGAAAAACAGCGTCCTGATGGCGGGAGCGACCGCCGGCCACCTGACCTACGTCGGCGACAGCGTGGTCGGGCGAGACGTCAACTTCGGCGCCGGGACGACGGTCGCCAACCTGCGACACGACGGCGAGGACGTCCGCGTGACCGTCAAGGGCGATCGCGTTTCCACCGGTCGCCGGAAGTTCGGGATCGTCTGTGGCGACGGCGTCAAAACGGCGATCGACACCAGCGTCAACGCGGGCGTCGTCCTCTCGGAAGGCGTGACGACAACCCCCGGCGAGAACGTCCTCAGGGATCGGTGAGCGGTCGCGATCAGCCCCCGCTTGGCTCCAGTTTCCCGTTGAGCACCTTTGCGGCGGTCAACACCGGATCCCACACCGGACTGAACGGCGGCGCGTACGACAGATCCAGCTTCTCGAGCTCCGGAACCGTCAGTTCGGCGGACAGCGCCGTCGCTACGGTGTCGATTCGCTTTGCGGCGCCTTCCTCGCCGACAATGCTTGCTCCGAGCACCCGGTTCGACGCTGCATCCGCGACCAGCGTGACCTGCAGTTCGACCCCGCCGGGGTAATAGTGGGCCCGCGTGGGAGCCGATATCGTTACTGACACGGGATCGAACCCGTTGGAACGCGCACGCTCGGGGTCGATCACGCCCGTGCGGGCTACCTCGAGGTCAAACGCCTTCAGCACCGCAGTTCCGGCGATTGGCCCCACGGGCGTGGGCTCTCCCGCGAGCGTCGACCCGATCGCGCGACCCGCTCTGTTTGCCGTGAGTGCGAGCGGCACGTGATCGGGTTCGTCGGTGACGACGTGGCGAGCCTCCGCACAGTCGCCAGCCGCGTAGACGCCTTCGACGTTCGTCTCCCCGTACTCGTCGGTCGCGATCGCCCCCGTCGAACCGGTTTCGATTCCGGCGGTTTCGGCGATCTCGACGTTCGGAACCACGCCGACGCCGACGAGGACCATGTCGACAGGCATCCGTTGACCGCCGGCCTCGATAGCTGCAACGGATTTGTCGTCAGTTTCCGCCGTCTCGACGGTGTCAGTTTCCGACGCCGACAGGAACCCCTCCACCGCCGTTTCGAGGTGGAGATCGATCCCCTGTTCATCCAGGTGGTTCTCGACGACTTCGGCGGTCTCCTCGCCGAACGGCTGCAGAACGTGCGGGAGCATCTCGTACAGGTGTACCTCGAGTCCGTGAGCAGCGAACGCCTCGGCCATCTCGATTCCGACGTAGCCGCCCCCGACGATCGCGACCGACCGAGCGTTCACCGCTGCCTCACTGTCGCCACCTGTTTCGAGCCCCAGATATTCACGGATCTCTTTGGCCGCGTCCATCTCGTGGAGCGTAAACACGCCGTCGAGCTCCATCCCGTCGAACGGTGGCTCGACGGCTCGTGCACCCGTCGCGATGAGGAGCGTGCCGTACGGTTGCGTAATCGTCTCCGTGCCGGATTCGTTATCGGGCTCCTCGTGTCTTTCGACTGTGACTTCCCTCGACTCGGTGTCGATTTCCACGACCTCGTGGTTCGTCCGGAGATCGATCCCGCGCTCCGATCGGAACTTCTCCGGCGGAATCGACACCAGGTCCGAAAGCGACTCGACCTCGCCTTTTATATAATACGGCAGTCCGCAGGCCCCGTACGACACCCAGTCTCCCTTCTCGAAGACGATCACCTCGCGGTCGGGTCGTTCGCGCTTCAGTTTGCTCGCGGCGCTCATTCCGGCAGCGTCGCCGCCGACGATGACAACCGGGTGGTCGTCGGTTACGGCCGGTTTATCGGCTGTGTGACCGTCCATATCTGGCATTCGTCACCCAGCTATAAAGTATTGTGGGAAAAGCACAATACAGATCGAAACCGATTTTGCGCCGTGGCCGTCGTCGCTTCAGTGTCCGTGTGGATCGACCGGTTCACCGGGGTAGTCTTTCTCGCCGGCCTCGATCCGGACGTCGAGCCAGTTTTCCATCGGGATCAACGGGCACTCGTAGGCGGTGTTGTACGCGCAGGTCGGATTGTAGGCGGCGTTGAAATCGAGGATCCACCCGTCCTCGGTCTCGTGTGACTCCGGATCCAGATCGAGGTACCGTCCCGCGCCATAGGTCTCATCGCCGTTGGTCTCGTCCCGAAACGGCACCCAGAGCCGTTCTTCTCCCGGGGGTCGGTACGCCTGTAGCGTAATCTCCCGGCCGTCCAGTTCGAGGGAGAACTCGCCGTGTCTGTGGTACTGTTGTTCGCCGTCGGCCGTCGTCTCGACGGTGATCAGTTCGGGATCGTCGTGTTCCTCGAGTGGGACGAGGAACCGGTATTTCTCGCGTATCGGGTAGTAGGCAAGCCCAGCGAACGTTTCCTCCGGGATCGGCGACTGGGGATGCTCCCTAAAATACTGTTCTCGCTGCCGGCGCTGCTCTTCGGTTTGTTGCTTCCAGTTCGTGTCCGTATCGGCGGTCATCGGTCGTCTAATTCGGTATTGTATTCGTAACACAATAAAAATACAGTATAAATAAGGGATCGAAATGGTACACCCACCAGTTTATAAAGGCCAAGTATGTGAAGATGAAGTTCTATCTGTTTTACTCCGGTATGATACGGTGATCGATTTCCAGAGTAACTCGGACAGATCTAATACCACATGAGCGGACACGGAGGGCAGAGAGATCAAAGCGAGGAGAATCGACCCCGGACTGACGCGAGTCCGGACAGCTACAATAATGACAGCCAGATAACAGCTGATGCAACTGACGCCAAAGGACGCCACAATATCGATCCCGAGAGCGGGATCCACCTCTCCCTGCAGGTCCGCGATCGACCCACGCTCCAGGATGTGCTCCGATCACTCGTTCAGTCGGACGTTCAATTCGAGATCAACCGGATCAGTGACGCGGGGGCCCACTCCTCGCTGGCGATCGTGGATCTGGACGCACTCACCGACAAACAGCGGGAAGCGATCGAACTGGCGCTCGAGCGCGGTTACTATGACACGCCCCGTGAAACCGATCTGGAGACACTCAGCGACGAACTTGGAGTTTCGAAGTCCGCGGTTTCACAGCGCCTCCGTGTGACTGAATCGAAACTCATTCAGTCGGTGCTCGCAGAACAGGATGAGGGTGGCCGTTCGTCGGATGCCGAGTGACTCCCAGAACGATTCGTTCTATCACGAGGTACTTTCGCAGAAGGATCACGGGGTTCCGGAATCCACCTCGGGACGGCGGCACCGTAATATTCATTATCAGGTATCGGGTGCGAGAACTCGCTCGAGGGGTTATTTAAAGAAGCAAATATCAGCCTTATATATTCCAGTATACTCAACCAGGGGTTAACCTTTCCCCTTATTCTAAGGGTACGGGACTATCGGTGATGAATGGCATTTTTTGTCTGGAGAGAAACCAATGAGTACGAAACCATCACTCGACATCGAACGTCGGGGAGTCCTCAAGCTCGGAGGGGCGGCCGCGCTTGCTGGACTCGTCGGCGGGCGAACCCTCGTCGAACCTGGAACGGCACAGGAGGATGCCGACGAAGACGGCGAGACGGAGCTCGTAAAGACCATCTGTTCACACTGTGCGGTCGGGTGTGGACTGAAAATGGAGGTCGAAAACGATACAGTCGTCGGGCAACAGGCCTGGAAGGACCACCCGATCAACCAGGGCGGTCTCTGTTCGAAAGGGGCGAGCCAGGCCCAGACCGTAAACTCCCCGCGACGGCTCAAGGAGCCGGTCAAAAAGGAAGACGGCGAGTGGGTACCACTCTCGTGGGACGAGGCGATGGACGAGATCGCCGACGAACTGCTCCGGGTCCGCGAGGAGTACGGTCCCGACAGCACGATGTGGATGGGATCGGCGAAGATCAGCAACGAGGAGGCGTACCTGTTCCGGAAGCTCGCCGCCTTCTACGGCACCAACAACGTCGACCACCAGGCACGGATCTGTCACTCGACGACCGTCGCCGGGCTGGCGAATACCTGGGGCTTCGGCGCGATGACCCAGTCGGTAAACGACGTCCAGCACGCCGACGCCAACCTCATCATCGGACACAACCCCGCCGAGGCGCACCCGGTGATGATGCGGTACATCCAGAAGGCGCGCCAGAACGGCGGCGACGTGATCGTCGCCGAGCCGCGGTTCACCAAGACCGCCGCCCACGCGGACGACTACGTTAGGTTCCGACCCGGGACCGACATCGCGTTCATCAACGGACTCCTCCATCACATCGTCTTCAATCTGGAGGCCCACGACGAGGAGTTCCTCGAAGACCGCGTCTACGACTGGGAGTCGGCCAAAGCGAATATCGAAGAGTACGACCTCGAAACCGTCTCGGACATCACGTGGGTCGACGAGGAGGACCTGAAAGACGTCGCCGAGACGCTCGTCGAGTCGGACGTAAGCACCGTCGAGTGGTCGATGGGGTCGACACAGCACACCACCGGCACCCAGAACATCCGATCGTACGCCATCCTCAACCTGGCGCTGGGCGATACCGGCCAGGTCGGCGGCGGCAACAACCCGGTGCGGGGCCACGACAACGTCCAGGGCGCGACGGACGTGTGTGTCCTGTCGCATCATCTCCCCGGCTACTACGGACTCGACGACGGCGCCTGGGACCACTGGACTAACGTCTGGTCCGAGACGCCGAGCACCAGTGGCACCATCACCCGTGAGGAACTCCTGGAGGATCACTTCCACAACAAGGAGATGATGAACAAGGAGGGCCTCACGGATAGCCGCTGGTTCGAGGGTGCCCTCGAGGACGACGAACGGAGGGGTGATCTCTACCAGCCCAACCCGGTGAAGGCCGTGATGGTGTGGGGCCACTCGCTGAACTCCATAAGCGAGATGAAGCGGCTAAAGCGGGCGCTGGAGAACGTCGATCTGGTCGTCGGCGTCGATCCGTTCCCGGGCCTGGCCGGTACCCTGGCGGACCGCGAGGACGGGATCATCCTGCTGCCGGCTGCGACCCGGCAGGAAGGCTCGGGCAGCGTCACGGCGACCAACCGGTCGGTCCAGTGGCGGTACCAGGCGGTGACGCCGCGGCACAACTCCCGGACGGACTTCGACATGCTCACGGACCTCGCGGAGCGGCTCGGCTTCGGCGAGCACTTCGACTACGACGAGGTCGAGGAGGTGACGAACGAGATCAACCTCGGGATCCGTTCGATCGGGTTGATCGGCCAGACGCCCGAGCGCATCAAGGCTCACATGGAGAACAGCCACGTGTTCAGCTCGGAGACCCTGCGGGCCGAGGTGCGGGACGACCACGAACTCGCCGGGGAGTATTTCGGCCTCCCGTGGCCCTGCTGGCACGAGGACCATCCCGGGACGCCGATACTCTACCGCGACAGCGTCCATCCCGCAGAGGGCGGCCTCGACTTCCGCGCCCGGTGGGGTACGGAGGCGCCCGACGGCGAGACCCTCCTCCGGAACAGCTACGAGCCCGACTGGTGGGACGGCGAGATCGAGGGCGTCCCGCAGTACCCCGGGTACGCCACCGAACTGCCGGACGGCAGCACGCCGGCCGCGCCGACGACCCCGATCGAGTACGCACTCAGCGAGGACCATTCGGTGTACGACGCAGCCCAGGCTGTCGACGGTGTGAACGCCGCTGACTTCGCCGCATACGACAACGAACAACCCGATCCGCCGACCGGCCGCGGTCGCGCTCGCGCCCGTGCCTGGAACCTCCCCGACGAGGTACCGAAACACCGCGAACCTGTCGAGACGCCACGGAAGGACCTGATTGACGAGTATCCCAACTACGAACTCCAGGAGGACTTCTACCGGCTGGACCTCGACAACCGCGGCGCCCAGGTGGAGCGCCGGGATCTCGTCGACGAGTTCGAGTTCGTCCTCACGACCGGCCGCCAGGTGGAACACCAGGGTGGCGGCGCCACGACGCGGAACACGATGGGCACCGCCAACCGCGCGCCGATGATGTACGCCGAGATCCACCCGAACGTCGCAAACGAACTGAACGTCGATACCGGCGAGTGGATCTGGGTGAAGACGGATCCCGGACGGATGCTCGTTCAGGCGCGCGTCACCGAACGCGTAAACGACGAGGAGGTGTTCCTCCCGTTCCACTGGGGCGGCCTGTTCGAAGGCGAATCGTACGTCGATGACTACCCCGAAGGGACTGAACCGCTCGTGATCGGCGATTCAGCGAACATCGGAACGTCCGTGGGATACGACGTGGTCACGAACATGCAGGCGACGAAGGTGACCCTGTGTGGGCTCGAGCGGGCAAGCGCCGACGAGATCCCGGAACTCCCGGAGAAGCAGCAAGCCTACCAAACGCAGCGCGGATTCGAAAAGAGGTGACCGTCAATGAGCGCAAAAACACCCCTCAGAGTGATTCCCAAGGTGGGAGCCTGTATCGACTGCGGCGCCTGCAACGTCGCGTGTAAAGACGAGTGGGACCTCTCGGACAACAACGACCGGATCGAGGTCGTCACCCACAACGAAGGAAAAGGCGGCGGTCGGTTCAGCGCCGGCGAAACCAGCGTCCCGATGTCCTGTTACCACTGCGCGGAGGCGCCGTGCATGGAGGTGTGCCCCACCGATGCGATCGATCGGGACGAGCACGGGCTCGTCCAGGTCGAAAAAGACGAGTGCATCGGCTGCTCGTACTGTGCGTGGGCGTGTCCGTTCGGGGCAACCCAGTTCCCCGACGAGACGGCCTCGACGGGCAACGCCGGGACGATGGACAAGTGTACCGGCTGCGTCGAGCGGATCGAGGACGACGAGAATCCGGTCTGCTTCGACCAGTGTGCGACGGACGCCCTGGCGTACGGCACGCCCTCGGAAATCGCAGAGCAACTCCGCGGGGACCGCAGTGCCGACATGTTCCGTGGCGACCTCGGTGACATCGTGTTCGGTGGATCCCTGTAACCGTCCCTGACCGACAACTATGGCCAGTCAAACAATCGACGTCGACGGCGGTGGGATCTCGGGCTCGATCGCCCGGTACCGCTCGCACATCGCGGCGGCCATCGCAGTAGTGACAGTAGCCGTCGTGTTGTTCGCGCTCGACGCGATCGCGGTCCCCCTCGAGGCCGGGGAAACGCTTCGCGTCGCCGGGAGCGCCGCGATCGCGGGCGGCGACTCCGTGTACAACCAGTATGCCGGTCTCTGGCTGGCGGTTCGGGCGGTTATGGGCGCGTACATCGTCTTCGTCGCGGTCTTCATTTCGGTGCTCGCGTTCGCGACCTGGAAGGAGGTGCTCGAATAATGGCAACAGATACCGGATCAGGCGCGTTCGGGCGGATAACGCGTTTCTCGGACGTGCAGGTGTACGTCCACGCGACAGCTGCCCTGTCGATATTTTTCCTGTATCTGACTGGGCTGCCGTTGACGTTCAGCGAACACCTCGGGTGGCTGTTCGCAATCTTCGGCTACGGCAATGTGGTGCTTTTGCACATTATTGCTGGCGTCGCGCTCATTCTGGTGGGTGTCTACTACGTGTCGTATCTACTGCTCGGGGTTCTTTCCGGACGCGCCGGAATCCCGGCGCTTCCGACCCTCGAGGACGCCCGTGAGGCGGTACAGTACGGGAAGTATCTGGGCGGGCGGGCGAAGAAACCCGAGGCGGACAAGTACGGCTGGCTCCAGAAAGCCGAAGTCGGCGTGATCGTCACCGAACTCACGCTTATAAGTCTCACCGGCCTGCTGCTCTGGTACAGGGGGCTGTTCGTTTCACCCGAATTCCGGGCAATTCTCGGCGGCCACGAGCCGCTGGCGGATTTCCTGCTCCTCATCGCCCGCGACATCCACCTCATCTTCGCGCTGACGTTCCTGATGGGGATTGCGTTCCATCTCTACATCGCGAACGTCAAAGAGAAGTATCCGTTCAACGAGACGATGTTCTCCGGTGACGTCTCCGCAGAACGCGCGGCCCACCACTGGCCGGCGTGGGCCAGGAAGAAGCTCGGTGAGTTGCCGGGCCACGTCGAGACTGCAGCCCCCGCGAAGAAGACTCTCGCCGGGGTCACCTTCGCGTTGCTTTTGTTCTTTGCGGTGGTGGTGACGGCGACGCTGTTCGCCGCCGTTTTCTCGCCGCTGCCGACCCGCGATTACCTGGTCGCGGTGTCGGGGGACGTACTCACTCAGGGGGTGACCGGCGTCGTTTACTTCCTTGGATTGAACGCCGCCGTCCTGATGGTTATCGGCGGCAGCGCGGCGATCATCTACGGTATCAGCAAACGGCTCCGGGGTGAGTACGATGTCTGAACCCACGAACACCCCTCTCGACCGAGAACCCGACACCGGCGATACCCTGGCGGAACTGTACCGGTTCGTCTCGGGAGTACTCGCGGATCCGCCCACCCCAGAGGCCATCGAGGAGTTCCAGGCCGGGGCGCTCCCCGAACCGGCCGACCTGCCCGACGGGCCGCTTCGTGACGGGTTCGTCTCACTCCGGAAGTGGGCCAACGGCGTCGACGACACGGCGGAGGCGGCGGCGGAGCTCGAACGGGAACACACCAGACTGTTCGTCGGCCCTCGACCGAGCCTCCAGATCCACGAGTCGTACTACGCCGACGACTACCTAGGCGAGCCCCTGGCAGCGGTGAAGGGTACGTACGCCGGACTCGGCATCCACCCCAGCGAGGACCTCAAGGAGGAGGCCGACCACGCCGCCGTCGAACTCGCAGCGCTTGCGGTGTTGAGTCGACGGGAGGGCGAGAGTCCGGACGACAAGCGACTGTTCCTTCGTGACCACGGCTGGTGGTTCCCGGCCCTGGCCGAGGACCTTCGCGAGACGGCCGAAAGCGAGTTCTATCACGCGGTCGGCGACATCGTGGACGGACTGGTGCGGTTCGACGCCGAGCGGTTCGAAGTCGACGTCGAATCCGTCTCGGAATCGTAGGCCTGGCGGACGATCCCCCATTCTGAACTGCCGAATCCGTTATTTTCGTACGTTGTTCCTCGCGGAGTGATCACCCGGCCATCTCAGCTTTCGGATGACTGACGCCGCCCATCGATCACTTTCGCGGCCGTCAACACTGGATCCCATGTCGTGTTGAACGGCGGCGCGTAGGCGAGATCGTAGTTCGCCAACTCGCTCGCCGAAATCCCCTCGGTTACCGCCCCGACGAGCGCGTGACTCCGGTGGACGGCGCCCTCCCCGTATTCGGACGCGAGGCTCCCGCCCAACACTCGCCCGGACGGCCGATCGACGGTGAGCGTCACGAGGACTGTTCCGCCTTCGGGGTAGTAGCCCGCCCGGGACTTCGCCTCGATCGTATCGGTCATCGGATCGAACCCCGCCTTTCGAGCTTCCTGGTGATCCAGGATTCCCGTTCGGGCGGCTTCCATCTCGAAGGCTTTCACCGCCGCAGTGCCCGCAATACCGCCCCCTTTCGTCGGCTCGCCGGCGACTGTCTGCCCGATCGCCCGTCCGTGACGGTTGGCAGTCAGCGCCAGGGGAACGTACGCCAACTCGCCGGTGACGACGTGTCGGGCCTCCGCGCAGTCGCCTGCCGCGTACACGTCAGGGAGATTCGTCTCGCGATACTCGTCCGTCGCGATCGCCCCCGTCTCGCCGAGCTGAATGCCGGCGTCCTCGGCGAGTTTCGTCCGCGGACGGACGCCCGTCCCGACGAGTACCATCTCGACCGGGACGCGGTTGTCTTCCGTGACGACCGCTTGAACCGTCCCGTCACCGTCGAGGGAGGCGACCTCCGCCTCGAGATAGACGGCAACGTCCTGATCGGCGAGGTGTTCGAGGACGGCTTCGCTCGTGGCATCACTGAAGGCTTTGAGAACGCGATCCCCGCGCTGGAAGAGGTGGACCTCGAACCCGTTGGCTGCGAGCGCCTCCGCCATCTCCACCCCGATATACCCGCCGCCGACGATCCCGACGGGCCCAGTACACTGTTCGAGAAACTGGCAGGCTGGCCCTCGGTCGGGTTGCATGAGGTCCTTCTCGGATCGTGCCCGCGCGACGTACTCCCGGAGTTGTTTCCCGTCCGACATCGACCCGAGCGTGTACACGCCCGGCAGGTCCAGGCCGTCGATCGGCGGGGTGATCGCTCGCGCGCCGGTGGCTACGAGCAGGTGATCGTACTCCTGGACGACCGTTTCCTCGTCACTTTGGGCCCTAACAGTCCGATCAGCGGGATCGATGTCGACGACCTCGTGTTCGGTCCGCAGATCGATATCACGCTCCCTGCGGAATTCTTCGGGGGTGACCGACACAAGGTCTTGGAGCGACTGTATCTCCCCTTTGATATAATAGGGGAGCCCGCAGGCCCCGTACGAGACCCACTCACCCTTCTCGAAGACGACGACATCGATGTCCGGATCGTCGCGTTTCGCTTTGCTTGCTGCCGACATTCCGGCGGCGTCGCCGCCGATCACGACGAAGGTTGACATGGGAACTCATCGGTCGGTCGGGTTATAAAACGGGTAATCTCATGGGGAACTGGTAGACGACGAAGGTGACGGAGGGAGGATGAGCAAGACTGACTGACGAGGACGGATACGGACTCAGGGGACGGTCCCCTCCATCGATCCACGGGTCCACCGTCCCGTTTCAGCGTCGCAGTTCTTACAGTAGCCAACGACCGCCGTTTCGTCGGCGACCCGTTCGAGTCGGTTTTCCGTTTCCTCCTCGCAGTCCGGGCAGTAGCGCAGTTTGTGCTGTCTCCCATATTCGAGGGGAGCGCCGAGCGCGAGTGCACGGACCCGTTCGTCACCACGGTTCCATCCGCGCTGGAACTCTTCTCGGCCGAACCGGATAATCTCGCCCGCCGCTACTTCTATCGGTCCGTCAGCGGTGTCGAACGTCGCCGTTCCCTCCATTATATAAAACAGCTCTTCTTGCACTTCGTGGTCGTGATACGCGAACGCGAAGCTGTCTCCGGGTTCGAGTTCGTAGTAGTTGATCGCGAGGTCGGTCGCCCCGAGGGGTTCGGTGAGATGACGCATCACGGCCGCCGGCTGGACGCTGTTTTCGACCTCGTCGATCCGGACCTTCTTCATACGCTTCCTGTTCGGGCGAGGGAAATAAAACGCCCAGTCAGTAGCAGTCACCGCACCAGTTCTACCCAATCGTGTTCCCCAAAGGGGTTCGCGTACTCGATGTCGAGTCGATGGTACACCGTCTTCGGGATTCCGATGTCCGCAAGCAGGAGCCTGCCGTCGATCGAGGCGAGACCCGTTTTCGGAAGCGCGAGCGTGACCGTCCGATCCGGCCGGACGGCGTCCCCGAGGATCTCGCCCGTTGTAGCGTCGATCCCGGAGGGGACGTCCAGCGAGACAACCGACTCGAATCGGTTGTTCATCGTTTCTACGTACCTGCTCGCCGGCGAACGCACCTCGCCGCTCAGCCCGTAGCCGATGAGGGCGTCTACGGCGACGTGCGGGCCGTCGAGTCGGGACAGTCCGTCGGCGGCGTCGATGACCGGAACGGACATCGCCTCGAGGATCCGGTGCTGGTGGGCCGCCGCCCCCGTCAGTTCCCGGGGCACCCTGTCGAGGACCACCTGGACGGGGACGTCCCGGTTGGCGAGATGGCGCGCACAGGCCAACCCGCCGCCGCCGTTCCCGCCGTTTCCGGCCACGACGACGACTCTCTCCTCGTCCCGGATGTCGTGAACTTGCCGGGCGAGGGCCCGTCCGGCGTTTTCCATCATCTGGAGCAACGCCAGTCCCACGTCTTCGACGGCGACGCGATCGACCGCCAGCATCTCCTCGGCAGTGACTGCTGAAACGGACCGACCAGTTCGTGTTTGGAACGAATTCTGATTCATACGACGACCAGGGACGGATGGAGGTTGGTCTTATCGGAGCGGGGAGTGGGGGCGAGTAGCGAAATTATTCCTGGTCGACAGCCATCGCGTGACTCAGCCGGTGGGGCATGACCCCCAGCGCACGAACGATCGCCCCGAGCGCGATGAAGATTCCCACCAGGATGTGCCCGACTCCGCCGAGTTTGAGCCACATCAGTGTCGAGGGCCACTTGTGGATCGCGGCGAGCGCTGTGTTAAGTTCTCCACCCCGCGCCTCGGCACCCCCTCCCGCGAGACTCGTCTCGGGGAACGAATTGAAGAAGTTCTCCAGCAACGGATGAAACTGCGTCAGTTCGAGAAACAGTGACATCCCTATGAGCAGGTAGCCTATCCCTGCGAAGACTGCACCCACCACGAGCATCTTCTTGATCGATCCGATCGTCGCTTCGATCTCTTCAATCGACTTGCGTGCGGGTTGATCGCTTGCCATACAGTGCTATTCGCCGGCGAAGTAATAGGGGTACATCGCCTGGGAAAACAGGTTGCACATCCGCATGTGGCTTTATACCCGGTGGGACAGTCGACGTGGCTGATTAAGGCATCGTGAACCGAATACCCGAACATGGAACTCGTCTCGGTCGCCGCGGTGGCGGAAAACGGTGTGATCGGCAGGGATGGGGAACTCCCGTGGCCGAGCATCCCGGCGGACAAACGACAGTATCGGGAGCGGATCTCGGATGGGCCCGTAATCCTGGGCCGAGTGACGTTCGAATCGATGCGCGACGACCTTCCGGGAACCGCTCAGATCGTGTTGAGTCGCTCCAGACGGGAGTTCGACGTCGAGACGGCCTACCACGCCTCGGACGTCGACGACGCGGTCGCTATCGCCGAATCTCTCGGGGCAGATCGAGCCTACGTGATCGGCGGCGGCGGGATCTACGACCTCTTTCAACCCGCCGTCGATCGAATGGTGTTGAGTCGGATCTCCGGCGAATACGAGGGAGACACGTACTTCCCCGAGTGGGATCCCGACGAGTGGGAGCTGGCCAATCGTACCGAATACGAAGCGTTCACCCTCGAAGAGTGGGTTCGAGCGCCCCGTTGAGTTGTTCTTCCCGATTCGCCGGCCGTGACTTTCTGAACTGCCGTTCGAAGACGATCGAAACGTACACACACCTGGCGATTCGATCCAAGATAATGACTGGAAACGACGGGCTCGTCGAGGCGCTTGCTGTCGGCGACGCCCCGACGATCTGTATGGTCGGTGCCGGCGGAAAGAAGACGACCATGTACGCCCTGGCTGCCCGGATGGAGCGTTCCGTAGTCACATCGACCGTCCGGATTCCGATATTCGATCCGCACGTCGGCAGCGTGGTCGTCACCAGATCGCCGACAGAGGCGCTCCGGGGGGCCGATCCCGAAGACTTCCCACTCGGGCTGGTGCCGACCCAGGAACGGTCGGACCGATATCTCGGTTACGGGCCTGCGACGGTCGACGAAATCTCCGCCGCACACGACGGGCCGGTCATCGTGAAGGCCGACGGCGCGCGAACCCGGACGTTCAAGGCGCCGAACGAGCAGGAACCCCAGCTTCCCACAGCCGTCGACGTGGTCGTTCCGATCGCCAGCGCCCGCGTGGTCGGCCGGCCGCTCACCGACGAGTGGGCCCACAGACCCGAACTGATCGCCGATCTCACCGGGCTGTCGGTCGGCGATCGAGTGACACCCGAAGCGGTCGCGACAGTGCTCGCAAGCGAGTCCGGCGGGCTGAAGGACGTTCCGGCCGACTCGACGGCTGTCCCCCTTCTCACGCAGATCGACACCGACGACGACGAGCGGGTCGCCCGCGAGATCGCCGCCGGAATCCACGAGCGGGCCGACGTCCCGCGAGTTGCGTTCAGCCGGCTGGACGTCTTCGACGTCGTCGAATAACAGTCCGACACCCCGGTTCGACGACCTCGGACAGTTGCGGAGAACAGACCATTTTTGTCCGGACCACCCCACCTGAACCGTATGGACGCCGACCGCGACGGATTTACGCTCTGTGCCAGCACGGCCGACCTCTCACAGGAGTCTGCAGCCCGGGATCACGCCGACGCCGTCGAGTTTCGGATGGATCTCGCGGACGAGCCGACTGGCGCCCTCCAGTCGTACGACGGCGACCTACCGCTTATCGTCACCAACCGTGCGAGCTGGGAGGGTGGGGAGGCCGAGGATCTCGGCCGGTACGACGAACTGACCGACGCGGTGGCCCACGACGCAGTCGTCGCCGTCGACATCGAACTCGCTGCGTTACGGGGCAATGCTCCCGACGGCGAACAACCACACGCCGTCGCACTCCGGGAAACAGCCCGGGATGAGGGCGTCACCGTGATCGCGTCTGTTCACGACTTCGAGAGCACTCCCGAAGCGGACGTGCTGGTGGAACTGCTCGCAGACGCCGCCGCCGAGGGCGACGTCGCGAAACTCGCGACGACCGCCGAGGTGAAGGCGGACGCGCTCGCGATGCTCGCTGCGACACACCGGGCGAGTGAGGCGGGCCACGACGTCGCCACGATGTGTATGGGCGAGGCGGGCAGACACACCCGGGCGGTGACGCCGGTGTACGGCTCGCTAATCAGCTACGCGCCGATCCATTCAGGTGCGGCAACCGCTCCCGGACAGTACGATCTGGCGACGCTTCGGCGCCTGCTCGACGGGCTCGGCGTCGAGTGAGGGTCGTATTCGTCCCGGCAGTCCTACTCGCCCCGACTACTCCACGTCTTCCACGTCTTCGGCGACGTGCTCGAACGCCTGGAGGATCACCCGCTTTGCGGCCTGTCCCTCCGTGGTCCAGTGGTGGGCGTAATCCAGCATGTCGTCGTAGATGTCCGGCTTGCAGCCGGCGGCGCGAGGGTGGCCGCCCCCCTGGACCTGGGCTGCGACCTCGTGTGCGCGCTCGAACCCTTCGCTGCCCCGGATGCTCGCGCTCCCGGCCGGCTTCACGATCACGGCGGCGTCGGCGCCCGCCTCCCGCAGCGCCTCGGCGACCTCGTTTTGCGAACACCGGCCGTACGTGACGCCGACGGTCCAGGGTCCCACCTCGGTGGTGACGGCCCGATCGACGGCGGCGTCGATCCGTCGCTGCTTCTCGACGCGTCGCTCTTCGAGGAACCCCTCGACCGGTTCCGGGAGGTCGACGCCGTAGGCGCCCACCACGGTGACGTACTCTTCGGGATCAGCCCAATGGGCGTAATCTGCGAGATCGTCGCTCCGGGGGTCCTCCTTCAGCCAGAGGTCGTGGTCCCGGGTGACAGCTGCGAGTTCGCGGAACCTGTCGGGGAACTCGTACTCCAGAGAGCGCAACGCGACGTCGACGGTACACTCCTCGTCGGACTCCCCGACAACCAGCTCTGCGCCCGCATCCCGGACCGCCGCGGCGACCTCGTCGTCCCACTGGTGGTGATCGTACCACGAGACCCGATCACACCGGCGAACGAGCGTTTCGAGCGGGTCGGCGATCGGCTCGTACTCGTCGGGACAGAGGTCACACACGAACAGGTCGATCCCGGGATCGGCGTACTCGGCGACCTGCTCGAGCACGTTCGAAAGCGAGTACGGACTGGCGGCCAGCAGCGCAACCGTCGACTCCGCGTGTGCGTTCGCAGTCGGTTCCTCTCCCGTGGTGTCCCCGTTCTCGGCGTCGCTTTCGGACCCGTCCGAGCGCTGTCGCTCGAGTTCCGCCTCGAAGTCGGCGACGTCCAGCGCCGCGTCGTACAGCTCCCGGAGCAGGGCGACACATCCCAGTCCGTCGGCGTCGGAGTCCGTGACCACTACGACTTCGGCACCCTCGATCGCTTCCTTCGCGCGCTGTTGTGCCCGCTTTTTGCCCAGGGAGTCCGGGTAGAAGAACCCTGCCCCCGGGAGCCGCGACCGTCGAGACAGCGGCACGTCCTCGGCGTGGATGAGGTCGTCGTCCATATCCCGCCTGCGGGCGCGACCGGGAAAACTCCGCCGTTCCGGCTGTGCCTCCGAAGCAGCTGCACGGCGGGGAGGGAAACACACTTGGCGTTTCCGATCCCACCCGACGCTCGTGCACGTCGGCGCAGACGAAGCCGGAAAGGGGCCCGTGCTGGGCCCGATGATCGCCGCGGCGGTTCGGGCACCGGTCGAGGTGATTCCAGGGGAGATAGCCGACTCGAAGCGTCTCTCCCCCGAGCGCCGCGAGCGGCTGGACCGGCGGCTCCGCGACCATCCCGAGGTGTCTATCGGCGTCGCCGCGATCGAACCCGAAAGGATCGACAGCCCGGAAACCGACATGAACGGGCTCACGGTCGCCGCGCAGGCCCGTGCCCTCGCCGATATCGTCGACGCCGACGACGAGGCGATCGTCGACGCCGGCGACGTCTCGGAGTCCCGGTTCACACGTCGCGTCCGCGAGGGGGTCGCCGACCGTGGCGTCGACATCCAGGTAACCGCCGAACACGGGGCAGACGGCCGGTATCCGATCGTCGCAGCCGCGAGTGTCGTTGCGAAAGTCGAGCGCGACCGGCGGATAGCATCGATCGACGAGGCGTACGTTCCCCTCGACGGAGAGTCGGCAACCGACGACGGGGTCGACACGGTCGGAAGCGGCTACCCGAGCGATCCGGCGACCCGGGAGTTCCTCAGGGCGTACGTCCGTCGGCACGGCGACCTCCCCGACTGCGCCCGGCGCTCGTGGTCGACGTGTGCAGACGTCCTCGCGGCGGCCGAGCAGTCCTCGCTTGGGGAGTTTTGACTACGTGGCTGGATCAGTCCCTTCACGGGCGCGTTCGAGTGTTTCATACAGCTCGTCTGCGAGTTTGTGGGCCCGATCCGAACCGCGCGCCTCCGCGTAAATTCGTATCTTCGGTTCGGTCCCTGACGGCCGGACCAGCACCCACGCGTCGCCGTAGTCGAGGCGATAGCCGTCGGTCGTGTCCGGCTCGGCGTCGGCTGTGCGGACGTACTCCGCGGCGGCGTCGATCATCGCCTCGCGCTCCTCGCTGTTGTCGTACTCGAGGTTGTACCGGACGTTCACGTACTCCCGGTAGGGGGCGACGAGTTCGCTCACCGTCGTCTCTTCCCTCGCGAGAAGTTCGAGGAATCGCGCGCCGATGAGGGCACCGTCCCGCACGAGCGCGTCCTCGGGGAAGAACAGCCCGCCGTTCCCCTCGCCGGCGATCGGGACGCGCCTGCGTTCCTCACCGTCCTGCAGCTGGCTGTCGGTCTCAGAACCGTCGGCGATTCCCCACAGTTCGCGAACGCGCGTGATGATGTTCGTGGCCCCGATCGGCGTGAGTTCGAGATCGGCGCCGACCTCGTTACAGACGTCGACCAGCCGCTGTGAAACGTTCACTGCCGACACGGTGGCGTCCCCCGGCTCCAGAGTTGCCGCCGCGAGCGCGGCGAAAGAGGCGTCTCCCTCGACGTACTCTCCGTTCTCGTCCACGAATATCGCCCGATCCGCGTCGCCGTCGTGAGCGATCCCGACGTCAGCGTCGGCCGCACGGACGAGTCGCCTGAGATCGTCGAGATGCTCCGGCACTGGTTCGGGGAGCCGCCCGGGGAAGTGGCCGTCGGGCTGCCCGTTCACAGTCACTACCTCACAGCCGAGTCTTCTGAAGAACGTCGGCGACGTGAGTGCGCCGGCGCCGTGTGCGGGATCCAGCGCCACGGTCAGGTCGGCATCGTCGATCGCGTCGCGGTCGACCGCTTCGAGCAGTTCGGCGACGTACGTCCGATTGACGCCGTCGACGTCCCTGGTTTCTCCGGCCTCGTCCCATTCTGCCGCCGAAAACGACTCCGTGAGGATTCGCTCTTCGACGCCCTCGAGGGCGTCGATCGAGAGTTCGACCCCGTCTGCGCCCACCAGCTTCACCCCGTTGAACTCGGGCGGGTTGTGCGAGGCGGTCAACAGGACTGCCGGGGTTTTCTCTCGCCGGCAGTACCGACAGACCGCCGGCGTCGGGGCGACGCCGAGCCGGTCTACGTTGCGACCGACCGACGCGAGCCCGGCAGCAGCCGCGTTCTCGAACAGTTCCCCGGTCGTTCGCGTATCGCGTGCGACCGCGACGCGTTCCGTCCCCCACTCAGATCCCGCAGCCTGTGCGATCCGCAAGACGAGCGACGGCGTGAGGTCCGAAAGCGCGACCCCGCGCGTTCCGCTGGACCCGAAAAGCTCCATGTCCGGGCTTGTGCGCCCGGGAGGGAAAGCGGTTCCGACCGTCGACCTGTCGGCAACGTCTTATCTGGAAGTATCGGCGTGCTCACTCGTCGACGTCGAGTTCGAACTGCTCGTTTTCCGTCACTGCGTTGAGCACCACGGCGGTGTTCGACTCGCGGATGTTCTCGTCGGTGAGCAGCTTCTTGATCTGGTCGTTCATCCCGTCGGTGTCGAGGAACTTCCCGACGGCGATCACGTCGTAGTCACCCGTGACTTCGTACACTGAGATCATCTGCCGTTCCTCCCGTAACCGTTCGGTGATCTCGGGGAGGGCGTCACCTTCCACCTTCAACTGGAGGATCGCGGTGACGTCGTATCCCAGCGCTCCGTAATCGACGATCGGCGTGTACCCCCGAATTACTCCTTCCTCTTCGAGATCGCGGAGGTGATTCGAGACGGTCGTGACCGAGACGTCGAGCTCCTCTGCGAGGCTCCGGAGGCTCGCGCGACCGTTGCCCAGAAGCTCGTTTACCAACTTGGCGTCGAGGTTTTCGTACGTCATTACATTCACGGAGGGAACGAAGGGCCTATAATTTTACGAATGTCCACCGATAGAAGGCGGAGTGCGGATTGTGCATCAAACAACAACGTCTTTATACTGGCAGTATTGCGTTCATGCGTCCATAACATGACGGACGAAAACAGCGTACCCGATGGCGGCCTGTCCGCCGAGGAACAGGAGCTCGTAGAGACGATTGACGAGGAGGACGTCGACTTCCTCCGGCTACAGTTCACCGATATTCTGGGCACCGTAAAGAACGTCTCGATTCCGGCATCCCAGGCGGAGAAGGCGTTCGCGGAGGGGATCTACTTCGACGGCTCCTCGATCGAGGGGTTCGTCCGGATCCAGGAGTCGGACATGCGGCTCAAGCCGGATCCGGAGTCGTTTGCGGTGCTTCCGTGGAGGGACACCGAATCCGGATCGGCCGCCCGGCTGATCTGTGACGTGATGAACACGGCCACGGGGGAGCCGTTCGTGGGCGATCCGCGGTACGTACTCAAGCGCGCAATCGACCGCGCCGAGGAGATGGGCTACACGCTCAACGCCGGTCCCGAACCGGAGTTTTTCGTCTTCGAGAAGGACGAACACGGCCGTGCTACCACCACGACCCACGACGTCGGGGGGTACTTTGACCTGGCTCCGAAGGACCTCGCCTCGGATCTTCGCCGCCAGATCATCTACAACCTCGAGGAGATGGCGTTCGAGGTGGAGGCGAGCCACCACGAGGTCGCGGAGGGGCAACACGAGATCGACTTCAAGTACGACGACGCGCTCACCACCGCCGACAACATCGCGACGTTCCGGTCGGTTGTGCGTGCGACCGCCGAGAAGAACGATCTGCACGCGACGTTCATGCCGAAGCCGATCGCGCACATCAACGGGTCCGGGATGCACACCCACCTGTCGCTGTTCGACAACGGCGAGAACGTCTTCCACGATGCGGACGACGAGTTCAACCTCTCTGACACGGCGAAGTCGTTCCTGGCGGGAGTCCTCGAACACGCCCCGGCGATCACGGCAATCTGTAACCCGACCGTGAACAGCTACAAGCGGCTCGTCCCGGGATACGAGGCGCCGGTGTACGTCGCATGGTCCGACGTCAACCGTTCGGCGCTGGTCCGTAAACCCGCCGCGCGGGTACCCGCGGCCTCCCGCATCGAACTCCGTTCGCCGGATCCCTCGTGTAACCCGTACCTCGCGTTGGCCGTCATGCTTCAGGCGGGGCTGGACGGGATCGAGAAGGGGCTCGAGGCGCCCGACCCGGTCCGGGAGAACATCTACGAATTCGACGAGGCCAAACGCGAGGAGTACGGCATCGACACCCTCCCGTCGAATCTCGGCGAGGCGGTCGCCGCGCTCGAGGAGGACGAAGTGATCCAGGAGGCGCTGGGCGATCACGTCTGCGAGAAGTTCGTTCAGGCGAAGACCCAGGAGTTCGGCGAGTACGTCGCCGACGTCTCCCAGTGGGAACTGGATCGGTATCTCGAGGCGTTCTGACCGGCAGTCCGCCGGAATAACTCACTCCTGAGCGGCGATTCTGACCTGCTCCCACCGGCCCTTTTCTTCGAGGAGGGCCTGGAGCTCGTCGGCGTACTCCTGGGTGAGTTGCTCTGCAGCCTTGAGCCGTTCCTCGTCGACCCCACCCGTCCCGCCGCCGAGTCCGAGCGCGCTTTTGATCCCGTCGAACAGCCCTCCGGAACCGCCGGAGCCGCCTCCGGCCCCGCCACCCATCGCTGCCATCTGGTCCTGGATGTTGTCCAGCTCCGGCATGATGCTGGGCAATTTCTCCGTATTGGCGACGATCCGCGCCCTTTCAGGGTCGTCGGCGTGTTCGATCTCTAACTCCGTTGCGGTCATGATCAGCCCCCACTCCTGGCTGGAGAACTCCGATGACTGTACTCTGTCGTTGAACTCCCTGTCGACGGCCATCCGTTCGCCGACGATCGCGTCAGTCCAGTCGCTCATGCCCGGAGCTTCGGCGCATCGCGGGGAAAGCGTTGCGCTCGGCTCACGGAGAACCAGTCGGTAGCGCGAGCTATCGCCCCGAAAACTCCGGCTCCCGGCGTTCCAGGAACGCCTCGGCCCCCTCCCTGTGGTCCTGTGAGGCGAGTGCGGCGGCCTGTGCCTCCGCCTCGCGTTCGATCGCCGTGGAAAGCGATCCTCCGCCGGCGTCCCGGAGTAGCCGCTTGGAGGCACGCAGCGCGATCGGCGGGCCGCTTGCGACGCGTTCGACGAACTCCCGAACACCCTCCTCGAACTCCCCGTCGGCGTACACGTGGTTCACCAGCCCCCGGTCACGTGCGCGCTCGGCGTCCAGCTGTTCGCCGGTAAATACCAGCTCGCGTGCCACGTTGTCGCCGACGAACCGCGGCAGGAAGTACGACACACCCGAGTCGATCGCGAGGCCGACCTCCCGGAACCCGAACCCGATCCGGGCGTCCTCGTGAGCCAGTTGGAGGTCACACGCAAGCGCCAGCGCTCCGCCGGCGCCGATCGCCGGGCCGTCGATCGCGGCGACGGTGGGGAACTCGCATTCGGCGGTTCGCCTGACACACCGTGCGGTGTTCCTGATGACGTGCCGGACTGCCGCCTCCAGCGGGAGGTCAGTCGCCTGGAGCTGCGCCATCGCCGCGACGTCGCCACCGGCACAGAAGGCGGGACCGCATCCCTCGACGACGACACACCGGGTGTCCGAGCCCTCGATCGCGTCGATCGCGTCGACGATCCCGTCGGCCATCTCCCGCGAGAGCGCGTTCCGTCGGTCGGGATCGTCCAGCACCAGCCTCACTACGCCGTCCGGATCGCCCTCCAGGCCGGTTTCGAGGCGAACGACGTCGCTGTCTACGTTCGCCTCGGAGGGGTCCGGACGGTCGATCGCGTCGGCTCCGCCGTCGGTTCGCGGGCGACCTGCTCGGTGAGTTCCGTCGGAGGGATCGTTCATGCGGTGGTGTCCCCCCGGCGCCGTGAAAAAGCTCCCGACGGGAACGAACCGCTCTTTGGCATCCGGCGAGTAGATCTCGTATGCAAAAGCAGACGGGCGGGTGGGATTCCGCAGTAGGCCCCACCTGTGTCGTTTCCCGACGGCGCACCCTCGCCGGATTGGTGACGGGGGTTTCGGCCGTGGGATTCGCGGGCTGTCTCGGGGACGACGAGATCGAGGGGGGTACCTACGGAGACTGGTTTCGTGGCGCCAACAACTTCGAGGGAACCGTCGATCGCACGGGCGAGTCGGAGGTCGTGGTCGAGGTCGGCTCGGGGAACGGCCTCTCGTACGATCCCGCCGCAGTCCGGATCTCGATCGGGACGACTGTCGTCTGGGACTGGACCGGGATTGGGGGAAGACACGACGTCGTCGAACTCGACGGGGCTTTCGAAAGCGAATTATATCTCGAAGAAGGGCGTCACTTCACACACACCTTCGAGGAGCCGGGAGTGTACAAGTACGTCTGTACGCCCCACCGGACCAGCGGGATGAAAGGCGCCGTCCAGGTCGTCGAATGATATAAGGAACGCGGCCGTCAGCTCATGTTGGGATTCCCGCTTCCTCGAACGTCGCCATCTCCCGGAGCGCGGTGCAGGCGCCGCGATAGATGCCGATCGCCACCGCTGCGCCGGTGCCCTCCCCGAGTCGCATCCCGAAGTCGAACAGCGGCTCCAGTCCGAGCGCGTCGTGCTGGACGTCGTGACCGTCCTCCACGGATCGGTGGGAGGGCAGCAGATAGTGACTCACGCGCTCGTCGATCGCCCACGCCGAAAGCGCGGCAGCGCCGGTGATGAACCCGTCGACGACGACCGGAATCCGGCGACTGGATGCTTCCAACGCGATCCCCGCGAGACCGGCGAGTTCGAACCCGCCCACCGCACGGAGCACGTCGACGCCGTCTTCCGGATCCACCTCTCGGTCGGCGAGTGCCCTCCGGATCACTGCGATCTTTCGGTCGAGGCCCTCGTCGTCGATTCCGCTGCCCCGGCCGGTTACGTCGGCGGGGTCCGCGCCGGTGATCGCCGCGGTGACAGCGGCGCTTGCGGTCGTGTTTCCGATCCCCATGTCGCCGAGGGCGATCACGTCGGCGTCGGGGGCGTGGTCGGCGACCACCTCGCGTCCCACCTCGACCGCCTCGATTGCCTCCTCGCGGCTCATCGCCGGCCCGTTGGCGAGGTTTGCGGTGCCCGCTGCGATCGGTTTCCGGATCACTCGATCGTTGCCGTCGTAATCGCCGGCGACGCCGATATCGACGATGATGTTCTCTGCACCCGCGGTGCGTGCAAGCGCGTTGACGCCGGCCCCGTCGTGGGCGAAGTTCTCGACCATCGCCGCCGTCACCGACTGCGGGAACGCGCTCACCCCTTCCTCGACGACGCCGTGATCTGCCGCCATCGTCACGACGACCGGCGAGTCGAGCGACGGGGTCGGATCGCCGGCCATTCCCGCAATCCGGACGGAAAGCTCCTCGAGCCGCCCCAGGCTGCCCGGCGGCTTGGTGAGCTGGTCCTGTCGCTCCCTCGCGCGATCCATCGCGGACTCGTCGAGCGGCGGAATGTCGAACTCCATCAGTTCGGGTGCCTCCGGGTGGTTCAATAAAGTTTTCCAACTCGACTTTGGAGAGGACAACTCGATTTGTTCTCCCCCCCGCGAGTTCCACCGGCCGAGTTCAGAACTCGGTCCCCTTGCGGGCGGGATAGCCCCCCTCGAGGGGATGTTTTTCCTTTTTTACCTGACTTATGAGTTCAGCGTGCTCTGTCAGGTAGTTGGGTCGGTTGTGACTGCCGGTGCAGATCAGTTCGAGGTTCTCGGGCTTGTCGTCGATCAGTTCCAGTAGGTCCTCGGGAGAGAGGAGATCCCGATCCACCGCATAGAGAACCTCGTCCAGCACGAGCATGTGCATCCCGTCTTCGGGCGGGCCCTCCAGGGCGAGCGGCTCGGAAAGCGACACTGTCCGTGCCGACTCCAGGAGCTCTCTCGCACGGGCCAGCGCCCCTCGCGCTTTGGCCTCGTGTTCGTCGTCGGCGGTGCCGTCCAGAAAGCCGTGCCAGCCGTAGTGGCCGGTGTTCTCGTAGGTGATCCCTGGCATCATCGCCATTGCGTTGTACTCGCCCCGCACGTCCTCGACGCTTTCCGTCCCGCCTTTCAGGAACTGGAGCACGTGCACCCGATAGCCGTGTCCGGCCGCCCGGAACGCCAAGCCGAGGGCGGCTGTCGTCTTCCCTTTCCCGTTTCCCCACCACGCCTGGACCAGGCCGAACTCCTCCGGAGCCGACGGCTCGATCGGGTGTGCGGTCAGCCGCTTTTCGCTGTCGTCGAGATCGGCGTTCGCGTCGACATCTCCGCCTCTCGTTCCGGTGTGTTCCTCTCGGTCCGTCACGGGCGAAGGTTGCAGTGAAACGGCGTATAACTGTCGTTACTTCGGCTGGGGATCGGGGTGCGCGGCAATACCTGCCAGACCGTCCAGTTTAAGTGCCCTGCCTCCAGAGAGGGAGTTACCATGTCGGATCTTTCCAACACCGGCACGGAGGATAGACCAAGTCGCCTCACGGCGGCTGGCCGAGAAATTCTCCGGTAACGCACGAGACGTATTCACCCCCGAATCGTTCGCGGGAGAGGTTTCGCTTCTGGACACGACGCTTCGCGACGGCGAGCAGATGCCGGGCGTGTCGTTGACACCGTCGGACAAGGTGACGATCGCCCGCGCGCTCGACGCTGTTGGCGTCTCGACCGTCGAGGCGGGCAGCGCCTGCACGTCCGACGGCGAGCGCGAGGCGATCGCCCGGGTCGCAAGCGAGGGGCTCGACGCACGGGTGACCAGCTTCGCCCGCGGCGTGCGCGCCGACGTCGACCACGCACTTTCGTGTGACGTCGACGGGATCAACCTCGTCGTCCCGGCCTCGGACCGTCACATCGAGACGAAGGTGGGGACGACCCGCGACGCGGCCGTAGAACGGACCCAGGAACTCGTCGAATATGCCACAGACCACGGTCTGTGGGTCGAGGTACTCGGCGAGGACGGCTCCCGGGCGGATCCGGCGTTCCTCGAGCGACTGCTCTCGGCGGGGCTCGAGGCTGGCGCCGACCGGATCTGCTACTGTGACACCGTGGGCGCGGCGACCCCCGACGAGGTCGCCGACGTGGTCGCGCGGCTCGAAGCCCACGGGCCGACGGGCGTCCACACCCACGACGACCTCGGACTCGGGCTCGCGAACGCGCTCGCGGGAGTGAGCGCCGGCGCCGACTTCGTCCACGCCACCGTCGGCGGCGTCGGCGAGCGCGCCGGCAACGTCGCCTTAGAGGAGGTCGCCGTCGCGCTCGACGAGGGATACGGCGTCGAGACGGTGACTTTGGCAGGGCTGTACGAACTCACCCGTCGGGTGGCGGACGTCACCGGTGTCGGACACCCTCCGAACAAGGCTGTCTGCGGGGCGAACGCCTTCGCCCACGAGAGCGGGATCCACACGGACGGCACGCTCAAGGACACTCGAATGTACGAGCCGTATCCGCCCGAACGCGTCGGCCGCGAGCGCCGACTCGTTTTGGGGAAACACGCCGGCAGGGCGGGCGTCCGGGCAGCCCTTTCCGAACACGGTGTCGACGCCTCCGAGGCGGATCTCGACGCCGTCGTGTCCCGCGTCAAGGAACTCGGCGACCGGGGCAAGCGCGTCACCGACGCCGACCTGCTGGCGATCGTCGAGGACGTCCAGGGCCGAACGCGTGACCGCACGGTCGAGTTGCTGGATCTCTCTGCGACCTCCGGTGCGGGCGTGCCGACAGCGTCGGTGAGGCTCCGGATCGGCGACGCCGAGCGGATCGCCGCCGGCACCGGCTCCGGCCCCGTCGACGCCGCCGTCGAGGCGGTCCGAGAGGCGCTCGACGGGGTGGACTTCGACCTCGATTCCTACCACGTGGACGCGATCACCGGCGGGACGGACGCGGTTGTCACCGTCGAGGTCGACCTCTCGCGTGGCGACCGGTCGGTGACCGTCTCGGCGTCGGAGGCGGACATCACGCGTGCGAGCGTCGACGCCATGGTCGAGGGACTCGATCGGCTGCTCGCGGCGACCGACGACGACGTCCCCGGCGAGATGCCAGTGGCGTCGGACTGAAAAAACACGTTCTCGAGGCGGTCGGTACCGGTGAAAACGGGTGGCTGAACGGTCGTAGAAACGGGAGACGGGACGGGGGGACGAGGAGTCCGGGAAGCGACGGGATCGGGAGTGTGGGAGCAGGCCGGGTTGTGCCGACTCCAACGGCGAGAAAAGCGCCGTATCGTCGGCATCAGCACGTAGCTGACTGACGGGCATAAAGCCACCGCCTTTGACGCCGAATATCGGCGCCGGACAACCGCGTCAGGTCACTGGCGCCGATCGCGGAGGGCGGGAAATTCCTCCCGGACCTCGCTCACCCGGCGTGGATCGATGTCCGCGGTCACCGTCGTCGGTTCGTCGCCGGCGGCCGCGACCGTCGTGCCCCACGGATCGTAGACGGCCGATCGGCCCAGAAGCGTCGCCTCGTCGAACTCCCCGGTGCCGTTGATCGTCGCGACGTACGAGAGGTTCTCCACTGCGCGAGCCCGCGAGAGCGTCTTCCAGTGTTCGACCCGAGGGTACGGCCACGCGCTGGGAACCAGCACGAGCGTCGCGCCCAGATCTACGAGTTCCCGATACAGTTCCGGGAATCGGAGATCGTAACACGTCGTCACCCCGACGGTGAACCCGCCGATATCGGCAGTGTCGAGGCGTTCACCGGGAGTCAACAGTCGCGTCTCCGCCGACTCGTAGCCGAACAGGTGGTGTTTCCGGTAGACGAGGCGTCGCGTGCCCGAGGGGTCGAAAAGCACCGTCGTGTTCGCGTAGCCGTCCGCAGCCGGCACCTTCACTCCGGCGTCGGCGGAGGCTGACAGGTCCTCGACGACGCTGCCGGCCAGCAGCCAGATATCGTGATCCGCGGCTGCGTCGGCGAGCTCGCCGAGCCGTGGTCCCTCAAGCCCCTGGGCGACCCGTGGGTAGGCGTCGAACGCGAAGTACCCCACGTCGAAAAGCTCCGGGAGCGCAACCACGTCGGCGCCGTTTGTCGCCGCCGTTTCGATGCGCTGTATGGCACGTTCGAGATTGCCGGCAACGTCTTCCGGCTCGACCGCGAGTTGACACAGCGCGAGCGAGACGGTCACGGGTCGACCTCCTCGATCAGGTCGAGTTCGACGCGCAACGCTCGTTCCAGGTTCGACAGCTCCTCGTCGAGGTTCCGCTTGAAGAATCGCTCGACGCCGGGAAGCCGTCCCTCGACGATGAACTCGTTGTGGAGGTTACAGCCGGAGTCGGTGGGTTCGATCTCGTGTTCGCCGGTCACCCGGAGCGCTTTCGACCGTCCGATAAACTTCACGCGGTTCGGGGGCTCCATCCGCAGGTTCTCGGTCTCGACGGTTACCGTCGAGGAGATCACTGGGATCGGCAACGCGACCTGCCACGTCGCCGAGCCGTCCTCGTGGACCTCATAGGAGTCGACCACGCTGATGGCACCGGCGCGTTTGTCGGGGTTGGAAATGAACGCCCAGACGTCGTCGGGATCGGCGGCGAACTCGAAGGTCCGGGACACACGGACGGTCATGTGGAACGATACGTCCCCACCCAAGAAAAGCGTCGTGGAGATAAAAACAGGCCTTCAAGACGGGGTGGTTCACTCCGCGTCGGCGCCGGCTCTCGGGCCGAACTCCGCTTCGTACTCCCGGTATATCTCCCAGTACTCCTCGATTTCTTCCCAGGGGTTCGGGCCGCAGGCGACGTCGAGCTTCCACTTGAGTTCGCCTTCGATCCCGAACTGCTCGGATCGGCTGTGGCTCCGAACGCGCTGGAGCGGGTTGACGTCGAGTTCTCGATCCCACGTTCCGGACGTCAGCCGGTAGCAGTAGGCGATTTCGCCGTGAGCGTTCTCCTCCCAGCAGTCTTTCCTGTTGTGCGTTTTCAGCCGTTCGCCGACCTGTTCGGACTCCCCGACGTCCAGATAACAGTCGACCTCGCCGTCGGCCAGACAGACGACGACGTAGACGCCGCGTCGGTCGAGCGGCACCTTCGAGACGTCCGTAAACGGGCCTGTAAACTCGTAGCCAGCGATCTCCATATAAAAACCGATCCGTCCGGAGCACTTAAGCGTAGATGCTCTACACGATCGGGCGTTTCGTCACTCGGGGGTCACGCGCCAGGTCGTCGATCGGGCGCGGCCCCACTTTTCGATCTCGACGTCTTCGGACTTCTCTGCGAGCTGGGGCAGGCGCGCGCCGACCTGTTTCGAGGAGAGGCCGATCGCCTCCGCGATGGTCTTCGCGCGGAAATACCGCTCTCCACGCGAGACGCTATCGTAGAGGTACGCGAGGATCCGTTGTTCCTCGTCGGTCAGCTCGGTCATCTTCATCGGACGTAGGGGATTGTGAGCCTTAACGATTTCCTCGCCGGACGGTCGATCCGGCTTCGCGTGGAAAACTATCGATTCAACCGTCGAAGAGGTGGATGGCGCTTACGGCGAGCGAGGCGGCGACGATCGCCACCAGGAATCCCCACGCCCGATCGAGCTGTGTCGGTCCGCCGTACAGGACGACGGCGCCGATGATCGCGACCGCCGACAGCGCGAGCATGAGTCCCAGGCCCATATCGGTCGACGCTGTGTGTTCTGCCATGGTCGATGCTTCCGAGGGTCGCAACTTAGCTCCTGCGGTGCGGGGTTCGCTCCCGCGGGCCAAACCGCGAGCGGTGACGGGGTGTCGTCAGCTTAAATCGGCTTAATTCGGGCTGATCCAGGGCGAGTATGTCGAACGTATAAGCAAAGGGGTGTCCATTGGACGAACATGAACCAGATCGTGGCGGTCGCGATGGCGATCGTGATGGTGACGTCGATGTTCGGTGCCACGGGAGGTGCGGCGCTCGGCGCCGACGATCGGACAGAGCTGGACGGCGACGTCCCAGTCGTCGGTCAGTTCCAGGCCGACGATACCCCGGTAGACGAGGATGACGGCACGGACGCGGACGGGGAAACCGACGCGGATGAACAGCCCGACGACGCGGCGAACGACTCCGTTGCCCCCGGCGAGCAGTTCGGCGGCGTCGTCGGCGTCGGCGCCGCGGAGTTCAAAGGCGAACTCGACCGGCGTGCCTTCTACGCGGCAATGGCCGACGCCGACACCGACGAGGAACGCGCGGCCCTGATCGCCTCGCTGATCGAACGGACCGAAGCCCAGATCGAGGAGCTGGAAGAGCGCAACGCCTCTGTCTCCGAAAAGCGCCATCACAGTGACCTCTCACACGGGATGCACAACGCCCGGATGGCTACCATGTACGCTGAGACCCGAAATCTCGAGCGGGTACTGGCTGACGCCAACGCGACGGCGGCTGACCTCCCCGAAGGAATGCTCGAAGACCACGACGTCGACGTCGAGCAGATCGAGGAACTCCAGCAGCGCGCAGCCGAACTCGGCGGCCCCAACGTCGCCGAGACCGCACGCGAGATCGCCGGCCCTCACGCCGGTGACCGTCCGGGGCCGCCTGACGGAATGCCGCACGGCCCGCCCGGTGACCGCGGCCCCGGACACGGCGACGATGACGATCGCGATCGCGGTTCCGGACACGGCGACGATGACGATCGCGGCACCCACGGACGCTAACGCGTTTTTTTGTCCCTACTCGTGTTCTCCGTCCGGAAAGATGCTCTCCGGGATATAGGCAGTGACCGTCCAGTTGGGCGCGTCGACCACCTCGCTGATCTTGAGATCCATCGCCGCCGAGCAGAGGATATACGCCTCCCCGCGGGTGAGCCCCCGCTCGTCGGCGAGATGCTCGATCATGTGTAGCGTTGCCTTCTTCGTCGCCTCCATCAGGTCGTCGCTGATCCCCGTCGTGGCGTACATCGGTTCGTCGTGACCGGTGGGCGTGAACGGGCCGGACGTCTCGAGCTGTGGCTGTTCGATCGACATGTCCGACCGGAGCCCGAACCGCGCGGTGACGAACATCGGTGCCTCGATTCCCGTCACGCAAACCTCACCGTCGCCCTGTGCGGCGTGACAGTCGCCGGTCGAGAACAGCCCACCCTCCGCCTCGATCGGGAGATAGACCGTAGAGCCGGCGGTCATGTGCTTTACGTCCATGTTGCCGCCGGTCGACCTGGGCGGCAGCGTATCGTGCTCCCCGTCCTCGCCGGGGGCGACGCCGATCACGCCCGGGAACGGGTCCAGTGGCACTTCGATCCCGTTGACGAACCGGCCGACGTCGCCCTCCAGATCCCAGTAATGAACACCGGCGTCGGGGAACTCCTCCGGGAGCAACCCGAGCCCCATCTCGCCCGGGAGGAACCCGGTGTATCCCCAGCCCTTGTGCTGGAGGTCCAGTAGCTCGACCTGGAGGACGTCGCCGGGTTCGGCTCCCTCGATCGCGACTGGTCCGGTGAGAGGATGAACCGGGTCGAAGCTCACGTTCGCAAAGTCCTCCACGTCGGACTCGATGTCGACCTGCCTGTCGACCGCGTCGCGGCATTCGAAGCGGACGACATCGCCGTCCTCCACGGTCAAAATCGGATCCAGCGAGTTGTCCCACACCCGGTGGATGTTCTCCTCGCGGTCCGAGAGCCGGTAGTCGACCTCGTACTCCAGCGACTGCCCGCTGTGGCCGTGTTCGTGGCTGTGGCAGTGAGTGTGTGCGTGGGCGTGACTGTGACCGTGTCCATGCGCGTGTTCGTGATCGTGCCCGTGACTGTGGTCGTGCGCGTGATCGTGCTCGTTCCCGTGGTCGTGGTGTGTCATACAGTCGCAACATCTACCGCGGAGGTCTTAAATCGGTCTGCCGGGGCAGTCGCTGGCCGGCCGAAACCCCGGTCCCCGACGATTTCGTCGAAATGACCCGGGGGCCTGCTCAGGCGGCGTCGGGATTCGCTCGGCCGCCGAAGTCGGATTCGCCGTCCGGGTTCCGGACGGTGACGTCGAACGTCGCGGTCTCGACGGTCTCCTCGAACTCGCCCTCGTTTCCGGTGATCTCGACGCCGACGTAGAGTTCGACGGTCGTTGTCGCGGTTTCCTCTGCCTCGAGTTCCGGATCGCCGAACGCCTCGGTCGTCACCGCATCGCCGACCGCCGTCGCGTCGATCGTCTCGAAGGTGACTGTGAGCGTCCCGTCGACGTCGTCGAACACCCCTTCGACGTCCGAAATCGGTGATTCCGCCGGTTCTCCCGGGGCGATCGTCACGTCGGCGAGGACATCCATCCCCCCACCGACGCTGGCGCCCAGCGTCACTCGGATTTCGGCGATCCCGTCGCCGAAGTTCCGCCAGTCGACGTCGATCTCTGGGGCGACGGTCACGGCGCTCACGCGCCCGTCGTTGCGCTCGACGGTCGGTGCGTCGGCGGCCTCGAACCGGGAGGAATCGGGATCGCTGACTGCGACAGCGGGGGTACTGCTCCGGTAGATCCCCGCCAGCGCGGTCCCGCCTCCCGCCAGAAGCGGTGCGAGCAGTTTGAGGCCGGTCCGTCTCGTGAATCGTGGTGTGTCTGTCACGGCACGTCCGGCTGCCTCCCGATCCGGTTTGAACCCTCGGACGCCGACGACCGACTGAGAATTCACGACGACCGACTGAGAATTCACGACGACCGACTGAGAAATCACTTACCGGATGGCGCTCGAAGGGGAGGTATGGAGAGCATCAACCGGACCGCCATCGAGCTGATGGACGAGGCGCTGGATTTCGCCGAGGAGCTGGGTATCGTTGCGACGGAACTCGACTGCGGGGCGACCGTGCTCGACTTCGGGGTGGAGGTCGACGCCGGGCTCGAGGCGGGGCTGTTACTGTCGGAGATACAGACCGCGGGGTTGGCGACGGTTCAAACGCGGATGGACCGGATCGGGGGCGCGCCGACCCCGTACGTCGAGCTGTCGAGCGACCATCCGGCGATCGCCCTGTTGTGCTCCCAGAAGGCCGGCTGGGAACTCGACGTCGAGGGGTTCAACGGGCTCGGGTCGGGCCCCGGGCGGGCGCTCGTGGGGGAGGAGTCGGAGTTCCAGCGGGTGGGATACTTCGACGAGTTCGACCTCACCGTGCTGGCGGTGGAGGCGATCGAACTGCCGGACGACCGGATCGCCGAACACGTCGCCGACCTCGCGGGCGTCGAGCCGTCGGGGGTGTTCCTCCCCACGTACGCGCTCGGTTCGACGGTCGGAAGCGTGACGGCCGCCGCGCGGGCGGCCGAACTCGCCGTCTTTCGGCTCTCCGAGCTGGGATACGACCCGCGGGATGTCCTCACCGCGACGGGCTCGGCACCGGTCGCGCCGGTGTCGTACGACGAGTCGGTGGCGATGGGCCGAACCAACGACGCGATCGCCTACGGCGGGGAGGTGTACCTCCAGGTCGCAGCGGAGTTCGATCGGTTCGACGAGGTCCCCTCCAGCGCGGGCGAGGAGCACGGCACGCCGTTCGTCGAGGTTTTCGAGGCGGTCGACTGGGATCTCTACGAGGTCGACGCGTCGGTGTTCGCGCCCGCCGCGGTGACGATCGACGTCCAGGACGGCCCGACGTACGTCCACGGCGAAACCGACGAGGAACTGCTCGCGGAGTCGTTCGGCCATACGAGCCCGATCTGACCAGATGCGGTTCAAACCCGTCCCGACGCCGCCGTCGGAGCGGTCGGCGCTCGATGACGCCCACCGGGCCGTTCCGCTCGTTCCCGCGGGTGAACCGGACTGTCTGCGCCGCATCCGCGAGCGGTTGGACGTCGACAACGAGACGGATGCCCGGGCGTGGCTCGCGTTCCTCCGGGCGCTCGGACTGGCCGAACGAACCGCTCGTGGCTATGGACGAACGGACCGTGAGGCGACTCCAGAAACGCTCCGGGAACCGTTCCGTCGGCGGGTGTACGCCGCCGAGGAGGCGCTGTCTGTACTTTCCTCGGCGGAGCGTCCGTTGACGGCGGCGGAGATCGCCGAGCGGATTCGCCACTGTGAGCCGACCTGGGAACGTCGCCGGCGCGTCGACCACGAGCGCTCCTGGCGGGACCGAACCGGGCGGCTCCTGGATTGGGCGGTCCTCCTGGACCTGGCAGAACGGATCGAACCCGAAACACGGCACAACAACGCAAACGGAGAACGATCGTCGTATCGACCGAAGACACCTCGGTGACGTCGGTCGCGCAATAAACCTTTTATCGCTACCACGGGACGTCTCTGTCATGAACTTGTTCGGGGATCGAAACCCGACCGAGCCGGTGGAGTACGAACCCACCAGCGTAAAGGAGCTTCTGGTCGAGATGAAAGACACCTCCGAGCTGCTCATCGACCTGGCGTACTCTGCGGTCCTCCATCAAAGCGAGAACGTCGCCCGGGAGGTTCTCGAACTCGAACACCGGATGGACGTCCTCCAGATGCGCGCCCGGATGAGCCTGATCCTCGCGGCCCGGAACCCGTCGGAAGCCGAACAGTTGGCTCCCGTTCTGGGGATCGTGGCGGGTGCGGACAAGGTGTCCGACGCCGCCGGCGACATCGCGAAGATCGTCCTCGAGGACATCGGGCTCCCCGACGCGATGCGGGGGGCACTCTCGGAGGCGGTCGAGGTGCTCGTCCGCGGCACGATCGCCCCGGATTCGTCGTACGCCGGTCGAACGCTCCTGGACATCAACCTCGAGTCGGAGACCGGCGTTCGGGTGATCGCGATCCGGCGGGACGACGACTGGATCCTCAATCCCGGACCTGAGACGGTGCTCGAGGGGGGCGACGTCACCATCCTCCGGGGACCGGACCCCAACATCGAGGAGGTGTACGAGCGCGCGACTGGCGAAGCGTACGAAGTCGAACCACCGGTCGAATCCGACATCGACGATCTCGAGCGGGCGGTCGACTCGATCGTCCTGATGAAGAACCTCTCGGAGCTCGCGGTCGATCTGGCCTACGGGAGCGTTCTCTTCGACAACGAGGAGTTGGCCGAGGAGGTCTCGAACCTCGAAGTGGAGGTGGACTCCCTGCAGTCCCGGTTCGAGGCGTGGACGCTCCAGGCGGCGAAAAACGCCGAGGATCCCGTGGCGCTGCGCGGGCTCATTCATCTCGGCGTCGCGACCGAGGAGGTGTCAGACGCGGCCCTGGAGATCACCGAGGGGGTGCTTCGGGATCTCGACGTCCACCCGGTCGTCGAACTCGCGGTACGGGAGTCCGACGAGATCATCACCCGGACGACGATCGTCGCCGGAAGCGACCTCGACGGGACGGCAGTCACGGACGGAGTCCCGGACACGGACATCTCGACGAGCGTCATCGCGATCCGGCGTCCCGAGGAGGGATGGATCGTCGGACCGGACTTGAACACGGCGTTTCGTCAGGGGGACGTCGTGATCACGAAAGGGACACGGACATCCGCGACCGAATTCGCCGAACTGGCGGGGTAGTCCGGACGCGGGCAGTTTTCGGGAGTGGTCCGGACGTGGCCGGTTTTCCCCTTCCGGTCAGAATACCACGAGCATTGCGCCGAGTTCTTCCAGCAGTACCACGTGAAGCGGCGGGCCGCCGAGCACGGCGATGGCGACCACCGACAGGATGATCACGCCGAGGATGTCACAGACGTTCGTCACGACAGGGATCGTCGTGTCGTCGGGATCCAGTCCCTGTTTGTAGGAGACGTACGTCGCCCCGATCGACAGCACGATCGCGACCACCGCGAGGAGCATCCCGCTGACGACGGAAATGACCAGCAGGTCCCACAGCGCCATCGGCTCGCCGGTGATGAGGTGACCGACCCCGTAGGCGACGAACCCGAGGATCGTGAAGATCGTTCCCGCCAGCGCGAGGATCGCGAGGATGTTGGTCCACAGTACGGTGTCGCGGGGGTCGAACTCCAGGACTCCCAGATGCAGCCGGGTAGAGAGACGCGAGGAGAGGATCGCGCCGAGGTTGCCGCCCATGTCGATCATCACCGGGACGAGCACCAAAAGCGTCGGGTTGCCGAGGTACGTCTCCTCGAGCGTCTCCAGCACGAATCCGGATCCCAACTCGAGGATCGACAGCACCACCAGGATCGGGAACATCGTCCCGACGATACTTTTTACGGTCCAGCTGTCCAGCGATCCGCCGGGCAACGAGACCATTACACCATCACCCCCACGACGGTGATCGCGACGAACAGGAAGACGACCCCGAAGATGTCACCCAGCGTGGTGACGATCGGTCCGATCAAGTTGTCCGGATCGAGACCGTGCTTGTAGCCGGCAAACACCAGCACCAGCAGCCCCCCGATGAGAACGATCGACGTCAACACCCCGGAGATGAGCATGATTCCGACGAGTTCCACGAGCCGTGCGGGATCCCGTCCGGGTACGAGCTGTAACACCCCCCACGAGAGGAAGCCGATGAACACGGAGATCCCGATCCCGTTTATAAATGAGGCGGTCACCGCCGCCAGCAGCCGGCGGTCGCGCTGGAATCGAGGCTCTATAAGACCCTGGTGGAGCCCCGAGGAGATCCGCGCCCCCAGCGCGCCGTAGACGTTGCCGCGGGTGGCTAGAAAGGCGGGCAACAGCAGTAACAGCCCGGGATAGCGCTCGAAACCGTCGATCATCCCCTCGGTACCCAGAACCGAACCAGCGAACACACCCCCCAGAAGGCTCACGACGAGGATGGCGATGGATTCACGGTAGATCCGCCACACCCCGTGCCGTACGTCCATACAGTGATCTGAAGCGAATCGAACATAAATGTACCGAGCGAGGTCGGGCGCCCCCGTTCAGTATCAGTCGTCGCTCTCCGCATCTGGTGTCAGATCTGTTACCGTCCCGACACCCTTGCTCTGTCCCTCCCGGAAGACGAACTTCTGCCCTTCCTCGACGAGGTACGGTCTGAACTTGAACCGGATCCGGGCCGTCCCGGTGTCCCCGGGGAGCAGGCGTCCGCCCTCGGGATGGAACGAGGCCGCCTCCGAGACGGTCTCGAGGTGGACCACCGGCTCGTAGCCGTCCTGAATCCGTGTGGGGTGGTTGAGCACCATTACTTCCGCCTCGAACTCCCGTACCGGCGTCGGATCGGCGTCTCGGGGGAGCAGCGCCATCCCGCGTTCGATCTCGGGTTCGCTCACCCCTTTGAGTGCGATCCCGACGATCCGGCCGGCACTCGCCTCGTCGACCCTGTGGTAGTGCATCTCGATCGAGCGGACCTCGACTTCCCGGAACGTTCCGTCGGGCATCGGCCCCAGAAGGAGATCGTCACCAGCCTCGACCCGCCCCGAGTTGACTGTCCCGGAGGCGACTGCCCCCACGCCCGTGACGCTGTAGGTTCGGTCGATATACATCCGGAACGCGTCCCGCCGTTCCTCGTCGCGGTTCGGGAGTCGTTCGAACAGTTTGTCCAGGGTATCCAGCCCCTGTTGGGTCACGGCCGACGTCCGAAGGATCGGCACGACGCCGTCGCCGATCTCGTCGACGGCGGTGGTGACGTCGTGACGGGCCAAAAGCAGGGGTGTCCGGCCGGCGTCCCGCAACATCGATTCGACCTCGCGTTCGACCTCCAGCAGCCTGTCTTCGTCCACGAGATCGACCTTGGTGAGCGCGACCACGGTGGGCAGGTCGGTCGCGAGAAGGATCCCCAGGTGCTCCCGGGTGGTCTTCGTCGGGCCGTCGTCGGCGGCGACGGTCAACAGCCCGTAATCGAGCTTCTGTCCGACGAGCCCGCGTATCGTCGTCCGGAGCCACGGCTCGTGACCGACGGTGTCGACGAAGGAAACGAGCCGGTCGGCCTCCTCGACCACCCGGGCGCGATCCTGCTTGCGGTGGGGGTTCTCCAGACGGACGGGGCCCTCGTCGTCGAAGCCGTACACCCCGTAGGAGAGATCCGCAGAGAGTCCCCGCTCGACCTCGTGTGGCTGGACGTCGAGATACGACCTGGTGTCGCCGTTGCCGTCGTCCGGGCGACCCGTTACCAGCGACCCGACAAGCGTAGATTTGCCGTGATCGACGTGGCCGGCCGTTCCGATCACCACGTGGTCGTCGTCGGAGGCGAGCATCCCGCCGTCGTGGATCGTCGCCACTCCCACGAGACCCGCTTTCGAGCCGTTCCCCCGTTCGCCTGCGCTCCAGGTTTCCACGTCGGCGATGTGCGCGTCGGCCTCCTCACACAGCAGGGACAGCACGTCCATCGTCTCGGAGAACTCCTCCGGCGGGATTCCGGCGATTCCACCGTCGTCGGTGACGCCCACGACGTAGGTCGCCTCCCCGTTGCCCGACAACACGCGGTGTCGCAACTGTGCGGCGAGACTCTGGAGTCGACCGTCGGCGAGGTGGATCTCCCGAGAGAGACGTTCCTTGAACTCGATGTGGCCACCCTCCTGTTCTCCGCGTTCGAGGGCGCGCTCGAGCACGGCCCTGTCGGCGCTCATGGGCGCGAGTACGTCCCTGTATCGTATAACGGTTGTGCGCGTTTTCGCTCTCGCGGGGCGAGCTGTCGGATCAAGCCGGCGGATCGACGGTCTCCGGGGGATCGGAGCCGAGCTTCCGGTCGATGAACTCGCGTTCGGCCGGCGAGAGCTCCCGATCCAGGAACTGTTCTAGCCCGTCCCGGTACCGATCGGTGTCGCGGCTGGCTGGACGTTCGAGGACGAGCTCTGCGATCCCCGTGTGCCGGCCGGTGTACGCGAATTCGGCCCTGTAGGCCGCCTCGTACGCGAACGGGTTGTTGACGGCGATTCGACAGCGGTCGTATCCCCGAGAATCGGCTCGTTCGGCGACGAACGCGAGGAGCCTGGGGCCCAGCCCCCGACCGCGGTGAGCGGTGTGAACCGTGACGTATCGGAGCCAGAGGGTTTCAGAATCGGTCCGGTCCTCGTTGAATGCCACCGCGGCCAGCACGTCGTCTTCGAACGCCGTCGGATCGACTCCCTCGGGGAGCGCTGTGTCGTTGGGCTCCCCCACTGCCCCCTCCTCGGTTCCGGCGTCACCCCGGATCACCGCCTTTCCGGTGGTGGTCATGACGAACTTGCCGGCGTAGCTGAACTTCCGGAAGTCGAGTCTGAGGGTGGGTCCCGACGCCGGCCATCCGAGCAGTTCGAACTCCACGCGTTCGGTATGTTCCGCTCTCTTAAGTACGGTCTGCCTCTCGGGTCCACGGGGAGTGTTGTGCTCCAACTGGACGATCCATCCTTTATCTGTGCGTGAGTCGTAGGTGGGTACATGTTTGGTCCCGGAGACGTCCGGTTTTTCGATTTCGCCTCGTACGTTTACGACGCCGTGATGCCCCCAGCGAACGTCGAGGACCTGTCGGCGGGGCTCGCGCTGGCCGATCGACCGATCGATCGGGTCCTCGACGTCGGCGGAGGGACGGGGCGGGCGATCGCGCCGATCCGAGGGCCCGAACGGGTCGTCGCCGACGCCTCCGGCGGTATGCTCCGCCGGATCACCGACCTGGACATCCAGGCGGTTCGAAGCGACGCAAGGCGGCTCCCCTTTCGGGACGCTGCCTTCGACGCGGCGGTTCTGGTCGACGCCCTGCATCACGTACCCGATCGGCCGGCAGTCCTCCGAGAGGTTCGGAGAGTACTGGCGCCGGGCGGTGCATTCGTGATCCGTGACTTCGACCCCTCTCATCCCCTGGGACGCCTGCTTGTTGCCGCCGAACACGCTGTCGGCATGCACTCCCGCTTTTATACCCCGGAGGAGATCGCCGGCGAACTCTCGGCTGCCGGGTTCGATCCATCCGTGCTCGCGACCGGGTTCGGATACACGGTCGTCGGGGTCGTTCCGGAAGACGGTGGCGGCGACGGACACAGCGGCAGGGGCGGCGACGGCGGCGACACGTGAGAGAACGCGCAACTGGACGACCAGTGACGCGACGACGACGGTCGCAACTGTCAGGCGACGACGACGGCGGTGGCGACCGTCACGAGGACCGCGAGAACGGCCCACGCCATCGGGGTGTCGTACCGGCCGTAGGGCCCGCCTTTCCTGGAGAACACATAGACTACATAGACCAAAAGCGGGATCAGTCGGTACTGGAGCGGAATCGAGGCAGCAAGGACGTATTCGAATCCCAGTGTGAGCCCGATCGCACACCCTGCGGCTACCCCCGCGACGAGCAGGTCCTCCCGGGCCTGTTCGAGATCCATGTGGTCGCTATCGACGAGGCGGGAAAAGAAGTCGGCGGTTCGGATCCTGGGAGTTCCTCGTGGGGCGGTTCGACGCCCGCGGATCACATGATCGAGAACGAGGCAGCTACACCGAGCAACGCGACGAGGCCGACGCTCAAAAGCATTAGATACGTCAACGAACGTGGTTCCTGTTTGAGATGCTGGTAGTAACCGACGATAAGACCGGTTTTGACGAACGCTGCGACCATCGTCGCACCGATCGCGGTCCAGTAGTCGAACTGTGGCAGATTGAAAAACAGCCACTTCGAGGCGGCAAGCACGAGGAGAAGCACGTAGACGAGTGTGTACTGTCGTACCGACGTCATTGACGTCCGAACCGGGGGACCGCGTGAACTTATATCTTCCCCCAATGTGGAGGTATGCCCCTTATTTGCAACCGCCTGCGCCCGGGCTCATCCGCGATAGTAACGGTACAGGAGATACGCGATCGCCAGGCCGATCACCCAGCTTCCGATTCCGAACACCGCGATGAGAATCCCGCGGAGTACCGGATGGAGTTCTGAAAGCACCAAAAGCAGGGAGAGGATGTCCATCTATGGGAGTGTTCGCTGCCGACCCGAAAGTAGTTCCGGCCGTCACATCAGGTAGAACAGCGGGAAGAGGAACACCCAGACGATGTCGACGAAGTGCCAGTACAGGCCGAAGTACTCGATCGACCGTTCGTCCTCCAGGTAAGCGCCCCTGGCGGCTCTGACGATCAAGAACCCGGCGATGAGGAGGCCGATGATGACGTGTACAGCGTGGAGACCGGTTGTGACGTAGTACGTCGACGCCTGGACGCTGGTGCTGAGAGTGACTCCGTCGATGTAGATCTTTTCGTACCACTCGAACACTTTGATGCCGAAGAACGTAAACCCGAGCAGCATCGTCGCTCCGAGGGCCCCGACGAGTTTGCGGCTGTCCCCGCGCTGTGCGGCGACCAGCGCCAGGATCACCGTAAACGAGGAGGTCAGCAGGACGAACGTGTTTATCAGGCCGTAGGTGGCGTCGGGGATCGGCTCCCAGAGCGTCCATCCGGCGTTGACCCGGATGAACACGGCAGCCGAGAGGAACGCGCCGAACAACATGACGTCCGATCCGAGGAAGAACCACACGCCGAGTTTGTTCTTCTCGATCCCTTCGAAGGGCCACCGTTCGGCAACCTCGCTGGCGGGCGCAAAGAAGTCCTCGAGGCCGAACTTGACACCCGCGAAGATGAGCCCGGCGAGGCCGACGACGGTCGTGATCGGATAGAAGTAGCCGTCGATGCTGGTGGCACCCGCCTCGAGGGTGATCTGGTCCGGTAGCCCCGACAGTCCGAGGAAGAACACGAACAGCCCGACGCTGATCCAGAACGGCCAGATGCTGGCGTGGGAGGCGTGGTCGCCCGGACTGGCGTCGATCGAGTCGGCTGCGCCCGCGTGACCGCCGTCCGGCACAGCGTCGGAGACGAACTCGAGTTTCCCGGAGGCGTAACTGGGCCGTCCGGACCAGTTTTCCAGCGGCGGGGGTGAGGAAATCGCCCACTCGGCAGTCCGGGTGTACTCCCAGGGATTGTCCGCCGCCACCGGCCCGGAAACGTAGCTCTTGAAGAAGTTGTAGAACATGATGAAGAACGATCCGCCGAGCACGAACGCGCCGATCGTGCCGAACTGGTGGAACGTGATGAAGTCGACGTTGTACTCGAAGACCCGGCGGGGCGTCTCCCAGGCGAGGAACATCGAGAAGTAGACGACGTTGAAGGAGACGAAGAAGATCACGAAGTGGAGCTTTCCGAGGAACTCGTCGTACATCTTTCCGGTCATCTTCGGGAACCAGTAGTAGAGGCCACCGAAGAGGGCGGTCGCGCCCCCGAACATCACGTAATGGAAGTGCGCAACGACCCAGTAGGTGCCCCGGAACTCGTAGTCGAGCACGATCGCGCCGAGGAACACCCCGGTGATCCCGCCGAGGATGAACAGAAGTAGCGCGCCGAACGCGAACAGGAACGGCGTCGTGAACCGAATCCGTCCCTTTATCAGCGTGTAGATGAGCGCGAACACCAGCAGGTCGAACGGCAATGAGATTCCGATCGTCGTCGCCATCATCAGCGTCTTGATCTCGAGGTTGATCGTCGTCAGGAACATGTGGTGCATCCACACCAGGAACGACTGGATCGCGATGAGACACATCGCGATGATCACCCACTTGCGCCCGACGAGCCGCTTGCCGGCGAACGTCTGGAACAGCTCGAGCATCACCCCCAGCGCCGGGAAGAAGACGATGTACACCTCCGGATGCCCGAAGAACCAGAACAGGTGGCCCCACAGTAACGATCCGCCTTCCGTCGCGGAGAAGTAGATGCTGCCGAAGATCCGGTCGGAAAGCAAGATCAGCGCCGCCCCGAGAAGCGTCGCGAAGGCGAACAGCATCATCCAGACGGTAAGTAGCATCGTCCAGGTGAACATCGGCATATCCCACAGCCCCATTCCCTCCGCTCGCGAGTGATGGATCGTCACGAGGAAGTTCATCGTGGAGGCGGTCGAAGCGATCAGGAACATGCCGAGCGCAAGGATCGCCCCCGTGGAACCGATACTCGGCGTGTACGCGGGCAGATTCAACGGCGCGTAAATCGTCCAGCCGGCGTCGAGCGTCCCGCCCTGGAAAAACGAGATCGCAAACAGGACTCCAGAAAGGAGGTATAGCCAGTACGACAGTGCATTGAGTCGGGGAAACGCCAGGTCGTCGGCGCCGATCTGGAGGGGGACGAAGTAGTTCGCGAAGCCGAACGCCAGCGGCGAGAGGAACCAGAACACCATGAGTAGACCGTGGGCGGTCACTGCCTCGTTGTACGCGAGCCCAGTCAGGACCTGATCGCCGGGGACCCACATCTGCATCCGGATGAGCAGCGCGAGCACGCCGCCGAAAAGCAGAAAGAACAGCGCAGTCAGCGTATAGAGGATCCCGACGTCCTTGTGGTTCGTCGTGACGAACCAGCGCTTCAGCGTCGACTTCGGCGGGAGATGGTGGCCGTGGTCGTCGTGTTCACCGTCCGATTCGACGGGCGGTGGTGCCTGGTGGTCGTCTTCGGCGTGAGCACCGCTCATGCGGCGACACCCCCGATTGAGCCGTCAGTCGGGTCGGCAAGGGACGCCGAGGTGTCGTCAGCGTCGTCGGTTTCCGCTTCGGTGTCGTCCTCGGCTTCCGGATCCGTTCCTTCGTACCACTCCTCGAACTCGCCCGGTTCCATGACGATAATGTCAGCCTTCATGTACGAGTGCCCGGCCCCACACAGTTCGAAACATTCCGCCGTGTACGTTCCCGTCTCCTCTTCGAGGAACCACGTCGTGGACGTTTCGCCGGGGATGGAGTCTGTCTTGATGCGTAACTCCGGCGCGCCGAAGTTGTGCCACACGTCCCGCGAAGTCACATGGAGGTATACCACCCGATCCGCCGGAACTCGCAGTTCGTTGTCCACGGAGTGGCCGTTCGGATACTCGAACTCCCAGCCGAACTGGTAGCCTTCGACGTCGACTTCGAGTTCGGCTTCCGGATCGACGTCCGGACCGGATTCCACGTAGATCAACAGCGTGTAGGCGTACACGACCAGGCTGATGACGATAACCGCGCTGATGCCGAACGAGATGAACAGCTTCTTTCCTTTTCCACCGTCGTCACCCGTCGGGAGTTCACCGAGGGTCGGTCGGTTTTCCCCGTCGTCTTCGGGTTGCCCGTTCTCCCGATATTTGTATGCATTGTAAAGCGTGTACGCGACGACGACGACACCCACGAGGGTCCCGAGCGCGAGGAACACGAAGAAGATTTCCCCGAATACGTCCGCCTGAGACCGCCATTCCCCGGGTCGAACCTGCAGGAGGAGTCCCGATAAGAGTACACATGTCATGGGTTTCGATTCTTGGTAATTCTGACGGTAGGACGTACTTAGCTCTTTTGGCAATTGCGGGATGTAGCCGGGAAGAGTTATTTTTACATATAGCTATTTTCCCAACTTGTGAAGGCTATTTTTAAATAAATAACAACAATTCGATATTAACTCGATAGCGTTAGCGAAGGGTATAAGTGCAGCCGAACGGAGTTACCACAACGAGACAGCTTCGCATGGTTACAGCCCAGCTACTCAGTGCGGTATTGATGGCCGGAGTGCTGATCGTCGTCTTCATGGCGGCGTCGCGTCGTGGCCAGAAGGCGGACGAGAGTTCGGAAGTGACGGGGCCGGGCGGCTGGCGCCGGCTGCAGGATCGCCTGCACGCGGCGGCCGACGATCCGGGGGTGCTTGCGCTTGGATTCCTGCTTTTGGCCGTCGGAATGGGACTGGGCGTCGTCGGGGCGGTCGGCGACGGCCTCGTCGAGGGGGTGCCGGTCGATCTGCTCGCAGTGGTGCTGGGGGCGACGCTTTCGCTCGTGCTCGTGGCGTACCTCTTTTGGGGAACGTACGCGGCGAGTCGGCGTCGTGGGCTCGGCAACGCACAGGCCGTCGGGGTCGGGATCGGTACCCTGAGTCTGGTGTTCCTTGCCGTGATCGCTGCCCAGCTCGTGTTCGGCGTCGTCGGGTAGGCAGTTAGTGATTTGATCGAGTGAGTGGTTCGCTCGGGATCGAACGATCTACACACAGACGAAAGCGGTGGGCTCGCAGTTTCGGCTTATAAAAAAGAAGCCTATCAGGGGACGGTGATCGAGATCGAACGCAGGATGCTCGAACTATGTCTCACGCTATTGCCGACACGGACCGATCGTCTGTGTCATCTGAGATCCGATCTCTCGACCGAGATAAGCCGAGGTGTGGATGTTTCGAGAACCAGTCCTCCAAGATTGTATAGAAACCACAATACTAATACATCCCGGAATCCAAACAGTAGTCGATGTCAACGCAACTCGAATCCGACGAGCCGATCATCGTCAACGGAACCGCAGAGTTCGAAGAGCTCATTTCGGGCGGAGAGACCGTCCTCGTCGACTTCCACGCCGACTGGTGTGGTCCCTGCCAGATGATGGAGCCCGTAGTAGCAGATATCGCAGCCGACACGGACGCGATCGTCGCGAAGGTCGACGTCGACGCGAACCAGCCGCTAGCACAAAACTACGGCGTCCGCGGCGTCCCGACGCTGTTGCTCTTCGACGGGGGCGAGGCGGTCGAGCGACTCGTCGGCGTCCAGTCGGCCGACCAGCTAACCACCGTCGTCGAACGGTACGCCTAAACCTTCCAACGCTACGCTAACGTTTTCACGGCGCGACGAGAGCACCCACGTGACCTGACGATCAGATATTCCAGTGATGAACCCTGCAGAACTCAGAGCCGATATTCCTGCCGTACAGAACGCGACGTATATGAACACTGGCGCGAGCGGGCCGAGTCCACGACGGGTCGTCGAGGCCGCCCGGGGCTTCCTCGAACGCGCCGAGTACGAGGTTCACGCCACCGACGACATCTACGAGTACACGTTCGGCGAGTACGACCGAATACGGGACCGCCTCGCGGAGTTCGTCGGGGCTTCGCCGTCGGAACTGGCGCTCACCGAGAGCACGACGGACGGGATCGCCCGGTTCGCGTCAGGTATCGACTGGGAGCCGGGTGACGTCGTCGTCAGAACGGACCTCGAACATCCTGCAGGTATTCTGCCCTGGCAACGGCTCGAACGGGAGGGCGTCGAGGTCCGTGTGGTCGAAACCGAACACGGCCGAATCGACCTGGACGACTTCGCCGAGGCGGTCGCGGACGCGAGGCTCGCCTGCTTCAGTGCGCTCACCTGGACGCACGGGACGCAGCTTCCGGTCGCAGCACTGGCCGACATTGCTCGCGACGCCGGGGCGCTCACGCTCGTCGACGCCGTCCAGGTGCCGGGACAGGCGCCGATCGACGTCGAGGAGTGGGGCGTCGACGCCGTCGCTGCCGCCGGGCACAAGTGGTTGCTCGGTCTCTGGGGCGGCGGCTTCCTCTACGTCCGGCGCGAGGTGGCCGACGAACTCGAACCGCGGTCGGTCGGCTACCGGAGCGTTCAGTCACCTGGCGCTTCGTCGTTCGAGTTCAAGGAGGGTGCCCCGCGGCTGGAGATCGGCACGACGAACCTTGCCGCCCACGTGGGACTGCTCGAAGCGATCGAAACGGTGGAATCGATCGGCCTGGAAACGATTCAGGACAGGATTCGGAAACTCACGGATCGGTTCAAGGCCGGCGTTCCCGAAGACCGCCTGTTGAGCCCACGGGAGTACGAATCCGGGCTCGTAACCGTCGACGTGTCCGATCCCGAAAAAACAGTCGAGCGGCTCGATGACGCCGGGTTCAAGGTTCGATCGATTCCCCCGATGAACGCGATGCGCGTCTCGCTGCACGTGTTCAACACGCCCGCGGAAGTCGACGCGCTGCTTGCCGAACTGGACGCCGTTCGATAACAGTTCCGTCGCGGTTCAGTTCGCTGCCCCGTCCCGACCCCCGGCACGGCCAGCGATTCGGGGATACCAGTCGAGAATCACGACCAGCAGGCCGACTGCGGCGACGGTGAACACGAGATGAGCCAGCGGGTCGATGTCGATCCCGAACATGCCCAAGAGCGTGCGCAGTTCCAGCAGGATCACGGCGGCGACCCCGGCCGTGACCAGCAGCCCGCTACGGGAGATTCCGCTCATCGGATCACCTCCGCGAGGGCAACCGCCGGGTCGGCGAGGCCGGCGGGAAGCAGGCCGCTTGCCAGTTCCAGCAGCATCGGGAACGCGCGACCGCCGAGGCCGAACAGCCCGCGGTCGGTGACGATGCTCGCCAGCGGCAGCGCGTACGCGAGGACGACGAGCACGATCGCGATCCCGGTCCACAGCGCCAGGTTGTCGAGCACCTGGGGAGCGTCGTTGGGGCCCGAAAGCGCCGGCGGGAGCGTCTCCCCGACGCCGTCGACTCGTGGGTTCCCCATCGTCAACACGATGTTCCCGAGGAACAGCACGGTCGAGACGAAAAGCAGGGTGCCGCCGATGGCGATCTGGAGGTTGAGTTCGGCGACGCTGCCGAAGACGGTCTCGAAGTCGAAGCCGGCGTACTGCGGTTCGGCAGTCCGCCGGGGAATGCCGAGCAGTCCCTGGACGTGCATCGCGTTCGCCATCAGCGCCATCCCGACGAACCACAGCACGACCTGCAGGAGCGCGATCGGCCGACTGTACAGTTTCTTGCCGCTGATCTGGGGCCACAGCCAGTAAGTCCCTGCCATGAACGTCAGGGTCACAGCGGTGCCGACGGTGAGGTGGAAGTGGCCCGGCACCCACATCGTGTTGTGGACCAGGTAGTTGATGTTCATCCCGGCGTTGATCATGCCGGAGAAGCCCGCGGCCGCGAACATCAGCCCAGCCAGCGCCATCCCCGTAAACGCCGGGTCTCGCCACGGGAGCGCGCGGAGCCAGCCGAACAGGCCCGTTCCGCCGCGCTGTCGTGCGCCGTACTCCATGCTGGCGACGACAGTAAACGCCGTGAGCAGACTCGGCAGCAGGAGGAACATCGTGTTCGTCATCGCGATGAACTTGAATCCCTCCGCGATGCCCGGATCGAGGTACTGGTGGTGGATCCCGACGGGCGTCGAGAGCAGCAAAAAGAGGACGAACACGACGCGTGCGAGCGGATCGCTGAACAGACGCCCTCCAGAGACCTTCGGGAGGACGGTGTACCACAGGAGATATGCCGGCATCAGCCAGAAATACACGACCGGGTGGCCGAAGAACCAGAAGAGCGTCCGGGTCAAGAGCGGATTCACCGTGTCGACGATGCCGAGCGACCACGGCAACAGGAACGCCAGCACGGCGACGGCGATGCCGGTCGTGGCGATGTACCACATCAGCATCGTCGTGAGCACCATGAACGTCTGCAGCGGGATTCGCTCGTCGGGGTTCTCCTTCCGCCAGGCGAACCACGACCGGAACCAGTCGGCCCCCGCGAGCCACGTTCCGATTATGAACACCACGAGTCCCGCATAAAACAGCGGATGCGCCTGCATCGGTGCGTAGAATGTGAACAGGACGTCCGCGCTGATGTCGATACTGCCGACGAAGCCGAGCAGGATCGTTATGCCGGTGATCGTGATTCCCAGCGACATCAGTCCGTACCACAGCCAGGTGAATCTGATGTCCTCTACGGGTCGACCGAGGCTTCGAACGGTCGCCCAGGTAAACACTCCCACCAGGAAGAAGATGGTGAAGCTGATCACGAGGAACACGCCGTGTGCCGTCAGGATCGTGTAGTAATCGACTGAACTGAATATCCGCAGGATGTCCGTCCGGTGCAGCGCCTGAATGATCCCGAACACTGCCCCCAGCGCAAGCGCCAGGAACGACCCCAGGAACGCCGCCCTGATCACCTTCGATTCTTCGGGATACTCGTCGACGAACGCTGCCTCGACCGACTCGCTCATTCTTGTTCACCTCCGTCCGCCTCGAACTCCTCTTCGGGGACGACGACGAGTTTGCCTTCCATCGCGTGGTGTGCCGCGCCGCAGTACTCGTTGCAGACGATCCCGAACTCGCGGGGTTCGTCCGTTTCGACAGTGATCTTTGCGACCTCGCCGGGGATCACCATCGTGTTCGCGTTGGTCCCGACGACCCCGAAGCCGTGGATCACGTCCGGGGAGGTGACGTAAAACGTCACCGTGCTGTGTTCGGGCACCACGATCGGGTCAGGCGTGAACTCGAACTGTTCGGCGATCACGTACGCTTCGTACTCGTTTTCGCCGACCTGCTCGACGCCGGGTTCACCGAACTGCGGATGGTCACCCAATGTGTCCGGGTTCACCGGTTCCTCGTCGTCAGCGACCATCGAGACCCCCGCACCCACTGCGCCGTACGTTACCGTTGCAATGAAGGCCAGAATGAGCACGAGGGAGAGCGCGAGCCAGAGTTTTTCGTATTTGTGAACGTGCATGGTCACCCGATCACTACCAGTTCGTTTCCGAGGAACTCCACGAAGTACATGAAGAACCACATCACAACCAGGATTCCGAAGTACGTCAGAATCAACGCCAGGGTTCCTTTCGGATCGAACTCTTCTCCGTCCGAGTCCTCAGTGAGGGCCGACTCGGTGGATGTCTGTGACGCCGCCCCGTTTGTCATAGGTTTGCCTTCGATCTACGGTTGTATAAATACTACGAGATGCGTCCACAAACCGACGGAGGTAACGTGGTTAGTCGCGTTCGTGTCTCGATACCAGAACCAGTTCCTGACCCCGTATACCCAGGTTTCGGGCAGATCGGATTCTGTAGATTTCGGCGATCGAACCCGCTCTCGACGCAGGGAACAATTCTTTACCTGGTAGCCCATAAGAAAGGACATGGACCTCTCGCCACGGCAGGTCGTTCTCCTCGGACTCGCTGCGCTCGTCCCGGGGGCGATCTACACGATCGGGACGGGTGAATACATCGCGGCAATCGCACTCGTCAACATTGTTCTCATCGTCGGGTGTCTGGTACTCGCGATGTCGGACACCGAACCACCCGAATCCGGACAGTCGAACGGGAGCCCGATCGGACAGTAGATGTCGTCGTGTACCCTCTGTGATCTTCCGACTCCGGATCGGCCGGTGACTGACGCCGACGTCGACGGGGAGTTCTGCTGTCGGGGCTGTCTGGAAGTCGCACGGGCGCTAGGAACGGACGCGATCGAGGACGGGGACGGACTCGATAGCGGGGCGCTCGAACGGGCAGTCGCCGACAGGGGAACCGACGGGGCCGGCGCAGGCACTGGTGGCGGCGCAGGCACTGGTGGCGGCGCAGGCACTGGTGGCGGCGCAGACCCGGCTCCTGAAAACGCCTACGAGTCGGCGTACCTGTCGGTCGACGGGATGCACTGTGCGACCTGCGAAACGTTCCTCGAGACGGTGTCGGAGAGCGAACCGGGCGTGGTCGACGCCACGGCCAGCTACGCGACGGACACGATGCGGATCCGGTACGACCCCGAGACGGTCGACGAGGAGGACCTCCCGTCGGTCGTCACCGGAACCGGGTACACCGCGTCGTTCCGTGAGGTCGATCGCGAGCCGGAGTCGGGTGACGTCGCTGTCGTCCGGTTTTTGATCGGCGGGGGGTTCTTCGGCATGATGACGATGCTGTGGTACGTCCTGTTTTTGTACCCGACGTACTTCGGCTTCCAGCCGGTCGTGGAGTTCGGCCAGTTCGATCGACTGTACCTGTTTGGACACATCTGGGTTTTCACCTCCGTCGTGCTGTTTTACACCGGGTTTCCGATCATTCGGGGAGCGTACGTCAGCCTCCGGGCACGCCAGCCGAACATGGACCTGCTGGTGACGCTTGCGGCCTCGAGCGCCTACCTGTACAGCACGATCGCAATGTTCGTCGGTCGGACCGACCTCTACTTCGACGTCACCGTCGCCGTAATCCTGGTCGTCACCGCGGGCAACTACTACGAGAGTCACATCAAGCGACGCGCGATGGGACTGCTCTCGACGCTCGCGAGCGATCGGATCGAGACGGTGCGGAGGGAGGACGGCACCGAACTCGGAATCGATGACGTCTCGCCCGGTGACAGGCTCCTCGTGAAGCCGGGAGAACGGGTCCCGTTCGACGGGACGGTTCGGGAGGGGGCTGCAGCCGTCGACGAGGCCGTCGTCACCGGCGAGTCACTCCCCGTCACCAAACGGCCGGGAGACGAGGCTGTCGGCGGATCGGTCGTTGCCGATTCACCGCTCGTGATCGAGGTCGGCGATCCAGTCGAGAGCACCCGCGACAGGCTCGTCGAGCAGCTCTGGGAGATCCAGAGCGCCCGCTCTGGCGTCCAGCATCTCGCCGACAAGCTCGCGACGGTGTTCGTCCCGCTCGTTACCGTGCTTGCGGCCGCGATCACGGCGCTGTTCCTCCTCATGGGGGTCCCGCCCACCAGGGCGTTCCTCGTGGGGCTCACGGTGTTGATCGTCTCGTGTCCCTGCGCGCTGGGCCTGGCGACGCCGCTTGCGGTGGCAAGCGGAGTTCGCACTGCCGCCGAACGGGGGATCGTCGTCGCCACGGAGACGATATTCGAAGACGCGGCGGAGGTCGATATCGTCGCACTCGACAAGACGGGGACGCTCACCGAGGGGCGAATGCGAGTGGTCGAGGCCGTTCCATTCGAAGCAACCGAACGGGATCTCCTGGGGACCGCCGCCGCAGTAGAGCGGTTCTCCGAACATCCGGTGGCGGACGCGATCGTCGAACGCGCCGCCGAAGGGACGTTCGCGCGCGAGACCATTGCCGATGGCGGCGTGGTCGACGGCGATCACTCCGGCGGCCTGCAGGAGGGGGACGATCCAGCGTTCGAACCCGACCACTGCACGGCCGTCTCTCTCGGCGACGAGGCCATCGACGCCGGCGACGTGACGATTCACGCCCGCGGGGTCGAGGCGACCGTCGCCGGGGATACCCTACTCGTCGGCCATCCGTCGCTGTTCGACGAACGAGGGTGGGCGATACCCGAGGAAGTTCGGGAGAAAGCGACCGCCACCTCCGAGTCGGGCAGCGTACCGGTCGTCGTCGGGCGACGGGAATCCGCTGGGAAAAAGCGGTTCCTCGGCGTCGTCGTCGTGGGGGACGCCCCGCGAGCCGAGTGGAACGAGGTCGTCACCGAACTGGCCGCCACCGATCGGGAGATCGTCGTGCTCACGGGTGACGACTCGGCGGCGGCGTCCCACTTCGAGTCCCACCCGGACGTCTCGGCGGTCTTCGCCGGCGTTCCTCCGGAGGGGAAGACCGCGGCGATACAGCGCCTGCGGGCGTCGGGCGTCGTGGCGATGATTGGCGACGGATCGAACGACGCACCCGCGCTCGCTGCGGCCGATCTCGGGGTCGCGCTGGCGGAAGGAACCGAACTCTCGGCCGACGCCGCCGACGCGGTCATCACCGGCCGAGATCTCGCCGCGATCCCGACCCTCTTTGCGACCTCGTCTGCGACCAACCGTCGCATCCGGCAGAACCTCGGCTGGGCGTTCGTCTACAATGGGATCGCGATCCCGCTTGCGCTGACCGGACTCTTGAACCCGCTGTTTGCGGCGGCCGCGATGGCGACCAGCAGCCTGCTGGTCGTGCTCAACTCCAGTCGCCGGCTCCTCTGATGGAGTGGGAAGGGGAGCGGGGGCGCTGGGGAGAAACACCGAGCGCGTTGCCGCCCGGCCTGCCGCTATCTGGCCTCGCCACCCCCGGTGTGACAACAACTGTTAATCGGCGTGAGACCTAATTGGAACCAATGCTACTCCAGATGGAGCTTCTCGGTCCCGAGACGCTGCCGCTTCTGTTGATAACGGCAGGGCTTTTGATCTCGATGGCAGAGGCGCTCGCACCGGGAGCGAACTTCATCGTCGTCGGTATCGCCCTGCTCGGAGCGGGACTGGTCGGCCTCGCGCTCGGCCCCCTCGCGAGCCCGATCGTGCTCGCGGTGCTGGTTTTGCTGTTCGGATCGGTCGCCTTCTACGGCTACCGGGAGCTGGACATCTACGGCGGCAAAGGGCAAGCACAGACGCGGGACTCCGACTCACTGAAGGGGCAGACGGGACGGGTGACGGAGACGGTCACACCGACCGGCGGCGAGGTAAAGCTGGCTTCCGGCGGATTCAATCCGTACTACTCGGCCCGCAGCATCGACGGGGAGATCCCGGTCGACACGGAAGTGCTGGTGATCGATCCCGGTGGGGGGAACGTCATCACTGTCGAGTCGCTGGAGGTCGTCGAAGACGAGATCGATCGGGAACTCGCCCGCGGTCGCGAAGCCGCGGAGGCGGCCGACGTCGCGGCGGAGGCAGCCAAACAGGAGGCGGAGGGGGCCGAAGACGACCGCGATTCGGACCGGGAGACCGAACGCGATTCGGACCGGGAGACCGAACGCGATTCGGACCGGGAGACCGAACGCGAGCGGTGAACGTGGCCGGAGTCGCCTTCGTCACACGAGGAGGTTGGAGACCATCGTGGAGACGTGAGAGAGTTCGTCCTCGTTTATCCCGTGGCCCATGCCCTCGTAGATCGATTCCGTGACCTCACCGTCGAGTCGCTCGAACACCTCGCGGGTCTCGTGGACGCGCTCGACCGGAATGTGTGGATCGACGTCGCTGCAGCCGAGAAACACCGGCGTCCCGTCCAGGGACCCCTCGTAGTCTCGTGGCGTTTCTTCCGGGCCGATGAGACCCCCCGAGAGCGCCGCGAGCCCTCCGTAACGTCGCGCGTTTCGCGCGGTCCACTCCGAAGCGAGACACGCCCCCTGCGAGAACCCGATCAGTGCGACCCGATACGGGCCGACCCCATCTGTCGCCTCCGTGACGACCTCGCCTACTCGATCCAGCGCGGCTGTAAGCCACGGCTCGTTTCGCTCGATCGGTTCCAGAAACGACTGTGGATACCAGGTTCGCTGCGCCGCCTGGGGTGCGAGATACGCGACGCCCTCGAGGTCGAACTCCGCTGTCATGGCGAGGATACTTCGCGCGCTTGCCCCCCGACCGTGGAGCAACACGACTGCGGCGTCGGCACCCGACAGCTCCGTCCCCTCTCGCAACAGCGGCTGATCTCCGTGGTTCATACCGCCCGTGAGAACTCGGGAGTGATATCGTTTGTCCCGGGATTTGCTGTTCTGGTGTGCTCTGCCGGCCCTTCCCGTTACATCGACCGGTTCAGCGGGAGTGCTGGCCAATCCTTATGTGTCGTCTGACCTTATGTGGTGTATGGACCCCGTACTGCAACTCGGTCTCGAATTCGGCGCGGCGACGATCGGACTGTTGTTTCTTCTGCTCGTCATCATCGTCGTCTGGCAGTCCGTCGAGATCGTCGACGCATACGAAAAGAAGGCGCTGACCGTATTCGGGGAGTACCGGAAACTCCTCGAGCCGGGATTCAACATCATTCCGCCGTTCGTTTCGCGGACGTACCCGTTCGACATGCGGACACAGACGCTGGACGTCCCCCGTCAGGAGGCGATCACGCGTGACAACTCGCCGGTGACGGCGGACGCGGTCGTCTACATCAAGGTGATGGACGCCAAGAAGGCGTTCCTGGAGGTCGACAACTACAAGAAGGCCGTCTCGAATCTCGCACAGACGACGCTGCGTGCGGTGCTTGGCGACATGGAGCTGGACGACACGCTCAACAAGCGCCAGGAGATCAACGCGAAGATCCGGACGGAGCTGGACGAGCCGACCGACGAGTGGGGGATCCGCGTGGAATCCGTCGAGGTCCGCGAGGTCAACCCGAGCAAGGACGTCCAGCAGGCGATGGAGCAGCAGACCTCCGCCGAGCGCCGTCGCCGGGCGATGATCCTCGAGGCACAGGGTGAACGCCGCTCCGCCGTCGAGAAGGCCGAGGGTGACAAACAGTCCAACATCATCCGGGCGCAGGGTGAAAAGCAGAGCCAGATCCTGGAAGCCCAGGGTGACGCGATCTCGACGGTGCTTCGAGCCCGGTCCGCGGAGGCGATGGGCGAACGCGCCATCATCGAACGCGGTATGGAAACCCTCGAAGCGATCGGTCAAGGCGAGTCCACCACGTTCGTGTTGCCCCAGGAGCTGACCAGCCTCGTCGGCCGGTACGGCAAGCAGCTGTCGGGCGCCGACGTCCAGGAGATGGAAGCGCTGGACGCCCTCGAGTTCGACGCCGAGACCCGGGAGATGCTCGGGCTCGACGACATCGAGGAGATCCTCGGTCAGATCGACGAGGCCGCGGAGATGGACGTCAAACAGCTCGAAGAGGAGGCGGAAGCGATCAAGGCCGGCGACGCGGGGGCGGGCATCAGGTCTGCGAACGAGGTCATCGAGGAGATGGACGAAGAGATCGACGAGGAAGCCGAAGTCGAGACCGACACGGAATAGCCGTCGATCCTGCAGGGACGTCCATCGGCCGGGGATAACTCTCGGCCGGGGATAACTCTCGGCCGGGGATAACCCTCGGCCAGGGACATCCCAGAGTGTCTGCGCGCTGCCGGCGCACCGGCAAACGGAGGCGAAGTGTTTTTAGCGACAACCGACTACGAACCGGTAGTGACTGACGGCGTCGACGAACGGAAGCGGGACACGCTGCGGCGCTTTGCCGCGCTGGGAGCGGCCGCACCGTTCGTCGGTTCCGCCGGCGCGGATTCGGGTGATGGGACCGACGAGGAGTCGTCGGCTCAAGATGACAACGAGACCCGGGAGGCGATCCGGGGGTATCTCGCGACGACTCCCGGGGCGCACTTCTCGAAACTCCGTGACGATCTCCGACTCGGGACGGGGGAAACCCAGTATCACCTGCGCCGCCTCGAGGACGGCGGTGCTGTCGAATCCGAAAAGGACGGCGACTATCGGCGTTACTACCCTGCCGACCGGTTCGACCGGTGGGAGAAACGCGCGCTGGGATATCTCCGTCGGGAGACGCCGAGGCGGATGATCCTCGAACTCCTCGCGGAACCTGACCTCACCGGGGCGGCGCTCGCCGACCGGATCGGCGTCTCGCGGCCGACGATAAGCGCCGCCGCAGGAGAGCTGTCCGACGCCGGGATCCTCGACAGGGAGGACGGCTATCGACTGGAGGATCCGGAACGGCTCATCGCGCTCGTCGTCCGGTACGCCGACTCGTTCGGACCCGGGGCGGTCGCCTTCGCCGACGATCTCGCCGCCTACGTCCGGCACGATCCGCGACGGTGACCGTCCACGTCGATTTCTTCACTCGACCATCCAGGTCGTTCCCGACGAGTAGCCCCACTTCTCGATCGTGAGGTCCGTCTCGGCCTCCCGAACGCCCCGGATGTTCGCGCCGACTTCCTTCGCGGAGAGACCGAGCTCCTCCGCGATGAGCCGCGACTTGAAGTACGTCCGGTCGTCGACGTTCGACCGGAGATGCTCGTAAATCCGCAGCTGTTTCTCCGAAAGCGAGCCGGCGACTGTCTCCGGCACCGATTCGGACTCACGAGAGGATTCGGCTTCGACGGGCGACTCCGTGCCGGCCGAAGCGGCTGTGCTGCTCATACAGCTACCAGGCGACCATCGACTAAAACCGATTTGGTACGCCGGCCTAACCCGGTGCAGTCTATCGGTTTTTTCCAGAAAACGGCACCCCATGCGCCACGGGGATCCCCCAGGAGGTACGACTGTCTACGGACTCACAAACGGTTCACGAAGGCCTCCCGGCGGGCCGAACAGTTCGCTGGGCTTCAGAAGGTACTTATCCGCGCCCCGGCGATGGTCATCCAATGAGCGACGGTCCACGTCCGGACCCGACGGCCGTCGAAGTCAGCGTCGTCCTCCCGGCGTACAACGAGGAGGACACCATCGAGTCGACGGTCCGGTTGACGCTCTCGACGCTCTCGGAGTTTCTTCCGTCGGGGAGCTTCGAGGTAATCGTCGCGGAGGACGGATGCGACGACCGCACTCCCGAGATCGCTACGCGGCTCGCCGAGTCGGATCCGCGCGTCCGTCACTTCCACAGCGACGAACGGTTGGGCCGCGGCGGGGCGTTGACCCGGGCATTCGACGCCGCAGACGGCGAGACGCTGGTGTACTTCGACACCGATCTCGCGACCGACATGGCTCACCTTGAGGAGCTCGTCGAGTCGGTTCGGTCCGAGGAGTACGACGTGGCGACCGGCTCCCGGTGGATGCCCGGGCACGAGGCCGACCGGCCGACAAAACGGAGCGTTCCCTCGAAAGGGTTCAACCTCCTGGTCAGGACGTTCCTGCGTTCGGACGTCCTCGATCACCAGTGTGGTTTCAAGGCGATGTCCCGCGGGGCGTTCGACCAACTGAAAGGCGATATCGGAGACGATCACTGGTTCTGGGACACCGAGCTTCTTGTCCGTGCCCAGCGTCGGGGATTGTCGGTAACGGAGTTCCCCGTCGAGTGGGAGCCGAAAGGCGACACGAAGGTCGATCTGGTTCGGGACGTCTTCGGGATGGGTTCACAGATCGTTCGACTGTGGTGGCAACTCTCGGTTCGCCCGCGGATCACCACCCGCGTGACGCTGGTCGCCGGGACGCTGCTCGTCGCGCTCGCCGTCCTGTTGATGACGCGGTATCTGGATCCCCGGGAGGTGATCGCGGAGATGCGGCGGGCGGATCCGACCCTGATCGCGCTCGCCGTCGGGGTGTACGTGCTGTCCTGGCCCGTTCGCGGCTACCGATACCGTGACATCCTCGCCGAGCTCGGGTTCCGCGAGGATCTCGGCTTCCTGACCGGGGCGATATTCGTCAGCCAGACCGGGAACCTGGTGTTTCCGGCACGTGCGGGAGACGCCATCCGGGCGTACATCGTGAAGGTCAGACGCGACATTCCGTACCCGTCCGGGTTTGCGTCGCTCGCAGCCGAACGGGTGTTCGATCTGTTGACCATCACGGGGCTGGCCGGCATCGTGCTCGTCGGCTACGCGGTGTCTGGACAGTTCGGCGAGGTCGCCGCGACCGTCTCCGGCGGGGACGACCCCGGACAGATCGCCGTCGCGGGCGCCGTCGGTGTCGGGGGCGCGGCGCTTTTGGTCGTCGCTGCGATCGTTACGAGCGCCAGGTCCGGGGGGAACCGAATCCGGCAGTTCGTCGGCTGGGTCACCGACGACTCCTACGGCGAGTACATCGCCGGGGTGCTGGAGCGGTTCGTCGGCGACATCCAGCGGGTGGGAGCCGATTCGACGGCGTTCGCGCGAGTCGGCGCCGCGAGCGTGCTGATCTGGACGATCGACGTGCTCACTGCCGCGCTCGTGCTCGCGGCGTTCGGTGTCGGACTGTCGACGGCATCGCTGCTTGCGGTCTGTTTCTTCGCGGTGAGCGTCGGAAACCTCGCGAAAGTGTTGCCGCTGTCGCCCGGCGGCGTGGGCCTGTACGAGGCGGCGTTTACGCTGCTCGTCGTGGGCCTCACGCCGATCGGCCCTGCCGTCGCCGTGGGCGCGGCGATTCTGGATCATGCACTGAAAAACGTCGTCACCCTCGTCGGCGGCGGAATCTCGATGTTCGCGCTGAACGTCTCGCTGTCGACGGCCGCCGAAGAGACCCGGGAACTGAACGAGCCGGAGCCGGTCAACGAGTGATCGTCCAGACGAGGGCGCTTTGTTCGACGACGAGGGCGCTTTGCCCGACCTGAAACCGAAGAACTATTTAAGCACGGATCACTGTCCCTTGTAAACCCGCCGAAACGTCTCTGCTCGGCGGTTTCCTCGCCCGACACCAAACCTTTTAAGTAGAACACTTCCGTCCACCGTGTACAGACTACCACCCAGCACGTCAGGTTGTGGGTGATGTGACACACAATGAGTGACAAAGTAACGACACGATCGAGATCGGTAGAGAACGAACGCACGAGTGGAGCCTCCGAGTCTCTCTCCTGTCCGGAGTGTGACGGCAACGTCGTCACGGACGAGGAGCACGGCGAAACCGTCTGCAGCGACTGTGGGCTGGTTGTAAGCGAGGGCTCCGTCGACAGGGGACCGGAATGGCGCGCCTTCGACGCTCGGGAGAAAGATCAAAAGAGCCGCGTGGGTGCCCCGACCACGAACACGATGCACGACAAGGGGCTCTCGACGAACATCGACTGGCGAGACAAGGACGCCTACGGCCGGTCGCTCGGCGCCCGCCAGCGTCAGAAGATGCAGCGGCTCCGCAAGTGGAACGAACGGTTCCGCACCCGCGATTCGAAGGAGCGCAACCTCAAGCAGGCGCTCGGCGAGATCGACCGCATGGCGTCTGCACTCGGCCTCCCGGACAACGTCCGCGAGACCGCCTCGGTCATCTACCGCCGGGCGCTCGATGAAGACCTCCTGCCCGGCCGCTCGATCGAGGGCGTCTCGACGTCGTGCGTCTACGCCGCCGCTCGGATGGCCGGCGTCCCCCGGAGTCTCGACGAGATCGCCGACGTCTCGCGGGTCGAGAAAAGCGAGATCGCCCGGACGTACCGCTACGTCGTCCGCGAGCTATCCCTCGAGGTGAAACCCGCAGATCCCGAACAGTACGTCCCCCGGTTCGCCTCCTCGCTCGAGTTGAGCGACGAGGCCGAGCTCAGGGCGAAACAACTGCTGAAGAACGCGAAGAGCAAGGGCGTCCACTCCGGGAAGTCGCCGGTGGGGCTGGCCGCCGCCGCGGTGTACGCCTCTGCGCTGCTCACAAACGAAAAGACCACACAGGCCGCCGTAAGCGAGGTCGCGGACATCTCGGAAGTGACGATCCGGAACCGGTATCACGAACTGCTGGAAGCCGAGGAAGGGCTCGTCGCCTGAGGCGGCGTTCCGATCGGAATTCCGGTTCTGTTACTCTTCGAAGTCGACGACGCCAGCGGCGCGTTTTCGTCGCCTGCGATACTCCCCGTACCTGTCGTTCGGATCGAACCCGGCGGGGGCGGTGTTTTCTGTCGGCGCGCCACAGCGGGGACACTCCTCGCCGAGCGTGTACACCGGTCGGTCGTGTCGGTCGCGCCACGCGGAACACCGCCGGATGTCTGATTTCATCTGTTCGGAGAAGCGGCGACGTCGGTCACTCGTCGTCTTCCTGCCGCTCGCGATGGAACCCGCCGGTACCGCCCGCAGCCTCGATCGACTCGCGTGCGCGGGCTGCGCTTTCCTCGAGTTCGTCCTCTGCGGTCTTGTAGTCGGGTGCACGGACCCGAATCCGATACTCCGGGGAGCCGACGTACGTCACCTCGAGGTCGATCTCGTCTGGCACCTCGCCGTTCCCCTCTGCCGCCGCAAGCGCCGCCTTGATCGCGTCGACGCCGTCGCCGGCCGGACACTCCAGGTCGACGTAGCCGGTGACGTCGACGTACGGGACCGAGACGTTCTCGCGGGCGGTCTCGACGACTGCGTCGATCTCGTCGTCGTCCAGATCCACGTCCGAAAGCGCCTCCGTACCGCGGATCGCCGCCGACTCGAAGGCGTCGTACAGCGTCTCGAACTCCGCAAGCAGCGCGTTTGCGACCGCACCGTACGTCTCGTCGTCGACGTCCTCCCCCAGCGCGAGCAACAGCCAGTTGTCGGCCTTCTGCTCGTTTTTCCACTCCTGGATCTTGTCCTTGCGCTGGTGTTCGTTGACGTCCTTCAGGGAGAGATCGATCTGCTGAGAGGACTGATCGACGTCGAGCACCTTCGCGACGACCGTCTGGCCTTCGCGGACGTGGTCCCGGACGTTCTTGATCCAGCCGGACGCGACCTCGGAGATGTGAACGAGGCCGCGTTTGTCCTCGTACTCCTCGAGGTCGATGAAGACCCCGAAGTCTGCGATTTCGTCGACCTTGCCGACGACGAGTTCGCCCTGGTCGGGATAGCCGCTGTACTTCATTCCCGGAACACCCCGTTATCGGGCCTCGACGGTCTCGAGGACCTCGTGTTCGATGCGACCTTTGCCGCTTGTGGGGGCGACGAGGGTCGTCCCGCAGACCGCGCAGTTCACTTTCGAGGATGGTTTCTCGAAGACGATCTGTTCGTTCTCGCAGTCGGCACACCGGACACGAAGGAAGTTTCCTGCCATCTGAATCCCTCCGTGTTACTCCTGGAACTCCAGCCGGCCGGCGCGCCAGCCTTCCCGGTTGTGTGCTTTGCCACAGTCCGAACAGCGGTAGGTGAGGTCGACCTTCTTCGTCGGTTTGTCGCCGCCTGGCACCTTCGAGAACTTCCCCGTGTTGCCGATGGTGGCCGTCTGGCGCTTCCGCTGTCGGTCCTGGACCTTCTTCATCCCCGTCGAGCGTCCGGTGCGGACCTTCTCGACTTCGTGCTCCCGATGTCCGTTACAGAACGGACAGTACGTGTTGAACCGTCGTGGCATCTGCATGGGTGATTACCTTACAGGCTTCTACTGGATGGTCCGTTAAAACCCGTTTGGTCTCGGACGGCGTCGAGGGAACGGTTTCGCCGCCCAGCGCGGATCGAACACTCGACGGAAACCAGCGGGCTTTAGGCGCTCATCGCCGAGAGGTACGATAGAGCATGAGCCACGAGAGTTTTCCGACCGACCGACCCGCGGTCGTCACCTGCGGACTGCCGTACGCCAACGGCGATCTCCACGTCGGTCACCTCAGGACGTACGTCGGCGGCGACGTCTTCTCCCGCGCACTACAGCGTCTCGGACAGGAAACTGCGTTCGTGAGCGGCTCGGACATGCACGGGACGCCGGTGGCTGTCAACGCCGAACAGGCGGGCGTCTCCCCGAAAGAGTTCGCCCTCGAGTGGCACGAAACCTACGAGGAGACGTTCCCCCGGTTCGATGTCGACTTCGACAACTACGGTCACACCCACGACGAGACGAACACCGAGACCACGAAGGAGTTCGTGCGTACACTCGACGAGGAGGGACACGTCTACGAGAAAGAGATCATGGTCGCGTACGACCCGGCGGAGGATCAGTACCTCCCGGACCGCTACGTCGAGGGCACCTGCCCGTACTGCGGTGCCCACGCCCGCGGCGACGAGTGCGACGAGGGCTGTCAGCGTCACCTCGAACCGGGCGAGATCGAAGACCCCGTGTCGACGATCACCGGCAACTCCGCGGAGTATCGCGAGCGGACCCACAAGTTCTTCCGCGTCTCGGAGTTTGCAGAGTACCTCAGTGGGTTCCTGGACCGGCTGGAGGGAACGAGCAACGCCCGCAATCAGCCCCGAGAGTGGATCGAGTCGGGCCTCCAGGACTGGTGTATCACCCGCGACATGGACTGGGGGATAGACTACCCCGGGGACGAACGCGAGGCGGGTGACGACGACACCGACGAAGCGGTCGGCGCCGACACAGGCGAAGAGGATGACGACGATCTCGTGCTCTACGTCTGGGTCGATGCCCCGATCGAGTACGTCTCCTCGACCAAACAGTACACCGAACGCGTCGGCGAGGACGTCTACGACTGGTCGGAAGTGTGGCGAGAGGACGGCGAGATCGTCCACGTGATCGGCCGGGACATCATCCAGCATCACACCATCTTCTGGCCGGCGATGCTGCGCGGCGTCGGCTACGAGGAACCCCGTGCGGTGATGGCGTCGGGCTTTGTCACGCTCGGCGGGAAAGGGTTCTCGACGAGCCGCAACCGGGCGGTCTGGGCCGACGAATACCTCGATGAGGGGTTCGAACCCGACCTGCTGCGGTTCTACCTCGCGACCAACGGCGGGTTCCAGCAGGACGTCGACTTCTCCTGGGAGCGGTTCCGCGAACGGGTAAACAACGAGATCGTCGGCACCGTCGGAAACTTCTGGTACCGGGCACTGCTGTTCGCCTACCGGGAGTACGGCGGCACTCCGGAGGCGGAGCTCTCGCCGGAGGTCGAAACACGCATCGAGGAGGCGATCGACGCGTTCCGCGAGGGCGTCAACGACTACTCGATCAAGAAGGTCGGCGAGGCCGCCGTCGACCTCGCCCGGTTCGGCAACGAGTACATCCAGCGCAACGAACCCTGGAAGCTGACAGACGACGACCCGGAGGCAGCAGCACAGGTAATCCGCGACTGCGTTCAGCTGTCGAAGGCGGTCGCGGTGCTGTTCGAGCCGATCACCCCCCGGACTGCCGAACGGTTGTGGGCCCAGATCGGCGAGGGGAGCGACGTCCACGACGTGACTGCCGAAGCGGCCCTCGAGGAGCCGCAGACGACGTTCGAGGAGCCGACAGAGCTGTTCGAGAAGATCCCCGAAGAGCGGGTCGAACAGCTCAACCGGAAGCTCGAAGCGCGCGTCGAGGCGGCGACTGCCGCCGCCGAAGGAGACGAAGCGGAAACCGAAAGCGACGAGACGGCCGACGACGAGGAGGGAGACATGACAGAACTCGAGCCCGTCTCGGACGAGCGGATCAGCTTCGAGGAGTTCCAGGAACTCGACGTGCGGGTCGGCGAAGTCATCTCCGCGGAGGGGATCGAGGGCGCGGACAAACTCGCACGCCTGGAGGTCGACATCGGCGTCGAGACCCGGCAGGTCGTTGCGGGCATCAAGCAACTCCACGACCTCGAGTCGCTAACCGGAACGAAAGTAATCCTGCTTGCGAACCTCGAGAAGACCGAGCTGTTCGGCGTCGAGTCGAACGGGATGGTGCTCGCGGCGGGAGAGCAGGCGGATCTGCTCACGACTCACGGCGACGCCGAGCCGGGCCAGCGGATCCGGTGACAGGACGAAAATCGTCGTCGGGAACCGCGACCCGTCGGATCGCGAAGGACAGCTTTTTCGCCGGGGGAACCCGACGATCCGGTGATGGGACTGGAGGAGGAGATCGAGGAACTCCGGGAGGAGATCGCCGAGACCCCTTATAACAAGGCCACAGAGGCGCACATCGGCCGCCTGAAGGCCAAACTCGCGGAGAAAAAAGAGAAGCTCGAAACCCAGTCCTCACCGGGCGGCGGCCAGGGGTACGCCGTCGAGAAGCACGGCGACGCCACCGTCGCGCTGGTGGGCTTTCCAAGCGTCGGCAAGTCGACACTAATCAACGCAATGACGAACGCCGACAGCGAGACGGGGGCCTACGACTTCACGACGCTCGATGTCAATCCGGGGATGCTCCAATACCAGGGGGCGAACATCCAGCTGCTCGACGTCCCGGGGTTGATCGAAGGGGCCGCCGGCGGCCGCGGCGACGGCAAGGAGGTGCTGTCGGTCGTCCGGACGGCGGACCTGGTCGTCTTCTTGCTTTCCGTGTTCGAGATCGACCAGTACGACCGGCTCGCGCGGGAACTGTACAAAAACAAGATCCGCATCGACACGGAGCCGCCGAACATCTCGGTCCGGAAGACGCACAAGGACGGCATCCGGGTGACGATGGGGGACAGCGTCTCGCTGGACGAGGAGACCGTAAAGAGCGTGCTCCGGGAGCACGGCTTCGTCAACGCCGCGGTGACGATCCCTCACGACCTCACGATCGACGAGCTTGTCGACGGTGTGATGGACAACCGGGTGTATCTACCGTCGATCGTTACGGTAAACAAGGCGGACCTGATCGACCGCGACTACCTGCCGACGGTGGAGGCCGAACTGGAGGAACGGGGGCTCGATCCCGACGAGGTAACGTTCATTTCGGCCGAAGAGGAGCGCGGACTCGATGCACTCCGGGAGCGGATCTGGGAGGAGCTCGGATTGATCCGTATTTACATGGACAAACCCGGCCGGGGCGTCGACTACGAGGAGCCGCTGATCCTCCGAGAGGGCCAGACGGTGGGGGACGCCTGTCGGAAGATCGGCGGGGATTTCGAGGAGCGGTTCAAGTTTGCCCGCGTCACGGGTCCCAGCGCCAAGCACGACGAACAGCAGGTCGGGACGGGCCACGAACTCGCAGACGAGGACGTGCTCCGGATCGTTGCCCGGAAGTGAGAACGCGGACGGATCCCTGCCGAAGTGGGCGAATCATTCCGGTGAAACGACGGTCTGGTTCTCGTCCGGGTCCTGGAGGAGGACGTCGTGACGGGTGTGACGCGCGTGTGCAGTTGCCCAGCGGCGGGCCGGACGTTCCGAGAGGAACTGCTCGCCGTCCGGACAGCGCTTGCAGGCGACGAGCCAGGGCGTGACGTCGTCGGGATAGTGCCCAGTATGGCGTTCGTGATCGAGGGCGAACTGCTCGACGGCGCGGTTCCCGGCCCGGAGTTCTTCCAGTTCGTACGCGAGATCCCACTCCCGGCCACAGCGCGAACAAGTGACTGTCGGCACGTCGTCGATGCCGTTGGTGGGTTCGTCGTCGGACACAGTGGAGGTAGGGCATCGAGTATTGTAAACCCACACAGTCGGCGGTCGCCCCCGACGTTTTTGACACCGCTGGTCGTCCCTTTAGGGGTATGCGCGCAGCGATCCTTCGCGAGTACGGCGAACCCCTCGAGATAGATACGGTACCCGACCCCGACCCCGATCCCGACGGCGCGGTCGTCGCTGTCGAGGCCTGCGGGCTGTGCCGGAGCGACTGGCACGCCTGGAAAGGGCACGGCGAGTGGGCCGACGACAACGTCCCCCTCGGACAGGTGCTGGGGCACGAACCGGCCGGAGAGGTACTCGCGGTCGGCGAGGAGGTGGATCGAATCGCCGTGGGCGATCGCGTGGTCGTCCCCTTCTCGCTGGGTGATGGCACCTGCCACAACTGCCGGTCCGGGCACAGTAACGTTTGCAGAGATGGCCTCGCACTGGGGTTCCAACCGGAGGCGCCCGGCGCGTTTGCCGAACAGGTGGCGGTCCCGGCAGCAGATTACAATCTGGTTCGGCTCCCGGACACACTGGAGCCGCGGGACGCCGCAGTGCTCGGCTGCCGGTACATGACCGCCTACCACGCGCTCGCCTCGCGGGCCGATCTCGCGGGCGGCGACTGGCTCGCGGTCCACGGCTGTGGCGGGGTCGGCTTGTCGGCAGTTCAGCTCGCGGACGTGCTCGGCGCCCGGATCGTCGCCGTCGATCCCGACGACCGGGCCAGAGACCGGGCGGAGACGCTCGGTGCGAACGCGACGATCGATCCGGGGACGACCGATCCGGTCGGGGAGATCCACGCCATCACGGACGGCGGCGCCGACGTCTCCCTCGACGCATTGGGCATCGCCGAGACCTGTCGCAACTCCGTGCGGTGTCTCCGCGAGCGGGGCACACACGCCCAGGTCGGGTTGACGACCGACGAGGAACGCGGCGAGGTCTCGTTGCCCACCGACTGGATGACGCGGTGGGAGATCACGTTCGTCGGCTCCCGGGGGATGCCCCCGACGTCGTACGCCCGACTGTTCGATCTCGTTGCCGCAAACGACGTCGATCTCGCCGGCCTCGTCGCCCGCGAGATCTCTCTCGAGGACGTCTCGGCGCGGCTTTCGGCGATGACGGACCACGAGACCGTCGGCGTGGAAGTGATCACCGAATTTTGATCACTGTGTGTTGATCGCCGGAGTGTGATCGTGTCGTGAGGTTCAAGCGAATCGAACTCCTCGAACTCCCATGGACGACCCCGCCTCTCCTCGGTCGGCCTCCCCGGTTCGGGCGGCGGTCGCCGTCGTTCTGCTCGGATTTCTCCCCTGGAGCGTGCTCTGGCAGGGAAACGAGATCGCATTCGTGATGGCCTGGGGGCTGTTCAATCCGGGTGATCTTCACGTCCACTCGCTTTACCTGCTGCTCACGGAGTCGTGGCCGTCCTACTGGCTGCTCCCGCATTCGCTCCGCGTGTGGCCGGTCGGGACGGTCCTGTACGGGCTGGCGCTTGCGAGCGCTGTGACGGGCGTCCTCTTCCGGCGGGAGGATCTGCGGGTTACCGGCGGGTTGCTCGTTCTCGCCGGGGTCGCGGCACTTTGGGTCTCACTCGGACTCGCGACCAGGACCGTCGGCGACGTGATCGCGATCCCTGTGGGGGCCGTCGGCCTCTGGCTGGTCGCGTGGTGGTGGTACGGTCCGGCGCTGCGGAACCTGGTGTAGGAGCGTTCGCTGGTCGCGACCGATTACGGAGATTCAAGGAGAAAGCCTCGCGCTTCAGCGCTGTCTCTTACCCATAACTCAAACTCACCGAGAAAAATTAACCAAATTGAGACTGAGATAATCAAATCAATCAGGAAAATAGTACTTCTGAGGCACACTCACAGAATTCGAGGTGTAGGCAGGTTGGAAGGTTTGAGGAAGGTCTAAATCCACGATGAGTTTCGCTGAATGAGCGACCCGGCGCTCATTCAGCACCGAGTTCGTAGCCTTCTGCCCACATGCGGAGCTTCTGAAGCCCTTTCCACATCGTCTGCCAACCGGGAGGAGGATCCGAACCGCGATCTAGATACCCGCCTAACTTCGCTACATGTACCGCGTAGGCTTTCCCGCTTTGGCCGCGCAGTTCTGGAAATTTCGTTTCCAGAACGGCGCGCTCAGCCTCGCTTAACAAGACCTCTGGAGCAACCGAATCTTCTCCGCGAGCTAGCTCTCGTAACTCCAAAACCTTCCACGCAATCACTGAGTACACACTCAACAAGACCTCCATCCGCTCCCACGTCTGGAGTTGCCGATCTTCGATCTCACAGCCACTCTTCAGTACTTTGTGCCACTCTTCGATCCGCCAGCGAAGGCCGTAATACTCGATAACGGTTAGGATATCGTCGAACGTGTCGACCGATTCAGTGGTGAGTAACACCCACTGAATCGGCTCGTCAGCCTCGCTCACTTCATCCACCCTCACCACATTCACTTCGATGGATCCTTGTTGATCCGGATTATTTCGCGGTGCGCACAACTTACAGGTTCCTGCGGTGATTGAGACTTCGGCTGTTCTGGCTTCTCGTCCACCTCCCTGTTGAATCTCAATGGAGTGGCGACCTCGCTCGACGAGGTCGCTACTCCAATCGAAGAGTTTCCCAGCCTCGCCGCTCTCTGTCAAGATGCGTCGATTCTGATTGGCTCGAACGACGAAACCAGCGGTGGCGCTCTCTTTGCTTAGCTCCTCGTACAACGAGAATGCATCCCCGCCTCGGTCATGGACAAAGATCGGATGCACGTCTTCGGGAAGCCACTCGGCGGCCTCCTTATCACCACGCAACCACTTTTCATGCTCATTCTCAAGGAGAATTGGGTCGTCTCTGCCGTTTGTGCTGTAGGTGGCACTTGCCTGTTGGTCCTCGACCAGCACCTGCTGGTCGATGACCCCCGTCATCTGCTGAGTGTCTGGACGGATACCAACTGACGTGTGTAATTTGACGCCTTCTACGTCGATATCTGCGGAACTAATATCGCCAAGACCGTCCTTGGCTGGGTGGCGAGGAAAGGTGAGATATGTCGTGTCGGAGACGACCAACAGCTCGTCTCCGCCACTCACCCGTGATCGCTGTGCCTGCTTGTGAGCAGAGAGAATCTCGCTCGGTTCCACACTCTCATTATCGCAAAATCGGTATGTAGCCTTTGTGGACGCCCAGTCCTCACAGGCTGCGGGGATGGACTCGGCAGGTGAACTGCCGAGTTCATCCCCAAGTTGAACCAGTCGATCAGTCAGACGCTTATCTCCAAACTCCGCTGAACGGAACTCTGCACGAATCCATCCCGAGACATCCATGTCACACAGCTGTCCATCCTCATTGAGATCTGGTCTCCAACTCCGTGAACAACGCCCCATCTTCCAGTCTCAGTTCGTTAACTCCGCCGTTAGAACTTGTGGGTAAGAGACAGCGCTTCAGCGCGGGGAGGATGTCAATCCTTCCAGTCGGGATCCGTCCGCGGCGGGGCAAAGACGTCGATTCCTACTGCAGTCTCGTCGCCGTCGTTGGACACCGCGTGGGGTTCCCCGCCCGGGAGCACGTAGCTGTCGCCTTCCTGGAGGACGATCTCTTCTCTCTCGCCGTTTTTCTCGCCGACTACGAACGTGAGTTCCCCTCGAACGAGATATCCCGCCTGCTCGTGGGGGTGACTGTGTGTCGGGACGTCCTTGCCCGGTTCGATCCGGAACTCCTGGAGGCTCATTCGTTCACCCGCCGCCAGCGCCGAGAGGTGAACGCCCTCGACGGCCTCCGTCGAGTCGAGTTCTTCGGCAGTGATCCGTTCCATATCGCCTCTGCGGGCGTGCGTGACTTAAATACCTCCAAATGCGGAGGTCACACTCACTGGCTATTCAATTTTGACCACTCGCGTCGCCTTTAAGAAGCGCTCGGACGTGTACCTGTGTACTGCTATCGTACAACAGAACAATGATCGAGTTTTCAAACCGAGTAAACGCAGTCGAACCGGCCGCACCGTTCGTCATCACCAACCTCGTCTCCGAACTCCAGGAGGAGGGGGAGGATATCATCGACCTCAGCGTCGGACAGCCAGACTTCGAGACACCCGAGGAGATCCTGGAGGCGACTCACGAGGCGCTCGACGCTGGACACACGACGTACACGCCCTCGGACGGGATCCCGAAGCTCCGTCGCGCTGCAGCGGAGTATCTCAACGAGCGCCACGGGCTAGATTACGCCCCGGAGAACATCATCGCCACCCCCGGGGGGAAGCAGGCGCTGTTCGAGACGGTCATGGCGATCGTCGACCCCGGCGACGAGGTGATCGTTTTCGATCCGGTCTGGTCCTCCTACGAGCCGATGGTGAAACTCGCCGGCGGTGAGGCGGTCCACGTGGATCTCGCGCCGTACGACTTCAAACTCGAACCGGCGATCGACGACCTCGCGGCGGCGATCACCGACGACACCGCCCTGATCATGCTCAACTCCCCGGTCAACCCCAGCGGGATGGTGTTCTCCCACGCTGCGTTCGAGGGGGTACGGGACCTCGCGGTCGATCACGACCTTCCGGTCATCTCCGACGAAATTTACAAGGAGCTGATCTTCGAGAAGGACCAGCCGAGCCTGGCTGCCCTCGACGGGATGTTCGACCGGACGATCACTATCAACGGCGTCTCGAAGACCTACTCGATGACGGGCTACCGCCTGGGATTCATGGCAGCGCCGACGGACCACACGACTCAGGCAGGAAAGGTCCACAGCCACTCGGTGTCGTGTGCCTCCAACTTCGTCCAGCACGCCGCCGCCGAGGCGCTCGGAAACGCCGACACCGACGCGATCGCGGGCGAAATGAAAGAGACGTTCAGGCGGCGCAGCGAGACGCTGGTCGACCTGTTCGCCGAGCGCGGCGTCGACATCCCCGAACCCGAAAGCGCCTTCTACGCGATGATTCCGATCGAGTCCGACGACGATATGCAGTGGTGCAAGGACGCCGTCCGCGAGGCCGGCGTCGGTCTGGTTCCCGGACAGGCGTTCGGGACGCCCGGTTACGTGCGCGCCTCGGTGGTCGACACAGAGGATCAGATCCGCGAAGCCGTCGATCGGCTGGACGCGGAGGGATTCATATGAGCGAACAGCCCACAGTCTACGTCACCCGCCAAATCCCCGACGCCGGGCTGGAACTGCTCGAGGAGTCATGTGAACTCCACGTCTGGGACGGCAAGCTCCCGCCGTCGAAGGACCACATCATCGAGCGACTGGCCGAACTCGAGGCCGACGGACTGCTGTGTCTGCTTTCGGATGACATCGACGGGGAGGTGATGGACGCCTCGCCGAACCTGGACGTCGTGAGCACCTTCTCCGTGGGATACGACCACGTCAATATCGACGACGCAGAAGAACGCGGCATCGCTGTGGGCCACACGCCGGGAGTGCTCTCGGAGACGACCGCCGATTTCGCGTGGGCGCTTTTGATGACGACCGCGCGACGGACCGTCGAGGGGCAGGAGTACGTCCTCGACGGCGAGTGGGAGACGTGGGGGCCGAAGCTCCTGACCGGCCCGGACGTCCACGGCGCCACGCTCGGCGTAATCGGGCTCGGAAACATCGGCGCGGCGGTCGCGCGTCGTGCGGGCGGCTTCGGGATGGAGGTGCTGTACGCCGACGTCGGGCCGAACGAGGAGGCGGAAGCCGAACTGGCGGCCGCCGGCGTCGACGTTACCTACGTGGATCAGAACGAACTCCTCGACCACAGCGACTTCGTTACCCTTCACGTTCCGCTATTCGAGTCCACCCACCATCTCATCAGCGAGGCGGAACTGCGCCGAATGAAGGAGGGAGCGATCCTTATTAACACGAGCCGCGGTCCGATCGTCGACACCGACGCGCTTGACACGGCGCTTTCGGAGGGCTGGATCGAGCGTGCGGGACTGGACGTGACCGATCCCGAGCCGCTGCCTGCCGACCACGAGATAACCCGCCACGTACCCGAGCGGCTGGTCGTCACACCCCACATCGCGAGCGCGAGCATCGGCACGAGAAACAAAATGGCGACGATGGCCGCCGAGAACCTTCTTGCAGGTGTCGCGGGGGAGGACCTTCCGAACTCGGCGCTCGACGATCGTTCATGAGGCGTCATTTTTAATAGACACTCGTTGGACGATCGTTCAATAGGTTCGGATATGGGTAACGGCGTCTTCGTATTCACTTCCGTCCAGGTCCGTCAAGAGGTTCGAATCGGCGGTGTACGCTGTCGCATCTCGTTCGACCGCGAGCGAGATGTACGCAGCGTCATAGGCGGTGATACCGGCGGTAGTCGTGATCTGTGCGATTGGACCGACCGACCGGAACGGAACTAATTCGATCCCGTATTTCCCGAGCGATTCCGCGGCTTCGACGAGTCGCTCGCCGCCGTAGTGGCCACTGTAGTGCAGCGCATTTATGGCTTCGAACGGCATGAGGGCCGGTGCGTATAGGTCGTGTTTCCCGTTGAGAAAGTCGTCACGAAGTGCACGTGCCTGTTCGTGATGCTGTTCGGGAATATACCACTTCACGACGGTGCTCGTGTCGACCACGATGTCCGCCATCAGGATCGCTCCTCGCCGTATCGAGTATCGCGGAACTCACGGATTCTTTCGGCCGTGTTCGTCGCCGCCACTTCGTCGGGATCGATAGCACTGCTCAATCGCTCGCTGGTCGCAACTGCGTGGGCAATATTCCGCGATTCCAGTTCGTATAGCTCCTCTTTGATGTGGTCACGGAGCACTGCACTCCAGTTCACTTCGTCGTGCTCTTCCATCCGTTCTTTCACTTCGTCGGGGACACGGAAACTCACGGTTCCCATAGTGTATTACAAGTACTACTGTTATATAAGTACTACTGTTATATAAGTACTACTAGAGGTGAGCCGAACGATGAAATACCCGACCGCACAACCCGGTAGCATGTACGCGGTCGTCGGCTGCAACGAGTGTGGCAACCTCTGGCTGCTCGCGGATCCCGACTCCCAGGAGTCGGCCACCTGTTCGCGGTGTGGCAAGCGCCACCGGGTGGCGAAGCTCAAGCGCTTTTATACCGACGAGGATCGCGAGGCCGCACGACAGGCCCGGGCGGCGCTTTTGGCGAACAAGCGGGACGAAAGCGAGTCGTTCGCCGAGGTGGCCCACGTCGCAGATCTCGAACGGCAACTCGAGGATGCAGGTGTCGACGACCGGGAGTACCTCGCGGAGGCTGGGCTGGATCCAGACGAAATCCAATCCGCCGGCGAGAACGCGAGGGTGGGTGCGGGGCAGTCCTCCACCCGATCACGCGAAGAGATCGTTCGGGACGGCGTCGAGAGGGTCGAGAAACCCACCGAATCCGAGGTCGTCGCGTACGCATCCGAACGCGGGGTTCCCGAAGACGCCGCCCGAACCCTGCTCGAACGGCTCGTTCGGCGCGGGGAGGCGTCCGAATCCGGTGGTCGATACCGCCTCTTATAAGTCGAGTCGAAAGCAGCCGACAGCCTCATTTCCGTCCCGCCACAACCGCCGACCATGCGCGTCAGGGACTGGCAGGACATTCTCGAGGACGTTGCCTCCGAGAACGCGGATCCCGACGGCTGGCGAGCCGTCGCGGGACAACGGCGGGCGGGCGTCGGCGAAGACTTCTATCTCGGCCATCCCGCGATCGGCGTTCACCAGCTGAAAACCTACGCCAAGAACCCCCGTGACCTCCGCGGAGTGGGTGCCCGGGTTGCACGCAGGATCGACGACGAACTGGATCCGCTGTTGCCCGGTCACGGCGAGGAGGAGGGCGGCCGGTTTGCGGTCCGACGGCCGCCGAAAGATGAGGACGAGGCCGAACGGATGGCCAGACGGCTCGAAGAGACCGTCAAGGTGCACGCCGAGGCGCCCACGACGCCCGAGGACTTCTTCGAGGACGTCATGGATGCCGTCGACTCCCCCGCCTTTGGACCGATGGAGTACGAGTTCGCCGATCGGCCGGACCGACTCGACGAGCTGTCGGAGACGTTCGAGGAGGCCGAGCGACTGTTGAACAGCGAACTCGAGGACCTGATCGAGGAAGACGAGGTCGGACGCGGCTTCCAGTGAGCGTCACCGCTCCCCTCCGCTCCGGGTCGAAAGCGACGAGCTACGGGCCGTCGTTCACCTGGTACCGTCCCCGCCCTTCCACGGTCCGGAGCCGGTCGATCACCCGCCGTTCGCCGACCTCCAGGTACCCCTCCTCGAACGCGTCCAGAAGCGTCTGGGCGTCGGAGGTGGTGCCGGCGACACTGCCCTCGAACACGTGGAGGTCCATCGCGTAGTCCTCGACGTGGTCCGTGTAGTAGCCGAGGCCGAAGTCGATGAGGTAGGTTCGCTCGTCGTCGACGCGGACGTTCCGCGGTGTCGGATCGCCGTGGACGAAACCGGCGCCGTGAATCCGGGCGAGATGCTCTCCCACCCGCCGACACTGCTCGGGCTCGATCCGTTCGGCCAGGTCCACGTCGCCGACGTACTGGAGCGTGAGCGTCGCCTCCGGGACGTCGACGTCGTACACCAGCGGCGTGGGGACGCCGACCCGACGCGCGTCGCTCGTGAGCCGAGCTTCCCCGCGGGTCCGGGTCGTCCGGAGCGTCCGATCGAGTTCCGGGTGACGGTAGGACTTTCCGATCCGGCGTTTCACGGCGCGATCTCCCTCGATTTCGACGATCGCCTCCGCGCCACGGAGCCGCATTTCGGGATCGACGACTCCGACGCTCTCTTCGCGGCTTCGCCACGTCACCGGCACCTGGTCGGGCCGGAAGTTCGGATCGACCGACGACTCGGCGATCGCGACCGTGTCGCCGGCGCGGTACATCTTCGCACCGAGCACCGCGATCATCCCGGCGTTGTCCCGCAGGAACCGGGGTTCGGGGACGTGAAACTTCGCCCCCCGGGCATCACACATCTCTGCGAGCATCTCGCGGAGCCTGGCGTTCTGCCCGACGCCGCCGCCCAACACGAGCTCGTCGCTGCCGGTCAGCGACAGCGCACGCTCGGAGACTTCCGTCAGCATGGCGAAGACGTGCTCCTGGAGGGAGTAACAGACGTCCTCTACGGGAGTTCCGTCGTCGTATTCGGCCTTCGCGGCCGACATGATCCCGGAAAACGAGAAGTCCATCCCCTTGACGACGTACGGGAGATCGACGTAGGAGCCGTCACCCGCGGCCTCCTCCACTTTCGGACCGCCGGGGTGGGACCACCCCACGTGCCGGGTGAACTTGTCGATCGCGTTGCCGACGCCGGTGTCCATCGTTTCCCCGAGCACCCGATACCGACCGTCGCGGTAGCCCAGCAGATGGGCGTTGGCTCCCGAGGCGTTCAGACACACCGGCGAGTCGAACCCGGACCGGTGACGACCGATCTCGAGATGGGCGACCATATGGTTGACGCCCACGAGCGGGACGTCCCACCGTCCCGCGAGCGTCCGGGCTGCGGTGCCGACGGCGCGGAGACACGGCCCCAGCCCCGGCCCGCGGGAGAACGCGACCGCGTCGACTGGCGGTGCGGAACCTCCATCGGTTCCGTCGTCGTTCTCGTCGTCGACGTCGGCACTCCATCCCCGTTCTGCCAGCCGATCGAGCACGCGTTCGACGACCGACGGGATCGCGTCGGCGACGTGTTCTGCCGCCTCGCGGGGGTGAATGCCGCCGCTGTCGGGAACGTAGGCGTCCGACTCCTGCAAAACGGCGTCAGTCTCGGTGTCGTACACCGCCGCACTCGCACACCAGGCGGTGCCCTCGAGACCGAGAACGAGCATCCGGCGGCGTTACGCCTCTTCGGCAGTCTGCTCGCCGTCCTCGCCGATCTTGTTCCGGTCGAGCATGTACTCCTGTTCGACGTCCTTCGCGATCTCGGGCGAGTCGTACACCTTCGCGTAGCCGATCGTCTTGCGCATGCCGAACTTGGTGTCGAGTTCGTGGACGATCACTTCCGCGGAGTCTTTGTCGAGTTTCGCCGCAAGCGAGTCGCGCACGGACAGTCGCGAGGGCGTGGCGTCGTCGTGGGAGATCTCGAAGCGGACGTCGGTCCGATGCAACATTGGGTTCTCCTCCTCGGAGATGACGTCGATTTCCATGGTTAGTTGTCTCTATTTCTCCCCGAAAGCAGTAAAAGGATTTCGAAGGGCGTCCCGTGCTCTCGCGACCGACGCGGACCGAGTTCGGCTCAGTCGTCGCCGACGCCGTATCCCCCTTCGTCCTCCTCGACGTCGACGGGTCCCTCGAACACGCGATAGAGGTACAGGAAGTAGCCCACGACGAGCAGGAGAACGGGGAGCCCGAGCACCGTAAGCAGATTCAGCGGGATCGGAGAGACGACGGCCTCCCGGACCGTGAGCTCCGCGGCCGGGTAGATCGTCGGATACAGCAGGGCCGCGACGAGTCCGACGAGCGACACCGACAGCCCGGCGGTCGCGGCGAGCCATTCCCGGTACGCCCGCCGGCTCGCCAGTGCGACCGTCGCGATCCCGAACCCGACCGTCGCGACGACGGGGACGAGCACTCCCGGGGTGAAAACGAGCGCCCGGAGGCCCCTGACGTCCAGCGCGAGCAGGACGCCCAGCACGAGGACGACGGCTCCCAGATAGATCGTGCCGGCGAGACGACCGTAGTCGGCTATCCGGTCCCGCAGGTCGCCGCGGGTTTTCATCCCCAGATACGCCGTCCCGGACGTCGCAGAGAGCGCCACGAGGAGGACGCCCGTTGCCAGTGCCGGAACGCTCGCCGTTCCGGACGCGAACACCCAACTCCCCACGAGAGTCCCGATCAGGAACGGGGAGATTACGCTTCCGGCGACGAACGCCCGGTCACAGGTACGCACCCACGCCTCGTCGTCCCGCTCCTCGCGGAGTTTGACCGAAACGCCACGGAACAGCAACGCGAGGACGATCGCGATCGCGAGCAGGTAGTGTTCGCTCAAGAGTCGGGCGTACACCGGCGGGAACGCTCCCAGGAGGATCGTTCCGAAGCCGACCAGCCACACCTCGTTGGCCTTCCAGACCGGTCCGAACGCCGCGAGGAGCGTCTCCCGTTCGTGTTCGTCGCGAGCCAGCGGATAGACGATGCCGATTCCGAAATCGAAGCCGTCGAGGAACACGTACATCGCGAGCGTGAACACGACGACGCCGAACCAGAACTCCGGCAGCCAGGCGACGAGGTAGGCGTCACCGACGAACAAGGGGATCGACATCACGGATCACCTCCCTCGGGTGTAGGGGATCCCGGACTGGGTCCCGCCGGTTCCGGCGGCTGGGGTTCCTCGGCCTCCGAGAGGCGTCGCGACTCTGCCGCGACCATCCGTCGGAACGCATAAAGGGCAATCAGGAACAGTCCACCGAAGACGGCGACGAACGCCGCGACCGACAGCATCGCCTCCCAGCCGGTCAACACCGGCGAGACGCTCTCCCCGACGAGCAACTCGTCTTGGACCATCCACGGCTGCCGACCGACCTCGGTCGTGTACCACCCGGCGATCATCGCGAGGAACCCGAGCGGCGTCGACAGCATCAACGCTTTCAGGAGTCGATCGCTCTCGGAGAGCCGGCCCTGATACCGACGATACGCCCCCCACAGACCGAGGAAGACGAACCACACCCCGAGCCCGACCATGGCCCGGAACGACCAGAACACGATCGCAACGGGCGGGGTGTGTTCGAATTCGTTGAGCCCGATCACCTCCGCACCGGGATCACCCTCCAGCATGTACGAGACCAACATCGGCACGCTCAACGTATAGAGGTTCTCTGCCCGCGGATCGGTGAACCCCTCCAGCGTCTTCGGGAACGCGATCACGTGGAGCGCCACGCCCTCGTCGGTCTCGTAGTGTGCCTCCATGGCCGCGAACTTCGCCGGCTGGGTGTCCTCGACGTGCTTGGCGTAGGCGTCACCCTGCAGCGCCTGCACCGGTGCCGAAATCACGAGCAACACCAGCGCGATCGTCACCGCCGTCCGCCAGGCATCGTTGCCGTCGTGTTTCCACAGGAGGTACGCCCCGACGCCGGCCACGAGCAGTGCGACGGCGATCACCGCCGACAGCTGCATGTGGACGTACATCCACGCCAACCGTGGTGTGACGATCGCGGCGATCGGATCCGTCATCGTCGCGACGTCGCCTGCCAGATCGAATCCCTGTGGGGTCTGCATCCACGCGTTGACGACGATGATCCAGAACGCCGACAGCCACGCGCCGATAGCGACCAGCACCGACGAGGCGAGATACATCCGGTCGCTCACGCGTTCGCGGCCGAACAGCAGCACCCCGAGGAAGACGGCCTCGAGGAAGAACGCCATCTTCGCCTCGAACGCCAGCGGTCCCCCGATCAACTCGCCGGCGAATTCGGCGAAGATGGGAAAGTTCGTCCCGAACTGGAAGCTCATCGGGATCCCGGTTGCCGTCCCCATCACGAACCCGAGCGCGAACACCTTCACCCAGAAGTCGCGCAACTGGGCGTACCGCTCGCTTCCCGTCTTCACGTCCCTGTAGGTGAAGTAGACGATGAGGGGGGCGAGTCCGACCGAAAGCGACGCGAAGACGATGTGAATCGTGATCGTCCAGGCGAACTGGATCCGGCTCAAAAGCTCCGGGCCACCGCTCAGGACGGTCGGGGCGGCGATCGCTGTAAGGTCGGCTACGAGCGACGTGATCACGCCGCCGATCATCGACGATGCGACTGTGATGAATACTGGATCTGGATACATTGGGTGATTTCGATGTGACCAGTATCAGTTGATCCGAACTATCAGGCCAGTACGGTCCGAACTATCAGGCCAGTACGATCCGAACTGTCCGAGCGGTCGGGGTTGGGGTGTGCGGGCGCCGCAACGTTCTCACTTGAGCTTCGCCACGTTTCACGTTAGATATTGTGGTTGGAACGCCGAAAGAGGTGTGTCGAAATATCGGTGCGTTTTATACGGACAGGCACCGAACCGATGTCGTTTCGCCCACAGTTCCCGCAACGACGGTTCGTCCGCGAGTGTCGTCGATTACGACAGTTATAGAAATCTATATATAGAACTGCAAACCATCTCTCCGGTGATTATGGGAGCACGCATGCAGCAACCCCTGTTCATTCTCTCCGAGGACAGTCAACGAACGACCGGCGACGCCGCACAGGAGTCGAACATCCGGGCGGGGAAAGCCGTCGCCAACGCGGTACGCACCACGCTCGGTCCGCGCGGGATGGACAAGATGCTCATCGACTCCTCGGGGTCTGTCGTCGTCACGAACGACGGCGCGACCATCCTCGCGGAGATGGACATCGAGCATCCAGCCGCGCAGATGATCGTCGAGGTGGCCGAGACCCAGGAGGAGGCCGTCGGTGACGGAACCACGACCGCCGCCGTGTTGACCGGCGAACTGCTCTCCCGAGCCGAGGATTTGCTCGAGGACGACCTCCACCCCACCGTCATCGTCGAGGGGTACTACGAGGCTGCGCGCCTGGCCGAGGAGGCGATCGACGCGGCAGTGATCGACGGAACCGACGGCGGCGAACTCGACGACGACCTGCTCGTTTCGGTCGCCGAGTCGTCGATGACGGGCAAGGGGACCGGCGACGTCACCGCCGACCGGCTGGCAGAGCTGGTCGTTCGCGCCGTTCGGCAGGTGGAATCCGCCGACGGCATCGACCGGGATGACGTCCACGTCCACACCCGGACCGGCTCGAGTTCCTCCGCGTCGGATCTCGTCGAAGGAGTGCTCGTCGACGAGGAACCCGTCGACGACAACATGTCCCGAACGGTCGAAGACGCGACCGTCGCGGTCCTCGATTCGAAACTCGAGGTGCGCGAAAGCGATATCGACGCGGAGTACACGATCTCGGACGTCGACCAGCTCAACGCCGCGATCGAGGCCGAGGACCGCGAGCTCCGCGGCTACGCCGAGGCGCTCTCGGAGGCCGGAGTCGACGTGCTCTTCTGTACGAAGAAGATCGACGACCGCGTCGCGGGCTACCTCGCCGACGGGGGAATCCTCGCGTTCGAGAACGTCAAGTCGAAGGACGCCCGCTCGATCGCACGTGCGACCGGGGCGAAACGGCTCGGCACGCTGTCTGACATCGAGGAGAGTGACCTCGGCAGCGCCGAGAACGTTCACGTCGAGCGATACGACGAGGACGACCTCGTCTTCGTCGAGGGTGGGGCTGCGTCGGCGGCGGTGACGCTGTTCCTCCGAGGTGGCACCGAACACGTGATCGACGAACTCGAGCGGGCGATCACCGACGCCGTCGACGTAACCGTCGCCGCGGTCGACAGCGGCGGTGTGGTCCCCGGCGCCGGCGCGACCGAGATCGCGATCAGCGACCACGTCCGTTCATCGGCCGCGAGCGTCGAGGGGCGCAAACAGCTCGCGATCGAGGCATTTGCCGAGGCTGTCGACGCACTCCCGCGGACGCTCGCGGAGAACACGGGTCTCGACCCGATCGACGCGCTGGTGGATCTCCGTGCCCGCCACGAGTCGGCTGGCTGTGCGGGGCTCATCTCGACCGGTCGCGCCGGCGAAGTCGGCGATCCGATCGAGGCCGGCGTGCTCGATCCCGCAGCGGTAAAGCGGGAGGCCGTCCAGTCGGCCACCGAGGCCGCCACGATGATCCTCCGGATCGACGACGTCATCGCGGCCGAGTAGCCGGGAAATCGAACCGAACCGCCGAAGAAAGATCCGCCGTCCAGTTTTTGCTTTTCAGGCCAGGTCGTGGATCCGCTCGACGACGGCGTCGGCGAACTCGCTTGTCGCGAGCTTCTCGCCGCCCTCGATCTGGCGATGGAGGTCGTAGGTCACCTGTCCGGAGGCGATCGTCTCCTCGACGGCGTCCCGGACGAGGTCGGCGGCGTCGGTCCAGCCGAGATACTCGAGCATGATTCGTCCCGAGAGGATCATCGCCGTCGGGTTGACCTTGTCCTCGCCGGCGTACTTGGGTGCGGAACCGTGGACCGGTTCCGCGAGACACCGCCCGTGGCCGAAGTTCGCGCCCGGGGCGATGCCGAGCCCGCCGATCTGGGCGCCTGCGGCGTCCGAGAGGTAGTCGCCGTTGAGGTTCATCGTCGCGATCACGTCGTAGTCACCGGTGCGGGTGAGCAACTGCTGGAGCATGTTGTCCGCGATGCGATCCTTTACGACCAGTGTTCCCTCGGGACGCTCGCCGTCGAACTCCTCCCAGAGTTCGTCCTCGGTGATGACGTCTTCGCCGTACTCTTCTTCGGCAACCTCGTAGCCCCAGTCGCGGAACGCTCCCTCGGTGAACTTCATGATGTTGCCCTTGTGCACGAGGGTGACCGACTCGCGGTCGTTTTCGATCGCGTAATCGATCGCCTCTCGAACGAGTCGTTTGGAGCCGAACTCCGAGATCGGTTTCACGCCGATCCCGACGGGGCCGTCGTGGATGACGTCCTCGACGTCCATGTCGTCTTCGAGGAACTCTCGCACTTTCTCGACCTCGTCGGTTCCGGCTTCCCACTCGATGCCGGCGTACACGTCCTCGGTGTTCTCCCGGAACGTCACCATGTCCATCTCCTCGGGATCGACGACCGGCGACGGGACACCCTCCAGGTGGTAGGTCGGCCGAACGTTCGCGAACATGTCAAGCGTCTGCCGAAGCGCGACGTTGAGCGACCGGAAGCCTGCGCCGACAGGGGTGGTGAGCGGCCCCTTGATGGCGACGCGGTGGTCGCGGATCGCTTTCACGGTGTCTTCGGGCAGGTTCTCGTCGTAACGCTCGCGGGCGGAACCGCCTGCGTACACGCGCATCCAGGCGATCGACCGGCCGGTGGCCTCGGCGGCCGCGTCGAGTACCTGCTGGGCTGCCGGCCCGACGTCTGTGCCGATCCCGTCGCCGTGGATGATCGGAACGATCGGGTTCTCGGGGACGTGTAGCTCGCCGGTTTCTTCGTCGACAAGCTCGATTCGCTCCCCGTCTGCGGGGACTTCGATTTGGTCGTAGCTCATGAACGTCCGAAGCTTCCGAGGGGGGCCTAAAGTTACTGCCGTTTTCATCGAATGATGACAACACTTCTCGCGTTATCGCTTGACACCCACGAGGACGAGAATCTGCGTGAGAACGCAGGCGACACTGCGGACGCAGACTGGTGCCCTTCCGTGACCGGTTCACCGGTTCCCGGGTTCTTAAGACGACGCCCGAATTTGTCCCGGGCATGCGAGTGATCGTCCACGGCGGCGCCGGGAGCACGCCGGAGGAACCCGACGAACGACAGGCGGTACTCGACGAGGCGGCGGCGGTGGGTGCGGCCTCGCCGGAACCGATCGACGCCGTCGAGGCGGCCGTTCGAGTGCTCGAATCCGACGAGCGGTTCAACGCCGGCGTCGGCGGTGCCGTGCAGGCCGACGGGATCGTCAGGACGGACGCGGGGGTCATGCGGTCGGACCGCGAAGTGGGCGCGGCGTGTTCGATGCCGGGGGTCGAACACGCGGTCTCGGTCGCACGGATCGTCCTCGAGGCGACCCCCCACGTGCTCGTTTCGGGCGTTCACGCCGTCGATCTCGCGGCGGACTTCGGCGTCGGAACCGAGGCGGAGTTACTGACCGCCGACAAACGGGAGTCGTACCAGTCAGAAGATCCCCCCGCCGGCTCGCCCCGCGACCAGATCGCCTGGCTCGCGTCGCGGTTCGGAGCCGGCGACGATCAGGCAGGCGAACACGGAGAAGGCGGTTCCGGGCCGACACACGCGCCGGATCACGACACGGTCGGCGCCGTCGCGTCCGACGGGGAGACGTTCGCCGCCGCCACCTCTACCGGCGGGCGATCGTACGCGCTCGCGGGTCGGGTCGGCGACGTGCCGCAGGTCGGATCCGGGTTTTACTGTACGCCCGCCGGCGGGGCGTCAGCGACCGGGGCGGGGGAGGACATCGCCCGCGTCACACTCTCACGGCGGGCGACTGACTTCCTCGAGGAGGGCCTCGGCGCCCAGGAGGCGGCCGACCGGGCGATCGAGGAGTTCGAGGAACTCACGGGATCGGGTGCCGGGGTGATCGTCCTCGACGGCTCGGAGGCCGGCAGCGCATTCAACACCGGCGGGATGCAGACCAGCGTCGCCGTCGATCGGTGACTCGGCAGTCGCGAGTACCAACGATCGGTGACTCGGCAGTCGCGAGCGCCGTCGGGCGGTCCAATCGGTTCCCGCAACCTCTTTGGCAGCCTCGCCTCAATCCCTCGGTATGAGTTACGGAGACCTCGACGAGCACGCCGTCGACTGCTACAGGGAAGCGGGGGAGATCCTGGTCGAGACGATGAACGAGGCCCGCGAGATGATCGAGCCGGGCGTGACCCACCTCGAGGTCGCCGAATACGCCGAGGACCGGATCCGGGAGGCGGATGCCGGCATCGCGTTCCCGGTGAACATAAGCGTCGACGAGGAGGCGTCTCACGCGACGCCAGGACGCGACGACGACACCACCTTCGGCGAAGAGATGGTCTGTCTCGACATCGGCGTCCACGTCGACGGCTACATCGCCGACGCCGCGGTGACGGTCGACTACACCGGCAACGACGAACTCGTCGAGGCGTCCGAGTCCGCACTGGAGGCCGCAGTCGACGAGGCCGGTCCCGGTGTCCCGGTCGGCGAGGTCGGCAGGGCGATCGAGGAGGTCATTCGCGGGTACGGCTTCACGCCCGTGCTCAACCTGTCGGGGCACGGCGTCCAGCAGTACGACGCCCACACCGGCCCGAACGTCCCCAACCGCGGCGTCGATCGGTCGGTCGAACTCGAACCCGGGCAGGCGATCGCCATCGAACCGTTCGCCACTGACGGACGGGGCAAAGTCGGGGAAGGCGCCACCGAGGAAATTTTCGAACTGGAGCGGGATCGCAGCGTCCGCGACCGACGCGCCCGCGATGTCCTCGAACAGGTTCGAGAACTCGACGGGCTCCCGTTTGCGGCCCGCTGGCTCGAGGGAAGCGGCGTCGACATGGCGCTCCGGCGGCTCAAACAGCGGGACGTCGTGAAGGGGTATCCCGTCCTCAAAGAGGACGGCGACTGTCTGGTCAGCCAGGCGGAACACACCTTGCTGGTCACCGAGGACGGCTGTGAAGTGACGACTGAGGGGATCCACTCGTTCGACTGACGATCGGATAGATCGCGTCCGATCAGTTTCCCGTTTTCGTCCCGAAACTGCAGCCAATAAAACGTGATGGACCCTCGTTGGTGATCAAAAGTGATAACTCGAGCCTTGCTTTTAAGTCAATGGTGTCGGCTATTTAATACGATACCATGGGGTGTATGGGTGCGTCCAGGGGACAGTCCGCCGTCGTCGGGTACGTCATGGTGATCGGCCTGTCGCTTGCGGTCGTCGGCGTGGTCGTCGCGGTGGGGGCGGTGGCGATCGCCGACGTCGAGGAGTCCGCCCAGGCAAACCAGGCGGAGTCGGCGATGACGCAGTTCGACTCCACGGCTGCGGAGGTGGCGCTGGGGGAGTCGCCGAGACAGTCGATTCGGCTGGGTCAACACGGCGGTAGCGGTAGCGTCGAGGTCGACGAGAGTGCCGGGGAGATTACTGTCACGTGGATCGACGAGGACGACAATGAAACCAAGATTGCCGAAGACCAGTTCGGGAAAGTCGTCTACGAGTCAGGTGACCGGACAGTCGCCTACCAGGGTGGCGGCGTCTTCCGCGCCGAGAACGGCTGGAGCAAGATGGTGTCCCCGCCCGAATACCACTACCGCGACCGGACGCTGACGTTCCCGATCGTGAAAGTCGAGGGCGACACGTCGGGGGCGTCACCCGGTGATCAGTTTACGATCAGCGAGTCCGAATTCGATCGTCACTTCCCGAACGAAACGCATAGCAATCCCCTCGAGGGTGGACACGTTCACGTTGAGGTGACCAGTGACTACCATCACGGCTGGAAGCAGTTCTTCGAGACCAGAACTGAGGGAAGCGTGACTCACGACCCGGCCAACCGGACTGTGTGGGTGAACCTGACGGTGCCGTTCGAGGAGCAGTTCGCAAACGGTGTTGCGACGACCTCCAACGATCCCGACGCAGTTTACACAGACGGGAATGCGTCGGGCGGCTTCGAGGATTCGGTGACCCAGGTTGATCGTCCGTCGGCCAGTCCGAATGTAGAGGAACGAATCTCCCACTGTGAAAGTGAGGATTGTGACGACCTGAATAGCACGCCGTTGGACAACGGCACGTATTACGCGGACAATGACACCTCTCTCTCAGGGGCCACCTACGACACCTCGGATGGGGACATCCAAGTCGTCGTCGACGGAGATCTGGAACTTGCCGAGGATCAACACAATGTGACCGGTGATGGGAAGGTTACGTTCTACGTCAACGGAAGTGTATCCGTAAGCGGGAGTACCGAGGTAAACCCCGATGGAAGCCCCGGAGACGTGGTATTGATGATGCACACTGACGCCGGAAATATAACTGTAAATGGACAGGCACAGTTTACAGGATACATTTACGCTCCTGGTTCGGAACTGGAGATCCTCGGAGGTGGAAACCGTGACAACATCGTCGGTGCGGCCGTAGTCGAACGAGCTTACTCGAATGGAAACGGGAAATTGGTGCACGAACCTGACGAAGACTTCGAATTCGAATTAGACCGCGAGACGATTTCATACGTTACCTACCTCCACGTCACCGAAAACCGAATCGAGGTTTCGACCGCCGACAACTAGCTGAGGGCTATCACGTCCGATAATTCGATCCGGAGCTTTTTGTATGAAACCAGTGAATCGCCGGGCGAACAGATGGCAACAGATTCAGCCGCTCTCGACGGCGCCGACGAACCGACAGTCGAGAGCTATCTCACGCCGGCGGCCGACTTCCTGTTGATCGTGACGATCACGATTCTCGTGTCGGTCGCCGCCGTTGCACTGATGATTCCCTAGCCCATGGACCGATCGAATCGAACTTCTCGTCCGTCACGAGCGCGAACTCTGGCTCCTCGCAGTTCTCCTGTACGGCGTCGGGGACACCGTCTCGACGCTGGGTGGCCTCTCCGTTGGCACGGTCGCCGAGGCCGGCCCCCTCGCTGCGCCGGCGCTGGAATCGTTTGGTCACGCCGGTTTCGATCTCTCACATGAGTTCGGTTTATCAATAACTGTCAGGAGACTCACTACTATGGAATCGGCACTCGACCGGCACGTCACGCTGCGGCAGGTTCTGGCCCTGTTGCTGGTTGTTGCGATCGTCAGCCTGGTGTTCGGGATCGTTCTGGGCGGGCTGGTGGTCACTCCAGATCCGACAGAACCCGACGATCCACCGTCGCCGGCGGTGTTCTCGGCTCAATCACACGCCGACGAGGACCGGATCGTCTATACGTTCACACCGGACTCGGAGATGCTTTTCCCGTATCGGGTGTCCTACGTCGTCTCCGAGAACGGAGCCGAGATCCAGCGGATCGACGAGAGAACGGAGAACCTCTCTGCCAGCGAGCCGCTGCGCGTCGAGATCGACGATCGGGTGCCGGATGCGGAGTACACGATCGAGATCTCGATCCGGGACGAACACGACCGCACCGTCTACGACGCCCGGATCGTCGTCGGCCCGCTGTCGGATCAGGGCTGAGTGGTGGGCCCGCTGTCGAATCAGGGCTGAGTGGTGGTGGGTCCGTCTTTTTCGATATCACTACCACAACAATTGAGAGATAGTTATTTAGCTGAGAGACGGAGGTTCCGGACAAGGCAGCATACTCCCCTAGCAAAACGCATATATCTTGATTGAACGAAAAACTAATTGTGAGTTTCGAATAGCTCCTCGAGAGCCCAGCTGCTCCCGACCGCACCGGAGATGAGGAAACCCAAACGCAGCACCCAAGATGACCTCGATTCGACATCGATCGACCGATCTCGAGGGGAAACGGAGTTCAACCACCGGTATCGAAGACCCGCTGGCGTTGGCGTCGGATCTCGCGCCGGACGCGGATCGGCACCTGAAAGTGACCGACAGCATGTGTCCGGAGTGCGTCGCAGAAGGGCAGTACGGGGAGATGACCGTCCCCATGGTAGTCTACGAGGAGGACGGCGAAATCCGGCTGGCGAAAGAGTGTGAAGACCACGGAACCGTCCGGGACGTTTACTGGAGCGACGCCCACATGTATTATCGGGCCCGGGAGTGGGCCGAGTTCGACGACCACCTCGACTCCCAGCACGTCACTCCGGATGACGGTGTCTCGTGCCCGACGGACTGTGGACTGTGTCCGCTGCACAAGTCACACACAGGGCTCGGAAACATCACGGTATCCAATCGCTGTGATCTCAGTTGCTGGTACTGTTTCTTTTACGCCCGGGAGGACGACCCGATCTACGAGCCGACGATCGACCAGATTCGAGAAATGGTGCGGTCGATGACATCCGAGGAGCCGATCGGCACCAACGCGATCCAGATCACCGGTGGCGAGCCCACGTTGCGTGACGACATCGTCGAGGTCGTCGAGGCGGTCGCCGAGGAGGTCGATCACATCCAGTTGAACACCCACAGTGGCCGTCTCGCCGGAAACGTGGACCTGGCGCGGGACCTGCGAGACGCGGGCGTAAACACGATCTATACCAGCTTCGACGGGGTCAGTCCGGAGACGAACGTCAAGAACTACTGGGAGATGCCCGAGGCGATCCGGACCTACCGGGAGGCGGACCTGCCGGTCGTTCTCGTGCCGACGCTCATCGGCGGGTACAACATCGCGGAGGTGGGCGAGATACTCAGGTTCGCGGCCGCAAATTCGGAGACGATCCGGGGCGTGAACTTTCAGCCGGTGTCACTCGTCGGCCGGATGCCCGACCACGAACGACACGAACAACGGATGACGATCCCCGATGCGATCCACGCCATCGAGGAGGGAACTGACGGTCAAATTCCTGCAGACGCCTGGTATCCGATCCCGAGCGTCCTTCCAGTCTCGGAGTTCGCCAAAACCTGGAACGACGCCCCGCTGTATGAGCTCTCGAATCACTTCGCCTGTGGCATGGCGACCTACGTCTATGAGGACGGTGATTCCCTCGTCCCTATCACGGACTTCTTCGAGGTCGGCCCGTTCCTCCAGGCGCTCCGGGAGATCGCGGATGCATACGAGGAACCGTTGTCGAGATTCGAGCGGAGCCGGGTCGGTGCGCGGTTGGCCTGGGAACTCTACCAGGCGGTCGACAGGGGTGCCCAACCCGAGAACGTCCAGATCGGGAAGTGGTTGCTCGAAGCGCTTACTGCAGGCACGTACGAGGGATTGGTGGAGTTCCACGAGAACTCGCTGTTTCTCGGCATGATGCACTTCATGGACCCGTACAACTACGACGTCGATCGGGTGCAACGATGTGACGTTCACTACGGAATGCCCGACGGTCGGGTAGTTCCGTTCTGTGCGTATAACGTCATCCCGGACCTGTATCGGGACACAACCCAAGAGGAGTACGCAGTGACGGCCGAGGAGTGGGCTGACCGCGAGTATGCGACTCTCACCGACTCCGACGCGCCGGACCGAACACGACTCCGCTCGGAGATGGTCACGGGCCGCGAGGAGGACGAGGAGTTCCTCCGGGAAGGGCCGGGTATCTACGGGTACGACGTGAAACGACGCCGCAGGATCGACGAGGACGATCAGTCACGAATTCGTGAGACGTATCGTCGAGCTATCGAGGATCTCGAACCGGTGTAGCAACTGACGAAGTGTGGACCTGCAGATCCTCAGGTGACGACCCAGAAGGGGAATTGCGGGGAGAAACGAGTCTGCGAGCCTACGAATCACCGGGACTGATTCGTGACAGACGGAGCGCGTTCCCGGTGACGGCAACCGTCATGCCGGCGTCGCCGATCAACACCGCCGCCCACACGGGTACCAGGCCGAACGGGACGCCAGCGGCCAGCGCCGCCTTCGCTGCGAGGCTCGACCAGATATTCTGTCTGATGACGCCGTTCGAGCTGTGAGACAGTTTATATAGGTATGGCAACCGCGAGAGGTCATCGCCCATGAGCGCGATGTCGGCTGTCTCGATTGCAGTATCGGTGCCGGCTGCACCCATCGCGATCCCCACGTCCGCTGTCGCCAGCGACGGGGCGTCGTTGACCCCATCGCCAACCATTGCGACGCGATCCCCCGCCTGCCTGAGCTCCTCGATCGCCGCGACCTTCCCCTCCGGGAGGAGCCCCGCTCGATACTCGTCAACGCCGACTTCGGAGGCGATCGCCCCCGCAGTCCGCTCGTTGTCGCCGGTGAGCATGACGATCCGACTGACTCCGAGCGCCCGGAGCCGGTCGACGGTGGCCTTCGCCTCCGGCCGGAGATCGTCGGCGACGGCGATCACACCCTCCAGCCCCGCTTCGGTGCCGACCAGAACCACCGTCTTGCCCTCCGACTGGAGCCGGGGAATCGTCTCCTCGAGCAGATCGAGACAGTCGTTTCGCTCGCAGATGCTCCGGCTCTTGGCGGTGACGACCCCACCGTCGGTGGCGGCGTGGACGTGGGTCAGGTCGAACCCGAGCTCCTCGAAGAGTCCGGGCTTGCCGGCGTAATGTCTCCGTTCGCCGACGGTCGCTTCGACTCCTTTGCCGGTGAGGCTCTCGAAGTCGCCGACTGGTGGTCGATCGATCCCACGGTCGGCGGCGTGCTCGACGATCGCCTCCCCGATCGGATGCTCCGACCGGGATTCGATCCCCCGGGCACACCGGAGGACGTCCGACTCGCTGTGGCCGTTCAGGGGGACGACGTCGGTGACGACCAGTTCCCCTTTCGTGAGGGTGCCGGTCTTGTCGAGGGCGATGGCGTCGATCTCACCCATCGTCTCGAGGTGATTGCCTCCCTTGATGAGGACGCCGTTCTTGGCGGCGCTGGTGATCCCGGAGACGACCGAGACGGGCGTTGAGATGACGAACGCACACGGACATGCGAGCACCAGAAGCGTCAGTCCGTAGAGGAACCAGATCTCCCAGGCGCCCGGGAACGTGTAGCTGTAGCCGGCGAGAAGTTCGACAGTCAGCCCGTCGGCGATCAAAAGCGGCGGGACGATCGCCGTGAAGATCGCCAGCGCGACCACAATCGGGGTGTAATATCCCGCGAACCGGTCGACGAACTGCTCGCGCTCGGTCCTGTTCGCCCGGGCGGCCTCCACCAGCTGGATGATCCGCGAGAGGGTGTTCTCGGCGGCTTCGGCGGTGACTTCGACCTCCAGGTAGCCCGACTCGTTGATCGTGCCCGCGAACACCTCGTCGCCGGGCATCTTGTCTACCGGCACCGACTCGCCGGTGATCGGCGCCTGGTTGACGGCGCTTTCTCCGGCCTGGACGGTCCCGTCCATCGGGATCTTCTCGCCGGGGCGAACGATCGCGACGTCGCCGACGCGGACGTCCTCGACGGGGATCGTGAGCTCTTCGCCGTCCCGCCTGACCGTCGCCTCGTCCGGCGAGAGGTTCAAAAGCTCCCGCAGCGAGTTTCGAGCCCTGTCGATGGAGTACTGTTCGAGCAGTTCCGCCACGCTGAACAGGAACGAAAGCAGCGCCGCCTCCAGGTACAGCCCGGCTCCGAAGCCGAAACTGGCGAGCAGCGCGCCGATGATCGCGATCGAGATCAGCAGGTCGATGTCGAGACTCCGGTTTCGGGCCGAATAGTATCCGTTTTTGAGGATGGTCTCCCCGGCGGCCGCCGTCACCGCGAGGAACAGCAGATCCGCAACCAGGAGGTCCCGTCCCAGCACGGCGAGGATCTCGGCGTTCGCCCCCGACATCGGGAACTCGACGAGCAGCCCGACGAGCGCGAAGATTCCGCTGACCCACGTTTTGATCGCGCGCTCGCTCCACCAGACGCTGTCGGGGTCGGTGATTACGCGGTTCGTTCCGTCCCCGTCCCGGTGGTCGCCGTCTCCGACGCCCGGGATCGGAACCGACGAGTCGACGATGTTGTAGCCCGCACCTCTCACGGCGTCGGCGATCTCCGATGGCGACCATTCGTCGGGGTCGTACCGGACGATTACCTTCCCAGCAGTCGGGCGGGTTTCGTAGGCGACGCCACCGAGTCGGTCGAGGGCGTTGGAAACCTTGCCGGCACACGATGGACAGTCCATCTCCGGGACCTCGAGTTCGAGGCGTTCGGTCCCGTCGTCTACGGTAGTCATCTATCGACGCTTGGGGACGGGGTCTTATTAATCGAGCTATTATCGCTTAAGTACTCATTGTTAAATCCCGGTTGTCCGCAGGCGATTGAGCGAAGCGAACGATCGCGGTTCAGGTTGATGTACGCCCGGAACACTACCTGGCGAGTTTCTACAGAGAAAGCAGGCAGAGTGCCTCGGGGTCGTCCGAAAATCAGAGATTTTCGGGATCACGAGAATCTCCGATTCTCGAACGACTTGACCCCGAGGGTGAATGCCGTAAGCTCTATTAGACGTGTTCAGTACGTTCGATATACTGTTCAATCGTCTGGCTAGATACCTCACCAGCCGTTCCAATGTAGTACGACTCTTCCCAGAATCCACCACCCCAGAAGTAGTTTTCCAAAAGAGATTCGTGTTGCTGCCACATCTCTCTGGCTGTACTGCTCTTGATTTTCCGTGCAATCTCGCTCGGGGAATTCTTCGGATGTGCTGAAACAAACAGATGTACGTGGTCGGGCGAGATATGCAACGATAATATCTCGTAGTTGTACTCGTCACACACCTCTCTGAACGATGTATCTAACGACTGTTCTATCGGCACTGCTGAGGCACTTGTTCGAGATGGACGCGAAGAATTGCACGTCACCGTCACGAATGAAACTGCTGAAGTTGGGACACAAACAGCGGCAGAAACGGTTGTTGGCGTCGATATTAATGAAGACTGTGTTGCGCTGGCGGCACTGACTGAACACGGAATCGAAGACTCAATTGTTCTCGACTACCCGGAAATCAAGGAACAACGCCACCGCTACTTCACGATGCGGAAGCGGATGCAGGAAGCCGGACAGACTGCGTTCAACGGCGTGTTCCGCGACAAGGAGCAACGGTTCGTTCACGACCAGCTACACACGGTTTCACGGCGTGTAGTCGAGTGGATTCAGCGGTTCGACAGTCCCGTGATTGTCTTTGAAGACCTCAAAGACATGAGAGACGACATTGAGTACGGGACTCGAATGAACCGCCGTCTTCACTCACTTCCGTTCGCCAAACTTCGGGATTTCATCACGTACAAGGCCGCATGGAAGTGTATCCCGTCAGATGACGTTAACCCTGAGTACACCAGCCAACGGTGTCCGGTCTGTGGACACACAGAGCGAGCGAACCGCCACAAGAAGCGGTTCAAATGCTGTGAGTGCAAACATCAAGACCACGCTGACCGTGGTGCTGGTATCAGTGTCGCGCAGAAGTGGCTGAGAAAGCAAGCGGACAGAAATGTGCCTGCTCTCAACACACTCCCGCAGGTGCGGAAATGGGAGTTGCGACGGCAGGCATCGGGGCCTGTGGACGGCCCGACCGTGACCCACCACACCGTTGAAGGCCATCAGACCGAGGGTGTGTCGGGTGTGTCCGACCAATCCACGGGAAGAAGCTCCGGGGTCGTACGGAAGACACAGTCTTCCGTGATGACGAGAGACGAAGTCTCTCGAACCACTTGACCCCGGAGCAGCTCACTAGTAGTCTTGGTAATCCGTTCCGAAGACGGCCCTACCGCTGATCCCCCAATAGTATGTACCGATCAGAGAATCTCGTCGATCCAGTCACACCACGACTGAAAATCGTTTGCACCACACTGAGTAGCGATGCTGCGTAATGTGTCACCACTGATTTCTTTTCCCATTGGAATCGTCACGTTCCGAACTTCTCCGGTTTCTGGATGTATGTATCGAAGTTTCAGATGACTACCAGCTCGGTCTACAGGCTGGTACCCCATCTCTGTGAGAGCGTTCACGAGTTCACGGGATGAATACGGGGGAGCCACAGTCACTCAGAGAACCAGGGGGCATCAGGTTCGCGTTGCTCGTCCGGAACTGTATCTGGGTCGAGTCCCAGGTCGCGCAGATCGGCGTCGGTTACTGGCTCACCGATTTCTCCGTTGTGCAACGCGACTGCTTCATCCAAATTCACCAGAGCTTCAGAACGAGTTTCGCCCTGACTGGCCACACCAGTCTCTTCGTCGATGGCTGACCACTCTCCGCCTTCCTCTTGGACGAGACGGATTTCACGTCGTGGTGTCTCCGGAGCGTCAGCTTTAGCCATACGGCTATGTAGGTCCAATAGCGACAAAACGCTTCGGGAACGTGTTGTCACAGACAAGCGGGGATACTCAACTCGACGTCTGATTGATTATTTTCCTATCTTTGTGAGTTGACTCCACGAACCACAAACAGGTGGGGGCCCCCGACATTTACTGAAATTCTGCTGATTTGGTCATCTCTCAGCGTCAATCCTGCTGTGAGATGCGCACCTCTCCTTAGGATTCTAAAAGATACAGCGAGAGTTCCACGGGTCACCTGACCCGTGGGTGAATCGCGTACGCTCCTCGCTGTAATCCACAGTTTTTGTTGTTTCAGTCCGTTAATTCAGGTAGGAACTCACCGTTAACAACCTCTCAAAACCCACGCACTGAAACATGGTAAGACGTGGTGAGACGGGTGGTGTCGAGCCCGAGTAAAGGGGCTGACCTTCACGGACACAGCGGGAACGCCGGTCGTGGCCACATGGCGAACGAAGCGCTAAGTGAGCCATAATGTACGCCCGGAACACTAACGTCCGGTCTCATCTCCGGCGGCGTGCCGCGTCGACCGGGAAACCCTCGTGCCGGGCGGTCCGCTGTGTGCCGCGGACGCGCTGTCGCGTGCCCGGGTTCGTCGCACTGTCATCGCACCCGTCCGGGTGAACTCGGGCGAGGACTTGAGGCACGCACTTATCGGTTGGTCTCCCGGCGCTTTACCTGTTTTGTCTGTCGGGCTCACGGAGAACCCCCGCGTACGTCCGATCGCGGAGGGCGTTCGAACGGCGATTTCGACGCGAACCCGAACCGACTTATGTCCCTGTAGCCCAGGTTAACCAATGACTGTACATGTAGGCATTCTCGGCGCCACCGGCGCCGTTGGCCAGCGATTCATCCAGCTACTCGACGAGCACCCGACGTTCGAACTCGCCGCAGTGACCGCCAGCGAAGCAAGCGCGGGCAAACGGTACGCGGAGGCTGCGAAGTGGCGCGTCGACACCCCGATCCCGGAGGAGATCGCAGACATGGAGGTCGTCGAGACGACCCCCGAGGCCGTTCCCGACGACGTCGACCTGCTGTTCTCTTCGCTCCCGTCGGGCGTCGCAAGCGACGTCGAGCCGGCGTTCCTCGAGGACGGCTACGTCGTCTCCTCGAACTCCTCGAACGACCGCATGGCGCCGGACGTGCCGCTCACGATCCCCGAGATCAATCCCGATCACCTCGGACTGATCGAAGTCCAGCGCGAGGAACGGGGCTGGGACGGTGCGCTAGTAAAAAACCCGAACTGTTCGACGATCACGATGGTCCCGACGCTTTCGGCCCTCGACGAGTTCGGGCTCGAACGGGTTCGCGTCTCGACGTTGCAGGCGGTCTCGGGGGCGGGCTACTCCGGGGTCACCTCGATGGAGATCATCGACAACGCCCTCCCGCACATCGGCGGCGAGGAGGAGAAGATGGAAACGGAGTCCCGGAAACTCCTGGGCTCGTTCGACGGCGCCGAACTCGACCTTCACGACGCGGACGTCTCCGCCTCCTGCAACCGGATCCCGACGATCGACGGCCACCTCGAGAACGTCTTCGCCGCGCTCGCCGAGGAGCCGGACGCCGAAGAGGTCCGGGAGGCGATGCGCTCGCTGCCGGGGATCGACCTCCCCAGCGCCCCCGACCAGTTGATCCACGTCTTCGGCGAGGAGCAGCCCGACCGGCCGCAGCCGCGGCTCGACCGGACGACCGAAAACGGCATGGCGGTCGTCGCCGGCGGCGTCGAGACCACCGTCGACGGGGTGAAGTACAACTGTCTGGCCCACAACACGATCCGCGGCGCGGCGGGCGCGTCGATCCTCAACGGCGAGTTGCTGGTCGAGGAAGGTTGGATCTGAGCAGTCTCCGAGACGCCAATCTCGATCGCAACCGGACAGGTATCCGACGCACGGTACACGCGGGCTGTCCGTCTGGTGGCGGTTAGCTTTTCACAGTCGACGCCCGGAGAGGCTGCATGGACCTACAGGACGTTCTCGAAGACGTCGCCGCAGGCGAGACAACAGTCGAGGAAGCGCGGCGGGCCATCGACGGCTACACGCGCGTGGACGACTTCGCCCGCCTCGACACCGGCAGGGCAGATCGCGCCGGGATCCCGGAGGTCGTCCTCGGGGACGGAAAATCGATCGAACATCTCCGCTCGATTGCACTCTCGTTTCTCGAGGAACGAGGACACGTCGTTCTGACCAGGGTCGACGAAGCCGCAGTCGACACCCTCGACGGGGTCGCTCACGACATCGACTGGTATCCGGAATCGCGGATCCTCGTGCTCCAGACAGCCGCGTACGAACCCCCCGAGCCGGACGGCACGGTTGCGGTAGTCTCCGGCGGGACCGCGGACGTTCCGGTGGCCGAGGAGGCTGCCGTGACCGCACGCGAAATGGGCTGTACCGTCGAAACGTTCTACGACGTCGGCGTGGCCGGCATCCACAGGATCCTCTCGGAGGCTGATGCCCTGGCACGTACCGACGCCGTCGTCGTCGCCGCCGGACGGGAGGGGGCATTGCCGACGGTCGTCGCCGGGCTCGTCGACGTTCCGGTGATCGGTCTGCCGGTGTCGATCGGCTACGGTCACGGCGGCGGGGGCGAGGCCGCCCTGGCGGGAATGCTGCAGTCCTGTACCGTGCTCTCGACGGTGAACATCGACGCGGGGTTCGTCGCCGGCGCGCAGGCGGCACAGATCGCCAGAACCTGATCTCCCCCCGAACCTCGCCCCGCGAAGCCGGTCAGTTCTCGCCCTCCGGACTCACGCTCCCGGTTCGATACCCTTCGAGGTCCAGCGTGACGGTGTCGAATCCGGCTTCTTGGATGTGCTCTCTTGCGGCCCGTGCGAACGCCGGATCGAACGCCGCCTCGAGTTCGTCCGCGCCGATTTCGATCCTGGCCATCCCGTCGTGGTCCCGGACGCGGAACTGAGAGAACCCCCAGTCCCGAAGGAACTGTTCGGCCCACTCGATCCGGGAGAGCCGCGCTTCGGTCACCTGCTGTCCGGTCGGGATGCGAGAGGAGAGGCAGGCCATCGACGGTTTGTCCGCCACAGACAGGTCGTACGACGAGGCGATGGCGCGAACCTGCGCTTTGGTGACGCCGTGAGCCAAAAGCGGCGAGTACGCCTCCTGTTCGTCGACCGCCTGCAGGCCCGGGCGATGTCCCCCGTCGATGTCGCTTGCGTTGGTGCCGTCACAGACAGTGTCGATACCCAGCTTTGCTGCGGCGTCGTACAGCTCCCCCAGTCGCATCGTCCGGCAGTAGTAACACCGCTCGTCGTCGTTTTCGACGAACCGGTCGTCGTCCAGTTCGCTAAACGAGACGGTTTCGTGGCGGATTCCGATCTCTTTTGCGACGCGTGTCGCAGATTCGAGCTCCGCCTGCGGGAGCGTTTCGCTTCTGGCAGTCACGGCGACGGCGTCGTCGCCGAGGGCGTCGTGTGCGAGCGCGGCGACGACCGAGGAATCCACGCCGCCGCTGAACGCGACGACGACGCCACCGTCCCTGGAGCCGAGGTCTGCCGTTATCTCGTTGATGGTGCCGGCGATGTCAGACATCACTCGTGGGTACCATGGGAGAGACCACCCTAACAGTTTCCCTCCGGGACTGCGCAGTCGATGTCGGCTTCGGTACCTCCCGTCGACGACCTCAGGCGCCTTCCTGTAACCGTTCGAATCGTTCCTCGAAGTTCGCCAGACACGACCCACAGCAGAAGTGATACAGGGTGTCGTCGATCCGGGCTGACTCTCCCTCGCTGGTGACGGTGTTGCCACATTCGACACACTCGATTGCCAACTCGGCGTCGCCCAGCGTGGGCGACCACGAGGAGCCGGCGAGGAGTTCCACCTCGAGCCCCCTGATCAGCTCCTCGTCCCCGCCGAGCAGTTCCGAAACCAGGGGTCTGACGTCCCCGTCCGAGACGATGGCGACGAACACCAGGTCTCCGGCCGCGGTCAGGAACGCGTGTTCGACCCGATCGTGGGATGAAACCTCCTCTACCGCCGGCTCCGCGGCCGGGTCCAGGGTCACGGTGATCAGCAGTCGTGCCCCTTCCGTGAGCATCGACCGGTCGAGTGTGACCGTGAACGACTCGAGGACGCCGAGTTCCTGGAGCCGCTCGACGCGGTCGGAGACTGCCGGTGCCGAGAGGCCGACACGGTCGGCGATGTCGCTGTACGGCCGTCGAGCGTCCGAAAGCAGTAGCCTGAGGATTTCCCGATCGGTCTCGTCGAGTGTGCGCATATGTTCCCGTATGTTTCTATCCTCAAGTGTGTTTGCCGTTTGCTTACGGTTCGAAAGTCCGCAGCCGAAATCGAAACTGGATACGAAAGGAAAACCCACATAGATCGCGACAGTGTACTCTATGGTATGTCTACGACACTCACCGTGTCCGGAATGGCGTGTGATGGCTGTGAAGACGCGATCGTCGAAGCGCTCGAGGGCGTTTCGGGGGTCGAAACCGCGAGCGCCGACCACGAGGCCGGCACCGCGACTGCGGAGGGCGACGCGGATCGGAACGCACTCGTCGCTGCAGTCGAGGAGGCCGGCTACGAGGTCGAAGCCTGACTGACGGCGCCGAGGCCTGCTTGCCATCGCCGACGTAGCGAACCGACGTTTTTCCGGGACGAATAAACTCGACACCAGTTGTTCGTTCGTGAGATAGAAACGTTCAACCGGCACCGCTTCGACGCCTCGGACATGAAGCTCGATGACGTCGAACACATCACGGTGCTCGGTGCTGGAAACATGGGACACGGCATCGCGGAGGTCGCGGCGCTTGCCGGCTACGACGTCCGGATGCGGGACATCAAAGAGGAGTTCGTCCAGGACGGCTACGAGCAGATCGAGTGGAGCCTCGGCAAACTCGCCGAGAAGGACCGCATCTCCCAGGAGGAGGCCGACGAGGCGCTCGAACGCGTAACTCCCCTCGTGGATCTCGAGTCGGCCGTCGAAGACGCCGATGTCGTCATCGAGGCAGTCCCCGAAAAGATGGAGATCAAGCGGGACGTCTACGAGGAACTCGAGGAATACGCGCCCGAACACACAGTCTTCACCTCGAACACGTCCAGTCTATCGATTACGGACCTCTCCGAGGTGACGGAACGTCCCGAACGCTTCTGTGGGATGCACTTTTTCAACCCCCCGGTTCGGATGGACCTCGTCGAGGTCATCTCCGGGGGCCACACCGACGACGAGACTCTGGACCTGATCGAAGAGCTGGCGGAATCGATGGACAAAACGCCGGTACGGGTCCGCAAGGACAGCCCCGGGTTCATCGTCAACCGCGTGCTGGTGCCGCTGATGAACGAGGCTGCCTGGATCGTCGAAATGGGCGATGCGACGGTGGCCGAAGTCGACTCGACCACCAAGTTCGATATCGGCCTCCCGATGGGCGCCTTCGAACTCGCAGATCAGGTCGGGATCGACGTGGGCTATCACGTGCTCGAGTACATGCACGACCAGCTCGGGGACGCCTACGAACCGTGTCCCGTCCTCGTCGAGAAAGTCGAGGCCGAAGAGCTCGGCAAGAAGACCGGAAAAGGCTTCTACGACTACGAGGACGGGGGTGCAGACGTCCCGACCGGAGAGGGTGACGACGACGTCCGGCTGCGACTGCTCGCAGTGATGGCAAACGAGGTCGCCGGACTGGTCGAAAACGACGTGGCGGATCCGGCGGCGATCGATCGGGCGGTGAAACTGGGCGCGGGGTTCCCGGACGGGCCGGCAAAGATGGCCGACGACGCCGGGATAGAGACGCTCGTGGAGACGCTCGAGGAGCTGTACGATCGCAGCGGTGCCGCCCGATACGAGCCCGAAGACTGTCTCGTCGATCTGGCTGAATCCGGCGGAACGTTCCACGGCGAGGACGGGGACGTCTCCGAGGACGAGGGCGACGCGTTCGACTTCGAGACGCTGTCCGTCGAAATCAGCGACCGGGTCGGCCACGTCCAGCTCTCGCGGCCCCACCGGATGAACACGATCAGCAGCGAACTGCTCGAGGAGCTTTCGACGGCGATCGACGAACTCGAGACACACGAGGGGGTACGGGCGATCCTGCTGACCGGCGAGGGCGACCGCGCGTTCTCGGCGGGCGCAGACGTCCAGAGCATGGCTGCTGGCGGCGCGGACCCGCTTGCAGGCGTGGAACTCTCCCGGAAGGGCCAGCAAACGTTCGGCAAACTCGAGGAGTGTGACATGCCGGTTCTGGCGGGGATCGACGGCTACTGTCTCGGCGGCGGGATGGAGCTGGCGACGTGTGCGGACCTCCGGATCGCGACGGAGCGATCCGAACTCGGCCAGCCGGAGCACAACCTCGGGTTGCTCCCCGGCTGGGGCGGGACACAGCGGCTCCGGCACATTGTCGGTGAAGGCCGGGCCAAGGAGATCATCTTCACCGCCGAGCGCTACGACGCGGAGACGATGGAAGAGTACGGCTTCCTCAACGAGGTCGTCGACAACGAGGAGTTCGAGGATCGGGCGTTCGAACTCGCATCCGATCTGGCGAGCGGGCCGCCGATCGCCCAGCGGTACACGAAGCGCGCGATGCTGTATGGCCGCGAGGACACCGACGCGGGACTCGAAATCGAGGCTCAGGCGTTCGGTCACCTCATGGCGACTGACGACCTGATGGAGGGAATCACCGCCTTCATGGGCGACTCCGAGCCGGAATTCGAAGGCAAGTGAACCGCGGCCGTTCTTCCCGTCCTGACGTGTCCGTGGCGTGGTACCACCCGCCGAACGAAATCATTTAATCCCGTCCCGAAGAACTCACGCGTATGCTCCCGGTTTTACTCCAGTCGGAACCGCTACCGGTCGCCGAAATGGGTGCGACGGTACTTCTGGCGTCGTTGCTGGTCACCGTGATCTGGCTCGTCTACCTGTATCGTTGAGTTCGCCGTCGGCCACGACTTCAGTCTCGCTGTCGACTACGCTGTTTCGGATACTTCCGGCCCCTCGACGACGTCGATTCGCTCACGCAGCCACGATGCCGCGTCCTCGAGGGTTTCGGGATCGCGGGCGGTCACTTTCACTCTGACGTTCTCGCCGGGGTACGAACCGACCGAAACCCCGAACGTCTCCTGGAGCGTCACCATGAGGTCGATCAGTTCGCTCTCCGGCTGCGGCGTGGTGAGAAACGTCGTGTAGGTCCGATCGCCGCTGAACTCGTCGGCGACGAGCTGGAACATGGCTTTCATTTCGGCGGGGACCCCCGGCAGGACGTAGACTGTTTCGACGACTGCCCCCGGGGCAACCCCCTCCTCGTTCGGCAGCATCCGCGCGCCCGCCGGCAGGTTGGTCGTCCCCGCGACGAGGTCGTCTGCGCTGTATCCGCCGTGCTCTTCGAGCCACGCGAGCGCCCCCTCGTGAGGCTCGACCTCGCGACCGAACGCCGCCGCGACCGCCTCCATCGTCACGTCGTCGTGGGTCGGACCCAGCCCGCCGGTGGTTATCACGGCGTCGTACTCTGCGCGGTATTCGTTGACCACGCGGGCGATTTCTCCGATCTCGTCGGGGACAGTCGTCACCCGCCGAACTTGCACCCCGCGTTCGGTTAGCTGTCCACACAGCCACGTGGAGTTCGTGTCCTGGGTGTCACCGGCGAGCAGTTCGTCGCCCACGGTGACGATGGCTACGTCCATGTATTACGGCACGGGCGTCGGGCACAAAAACGCGCGGTCCCCTGCGGACGGATCGACGTTCGGGAGTAGGAGGTGGCGACGCCGGCGTCGACTGCTCACCGCAGCCCTGGCGGCGGATCGTCGTCGTCTTCGTACTCGTCGATCTCCTCTTCGACGTCCAGTCCCATCTCCTTGCGCCGCCGCGTGAGCTCTTCGATCCGTCGGCGGTAGTGGTACAGCCCGACTACGGCGATCACGGCTGCAATGGCGAGTCCGCCGGCAAAGATCCACAGGTCACGCTGGAGGTAAAACTGGACGATCACCGTCTCGCCGGTGAAGTCGTCCCAGACGACGTGCTGGCGATCGCCGCGGATTTCCGTCTCGTATCCGCGCGGGGCGACGTTACCGAACAGGAAAAAGTCCATCCGTCGGTCCGGCGGCAGAACCACCTCGACCGCCCCCTCTACGGGTACCTTGGCGACGAATCGCTTGGGTGTACTCGAGGCCGTAAACGCGAGGCTGTCTGCCTCGCGGTCGTCCGGGAACCGGACCCAGATCTCGTCGGTCGTCTGCTCGACCTCCCCGCCGTGGGCGCGGAACGTCGAGCCGTTGACGATTTCACCGTCGGCGTACTGGACCCGGAACGCGCGCATGTCGATCGGCTCTTCGGTGCCGTATCCCGTCTCGCGGTGGAGACGGACCTCCTCGCGGTTGGTTACGTTGTAGACGGCCCGGTAGTTCGCCTCTGTCGTCACGACGAGATAGCCGTCCCGGTCGACGTCGAACTCGTAGGGTTCGGCCGGCTCCCTGTCGAGCGTTTCGTCGTCCACCTCGCCGCCGCCCGTCACGTAGGCGAGACAGCCGGCACTCAGCGCCAACAGCGCGACCACGACAACGGCGAGAAGCAGTCGGCGACTGACGGTCATGGAACGACACAGCGCAGCTCGGCGGGGAGATACTCGCCGATCGCCGCCAGAAGCCCCGGCGGGTCGGTGTCCTCCGTACAGACGATGCTCTGTTCGAGCAGTCCCAACCGTTCGACGGTGACGATGTCGTGGGCGTGTCCCGCCCGGTTCACCGTCGCCCGTACCTCGCCGCGGGTCGCGCTGTTTACGTTCACCCGACCGGTGCCGCGGGTCCAGTCGTACAGTCGATCACGCTCGGCGTCGGCGAGCCGTGGGGGCTCGCCGGCGACGAACCGCATCGGGAGATGCTGGACGAGCCCGTATCGCTTCACGAGCTGTTCTGGGGTCCCCGGTCCCAGGCCGAGTTCGTCGGCAGGCACCTCGATCGGCCGTCCCGCATCGAGGATGAACCCCGCATCGTCCCACGACTCCAGTGTGCCGACGTACGTCCCTCCTGGCTCCATCTCTTCGGGGATTTCGCCCCACTCTTCGGCGAGGAGGTTCTCCGCGACCGTCGCGTCCTCCCCCTCGAACTCGACCTGGACGAACTCGTCTTTGCTCCTGACGCCGACGGTCCACTCGACGTCGAGTTCGCCGACGGCGTTGTCGACGAGCGCGTTCATCCCGTCCAGGGCGCGGTTCCGGGCGTCGCCCGCAACGTAGCACTTCGTAGCGAGTACAACCATCAGTTCGTCACATCGACGTTGAGTTCGTCCCGAAGTTCCTCGCGTCGCCGATCCATCGCGTCGATCAGGTGATCGTTCTCCATCGAGTCCAGTGGCGAGCCACATTCGGGGCACTCGAACCCGAACTCCATCGCCTCTCCGAACTCGAACCGGATCGAACACACCTCACAGAGGTAGAATTCGTGGTTGCGCTCGTACTCCTCCCGCTCTTCGATCGCCTCCAGCAGCCGGTGCATCTCCTCTTCGAGGTTCTCCGGGATGTTCTCGTACTCGAAGGTCCACAGGTACGTGAGCCATCCGGAATCCTCGTCACGAACGCGCCGGTAGGCGGCGAGATCGTTTTCATAGAGGATGAAAAGCGCGCGCCGAACGTCGTTGAGTTCCAGATCGAGGCGCTCGGCGAGTTCCTCGTCGGTCACCTCGCCGTCCGGCGGGGCCGCGGCGACCGGCATCCCCGTCGGTCCCACGAGTTCGTGGAGGTATTTCTGGATGACGGGATCGTTCAAGAGCTCCTCAAAAGCCATTACGGATAGATGGGTCCGGAACTCGTTTAAAAGCTCCGGATGCGGGCGTTCTTCCCACCTGCGATTCCAGGCGCGGGCGTCGACGCTTCTACGACCACTCTTTGCCCGAAGCGAGATCGATCCCGTTGTCCAGTTTCGAGGACGGACAGAGATCCTCCAGCACGCAGTCGTCGCAATCGGGATTTCGCGCCGTACAGGTCGCCCGACCGTGGTCGATGAAGAGATGAGTGAACTGCTGCCAGTTCTCCTTCGGGACGATGTCCATCAGGTCCTCCTCGATCGCCTCCGGCCGACGTGCTTCTGTCAACCCGAGGCGACGGGAGAGTCGCTGGACGTGCGTGTCGACGACGATCCCCTCGACGACGTCGTGGCCGTGCTGGAGGACGACATTTGCAGTCTTCCGACCGACGCCGTCGAGGTCGGTGAGCTCCGACATCGTGTCCGGAACCTCCCCGTCGTGTTCCTCGACGATGTCCCGGGCTGCAGATCGGAGATAGCCCGCCTTGTTGTTGTAGTAAGTAATCGAGCTCAGTCGCTCGGCCAGTTCGTCCTGATCAGCGTTGGCGAAGTCCTGCGGCGTCGCGTACTCCTCGAAAAGCTCCGCCGTCGTCGCGTTCACCCGCTCGTCGGTACACTGCGCCGAGAGCACGACCGCCACGAGCAGCTCGAAGCGGCTCGAATAGTTCAACGAAATTGTCGAGTCGGGATACGCGTCGTACAACCGGTCAAGAACCGCTGTGGCCTGTTCTTCTCGTTCGGCGAGCGGGGTCCCCATGGCCGGTCGTTTGCGACGAACGGAATGAATCGTTCGGTTCGGATCTTCGGCGTGCTATCGGTCCGGTTTATATTCCGGCGAATCTCAGGTTCGGTCGTGTCCCGCTCCCGCCGTTCCCGTGCTCGTCCGACATACGACCGCCGTCCCGACGAGTTCTACTGGCTGTGGATCGTCGCCACGGCAGCCTACGGCGTCGGCGACGTGGTGACGACGATCGCGCTCGTGTACTTCGTCCCCCATCTCGGCGAGGGAAATCCGATCGTCCGGTTCGCGATGGATTCTCTCGGTCTGTGGGGGCTCGTCGCCGCGAAGCTGGCGGCGTTTCTGGTGATGGTGTGGATCAGTCATCTGGGTGCCCGTGACGGCGACACGTTGCTGTACTACTTTCCTCCGCTACTACTCACGATCGTCGGGGTGATGGTCACGGCCGTGAACCTTCGGTTGCTGTTCACCTGATTCCCGGCGCTCGATTCCTGGCGCTCGACTCCCGACGCTCGACTCCCGGGTCCCGACTGATCCGAGCTACTACCCGTCCAGGTCGCGAGCGATTTCCGAGAGGGAAGAGGCGGGTCCCCGAGTGACCGAGTAGACCGTCCGGCTTCCGGGAATCCGGAGACCGTACAGTTCGCCGGCGACGACTTCGTCGACCTCCAGGGAGTCTCCCGGTTGTTTGCCGACTTCTTCGAGCCATGCGCGTAGCTCGTTATCGCCCTCGGTCGGCGACCGTGCCAGACGACGGTTTTCGTACGCCCCTCGAAGGAGTAGACCGTTCGCGTCGGCGTGGACTCGACTGTGGTACGTTTTCCGATCCAGAACCAGCCTGACGAGGTCGCCGTCGGAAACGTCGAGTTCCTCCCCGAGGCGAACGCAGCGACGGCGCGTCCCGCCGAAGCGGTCGACGTGCGCCCGGGTCGTCGACACCGCGTCGGCGTCGGAAGGAAGGCGGTCGGGCATCTCCAGCCCGACGGTTACTCCGCTTCGAACGCGTCGGCGACGTCGCCGTCGCCGGCGACGACCTTCGCGTTGATCTGGGCGGTCTCGTCGCTGATTTCGCGGCCCCGAACGGTGATCCGCCTGCGCTCGCCGTCGCGGCTCGGCTTGTAGCCGACCCCGCCCTCGAGCAGCAGTTCCTTCAACCCCGATCCCGACACGTCGGCACGCATCGGACGGCCCGTCACGTCCGAGCCGCCGGTCACTTCGAGGGTGAAGCCGTCGAGGCCGACGGCGCTGCCGTCCACCTCGTCGCCGAGCTCCCGCCCGATGAATCGGTTCGCGTCCTGTCCGTCGACTTCCGCCTGATACGTCTCGCCGGTTTCGGGATCGGCGACGACGACTTTGAATTCGGCCATACCACGAGAACGCGGCCGGGCAATAAAAAGAACGTCGAAACGGCCGTCGACCGGCTACCGTTCGACTCGTTCGACGACGCAGTGACGTCCGTCCACAAACGCCGACTCGATTTCCCCGATGACGACGTTCGGATCGTGACTCCCTCCGGCAGCCGCTACCGAGCCGAGCGAGTCCGGATCGAACGGAAGCTCCAGCCGGTCGTACACCGCCGTCAGTACTTCTCGAAGCTCCGTCGTGTCCTCGACGACGACGACCCCCGAGACGAGCGCGCTGTCGGTTCCAATTCGCTGTGCGATCCCTGCGACCTTTCCGCCGTTCTCGCGCCGCTTTTGATCGGACACTTGCCCGTCAGGAACCGCACGCAACGAGTGATCGCCGGGACAGAACGCTCCCGGGGGCTCACCGCGACTGACGGACGCGCCAGTCGCCTCCAGGGCGTTGTGGAGCCGGTGGATGGCCCGGTCGTAACGCTTCGAGAGCCCCCGCCGGGGATCGGAAAGCGGAACGGCGTACGCGAACGCGACGGTGGTGTCGCCGTCGTACGCGACGGCCCGACCACCGACGCGCCGTTCGACTGGCGGGAACCCTCTGTTGTGTGCGGCTTCCCTCGCAGTCCCGTAGCCGGACTCGTTTGCGTCCCGTCGGCCGAACGCCAGCTGTCTGGGCGGCCTCCAGACCCGCACCGCCGGCTCCTGCCGTTCGGCGGCGATCTCCCGGAGCCTTCCTGCGAGTTCCCGATCGGCTTCGATGCCGTCAGGGCACCCGCGGACGACGTGGACTGTCACGCCGAACACGACGCAGCCGAAACGGAAAACGACACCGACGTCATCGGCCCACAGCCACTATTGGCCCCCCGCGTGACGACGCCCCTTTGTTCGGCCGGATCCAACGCCACCCATGGACGCCGAGTCGACCAGGGGCGCCGAACCGTCCGTCCATCTCCCCACCGAACTCCTGTTTCGCTATCGGCGGTTCTCGCTTTACAACTCCCCGTATCCGGCCCACGACTGCGGCCGTGCGATCGATCTGTATCCGGAAACCGAAACCGCACGGTCGCCAGTCGCCGGTGAGGTACTCGACACGAAGACGGTCGGCTGTCCGGGCAGGCCGTACGCCGTCGATTGCGATCACCTGATCGTGATCCGGGTGAATGGGGAGCCGGCCGACGCCGACGGGCTGGTCGCGCGGATTCTCCACGTCGATCCCGACGTCGCTCCCGGTGACCGGATCGAGGTCGGCGATCCGCTGGGACAACTCGTCAGGTCCGGATTCTTCGGGCCGTGGGTCGACAATCACGTTCATCTCGGGTTTCGTCTGCCGGACCGGAACCCGCTTCGTGCGCGGGGTTCGCTTCCGATCTCCGTATCGACTCCCGTCGCGGGACTCGAGTGGGACGGGACCGGAACAGTAGTCGAGACGGGACACACCTACGCCGTGCTGGATGCGCCGACACATCCCGATCCTGGATCGGCGTTCGCCGCGATCGCCGACGACGACGGTCGGCCCCTGGACGGCGGTCTGACCCATTACGACGGTGGCGGAGTGCTCGACGGATCGGCCGACGGTGGGAACACGGAGTCGGCCGTGAAACTGCTCGGAACCCGGATCGGAACCGCAACTGGACGGACTATCCGCTGGCGCGATGTCGACGTCCTCGCCGACGGAGACCGGGTTATCGGACTGTCACTGTTCGCCGCACGGGACGGTGAGTACGGCGCCAAACTGATCGCCAGGGACGTCCCGTTCGAAGTCGGCCAGGACGTTACAGTAACGATCCGAGCGAGCGATGATCCGATCCGTCTCGGCCCCGGCCGATAGCGGCAGACTGCCGGCGTCGGTCCGGGTCGCCCCGGGCGGGTTCACCCGTCGAACCGGATCCCGTCCTCGACGAGACGGTAGTTGCGCTCGCGATCGAGTTCCTCTGCGAGCCACTCCTCCTGGTACAGTTGTGCAATGAGCTCCGCATACAGGTTTCGCCACGCCATCGCGTAGATCGGGGACTGGCCCCACGCCCTGAGTTCGGGGACGAACTCGTCGTACCGTTCCATCCGCGATTCCATGTGTTCGATCGCGTCGACGACGTACCCGGCCGCCTCGCCGGGATCGTCCGCCTCGTCGATCGCGTCGTTGATCCGGCGCTCGATCCCGTCGACGGCCCGGTGTATGTCCATCTCCGCGGCGTCTTCTTCTTCGGGGAGCGATTCGAGTACGCCACGCGGTACGCCGAGTGAGACGTGGTCCATGTGGGGTCAATCGACCGGACGGAACCTAAAAGAGTCGGTCCCGTCCGGTCCGCTCCGGGCAACCGATCACAGCCGTTCGCCCTGATACTCTCCCTCGTAGACACCCTCGTGGTCGGCGGCTGCGAGCACGAACTGGCCGATGCGTGCACCCCGCCGGATCTCGATCTCGTGGCCGACCTGCAACAGTCCCTCGCCGATCCCCTCGTAGCCGGCGTCCCACACCGCCGTGTGCAACATCGCGCTGTTGCGCATGAGCGAGGATCGGGGATAGACGAAACCGACGTGGGAGTCGGGGACCCGGACGACTTCCCCGTATTCGGCGACGTAGTTGCCGGGCTCGAGTCGGAACGCGCCGTCGTCCGGTTCGAGCTCCAGTCTCTCGCCGACCGTTTTTCCGTCCCGGTCAATACGGCCCGGGGAGCTCTGTTCGTAAACTGTCCCCAGCGTGAGATCGACGCCGTTCGGCTGTACCTGGTCGGAAGACAGCGGTTCGTCGTTCGCCTTCCGAAGCCGTTTCGCGACGAACTTCCCTGATCTGAACATACCGGCTCTGTCGTGCCCGTGAATAAAACGCTGCTGTCGTGTCCTCGCTGCTGTCATTTCGTGAGTTTCGTTCCTGATAACCTGGCCGTGCCTTTGATAACCCCTCCGGGTAGAGTCACTCCCTGTGAGCGAGACGAACGGTGGCGACCGGGGAGTGAGCGAGGCGTTGAGCTTCGTTCTCGTGTTCGCGCTCGTGATTGGTTCGATCGCGATCGTCTACACGGTCGGGCTCGGCGGCCTCCAGGACGCCCGGGATCACGAGCGGATCAACAACGCCGAGCGGGCGTTCGAGGTGTTCGGGGAGAACCTCGACGACATCGTCCTGGACGGGGCGCCGAGTCGCTCGACGCAGATCCGCATGTCGGACGCGACGCTATCAGTTCAAGAGGCGGCATACGTCGAGATCACCGGAACCAATCCAGAAACCGGTGAAAACTACACCTATCCCCCACAACAGGTCCGATCGCTCGCCTTCGAATCCGGCGACAGCACCGTCAGCTACACCGGTGGTGCGGTGGTCCGCAGCGACGGCGATGGGGATGGCGTGATGGTTCGGGAGCCACCGTTCCTGTTCGAGGACGACAGGATGGTCCTCCCTATCGTTCGGCTCTCTTCGGGTGGCTCCGTCGCCGTGAGCGGCGATCAGGTCATTCAGGTCCGGACCGAACAGGTTCTCAGACGGAACGATCCCGTCAACGGAACCGAGTTCGATAGCGTAGAGGTGAACGTCTCGACGGACAATCCGGGTGCGTGGAACAGATACATGGAGGACAGCGGGATGGAGTGTGAGGAACCCGATCCGGGCGCGGGAGAGGACGGACTCGCGCTGGTGTCATGTGAGCACGAGGACGTAGAGCAGCTTCGCGTGGTCGTGATACGCATCGACGTCGCCTTCGAGTGAGAATCCGCCGCTAGGGTTGCTCCTCCGGAACTGTCCGGTCGCTTTTTGTCCGTCAGTTCCATGGGATGGGCTCAGCGTCTTTCTCAGGATCGTATCGATGACACTGAGCCGATTGCCCGTCGAGATCGACAACAGTTGGCGTTTCGCGTTCACAGATCGTCGGGAACGCGTCGGCGAGGAGTTCACTTGCGCCATCGATGTCCCCGTCCGCGATCGCCGCAGCTGCGTCTGTAACTGCCCGTTCCGCGAGTGGATCCGAAAGCGACGACGGGAGTCCGAACTCCTTGCGAACCGTTTCGGCCGTCGTCGACTGTCCCTGTCGATCCGGCGCGAGCGGTTCGGGGAGTTCACCGGTTTCGACGGTGAATCTGAGCGCCGCGATCGCCCGCCACTGTTCCTGGGTGACGTCCACGTCTTTCGGGGGGATCACCTCAGGACACCTGGTGTGGAACCGACAGCCTTTGGGCGGGTTCGCCGGCTCCGGAACGGTGTCGGTGAGCGGCTTTTCGAGGGTCCTGTCACCGGGGTCGAGACTCGGCACCGAGCCGAGTAGCACGCGGGTGTACGGATGTGCTGGTGAGTCGAGAACCTCCGCGACAGGTCCCTTTTCGACGAGTTCACCGAGATACATCACGGCGATCCGATCACAGAACCGGCGCACGACGTCGATGTCGTGGCTGATGAATAGCACGGCAATGTCGAACTCCCGCCGGATCTCGTCCAGCAGAGCGAGCACGTCCGACTGTACCCGCCCGTCGAGCGCGCTCGTGGGCTCGTCGGCGACGATCAAGTCCGGATTCACGACGAGCGCCCGGGCGATCGCGATCCGCTGTTTCTCGCCGCCGGAGAACGCGTGTGGGTAGCGGTCGACGTCGGCTGCGGACAGCCCCACGCGTTCGAGCACGTCGGCGACGATCTCCCGTCGTCGGTCGGAATCGTCCATTCCGTGGAGCCGAAGCGGCTCCGCAACCGCCTCTCCGACGGTCATTCTGGGGCTGAACGCCTCGTTCGGATCCTGGACGATCAGCTGTGCCCGACGGCGGAACGACTTGAGCTGCTCCCCGCGGAACTTCTCGATCGGGGTGCCCTCGAATCTGACTTCCCCACCGGTCGGCTCCTCGAGCCGGAGGATCGACAGCGCAGTCGTGGACTTCCCGCAGCCGGACTCGCCGACGAGTCCGAGCGCCTCGCCGCGGTCGATCCGGAAGTTAACGCCGTCGACGGCGCGGACTCGGCCGACTTCGCGGCGCAACAGCCCTTTCGTGATCGGGTAATGTTTCTCCAGCCCGTCGACAGCGAGCACTGGCGGCTCGTCACTCATCGGTCGGCCCCCCGTTGGCTGTTCCGCTTTCTCCACGCGGACGGGTATCCGGCGCGTCTTCGCTCCGATCGGTTCTGCCCGGTATCCCGCCCGGGCTGGCGCCCCTCGCGTCCGCGAGGATCTGATCCGGATCCCTCTCGGGGGCGTAGTGAACACACGAGACCTCGTGTGCGCTGTTGCCGTCCGTCGGATACGTCGGCGGCTGTGTTCCACCCCCGCACGCGTCGACGGCGTGGGGACATTCCCGCCGGAACCGACAGCCGTCCGTCGGGATCTCGTCTCTCGCGGACCGTTCTCCCCGTCGGTCCAGCCCGTCGTAACTTTCGAACAGCGCCTGCGTGTACGGATGTGACGGTCGCGCGAACACGGTCTCCACCGGACCCTGTTCCATCACCGTCCCGCCGAACATCACGACGACTCGATCGGCCAGGGCGGCAACCACCCGAAGGTCGTGGGTAACGAGCAGGAGAGACATGCCGCCCCCGGTTAGTTCCCGGAGCAGTTCGATGAGGCGGGCCTGCACGGTGACGTCGACGGCAGTCGTCGGCTCGTCGGCGATCAACAGCTCCGGGTCGGCTGCGAGCCCGATCCCGATCGCGACCCGCTGGGCCATCCCGCCGGAGAACTCGTGTGGGTAGTCGTCGACCCGCTCGCTCGCCCGCGGGATCCCGACCCGCCTCAGGAGTTCGACAGCTCGCTCGCGTGTCGCAGTGACGTCTCCCGCTCCATGGATCGTCATCGCTTCCGCGAGTTGATCCCCCACGGTGTACACCGGATCGAGTGCCTGCTGTGGGTTCTGGAACACGTGTGCGATTCTGTTTCCGCGAACCGACCGGAGCGTCGAATCGTCTGCGTCCAGAAGCGACAGTCCATCGAACGAGACGGTTCCGCCGACGATTTCTGCCGGTGGCTGTGGCACGATACCGGTGAGCGACTCGCAGGTGACGCTTTTCCCGCTGCCGGATTCGCCGACCAGACAGACAGTTTCTCCGCGATCGACGGTGAAGCTCACCCCGTCTACTGCGTGGACGCGGCCCCCGTCCGCGTCGATGTATGTGCGGAGGTTTTCGACCGAAAGGAGCGGTTCGCTCCCGACCTCGCTTTGGTCGAGGGTCATCGGTTTGCCCCCCGTCGAGGATCCATCGCGTCCCTGAATTCGTCGCCGACGAGTTTGAGCGAGAGAATCGTCGCCGTCAACGCCAGGGCGGGGAGCGTCGCCACCCACCAGATCTTGTACGCTGGATGTGGGGCTCTGGTCTGCATCTCTGCGGCCACCTCCGCGTTGATCCCTTCGCTGATGATTCCGCCCCACGAGTAGGTCTGGAGCTCGTGGTAGCCGAGGAACGCCACTCCAGCCTCGAACAGCACCAGCAACGCGAGCAGCTGAAATACCGCCGGAACCAGGGTGTTGGTCACGTTCGGCAGGATGTGACGCTTTGCGAGATACGTCCCCGACGCCCCGAGGCTCCTGGCGACGAGGACGTGACCGTCCTCCCTGCGCTGTAACACCTCGCTGCGGACCAGCCTGGCGATGCCGCCCCAGCTGAGCAGCCCGAAGGCGAGAAGCAACACGAGCAACGACGGCCCCCAGTAGGTGTAGCCGATGAAGTACAGCACGATCGCGGGGATCGAAAGCTGGACGTCGACGTACGACATCAGCAGGCTGTCGACGGCACCGCCGCGCAGTCCGGCGATCACTCCCACGGCTGCCGCCGCCGGAATCACGAACGCTGCGGTGATCGCCATCACGTACAGCGCGACACGCGCACCGGAGGCGACCAGGAATCCCATCGGATGGCCCCGTTCGTTGGTGCCGAGGGGATATGCCCACGTTCCGTGGCATCGCTGTTCGAATATCTCTCCCGTTACGGCACCGAGACACTCGACCCCAGTGACCTCGCTTGTGAACCCGATCGGCGGGTGAAACGCGTGCTGGAAGGCCAGACCGGGGTTCGGAAACAGTATCGGAGCGAAAAACCCGATCACAACCAGCACCAGCAGATAGCCACCGGCCAACTTCGTGGACAGTTTGGCGCCGACGCCCTCGACGACACGTGTGACGGTGTCGCGGTGCTGTACTGCGGGAACGATACCGTACGCGACGAGCGTCGCGACCGCAAGGAGGAACACCCAGTCGACAGGTTCCGCCCGCCACTCTCCGATCGTGTACACGTGGGCGTACATGACGTCGTATAGATACAGTAGTCCGACGAGAGTGATGCCGATCAGGAGTGTAACGCGCTGTGGGGTGACGATCCGTCTGGATCTGTCGATCCGTGACCAGTCGACGGTTTCGAACCGGGGGGAGTCGTCGTTGTCGCTCATGGAGGGCACCTCTTTCGGGACCAGTTACCGTGGCACGTGGGTGGGTTTTCACGAACGTGGCATAACCGTTACGTTTTTGAGAGCATACGTCGGTAACCAGACTGTATGCGCTCCATGGTCCCTGTCATCCCTCCACAGACACTGTTGGATACCCTCCACCGGATTTCGACGCGGAGTGACCCCCCGTGAACGTCGTTCGGGTGTTCCTCCAGCGGATCGCGCTGGGCCTCGTGGCCGCCTGGGGCGTCCTGACCGCCGTGTTCGTCGGATTCACGATGACGGACGACTGGGTGAAGCAAGGACTCGAAGGCCAACTCAGATGGGTCGGAATCACGGGGGAGGAACTCGAGGCGCGTCTGGACGCCTATCTCGCGGATAGAGGCCTCGACAGACCCATCTGGGAGCAGTACCTGGACTGGATGGGAGATATGGTGACGCTTTCGTGGGGAGAATCGTTAGTGACTGGAGAGCCCGTTATGGGACTCGTCGCCGATGCAGTGCTGCGAACGGGGATGTACGTCGTCCCCGCGATCGTTCTCGGACTCTCGATCGGGATGATGGTCGGACTGTATGTGGCCCTGAACCCGGAGAGCCGGATCGCAAACGGGGGACGTGGAACCACGTACCTGCTTTTTGCGCTGCCGAGTTTCTGGATCGGCGGCATGTTCGTTTCGCTTCTGGAGGGTGATGTGATCTCCCGGTCACCGGTGCTTTTCGACCACGCACTTCCGATCGGGCTCGCGACGGCGGCACTACTCGGCGGATACGTGAGTTACACCCGGGCGTACGCGATCGATCACGCCTCTGCAGATTTCGTCTCGCTGGTGAAAGCGAAAGGTGCCGGGCCGGTTCTCGTCGCGAAGCACGTGGTGCGCAACGCCGCTGTCCCGCTTTTCTCGATGCTGTTCACCGAAGCGCTCGCGTTGCTCGTCCTCGCAGTGTTCGTGATCGAAGTGCTGTTCGCCATCGACGGGTTCGGACTGCTGTTCCTCGAGGCCATACAGAACCGCGATCTCCCGGTTCTTCTCGGGAGTACGATCGTAATCATCGGCTTTGGAGTCGTCGGGAACATCATCCAGGACCTCTCGTACAGTTACCTGGATCCTCGCGTCGACGCCGGATCTCGGTGATTTTCATCGGCCAAATCTGGACAAAAATGTTAAAAATTGCTCAAAACTGAATCATCGTTTTACTCTGACAGATATTTACCGCCCGAAGGAAACGGCATCAAAGCAGTACATATATCAGTAGGGATCCCGCAATTCTGCCCATGGTACAGGATACCGAGATATCCAGTCCGAGCATCAACCGAAGACGAGTCCTCCAGAGCGTCGGCGCAGCGGGCGTCGTCGGTCTGGCGGGTTGTCTCGAGGGCGAAGAGCCCGCAGAAGAGGATGATGAGGGTATCGGCGAGGAGGACGTCGATCCAGACGAACTCGTCGAAGGCGGCACCCTTCGCGTCGGCATCGGTGCCAATGCCGACTCGTTCGACGGTCCGTACAGCACGGACACGACCTCGACGCTGGTCCAGAGCCTCATTTTCGAGTCGCTGACCGTCAGCGACAGCGAGGGGAACCTCTATCCGTGGCTCGCCGAGGACTTCGAAGTTGAAGAGACGCAGGACATCGAGCGCACCGACTACGCCCCGTACATGCGGTCGGTCGAAGCCGGCGAGGAGGGTGCGGTACCGATCGAGGAACAGGAGATCGTCCGTCACCCGGAGGATGCAGTCCCCGAGGAAGGCGACGAAGTCCGAACGCTGCTGTTCGAAGACGCGGCAGACGCCGTCGCAGACGGTGTGTACGGCATGCGGATCCGGTACGACCTCCGCGAGGGCGTCGAGTTCCACAACGGCGAGGAGATGACCGCCGAGGACGTCATCGCCTCCTACGATCGACTCAAGCTGTCAGACAACGCCGCCCAGTACTTCGACTCGACGCTGTACTACGAGGCGATCGACGAGTACACGGTGGACATCTACGGTCAGCTTCCCGACGCGGAGGGCGCCCGGGAGCTGCCGCCGATGTACGTCTATCCGAAGGAACTGGCCGAACTGCCGCCGAACGACCTCGACCCGCGACAGGGTAACGAGCCGGTCGGCACCGGCCCGTACGTGCTGGACGAGATGGCGGACGAGCAGTACGTCGAGTACGAGAAGAACGACAACTACTGGGTCGAGGACGTCGGCGTCGACTCCTTCGACTGGTTCGAGGGCGATGCCGACTTCCCTGACGGGCCGGTCATCGACCGGATCGAGATGGAAATCATCCCGGACGACGCAACCCGATCAGGTGCACTCCAAAACGACGAAATCGACATCACGACGGGCCTCACCCGGGCGACGCTGGACGACTTCGACGCCTCTGAAGACTTCGAGGTCGCCGGCGTCGAGACAGGCGGGTACGAGTACTTCCAGCCGCCGATCCAGGTCGAGCCCTGGGACGACCAGCGACTCCGGCAAGCGTTCAACCACCTCGTCCCACGAGAATCCATCGTCGAAAACGTTCTTGCGGGCTGGGCCCGCCCGGCGTGGACGATGATTCCCCAACTCGCGCAGGGTGCCGGGACCACCGATGCACAGGCGCTCGAAGAAGAGCTACGTCCATACAACGAGTACCGACCTGAGGAAGCGGCCGAAATGGCTGAGGAAGTGTTTGATGACTACGGCATCGAGGCGCCGCTTGAAGTAACTCTGGAAGTCAACGCCGACAACGACGACCGCGTCCAGATGGTCGAACTTGTTGCCGAGTCAATGGAGGAAACGGGGCTTTTCGAGACCGAAATCGAGACGTACGAGTGGACGACCTACGTGGGGCGCGTCCTGGACCCCGGCTACGCCGAAGAAGGGGTCATCGCCTGTATCGGCCTCTCGGGTACGTTCAATCCCCACAGCTTCTGTGACGCGCTGCACCACAGCAGCAACTGGGGAGCCTGCTGTAACCTGAGCGGCGTCAACTTCGACTGGCTCGACGAGATGCTGGACAACGCCCGCTACGGGGCCGAGGTCGCTGAGGATGAGGACCTCCGCCGCGAGCGGTACGACGAAATCTGGCGGGAACTCGAGGAGCTTGCAGCCAGCGCGATCACGCACTTCGACCTGCAAACCTCCGTCCGCCACGAGCGGGTCAAGGGCTGGGGGCAGTGGCCGTTCCACGAGGGCTACCTCAACTACGCACTGTTCGCACCACAAGACGAACAAGTTATTTACATCGACGAATAAGCCCTCGGCGTGCTGCCGGACGACCGGCGGCTTCCCTCCCCATTAACGAATGAGTTTACGACGATTTATCCTCAAGCGGTTCCTGGCGATCATCCCGATACTGTTCGGTGTTTCAGTAATTACGTTCGCGCTCGTCCACTATACCCCGGGTGATCCGGTCCAGCAGATGGTCGGGTTAAATCCCGATATGACGGAAGCCGAGCGGCAAGCGATCCGTCGTCGGTACGGCCTCCACCGGCCGGCCTACGAGCAGTATTTCCACTGGATGGCGAACGTGTTACAGGGTGATTTCGGCCGGGTGTACAGTTCGGGCCGTGACGTCGGCACGATCGTTCTGATGCGGCTCCCTGAAACGATCGCGCTGGGCATCTTCGGGTGGGTGTTCGCGCTGGGTATCGCGATCCCGACCGGGATTTACGCGGCCGTGAAGAAGGATCAGCTGGGCGACACCGTCAGCCGGTTCCTGGCCCTGTCGGGCATCTCGATCCCGAACTTCTGGCTCGGGCTGATGTTGATCCTGTTTTTCGCGTTGATCCTGGATCTCTGGCCCGTGTTACCGCCCTCGCGTCAGCCGTTGCATAGCCCCGAGATGCTGTGGTATCTCATCCTCCCGGGCGTCACGGTGGGGACGGCCTCGGCAGCAGCGATCATGCGTGTGATGCGTACGTCGATGGCCGAAGAAATGAACAAGGACTACGTAACGGCAGCTCGTGCGAAAGGCCTCCCCGAGCGTAAAGTCGTCTTGAAACACGTGCTCCGCAACTCGCTGATCTCCGTCGTGACGCTTGCGGCGCTTCTCACGGCGGGGATCGTCAGCGGGTCGATCGTCGTCGAGGTCGTGTTCAACTGGCCCGGTCTCGGCCGGGAGTTCATCGACGCGCTGACCCAAAACGAGATCGACCTCATCATGGCGATCACGCTCGTGACGGGCATCGCGATCATCATCGCGAACCTGGTTGCAGACATCATGTACGCGGTACTCGATCCGAGGATCAGATATGACTAGCAAATCTCACTCACAGCGGGGTCGGATTCAGGTCACCGGGTTCGACCCGGCGCGGGTAACGGAACGTGAGCGGATCTCCGACTGGTCGGGCGACATCCAGACCGAGACGGAGAGTCGGTGGGTTCGGGCGTACAAACGGTTCTTGCGGAACCGGTCCGCGCTCGTCGGACTCGCGGTCGTGTTGCTCATGAGCCTTGCGGCGTTTATGGCTCGGCCGATCGCCGTGTGGGGCGTCACGATTCAGCCGTTCGCGCTCGCCCCGTACGACCCGACGACGATCCTCTATCTGACCGAGGATCCGACCGTCAGCGTCTACGACTGGCCGTCGACCGACTACATCATGGGCGTCGACGGAAGCGGCCGCGACCTGTTCTCTCGTATCCTCTTTGGCGGCCGGTACAGCATCTCGATCGGGTTCGTCGTGGTCATGTTGACCGCCAGTGTCGGGATGGTCTACGGGAGCATCTCCGGCTACTACGGCGGCTGGATCGACGAAATCATGATGCGGATCGTCGACACGATCTACGCGTTCCCCGGGATCGTCCTGGCGCTGATCATCGTGACGATCTTCGGCGGCGGCTACTGGCAGCTCGTGGCGGCGTTCTCGCTTTTCGGCTGGAACGGCTACGCCCGCATTATGCGCGGGGAGGTGTTGTCCATCAAGGAAAGCGAGTACGTGAAGGCGGCGAAGGCGCTGGGCGCCCGCGACAGGCGGGTGATCATGCGCCACGTCCTGCCGAACGCGATGGCGGAGGTGCTCGTCGTCGCGTCGCTAAACATCGGTACCGTCGTCATCGGGGTCGCGGCGCTCGGCTTCCTCGGGTTGGGGATGCCGCCCGGCACCGCCGAGTGGGGGACGATGCTCGATCAGACCCGGGAGACGCTGATCCAGGGTCCCGGCGGAGCGATCCCCTGGCACGCCACCGTCTTCCCCGGTGTTGCGATCTTCCTGTTCGTGATGTCGATGAACATGATCGGTGACGGAATCAACGACGCACTCGACGCACAGGAGACGAGCGTCACTGCGGGAGGTGCCCAGTAATGGCGCTTCTCGAAGTGAACGATCTGACGGTTCGCTTTTATACCCAGGAGGGGGCCGTCACCGCGGTAGACAACCTCTCGTACCGGATCGAACGCGGCGAGAAGTTCGGCGTCGTCGGCGAAAGCGGCGCCGGAAAAAGCGTCAGTGCGCTCTCGTTGATGCGGCTCATCGACAACCCCGGACAGATCGAAAGCGGGGAGATCCTCTTTAAAGGTGAGAACCTCCTGGATATGACAGAGCAGGAGGTTCGGGCGATCCGCGGCAACGACATCGCCATGATCTTCCAGGACGCCCAGACCGCGCTGAACCCCGTGTACACGGTCGGGGATCAGATCGGCGAAGCGCTCAGACACCACCTCGATTACAGCGAAGGCGAGGCCCGCGAACGCACGATACAGCTGCTCGATAAGGTCGGCATCCCCGAAGCGGAGACGCGGTACTCCGATTACCCTCACGAGTTCTCCGGCGGGATGCAACAGCGGGCGATCATCGCGATGGCACTGTCGTGTGACCCAGAACTCATCATCGCCGACGAGCCGACCACCGCGCTGGACGTGACCATCGAGACGAAGATCCTCAATCTCATCGAGGATCTCGCAGACGATATGGGGACGGCGGTGCAGCTCATCACCCACGACCTCGGCGTCATCGCCGAATTCTGTGATCGAGTGATGGTGATGTACGCGGGCAAACCCGTCGAGAAGGCCCCCGTCGAGGACCTCTATTACGATCCCAAACACCCGTACACGGTGGGACTCATGAGCTCGATCCCGCGGATCGGGGACAAACGCGACCGGCTACAGACGATCCCCGGGACGATGCCGGACCTGATCGAGCTGCCGCCGGGCTGCAGTTTCCATCCGCGGTGTCCGTTCGCCGAGGAGGCGTGTACGCGAACGGAGCCGTCGCTGCTCGACCCAGAGACGGGCGAGCCGGCGACGATCGACTCCGAACGCGGCGCCGCCTGCCTGGAGTATTCGGGGGACCTCACCGGCGGACTCGACTACGACATCGTCGTTCGCGAGGAGACGGCCGATCCGACGGCGAGTGCCTCGGGAGGTGGTGGCGATGAGTAGCGAGGAACCGATTTTGCGCGTCGAGAACCTCGAGAAGTACTACGACACGAGCGAGGGATTCATCGACACGCTACTCGGGGAATCACAGAAGGTGAAGGCTGTCGACGACGTCAGCTTCGAGCTCATGGAGGGGGAAACCCTCGGCGTCGTCGGCGAATCCGGCTGCGGGAAGTCGACGCTCGGACAGGCGATGATCCGGCTGATCGAACCGACCGGCGGTTCGGTTTACTACCGGGGCACCGACCTCACCGAGCTATCGAGCAGTGGACTCAGGGACATCCGGAAGAACGTCCAGTACATCTTCCAGGACCCGTATTCGAGCCTGAACCCCCGGATGACCGTCGGCGACATCATCCGCGAACCGCTCGAGATCCACGACCTCGGCGAGGGCGGCGAGCGGGACGATAGGGTGTACGAACTGCTGGAAACCGTCGGGCTCAATCCGAGCCACGCGAACAGGTACCCCCACGAGTTCTCCGGGGGGCAAAAACAGCGCATCGGCATCGCCCGCGCGCTCGCGGTCGATCCCGAGGTCGTGATCTGTGACGAGCCGGTGAGCGCGCTCGACGTGAGTGTCCAGGCACAGATCCTCAACCTGCTCGAGGATCTCCAGGAGGAGTTCGATCTCTCCTACGTGTTCATCGCCCACGACCTGAGCGTGGTCGAGCACATCTCCGACCGCGTGGGAGTGATGTATCTCGGCAAGGTCGCGGAGATCGGACCGACACAGAGCGTCTACGCGCCACCGTACCATCCGTACACAGAAGCGCTTCTGTCGGCGATTCCGGAGCCGGACCCGCTCTGGGAGGGCGATCAGATCTTCCTGCGCGGCGCGGTCCCCTCGCCGATCGATCCGCCGTCCGGCTGTCGGTTCCACACCCGATGTCCCCGGATCATTCAGGGCGGGGAGTACGATATCGACCAGGTACACTGGCGTTCGCTCATGAACCTTCGTCAGCGTGCGCGTTCGGCAGAAACCGCGGCTGCGGTCACTGCGATCGACGAGGACGCCGACGAGGCGACGGTCGAACCCGCCGAAATCCCGGAGTCGGAGCTCGAGGAACTGATCCGAGAGGAGTTCGACCTTCCCGACCGTTTCGGCGATCCCGACGCAGACGAGGCCATCTCTGCGTTCGTCGCCACGCTTCACGACGAGGGTATCACACCGGCCGCTGAAACGATCTCCGAACGGGTAACCTCGCCGTGTGAACGGACCGTTCCGCCGCTGATCGAGTCGGAGGGGGGATCGGATCACCGCATCGCGTGTCTCCTCTACGACGAGGAGTACGCCGGGATGCCTCCCGAGTTCGTCACCGAGTCGACGGAAACGAAGTCGGACGATCCGGTTGCCGGGGACTGACCGGACGAATCGGTTTCCGGGGACTGACCGGACGAATCGGTTTCCGGAGACGGATTGGACTCGACCGCAAGGGGTCTGTCCAACCGAACCGAACGCTTTTACGGGTTTGCGGCCGTAATTCCATCGATGCGTCGGATCTACGAGTCGGAGGCGCTCCGCCGGGACGACGAGGACAGCTTCAGCCCCGGCGAACAGCGCGACCGCTCTCACGAACCGCTCGCGGTCAAGATGGTCCCCTCCACGTGGCTGAGTCGGGTGTTCGTTCCACATTGGCTCCGGTATCGCTCCATCAAAATCGACGTTACGAGTCCCAGAAACGAGTATCCGGTCGAGGCCGACGTTCCGTTCCTGGTGCGGATGCGGAACGTGATGCCGTTCCCGGTGACGGTGCCGGTCCGGTCGCCGGTGCTGTGGACGTGGGACGTCGACGGCGTGACCGAAGCGTCACACGTCGACCTGAAGAACCCGCCCGACGAGGAACGGGGGTTCGTCTTCGAACGTGGTGAAGAGAAGGTGTTCAGGAAGCGCTGGACCGGGACGTTCCGCGTGTCGGAGTCGGAGTGGGAACCGGCCGGACCGGGAAAGTACGTCATCGGTGCCGGCCTCAACGTCGAGGACGCCGAGGGGAAGGGGCTGTACAGTCGGACGACGGTTCGGCTGGTTCCGGAGTAGCCTACGGCCTGATTCCGGTTCCGTCGCCCTCGTCGATCGTTGCCGGATCCAACTCCAGGAGGCGTTCTCCACAGTCGAGACACTCGTAGGAGATGACCTCGTAGGTCGCACAGCACGACTCTACGACTGCGTCGCCGAACGCGACCTCGCCGTCACAGACGGGACACTGGAGTTGAAACGTCCGCAGCGATTCGAGAATCCCGATGCGCTGTTCCAGCGGAACCGAGCGCCAGCGATCCGTTCGTTCCTCGAGCGCGCGGTGGGTCGCGACGTCGACCTGGAGTGCACCCTCGGAGGGCCACTTCCGGATCCGGCGTCCAACCTTGATCGCCGGGTACTCCCTGTCTTTGAACTCGACTTCGTCGGGTTCGGCGTCGAACACGTCCCCAACGGCAGCCCGTTCTGGACGTCCCCCATCGATTGCCGCAAGCTCCTCGTCGACGGCGGCGGCAAACGACTCGGTCAATCGGAGATCGTTGCCGGTCTCGGTCTGTGTGGTGACACCGACCTCGAGCAGGAACTGCTCGGGATCGACCGCTTCCTCCCGTTGTTTTCTGATCTTCTCGACGGTTTCGAACGACTCCTCTGTGGCCGTTTTCTCCCCGGTGGTGTCAGTTTCGACGGTCGTCTCCGTGTATCCGGCGGTATCAGTCCTCGTGAAGTCATCCTCCAGTGGATGGTGGTCGAAATACTGCAACACCCAGCCGGGGAGAAACCGTTTCGTCAACTGAGGGGTACCAGGGACCAGATATCCTCTGAGATAGATCGCTACAAAGGAGACGGCGACGATCACGGCCGCGGCCCCACGGGATCGGACCGCGGCGAGCGCTCCGAGAACGAGAGCGATGCCCACGTTGACTATCGTACAGGGGATACACCGGTTTTCACCGGTGTACTCCTCATTTTGAAGCGATCCGACGAGAGAGCGGGGTTGGCTTGCCATACCGAGGTTTTCTCCCCCTGGGGTAAAAACGGATGCGTCATCCGGACCGATATCGCTGCCGGACGAACGCTGGAATGAAGACGCCTATTCTTCGGTCGACCGTTTGCGCAGGATCACGATTGCGACGATCGCGACGATCGCGACAAGTGCGATGAGTTTGGATCGTTTCATTGCGAATGAAAATACGCCGAGCCAATATATAGTTCTTATAGGTGTTTTTCACACGACCGGTCTCCACCGAGTTGCGTTCGTCGGCGAATCCGGTCGGGGATGTGCCGACCGTAACGGGTTTGTTCGGGGGTGGTGAACCACCACTGTATGACTGTCACTATCGTCGGCTCCCAGCTCGGAGACGAGGGCAAGGGCGCCCTCGTCGACATCTGGGGAGGCGACGCCAACGTCGTCGTCCGGTATCAGGGCGGGGACAACGCGGGACACACGGTCGTTCACGACGGGACCGAGTACAAACTCTCGCTGGTTCCAAGCGGCGCGATTCGGGGAAAGACCGGCGTGCTCGGAAACGGCTGTGTGATCAATCCCCGCACGTTGTTCTCCGAAATCGACGACCTCCGTGACTGCGGAGTCGACCCGGACGTTCGTCTCGCCAGGCGGGCTCACGTAATTCTCCCGTTTCACCGCGTGCTCGACGGAATCGAAGAGGAGGTCAAATCCGACTCCGATCTGGACGCGGGGACGACCGGCCGGGGGATCGGACCGACCTACGAGGACAAGGCGGGCCGCCGCGGCGTTCGCGTCGGCGACCTGCTGGATCCGGACGTCCTCCGGGAGCGTCTCGAGTACGTCGTCCCACAAAAACGCGCCCTGGCGACCGAGGTGTACGGGCTCGACCTCGTCGACGAACACGCAGAGTACGCCGAGGCGTTCGACATCGAAGCACTGTTCGAAGAGTACAGCGAGATCGGTCGACGCCTCGAACGCGAAGAGATGACGGTAAACGCGGGGGAGTTCCTCGCCCAACTACGGGAGGGAGGCGAGAACCTCTTGTTCGAGGGTGCCCAGGGGACCAGCATCGACATCGACCACGGGATCTACCCGTACGTAACCTCCTCGAATCCGACCGCCGGCGGCGCCTGTGTCGGTTCCGGGCTCGGTCCCTCGGTGATCGGCCGCGGGGAGATCGTCGGCGTGGTGAAGGCGTACCTCTCCCGGGTCGGCACCGGGCCGCTTCCCACGGAACTGGACGAGGACGAAAACGAGGAGGCGCTCGCCGACGAGATCCGGGAACGCGGCGGCGAGTTCGGTACGGTTACGGGTCGTCCGCGTCGGATCGGTTGGCTCGACATGCCTATGCTGCGACACGCCTCCCGCGCGAACGGGTTCACGGGGATCGGCGTCAATCACGTCGACGTGCTCGCCGGGCTCGAGGAGCTAAAGGTCGGTCACGCGTACGAACTCGACGGCGAGACGGTCGAGACGATGCCGACGACGACCGAGGAGTGGGCGCGCTGCGAGCCGGTGTACCGGGAGTTCGAACCGTGGCCCGAGGCCGACTGGGACGCCGTCGCCAAAGAGGGGTACGACGCCCTGCCGGAGGCCGCTTGCGAGTACCTCTCATATCTTTCCGAAGAAGTCGGCGTGCCGGTGTACGCGGTCGGAATCGGCCCGAACCGCGGGCAGACGGTCGTTCGCGAAAACCCGTTCGACCTCGTCTGACTGGACACGAAAAGAGACGCTCTAGCGAGCGGTCCCGCAGATCAGTGTGTGCTGGATTCGAGCACCAGCGTGTCGTCTTCGAGGTAGTGTTCGATGTGATGGGCGTGTTCTTCCGTGGTCTGGAGGATCTCCCGAAGTTCCTCATCGGTCGTGTAATCGCCCAGGTTGTTGGCGAGCTGGATGTGTTCGCGAAGCGACTCGATGATGTCGCCGTACATCTCCATGTCGTTCTCCAGCGACGAGCGGATGTCGTAGGCGTCGGGGTCCTCCGGGGTCACCGTCGCGTGTTCTTCGAAGTTCGCGCCGCCCGAGAGGGGAACCCCGCCCAGCGCCTGGATGCGCTCGGCGAGCACGTCGGCCGCCTCCTCGGCGTCGCCGGCGGCCTCCCCGAGGAACAGGTGAAGGTCGCGGAACTCCGCTCCCTCGACGATCCAGTGGTGCTTTTTCAGCTGGTGGTAGAGGACGTACGTCGATGCCAGGTCCGTCGTCAACGCGTCGATTATCTGCTCGGCTTTGTCCGCCGGGATCCGGAGGGACTCGCTACCTTCGACTTCGCCGTACTGCTGTCGGACGTGCTTCTGGGTGCTCATTGCAAACGTAAATTCGGCCGCATCCCCCTTAAAGATTGGTATCTTGGAAACTGTAGTTTCTGAATCGAAAACAATTATTTTTAAATTGGAATATCCGTGCCGTGGTTCCGGTTTCAACAGCCGTTTTATCCTGGCGGGCGAACTCCGAGTGATGACCGACTCCCTGTTCGATCCAATACGGTTGCGCGACACTGAACTGCCGAACCGCGTGATGGTGTCGCCGATGTGTCAGTACTCCTCGAGGGAGGGGATGTCGACCGACTGGCATCAGGTCCACCTGGGCAGTCGGGCGGTCGGCGGCGCGGGCGTGGTGATGTCGGAAGCGACGGCGGTTTCGCCGGAGGGACGCATCACGCCCCACGACCTCGGCATCTGGAACGACGACCAGGCCGACGCGCTCGAGGACGTCGCGGGGTTCATCGCCGACCAAGGATCGGTTCCGGGGATCCAACTGGCCCACGCCGGCCGGAAGGCGTCGACCGAACGTCCCTGGGAGGGTGGCGGTCCGGTTGCGCCCGCCGACGGCGGCTGGGACGTCGTCGCACCGAGCGACGAGCCGTGGCCACGGGGGGAGGATCCGGTTCCGCTGCGGCGGCTCACGCGGGAGGGGATCGCAGACGTCGTCGACGACTTCACCGCCGCCGCCGAGCGCGCTCGACACGCCGGCTTCGAGATCGCCGAGGTGCACGCCGCCCACGGCTATCTCCTCCACGAGTTTCTCTCGCCGGTGACGAATCGACGGACGGACGCCTATGGCGGTGACTTCGAGGGTCGGACCCGGCTCCTCAGAGAGGTTACGGCTGCGGTCAGAGAGGTCTGGCCCGACGACAAACCGGTTTTCGTCCGCATATCGGCGACAGACTGGCTGCCGGATCGAGCGTCGTGGACGCTTTCGGATTCGGTCCGGCTCGCCCCACTGCTCGCGGAGGCCGGCGCCGATCTGATCGACGTCTCGGCGGGCGGCATCCACCCCGATCAGACGGTTCCCAACTCGGGACCCGGCTATCAGGTGCCGTACGCCGAGGAGATCCGGGAGCGGACCGACGTCCCCGTCGGAGCAGTCGGGAAGATCACGGAGCCGGGACACGCTGACGCGCTCGTCCGAAACGGCCGGGCCGACCTCGCGATCCTGGGCCGGGAGTTCCTCCGGGATCCGTACTGGCCGTTGCACGCGGCCGAGGCGCTCGGTGTCGACGTCGAGTGGCCCCCGCAGTATCGACGCGCGAAACCGAAGTAGATCGCGCGGCTGTCCTCGTCGAGAGCCCCGGGTCGGTTTTATTTCCGTCCGCCCCGAAACACGGACGCCATGGAGTTCAGCGTCATCCAGGGCGACATCGCAGGCCAGGAGGCCGACGCACTCGTCAACGCGGCCGGAACGAGCCTGCGAATGGGATCGGGCGTCGCCGGCGCGCTCAGGCGGGTCGGCGGCGAACAGCTCAACCGGGCGGCCGTCGAGAAAGGGCCGGTCGAACTCGGGGAGGTCGCCGTCACCGACGCGTTCGATCTGGACGCCGACTACGTGATCCACGCCGCGGCGATGCCCCACTACGGTGACGGACTCGCCACCGAAGAGAGCATCCGCGAAGCCACGACGAACGCGCTGTCGGCCGCAGAAGAGCGCGGTTGCGAGTCGGTGGTCGTCCCGGTGCTCGGAACCGGCGCCGCCGGGTTCGACTTCGAGGAGGGGGCCCGGATCGTCTGTGAGGCGATCGCGGCCTACGACGCGTCCACGCTCTCGGACGTGCGTGTGATCGCGTACGGGCAAGACCAGTACGAGCGCCTCCGCGAGATCGCGGATCGCGTTCGGTGACGGGAGACAGGAGGGAACGTCCGACTGTCCGCCGGGCTACACCCCGGAGGAGGGCGGTCGGCGTGGGGTCTGCTTTCGATCCCCCGTTCGATCACTCCTGTCGTTCGACGAGTTCCTGCCGCGTGGACTCGAAGATCGGTGTGTCGACGCCGACGACGCCCGCGATCGCGTCGCCGGCGCCCAGCAGCCACTCCGCGCGACTCACCCGGGATTCGAGGTCGCCCGGTCCGATCCGGTACGACTCGACCAGGGTTTCGACGGACGCCCCGTCGATCCACTCGGCGAGGATCCGTGCCGTCTTTACGGACTCGAGCCACCGTTCGAAGTCGTCGGCGTCGTTCATCCCGGTTGTCAACTCCTCGGAGCGTCGCCGTGCGAACCGATACATGTCGGCCCGTTCCCGGTTCCCGAGGTAAGTGTCCTGCATGTCCGTGGTGTCACAGACGACCTCCAGTGCGGTAAGCTGGGTGACGCTTCCCCCGTCGGTCTGCATCCGGCCGATCGTCTCCACGCCCCTGACGATTCGGGTTCCCGTCTCCGGCCGGACGTACTGTCTGGACACCTGTGTACCCAGCTCCGTGGCCGAAAGCCGGGCGTCCGCGCTCGTTCCCGACGCGCGGACGAGTTCCATTTCGGCGAGATCCTCGATGACCGTCGCGACGTCGCCCGACAGGTCCGGACTCGGCGTCCGGGAGGCGTAAAACGTCCCGTCGAAGCGGTCGAGGATCTCGCGAGGCGTGTCCGCAAACCCGGTCGCGACCAGCGACAGGGTATGGGTCCGGAGCGAACTCCGGTCGGCGAGGTTCGACGCTACCGCCTCGGGATCGCCCTCGACGTACCGCCGCGTGAGCTCTTCGGGCGAGTCGCAGTCGCCGACCAGCACCGCCTCCCCGTACGGGTCGAGGTGGGGCCGCCCCGCACGGCCGCACATCTGGTGAACCTCCAGCACCGGCAGCCACTCCATCGCGCTGCCGGTGTACCGTTTCAGGTCCCTGACGACGACCCGTCTCGCGGGGAGGTTCACGCCGGCCGCAAGCGTCGGCGTCGCACACAGACACGCGATCTCCCTGTTCCGGAACGCCGTCTCGACTGCAGCGCGGTGCTCGCTACCCAATCCGGCGTGGTGAAACGCCACGCCCGACCGGACGCAGTCGGCCAGCCGCTCGCCGGTTGCGGTCCCGTCGATCGCCCTGATCTCGTCTGCGACTGCGGAGTCGTTCCCGCCGGTCGTGTGTCTCTCTGCGATACCGGATCGGGCGAACCGCTCGGCGAGCGTTTCCGCCTCCCGGCGGGACCGAACGAACGATAGCGCCTGCCCGCCGTTCCCGACGGTTTCCTCGATCAGTCGGCTCGTCGCTTTCGTCGGTTGCTCGTGCGCTCGCTCTTCGGGGGCGTCCGCGACGGTCTCGCTGCCCGCGTCGACGGGCTGTACCGCCCCGTCGTCGAACGCGACGCGTCCGTCGGCGTACACGCCCGTCCGGAGTTCGACGGGTCGCCACGTCGACTCGACCAGGTCGGCATCGAGCCATTCGGCGACGTCCTCGGGGTTGGCCACGGTCGCAGAAAGCGCCACCAGCTGTGCCTCGGGTGCCCGACGTCGAAGCGTCGCGACGGTGACCTCGAGTGTCGGTCCGCGGCGGTCCGATCCGAGCAGGTGCACCTCGTCGACGACCACACACGCGAGGTCGTCGACCCACGAGGCGCCGTTTCGGATCGCCGAGTCGACCTTCTCGCTGGTGGCGACGACGATGTCGTAGGTGGCCAGTTCCTCGGCCGGGGAGTCGTATTCGCCGGTGGCCAGCCCGGCGTCGACCCCGGGGAGCGCGTCGAACGTTTCGTGTTTCTCGCGGGCGAGCGCTCGGAGCGGACACATGTACAGGCTCGGCCCGTCGGCAGTCACCATGGCGAGTTCGGCGATCAGCGTCTTCCCCGACGCCGTCGGGATCGCGGCGACGAGGTTGTTGCCGTCACAGATTCCGGCCTCGACTGCCGCCCGCTGGGGCGGATACAACGTTTCGATCCCCTCCTGCCGGAACCGATCGCGGATCCGACGTCGAACCGGGAGTTCACCGACGTCCATCGACGGTACTGGGGCGGCACGACAGTTAAATATCGGCGTCCGTCACGCCGCGAGAACCCCAGGGTTAAGTACGGTCTCCCACGTAGTTAGTCCGGTCATGGATGACATCCGAACGGGACTGAGCTACGGCGATGTGTTGCTCGTCCCGCAGCGTTCGCCCGTCGACAGTCGCGACGATGTCGACCTGTCGACGGCGTTTACGCCCGGCATCGAACTCGAGACGCCGCTGGTTTCTGCGGCCATGGACACGGTGACGGAGTCGACACTCGCCGCCGAACTCGCGGCTGTGGGTGGTATCGGGACGATCCACCGCTTTTTCACGATCGAGGAACAGGCCGCCGAAGTCGAGGCCGCCACAGAGACTGGCGGCCCGGTCGCCGCCGCCGTCGGCGTCGACGAGTCGTATCTCCGACGCACGGAGGCGCTATCTGCCGCGGGCGCCGACGCGGTCGTCGTCGACGTCGCGCACGGCCACCTCGAAATCGCGCTCGAGGCGGTCGCGGAGATCGCCGACGCGTTTCCGGACGTCGAGCTCGTCGCCGGGAACGTCGCGACGCCCGACGGAGTCGCAGATCTGGCGGCTGCAGGCGCCGACGCGGTGAAGGTGGGGATCGGCCCAGGATCCCACTGTACGACCCGCAAGGTCGCCGGCGCTGGCGTTCCCCAGCTGACCGCGGTCGACGACTGCGCGGACGTCGCCCACGAGCGGGGACTGACTGTGATTGCCGACGGCGGCATCCGGTCGTCCGGCGACGCGGTGAAGGCGCTGATGGCCGGGGCGGACACGGTGATGATGGGGAGTCTCTTTGCCGGAACCGCGGAGTCGCCGGGCGAGACCAGAGAGATCGACGGGATCCGGTACAAGCGATCCAGGGGGATGGCGACCACCGCCGCCGCCGAAGACCGAACGGACAAAGCCGAGAACGTCGGCGCAGACGAAGGGGTCGAGGGGTGGACGCCGTACAAGGGGCCCATGGCCGAGGTGGCCCGGGAGTTCTCCGCCGGAATTCGATCTGGGCTTTCCTACTGCGGCGGCGAGACGATCCCCGAGGCCCGCAAGAAGGCGACGTTCATTCGCGTGGCGGAAAGCGCGCAGGACCGCGAGGGCGCACACGTCGCGAACGAGTGGGGGTCGATCGACGTCGACAGCACCCTCCACGCCCGAACCGACGAGGACGCGTAGCGATCGGGCCCTTCTCGACCCGCGAGTCTCCCGAGACGGCGATCCGTAAGCGACGCAAGACGAGCGTCAGACGCCGGCGGGTCGCTTATGTTCCGTGACGTACTCATTTCTGGCGTGTCACTGGCAGGAGATCCCCTCGAGGAACTGTCCATCCCCGACGGGACGACCGTGGAGGAACACGACGTCGTCGTCGACGGCGACGTCCTCGTCGGCGGACAGTCGACGGTTTCCTTCGGGGTACGAGGGAAAAACGTCCTGGCGGGCGAGCGCGTCAGCTTCGGCGGCGACATCGAGGCCGACGGGGACTGCCGGCTGGACATGTGGTGTGATGTCGACGGCAACGTCCTCGTCGGAACGGACGCCTATCTCGGCGAGCGAGTCCACATCGACGGTCGGCTGATGGTTTCCGGCGATCTGGACATCGGCGACGACGTCTCGATCGACGAGGGGTTCGAGGCGAACGGCTGGATCGTCATCCGGAACCCGATGCCGACGATCGTCTTCTACTTCATCGTGCTCTCGCAGCTGCTCCGCGTGGGCGAACAGGAGGCCGCAGAAGGGTTCGCCGAGGCGCTGGCGGGCGACGGCGGGGACGTCCGGGAGACGCTCGTCATCCCGCGTGGAGCCAGCATCTCCGACGACGCCTGGCAGGTGTCGACGCCGGCGCGGATCGGCGACGACTGTCGCATTCACGGCAACGTCCGGGCGGAATCGGTCGCCGTCGGCGAGGAAAACAACGTGTTCGGGAGCCTCCGTGCCCGCGAGGACGTCGCCGTCGGAACCGGCACACGGATCCACGGTGACGTGACGACACGCAACGGAACCGTCACTGTCGAGTCCGGAGCCAGGGTGTTCGGGGACGTCTCCGGTCGGGACCTGGTGATCTACGAGGGTGCCGAGGTGGACGGCTCGCTCAGGGCACGTGACGAGATGAAGCTCGTCCGGCCGGACGACGGACGGGAAGAAGAGTGAGCCCGTCCGCAGCTAGGGATCGGTGTCGACGGGGAACGTCCGATCGTGGAGCTCCCCGGTCACCCGATCGGCCAGGCGCCGCAGGTTGACGGCGTCCTCGCGGTTGTACGCGATCAGCCGGTCGAGCGCGTCCTCGTCGCCGTCCTCGTATCGGTGCCACAGCCGGACCGCCTCCCGGCCGTCGACGTCCGGGAGTTCGCGCTCGATCCCCAGTTCCCGTTCGATCGGCTTGAGGCCGCCCGAGAGATCGATCTTCCGGCACGGATACATCAGGTCCAGGTGGGGTGTCGTCACGTCGAGCCCGAACGACTCCTCCAGGAACGGGACGTCGAACCGAGCGCCGTTGAACGTCGCCAGCATGTCGGCGGCCTCGAACTCCCGGCGGAGTCTGTCGGCAGTGAGGTCGTGGCCTCGGACCAGCGTCGTGGTTTCGCCGCTCCGGTGGAGGCTGACGGTCGTCACGCGGTCCCGACGCTGGTCCAACCCGGTGGTTTCGATGTCGAAAAAGCAGGTCGACTCCCGGAAGTTCTCGTAGAGCCGCCACCGCTCGTCGGAGGGGAACTGCCGATCGAAGTAGGACGCGTCGCCACGCTGGAGGTGCGTCGACGCCTCCTGGATGAACGCCTCGATCCGGTCTGCCGTCGTCCCCCCGACGCCGGGGGCCGACGGATCGAACGCTTCCCAGCGCGTGACCCCGGCCTCCCACAGCCGCCGTTCGGTCCGTTCTCCGACCCCGCGAACGGGGATGAAGCTGTTTTCGATTCGCACGCCCGGAACTCGGTAGCCGAGAAGGTAAAGTCGTCGGAACGCGGCGTTTAACCGTTCGCGTCCGCAAACGTTGTCAATGAGTCAGGACGCGCGCGGCGACGCCGGGACAGATAAACGCCCCGGCGACCTCCGACGGACGGGAATGTCGCTCAAAAGCGACCGAGAGTGGGATTACGAACTGGACCGCATCATCGACGCGATCGAGGAACGGGACGCGGCGACGGTCGGCCTGCAGTTCCCGGAGGGGCTCAAGCGGCGGGCACCGAAGGTCGCCGACGACCTCCGGCAACTGACCGACGGTGTCCGGTTCCTGATCTCCGGACAGCCGTGTTATGGCGCCTGCGACCTGGACACCGAGTTGATGCGGCGCACCGACGTTTTCGTCCACTTCGGCCACTCGCCGATGAAGGAGTCGGACAAGATCATCTACGTTCCGCTCTTCTCGAACGTCGACCCGTTCCCGATCATGGAGGAGGCGCTCGAGGAGCTTCCGGACGTCGACACAGCCGGCGATTCGGACGTCGACGACCGGCCCGCCGTCGGGCTCGTGACGACCGCCCAGCACATGAACAAGTTCGGGGAGATGCACGAGTGGCTCGAAGAGCGCGGCTACGCCGTCGAGACTCGCCGTGGCGACGAGAGACTCACTCACGAGGGGCAGGTGCTCGGCTGTAACTACGCCAGCGCCGACGTCGACGCCGAAACTGTACTGTACGTCGGCGGCGGGAAGTTCCACCCGCTGGGGCTGGCGATGGAGCATCCCGACAAACACGTCGTGATCGCGGATCCCGTCAACAACGTCGTCGACGTTGCCGACACGGAGAAGTTCATCAAACAGCGATACGGCGCGGTCCACCGGGCGATGGATGCCGACTCCTGGGGCGTGCTCTACTGTACGAAGATCGGACAGGGCCGGTGGGAAATGGCGACCGAAATCGTCGAAAACAACGAGAACGCCTACCTGATCACGATGGACGAGATCACGCCGGACCGATTGCGCAACTTCGGCTGTGACGCATACGTCAACACGGGCTGTCCCCGGATCACGACCGACGACGGCCCACAGTTCCACAAGCCGATGTTGACGCCCGGGGAGTACGAGATCGCGGTGGGTAACGAGCCGCTCGACTCCCTCGAGTTCGACACGTTCCACGGAACCTGGTAACGCCCACGGAACCTGGTAACGCCCACGGAACCCGGTAACGCGAACGTTTGCTGCGGTCGCCTGCGGTGTTCTCGAGTTTCGACCTACTTCGCTCCACGAGTGTCTCTCTATGGCGCGCCCGCTGTTTCCACATCGAGTAAATTATTTTTGTTCTAACAAAGACATCATCGTCCAAGTCGGCAATATTAATATGGTAAAGAGACAATTTGCCGATGATGAGTTCAAATCAAGACTGGTGGCCGGATCAGTTGAATCTGGAGATACTCGATCAGAACGCCGAACAGGTCGATCCGCGGGGCGAGGACTTCGACTACGCCGAGGAGTTCCAGAAACTCGACCTCGATGAAGTGAAAGCGGACATCGAAGACGCGTTGACGACGTCCCAGGAGTGGTGGCCGGCCGACTACGGACATTACGGACCGCTGATCATTCGAATGGCGTGGCACAGCGCCGGCACGTACCGCACCACGGACGGCCGCGGCGGCGCCTCCGGCGGCACACAGCGATTTGCGCCCGTCAACAGTTGGCCCGACAACGTGAACCTCGACAAGGCGCGCAGGCTTCTCTGGCCCGTAAAACAGAAGTACGGAAACAAGCTCTCGTGGGCTGATCTGCTGGTGTTGTCCGGGAACGTCGCCATGGAGTCGATGGGCTTCGAGACGTTCGGCTTCGGCGGGGGACGCGAGGACGCGTTCAAGTCCAACAAGGCTGTCGACTGGGGTCCCGAAGAGGAGATGATGGGCGACGAGCGCCACGACGAAGAGGGGAACCTCATCGGGGATCTCGCTGCCGATCACATGGGTCTCATCTACGTGAACCCGGAGGGACCGGGCGGAGAGCCCGATCCCGAAGAGTCCGCGAAGTACATCCGACAGTCGTTCGACCGGATGGCGATGAACGACGAGGAGACGGTCGCACTCATCGCCGGCGGACACACGTTCGGGAAGGTCCACGGTGCTGCCTCCGACGAACATCTCGGACCAGCTCCCGAAGCGGCCCCCATCGAGCAGCAGGGCCTCGGCTGGGAGAGCGACTACGGTGAAGGCAAAGGTCCAGACACGATCACTAGCGGAATCGAAGGCCCGTGGACCCAGGCTCCGACACAGTGGGATATGGGCTTTCTCGACAACCTGCTCGACTACGAGTGGGAGCCCGAGAAGGGGCCGGGCGGTGCCTGGCAGTGGACGCCGAAAGACGAGGAGCTTCACGACTCCGTGCCGGACGCCCACATCGAGGGGGAGACGGTTACCCCCATGATGCTCACGACGGACATCGCGCTGAAGCGTGATCCCGACTACCGCGAGATCGTCGAGCGCTTCCATGAAAACCCCGAAGAGTTCCAGGAGGTCTTTGCGAAGGCGTGGTACAAGCTGATTCACCGCGACATGGGTCCACCGGAGCGGTTCCTGGGTCCGGAGGTCCCCGACGAGGAGATGATCTGGCAGGATCCGGTTCCCGACGCCGACTACGAACTCATCGGGGAAGAGGAAATCGCCGAACTCAAAACGGAGATTCTCGCGACGGACCTGTCGATCTCCCAGCTCGTCAAGACCGCCTGGGCGTCGGCGTCGACGTACCGCGACAGCGACAAGCGCGGCGGCGCGAACGGCGCGCGGATCCGGCTCGAACCACAGAAGAGCTGGGAGGTCAACGAGCCCGAGGAGCTGGAGACGGTGCTTTCGACCTACGAGGGGATCAAAGAGGAGTTCAACAGCGCCCGATCCGACGACGTTCGGGTTTCGCTGGCCGACCTGATCGTGCTCGGCGGCAACGCGGCCGTCGAGCAGGCGGCTACCGAGGCCGGCTACGACGTGGAGGTTCCCTTCGAGCCGGGACGGACCGACGCTTCACAGGAACAGACCGACGTCGAGTCCTTCCAGGCGCTCAAGCCGGATGCCGACGGCTTCCGCAACTACTTCACCGAGAATGACCCGATGGACCGGTCGGCCGGGGAGTTGCTGGTGGACAAAGCCGAACTCCTGAACCTGACCGCAGACGAAATGACCGTTCTGGTCGGGGGTCTGCGAGCGCTGGACGCGAACTACGACGGCTCCGACCTCGGCGTCTTCACAGACGAGCCGGGGACGTTGACCAACGACTTCTTCGAAACCGTCCTCTCCATGGACTACGAGTGGGAGCCGGTTTCCGAAGACAGGGACGTCTTCGAACTGCGAGACCGTGAGACGGGCGACGTCGAGTGGAGGGGTTCCCGCGTGGACCTCGTTTTCGGATCGAACGCCCGGCTTCGTGCTATCTCGGAAGTGTATGGAGCCGACGACGGCGAAGCGGAGTTCGTCGACGACTTCGTGGACGCGTGGAGCAAAGTGATGCAACTCGACCGGTTCGACCTCGAGTGAGCGCGGCGAGGACATCCGGCCCGATAGCATCCTGACCGCTGTTCGTTCGGTTGATCTACTATTTATAAATCGTTCCCGACCGATTCCACGGACATGTATCGCCTGCTCACTGTCGCTGTCGGTCCCCTCGAACTGCTGGCGCCGCGAATCGTCCTCCGGTTGTTCGGCCGGCTGTGTTATCGCTCGCCCGACGACTGATCGGAGGACTGATAATGATTATTCTAGGCCGTAACCGGACGAGCGGCGGGCCGGGTGGCCGATCGACCGGTAAATCGCTACAATAATCATTAAGAGCTCCCGTCGACGGTGGTTTGACTCCATACCGGCACCGTCCCGAAGCGGTTTTGACTCGTGGTTTATAAGACAGCGCCATGAGCGATCAGTCGCCCGAGGACCACCACGACCACGATCATCACGATCACGACCATCACGATCACGATCACGACCATCACGATCACGATCACGACCATCACGACCACGATCACGATCATCACGACCACGATCATCACGATCACGACATCGAAACGGCCGCAGTCGCCATTTTGACCGTGTCCTCGTCGCGAACGATCGACGAGGATCCCTCGGGCGAGTACATCGCCTCGGCGTTCGAGGAGGCAGGCCACGAGGTTGCGATCCGGGAACTCGTCCCCGACGACTTCGACGACGTCCAGTCGGCGGTCGACCGGCTCGCTTCACGGGAGGACACCGACGCTGTCGTCACAACCGGCGGCACGGGGATCACGCCCGACGACGTGACGCCCGAAGCGGTCGAACGGCTGTTCGACAAGCGACTCCCCGGCTTCGGCGAACTGTTCCGTCAGCTCTCCTACGAGGAGATCGGCACCCGCTCGATCGGCTCCCGGGCCGTCGCGGGCGTCGACGACGGCACGCCGATCTTCTGTCTGCCGGGGTCGGAAAACGCGGTGCGGCTCGGGATCGAAGAGATCATCATCCCCGAAGTCGGCCACCTCGCTGGGCTCGCCGCCCGCGAGGAGTGATCGACATTCGCTTTCGCTGTTATCGGTCAGCGTCCGGACCGCCGTCGTCGTCAACATCGTTCCTCTCCCGCGTTTCCGGCCATTCGGGCGCGTCGTAGCGCTCGATGAGTTCCCAGCGGTGGTTCAACTGATCGGCGGCCCTGCGGAACACGCCGATGAGCGTGTGCGCCTCCCGGGTCGTCGGGTGGGCGCGACCAAAGACGCGCCGGAACAGCGTCCGGGTTCGATCGAACCGGTTCCCGGAATAGCCAGCCGCATCGAGGAAGTCGTCGAACCGGTCGTGGACGCGTTCGACGTCGGCTTCCGTCGCACGTTCGCGCTCGACGTCGGGCAACTGGGTGTCCGTCAAGAACAGCTCCCGGAGCTCGTACAGCACGATCGTCGCCGCCTGACCCAGGTTCAACACCGGATACTCCGGGCTCGCGGGGATCGAACACACCTCGTCGAGCTGCCGGAGCTCCTCGTTGTCGAGTCCCCGCCCCTCGCGGCCGAACACCAGGGCGGTGTCCGTCTCCACGGTCGCAAGCGAGTCGCGAAGCTCGGCGGGAGTTCGAAACGGGAACCGGACGTGGCGTCTGGCGTCCTCGCCGGTGATGGCGGTACAGCCGACGGTGTGGTAGCGGTCGGCCACCTCCTCGAAGGTCACCTCTCTGGCGTTCGGGAGGACGTCCTCCCTGGCGTGGCCGGCGAAGCCGTACGCCTCGCCGCCCTCCGGAAGCGGCGGGGGATCTATCAAAGCGAGATCCGAGAGCCCGAAGTTCTTCATGGCACGCGCGATCGTCCCGACGTTGCCGGGGGTCTGTGGGTCGACGACGACCACCGTAAACGACGGTTGTCTCGTTTTCTCTTCCCGAGAGCACCCGTTGGCTCTGTCGGCGTCCTCTGTCGGCGTCATCGATCACTCCTCGGCCGATCCGCTCTCTGCGAGCGCCTTGATGTCGATCCGGTGTTCCTCGCGCTGGGCGTCGAGCCGTTCCTGGATCTCCTGGGGGCTGGGCGGTTCCGGTAGTTCCTCGGGGGCCGTCTCGACGTGTTCGAGGCCGCCGTACTCGTCCGGCGCGCGGTTCCCGTCGGCGAACCACTCGTGGAAGGCGTCCTGTAGCTCCGCGGTCCCTTTCAGTTCGGAGCCGCCTTCCTCCCGGAACCAGTAGAGGAAATCGGGTTCGTGGACGCCACACAGCAGCACTTCGGCCCCCGGCTCGCCGTAGACGATCTCCGCGGGACGACAGTTCGAGATCTCCGCCTCGCCGTGAACGAGGTAACACGCGTCACACGGCTCCTCGACGAGCGCCAGCAGCCTGACGAGGCGTTCGCTCGCGTCGTCGGGGATCTCCTCAAGCGGCTTGAATTCGCCGTCCTCGTCGAAGATTTCCGCTTCCTCGAACCGCCAGCCGCGAAGCCCAACGCTCACTTTGGCCATTTGGTGTGTGTAACGCTCCTGCAGATAAAAACGACGTGTTCGGATTTCGCGGGCGAACCCCGCGAGTGCGCCGAGATGGGGAGGGATACAACGAGAAAACTTATGCCAAGTGCCCCAGAACCAACGATTGGACGCCGGAAGGGCACGCGGGTAGGGGTACTTGCTGCCACTCCGGCGCACACGGTTACTCATCGAGAGCGACGCGACCGTTCCGTGAGAGCCATTAGCGTCCCGGCCGAACCCCGCGTATGGAGTTCTCCGAGTGGGAGCCGGTGTACGAGGCGATCCTCGCGGACTTCGGGTTCGACAGGGTGGCCGACGAGCGCGCCAGAGACGTGGCCGCCACATACGCGACCCCGGTCGACTTCTCCGTCCTGGCGGAAGCCGTCGGCGTCGCCGGTGGGAAGACTGTGGCGATCGTCGGTGCGGCCCCGTCGCTTTCGGCGGAACTCGATACCTTCGACCCGGAGAGTGTCGACGCCGTGTTCGCCGCCTCGACTGCGGCCGACACCCTCCTCGGTGCGGATCTCCCGGTCGACTGTCTGGTAACCGACCTCGACAAAAACCCGGAGACTGCAGCGCGATTGACGCGGGAGGAGACGCTCGTCGCCGCCCACGCTCACGGGGATAACGTCGAGATGGTTCGGCGTTTTCTCCCGGAGTTTGACCCCTCCTCGACGCTCGTGACCACCCAGGCCGAACCCGTCGACGCCGTCTACAATCTCGGCGGGTTCACCGACGGGGATCGTGCGGCGTTTCTGGCGGACGCGCTGGGGGCCGGGGAGCTTCGATTCCTCGGCTGGGAGTTCGACGACACCTCGGTCGGTCCGGTGAAGGCGAAAAAGCTCCGCTGGGCCGAACGGCTATTGTTCTGGCTCGAGCAGAGACGGAATGAGCGATTCGGGGTACTCGATGGCCGACGCAGCGGAATCGAACAGATACCGGTGTGATGAAAAATCACAACAGCGCGAGTAGAGTGCCGACCCCGAGCGAGAAAAAGAGTATATATAAGAGCCCGACGAGTACGTTTCGCTTGCTCGCACCGGGATAAAATCCAGGTAGAGCGTACAGGGCCGTGTGTTGGAACCGCCGATTTCGGGGGCGTCGCCTGGGCTGGGTCTCCTCTTTCGAACGCCTACTCGGCGCTGTCATCACCATCGCCAATTTCGTCGTCCTCGGTGTCTGTCTCCGCATCATCGCCGTCGTCCGTCGTTTCCTCGGAGCTATCGTCCGTCGTTTCCTCGGAGCTGTCGGTCTCACCCTCGTCGGCGCTGCTGTTCGTTTCGTCGGGCGCTATTTCGCTCTCTGCATCCTCGTCGGATCCGTCGTCTGAGGTCGAATCTTCCGTTCCGTCGGATCCGTCTTCGATTTCGCCGCCGTCACCGTCTTCGCTCTCATCTGCATCGGCGTCGCCGTCGGCACTGGCGTCGCTGTCGACTTGACCGTCACTGTCGCCGTCTTCTGCAGTCTGCGGTTCCGAGTCGGCGTCGTCGGAGTCGGTGTTCTCGGTGTCACCGGCCGGCGTTGGATCGTCGGTCTCTGGTTCCGTGTCGTCGGGCTCAGTTGGGCCGGATACTTCAGGAGCACTCGCTTCCGTGGCTGGGGCATCCGATCCGGTGTCGTTTCCGGGAGCACCGCTCCCGTTGCCGACTGTTTCGTTCGTCGTGGTCGTCTCGAACGTCTCGAACGTTTCGTTCGTCGAGAACGTTCCCTCTACCGTCTCCTGTGCGTTGAAGAACGCGGCCGTGTAGAATCCGCCGCTCGCGGCGACCGCGAACACCAGACCGACCACGGCCACGATCGACAACAGTTTTCTAATTGTCATCGTTTACCACCTCCCCGTCAACTGCGGAACTGTCCGCGACGGGCTCCTCCGCATTTATGCCCGGAACCCACTCGGATTCCGGACCGTCATCGCTCACTGTTGTGCCACCGTCGAATCCGACCGCGAGGATCGGATCAGATGGTTCGTCGCCGTCGACCGCTTCAGTAGACGCGGCTTCGGATTCGGACGCGGCGTTCGCGTTGCTGGGAATCCAGGCGGGCAACAAGGTCGCCGTGACCCCCAGGAGTGTCATCCCCGAAGCGATAGCGACGGTTACCGACAGCGTCGTCTGCCAGCTGTACGCGACGTAGGCGCTGTACGGTGTAAACACCACCAGCGCGAGGAACGCCCCTTCGAACGTTCGCAGCGTCATGACGAACGGGGCGTTCGCGGCCGGGGTCGCCACGTCCTCGGATTGTGCGTTTGCTGTCCCGACGTCTGCAGTTTCGTCGTCGCCGTCTCCTTTCGTGTCGTCGGAATCCGTCTCCGCTGCGAGTTCGTCGTCCACTTTCGAGAAGGACGCGTTCGACGCCCTGCTCCGGCGGTAGAACGTATAGGCCTCGTTCAGCGCGAGCAGCCCGAACGGCACGACGATCAGAGCGATGAAGCCGTACTGGGAGTTGGCGAACTGGATCACGTACCCGATGTATGGAATCGTCACGAACACGACGCCCAGGACGTTCTCGGCCGGGACGAGTCCGGCGTCGGGTGCCTCGTTGGCGTCGCCCATGGTTTCGAAGGCGATTCCGTCCCCGGATTCGACTACGCCGATCACCCGATGTGTCACCGGCACTTCGCTGTTGCCGCGCAGGAAGGTGATCACATCACCCTCCTGGATGGTGGCCGGATCCCGATCGGCGACGATCACCGCGTCGCCCGGCGCAATCGCCGGCGTCATGCTCGCGGTCAACACCACGAAGCTGTGGTCGGCGCCGACCGCCTGGGGCACCGCGTACACGACGAACGGCGCCACGACTGCGAGCAACAGGAGCACGCCGAGGACGCTTGCGACCCGCCGGACTGTCACGTTCATGCCCCACCTCCGCAAAACGGGAAGCCGAACGGATCGTGCGCGGCCAGGACCTCGAAGTCGTGGCCGGCGTCGTCGTCAGTGTCCTCCGGATCGTCGCTACCGACGACTGTCAGTGGTCCGGGGTCACACCGGACCTCGAGTTCCCGTTCGCCGCCGTCGACGACGAGGTACAGCGTGCTTTCGAACGCGGACCCGCTGGTCGAGCTTCCCTCCCGGCTGCTGGCCTCGAGGAAGAACTCGTCGCCCTGGGAGAGCTGTCCGTCGAACAGCAGTCCCTGGAGTCCGCTTTCGGGGCCCTGACCACCCTGCTTGCGGTAGTAGGCCCGGACGTCGCGAGCCTCGGCGCCGTTATCCTCGCCGGTGTACCGGACCAGCAGTCCACCGACGTTGCTGCCGTCGGTACAGTCGACACACTCCAGATCGTGACACAGGGGCACACCGTCGGCGTTCCTCGCGCCGACGAGGCGGAAATCACCGACCCGGATTCCGGGGGCGATCGGATCAGAGCAGCTCGTGTGGAGCTGAGCGTTCTTCTTGCCGTCGACGTAGAACGCGGCTTCGGGCTGGCCGGACATGGGTAGCGGAACGGTGAACATCCCACCAGGGGGCAGCTCGACCGATTCGGAGCCGTCCGTCGGGTACAGCTGTTCGACCGCCTCGACGTTGCCACTCGGGACGTACACTGCCACGTCGGCCGTCGTCGGTCCGACGTATTCCATGGTACTCTCCGAGAGCCTGCTCGTGCAGGGTTCACACACGTCCGGGCACGGGGCCCGGTCGGCGAATGGGTTCACCGCGCCCTCCTCGGGCACGTGTCGGCACTGGTCGGCGTGCAGCTCGAACGTGAGGTCCGACGTTTCGCCTGCAAGCGATTCCGTGTCCTCGTAGGGGAAGAACCACCGGAGCACGAGCTCTATCGCCCTGCGGTCCGACGGGTCCAGACACCCCTCGCCGATCCGGAGCCCGTCGTGGAGTTCCCGCTTCAGTTGCGAGAGCGTCCACGTCCCCCGCTCGGGGATCTGTGAGACGCCGTTCCAGTTCCGCGGCTGAATCCACACCCTGAGGGCCTCCCCGAGGGGATCGTACGACGGCGGACAGTCGGTCGCGAGCCACAGCCTGGCGGGGTTCTCCTCTGCCCGGAGGCTGATGGACACCGATCCGCTGTCTCCCGGTTCGATCCCGTCGAAGCCGAAGGACAACTCGCCGTCCGGAGAGACCGAACAGTAGTTTTCCTCGCAGTCGAGTTCGACCCCGATGCCGACGCCGCCGGTTTCCAGCGTCCCCGAGACGCGCTGCCCCTCGTTGAGCAACGCGTGGGTTCCCGCGCCCGTGAACGCCCCGGCGACGCCGATCGCCCCGACGCTGGCGAGGATCTGCCGCCGGCTCAGTCCGGCGAGGCGTCCGGTGTCCGTCCGACGCTCGTCGGTCATGCCGTCACCTCGGTTTCGCCGTCGACGGCGAACGGATTGGTCGGGTCGTCGGCGGCGACGGCCCGGAACTCGATGTCGAACGCGACCGACGTGCCCTGGAGGTCGTTGACGTTCTCGAGGATCGTCGGGAACGCCCACGCCAGGGCCAGACAGAGCCGGTCGCCCTCTTCGAGCACGCTGTTGTCCAAGACGCCGGGGTTCAGCTCGATCCCCTCGAAAACGGAGCCGTCGACACCGCCGACGGTCGGCATCTCACCCAGGACGCCTTCGGCGATCGGTTCGCCGAAGGAACTCTCTTCTGCCCCCTGACAGCCGAACAGCCCGAAGATCCCCGTGTCGTACCACAGTTCGGTTTCGATGGCGTTCGCCAGGGGGTTCTCCGCGAGCGGGGGACAGTCTTCTTCGCTGCCCTCTGTCGTCCCGCAAGACGGCGAGATCCGGAGCCAGACCCGTGCGTCGGCCTCCTCCGCCAGGAGTCCGATGCTCGCCGTACCGGAGTCACCCGGGAGGACGTTGTTCACCTGGATTGCGGGACCGTCGACGTCGGCCACGTAGCCGTCGACGTTCTCGTAGTCCCATTCCTCGGTGGAGCCGTTCGTCGCGAGCGGGGCTCCAGTGAGGAGGTGGCCGTTGTACGTGCTGTACCAGGACACCCGGATCCGGGGCCCGACGTCGTTGCTGATAGTACTCGAGTCATCGACTTCGACGTTGGCGCCGTCCGGCTGGGCGTAGGTGTAGTGTGTATACGTCCGGCGCCGGTTCGCAGTGCGGAGCTGGCCGTAGCCGATCCCGGCGACTCCGAGCCCGCCGATGCCTGCGAGAAGCGTTCGGCGGTTCAGTTCGGTTTTCGATTGATTCGTCATTTGGTGTATCCCCCCGACGATTTCGGCCCGATGGGCCGGAGCAGTCGGTCGCTTTCTGACCCGTCTCCCGCGAGCGAGTGCATATGAGTCGCGTACCGTCGCGCGTGTGACTGGTGTCACACGTCGCGGACGGAGTCCGCGAGCCCAGGTCCACCGACGGAGTCGAACCGTCGCAAGGCGCCGGCGTGGATTGGTTTCTGTTCGTCCGAGAGTTATCGACGGAGGTGCGATCCTCCGTGATTGGATGTTAGCTTACTGTTGTGTGCTCTCGTTTCCCATCTCCGCGAAGGGGTTCACGGGGTCGGGGTTGTGGCGGCACTGTTCGGTGTAGAACGACAGATCGAACGATACCGAATCGCCCTGTACCTCGTTGCCGACACTGGTCGGGAGGCACCACTCGAAGCCGATGAACCGGGTGTTCGACGGTTCGAAGCAGAGCCCACCGTTCTCCTCGATCGGGACGCCGTTTCCATCTTCCACGTCACAGTAGAAGAACCGGAAGTTGCTGATCCCGTATGGTTCCCCTCCCGGTGAGAGCGTCGTTGCGACAGTACCTTCCGTCTCACAGGCGTACACGGTCGCGAGTCCCTCGCCGTCGGCGATCCCGTCGGGTCCTCCCTTCAGGGTCACCTGGCAGATGGGTTCGTTGCTGGACCACGAGAAGCCGGTCGGCTCGTCACCCTTGTAAGACACCTCGTCGATGGTGATTACGATTGTTTTGTCGTCGACGACGTAGGTAAACTCGTCTCCTGCCGTGAGGTTGTCGATGACGTTCTCATCATCCTCTTTGGTCAGCGCAATGCACTCTCCCTCTGTGTCGTCGTCAGATCCGTTTTCCTCGTCCGGTACCTCGAATACGACCGGGTCGTACTGGAGCAGGAGCCCTTCGTTGAGTTCGTCGAGCACTTCACGTAGCGTACCGGCAGCGATCTGCGGTTCGTCTTCCTGGAAGACGTTGTCGCCGTCGTCGTACCACGCACGGGCGATGATGTTGTCAGCGAGTTCTGCGCCGTCGCTTTCCGGGTGATCGCCGTCTTCTTCACCGGTCAAGTCGCCGTGGAGCCAGATGTAGCCCGGATTGTCACACAGTTTGGTGCCGAAAGTGATCTCACCACAGTCGCCCGGCTTGACGTCGTCGAGTTCGATGAGGCTGTCCTCGTTCGGATCGAAGGATGGCTCATCGAACGTTGCGATCTCGTCGCAGGCGAATTCGAGGTTCCGTCCTTCTTTCGCTGCCTCTTCGTGATCGTCGTAGTCGTCGAGGTCGACGTACATGTCGACACCGCCGTCCCGTTCGAACGACTGGAGGCCGTTCCCATCGTGATCCGGGTACGCGTTGACGAAGGGCCGCATCGCCGAGCCGTAATCTTCCGACCGGCTCGACTGCGGGCCGCCGTAGTAGAGTTGCTGCCAGGTGACGCTCAGTTCGAGCTGCCCAGCAGTGAGGGTGTTCCCCTCGAAGGACTCCTCGTCACTGAAGTATGCCGTCGTCCCGAATCCCGCGCCCGCGCTCGCGACACCGACCATGCCGAGGCCAGCGAGCACTTTGCGGCGGGAGATCCCCATCGCGTTCGTTTCGAAGTTGTTCGATTCGTTTGTCATGATGTTCTTCCCTCGTGGAGGGGTCCTCCCGGGGGATTCCCACCGGCGGAGTCGAACCGCCGTTCCGCGGAAGTGCCGCGGTTCGAGTCCGTCGCGATCGACGGGCTCGGTGCCGACGTGGGTGGTCGCCTGTAGATACCCCTTATAAGGGGATATGTATGAGTCGCGTACCGTTGCGCGCCTCGCCGTCAGGGTGTTGCTACCGTGCTTTTCGGGGGTCGTGTCCGGAGGTCTCAAACGCCCGTTCCGGCCGTTTTGGGGCGGTATGGTGTGCCTGCCGCCCGAATTTCTCTCCTGTATCGTGATCAGGCGAACGGATTCTGTGGATCGTCGTTGTGGCGGCACTGTTCGGCGTAGAAGTCGATGTCGAACATCACGGAGTCCGTCTGGACTTCGTTGCCGACGTCGGTCGGCAGCCACCACTCGAAGCCGACACACCGGGTGAGCAACGGCGGGAAGCAGTCCTGCCCCTCCGTGAACTGATTGGAATCGAGTGCGTAACCTTCCTCCAGGACAGCCAGTACTTCCCGGAGTGAACCCTCCGCGATCACCTTTTCGCCGAAGACGACCTGGGCGATCTGAGCGAAGATAGCGACAAGATCGACGTCCGCCGGCGATTCGAAGAACAGCTTGTTGCCGTCGTCTCCGTCTCCGGGGGAGGCGATCTCCACAAGTGTCGTCCGTGCGAGACCGGTCTGTCCAACTTCCTCGAGACCGAAGCCGATGGTGATGATGAGGTAGTCGGTTTCGTCTTTGATCTCGTCGGCCACCGATATCGTATCGTCGGCAGCACCGTTTCCGCCGACGTCGGCCATCGCATCGAGCTTGTCATCACGAACCCACCCTTGCCACTCGCCGTAGCTCGGGAATCCACTCTCGGTACTACCGTCGACCTGTTCGGACTCGTAGGACCAGGTCGGTGCGCCGTCTCCGAGGAGGATAATCACGGGACGCCTGTCGGGCGTTCCCTGGGTGTCGAGCATGTGTCGGCCACCGTAGAGCCCGGCGCCGATGTTCGTCCCGGAGATACCGAACGGCGCGTCCGGCGGGTCGTCCTGTCCGACTTCGTACGATTCCAGATCTTCCAAGTCGTCCACGATAGCAGCGACGTCGGACGCCTCGGTGAGTCCGAACTCCTCCTCGTCGATCCCGCCGAACGTCACAACGCCGAGACGGTCGTCGAGACCGCTGCCACCGACGTCCTCGCGGAGATTGTTCGCGAGTGCGATCGCCGCTTTTCTGGCCTCGGCGATCCGGGATCCTTCACCCTGGCCGATAACGTTGTCCGGGTTGCCGATTTCGTAGGTCATCGAGCCGGAAACGTCGATGACGAGCGAGATGTCGACCGGCTCGCCGTCCCCGCCCTCGTCGAAGATGTTGTTGCAGTTGTCGTCGTACCAGACCCGCGCCTCGATGGCGTCGGCGAGCTGGCCGCCCCAGTCGCCGTCGACGTTGTAGTAAAGTGCGTCCTCGTCCTCCGCCCACGCGGCGAAGTCCTCGGGGTCGTCGTTAGTGGTTTCCTCGTATCCGAGTTCGTCGAGCGTCGCCTGTTCCGGGTCGTTGACACCGTTGTTGGCGTTTTCCCGGAGGCCGCCACCCATCCACATGTACGCCGGGTTGTCGAAGAGGTGGAAGCTGATCGTTGCTTCGCCGTAGTCGCCGGGTTTGACGTCTTCGAGCTTGAAAAGCGGGAAGCCGGCGTCGGTGAGTTCCTCGCGCTCGAATCCCGAAATCTCGCCGTTCTCGCCGACACCGACGTTGGCTGCCTCGACCCAGTCGTTGGGTTCGGGGTAGTCCGGACGGCGGGGTACCTGATCGAGAACGTAGTTTCCGGAGCCCTCCGGGAACTCTTTCACCTGAACCTCTGGATTGTAGTTCGGGTCATCGTCGTACAGCGCCTGCAGTTCTTCGAGACGGCCCGGACCTCCGTTGTAGGTGATCCGGTAGTCCATCAGAAGGTCCAACTCGCCAGCAGTCAACGTGTTCCCCTCGAAGCTCTCCTCGTCGCTGAAGTACGCGGTCGTTCCCAGGCCCGCCCCGGCGGAGGCCACGCCGACCATGCCGAGGCCGGCGAGCACCTTGCGGCGCGAGAGTCCGAATGATTGGTTGTCGTTCGTCATGATTGTCTCCCCATCCGGGGAATCCCACCGGCGGCGTCGAACCGCCTCGTCGGCCACCCCCGATGGGGTCCGAAAGGGATGAGCGGGATCGCCGCTCGTCGGTTGATTTCTCAGACGTCGACGCGGAAGCCGATGTCTTCGCGACCTGGTGTCGCGTTCCAGGACATTGTCACCATTCCGGAGACGACGTCGCCTTCCTGCAGCGTCGCGCCTTCGATCATCAGGTAGTTCGTCGTGGCACTACCGGACGCGGAGACGGAGTCGGCACCCGTTGGGCTCGATCCGTTCAGCATAACGTCCTCGACGGTGATGCTGGCGTCTGCGTCGCGGGTCTTGACTGTCACCCCGATGCCATCTGCGACTGGGAGCGGTGCGTCATCGACCAATACCTCAGTACCATCGACGTTCCACTTCGCGTCACCGCCGTCGATGGTGAGCGAGAACGGAACCGCCTGGCCGTTTTGCCACGCGTAGTTCTCGTCGCCGGAGTGGATCGGAAGGTCGTCGGGATCTCGGATATCGAGTTCGCGGTTCGCGGCGCCGCCGCCGTCACCGTAGATACCGCGGGCGTGCCAGCTGGGCTCTTCGAGTTCCTCTTCGGCCTTGCCCCAGCCTTCACCCTCGCGAGTGACGACACAGGGGTTCGTCAGGCCATCGTTGTGGCGTTCCTGTTCGGCGTAGAACGAGAAGTCGAACTCTACAGAGTCCGTCTGGATCTCGTTGCCGACAGTTGTGGGGACCTCCCACTCGAAGCAGACGCAGGTCTGAGCGGTGTTGGGTTCGTCCTCGACGAACGGGGTGTCGACACCCTCGAATGCGGGTCGGTTCGCCACGGGGGCGTCCGGGTTGCCATCGCCGTACAGCGGAACGCCCGCCTGCAGCGCCGCCATGACCTCTGCGAGCGACCCGGAGACGATCTCCTCGTTGGTCTCGCCTTCGGTGCAGTAGGACAACGTGACCTCCATCGCGTCCGCAAGTTGTCCATCGTCGGGAATCTCGCCGAACAGTTCCTCCAGTGCGGCTTCCTCTGGTTCGGTCGTTCCGTTTTGATCGTTCGCTGTCAGCTCCCCGCACATCCACATGTAGGCTGGGTTGTCGACGATGGAGAAGCAGAACTCTCCCTCACCGGAGTCGCCAGGTTTGAGGTCGACGACTTGGATGCTGAGCGGCTCGCCTTCCTCGAGCGAGATCCCAGTCTCTTCATCAGAGACGCTCTCACCGATTACCCCGCCCTGCACGTACGTCCCTGCCGGGGTGGACCACTGTGCGAACGAGCCCTGATCTTCAGAGTAGTCAACATGGACATACAGGTCCAGTTCACCCGCGGTGAGGCTGTTGCCGACGAAGCTCTCCTCGTCGCTGAAATACGCCGTCATTCCGAGTCCCGCGCCCGCGGAGGCCACTCCGACTGCGCCAAGACCGACCAGTACTTTTCGCCGCGAAAGTCCGAATTCTTTGTCTGCCATGTGTTTTTCTCCCCGGTACATTGCCACCTGGTGGCCCTGTGCCGGTACGACCGATACTGGCCCTCCTATGGGGATAGTTACGAGCAGCCACGTCACCGGCTAATAATAGGCCAGAATCGTCTAAGAGCCCGATAGACCCGTCTACGAAGTGCTTAGACACCCCGGCTGGAGGTCCCTACCACACGGATGGGACACCCTACCGTCCGAATCGGAAGACCTACCAACCGGTCCGACGTTCCTACTTTCAACACCCACAACCGTGAATAATTCGTTTGGACGGGATTCGACCTCGGAATCCGAACTGCGAGCTCTTCGCCCACGGGAAACAATGTGATGGCGTATTCATGCCGTATCGGCTTTCTACTGCCTGAATTCGGCGTATTGGCTTATTGTGTCGGATCAGTGGGCGTCCCGAAACCTTCCGGTAGTCGGTCCATGTATATCCCCTCGTCCGACGAACTACCCTCCAGAACACCGGCGGCCTCCGGTGGTGAGATTTCAATGCAGCTACGCACAACAGACATTCCGGAAAGCCAGATCCACACGATCCTCTCGAATCCCCGACGCACGCGGGCGTTGCGCCACCTGTATCTCGCGGGCGGGACGATCACGGTCAACGAACTCTCACATTTGATTGCCGAACACGAGACCGGAGAGTCGCCACCGCCGAAGAACGTCAGGGAGAGTGTCTACATCTCCCTCCACCAGACTCACCTCCCGAAGCTACACGATCTCGGCGTGGTCGAATACGACCGGGAGACGAAGCAGATCAAATTGAAACAGAAGGCTCGCGACGTCGATCTGTACATGGAGGTGGTCACCCGGCACGGGATCACCTGGTCGGAGTTCTATCAGGGGCTCGGGATCCTCTCGTTGCTTGCGATCCTCGCGAGTCTGCTTTCCGTCCCCGGGATCTCCGCGATCGACCCACTCCTGCTCACGAGCGGGTTCCTGGCGCTTTTCGCCGTCGTGACGCTGTACCAGCTGTGGACCAACCGGTGGTTCTACCTCTCGACGTCCGGCTGACCGCTGGACGCCGGCGATGGCCCGCCCCAGTCCGTGGGAAGATTCAAACCGTTCGTCCGGGAACGTCCACCCGATGAAACGACCCGAGCCGTCCGAGTGGAAGGATCGCGACAGCTACCGCAAACAGATCCTCGCGACCGAAGAGGAGATCGGCTTCGACGGGAACCTCCTGCAGGTGGTCGAGATCCCGCCCGGCGAACACGTCGAACCGCATTACCACCGGGAAACCGAGGAGGTGTTTTATATCCTCCAGTCCGGCGGGACGCTCGTTATCGACGACACCGAGATCACACCCGACGAGGGGGAGGTCATCATCTGTGAGCCGGGGGACGTCCACGAGGTCACAAACGAGTCGGATCGTCCGTTCCGAATCCTCGTGTTCAAGGTGAATTTGACTGACGACGACACCGTCTGGGTGTAGTTGGTCGGGCAAGCACCGTCGCTGGTGTTCCGAGGGGTCGAATGCTGGCCCATTTATATTTCTCCCGCCGAAGACACAAAGCATGGACTACAGTTACACCGGGGACGCACATCGGAGACTTGTCGAGTCCTACGAGGCGGACGAGAGCCCGTTTCCGACGTGTGACTCGCCCGGGTTCCCCCGTCGGGATCATCTCCGGGACGAGATCGTCCTGTTGAAGAAGCTGGTGTTTCCGCGGTGCTGGAACGCCGGGTCCCTCGCCGCCGACGAGGAGGCCACCCGTGCTGCAGTCACGGATCTCGGCTCGATCTGCTGTTCGGGGATCAGTCCGTACGTGACCGACGAACTCTCCCACACTTCGGGGAACCCCGATGCGATCGTCGACGCGGTGCTCGACCGACTGCCCGAAATCCGGGAGGCGGTGAAAAAGGACGTCGAGGCCGCCTACAAGGGCGACCCCGCCGCGAAGAGCTACCTCGAGGTCGTCCGGTCGTATCCGGGAGTGCACGCCGCCCTGGTGTACCGGTTCGCTCACGTTCTCTACGAGGAAGGCTCCCCCGAGTACGCCCGGGAACTAAGCGAATATGCCAAGACCGAAACCGGGATCGACATCCACCCCGGTGCGGAGATCGGCGAGTACTTCTTCGTCGATCACGGCACCGGGGTCGTCATCGGTGAGAGCGCCACTGTCGGGGATTGGGTTCGGCTCTACCAGAACGTCACCCTTGGCGCGCTCCACTTCGAGGAGCAGGAGGGCGAAGAACACATGTTGAAAAAAGGATACAAACGTCATCCGGACATCGGGAGCCACGTCGTGATCGGTGCCGGGACCAACGTGCTCGGACCCATCAGTGTCGGCGATCACGTGAGCATCGGCGCGAACTCCTGGATCACCGAAGACATCCCGGACCACACCAAAGTCATCGTCGCGGAACACCCCAAACAGGTCCGAAAACACCAGGAGTGACACCGTCTCCCCCTCGAGAGTGAGGCCGCCTCCCGCAGCTACTGTTCGGCGTCGACGGGTTCGGCGGCCGGTTGTTCGTACTTTTCGCGGAACTCGTCGATGAGCTGGCCCATCTTGGCGTACCAGTCGTTCAACATCCGCTGCATGTCGTCGGCAATCTCTTCGCCGTCGACGGGACGATAAACGAAGTAATAGCCACCCTGGTCGTAGTTTTTCTGCTCTTTCTGGACGAATCCGGCCTGCAGCAGTCGTTTCACCGATCGGTACGCCGTGGATCGCTCTCTGTCGACCTCCGCTGCGATCTCGTCGACGGTCATCGGCTCGTCGCTCTCGACGAGCACCCGAAAGCAGTTCCTGTCCAGTTCCGTCAGACCGTGAAAGCAGTCGAGAACTCCCTCACACTCCATGTCCCGACGGAGCATTTCGCTGAGTGATTCCGGCATGCCCGGGGTTATGCGACCCTCCGTCAAAACACTTGTGTACGGTCGAAACAAGAGCGCAGTTCGGGAACGGTCAGACCGAATCTCGATAGAGCTGCCTCACCGCAGGCGATACAGCGCGTACATAAGTGCGACGAGGGCGCCCCAGAACACCACGGCCGCAACTGCGAGTCCGGACACCGAAAGGAATCCCGGCGCGGGAACCGAAAGCGCCACCACCAAGATCACCAGCAGTACGGCCACGATCGCCAGTACGGCCCCGATTACCTGTATCAGTGCCTCGGGATCGCCGAAGACTGACGGCTTCGTCTGCGTGCTCATATACGATCGTTTTATCCGAGTCCAAAAAGAACCGTCGTCTTTTCTTGCCACGCGGTAACTCACGCGTCGCGATCGCCGACTACCCACTTGTGGGAGTAGGATTCGCCACAGGAACACTGTGCGTACGCGTGGATCACGTCCCCCTCGGCGTACAGCCCGCCGACCTCCTCGTTTTGCTCTTCTGCGAACGCGAACACGAACTCGGGTTCGTGGTCGCCTTCCTGGTCGGGAGCAGAGTCGCCGGGGGCAGAGTCGCCGGGAGCAGCGTTGCCGGTATCGATCTCTCCCGCAACCGGACAGACGCCGCTGTCGAGCCGCCGTCCGATCGTTCCCTCCGTTCCCATCGCTTCCTTTGCAAACTCCATCGCGTCTATGCCGGTTCCGGCGGAAAACGCCTGTCGTCCGTTCTCGCCCGGAACCACGATCACGACACCGCTGTCGACGCTTTCTCCGAGATCCGTGAGACTTTCTGCCCCCTCGAGGTGGGCGTCGCTCACGAAAATCGCGACGTCGTCGAGCCGCTGTCCGGCGAGAAATCCATCGAGTTTGCTCATATCCGAACGAGACGCCGCCGACTTAATTCGGCTTCGATGGACAACTGGTCTCCGTCAACGATGGAGTCATCGATCCGTTTTCCGAGGGTCAGCCGAACCGATCGAGCCCCACCTGCCGATGGAGCGCTCCCGGTGGGTCACGAATCCAGGGGGAGCGTTCCGCTCTGGCTGCTTCGGGATCGATCGTCGGTGTACTCTCCCGCTCGAACGCGGGACAATCGGTACCACAGTCGGTTCCCGGGTCGACGACGCGATCGAACTGGCTGCAGTACGGCCGACAATCCTCGGTCGCTTCGACGTGTGTACACTCCGGGTACGCATCCGCTTTCGGCCGCCACCCCTTCCCGTAGGCACGTTCCGCGATGGTGAGCCGCCTCCGCCGCTTCTCTTCGGGTCCCACGATGGCGACGTCGGTTCGCAAGGGCCGGCGATCGACCGGTTCGACCCCCGGTTCGTCGACCGGCAACGGAGACGGATCGCGCACGACGGTTCGTTCCCCCGTTTCCGGATCGAACTGCCAGACGCCGACCGCATCGGGGATCCTGTTGAGGTGAGCACGGGTGACGTGAGAGTTCGTTGCCATCACGACCTCGTCGAACAGCCCCACTGTCACGTCGTGGGTGAGCTGTCTCTCGAGATCCCCTGGCTTCGCGAGGTCCGGTTTGTTTTCGATCGCGGTCAAGCGGTCGTACCATCCCTCCGGATATCTCGCCGTCGCTCGCACCCACTCCCTTCCGTCACGACGCTCGATCTGGAAGTAGCCGGCCTCGACTGCCGTCTCGACGACCCGCCGGGCGTGGGAGCTCCCGTCGAGAACGTCTCGTCGCGGCACTGCCTGTCCGGCTCCGACGTCGCTTTCGATCGCGCTGGTCGGTACCGCATTCGGGGAGAGCCGAGCCCGCATGTCGAACTGATCTCCCGGCTGCAAAACGACGATGTCGACGACTCGAGCGCCCGGCCGAGCGACCGCCCCGCCGAGCTGTCTGGCGACGATCGTCTCGGTTTCGGACTCCAGGTGCGAACACAGCGCGAGTTCGAACCGGAACTCGTCCATCGTGGTAGTGCAGGACGCGCGATCGGATAAACCGGTCGACGCGGCCTCGACCGGCGACACGGCCTCGATCGGCGACGTGGCTTCGATCGTCGAGGGCTCGCCGGGGGGACCCATCCGCTGACGAAACCCGTATGGCCGGTGACCCCGTATCCCGGCCATGCGATCGGTAACTCGGAACGCGGTCCTGCTCGCCGCGATTCTCGTCGTCGGACTGCTCGCGCTCGGCGCGCTTCCGAGCTACCTCGGCACCGGCGACCCGTATCATCTCGTGTTAACGGAGACGGACGACGACGGAACCGCCGTCGACGTGAGCGACGTCTCGGAACGTCGGTATCCGTACCTGACGAGCGCGCTCGTAAGCGACGACCTGCGATCCGACCCGTATCAGACGGGTCCGTACGGCCTCAAGGAACATTTCACCCACACTCCATTCGACGAAGTGAGCGCGCTCGCACACCGCGTTCCCGAGGCAGAAACGACGGACGGCCGCGTTCGGATCGAGATAGACGACCGTCGCTACTACGCCGAGGTGGTTCAGGAATGACTGACGAGACCGGGGAGCCAACGTCAACTGATCGACGGCGGGTCGAACTCCCCGGGGAGCCGGAGTGGCCAGTTGTCGAGTCGCGAGTCGAGTACGAGACCGACTGGTTCCTCGGCGGATACGACCTGGTGGAACAGCCGGACGGCACGCGGAAACGCTACTACTGGGCCGAGCTTCCCCCCGCGGTCGTCGTGATCGCGAGAGTCGACGACGAACTGCTCTTTGTCGAGCAGTACCGCCCGACGATCCGCGAGACGCAACTGGAACTGCCCGCCGGTATCGTCGAGGCGGGGGAGTCGTTCACGACGGCCGGGGCTCGAGAACTCGAGGAGGAAACCGGCTTTCGCCCGTCGTCGACGGCGCTTCTGGAAACGGTGTGGTGTTCGACCGGGCTGTTGCGACATCACCGGGGCTACGTGTACGCCGAGGGCCTGGAACCCGGGAATCGGGAACTCGATTCGAACGAGTTTCTCACTCTCCGGACGGTCCCGATCGACGACGCCGTCCAGACGGTTCGGGAGGGGTCGACGAACGACGCGACGCTTGAAGGGTTGCTGGTCGCGGAGTACGATGGCGTCCTCGACGAGTGACTGAACGCCGAAAAATGAAATCGGACCGTGGGCAGAACTGTTGGGGGAGTTCTCAGTACGGCGTGAGTACCGAGATCGTCGTGCCGATGACGAACAGTCCGATGACGAGTGCGCCGACGAACACCAGCATGTAGCCGAACGTCAACGCGATCGACCGGAAGTCCCGGGGTTTCCCGAGGAACCACCCGAGGACCATCACGTACACCGGCAGCATGATGATGCCGAAGATCACGTACAGGCCGATGTGGATTGTTTCGTGCGCCATTATTCTCCCTCCGTTCCGTCGGTCTCAGCGGTCGGTTTAAGGAGTTCCCGTTCTTCCTTTTCCAGTTCGATCATGGGGATCACTTTCGTGATGACGAGGAAGCCGAAGCCGGCGAGCATGATCGTTCCGAGGAACAGGATCCACTCGACGAGCGTCGGCGAGTACACGCCAGTGGGGTAGAGGTTCGTGAGCGGCGGCTGGGTCGGGTACATGAGCCCCTCGACGACGAACATCACCTTCTTGTTCAGGATCGTGATCGCGAGCAGTGCGGAAACGCCGACCAGCAGTGGCGTGTTGAAGAACCACTTGGGCCAGCCGATCATCCCGAACAGCAGCACGACAGAAAGCACCAGGCCGCCGATTGCGATCCAGAAGAAGTTCAATTCGAGCATTCCGGCAGTGAGTGCGCCGATGTTGACCGGTGCGATGTAGTAGCCGGTCAATACGTCGTGCATGGTAAACCAGATCGTCCCGAGCGCAAGGAACGCCAGCACGATCGTGAGATCACGCAGGATGTCGTCTTCGATCATGTCCTGCCAGCCGTAGGCCTGCCTGAACACGACCGTCATGATGAGCACGAGCGCGAGCGCGCTGGTGATCGACTCGGTGAGCATCGCCGCGCCGGCTGCGGCCCCGTACCACCCGGGCTGGGCGGCGATGAGGCTGAACAGCCAAGGGACCACACCGCCGGAAAGCAGCGGCACCAGCGCCAGGATCGCGACCGCGAGCCACCAGAGGATCTGATCGATCTTCTCGTCTTCGTCCGGGTTGTAACCCAGCGTGATGAGCGCGTACAGCGGCGCGAGCCACTTGGGAAGCCGGTGACGCACCGCGCTGATTTCCGAGCGCAGTGAGAGCGTCATGTACGTCAAGGTGAGCACGAGATACAGCGAGATGACCGCGATGTCCCACGCCAGCGGCGAGTGATGCACGGTGAACGGCCACTGGACGATCGTGTTGAAGATCCGGTCGGGTCGCCCCATGCTCAACACGATGTTGAGCGCGGCCATCGCGAGTGCGAGCACGGTGAGCACTTCGGCGATCCGTGCGATCGGACGGTATTTGTCGAGGTTGATCACCCGGACGGCCGCGGAGATCGCGATCCCGCCGTGGGCGACCCCGATCCACCAGACGAAGCCGCCGATGTACAGCCCCCAGGGGACGCCGCCGGAGATTCCCCAGTCGCCGATCCCCGTAACGGCACCGACGCCGTAGGTGATCTGGTGGACCCATGCCTCGAGGAACAAAAGGAGGGCGAGCGTGAACAGTCCGAGGAGAATGTAGTACTCCCGGGAGGTGTTCTGGAGCGGTTTCAACACCCGTTCCGGGTCGATCTCGACGCCGCTCATGCGGCATCACCCTCCTCGCCGTCGGCTGGTGCTTCATCTTGCGCCCCGACGTAATCGTAGTTCCCGTCACGCATGTTGAGCTCCTCGTAGGAGACGGGTCCCTGGACCGGCTCGGCGTCCTTCGAGGGTCGCTTGCCGATGTAAACGATGTTCGGCTCGTTGCCGACCTCGTCCAGCAGCCTGTACTGGTTCGACCCCTCCTTCTCGCGGAGGTGTTCGCGTGGATCGCTGTCGCGATCGTTCATGTCGCCGAAGTGAATGACGTCGACCGGACACGCCTGCTCGCACGCGGTCGTTCCCTGGAGTTCCGGATCGTCGGAGTCCTGGCGGTGGACACAGTAGGTACACTTGCCCATGACGCCCTTCGGTGGGTTCCCGCCGACTGTTCTCCCGTCACGGCCGACTCGATCGCCCTCGAACTCGCTGCCGACGACCTCGTTCGGTTCGTCTTTCCCGAGGTAGTTGACCCCGTACGGGCAGGCCACCTGACAGTACTTGCAGCCGACACACGTGTCGTAATCGGTGAGAACAATGCCGTCCTCGGTGCGCCTGTACCTCGCTTGCGTGGGGCACACGTACGTACAGGACGGTTCCGAACAGTGCTGGCAGTGGCGAGTGAGAAAGTCTTCGCGGGTATCTCCCGCGTGTTCGTCCTCGTATCGGAAGACGTACGGCCAGTGGACGCCGATGTCGGTGTTGTTCTCCTCCTTGCAGGCTTCCGAACACTGGAGACAGGCGATACAGCGTTCGGTGTCGATCGCCATCCCGATCTGCGTGTCTGAGTCCGGATTTCCATCGCTTTCGGAACCGTCGTCGGCGCTGGCGCTGACACAGCCTGCAAGCCCCACGGCGGCTGCCGCCCCGCCCATCGCTTTCAGTACGTTGCGGCGGGTCTGGTTTCGGTCGCCCGGGACTCTCGGCATCGTATTGTCCGGTTCGGGATCGGGCTTCGTCGGGCGTTCGTCGACTCCAAACTCGGCTTTCACTTCGTCGCCGTATCGCTCGTGGAACTCCGCTTTCGAAAGTTCACCCTCGGCAATACGCAACGCGTCTTTCGAGATCTGCTTGCCGAGTTCAGTGTCGAACTCGGTGGAGTCGAGGATGTCCTCCGCCCACTCCTCCCACTCCGGATCTCCTTTTTTCGGTGGCAGATCGGCCATATCAGGTGTAAGGACTAGCTATCTACTTATTCATTCACCCATAGCTATGGGTGACTTAAATATACAGCTCTTTAGGTGCCTCCTCTGTCTTCGACAAACCTCGAGTTTTGGACGTGTCCACATGGAAAGCCAGCACCGGTGTGGGACCAGTTTACAGGGAACTCACAAACAGTGTCGGATCCGTTTACCGAGAAAATCGATCGTGCTCGGCTCCACCTCTCCTGGAATCCTGTTTCAGGGACTCTCGTCCGTCTCGATAGAGAACTCCGCCCGAGGTTGTCCCGTACACGTCAGCACGTAACCGTCCTCGATTTCGTCGTCGCTCAGTACTTCGTTGTCGGTCATCTCGACGAGTTCGTGTCCGTCACCGTCGACGCGGGCCGAACATTGGCCACACACACCGACGCGGCACTGATATGGGAGATCCCAGCCCTGTTCTTCGCCGGCCTCGAGCAGGTTCTCGGTTTCGGGGACGTCGATCGTCTCTCCCTGCTTTGCGTATTCGACGGCGTGTGTTTCGACGTCGTCGGTTTCGTCGTCCGCTTCGTCCTCCTCGTCAGCGTCCTCTGCGAGTGCACCCGCCATCCCCGTCTCGAGCGCGAAGTCCGCCCGGGGCTGACCAGTACACGTCAGCACGTAGCCGTCCGAGATAGCGTCGTCGTCGAGCGGATCGTAGTCGTTGTTGGTCATCTCGACGAGTTCGTGCCCGTCGCCGTCGACCTGCGCGAGACACTCGCCGCAGAACCCGGATCGGCACTGGTATGGAAGCTCCCAGCCCTGTTCTTCGCCGGCCTCGAGCAGGTTCTCGTCCCGCGCCACTTCGATCGACGCCTCCTGTACCAGATATTCGATGTCGAACGGACCGGGATCCGCGTCGTCGTTCTCCCGCTCATCGTCGTCAGGTTCGGGGACAGTCTGACCTTCGGGTTCGGGAAACAGCCCGACACAGCCCGCAAGCGCGATCGAACCGCCGGTGGCGACCACACCCAGCAGGTTCCGTCGTCGAGTCTCCGACGGTCGACGGTCGCACGGTCCGGCGTTTTCACATCCATCTCCAGAGCACTGCTCGGATCGAGAGTACTCCGAATGTTTCCGATCCATAGCTATCCTACGACGACGAACGCTCATAGAGTTTGGCATCTCTGTCAATTATACAGGTGTTTTTAAAAACCGGCCTGGCGAGACCGAAAATCGAGGGATAGTTCCGGAATTTCCGGGACTACTAATAAATCGCTCCAATATTGAGAAGTACTGACAGGAGGCGGGAGGTGATATCTACAAGCGAGTGAGTACCAGTGCTTTCCCCTCAACCCATCCGATATCACGGCGTGACCGTACGGGTGACCGCAAGCGACACGGGACCTCCGAGTGCGCTTCGTCCCGGGCGAGGTGAGTGACCATGTCCGGGAACGTCACTGGTGAAGCGGACGTCGTCGAAAAAAGGGACGAAACCGCTCCAGAAGGGGAGATACTCGGACGGGAGTTTACCGAAGACGGCCGCGTATTGATCTCGTTTTCGGTTCCCGAACCGGCGGACGTGATCACCATCCTCAACTGCGGACAGAAGAACGACCTCGATATCCAGAACGTCGGGGTGATCGATCCGAGCAGCTCCGACACCTGTCCCGTGCACGTCGATATTGGGATGCTTACACAAACACAGTGGGAAACCCTCGAACTCGCCTTCGCCAAGGACTACTATCAGAAACCGCGCGGGACGTCGCTCGAGGAACTCGCCAACGAACTCGGAGTTTCGAAATCCGCCGTTTCGCAGCGACTCAACGGGGCAGAACGGAAACTCGTTCAGGCGGTGTTCCAGAGTATGCCTCTCGATCACGGAACCGATAGGTAGGGAGACTCCGACCGTTTGCGGCATATTTTGCTGTCACGAGTTGTACGTCAACAGGAGACAGTATTCTAAGTCTGCGGGAATCTACTGCAACTATTGAAAGGGTGGACCTGTAAGGTATATTCAAATGAGTATCCAACGCACTGCTCCAGAGACGACCGGGCATCTTCGCGCGGTTCTCCGTGTGGAACCACACCCAGAGGCCGGCTGTTTCGTCGCTCAGATCGGCGAGGAAAGCGACGAGGTGACCCACGATCTCGTCTGCTGGGACGCCGACTGCGCGAACTGCGAGTGCCGCGCAGAGATTCAGGTCTCCAGCGGTTCGACGCGCCAGTTCGTCGCCGGTGACGTCAACGATCGGTGTATCTGCCCGGTGTTTAGGCGATACGACTGTCTGCCTTCCATCGAATCTTTCGACGGCGCGGAACTCGTCGTTTCGCTCATCCTCCCCGACCGGGAGGAGCTGACGGAGATCGTCTCGGAACTGCGCGAAGTCGGCGCGGCTGTCCAGCTCGACAGGCTCACCCGGTCTTCCTCTGAGGGTCAGGAGAACGTCCTCGAACTCGAGGCCAACGGAATCACCGAAAAGCAGCGCGAGGCGGTCCGGACGGCGATCGAATGTGGCTACTACGAGACGCCGCGCCGGGCGGATCTCGCTGACCTCGCCGAGGAACTGGACGTCTCCCGTTCTGCAGTCTCTCAGCGGCTCGGGGCGGTCGAGTCCAAACTCGTCACCGAGCTGTTCCGTGCGGAACACGGTGCCCGCGAGGAGCGCAACCTCGTTCGGGGCGACTGATTTTCGGAAACGGACAAAGGTTTTGCCGGTTCGCCTCCGAGTTACAGGTATGCGATATCTCGTTGCGACAGACGGGTCCTCTCAGGGCGACGACGCGGTTGCGTACGCGGCGACCCGGGCAGCGGCATTCGACGCACAGCTGGAGATCGTTCACGTGCTGACCTCGCGAACCCGATCGGTCGATGGGGAGGCGGTTCTCGAGGACGAACTGGAAGAGACGGAAACCGGGGAAGCGGTTCTCGAAAGGGCCAGGTCGATCGCGCGGGAGGCCGTGGGCCCCTCCGAGGGTGAACTGCAGGTCTCGACGCAGCTTCTCACCGGGCGACCCGCCCACGCCATCGCCGATTACGCCGCGGAGATCGGCGCGGACGCGATCTTCACCGGTCACCGCGGGCTCTCCAGCAAGCGCGAGAAGATAGTCGGAAGCGTCGCCAAAGGTGTCGTCGACGAGGCCGACGTTCCGGTTACGGTCGTCCGCTGATCTCGTCGGCGAGTTGCGCCGACAGCGCCTCGGGGATCGGTTTCTCGCCGCTTTCGACGAACCGGGCCAGCTCCGTCCCGTCGCGTTCGACGACGACAGTCGGAATCCGTTCGACGCCGTACGCTTTCATTTGCGGGCCCGTCTTTTCCCCGTCGTCGGTCTTTTCGACCGGATACTGTTCGATCCGTTCGCTCGGAACGCCGGCGGCCTCGAGTGCGGTCCCGAGCGCCGGGAGCTGGTCTCGACAGTCGCCACACCAGTCACCGCCCCACACCTTGAACGCGAGCCCTTCGGCAGAAAGCGTCTCGACGACGTCGGGGTGGGCGCTCGGATCCCAGTCGGATCCGGGCTGCAGTGTCTCCAGCGTCCGGGATCCCGTCTTCGGAGTTTCCGATTCTTCGGGATTCATACCTTCTCGGATGACCCGGCGAGAGTTAAACTGCGTGGTGAATGGAGTAGGCGAGGGGAACTGGAGGGAACACGACGCGAAGGAACTAACTCGCGGACGGACGAACTCCGTCGGTATGCCCACGTCCGAGGACCCGAACGACGATCTGCAGTACCATCTCGAAGTCGGCCCAGAAGACGTCGCAGATGCGGTGCTACTCCCGGGGAACCCCGAGCGCGTCGACAAGATCACGGCGCTTTGGGACGACAGCCGGGAGGTCGCCTCCCACCGCGAGTACCGCACGGCAACGGGGACCTACGAGGGAGCGCAGATCTCGGTGACGTCGACGGGAATCGGCTCCCCGTCGGCAGCGATCGCGCTCGAGGAACTCGCCCGCGTCGGCGCTGACACGTTCATCAGGGTCGGCTCGTGTGGGGCAATTCAGGAGGATATGGACGTCGGAGATCTCGTGATCACCTCGGGCGCAGTCCGCCAGGAGGGCACGAGCGACGAGTACGTCCGGGAGGATTACCCGGCAGTCGCCGATCAGGAGGTCGTCTCCGCGCTCGTTGCCGCCGCAGAGCGGTTGGGGTACGACTACCACGTGGGGACCACGATGAGTGCAGACTCCTTTTACGCCGGCCAGGGCCGCCCCGGGGTCGACGGCTTCCGCGCGGCGGGAAGCGAGGCGCTCGTCGAGGAACTCCGCGAGGCGAACGTGAAAAACATCGAAATGGAGGCAAGCGCGATCCTCACGCTCGCGAACATCTACGGGTTGCGCGCGGGTGCGGTCTGTGCCGTCTACGCCAACCGGATCACCGGGGAGTTCCGCACCGAGGGCGAGTCGAGGGCGGCCGAGACGGCGAGCCTCGCGGTGAAACTACTCGAGAAGATGGACACGGTAAAGCGAGAACACGGGGCGGACCGCTGGCACGCCGAGCTCTCGCTCGATTGAGCGATCGCCGGAGTGAGCGATCGCCGGAGTGAGCGATCGCCAGAGTGAGCGATCGCCGGAGTGAGCGATCGCCAGAGTGAGCGATCGCCAGGGATCCGCTCGCTTTTAAGTCTCTCCCGCCGAGATGGTGAGGTACCGAATGGCACTTACGAAGCGCATCATTCCCTGTATCGACGTCGATCTCGACGAGGACGGCAACGCGGCGGTGTACACCGGCGTTCACTTCGAAGACCTGCAGTACACCGGCGACCCCGTCGAGATGGCGAAGGCGTACAACGACGCGGGCGCAGACGAGTTCGTCTTTCTGGACATCACCGCGAGCGCCGAGGGGCGCGAGACGATGCTGGACACGGTTTCGGCGGTCGCAGACGAGTGTTTCATCCCGCTCACCGTGGGCGGCGGCATCAGGACGAAGGCCGACATCAAAGAGACGCTCCGTGCGGGGGCGGACAAAGTGTCTATCACGACCGGTGCCCTCGAACGCCCGGAGCTAATAAACGAGGGCGCGGCTGCCTTCGGCAGCCAGTGTATCGTCATCTCCGTCGACGCCCGACGGCGGTACGACGAGGAGGGCGAACACTACGTCGAGGTCGACGGCGAGTCCTGCTGGTTCGAGTGTACCAAGAAGGGCGGACGCGAGGGGACCGGGATCGACGTGATCGAGTGGGCCCGTGAGGCCGAATCCCGGGGCGCGGGGGAGCTGTTCGTCAACTCGATCGACGCCGATGGCACGAAGGATGGCTACGACGTTCCCCTCACGTCGGCGGTGTGTGACGCCGTCTCCACGCCAGTGATCGCCTCTTCCGGCTGTGGCGGCCCGGAGGACATGTACGAGGTGTTCACCGACGCCGGCGCCGACGCGGCGCTGGCCGCGTCGATCTTCCACTTCGGCGAGTATACGATTCGGGAAATAAAGGAGTATCTCGACGAGCGGGACGTCCCAGTCCGGCTGTAGTGGGCGTCGAGACCGGGGAAGTTCGACTGACGCAGAGGTCGTTTTTCACTCCGTATCGGGCGCTTTTCCATCCGGGAACAGCGTCTCCACGTCGACGCCTGACGCGAGCCCGAGCGCAAGCGTTACTCGCGCTTTCGCCGTCGAGAGATCCCCGGCGAACGCGACCCCTGCCTCCGACAGCGTCACTGCGCCGCCGGGGGTTCCGTACACAGGCTCGGTCGTCCCGGCGCAACACCGGGAGCCGACGACGACTGGGAGTTCCTCTGCGATCGACGCGATCGCCTCACCGAGTTCTCCCGTCACGTTTCCGAGGCCGGTTCCCTCGATCACGACGCCGCCGAGGGGGTACTCGTCCTCGCTTGTGCCATCCGCCCGAACCAATCGATGGATCTCCTCGGCGCCGACACCGGTGCCGGAGTGGACGATCGGAACCGGGGGAATCTCCGCTGAGTCCACCCGTCCCAGAGCTGAGACGCTCACCCGTCGCTGGGGGGTGCGGTGAATCCGGACGTCGCCCCGGGTCAGCGTCGCGACCGGTCCCTTCCCGGGCGACCGGAACGTGTCCAGGGCGCTGGTGTGGGCTTTGACGACGTCGCGTGCGGCGTGTATCTCCTGATCGAACGCGACGTGAACGCCCGCAGCGAACCGGTCGTCGGTTGCCGTCCGGACCGCAGCGATCAGGTTCGCTGGCGCGTCCGAGGAGGGCTCGTCCAGCCGGCGCTGGGCGCCGGTGACCACGACCGGAACCGACAGGTCTCCGAGCAGCTCCAGCGCGTATGCGGTGTCTGCGAGGGTATCCGTCCCGTGGGTAACGACGATTCCGTCGACCTCCGACCGGACGTCTTCGGCCAGTTCGGCGGCTGCGAGTACGTCCCGCCATCGCATGTCGAATCCCGGTCTGGAACACACCTCGTGAATCTCGAAGTGGGCACGCCCCTCGAGCGCCGGAACCGCCTCGAGCAGCTGATCGCCGGATTTTGCGGGTGCCGCTCCGCCGTCGTCGGGTTCGGCCGCGATCGTACCGCCGCAGGACAACACCGCGAGGGTCGGGACAGTCACCACGGACCACCGCGCGTTCGTCGGATCATGTTTCGACGTTCGATCGTCAGCCGAAAAGCGTTTGCCGTTGCTCGCGGTGGATTCGGTATGGAAGAACTCATCCTCGACGACGAAGGGATGCTCTCGCCGGTCGTCGTCGTCGCCACGATCCTGCTGATCGCAGGCTTTGCCATCGGGCTGCTGTATCAGTTGATACTACTTGTCCTGTGAAAAACCGCAGTCGTCGTCCGATCACTCGGCCGGATCGAATTCGAGAGCCACGGAGTTGATACAGAACCGCTTTCCGGTCGGATCGGGGCCGTCATCGAAGACGTGCCCGAGGTGGCCGTCACACCGGCTGCATTTCACTTCGATCCTGGACATCCCGTGTCTGGTGTCGGGTTCGGTTTCGATGTTCTCCGCTTCGGCGGCGTAAAAACTGGGCCAGCCACAGCCCGAGTCGTACTTGGTCTCCGCGTCGAACAGGACGATGCCACAGCCCGTACACCGGTAGAGGCCCTCCTCGTCGCGGTCGACGTGGTCGCCGCTAAACCGGGCTTCAGTGCCCCGTTCCCGGAGGATCCGGTACGACTCTTCCTCGAGCCGTTCGCGCCATTCGGATTCTGATTCGGGGAGCTGGTCGGGTCCGTCACTGGGGCCTCGTTCGGCGTCGGTCATCGTTCCGTCTTGGGGACGAACGGGGAAAAGGAGTTCCTCGATTTCTGGCTCGCGTTCCGAATCACGGACTGCCGTATCGGGGGCCCCGGCGGGTGAGGCTCACGAGATCGTGGAGGTCGTCGACGACGTACGTCGGATCCCTGTCGAGTTCGTAATCGCGGCGGTGTGGCCGGCGGATGAACGCCGAGTCGATGCCGGCGTTGTCGGCTGCGGCGACGTCCGACTCGTTGTCGCCGATGAAGAGTGCGGTTTCGGCCCCGAGGTCCGCGAGTGCGCGTTCGAGGTAGTGGGTGTTCGGCTTCTTGAGCCGGAGACTCTCTACGGTGGGTTCTCGGCCGTACAGCGTCCGGAAGTGGCCGTCGAGCCCGAAGTGATCCAGGACGAACTCGACGGTCGCCTGCTGATTCGAGGAGACGACCCCGAGCGGAACGTCGAACTCCGGCAGGACGCGGACGTCCTCGTATGGCGTTTTCCGGCCGGCGGTGGCCTCTCCCTGCTGAATCTCGCTTGCGATCGCGTCCCGGGTGTACCAGAACGTCTCCGGATCCAGATCGTATATCGAACAGACGGAACGGACGTCCTCGGGGTCGACGTCGACGATCACCGATTCGACGTGTTCGGACGAAGGGTCCGGGATGCCGAGCTCGTCGAACGTTCGCCAGGCGGCCTCGACGAGGGCGTCGTAACGGGTCCGACCGACCAACACCCCGTCCTTGTCGAACAGGACGGCGTCGTACATACCACAACTACCGGGACGGGAACCTATAAGCGCACCCGTTCGGTGACGGCTGACTGCGACCGTCGTGGTCGGTCACGCGGTCGCGGGTTCGAGCTTCGAGACGTACGCGGCGAGATCAGTCGTCGTGACGATGCCGATGACGCCGTCGACATCACTCACGACCGGGAGATGGTGGATGTCGTTTTCGATCATCGTTTCTGCGGCCTCGACGACCGGATCCTGTGCGCCCGCCGTTACCACGTCTGTCGTCATGTACCGCTCTACGGGCGTCTGGTCCTTCGGCTTACGTTCGGCAACGATCTGGACGAAGTCGGTCGATGTGAGGATTCCACACAGCTGGTTGTCTTCGTCTGCGACCACGACGGAGCCGATTCCTTCCTCGAGCATCACGTTCGCTGCGTCCTCGACGAGGGTGTCCGGAGAAACCGTTCGAACGGGCGATGACATCAATCGTCCCACGAGAATGTCTTGCATGGGTGTTGGGTAGTGGGACGGTTAATTAAAAAGGGTTCGTATGGCGGTGAGTTAGGACGCGACCCGAGCACCGTGGAAAGCATGACACGGGATCCTCGCGGTCACGAGGGGCACCCGCGCGGTCACGAGGGGCACCCGCGCGATCACGAGGTCGAGGGGGACATCTGGATGTTGAGGCTCTTTTGAATGATCTGGGTGAACGCCATCGAGCACAGGAAATACCAGATGATCCAGATCTGGATCGGGCCGATGATGCCGGTCGTCCACTCGACGGTGCCGGCGATCGGGATGACGATGGCATCGAACGTGCCGTGGGCGTCGCTGCCGCGGAAGCCGACCATCCAGTACATCCACAGGAACGCCGGGATGGTGAAGAACATGATCCACACCATCGGCCGGAACTGCTCTTTGAACATCCCCAACTGATCGGACATGGCTTCCATCTGCTCCTCCTGGATGGCATCGAGCGCCTCGTCGTCGCCGGCCTCCTTGGCCTCTTTGCGGCGATCCTGGATGTCCTTCATCCGTTCTTGGTATTTGGACATCTTGTCCATGTCCATGAGCGCCGCCCGCAGCAGGGTCGAGTACAGCCCGGTCGCTAGTGCGATCACCATGATCACCGCGTAGAACGGCAAGACGTTGTTGATCGGGCCGAGAAGCAGGTGGACGGCGTTGCCGATCAGATCGCGGATGGGCCCCCACGTGTAGCCGACGAAGAACAGAAGCGTCGCCACGAGGGCGCCTTTATCGTACTGCGTCCAGGAGGTCGTGTCCGGGACGTCGACGTCACTTCCCGACGTGTAGTCGCTGTCCTCCTCTTCGAGGCCGTCTCGGGTCGCCTCCTGATCGGCGAGTTCGAACCCTTCCTCCCCGTCGACCAGGATCTCCTGTTCGATGAGGCGACCCCACTGACCGCTGGTGAGGTCCTCGCGGACGTCGATCCACTTTAGTTCCCCATCCTCGGCGCGCTCGAGGACGATCTCGACGGCGTCGCGCATCTCGTCGTCGGTGACGAGCTTGCGGACCCTCCGTTCGATACGACTCATTGTGCCTCCGTAGGAAAAGCGGAGTTAAGAACCTGTTTACTCGAGGCTGGTTCTCCGCTCACTCCCGTCCCGACTCACTCGAGGAGTTCGCTGAGCCGCTCGAAGACTTTGTCGGGCGAGGCCTCGCCGTCGACCTCGACGAGTTCGCCCTGGTCGCGGTAGAACTCGATCACGGGTTCGGTGTTCTCCTCGTAGACGCGAAGTCGCTCCGTGACGACGTCTTCGGTGTCGTCGTCGCGCTGTTCGAGTCGCTCGCGGACGGCCTCGTCGTCGGGCATGTCGAACTCCACGTGGTAGATGTCGCCCGTCTCGGGGTCCACGCGCCGGCCGGTCAGCCGACGGACGAGCTCCTCATCGCTCACGTCGAGATACGCGACGACGTCCAGCTCCGTGATTTCCGAGAGGTACTCCGCCTGCGAGAGGTTTCGGGGATAGCCGTCGAGAACGAAGCCGTCCGCCTCCGAAATCGCGGCCTCGACGATCTCGTTTACAACCGGATCCGGAACGAGTTCCCCGGCTTCCATGTACTCCCGGGGGGTTCCATGCTCCGTCTCCATGTCCTTGTTCGCCCGGAGCGCGTCGCCGGTCGTGATGTGTTCGAGATCGTACTCGGCTGCTAGTCGCTTGCTCTGGGTTCCTTTGCCGGCGCCGGGGGCACCGAGCAACAGCACGCGATGACTCATTTCGTGTGTACCGTTCGAGCCCACGGTTAAAGCCTTGTAGATACTCCTCCGGAGATGTCGACTTCCGGAGGTAACGACTTTTCACCCCCCGCACCAACGTGGTGGCATGACCCGCTTTAGCGCCGACACGCCGACGGAACGACGGAAACTGTTCGCCGACGCCGTCGTCGCTCACCGAAAGCGAGCCAGCCCGTTTCTCACGGTCGAGACGTCGAAAGCCGACGACGAGGAGATCGCCCCGTGGATACAGCTGTCGGAACACACCCTCAACATGGACTGTACTGACGCCGAACTAGAGCGGCTACAGTCGATGCTCGACGACTATCCGGAGTTCAGGATCGACCAACTCGAAAGCCCGGAGAACGTCGACGGGACGAACGTTCGGATCAGTGCACGTTCGGACGCGAACCGGCTCGCGGAGTTCATGGACCGGGCGTTTCGGGAGGTGTATGGTCGAGACGACTCGTACACGGCGTGGGCAGTCGAGGTGTGAGCGTTGCGGTGTGAGCGTCGAGGTGTGAGCGTCGAGGTGTGAGCGTCGAGGTGTGAGCGTCGAGGAGCGGTCCCGATAGCAGTACCTGCGTCCGACACTCAGACGTACTCCCGGGCGTATCCTGCAGCAGCTCCGAGTACCAGGACCGTGAGCGCCAGCACGACGGCTCCGTGATGCTGGATCCAGTCGTACTCGGCTGGGAACGAGTACACGAGGGTCTCGTCGAGCGAGAGGTGCCACACACCGGCGAGGGCGACCAGCGCCACCCCGAGCACGACCGAAAGCCCCGCCACGAGCGGTGGGTCAGCCCGCCCGCGTTCCCCCGAGAGGAAGACGACAACGCCGATCGCGGCGAAGAACCCGATGCCGACAGCGCCCGTCGGCCCCGCCGTGTAGTAGTCCGTGAGCAGGTGATCGGGGGCCTCGATCACCAGTGCGGGAACGCCGAGCACGAGGATCACGAGCAGACAGGCGAGAGCGCCGAGCGTCGAGAGCGTACGCGCTGTGTCCATGCGGTCGGATCAGTCGCCGCCGCTATTGAATGACGTGATCCGTCGAGCGTGTTGTGGGACCGCTGTGTGCTCGGCGACGCGGACGAACGCGAGTCCGACGAGGAGAACCGCCCCCCACAGTCCCGGCTGTAAGACAGGCAACAGAGGACGCAACGCGTTCGAAGCCAGGATGCTCTCGGAAATTTGTCCGAACGTAACGAGCCCGTACGCGTGGACGTGGAGAAACAGGAGTCCCAGGAGCGGTATCTCCGGACGGCCGACGTTTCGGTCCAGTTCCAGCGCGAGCAACACCACCACCGCCGGCAGGAGGATCGTCAGGTCGAACGTGTACGCACGGGGTGCGGCGAGCGGAACGATCGCGATCCCGAGCGCGAACGTCGGGAGGTCTGCCTCCGGCCCGTCGGCGCCGATCGCGAGCCAGATCGTCGACAGTACCAGAAGCGCACGGACGCCGAGGGCGACCGGTTCGATCGCGAGCAACGGCCTGAAGTACGCAGGCGTCCACAGGTGCGGGGAACGGGAGCCGGTGCCCCAGTCTTTCCCCCAGAGCAACACGTCGAGGTAGCCCCGGTGGGTCGCTGGATCGAACAGCAACAGCGACAGCCCGACGAGGGCGAAAAGCGCCGCCATCGCGCCGGCGAACCGCCGGCGACTCCGGAGGAGGTGTGCGCCCGACGGCGCGTAGATGAGTTTGACGGCGCTGCCCAGCGTCGTGAACACGCCGCTGACGATCGCCGCCGATCGACCGTGGCCCTTCAGGTCACGAATCAGCCCGACCAGCGCGAGCGTCAAAAGCGCCGCGAGAAACGTCGACACCTGGCCCATCTTGAAGCCGAACAGTATCGGCTGGAACCCCACGAGCAGCCACAAAAGCAGGAGGCGCTCGAGGGGGTGTACCGAAAGCCCGAACTCCCGTATCGCGATCTGGAGGCTCACCCACAACGCGAGCACCGAGAAGACGCCCCATGCGGCACCCGGGTTCTCGAAGGCTGCGAGAAACGCCGCAAAGACGGGGAGCGCGATCGGCGGGTACAGATAGTTTCCGTGAAAGCCACCCTCTTCGTTGGGTTCGTATATGGGATCGCCGGCCTGCCAGTCCGCGATGGCGATCCGATACGCTCCGAAGTCGTAGTACCGAAACGCCGTCGAAATCTCTGCGCTCCGGAGCACCACGTCGACCAGCGGATACACCGCGATCGCCCCCATCACCAGAACCGCAAGGCTGACGAACGCGGGCTGTTCGTTTCGCAGCGCCCACAGCCGACCCAGTGCCGACATCGCCTGGGAAAACACGTCGACGTGATAAGTGTTTTCGGGAGATTCGCTCCGTTAACGGTCAGCAGTCGATCCTCTCGTGTCTGGCCCAGATCGTTCTAGTCGAACTGAGTATCCGCGAACGAGTACTGTAATGATTTATAAGTATACGATAAACAGTTCACCAGTACATTCATAAGCTACCACTAGATCATGGCTCGGAACCTAAAACCGAGAAATCAGCGCCTATACTGGGTTAAAACAGTTATATAATGAATAATCAGAATACAATGGGTTTAAGTTCTTCCAAGGGTAACTAAGTGTAAGGACGTTCGCGCAGGTTCTGTTATTTCACCAGGGCGTCGTCCAAGAGACATCCATGAGCGAAACAGACACAACCATCAAGCAGTACGCCGACGCCGACGAGCGGGAGCGATCGGACCGCGTCGGTCGAGAACAGGAACAGAGTGACGAACGTCGACGGGTACAGACCTGTCCGGAGTGTGACGGACGTCTCGAGACGGACACCGAACACGGCGAGACAGTCTGTACCGACTGCGGGCTGGTCGTCGAGACCGACGAGATCGACCGCGGTCCCGAGTGGCGCGCCTTCGACAGCGCCGAACGCGACAGCAAGTCGCGGGTCGGCGCGCCGACGACGAAGATGATGCACGACAAGGGGCTGTCGACGAACATCGGCTGGCAGGACAAGGACGCCTACGGTCGGGCGCTTTCGAGCCGCCAGCGCCGCCAGATGCAGCGGCTCCGGACGTGGAACGAACGGTTCCGCACTCGCGACTCGAAGGAGCGCAACCTCAAGCAGGCGCTCGGCGAGATCGACCGCATGGCCTCGGCGCTGGGGCTGCCCGAGAACGTCCGCGAGACCGCCTCGGTCATCTACCGCCGTGCGCTCGATGAAGACCTCCTGCCCGGCCGCTCGATCGAGGGCGTCGCCACCGCCGCGCTGTATGCGGCCGCACGCCAGGCCGGTACCCCTCGCAGCCTCGACGAGTTCACCGTCGTCTCGCGGGTCGAGAAGATGGAGCTCACCCGGACGTACCGCTACGTCGTCCGGGAACTGAAACTCGAGGTCCAACCCGCAGATCCCGAGAGCTACGTCCCCCGGTTCGTCTCGCAGCTCGGCCTGAGCGACGAGACGGAGCGCCGGGCGCGGGAACTGCTCCGGAACGCGAAAGACCAGGGGCTCACCAGCGGGAAGTCGCCGGTCGGGCTCGCAGCCGCCGGGGTGTACGCTGCGGCGCTTCTCACCAACGAGAAGGTGACCCAGAGCCAGGTCGGCGACGTCGCCGACATCTCGGAGGTGACGATCCGCAACCGGTACAAGGAGCTCCTGGAGGCGGACCCGGACGGTCTGTACGACTGATCGATCCCCCGTCTCTTGGGCCGTCCGTCGTTCTCGTTCCTGTTTCCTAGTTTATATTTTCGCGCAGCTTTTATGCGGGGGCTATCCTAACAGGTCTATCATGGTCGAAGCGTTTGTCCGACTCGTCTGTCCGGAGTGCTCGAAGGACTGGCAGGAAGCCCCGATGGACCTTCCGAACCTGCGTGAAAACTTCTCGTGTCCGTCCTGTCACGCGACCCGCCGTCTCTCGGAGTTCATGCGGACCGAACGGGATCTCGAGGCCGTAAAACAGTTCCAGTAGCGTCCGGTTGTTCTCTTCTCTCACTCTCCGGTCGGCGAGAGCGCTCCGCAGGCGTCACATTGGAGCAGTTGGGCTCCCTGTTCGCGTTCGATCTGCGTGTCCGGGAGTCCACATTCGGGACACAGCACGTACGACTCGGTGTACGACTCGACGGCTTCCTCGACCCGGCGCTGTCTGAAATCCCCGGTCAGGCGGGCGCGGCCGCTCTCGTCGATGTGGGCGCTCGTGCCCAGTTCGGACTGCAACGCTTTCAGGACGTGTGACTCCTCTCGTCCGAGCGTGTCGACGACGTCCTGGAAGTTTTCGAACACCGTGACGTGGCCCTCTTCCCGGACTTCCGGAGTCGGTACTTCGAAGCGGTCGCTCGCGTCCTCGATGTTCGGCGTTCGTTCGAGTGCGCGATCCAGTTGTTCGTCGTACTCCATATGCGATGTATACTGCCGGAACCAGTAAAGTCTTGACGACCCACAACCGCCGAACCGCCAAATTTTGCGGGAAATACCCCCCGAAAACCGGAGTCCGTGTTAACGACTCTCAGGACAGTAATTTAACCCTCCAGTCGCTATGACTGATTGCTCATGAAGAAGCAGGAACTCATTCACCTTCACGGCCTGCTCGCGGAGGTACGCAAGCAGTGTGAGGCATGGAACGAGGAGACCGAACTCGACGAGTACGAATCGCTCGGCGTCAAGCCGACATCGATCCACCGATCGAAAACGGACCACAAGGAGGCGGTTTTCGCCCTGGCGGACGGGATCACCGCACCGATGGAGGAGACGGAAGTCGACTCCGAGGCCGAAACGCTGACCGCAACCGCGGACTAACGTTTCTCGCGAAACCGCGATAGTACCGACCACGTAGCGACTGCGCCGTCGATTTCTTTACGTAGTTCCGCCGAGGAGTTCCGCACGAATGCTCGATGGGGTCAACGTCGCGCTGGGCGTCACCGGAAGCATCGCCGCTGTCAAAGTGGTCGAACTCGCACACGAACTCCGCCGGCAGGGGGCACAAGTCAGGGCGGTGGTGACTCCCGCTGCCCGGAACATCATCCACCCGTGGGCGGTCGAGTTCGCCACCGAAAACGACGTGGTCACCGAGATCACGGGCGAGGTAGAGCACGTTCGACTGTGTGGCCGCGACGGCTGGGCGGACGTCCTGCTCGTCGCGCCGATGACCGCAAACACCGCCGGCAAGATCGCGGCCGCGATCGACGACACGCCAGTGACGACGTGTGCGACGTCGGCGCTGGGGTCGGGGGTACCGGTCGTCGCGGTGCCGGCGATGCACGAACCCATGTACGACCACCCCGGCGTGGCCGCCTCGCTCCAGCGCCTGCAGTCGTGGGGCGTGTCGATCGTGAAACCACGACTCGAGGAAGGGAAAGCCAAGATCGCACAGGAATCGGAGATCGTTACTGCGATCGCGCGGGCGACGACGCCACAGACGCTCGCGGGGAAACACGTCGTCGTCACTGCGGGTGCGACCAAAGAACAACTGGACCCCATCCGGATCATCACCAATCGGGCCTCCGGAAAGACGGGGCGGGCGGTCGCGCGGGCGTGTCACGTTCGGGGCGCCGACGTGACGCTGATCCAGGACGGCCCCGAGGTCGGTTACGCCGACGTCGTCGAAATCGAGACTGCAGCCGAGATGATCGAGGCGACCGTCGAGGCGTGTCGCACCGCCGACGCGCTCGTCTCGGCGGCGGCGATTTCGGATTTTACCGCCGACGCCGTCGCCGAGAAGATCCGCTCCGGCTCGCCGCTGAGTGTCGACCTCGAACCCACGCCGAAGCTCATCGACAGCGTCCGGGATCGGTACTCGGCGCTGCCGATCGTCGGATTCAAGGCCGAAACCGGCGGCGACAACGAGGAGATGGTACGCGAGGCCCGCCGGATCCGCGACCGGGTCGGCCTGTCGTTCGTCGTCGCCAACGACGCCGACGTGATGGGCAAAGAGGAGACCCGCGTGCTCCTCGTCGATGACGAGGTGGTAGAACGGTCGGGGACGAAAACGGACGTCGCCGGCAGCGTCGCCGAGAAGCTCGCGGTGGCGATCGGCGGCGACGCCGACTACGACCGCTCGTCGCCGTCGAACTGAGAGTCAAGCGTCGCCTGGGTTCCGGTCGACCCCGTGTCTGACCCCTCGTGTTCTTCGCGGATGTACGCGCCGAGGTAGCCGCCGAGGGCGCCGAATCCGATCAGGTACGCGGCCCCGAACATCACGACGAACAGCATGATCACGAACGTGAACCCGAAGTCCAACGGCGCCAACACGATCCCGAAGAACAACAGCGGAAGCAACAGAAGGGAGATGAGGGCACCCGACACCGCGCCGACTTTCGCACCCTCGGTTCGGTCGCCCTTCTCGAGCCACGCCGCGACGCCGCCGCCGAGGATCGGAGAGAACGGAACGAACGAGGTGACGATGGTGACGACTGCGCCGATCAGTGCGTTGATGAGTGTGTCGCCGTCCATACCGCGTTCTTCCGGCGACGGCACTTCACCGTGTCGATGGGTGGAACGGGGATTTCACCTTTCGCCGCCGCTGACGGGCGGGAACAGCGCGAGTTCGTCGCCCGCCTCGAGTTGAGTTTCCAGACCGTCGCCGGAGTGGACGGATTCTCCGTTGTGGAGGACGTTAATGTGATCCTGTAACTCGCCGTCCTCGTCGAGGATTCGCCCTTCGAGTGCGGGATGTCGTTCTAGCAGCGCCGCGAGCGCGTCGTCTACGGTGTCGCCAGGGGTGTCGATCTCGACGGTGTCCTCGCCGGCGACCTCGGCGAGGTCGGCGAACAGTTTCCATTCCATACGGATCAGTCACTGCCGCCGGACAAAGAGGATTGCGCACCCGTCTGTTCCGGTTCCGTCTCCCCCCGGACTCGTCGCTCCGCCCGCCTGAGGCTGTCGGGCCGCCCGACGAGGTACAGTTCGTCGCCCGCCGCGAGGGCGTAGCTGCGGGGCGGGATCGCCGTGATCGATCCGTCGCGGGGCCGAACGGCGGCGACTGTCGGGCCCAGGTGGTCGATCGGCGCGCCGACCCATCCGCTTTCTGGTGCAACCGTCGCCACACTCATCGTCTCGTCGGCGTTGCGCAACAGCGAGGCGAACTCCCGGTCCGCCTGCGGCTCTGCGGGAAGCGTGACCAGCCGATACCGGCGTGTCTGTTCGACATTTTCGGCGTCGGACTCGTCGAGCGCGACGGTGGCGACGTCGCCGGCGGTCGCCCGGAGTTCGGCCGTGGTCACGCGTTTCGGCCCCTCCTCGTCGGTCCACAGCTGCACCGTGTCACCGGGAGTCGCTGCGTAGGGTGGGTCCGCCCGAACCGCGATCGCGGCGGTGCCGGGTGCGAGGGTCGGGCCGATGCCCGCCGCGCGCGAGCCGACGCCCAGATACTCGACGGTTCCGTCCGAGGTGATTTCGAGGTCGACGTGTCCGACGCCGTAGTCTTCCTTGATGCGTGTAGTGAGTCGCTCTCTCAACTCCTCGACGGTGATCCGGCGCGGGAAAAGCAGCGTTTCATCGCTCATCCGTTCTTTTGTCTCTGGGGAAACGGGATCGTAAGAGTCGATGTCGTTGATATCGGCGGCGGGTGGAAGCGTCACGGACGTGACGCGCCCGGCGCTGCGCACCACTTCCGACACGTCCCCCTGGAGTTGCCGGCCGCCGGCCATCGCTGCGGCGTTTCGTCCCATCACGTCGCCAACGCGGAGACCTACCGGCGAGACGGCAGTGGCGACGCCCAGCGCGACGAGGTTGAAAAACGCCGTCGCTGGCTCGAACAGCCCGACCTGTTCGCCCGCGACGTACGATCCGAGGGAGGCGGTGTTGAGATACAGCGCGATCACGGAGACGCCGAAGATGATGGCGATCCCCTCCGGGAGTTCGTCGTTGACGTACCACCGGTAGACCGCCGCCACGCTCCCGGAGGCGACGCCGGCGAGGATCGCGTACGTGAGCAGGTTCAGGAGGGCGACGTTCGGTTCCGCAAACGTCGCGGCCGGCATCGGAATCATGCTGCCACCTCCTCGAAGCCGGTGAGCGCATCGCGGGTGCCCACGACGAACAGTTCGTCCCCTGCAGAAAGCGCCGTCTCTCCCCGCGGCGTGATATCCCACCCGTCGTGTTTCGCTGCCAGGATGACGACGTCGTACGCCTCCCTGACGTTCACCTCGCCGATCGTGCTCCCATCCAGCGGCCCGCCCGCTTTCACGGAGACTTTACGGAAGCGCTTTCCGGCTCGACGCAGCAGTTGCGTGAGTTCGAACTCCCGTCGGGTTCCCCTGGAGAGAACCATGACCTCCCCCCGTTCCGCCCGGAGGAGGGTGCCGGCGTCCGCCCGGTCGATAGCCACCGTCACCCGTCCGTCCCCGCCTATTGTCCGGTCGACAGGTGACGGCGGAGGGGTCTCTTCGGGTTCGCCGCCGTCGGTTTTCGCCTCAACCGTGCTCGTTTCGGTGGACGTGCCCGACGACGCGCTCAACAGTGTCCCCTCGACGGTGAGATCCGACGTGACGATCCGGATGGATTCACCCCGGACCAGCCCGGTGGGAACGAGTGCCGGCACCGACACTGCCCGCTTTCCGGAAGGGATCCGTTTCGAGAGCCCACCGACAGGCGGGGCCGCGGCGACGGTCGCCCGCGCCCGCTCGTCGATCGACACGACCGAGTTCGCCACGTCGAACTCGGTCCGGAGCTGATCTTCGAACCGCGACTCCAGCTCCGCGACGGGGAGGTCGGCCGGGAACGTCCACTCCTTGGCTTTGATCTCCTCGCGAAGGTCGGCCGAAAGCGGCGGATACCCCTCGAGGTCCTCGATATCGCCGACGACCGTCACCCGGACCCGTCCCCGCCCGCCGACCAGTTCGACGACGTCCGCCGACAGGGTTCGGTCCTTCAACCCCTTGAGAGACATCCGTCTGGGCACGTTCGCGCCGAGTTTGTCTCCCTTCGCGTGGGCGTACAGCGCGAGCATCAACACGACGACGATCGCCGTCAGGATAGCGACGGCGTTTTCGTCGGTCCGGATCGTCTCGTCGTTCAACGCGAGCAGGCCTCCGTTTATCCCTGCGATCGCGAGCGCGAGGACGATGACACCGAATCCGGGTATCGACACTCCGGTGACGTACCGGAAGACGAACCCCAGTGTTCCAGCGACGAGGGCTGGAATGACTCCCGTGAGGACGCCCAGATAGATCCCCAGCAGGATTTCGAACGGAAGCGATGGCATACCCGTACCCACAGGGTCTGTTTATAAACCGTTTCCGCCGCCAACCGCGAGAGGGACTGCTGGCACGGGTGGCTCTCTGCGGTCACACCGACTGCTACTTCGGGACCTTCGTCAAAAGCGCCGCGGTTTCCCGGACGTCGTGGGTGTCGACGAGCAGCTCTGCGGCCTCCCGAACGGTGAAGTCGGGGTCGATGTCCACGCCGTAACACGCCGCATACACCGAAAGCCAGTCGTTGGTCGCCCGGTGGAGCAGTTCCATCTCCCGCTGTGAAAACCGGACGCCCTCAGTTGCGGTCCGGGCCTCGACGTACAACGCCACCACCGGGCCCAGCCCGTCCCGCGCGGCCGCAGTCGCACATTCCTCGGGCGTTCGCCCCGCGCCGTCGGGGCCGTTCCCGTCGTCACGGAACCGGTTTTCCCGTCGTTTTCGTGCCTCGGCTGCGAGCCGCAGTATCCGGGATTCGAAGTCGGACGTCACACCGTCACCGTCCTTCACCCGTTTTTTACCCCTCGTCGAACGCAACGCCCTTCCCTCCGCGGGGATGTTCCCAGTCGGTATCGGCCACGATTGCGCAGGTCCCACACTCGACGCACGGCTGGGTGTCGAGACTCACGACGCGCTCCTCGCCGCCGTTGGTTCGTACGCGCTCTTCGCGGTAACAGCCGCCGCCGAAGTCTTTCGCACTCACCGGACAGGCGGTCACCGCCGCGCCGCTGGCGGCGACGGAGTCGTCGTTCAGCTCGATGTGGGGGTTGCCCACGTCGGTGTCGTAGGTCAGCTCTCCGATCCGCTCCTCGAGGGAGGGCGGTTCGACGTCGTTTTCCTCCACGACGGGTGCGCCGAGCTCCTCGGCGATCACTGTCGGGAGCGTGACGTACGGCGTTTGGGTGTCCGGCACCATCGTCGCGAGAAACGCCGACGAGTAGAGCCGCTCCAGCCGGTCGCCGAGCGCTCGCACACCCAGCCGACCGACCGGCGATCGTGTCACGGCATCGAGCGCGTCCGCGAGGACGTCCCGCTCGCCGACCTGTCGGACGATTTCGTAGCGCCGGGGGCGGAGCTTGCCCATGACGCCTTCGTCGTTCAGCTTCCGTTCGTACAGCTCCCCCGCGGCGGCGGTGTGTCCGCGCGAACGCGCCTCGACGTACGCCTCGGCTGCGAGCGCGCCAGCCGTCACCGCGTGGTTCATCCCCTTGATTATGGGGCCTTGCGCCTGCATCTGACCGGCCGCATCCCCGACGAGGACGAGCCGGCCGCGGTGGGGCGACCGGTGGGCGACTTTCTTCGAGTCGGGGACGAGTTTTGCCGAGTACTCGCGTTCCGTGTATTCGTCGGGGAGCCACTCGCCGAGTGCCGGATGCGTCAACAGCGCGTCCAGCAGTTCGTGGGGCTCGGCTCGCGTCTCCACGATGCTGTCGAGGTGAAACACCGTTCCGATGGAAAGCGAGTCCCGGTTCGTGTAGACGAACCCGCCACCGCGGGCGTCCCCGAAGAGGTCACCGGAAAACAGGTGAGCCGCCCCCTCGTCGGGTCCGACATCGAAGCTATCGTCGATCTCCTCGGGCGGGACGTCGACGACGGCCTTGACGCCCTGGAACCACTCTTCGGGTTCCTCCCAGTCCATGAGATCGGCGTCGCGGGCGAGTTCGGAGTTGACGCCGTCGGCGGCGACGATCAGTTCCGCCTCGATCGGGTCGAGTTCGTCGCAGGTGACACCGATTATCTCACCGCCCTCCCGGAGAAGGCCGTTCACCCTGACCTCGGTGAGCAGTCCTCCGCCGGTCTCGGCGGTCATCTCGTGGACGCGCTCGGCCAGCCAGGAGTCCATCCGTCGGCGGAGCACCGCGTCCGACCACGCGGTGTCGTGTTCGTGCAATTTTGTGACGTCGAAGGTCTTGACCTGTCGCCCCGCGACGTTGTGGAGGTAGTACTCCGTCACCGGGCGTTCCGTCGCCGCCTCCCGGAAGTCGGGAAACAGGTCGTCGATCGTGTACGGGGACGACTCCTCGGCGTAGATGAGTCCGCCGGAGACGTTCTTCGAGCCCGCATCCACCCCGCGTTCCAGGACGAGCGTTTCGACCCCGTTTCGCGCCAGCGTGGCCGCTGCCGCAGCCCCGCCCGGCCCGCAGCCGACGACGACTGCCTCGAAGGATTCTCGAGTCATTCGAGTTTCCCCCCGTCGGCGGCGGCCTCGAGATCGATCTCCCCGGTGTCGATCCCCTCGATTAACCGCGGCAACACCTCGAAGAGGTCACCCTCGATGAAGTAGTCCGACCAGTCGTGGATCCGGGCGTCCGGGTCGGTGTTGATCGCCACGATCGTCCCCGCCTCGTCACAGCCGACCTTGTGCTGGACGGCGCCCGAGACGCCGGCGGCTATGTACAGGTCCGGTTCGATCTCCTGTCCGGTCTCGCCGATCTGCCGCTCCTCTTTCGTGTACTGCTCGACGTGACCCTCGAAGTTGAACGAGCCGGTGACGATACCCCGGGTTACTCCCACGTCGGCGCGTTCGAACCTGTCGGCCAGATCCAGGGCGAGTTCCATCCCGCGGGTGGGGTCCGCGCTGATCCCCCGGCCCATGCACACCACGACGTCGTTCCCCGTGAGGTCGATCCCGCCTTCCAGCCGATCGAAGTCGATCACTTCGGCCCGGAACCACTCGTCTTGGAGCCCGAGGTCGTGTTCGATTACCTCCCCGTCCCGCTCTGGCTTCGGTTGTGGAACGTCGAAGCTCCCCGGGATGACCGACGCACCCTGGGGATGGAACTCCCGGGTCGGGTTGTCGAGACAGAGGATCGTCGAGTACTCGAACCCGGAGAAGTCGGGACGCTTCATGTGGAGTACCCGCTGGAACTCGCGGTTGTTCCCCGACCCACCCGTTTTTACTGGGTTCGAGATGGTCACGTCCGTAATGTACAGTCCCGAGCAGTCGCTCGCGAGGCCGGAGTCGAGTTCGCCCTGCACGAGCGCAGAGAGGTCCCGTCCGTTGTTGGTCGCCGGAAAGAGGGTGTACCGCGGCTCGTCGTAGTCGCGCCAGTCGGCGGGATCCGGATCGGTACCGGGAGTGCGGTCCTCGCCGACGCCCACCGGCGGCTCGGCTCCCCACCGGGCCATGTCACAGAAGATCTCCGTGTACGGTTTGTGCTGGAACCGCTCGAGGCGGTCGTCCTCGTGGTAGACGACGACGTCGGCGCCGTGTTCGACGCACGTTTCGGTGTGACCTGCGACGTCGTCGCCGATCAGTACGGCGACGACCCGCTCGTCGGCGTCGTACTGTCGGTTGTACTCGTCCATTAGCTCCCGTGCCTTCCCGAGCATCTCCAGGGAGACGTCGATCAGTTCTCCGGACTGTGTCTCGCAGTACACCCACATGTCCCGATAGACCCCCGCATCGAGGGCCTTGACGTACTGTTTGTCGGCAGTCGGGTGATCGAGTTCTGGGTGTCTCTCCTCGGGCGGGCGTCTGTCGCTTTCTTCCCCCTCGCTTCCCGCGACCGAGTCGATCCGGTTTTCGATCAGGCGTTTGACGCTGTCGCGATCGTTTCCGGCCGATTCCCGTTCGATCAGTTCCCGAAGCCGTTCGACGTCGTCGATCTTCCTGACCGCGTTGCCCACGTCCGCCGCGGACATCTCTTCGAGATCGAGGCCGGAGTCCCCGTCCTCGTCCGCTGATCCCTCCTCGTCTTCGCCCTCGAACTTCTCGATGCGGCTCTCTATCAGCGTCTTCGCCGTCGATCGGTCTTTTCCGGACTTCTCGGCTTCGAGGATCTCACGGAGTTCGTCGACGTCGTCGACGTCGGCCAGTTCGGGGCCGAGTTCCGAGACGTCGTACTCGCCTGGGTCGAGCGTCATCGTTTTAGTCACCCCCCGCGGCGAACGGCTGCATCTCCTCGAGGATCTGTCCCATGGCCTCGGGATCCCCGGGGTCGACCGCGAGTGCCTCCCGTTCGGAGGGCGGCCGCGGAATCGGATCCACGCTCTCGACGATCGTGGGCGACCCGTCGAGGCCGACGTAGTCGGGATCCAGGTTCAGTTCCTCGTGGTCCCACATCTCCAGGTGGTCCTCGTACTCCTCTGCTCGCTTTTGTGTCTCCCGGCGGAGACGCTTGTGTTGGAGTCGATTCGTCGCGGTCCGGTAGGTGGGTTGAAACTCCGGATCCGCGACGACGACCGCGGGCATCGGGACCTCGACGGTTTCGATCTCCTCGACGTCTCCCTCGACGAGGCGTTTCGCGCGGAGCCGCCGGTCGTCCTCGTCGACCTCGAGTGCGACGACGTGGGTGACGAGCGGCCAGTCGAGACACCAGCAGGTCTGTGGGCCGGTGTGGCCGGTCTCCCCGTCGGCCGTTTTAAATCCCGCAAACACCAGGTCCGGCTCGCCGTGGTGCCGGATCGCGGTCGCGAGCGTGATCGCGGTCGCCCAGGTGTCCGCCGCCGCGAACTCCCTGTCGGAGATGAGATACAGGTCGTCGGCGTAGACGTCACGCATACCCTCCTGGAGGATACTCTTGTATCCGGGAGGCCCCATACTCATCAGGCTCACTCGGCCGCCGTGTCGAACGCGGGTCTGTAACGCCGCCTCCAGGGCGTGTTTGTCGTTCGGGTTCATCACCGTGGGGGTCTTCCCCCGTTCGAGGTGGCCGTCCTCGTCGAAGGACACCTCCCCTTCTCGGAAATCAGGGACGCCTTTCGTCAGTACTATTGTGTGCATGGCTACCGAGCCTCAAGAACATCTTGGGTCGAAACGCCATAAACACTGTGTGGAACACGCCAACGTCGGCCGCCGGAACCTGTCTCACGTCCGTCCGGCGCGACCGGAGTCGACGTCGATCGCGTCCACCGGACAGACGTCGACACAGAGCATACAGTCGATACACTGGTCCTCGTTCGTCGGGTTCGCCTTGATTTCGCTTTCGGGGTGGCCTGGGGTGTCGACCCACTCGAAGACGTCGACCGGGCAGTCCTCCAGGCAGGCGCCGTCGGCGAGGCAGATGTCGAAGTCGACGGCGACGTGGGTCCCGCGGATGCCGAGTTTCTCCGGCGGCTCCGTCTCCCCCCAGACGGCGACGCCGTGTTCTTCGCCGGTCTGCTCGAGGTTCTGCTCGAAGTTCGGATCGATGGGCATGTGTCTACTCCCACACGGGGTTAAAACGAGTTAACTCTTGTCACGACGTACTCCCGGTCCACCGTCACAACCGGACGGTCACTGCAGCCGTTTCGTCGCCTCGACCAGCGGGTGGCGGGCGTAGTCGACGACCTCGATGTCGTCGATCCGCTCGAGCCCCTCCTTGCTGGCCGTCTTTGCCATCCCCAGTTCGATCTCCTCGTCGATGTCGATGACGTACGCCTCCATCTTCTCGATGCCGAGGCGTCGGGCGGCCATCACCCGGTGATGGCCGTCGGCGAGATACAGGGTGCCAGCGTTGTCGATCACCACGAGCGGTTCCGCGAGCCCACGTTCGAGTTCGTACTGTCTCCCCTCGAGTTCGTCCCCGTACACCCGCCCCTGTGTCGGAATCAACGACTCCAGCTTCACCGCCCGGCGCTCCTCTTCGATCTCGATGTCGTGAATCTGCTCCAGTGTGCGCCTGAGCTTGCCGACCTTCCCGGGGGTAGCCCGCTCGATCTGTGACCGGACGACATCCGTATTCGAAATGATCCCGACCAGATTACCCGCGTCGTCGACCACCGGGAGCTTTTGAATCCCTGACCGAAGAATGACCCGTGCGGCGTCGGTGACGGCCATGTCCGGATGTGCGACGATGAGATCCTCATTCATCACCGTAAACACCGGCGCGTCCTCGTCGGCAAAAAGCAAGTCTCTCGCCGAAACGAACCCCTCGACGCTCCGACCGACACACACCGGAAAGCCGTTGTGTCCGTCGCTTTCCACGACGCGGCGGGTGACCTCTTCGACGGTGTCTTCCGGTGCCACCGTCTGGACGTCGCGGGTCATGTACTCTTTGACGGTCGGCTTGCCGCTCATCGGTTTCCCGTACGGCAAGCAAACGGAAAAGCGTAGTCACCGACGGTCTCCATCCGACGGGCGGTCCTCCGCCGTTCAGTCTTCGGGAAACGTCACGTCGGTGTCGAAATCCAGGGTCGGCACCTGCCTTGCGTCCTCGACCGCCTCGAAGAACCGATCGGCGATGACCTCGCGCACGACCTCGGTGAGTTCGGTCACGTCCTCCTCGGCCGTGGTCCCGAGGATTCCGAGCGGCACCTGTACGCCCGCCATGTCGGCGTGTCCGCCCGCCGAGCCGACCTCCGCGAACGCGTCGCGGAGCACTTCGCCGAGATCGAGGTCGGCGCCTCGCGCGCGAGCAGAGCCGTACGCGACACCGTCGGCGAAACCATACACGAAGGTAACTGTGATCCCGTTCATGTTCAAAAGCGCGTCAGCCGCTTGCGAGAGAGCGTCCCGATTGCCGATCTCTCCGACACAGGAGCTCAATACGGAGTCTCGCACATCGCGATTCTGTATCGCCCGGGCGACCGTCTCCATCGTTTCCCCGGAGACGCCGGGGGATTCGATCCGCTCGAGCGCCGCCACGTCGGCGTTGTCCACGAGATACGCTGCGGCCTCGAAGTCGAGGGCAGAAACCTCGCGAGTGAAGTCGCGTGTATCGATCCTGATGCCGTACAAAAGCGCCGTCGCGAGCGTCTCTCCGGGATCGATCCCCAGCCGGTTGAAGTACTCCGCGAGCAGGGTGCTCGTCGAACCGACGCCGCTTCGGATGTCGGTGTACGGCGCTCGTATCGGCTCTCTCATCGGGTGGTGATCCACTATCAGATCGACCGCGATCTCGGGCGGCAGGCTGTCGTTTACCCCCGGTCGCGAGTGATCCACCAGCGCGATCCCGTCGTACGTCGACGGATCGAACTCCTCGATCTGACGGATTGGGAGATCCAGCAGGTTCACGAGAGCCCGGTTCTCCTGGTGGGCGATCTCGCCGAAGTAGCAGGCTTCCGCCTGGACGCCGATCTCCTCTGCGAGTCGGGCCAGCCCGATCGCACTGGCGATCGCGTCGGGGTCCGGGTTGTCGTGGGCGAACACGCCGAGGGGGCCGGACAGTTCTCGCAGCGTCGTGTGGAGGTCGGCCATTAGCTGTCCTCCCTCGCCGCCGCTGGCCTCGAGAACGCGTCCGGCGACCGCCTCCGTCGGGTCGATCAGCTGGTCGGCCGCCTGCTCCAGGCGTTTCACCGTCTCCGGTGCGGGATCGAAGCCGACCGACGCGAGGATCTCCGCGTCGGGAAACGCGCCCCTGGCTGCGTCGGCGGCGGCGACGTTACGTTTCGACTGGTCGGAGGCGACGATCACGAGGTCGACGTCGTCGGGAAACGTCGACGGATCGGTCGGATCGCCCTCCCGGGCGAGGATTTTCTCCTCGCGGAGCGTGGAAGCCCAGCCGCTGTCGGCAGTGACGACGTACAGCGCGTCCCGCCCCTTCGGGACGTTCTCGATGACAGTGTGGGCGACCGCCCCGCAGCCGAGCACCAGCCGCCGTATCATAGTTCTCGCCACGGCGTCCGGCCGGAAAACGCTACCGTCACGCGCTGAGTTGGTCGGGATCGACGCGGTAGATCCGGACTGTCTCGGTTTCGAATGCGAGTTCGACACCCTCGAACTGTTGGAAGGACACCTCGCCGTAGCGGTCGCGTTCCCCGGGACCGACCCACACGTGGGTGACGTCGTACTCCTCGAGGACGGCGATACGCTCGGCGTCGTCGCCAGCGTACGCCCGATCGACCGCGTTCGCGCGCTCCCAGTAGACGTCGCCGCCGCGGTAGCCGACCTGGTGTTGCCACCCGGCGACGGTCGGGATTCCGGTCAGACTCGAGGCCGGATTCGCGTTCCAATCGTACATCCCGGGTGCTGAGGGGTTCTCCGCGAGCCCGGTCGGTGAACTGTACGCGCCCGGCGCCTCCAGCAGCGTGGCCTCCCGTCCGATGGCTGCCGCCTCCGTGGGGGCATTGTCGTCGAGCCACTCGATCGCGGGAGCCTCTTCTGGGTGATCCCGTTCGACGAACGCCGTCGCGTCGAGCGTGCCCGCGTCGTGCCGGTCGAAATGTGCGTCCAGCGCGAGCGCGGCGTACGGCAGCGTGGTCACGAGCAACAGCCCGACGAACGCCCGGCCAGCGACCCGTCGCGTTTCTGGGCTTGGCCACCAGGTGGCGAGCCCGTCCCGGCCGGGGGGCTCGAAGAGATCCGCGAGCACCGGCCCCATGGCGAGGCCCCACAGCACCCACACCTGGAAGTACGTCTTGAAGACGGTGTTGAACCGTCCCGGGCCGGCCTCCTCGGCGACGTACACGAGTTCGACGATGGTGACGAGCCCGGCTCCACCCACGAGCAGCGCTGTCTCGAACCCGACATCCCGTCCCAGGCGGAGCGCGATCCAGCCGCCGACCAAAAGCGGGCCGACGACGACTAGGGCGGCAAAGTCGAACAGGACGCCCGCAACGGCCGCCAACACAACAGCCACTGCGAGCGATCCTCGACCCTCTGTCCCGAGTTTTCCGAACAGGAACACGAGAAACGCCGCGAGGAACGCGCCGTGAACGACCACCAGCGCGCCCAGGCCAGACCGATCTGCGGCTTCCAGGATCGCGACCGTCTGCCCGGCGCTTGCGCCGAGCAGAAACGACGCTCCCAGGAGGAAGCCGACGAGCCCGGAAAGTCCTGCAACGACCAACGCTCCGCCTGTACGGCACAGTTCGGTCGACAGCGGACTCTCCTTCCACCCTGCCCTCGCGTCGTTCGTGTTGTCGCCGCCGAGCCACGACCGGAGCGAATTCTCGATGCGTTTCCCGCCCGGCAATAGCGGTAATGGCCTCGCGGGCGCGAAGGTAAGCGCCAGCCACGCGACGCCGTACATCGTCGGGAAGCTCCAGGTGTCGGTCGGGATCTGGAACCCTCCCAGAACCGGAAGCACGGCGAACACGAGCAGCCGTCGCCGTCGGAGTTGGTCGGCCGGCGTCTGCCAGTAGGCGAAGGCCACGGCGACGGCGAGAAGGAGGAACGATCCGCCCATCATGTGGGCGTGGAGGTCGCCGTTGAGCCAGGCGAAAAACGGGAACTCGTTTATCGTGCCGGGAATGACCCGACTCGCAGTCCAGTAGCTGAACCCGTCGATACCGGCGAGGAGATCGGCCGCCTCCGGCTCCGCTCGGCCGGCGACTACCTCGGCGAGCCGTCTCCGGAGCCCCTCGGGGAGCCAGCCTGCGAGCAACCGAGTCGCCGTGAGGAGATTGCTCGCGAGGCCGACGAACACTGCCCCGAACGCCCCCGCCCGCCGACGCGAAATCCCGCGCGTGGACGCGACGTTGCCGGCGAGATCGAACGCCGTAGTCACGAGCAACGCATAGAACCCGGCGAGCGCGAGGTTGTACGCGTACTGTGGCGGGGTGGCCGTGAGCCCGGAAAGGAGCGTCGCCGCGAGGTGGCCGCCGTAGTAGTACTGCAACGGTTCTCCGGCGAACCACATGTCCGGCGGCGGGAGCGTCTCGGCACGGAGCAGCGTCCGCAACAGCCCGTAATCCAGGAACTTCTCGCCGCCGACCGGGTTCACGGCGGGATCGGCCGCCCGGATCACGATCACGAGCAGAAACGCAGCCAGGAACACGACTGCGGCGTCGGTGGCGCCATCGCGATCGAACGGGAGGTCGTCGGCAACTGTCAGTTCGCCCTCGCGGAGGCGGTCGAGATCTAACGCCGAGGCGGCCGAGAGGGCGACGAGCACTGCGAGCCCGACCCAGAGCGTCCACCACCCGAACGCGACCTGTCCGACCCAGTAGGCGACGATCGTGACGACGGTGACGCCCACGATCGGTGCCAGGCCCGCACCGCCGGTAGAAAACCGGGAGAACAGCCGGGCTGCGATCGGATAGCCGAGGACAGCCAGGAGCGCGAACGCGAGGAGCCACCGTCCGACGAGGAGATACTCCATCGTCAGTGTGGCGCGTGCGATCCACCATACGCTTTCGGATTCGAACGGGTTTTTAAGCCCACCCACGAAACCGTCGTTCGTGTCCACCGTCGGCGTCGTCATCCCCGCGTTTCGCCCGGAGGTCGAGCGGACGCTGTCGTATCTTCGGGAACTGGAGTCGGTTCTCTCGCCGGACGTCATCCGACTGGAACTCGACGACCCGGATCCCGACGTCGTCGCGGCCTTCGAGGGATCGCCCGCAACGGTAAACGCGGTCGACCGTCGCCGGGGGAAAGGGGCGGCGATCGCGGAGGGATTCGACACACTCGAGACCGACGTCCTCGCGTTCTTCGACGCCGACGGCGCGACGCCGGCGGCGTCGGCCGAGGCGGTCGTCGCCCCGGTCCGACGGGGGGAAGTTCCGTTGGCGGTCGGATCGCGGCGGCATCCGGACTCGCGTGTGGCCGGCCATCAGGGTGTCACCCGGCGAGTCCTCGGCGACGCGTTCGCGTGGTCGGCCCGCAGGTTGCTCCCGGCCACGCTGTACGACTACCAGTGCGGTGCGAAAGCGATCTCCGCCGGCACCTGGCGAAACGTTCGAAAGCACCTGTCGGAAACCGGGTTCGGCTGGGACATCGAACTGATCGCAACCGCGGCCGCGCTGGGCTATAAGATCCGGGAGGTGCCGATCGAGTGGGAAGACCAGCCCGGTTCGACGGTGTCGCCTGCGGGCGACGGGCTCCGGATGGCCAGAACGCTTCTGTCGGCCAGCCTGTGTGCCCGGAACGTGCGGCGCCAGACCGATCGGGACGGGGAGGGGATGGAAACGTGATCGGCGCGGCGGTCCGGGAACTGGCCACCGCCGACCGCTTCGGGAAGTTCCTCTCGGTGGGGGCTGCGGGCGCGGTCCTCGACCTGTCGGTGAGTTCCGCGCTGACGATCGGGGGGATCCCGCCGGAGTACGCCAAGGTCGTCGGCGCCGAGTGTGCGATCATCGTGATGTTTTTCATCAACGACCGATGGACGTTTCCCGAACACGGCGAATCGGGGATTCGCTCGACAGGCCGCAGACTACTCAAGTCGAACGTCGTCCGGAGCGGCGGGCTGGTGGTCCAGTTCCTCGTCGTGCGGACGCTCACCCGTCTCGACGTGAGTGTCGTCGTCGCCGGGACGGACGTGTGGGCGTTTTTGACGTTCCCGATCGCGATCGCGTGTGCGTTCGTCTTCAACTACACCGCAGAGAGCCTGGTCACCTGGCGGGTGCTCAGGGACCGGTAGCTGTGATGTTGTGATGGCACCGAAAAAAGGACAACAGGCGATCGGTTCGTCCGACGTTCCGGACGCGCTAGAGCTTCTCGAGGTTGTCGATCTTCTCCTGTGACCAGTCGTAGAACGGTTCGTCGACCTCGTTGAGCGACTCGACGCACTTGTTGTACTCGGCTCTCGCCTCCTCGACGAGCGGATCGTCCGGATTGGCCTCGATCCAGTCGCGGAGATCCTGCAGTGCCTGCGGCGAGTACGTCTCGATCTTGCCTTGCCGGTCGACCAACTCCAGTTTCCGTTCGTCCTGGCGGAGCGTCTTGAACAGGGCCCAGGTAGCGAGCACCCAGAACGCGATGATCGCGATAATCATCCCGATCCAGGCCTCGATGGAGAGGCCCAGGATCTGTCCGACGACGGGTGTGATTCCGGTCATCAGTCGTCACCTCCCGGTGCTGCAGTATCGGTTGTCGCTTCGGGCTTGTCGAAGTAGTTCATGATCAGGTAGCCGGCGATCGGGAACGTGATCAGCACGGCAACGCCTGCGATCATCTCGTTGGTCCCGAAGTTCTCGTAAGCGAAGAACGCCATGATCCCAACCATGACCACAGGGATCAGATACTTGACGATCGGGTTAAACCACGTGCCGACGTAGAGTCCGCTGGTCTTGTTGACCGAGAGCACGCGGAGCCGTTCGGGGGTGAAGTACCAGCCGATGCCGATCATCACGGCCAGCGTCGCCAGCGGTAGTCCCCAGTTGGCGAACGTGAAGTCCGCGAAGTCGAGGAACGACACGGAGTAGGCGCTCGGGAGGCCGAGCAACCAGATGACGCCCGTCACCGCGAGCACAGTCTGGTTGCGCGACAGGGGACTCTCCTCGAAGACCGTCGTCACCGTCACCTCGGTGATGACCACCGCGGAGGTGAACGCCGCGAGGAAGAACCCGACGAAGAAGATTATCGCCCACAGGTCGCCGATCGGCATCGGCTCGAACACCTGCACCAGCGTGATGAACGTCAGGCCGGCGCCGGCGTCAGGATCGAGGCCGTAGGCGAACACCAGCGGGAAGATCGCGAACGCCGCGAGCACCCCGATCGACGCTTCGCCGATCGCGGTGAAGAAGCCGCCACCCAGCGGCGCGTCGTCGTACTCGCGGAGGTAGCTCCCGACGGTGATCGCGATACCCCAACCGAGACCGGTCGAGAACAGCGCCTGTCCGAGCGCGGCGATCCAGGTGTCGCTGATCAGCAGGTACTCCCACTGGACGGTGAAGGTGAACGCCAGCCCCTCAGCGGCGCCCGGCAGCGTCAGCGCGCGGATCGCGATTGCGGCGAGCGCGATCACCAGGCCGGGGACGGCGTACACGACGAGCCGCTCGACGCCGTCACGGATGCCCAGCACGAGCACACCGGCGACCAGGGCCATCACGATGGTGTGCATGAGGACCATGATCCCCGGACTGTTGGTGAACGCAGTCCAGAACGCCTCCGCCTCGAAGCCGGCGGCGGTGAACTCGAGGGTGAACGACTGGAGCATGTAATACAGGATCCAGCCGACCACCGGCGAGTAGTACGTCATCAACGCGATGTTCACGAGGATGACGATCACCCCGAGTCCGGCCATTCCTCCCGGGCCCGTGCAGTCGCGCAACGCGCCGATCACACCTTTCTCGCTGTACCGCCCCAGCGCCGTTTCGGCCATCAACCCGGGAACGGCGATCAGGAACAGCAGTATGAGGAACGCCAGCAGAAACGCCCCCCCACCGTTTTCCCCCAGTACGAACGGGAATCGCCAGATGTTCCCGGAGCCGACCATGGCGCCGATCATTGCCATCAGGAACCCGAATCGGGTTCCCCATTCTGCGCGTGAAACTTTCGCGTCACTCATGACATACCATGCCTCACTACAGGCAACTACCCACAAAGTACTTAATTCTTGATGGTTCTGTATGCTGTTTGATGTATTTTGACATGCAAGAACGTGTCACGTCAACGGCCGAGGACACTGCGATCGAACGACCGTTCGGCTGGGTCTGGAAAACTCGTATTCGGAATTCTGAACAGTAATGATTATTGAGCATCAAACCGGTCCATTGCGAGAGACTGGAGCAGATCCGGTTTGGCCCCGTCTCGCAACCACTCTCCGATCAGTTCGCCGATCGCCGGCGCCGTGGTGACGCCGTAGCCGCTCATCCCGACGGCGAGCAGGTAGCCGTCGACCGCGGTGTCGTCGACGATCGGCAGTCCATCGGGAGTCACCGTCCGAAGCCCGTTCCATTCGTTGAGGATTCGGACATCCGAAAGCGACGGGAAGTATCGATCGACGACGTCCGCAACAGTGAGGTAAAACGACTCCTCGATGGGCCGGGCGTGATCCGGATCCAACCGCGTAGTGTCCTCGTATGCTCTGGCGAACCGTCCGGCAAGCAGGTCCCCGCTTCCCTCCTGTCTCACGTACACTTCGTCCTCGAAGAACGTGAGCGGAACCGGGTGGGTCCGGTTCGCCTGCAGAACGACGATCGGCCCCTCCGTGTGACGGAGCGGCGTGGAGACACCGACCATTTCATCTATCTCGTGTGCCCAGGGCCCGGCGGCGTTTATCACCCGCGATGCATCCGTTTTCCCCTCCGTGGTTTCGACGCCCGCGACGGCACCGCCCTCGACGATCACGTCGGTCACGGCGACGCCGGTCTCGATCTCCGCACCGTGGTCGCGGGCCACCGAAGACATGTACTGGAGAATCTCGTTCGGATCGAGCACGCCGTCCTCGGGGACGAGAAGCCCCCCGGCGAACCGCTCGGGGTCGAGGCCGTACGTCGTCAGGTCCGACGGAGAGACGATCTCGGATACGAAGCCGAACTCGTCGTAGGTCGCGTGTAGCTCCCGGAGGTGGGCCACGTCGGCCTCCGAGGAGGCCGTATGAAGCGTCCCGATCGGATCGAACTCGAACTCGCCGCTCTCGATCAGGGGTTCGTACCACTCCCAGGACATCTCCCGGCGCTTGTGTTCTGCCCGATCGGGCCTCCCCTGATACCGGATGAACTGTGCAATCGACGCGGCCGTCGTTCCCGATCCGAGCGAGTTCTTCTCGAACAGTTTGACTGGCCGGCCCTCCCCGGAGAGATGGTACGCGAGACTTACACCGACGATGCCGCCGCCGACGATTACTGTTGGTTTCATGAAGGTTAGATGCTGTCTGCCGGTTTCCCGTGGCCCGCGGGATCGGCCTCGAACCGATCGAGGCCGAAGAACTCGATGTCGAAGACGTCCGTCGAGCCTGTCGCGACAAGGTCACTCAGCGCTTTGCCGACGACGGGTCCGTGTTTGAATCCGTGTCCCGAAAACCCGCAGCCGGCGTAACAGCCAGCCGGCCCGATCTGGTCGATCACGAAGTCGTGATCCGGTGTGTTCGAGTAGATTCCGGCGTAACTGCCACGCAGCCTGGCGTCCTCGAGCCCGGGAACGAACTCGACGAGCGCCTCGGTCAGTTCCAGCACTGTCGACTCCTCGACCGTGCCGGTGGGGGCGTCCGGTCCGACCGTCTCCCCTGTGTGATGTGTCGCGATCAGGACGCCGTCGCCGAAGTCGGACCGCACGTACCAGTCGCCCCCCGGCGGCGCTGTCGTCGGGATCGTACTGACGTCTCCCGGTTCGTACTCTTCTCCCGGTTCGAGGAGGAGCACCTCCTCCTTCGTGAGTTTCAGGGGAATCTCGACGCCGAGCGGCTCCAGTAGCTCGGGAGTCCACGGTCCCGCAGCCACGACGACGTTCTCGGTTTTGACCGTCCCCGCGTCGGTTTTCACGCCCGCGATGGCGTCCTCGTCGACCAGCAACTCCTCGACGGGTATCCCCGTGAGCACTGTCGCCCCGTTTTTCCCGGCCGCCCGGGCGAAACCGCCGGCCGCGTCGGCGCCGTCGGAGTAGGCGGCGGTCTCGTCGACGATCCCGAACTCGACGTCACCCAGTGCCAGCATCGGGAACGCCGCCGCGAGCGTTTCCCGGTCGACTTCGCTCACCGGGATCCCGAGCGACGTCAGTACGTCGAACCCCTCCCGGGCGTAGCGACCGGTGGGAGTGTCCTCCCGGCCGAGTCTGACGAGGGGGTTCGGTTCGTACGCGATTGGTTCGCCGGTGTGTCCCTCGAACTCCCGGTAGAAGTCGTGGCTCCAGGCGGCCATTCTGGCGTAGATCTCCTGCGGTCCGTAGTGGTGGCGGAGGATCGCCGAGGAGTCACCGGTCGAACCGCTCGCGATGTTGTCTCGCTCCAGGAGCGTCACGTCCAGTTCCGTTTCCGTTGCAAGGAAGAAGGCGGTACTCGTTCCCATGATCCCGCCACCGACAACCACCACGTCGGTCCGGGACGGGAGCGACTGGGTTCCCATGTACGTCGGCAGTCGCGGGGCAGGCAAATAGCTTTCTCGGCCGAGGCGGTCGTCGATACGAAACGTTGAAACCTCGAACAGGCAAAAGAGCGGTATGGAACTGCGGGTCATCCAGAAAACCGACGCGGAACTCCGCATCGAGATCGCCGGGGAGGACCACACGTTCATGAACGTGCTGAAGGGTTCGCTGCTCGCCGAGGACGGAGTCGAGGCCGCGACCTACGACATGAATCCCGAACAGTCGGGGGGTCAGACGGAGCCTGTCCTTTCGATCACGACCGACGGCGACGTCGATCCCCTCGAGGCGTTGGAGTCGGCCGCCGGAACCGTGAGCGAACGGTCGAGCGAGTTCATCGCGGCGTTCGACGCCGCGGTATAGTCGAGTTGTCCCGGCGGCCCAGCCGACCGGTTACTGGGCGTCGACGACCGCGACGCCCGCGAGGTTGACGATGTCTTTCACTTCGTCGCCCCGCTGGAGGACGTGTACCGGTTTTTCCATCCCGACGAGCATCGGGCCGATCGCCTCCGCGCCGCCGAGCCGCTGGAGCAGCTTGTAGCCGATGTTGCCCGCCTCGAGGTTCGGGAAGATGAGCACGTTCGCGGGCTCGTCGAGCTCGGCAAACTCGTAGGTGCCGTTCAATATTTCTTCGACGACGGCTGTGTCGGCCTGCATTTCGCCGTCGACCGGGAAGTCGACCGCCGGATCCTCGTGGAGCATCTCGACTGCGCGACGCGGCTTGCGGGTACCCTCGTTGTCGACGCTTCCGAAATTGGAGTACGACAGCATCGCCGCCCGGGGTTCCACGTTGAATCGTCGCGCGAGATCGGCGGTGTGACGCGTGATCTCCGCGAGCACCTCGTCGTCTGGATCTTGATTTACGGTCGTGTCCGCGCAGAACACCACGCGGTTCCTGAAGGTCAACATGTACACGCCCGCAGCGTACTCGGTGTCCGCGGCCGTTCCGATCACCTGAAGCGGTGGTCGAAGCGCGGACGGGTAGTGGTGAGTGAGTCCCGTAAGCAGGGCGTCGGCGTCCCCCTGTTCGACCATCACGCTCCCGAAGTAGTTCGAGTCGCGTCTGACCAGTTCCTCCGCCTCGCTTCGCGTGATCCCCTTTCGCCGTCTGAGTTCGTAGAGTCGCTGTGCGTACTCCTCGTTGTTCTCCGTTCGCGGATCCACGACGGTCGGCGAGAAGGCGAGTCCAAGGCGCCGTGCAGTCTTTTGAATTTTCTCTTCGTTTCCGAGCAACAGGGGCTCTGCGATCCCTTGTTCTTCGAGCTGGTAGGCGGCACGGATCATCTTCTCGTCGGTACCCGCCGCGAGCGCAACCCGTTTGGGATCGCTTTTCGCTTTGTTCAACACGACCCGCATCATCTCGCGGGACTTCCCGAGGCGAGCCTCGAGCCGTTCGACGTACGCTTCGACGTCGATCTCCTTTCTGGCGGCTCCCGACTCGATGGCCGCCTTTGCCACGGCCGGCGAAATCTCGAACAGCACCCGTGGATCCAGCGGCTTCGGGATGACGTACTCGGGCCCGTACTGGAGCGGCTGATCGCCGTAGGCTTTGACGACGGCGTCGGGCACGTCCTTTCGTGCCAGCTCCGCGAGCGCCCGGGCGGCCGCCCGCTTCATCTCCTCGTTGATCTCGGTGGCGCGGACGTCGAGTGCTCCCCTGAAGATGAACGGGAACCCGAGCACGTTGTTCACCTGGTTCGGATAGTCCGACCGCCCGGTTGCCATGATGACGGTGTCCTCGCGGGCACCTTTCGCGTCCTCGTAGTCGATCTCCGGGTCGGGGTTGGCCATGGCGAACACGATCGGGTTCTCGGCCATCGAACGGATCATCTCCGGCGAGACGATGCCACCGACCGACAGCCCGACGAACACGTCCGCCCCCTCCATCGCGTCCGCCAGATCGCCCTCGGGAACGTCCCGGGCGAACTCCTGTTTGAATTCGTTGAGATCGTCGGATCGGGACTCGGTGATGATCCCCGAGGAGTCACACATCAGGATGTTCTCTTTTTTTGCCCCCAACGAGACGTAAAACCGGGCAGTCGCGATCGCCGAGGCGCCTGCCCCCGAAAAGACGATCTCCAGGTCCTCGATCCGCTTGTCGGAGATGTCGACTGCGTTCAACAGCGCGGCACCGGAGATGATCGCAGTGCCGTGCTGATCGTCGTGAAACACCGGGATGTCCATCTCCTCGTGGAGCCGCGTCTCGATCTCGAAACACTCCGGGGCCTTGATGTCCTCGAGGTTGATCCCGCCGAAGGTCGGCTCCATCGCGGCCACCGACCGGACGAAGTCGTCGGGATCGACGTGATCGAGTTCGATGTCGAACACGTCGATGTCGGCGAACCGCTTGAACAGCACGCCCTTCCCCTCCATCACTGGCTTCGAGGCCTGTGCCCCGATATTGCCGAGACCCAGCACCGCGGAGCCGTTCGAGACCACCCCCACGAGGTTCCCCTTGGCCGTATAGGTGTAGGCCTTCTCGGGGTTGTCGTCGATGTCCATGCAGGGTGCGGCGACACCGGGCGAGTACGCGAGACTCAGATCACGCTGTGTGTTTGTCGGTTTCGTGGTCGATATCTCTATCTTCCCCGGCGGGTCGCGCCGGTGATATTCCCTTGCGTCGTCTTCTAGTCCCATGTTGGGTGGTCCTTTCGGGAGTGTAAAAATCTATGTGTCCGTGTCGAGTGTGTATTCGTCGAACGTCGAACAGATCTACCGGCCGTTCGATGGCGGCCTCGAAATCTCTGCTCGGGAACGCCTTTGGTTGGCGTTCTTCGCCGGCGAGATCGAAGCCCGAACAGTTCTATGCGGGAGTGAATAAGCACCAGCAATGCCGTGTGGCTGTCGGCAATCAAATCCCAAAGTAACCATAGGTACTGCCCTGTGGTGGTCTCTGTCGTTTGCGGTCCCGATATCGTTGTGTCGGCGGTGGATTTATTAAATAAAAATGACATTATAACTGTATGATTCCAGAAGACGTACCACAGTTAGACGTAACGATACCTGAGATAACGCAGGTGGCGTTCGTCGTCGAAGATTTGGATGACGGAATGAACCGGTTCGGGGGAATTCTAGGTGTCGACGAGTGGGACGTCTACCGGTTCGAACCACCTCGCCTGACGAACCGAACGTACCGCGGGGAGCCACACGATTACGGAGAATCGAGGAGAAAGCCCCGTGTTCAGCGCGGGGATGAATCCGACAACTGGGAATCAACCACCGGAAGTCAGATACCCGGAGTTTAATAATCGCGTGAAACCTAGGCATGAATACACCGAGGCGGTTCAGCCGCCCGAGTAAACGGATAATATCGGGATTCGGGAGTCTACGTCCGGAAGAATCCCTTTCGTGACCGCTGGATTCTCTGAACAGGTAACTCTGAATCCCATACCGGGGATAGGAGTAACGGCGGCTTGGCCCCGCCAGCAGTCCCGTCATGCCGACCGGACTGCAAACCTGAAAACTCCCAACTCAGCGGCGCAGTGCCGTGGGAATCTTCGCCCTTTAGGGCGGAGAGGAGGTCAATCGATGGCACTGGCGATTACAGACGTCGGTGGAACGATGCCCGAACCCGACCGAACCTACACAGTCTGAACACCGCCAGATGTACTGTGACAAATTTTAACATAGAGTAGGGGCAACCTTCCGATAGATGGCCCCTGCAAGCATGCCACCGACGACGGAGGCCAGGGAGGTGTTCAGGTCGCTCGGCTACACGATCTCCGGTGGGGAGACGACGTTCGTCGCCGAGCGAAAGTGGCGCCGCGTTCACGTGGTTCCGCTCGACGCGGACGACGCGAAGGAACCGGAACATGTACTCACAGACGGCGGCGAGGACGGCGCCCGACTTCGGTGTTATGTGACCTGGAAACGCGCGGCCCCCGACCTCCGGGAGTTCCTGCTCGGGTTGAAACCCCCGTACGATTGGGCAGTCATCGGTGTCGACAGGGAGGGTGACTTCGAAGTGATGCAGGGCGCACCGAACAGCCCCTGAGAGTTCCAACCGGCGGCCGTTCGTCGAGGGGAGGGGTCTCCTCTCGCAGAAACAACACGTCATTTTAATATCTCTCCACGAGTAGGAGCCATCGCCATGGTTTACAAGAAAATCACGCTGATCGGGAAAAGTGACGAGAGCTTCGACGCTGCTGCTGACGACGCCATCGATCGGGCGAAAGACACCCTAGAAAACGTCTACTGGGCCGAAGTAAAGGAGTTCGGCGTCGAAATTGCGAGTGTCGAAGACAGGCAGTACCAGGCTGAAGTCGAAGTCGCGTTCGAACTGGAAGACTGATCGATTGCCTCGAGGTCGAGTCGCAACGACCTTGCCGTTTTCTTCCGTACCCTCCTGCATGAGCGTCTCCGCACTCGCCCGGCAGCTTCGTCAGGAGGCGACCAGGGCAAACGAGCGGCGCCTCCTGGTGATCGCGGGCGACCGCGACGCTGGATTCGACGCCGCATTCGACGCGATCGTAGGCTCCGTCGGCGACGACAGCGTGGACGCGTCCGTTACCGTCGTCTCGTCTCGGTCGGGGTTCCGGTTCGAACGTTACCCCCCGGAAAACGCCGACGAGCTACTCGGACAAACGCGAACCGCAGTCCTGCTCGACTGCCATGAGGAATTCACTCCGAACGTGGTCGGGCAACTCGCGGGCGTCGTAGACGGCGGTGGACTGTTTGTCCTGTTGACGCCGCCGCTTGACGACTGGCCGGAGCGCAGGGACGCGTTCGACGAATCGATGGCAGTGCCACCGTTCGAAGTCGACCAGGTTGGCGGTCGGTTCCGGTCCAGACTCGTCTCCACGCTCCGGGAGCATCCGGGTGTCGGAATCGTCGACGTTGGCGCCGGTGTCGAGGAGGAGACCCGAATCGTTCGCGAGGGGACGACTGATCCCCCGGAGGCACCCATCCGCCGCAAACCGGAGCGCCCTTCGGGGGCGACGTTTCCGGATCCGGTCTACGACCGGTGTCTGACCGGCGATCAGGCACGGGCCGTCGGGGCGTTCGAGCGACTCCGGGATCCCGGACACGCCGTCGTGCTGGAGGCCGACCGGGGGAGAGGGAAATCCAGCGCGGCCGGGCTTGCCGCCGGGGCGCTCGCGGCAACGGGTCTGGACGTGCTGGTTACGGCACCCACGAGGGAGTACGCCGGGGAACTGTTCGCGCGGGCCGGGACGATCGTCGACGACCTGGGAGCCACCACGAGCGAGATCCGGTTTGCTCTCCCCGCCGAGGCTGTCTGCTTGCCGGGTGAGCCGGACGTCGTGTTCGTCGACGAGGCGGCCGCGCTGCCGGTGCGCACGCTGGAACGCCTGCTCGAAGCGCCAGCAGTCGGCTTCTGCACCACCGTCCACGGCTACGAGGGCTCCGGACGCGGGTTTTCGGTCCGGTTCCGCGACCGCCTCGCGGAGTCCGAGTTCCGGGTCACGGAGCTTTCCATGCGGGAACCGATCCGGTATGCCGCCGGCGATCCAGTCGAGTCGTGGGCGTTCCGGGCGCTGTTGCTCGACGCCAGCCCGGCGGTGGAACCGGCCATCGCGGACGCCGCTCCCGAGACCTGCACCTATCGGGAGCTCTCTCCCGAGGAACTCGCCGCCGACGAACACCTCCTGGGCGAGGCGTTCGGGCTGCTCGTGACCGCCCACTACCGGACGGAGCCGAACGACCTCGCCCGGCTCCTCGACGCGCCGAACCTGTCGGTCCACGCGCTGTTGTCGGGCGGCCACGTGGCGTCTGTGGCGCTTGTCGCCCGGGAGGGCGGGCTCTGTGAGGCGACCCGTCTGCGGACGTACCTGGGTGAACGGATCCGCGGAAACATGCTGCCGGACGTGTTGACCAGCCAGCTCCGGGATCCCGATGCGGGTGCCCCGACGGGCTACCGGATCGCCCGGATCGCGACCCACCACGCTGTCCGATCTCGAGGGCTCGGTTCCCGACTGCTCGAGGAGCTCCGAAATGGGATCGGCTCCAAGGAAGGGATCGAGTATCTCGGCGTCGGCTACGGCGCGACGCCGGAACTGCTCGGGTTCTGGACGGACAACGGCTACGGAACCGTCCACGTCTCGACGACGAGAAACGACTCGAGCGGGGAGTACTCCGTGCTCATGTTGAACCCGACCGGACAGACTGGCCAGGAGCTTGCGGCGCGTCACGCGGCGTACTTCCGGGATCGGATGCGGGATCTCCTCTCGGATACGCTCGCCGATCTGGATCCCGACGTCGCCCGACTCGCGATCGGTGCCTGCCCTGCTGATCCGGAGATCGCGGCCGATCGGTTGTCGGATCGCGACTGGCGCGTAGTCGCGAGCGCCGCCTACGGGCCGGGGATGTACACCGCCGCCCCGGGAGCGTTCCGCGAGCTCGCGATGGCGGGACTGCTCGCGTCGCACCCGGAGGACAAACCGGGCTGCGAGGACGTCCGGAGCCTTTCCCCCGACGAACAACGGCTACTGGTTCGGAAAGTCCTCCAGGGGGCACCCGCAGAATCGGTCGCAGAGGAACTGGGATACCACTCCCGCGGGGAGTGTCTCCGAGCGCTCGGACGGGCGTACCGACCCCTCGTCGAGCGATACGGCGGCGTCACCGCCCGCGATGAACGGGGGCGATACGAATGATAGAGATCGCGCTGCTCGTCGCGGTCGTGCTCCTGATTGCGGGCGTCGTCGGTAGCGTCGTCCCGCTGGTTCCCTCGGGGCTGTTCTCGCTTGCGGGCGTGCTCGTCTACTGGCTGTTCGGCAGCGAGCCCATCGGCCCGCTTTTGCTTTTCAGTCTCCTCGCGGTCGCGCTGTTCGCAGCGGTCGTCGAACAGTTCGGCGGCGCGATCGCGGCGAAAGCCACCGGCGCGTCGAACCGGACGACGATCGCCGCAATCGTCGCGGGGCTGTTGCTGTTTTTCGTCGCGGGCCCGGTCGGGATCGTGGTCGGGATCGTCGCCGTGGTTTTCGTTGCCGAACTGCTCGAGGACGTCCCGCCCGAGATCGCGTTCCGGCGGGCGATGTATACGCTCGCCGGAATCCTGGCTTCGACGGGAGTGCAGTTACTGTTGACGCTGTCGGTGCTCGCCGGATTCGTCGTTTTCGTGGTTCTGCTTTGAGCAAACCCGCGGTCTCGCCTCGTGGAAGTGAGCGCACCACCCGACACGGAAACGGTGGGTGTTAGTACTTCGGCTCCGCGCCGGTCGTCTCGTAGATCCTATCCATGATTTCGTCACGCCGGCTCTGCCACTCCGTGAAGCCGCCCGGCGAGGAGGGGTACCGCTCGTACTCGTCGATGAGTTCGTCGGCGAGCGACTTCGTCTCGTAGAAGTTCCATATCTGGCCCCAGTAGCCGAAGCTCTTGACTGCGGTTTTCAGCTTGAGCCCGAGCCCCACCGACGTCGTCCCGGAGTAAAGCGCCTCGGCGAGCTTTTCGCCGGGCAGCGCCGCGAGAAGCCCCATCAGGTCGTCGACGTCGACCGCCGTCGAGAGGATGTTGTACACGTCGAGGCCCGCGTACCGACCGCCGAAGTGATCCATCACCCGCTGGTTGTACTCCCACAGCGCAGCCTCCGAGACGTCCTCGTCCGTGATCGCCTTGACCGCCTGCTCTGCGGCGTACTTGCCGGCGTAGGCGGCGCCGGCGATCCCCCCACCCGTCGTTGGATTGACGTGGGCAGCTGCGTCCCCGACCGCCATGAACCCGGGCGCGACCGCCGAGTCGTACGGGCGCCGCGTTGGAAGCGCCGCGCCGAGTTTGTCTTTCACTGTGGCACCGGAAAACTCCGGACGGGTGCGCAGATCGCGTTGGAGGTCCCGAACCAGTTTCATCGGTTCCTCGTTCATCTGAAAGCCCAGGCCGGCGTTGATCTCCGTCTCGGTCCGGGGGAAGTACCACAGGTAGCCCGCCGCGCGTTCGGTCGGCTTGAACACCAGCGCGTCGTTCCACTCGACGGGTTCAGGGACCTCCACGATCTCGCGGTACGCGGAGCTGAACTGGGAAAACGAGACGTTCGTGTCGAACGTCGCCCCCGAGAGGTCGGCCGTGTCCTGCAGGATCGACAGCGACCCCGCGCCGTCGATCACCACGTCCGCGTCGTACTCGACGACATCGCCGCGCTTTTTCCCCCGAACCCCGGTGACGCGTCCCTCGTCGGTCTGTGTCACGTCCGCGACGACCGTGTCGTAATCGATCTGGACACCGGCGTCTGTAGCGCCCTCGATGATTCGCTTGCCGTACTCCCATCGGTCGATCACCGCCAGCTCGCCCGGAACGGGAATCTCGAGCACCGTGTCCTCCTGTGGGATCTCGAACCGGCCGTGATCGACCTCGGGGTTGGTAATCGCCGGCTCCAGTTTCGATTTCGGGATCGCCTCCGGAAACGCGTCTGCCCCCTTGAGGGCGTCCCCGCAGGCGATGTGTCCCGCCTCCGACTCGTCTTTTCGCTCTACGATACAGACGTCTAGTCCCTCGCGAGCGGCCGTGGCGGCGGCGTAACAGCCGCCCGTCCCCGCGCCGACTACGACCACGTCGTACTCCTGGGCGGTCATTGCATGTTGTGACTGCCGGGGAAGCAAAACTCTTTATGCCGAATTCTGTCCTCCTCAGGGCGTCACACATCCCGAGTCGGGTCTTTCGAGTTCGTCGGTTACTGGGCGGTGTCGACTGCCGACTCGATCTTTCCGCGAGCCCGATCGACGAGGTCGTCGACGTCGTCGCTTTCGGCGTACAGTCGGACGTACGGCTCGGTCCCGCTGGGACGGACGAGCAGCCACGAGTCATCGGGGAACGACAGCCGGATCCCGTGTTCGGTGGAGACGTCCGCCTCGGGGAACGCCGCCGGAAGCGTCTCGGAGAGGCGTTCCATCGCGTCGACTTTCCGGTCGTCGGGACAGTCGACGCTCACCTTCCGGTAGGGTCGTGCGGACACCGGCTCCCGGAGGGTGTCCAGGCTCTCGCGGGCGACCAGACACGACGTCACGGCCGCGCTGGCGACGCCGTCGATCCACCTGCCGAACGCGGTGTGGATGTGTTTCCACGGCTCGGCGGCGAAGACGACGTCCCCACCGTTGGCCTCGATGCCGGCGATCCCCTCGTGGAGGGCACCCAACCTGACGCGCTCGACGCGGCCGCCGGCCGTCCGAACGCGCTCGTCGATCCGGCTCGAGGCGTTCGGCGTCGTCACCACCACCGGATCGGTCGTTTCAGGTCTCCGGCCGCCGGCAGCAGACTGACGGACGTATTCCTCGGCCAGAATCGCCAGGACGGTGTCCTCGTGGATCACTTCGCCGTCGGTGTCGACGAGAACGATCCGGTCGGCGTCGCCGTCGTGACCGATTCCGAACGGGACATCGTCTGCGTCGGCGAGGAACCGGCGCAGGTCGGACAGCGACTCCGGTGTGGGTTTGCTCTCTCGGCCGGGGAAGTGGCCGTCGACGTTTCCATTGAGGGTGAGAACGGAGGCACCGAGCTCGCGCAACACCGGAGGCGTGGCGAGCGACGCCATCCCGTTGCCGCAGTCGACGGCGATGCGCATCCCCGCAAGCGGCGGATCGTCATCGGGTTCGATCCCGGCAATCGTCGACGCGTACTCGACGACTGCCCGCCGGTACGCCGGAAGCACGCTCGTCGTTTCGGCTTCCGTCCAGGCGTCCCACGCTGCCGGTGCGGTCCCCTTCGCGATCGCTTCCTCGATCGCCGTTTCCAGTTCGCGGGGGAACTCGCTGCCGTCCGAAAACAGTTTGATGCCGTTGTCGTGTGGTGGGTTGTGGGAGGCGGTGAGCATCACACCGCGGCGCCCCCGCGAGGCGAACGCGAGCGCCGGGGTGGGAAGCTGTCCGGCCCGAACGGGACGAACCCCGGTCGATGCCACCCCGGCCTCCATCGCCGCCGCGAGCGCCGGTCCGGTGTCCCTGCCGTCCCGGGCAATCACTACCTCGGGAGCCCCGTCCGGTTCCTCTCTCCTTCCGTGCTCCGTCCGGGAGTCCTGTTCTCCGATGCCCGTTCCAAGCGCCTGCCCGACGGCCAGTGCGAGGCGGGGCGTCACTCGTGTGCGCGCATCCCCCCGAATTCCCGCGGTCCCGAACAGATCCATACGCAGGCATCGAACGCGGGAAACCTGAGTCCGTCGGTTCAAACACCTATAAGTGAGTCAAGGGGAGAGGGTATCGTATGGGCGAGCACACACGAGCGCACGTGTACGTCTCGGGGAACGTACAGGGGGTGTTCTACCGGGCGAACACGCGCGACACGGCGACGGAACTCGGCGTCGACGGCTGGGTTCGGAACTTGAAGGACGGCCGCGTCGAGGCCGTCTTCGAGGGTCCCGAACCGAAGGTCCGGGAAATCGTCGACTGGTGTCACGAGGGGAGCCCCGCCGCCGACGTCTCGGCTGTCGACGTCGAGTACGAACAGCCGAAGGGACTGGACGGGTTCGAGGTCCGGTGGTGACATCGTGACAACCAACTACGTCCTCGTTCACGTGTTCGCGTATCCGTGGTTCTTCGTCGGCACTGTGGGTGCCGCGGTGCTTTCGTACGGCGGGTACATGCTCCTCCAAGGGACGTTCTTCAGTGGAGAGTCGGTCACCGGCGAACCGCTCATGATCGCGCTGTTTGGACTCATCGGCGGGCTGATTCTCATGATTTTCGGCTGGACGAAGGCCGCACGGCTCGCGTTTGAATTCTGACCCCGCGGGCCGACAGTCACGGAAGCGAAAAAACGACGCGGCAGTTGCCGATCAGGCGAACAGGACCGCCGCGACCGCCTGCGCCGTTTCGATGACTGGACCGATCCCCGGCAGCAGGAGCACGGTCGCCACGGCAGCGAACATCAGCGCCGCGTAGATCCCGGTCGGACGGGAGCTGACCGCATCGAGACTGCTTCCGGTCGGATCGTCGATCCACAGTGCCTTCACCACGCGGCTGTAGAAGTACAACGACAGCGCGCTGTTTACCGCGCCGACCGCCGCGAGGTAGACGAAGCCGTTCTGGATCGCACCCGCGAACAGGAAGTACTTCGAGAAGAACCCGCCAAAGGGCGGCAGTCCCGCAAGCGAGAACATGAACACCGTCATCGCGACGCTGGCCATCGGCGCCTTGCGCGCGAGGCCGGCGTAGTCGTCGTAGGTCCGCCCGACGCCCCAGTACTCGACCATAGCGACGAACAGGAACGCGCCCGTGTTCATGAACCCGTAGACGAGCAGGTGGGCCATCGCCGCGCCCATCACGTCCGCGTTGTGGGGGCCGCCGGCGGAAAGCGCCGCGAGTCCGATCAACGCATAGCCCGCGTGCCCGACCGACGAGTACGCGAGCATCCGTTTGACGTTCTCCTGGACGGCCGCCGCGAAGTTACCGACGGTCATCGTCAGCACCGCCAGGATCGCGAACGCGAGCGCCCAGTCGACGTTGATCGCGACGGCTGTCGCAAGCGGGAACGCCTCCACGAACACCCGGAACGCCACGACGAAGCCGGCGGCCTTCGAGGCCGACGAGAGGAACGCGCTCACCGGCGCGGGTGCCCCCTCGTACGCCTCCGGCGCCCAGAAGTGGAACGGAACGGAGGCGGTCTTGAACGCGAATCCAGCAAGCACCATCACGATACCGATGCCCGCGACGCCGGCCAACCCGTCTACGTCAGCGAGGCCGGCGGCGACCTCCGTCAGCAGCAGCGAGCCAGTCGCCGCGTACACCAGCGAGATCCCGAACGCGAAGATCGCAGACGAGACGGCGCCGATGAGGAAGTACTTCGTCCCGGCTTCGATGCTTCCCTTGTCACTCTTGAGGAACGCGACGAGCGCGTACGACGGCAGCGACGCCAGTTCGAGGGAGACGAACACCGTTGCCAGCGAGTTCGAGACGGCCATCAACGCCATCCCGGAGGTCGCAAACAGCACGAGCGAGTAGAACTCGGCGGTGTTGTCGACGTCCTCGAGGTAGTTGAAGCTCGCCACGACGACCATCGCCGCGACGGAAGCGAAGATGGCGGTGAAGAACAGCGCCATCCCGTCGACGACGATCGCGTCCCTGAAGAACGTCACCGCGCCGCCGTTTACGGCCTCGCCGGCGACCAAGTACCACACCGAAAACGCCAGTGCCACGAGCGCGCCGGCGGCGGAAATCCCGGCGAACAACCCGTTGGACGGCTCGTCGGGCCGGATCGCGTCGACTGTCAACAGCAGAAGTGCCGTCAGGATCAACACGATCGGCGGTGCGAGCGCGAACCACTCCGAGGCCGCCATCACCGATTCGGGTGCCACCATTACAGTCCACCCCCGTTCTCGACGAGCGGCATAACTGCGTCCCTAATCATCTCGAAGAACAGGTCCGGGACGACCCCGAGCACGATGATCGCCGCCAGCAGCGCCGCAAGCGGGAGCACGTCGTGAACCGGGGCACGCCCGACATCGTAGTCGGCTTCCAGCCTGTACGGCCCGAACAGCGTCTTCTGCATCGCAAACAGCAGGTAGCCCGCGACGATGACGATGCCGAACATCGCCACCGCGGTGAAGACGGGCATCAGTCCGGCGGCGGCCGGCGAACCGAACGAGCCCACGAAGATGAAGAACTCGCCGGCGAAGCCGGCCATCAGCGGCAGGCCCATGTACGCGAACGCGCCGGCGACGAGGATCCACACCGCGATCGGCATCCTATCCGCCATCCCGGACATGTCCGTCACCATCCGGGTGTGGGTCGCGTTGTACACGACGCCGACCGCCATGAACATCAGCCCCGAGATGAGGCCGTGAGCGATCATCTGGAACGTCGCGCCACCGAGTCCGTACTCGGTAAAGGCGACGAGGCCGAGGATGACATAGCCCATCGACGACACCGACGAGTAGGCGACGATCCGCTTGAGGTCCTGCTGGGCCAGCGCGAGCATCGCACCGTAGATCACACTGAGCACGGCGATGATCGCGATCGGCACCGCGAGCGCGGACGCCTGCTCGGGCAGCATCGTGAAGTTGAACCGGAGCAGGGCGTAGGTCCCCATCTTCAACAGGACGCCCGCCAGCATCACCGACACCGGCGTGGGCGCCTCGACGTGGGCGTCCGGCAGCCAGGTGTGCAGCGGGACGACCGGGACCTTCACCGCGAACCCGAAGAACATCGCGACGAACGCCGCCGTGAGCAGCGTCGACGGCGCGAGCCCGAGGATCGGGTCGATCTGTCCCGCCGCGATCGCCGCTGTCGTTTCGGGGAGGCCGAACGTTTCGACCGGCAGGGAGAACACAAGCGCCATGTAGCCGATGAACATCACCAACGACGCCACGTTCGTGTACACGAAGAACTTGATCGCGGCGTACTTCCGACGCGGGCCGCCCCACACGCCGATGAGGAAGTACATCGGCAGCAGCACCGCCTCCCAGAAGACGAACCACAGGAAGAAGTCGAGCGCGACGAACACGCCCAGCAGGTTCGCCTCCATGAACAGCATGAGCCCGTAAAACTGGCTTTGCCGTTCGTCGATCGGCGTCCAGGCGCTCACGATCGAAAGCGTCGTGAGGAAGGTCGTCAACACGACCAGCGGCAGGCTGATCCCGTCGAGTCCGACGAACCACTGGATCTCATAGCCCGCGAATTCGAGCCACGCGGCCTGCGTCTCGAACGCGAGTGTTCCGTCGGTGAGCGCGTTGCCCGCGGCGTCGAACGCCTGCCACAGCAGCAAGCTACCCACAAGCGGGATCAGGCTCAACACGAACGCCAATTTCCCAGCGTATTCGTCGGGCGACAACAGCACGACGAACGCCGCAAGGAACGTCACGGCGAGTAGCGCTTCGAGCATCACAGGAACCACCCCCCTGCGATCCCGAGGATCACGATCAACGCCACGAGACCGAGCGTGAGAAGCGCCGCGTAGTTGGTCACCACGCCGGTCTGGAGCCGCCTAACGCGGCTCCCGGCTGCGAGGCTGACCGAAGAGATTCCGTTCACGACGCCGTCGACGACGCCCTGGTCGAACCGATCCGCGGCGCCCGCGATGTCTGCCGTTCTGTTCGCCAGCCAGACCTGATATTCGTCCTGGTAGTAGTTGTTGTACACCACGTCTTTGACCGTTCCGAGTTTCTCCGTGTGTTCGGTCGGCTCGGGAACGTTGTAGAGCCGCCAGGCGACGAGGAGCCCGAGCACAGCCAGACCGAGCGACACGCCGGCCGCGACGATCACCGTCACCTCCGGCGAGTCGGCGATCATCCCGGGAGAGAAGGCGATGAGGTCGTTGTAATGCGAGTAGCTCACAGCCGGGAACCCGGAGTCGAGCCACTGCGTGAGGTAATCCAGCTGGATCCCGGTGAGCTTCTGGACCGGCACCATGTTGACGAAGCCGGCGACGACAGCCAGCACGCCCAGCACGACGAGCGGGAACTTCACGTTCCAGCGAACGCCGTGGGGATCCTCGGCGATGTCGGTTCGCGGTTCGCCGTGGAAGGTGAGAAACACCATCCGGAAGGTGTAGAAGGCGGTCACCGGGACGGCCAGCAGCCCCATGACGTACGCACCGAGCAGGAGCGGCTCGTTCAGGCCGTGGACGAACGCCTCGTAGAGCACTTCGTCCTTCGACCAGAAGCCAGCGAACGGGAAGATACCCGCGAGCGCGAGCGAACCGGCGAGGAACGTCCAGTAGGTTACCGGCATCCGGTCTTTCAGACCGCCCATGTCCCACATGTTCTCGTTGTGGTGCATCGCGATGATCACCGACCCGGCGCCGAGGAACAAAAGCGCCTTGAAGAACGCGTGGGTCATCAGGTGGAAGGTTGCGGCCACGTAGGAGCCGACACCCAGCGCGAGCATCATATACCCGTACTGGGAGATCGTCGAGTAGGCGAGCACCTGCTTGAGTTCGTCCTTGACGACGCCCATGGTCGCCGCGAACAGCGCGGTGAACCCGCCGATGAAGGCGATAATCGCGAGCGTCGTCGGCGTGACGGCGTAGAAGCCGTACATCCGCGCGACGAGGTAGACGCCGGCGGCGACCATCGTCGCGGCGTGGATCAGCGCCGAAACCGGCGTGGGGCCCTCCATCGCGTCGGGCAGCCAGGTGTGAAGCGGGAACTGCGCTGACTTGCCGACGACCCCGCCGAGCACGAGCAGGCCGAGGATCGTCAGCCAGGTCTCGACGCCCAGATCCCCGGGCGTCCAGATCGTCGCTTCGCCCTGCATCGCGAGGTCGGCCAGTTCCGGGAACGACCCCGCGCCCGCGAACTGGGCGGTGCCGAACGTCGCGAAGACGGCGACCACGCCGATCAGGAAGAAGTAATCGCCAAACCGGGTGACGAGGAACGCCTTCTTCGCGGCGCTTGGCGGGCCTGCCTCGCGGAACCAGAAGCCGATGAGGAGATACGAACACAGCCCCACCAGCTCGAAGAACATGAACGCCATCAGCAGGTTGTCCGCCACGACGAACCCGAGCATCGATGCCGAGAACAGCCCGAGTCCGGCGTAGTACCGCGGGAGGTCGCGTTCCCCCTCGTCGTTCATGTATCCGAGACTGAACACGTGGACGAGGAACGCGATCAACGACACGATGACGAGCATCAGCGCCGACAGCGGATCGATCAAGATTCCGAACGTGAGTTCGTAGGTGTCGGCTGCAGCCCATGTGTACAGCGTCTCGTCTATCGGGTCTGCCCCCAGAGCAATGGACGCGGCCACCCAGATCGATAGGAGGAGGGATCCACCGGTCGCGACGATCCCGGCGAACGCCCCTTTCTTCGGCAGCAGTCGCCCAGCGAACACGCTGATGACGAACGCCGCGAACGGCAACAACACGATCGCCGGCACGTAGTCGAATGCAGCCATGAATTTACCACCTCATCGTTGCGGCCTTGGTCACGTCCAGTTCACCGAAGTTGCGATACAGTACGAGGATGATTCCCAGTCCGACGGCGACCTCCGCTGCCGCGAGCGCGATCACGAACAGCGTGAACGTCTGTCCGGTCATGTTCCCCCAGTACAGGGAAAAGGCGACGAAGTTGATGGCTGCCGCGTTCAACATCAGCTCCACGGACATCAGGAAGTACAGCGCGTTTCGCCGGGTCAAAACGCCGAACAGCCCGATAGAGAACACCGCCGCCGCAAGGAACAGATAATATTCCGGCGGGACCATCAGCGGTCACCCCCATCGGAAGCACCGCCATCGGCGGCCGCCGCGGATCCGCCGGCAGGCGCAGCGTCCGAATCGTCGTCGGAGCCGCCGAATCCTGTCTCGAACCGTCCGCCTTCCTCGCGCTTTGCGAGAAAGATCGCCGAGTCGATCGCGACGTCGAGCAAGACTGCGATGATCAGAAACGCCGCGAGGAATCCCTCTGCGGGAATTTCGCCCAGTTCGAGATCGAACAGGGCGTATCCGAGGTTCATCACGATCGACTCGCCTTCGGGGAAGCCCGCTGCGGGTCCGAACGGTGCAGTCACGAAGACGATCGCCATCACGACGAACAGTGCGACTGCGGCCAACCCCGGCAGCAACCGGTTCCGTCCTGTCATGTCGTTGCCACCTCCGTTTCGTTGCGCGTAAGCATCACGGCGAACGTGATGAGCACCAGAACCCCGCCGACGTACACGAGGATCTGGATCGCTGCGAGGAACTCCGCCTGCAGCATCACGTAATGCACCGCGACGCTGATCAGCGCGCCGCCCAGCATCAACACGGCGTTGAACACGTTCCGTGCGAGGACGACGCCCAGGCTGAACCCCACTGTCACCAGGGCGAACAGCGCGAACGCGACTAGTTCATATACCATTGTGTTAAGTGTGCTTGAGGTATCCCTTTGAAGATTACGAGTCCGATCGCCGCTGTCATCGTCCGAGAATCGGGCCGCGGCTGCGGCGGCCGTCGTTCCCGGTGGGCGGGTCGGTCCCGTACTCTTACTGGTAGTCGATCTCCCCGTCCCCTTCGCCCACCCAGGCGCTCCGATCGGGTTCGCGCGCCTCGAGCGGGTCGATCTCCTTGTACCAGGGAACGTTTTTCAGCTGCTCTTTGTTGTAGGCGAACTCGTGTTTGCCGTCCGCGGTAAACTCGAAGTTCTGGGTGAGCAGGATCGCGTCGGTCGGACAGACTTCCTCACACAACCGACAGTAGATGCACTGTCCGATGTGGAGGTTGTACTGTTCGCCGTTCCGCTGGTCGTCCATCACGATCTGGATCGTGTCGTTCGGACAGACGTTCTCGCACTGGCGGCACCAGATACACCGCTCCTGGCTGTACTTGTGGACCCCGCGGAACCGCGGGCTCACTTCCGGCTCTTCCTCCGGATATTTCACCGTGAACTTCTTGCCGTCCAGCGCGTGCTTCATCGTCACCGCCATCGATTTGAGTAGTCCGATCATATCAGACGATCACCCCCACGATAACCGCAGTCAACACGAGGTTGGCGAGCGCGAGGACGAGCAGTCCCTTCCAGCCGATCTCGATCAGTTGGTCGATCCGGACCCGCGGGATCGCGGACCGGAGCCACTGGGTCAAGAGGAAGAACGCCCAGATCTTGATGATGAACCAGACGAACCCGGGCAGGACCGGACCGGCCGGCCCGCCCAGGAAGACCGTCGCCAGGATCGCACCGCCGAGGAAGATGTGCAGGAACTCCCCCAGATAGAACAGCACGAAGTAGACGCTGGAGTACTCGGTCTGGTAGCCGGCGACGATCTCGGTCGGTGCCTCCGGGATGTCGAAAGGGTTCCGACCGATCTCAGCCATGCTCGCCGTCAGGAACAGCACGAACGCGAACGGGTTGACGATCGCGTACCACGCCGGGATCTCGAAGCCGGCGATCGTGAACAGCGCGGTCTGTTGTGCGGCAACGATTTCGCCGAGTTGAAGCGTTCCTGCGAAGATCACCACCGACATCGCCGCCAGGATCAACGGAATCTCGTAGGCGATGTTCTGGGCGACCGCCCGCAGCGATCCGAGAAGCGAGTACTTGTTGTTCGATGCGTACCCGCCCATCACGAGCGATATCGACGCGATGGACGCGAACGCGAAGACTAAGACCAGACCGACTTCCGGATCGGCGAGGTGGATGTTGAACGGTCCGAGATCACCCATCGGGATGACCGCGAAGCCGAGGATCGCCGACGCCGGCAGGATCAACGGGGCGAGATCGTACGAGGGTCGTTCGACGCCGTCCGGAATGATGAGTTCCTTCGACAGCAGCCGGACCGAGTCGACGATGATCGTACCGAGCCCCCACGGACCGACACGTTCGACCGAGAACCGATCGGTGAACGCGGCGGTGATCTTCCGTTTCGCCCACGGGCCGGCGAGGGCGGTCATGCTCAGCATGACGACGGCGACGAACACCGCGCCGATTACGCCGCCAACGACCTGGCCGAGCAGACCCTCCAGCCCGAGCACGTTTGCGATCTGTTCTGGGAACAGCTGGAGGGGCGTCACCGGTCCACCTCCCCGAGCACGATGTCGAGGCTACCCAGCGACGCGACCATGTCCGGGATGTACTCCCCGTTCGACATCTCCGGCAGCGTCTGCAGGTTGGAGAAACACGGGCTGCGGATCTTGAATCGCGCGGGCTTGTCGGTTCCGTCCGAGCGGATGTAGATCCCGAGTTCGCCTTTGGCACCCTCGACTGCCCGGTAGATCTCCTTGTCTTCGTCGGGGCGCAACGTCCGGGGGACGTTCGCCTGAATGTTGCGTTCGTCCTCGGGCCAGTCTTCGAGCAGGTCGACACACTGCTCGATGATCTTCGCGGACTCTTCGACTTCCTTCATGCGAACGAGCACGCGGCTGTAGTTGTCACAGCCGTCCATCGTGATGACGTCCCAGTCGAGTTCGTCGTAGTAGCCGTACGGGTCGTCCCGGCGGAGGTCGTAATCGACGCCGGAGCCGCGAACGATCGGTCCGGTGGCCCCGTAGTTTTTCGCCACCTCCGGCGGCAGCACGCCGGTGTCGATCGTCCGCATCTGGAAGATCTCGTTGCTGGTGACGAGGTCGTTGAACTCCTGAATCGCAACCGGAAGCTCGTCGAGGAAGTCCCTCGTCATCGAGAAAAACTCCTCGCGGGGCTCCGGGATGTCCCAGACGACCCCGCCCAGCCGGAAGTAGTTGAACATCAACCGCTGGCCGGTGAGTTCCTCGAGGATGTTCTGGACCTTCTCGCGCTCCTTGACGGCGTACATGAAGATCGCCGTGAAGTCGCCGTACACGTCGAGGCCGAACGTCCCGAGCGCCAGCATGTGCGCGGCGATCCGGGTGAGCTCCGCACTCATCGTCCGGAGCACCTGCGCGTACTCGGGCACTTCGATGTCCGCGAGGTCCTCGGCCGCCCGCGCGTACGCCCACTCGTTCAGGATGCCGCCGGGGGTGTAGTCCCAGCGGTCCGGGTAGGGCATGATCTGGTGGCGGTAGGTGCCCTGTTGACACATCTGCTCTTCACACCGGTGGAGGTAGCCGATGTCACACTCGACGTCGGCCACCTGCTCGCCGTCGAGCACGCACTTGAGGTGAAGCACCCCGTGGGTCGCCGGGTGATGCGGGCCGATGTTCAAAAACATCGTGTCCGACTCGGCGTCCTTGTGATCTTCCTGTAGCGGATTTGCGTGTTCCCGCAGCGGGACGATCTGGGGCTGGTTGCCGTCGTAGTCCATCGATAACGGATGCCCCTGCCACGTCTCCGGGAGGAGAATCCGCCTGAGGTCGGGGTGGTCGTCGTACTCGATGCCGACGAGGTCGTACGCCTCCCGCTCGTGCCAGTCGGCCGTCCGGAACACCGGTTCGGCAGATTCCGAAACGGGTCGGTCCTTGTCGGCGGGAACGACCACGTCGACTTCCTGGGTGGGATCGTCGAACTTCTTCAGATGATAGATCGACTCGTACCGGTCCTGGTACTCCTGGGCGGTCACACACGAGAGGTGGTCGAAGCCGGCCTCCTCCTTGAGCAGCGAGAGCGTGTCCTGGACGTCGTCCGGACGGATCACGAACCCGGGAGCGTTGACGTGGTCGTCGCGTTCGAGAACCAGATCACCCAAAAGCGACTCCAGCTCGTCGGGCTCCTGCTCCGCGACGGTCTGCGGTTCGGTTTCTGTCGTCTGTTTTTCCATGCTCATGGCGAATCAGCCCAGTTGTAGCGCATCACCAGATCGTCCTCGTCGATCTGTTCGGCCAGCTTGTCGACGATCTCGTCCCGTTCGAGATCGCCGAACTGCTCGAGCTCGTACGGTTTCACCGTGACGGGACTCGACTCGCCGTTCGCGATGCGTTCCTGCAACTTCGCGATCGCGTAGATGAGCGCCTCGGGCCGCGGCGGACAGCCGGGGATGTGGATGTCGACCGGAATGACCTCCTCGGCACCTTTGACGACGTTGTACCCCTCCTGGAAGGGACCGCCCGAGATGGTACACGATCCCATCCCGACGACGAACTTCGGTTCGGGCATCTGGTCGTACACGCGCTTCATCCGGGGGGCGAACTTCGACACCACCGTCCCGGGGACGATGATCACGTCGGCCTGCCTCGGGGAGGCGCGGGGGACGCCCGCGTGAAAGCGGTCGAGGTCGTGTTTGACCGCGTACGTGTGCATCATCTCGATGCTGCAGCAGGCGATCCCGAACTGCAGCATGAACATCGACGACCCGCGCGCCCAGTTCATGAACTTGTCGAACTTCGTGAGAATAAACGGCGAGGAACCGAGCGCGTCCCGAAGCGGGGAGTTGAATCGGTTGTCCTGACCCGTCATCCGGGCGTCTCGGGTGTCCGTCTGTACCTTCGATTCGTCGGCGACGAACGGTTTTCGTTCCGTGCTCATTGTGCATCACGCTCCGTCTTCCGTCTGGTCGCCCGCGGCGATTTCACCCACTGTACCGCGCCGATGCGCCACGCCCACACGAGACCGATGACCAGGATGCCGACGAAAATCAACATCGGGGCGAGCAGCTGCATCGCCGGGACGCCCTGCTCCAGTGCCGGACGATACACCAGCACCCACGGGAACAGCAGGACCGTCTCGATGTCGAACACGACGAAAAGCAGCGCAACCATGTAGTACTGGATGTTGAATCGCAGCCTCGCCGTGCCGGTCGGCACCTCACCGCTCTCGTATATGGCGGTTTTACCTTGTTCGGGCACACTCGGTCGGATCAGGGCGGATATCACCATCATCGACAGGCCGATGGCGAATCCGACGACCGCGAGCGCGCCAATCGCTATCCAGCTCATTAGGGGAGTTCTCCGTAACGCTCGGGGGTTGGATGCCCCAATATATAAGGGTTGATTCTTAGTCGAGAACCCGTTTAAGTCACCGTGCGAAACCGACACACGGCAGTCTGTCGTCGGTCAGTCGTGCCGGAAACACCGCCGCCCGGTGAACGCCATCGCCATGTCGTTGTCGTCGGCGGCCTCGATCACGTCTGCGTCGTTGACGGAGCCTCCCGGCTGGATCACCGCGCCGACACCGGCGTCGGCGGCGTCCTCGATCCCGTCGGGGAACGGGAAGAACGCGTCCGAGGCCATCACCGCACCTTCGGCGGACTTCCCGTCTGCGTCCGTTTCGGCTTTCATTGCGGCGATGTTCACCGCGTCGACGCGGCTGACCTGCCCGACACCGAGCCCGACCGTCTCCGTGCCGGTCGCGAAGACGATTCCGTTCGATTTGACGTGTTTGAGCGTCTTCCAGGCGAACAGCATCGTCTCGATCTCCTCGTCGGTCGGCTCCCGCTCGGTGACGACTTCGAGGTCGTCGACCGTCGGCGCCCACTCGTCCCGTTGCTGGAGGAGACGTCCGCCGACGATCGGCTTTTCGGCCATCGGCGGTCGATCCGCGTCGCCACTGGTGTCTCCCCCGGTCGATCGCTCGCCGAACGGGCCGACCTCGAGCACCCGAAGATCCGACCGATCGCCCAGCACCTCGACTGCCCCGTCGGTGTAGCCGGGTGCGACGACGACCTCCTTGAAGGAATCGACGATCCGCTCTGCGGTCTCGACGTCACAGGTCCGGTTGAGGGAGACGACCCCCCCGAACGCGGACTTCGCGTCCGTTCGCAACGCGCGATCGTATGCGTCTGCAAGCGTATCGGCGGTCGCACAGCCGGCCGGATTGGCGTGTTTGATCACGGCTGCGGCCGGCTCGTCGAACTCCCGGACGAGCAGCAACGCGGCGTCGGCGTCGTTGTAGTTGTTGTACGACAGCGCCTTCGCCCCCTCGTTGAGTTGCCTGGCTCCCACTACGTTCGGCTCCTCGCAGGTCGGATCCGCGTAGACGGCCGACTCCTGGTGGGGGTTTTCTCCGTACCGCAGCGTCCGGACGCGGTCGCTGGACGCGAGCCGGCGTTCCGGGAACGCGTGGTCGGCGTCACCGCCGACGTGGACGTCGGTCGGCCGTCCCTCCTCGTCGCGCTCGAGGGTTACGCGGTTCTCGGCGAACCACCGCACTGCTCGCGGATACGCCACGTATTCGGCGCGTTCGAGCACCCGTCGTTTCAGCGACGCCTCGTCGTCGTCCCCGTACACGGGCACCGGTTCCTGTGTCACGATCGGCCCGCCGTCCACTTCCTCGGTCACGACGTGTACCGTGCAGCCGGAGGTGCGGACGCCGGCTTTGAGGACTTCTTCGTGGGCGTTTGCTCCCGGAAACGCGGGCAGAAGTGACGGATGGACGTTCAGCGTCGTCGGCGCACGGTCCAGAAACTCGTCGGTCAACACCCGCATGTAGCCGTCGAGACACACCAGATCGAAGTCGTACGGTTCGAGACGCTCGAGCAACCGTCGCTCGTGGGACGCCCGCGACTCGTCGCCCTCTCGCTCGATCACTTCCGTCGGGATCCCGCGCTCGGAGGCCGCCTCAACCACGGGCGCACCGTCGTGGTTCGTGGCCACGACGGCGAACTCGGCCCCGCCGGGCGCGATCTCGTCGATCCGAAGCAGGTTCCGTCCCCGATTGCTCGCCAGTCCAGCGAGTTTCACCATGTGTGGTCCCTCCCTGCGACGGCGGAAAACCGTTCCGGTCAATCCACTCGACTCTCGGATATCTATCCATGTTCTCGGGTATATTTCCGTGTTTATCGACGTTTCCGCGGGGGTATATGCACGCCCGTGGCCAGCCCGTGCCGTCCGCACCGACAGCCTTTTGCGCGTTCCGAGGGCACGAGCGGGCATGACCAGAGACTCCGTTCCGTCGACGTGGGAAACGGGTGCGCCCTCTGACCTTTCGCGATCGGATCCGCTCGCAGCCGTCTCTCCACTCGACGGACGCTACGCGGACCACACCGCAGCACTTTCGCCGTACGCGAGCGAGGCGGGATTGATGCGGGCCCGGGTGCACGTCGAGGCGGCGTATCTGCTCGCGCTGGCCGACCTCGAGGCCGTCCCGCTTTCTGTTTCCCGCGACGACCGGGCAGTGATCCGAGACGTCGTCGAGTCGTTCGACGCCGAAGACGCCGACCTCGTCAAGCGCCTGGAAACGGAGGGAGCACACGGATACGAGAGAACGAACCACGACGTGAAAGCGATCGAGTACTTCCTCCGGATACGGTTGGGGACTTCCGGCGGTATCGACGACACCGAACGGCTGTTCCCGTGGATCCACTTCGGACTGACAAGCGAGGACGTCAACAACCTGGCTCATCGGTTGCTCGTCCGCGATGCCGTCGAGGAGGTGCTGTTGCCGGCGGCTCGCGAAGTCCGGGACCGACTGACGTCGATGGCACGGGAGCACCGGAACGTTCCGATGCTCGCCCGCACGCACGGTCAACCTGCAACGCCGACCACGTTCGGCAAAGAGATGGCCGTCTACGCGGCGCGGGTCCGCACTGCCGAGGCTCGCCTGGTCGCAGCTGTCGACGGCCTCGCCGGGAAGCTCGCCGGGGCGTCGGGGACCTACGCCGCACACCACGCGGCCTACCCGGACGTGGACTGGCGGGCGTTCTCGCGGTCGTTCGTCGAATCGCTCGGGCTCGAACACCGACCGCTCGCGACTCAGGTGAACCCCTGTGACGACCTGGCTGAACTGTTCGACGCGCTGCGGGGCGTCAACAACGTTCTGCGGGACCTGGCGCTCGACGCCTGGCTGTACATCTCCGATCGGTATCTCGGCCAGGAGACCGCCGAGGGTGAGACTGGATCCTCCACGATGCCCCACAAGGTGAACCCGATCGACTTCGAGAACGCGGAAGGTAACCTCTCGAAGGCGAACAGCGATCTCGCGTTCCTCGCGGACTACGTGACCACGTCCCGGCTCCAGCGCGATCTCTCGGACTCGACGGTGAAACGGAACGTCGGTGCCGCCCTGGCGCACTGTCTGGTCGCCTACTCGAAACTCGCGAACGGGCTCGAGAAAGTGACGCCCAACGAGCAGGTGATGCGCGAGGAACTCGAGGCAACTCCCGAAGTGATCGGCGAGGCGGTCCAGACGATCCTGCGGCGGGAGGGAGACACCGACGCGTACGAACGGGTGAAACAGCTCACACGCGGTCAGCGGGTAACTCTCGAGGCGTTCAGGGAGTTGTTCGCCGAGCTCGACGTCGACGAGTCGGTACGTACGGAGCTGCAGGAGCTGACACCTGTCGGATACACGGGGCTGGCTGACGAACTCGTCGACGAACTCGAGTGACCTGTCCGGATCCGTCGCCCGCGCTCCGGAGTAGTGATCATCTCCGTCCGAGTAGCTCCCTGACAGCGATCGAAAGCGCCGTGGCCGCCTGCCTGACCGACGTGACACTGACGTACTCCCGGTCGGCGTGAGCCACGGGACCCGTCTCGTCGGCGAGGCTCCCCGGCCCGAAGACGACGGTCGGTGCGGGCGCGAAGTAGGACGCCTCCGTCGCGGCGGCGAACGGACGGACGTCGCCGCAGTCGTCGTCGCCCGTGGCGGCGGTAGCGGCAGCTTCCGAGAGCGTTTTCACCAGTTCGTGATCGGGGTCGGTGGCGAACGACTCGAGAAACGGCGACGGGCGATCCGTGAGTGCGAACGAGACGCCGACGTTGTCCGGAACTTCCTCGCGGACGGCGGCCTCCAGCGCGGTCCGGAACTCGTCTGCCGTCTCCGGCGGGATCGGACGGCGGTCGACGACGAGCCGACACGACGCAGGAACCTGGTTCGTCGACTCTCCACCCTCGACGGTCGTCGGCACGAGCGAGGGTGCACCCAGTTGCGGATGTGGGTTCGCGCCATCGTCGAACCGCCTGATCGCGGTCAGGGTCCCCTCCAGCGCCGCCACCGCGTTGACCCCGCTTTCGGGTTCGGCGGCGTGGGCCCCCACGCCGTCGAGATCGATCGTCCCCTGAAACCGCCCCTTTGCGGCGGTACAGACGTCGAGTTCGGTCGGCTCGCCGACGACGTACATGTCACCCGAAAGCGCGTCGTCGGTGCCCGGAAGGCGGCCCGTGAGCGCGGCCGCACCGGTCGATAGAGTCTCCTCGTCGGGGGTGACCGCCAGGGTGAGTCGGCCGGTTTCCGGCCGGGCCGAGAGGAACGCCGAAACCATCGCCGCGAGCGGTCCCTTGGCGTCGCAGGCGCCGCGGCCGCGGATCACCTCGCTTTTGTCGCCGTCGGTCCCGCTTTGATCGCGTTCGAAGGGAACGTGTGGCGACACGGTGTCGAGGTGGGTGTTGAAAACCAGGTGTGGGCCGGCCGCAGGTGCCGTCGACTCGGTTCGGGCGAGCGTGTTCCCGTGGTCGTCGACGGTTACCTGGACGGAGGGATCGGCGTGGCGTCGAATGGTTTCCACGAGGAACTCCCTGACGTCTTCGACGTCCTCGTTCGACGGGTGTTGTACTGCCGTCTCGAGGAACGCGATCGGATCGAACTCCGGGTGTTCACTCACGGATACAAAGGAAAAATGCGGCTGCCGTCACTCGACTGGTCCCTCTGCAGCCGGCGGATCTTTGGGTTCTTCGGCAACACCTGGAAGCACCGTCCCGGTGTACTCCCGCGTTACCGGACCGGACAGGTGGGCCGGCTCGCCGTCGGGAATACGAACGCGGAGTTCACCGCCGGGGGGGCGCAGATCGACGACGGTGCCGTCGACGACTCCGAGGTGGGCCGCGACCGCAGCGATCGCAACGGCTCCAGTCCCACATGCCCTCGTCTCGCCCTCGACCCCACGCTCGTAGGTCCGCTGCTCGAATGTTGCTCCCTCGCCCTCGCTATTTTCGGGGTCATCGACCCGAGAGGCGACGTTCACGTTCGCCCCGTCCGGGAAGACGTCCGCGTGTCTGATCGGGGGTGCCACCGTCTCGAGGTCGATCTCGTGGACGTCGTCGACGAAGGCGACCGCGTGAGGAACGCCGGTGTCGACTGCCGTGACGGTCAATTCCCCGATCTCACGTTCGACTACCGCCTCGTCGATCCGGGGGATTCCCATTTCGATTTCGACGTATCCGTCGCCCGGTTCGCCCGGGTCGACTGTCGCGTGTCGGGTCCCGGCCATCGTGTCGATCATGAACTCGATCTCGCCGGTTCGCTCGTGGGCCCACTGTGCGGCACACCTGGCGCCGTTGCCACACATCGCCGCCACCGAGCCGTCCGGCTGGACGAGCGTCATCACGACACGCGGTGGCGTAAACTCCGGGGAGAGATCCAGAAAGAGAACGCCGTCCGCGCCGGTCCTGGGTTCGGGGACCACCGCTTCCGGAAGGGCCGATCCGGAGCCGCCGTCGAGTGCAGTCGCCCCACCGTCGGGGCGGGACGGATGCTCATCCCCGTTCTGAAGACGGGAGACGCCAGTACTTCGATCGCACACTGCCGTCGCGAACGCTCGTCGGTCCGGGATCCCCCGGACTGCGGGGTGACTCGCGTCGACGACGACGAAGTCGTTTCCTGCTCCGTGGTACTTCTCGAACGGGGCTGCGTGAGTTTGGCTCATTCGTGATCCTCCAGTGGCTCGATCGGTCGCTCGACCCGGGTGAGGTCCTCGACGGTTTCCCTGTGTCGAACCGGACGAGAGTCCGACAGGTCGGATCCGTCGACGGCGACTTCCGCGGGACGGGGACGGGAGTTGTACTGACTCGCCATCTCGTACCCGTACGCTCCGGCGATCCCCACGGCGAGGACGTCGCCGCGCTCGGGCCGGGTGAGCGGACGATTGTCACAAAAGACATCGGCACTTTCACAAATAGGTCCCGCGACTGTGGCAGGTATCGCCTCCTGGGATAGGTTCGCTGACAGGTTCGCGATCGGGTGATAGGCGTCGTACAGCGCCGGCCGGATCAGGTCGGTCATGCCGGCGTCGACGCCGACGATCGTCGTATCCGGCGTCGGCTTGACCGTGTTGACACGGGTCAACAGGACGCCGGCGTCGGCGACGACGTAGCGTCCGGGTTCGATCGCGAGCCGGGCCGCGTCGCCGTCCCGTCCCGGTACAGTCCCCAGCGCGTCCCTCGTGGCTGCGGCAACTGCATTCAGATCCAGCGGCGGTTCCTCCTCCCGGTACGGGACGCCGAAGCCGCCGCCGACGTCGACGTACTCGAGCCCCGGCAGTCCCTCGACCGAGAGTTCTTCGGCGACCGTCCGTGCCAACTCCCCCATTCGACCGACGAGTTCGCGGTGGTCCGCGAGATCTGCCCCCGAGATCCCGGAGCCGGCGTGTGCGTGCAGTCCGACGAGATCGAACCGCCGCGCCGCGTCGATGGCGGTCTCCGGTGCGCGGGAAAGCGGCACGCCGAACTTCGCGTGCCCGCCGGTCCGGACCTTCTCGTGGTGGCCGGCGCCGATCCCGGGGTTGACGCGAAGACACACTCGACCGTCGAAACCGCGCTCGTCGAGCCGATCGAGAGTGTCGGCCGCGCCGACGGTGACCGTGATGTCGGGATGATCGTCCCATGCGGAGACGACCGCATCGAGGTCGCGGGCGGGCGGGTTCACCGCTGTGTAGTGAAGGCTGTCTCCCCGGAAGCCGGCGGCCAGCGCTCGCTCGACCTCGCCTGCGGAGGCACATTCGGCGTCGAGCCCGGCCCGTCGGACCGTCTCCAGGACCGAACGCCCGGTGTGGGCCTTGACAGCGTATCTGACCTCCGCCTCCGGAAACGCGTCACGGAGCCGATTGCAGTTCTCACTGACGCGCTCGAGATCGATGACGTATAGGGGGGTTTCGAACTCCTCGGCGAGTGCTGTGAGTCCGTCCGTGTCCCAGTCGTCGAGTCGACGGATCCGGTCGTCGTTCGTTCCGTCCATTTCACTCCCGTAGCGTTCCCTCTCGCCGCGTCGCTTCCAAGGTCTCCTCTTCGACGTGGGTGGCGACGACGGCGGGTTTGTACGCGCCACCCTCGAGCAGATCGTGATTCGACACCGATGACTCCACATACCGGATGAACGCCCGCCGGTTTCCTGGAAGATGGCCGTAGACGACCTTCTCATCGACCAGATCGTACACCGGGATCCGCGGCGTGAGGAGGGTGTTCTCTCCGACGACGCTGTTTTCGCCGATCCTGAACCCCGAGGTCACCCGACAGCCGGCACCCAGCGAGACGCCGTCCTCGATTATTACCGGAGCGTCCTCGATCGGTTCCAGCACACCGCCGATCAACGTGTTCGCCCCCAGCTTCACGTCCTCGCCGATCTGGGCACACGAGCCTACCGTGTCACACGAGTCGACGAGCGTTCCGTCGCCGACGGACGCGCCGACGTTGACGAACGCCGGGCTCATGACGATGCAGTCGGCGCCGAGGTGAGCACCGCGACGAATCACCGTTCCGTCGGGCGTGTTTCTCGTTCCCCGATCGCCGAGGTCGTCGGTGCGGCGAAGCGGGAGCACGTCGTAGTAGGTGACGCCGCCGTACTCCCGCGGTTGGGTTTCGCGGAGGCCGAAGTTGAGCAAAACCCCTCGCTTCACCCACTCGTTTGCCTCCCAGCTTTCGACGTCGTCGCCGGTCTTTTCGGCCGCACGGATCTCCCCTGCCTCCAGCGCTTCGAGGAACGCCTCCAGGGTGGCCAGGTCCTCGTCGTCCGCTTGCTCGGCAGTCAGACCGTTCTCGTACCGGTGCCACAGATCGTCGATTGCAGATTCGAGCGTCATCTGTCGTCTCCGTTGTCGATTGCGTTCTGGTTCGTTTCGTCCATCGTTTTGTCCGGCGATGCTCCTGCGGTCGCTTGCCTCGAAGGGTCGGACTCTTCGTCCACGACGTCGGGCTCTTCGTCTACGACGTCGGACTCCCCATCGACGACATCGGAAAACGCGTACCGTCCGGGGCTCCGGCCTGCGAGCCACGCCGCCGCGTCGAGCGCTCCGGCCGCGAATACGCCCCGATCGCCCGCCCGGTGGGAAAGCGAGAGCGTCTCCCGGTTGCCCGCAAGGAGGAGTTCGTGCTCGCCGGTTATGTCGCCCGCCCGGCGCGCGTGAACGCCGATCTCGCCGGCGATCCTGGGCTGGTCACCCTCTCTGCCGTGCACCCGACCGGGCGCGTCGGCACCGTCGCCGACGATCGCCTCGATGTCCTCGAGGATCGTCTTTGCGGTGCCCGACGGCGCGTCCCGCTTGCCGTTGTGATGGGTCTCGGTGAGTTCGACGTCGTAGTCGGGCAGTGCCCCGACCGCCTCCCGAACCGCCCGACGGAGCGCCATGATCCCCCGGGAGAAGTTCGACGCCACCAGTACGGGAACCGATTCGCTCGCCCGATCGAGCGCCTCGCGGTCGTCGTCGTCGAACCCGGTCGTCCCGGTCACGAGGGGAACGTTCGCCTCGGCGCAGGCGTCGGCGTATCCGACGGTCGCTGCCGGCGCGGTGAAGTCGACGAGGACGTCCGGCTCGACCTCCGAGAGCGCTTCCGCGAGGGGGTCACTCCCCTCGGCGGTTCGAACCGGCACGCCCGCGACCTCGCCTATGGTCGACCTGTTGACCGCGAGCGCGACGTCGAGGTCGTCGCGTTCGTTCGCGAGGTCGATCACCTCCCGTCCCATCCGACCGCCGGCCCCGGTGACCGCGACCCGGACGGGATGACGCTGCCGACTCACGGGTTCGGCACCTCCGGTTCTTCAGTCGCGTCCAACTCCGCGAGCACGTCCCGGAGGTACTCGCGGTTCTCCGGGGTGAGCCGCGTCAGCGGCGACCGGATGTGGGGGCTGGTGTGCCCCCGAATGTGCATGGCTTCCTTCACCGGGATCGGGTTCGTTTCGACGAACAGCGCCCGCATCAGCGGGCCGAGCTCGTGGTGGAGTCGTCGGGCGCGGTCGTAATCGCCCGCAAGCGCCGCGCCGACCATCGCGCAGGTGCGCTCGGGTTCGACGTTGGCGACGACGCTTATCGTCCCGGTTCCGCCGACCGAGAGCGTCGGCAACGTCATCCCGTCGTCGCCCGAGAGCACGTCGAACGACTCCCCACGAGTTCGTTCGACGATCTCGGAGATCTGGTTGAGGTCACCCGAGGCGGCCTTGTAGCCGGCGATGTTGGGATGGGCGGCGAGTTCGACGGTCGTGTCGATCGGGATGTTCTGTCCGGTCCGGGAGGGGACGTTGTAGACGATCTGTGGCAGATCGACGGCGTCGGCGATCGCCGTGTAATGTTCGTAAAATCCCTGCGCCTCCGGCTTGTTGTAGTACGGCGAGATCAAAAGCAGGCCGTCGGCTCCCGACTCCTCGGCGCGCCGCGAGAGGTCGATCGCCTCGTGGGTGGAGTTCGAGCCGGTGCCGGCGATGACCGGGACGTCGTCGACGGCTGCCACGACCGTCTCGACGACCTCCGCGTGTTCGTCGTGTGTGAGTGTCGCCGACTCCCCGGTCGATCCGACCGGGACGAGCCCGTCGACGCCGGCGGCCTCGAGACGGCGGGCTTCGGCTGTAAGCGTTTCGTGGTCGACCTCGCTGTCGTCCGTAAACGGCGTTACTATCGCGGGATAGACGCCTTCGAAGTGTGTTTCCGTCATTGTTATCTGGGGTTCGTGTGCTGTAATCCGTGTTCGTAGGTTGTCGCGTGTGGTTCGCGTGTGATTCGCGTGTGGTTCGCGTGTGGTTCGCGTGTTGCTCCGGACGCTGACTGTCGAGTCGAACGTTCCGGATTTAGATCTCGGCCGCCGGCGCCGACGAACGCGCCGCCGACGGTCGAGGTGAAGTCGAACGCCGCCCGAGACGGGGTCGCCACTCCCGCAACGAGCGTTACCGCACCCGTTTTTTGGGGAAGAAGGGACGCGAAGCTGCCGAACGGGGCGTACCGTCGACAGGTGCGGTGAGTGTCACGGACGGAAACAGGGCGGTGGAGGCCTTATATATTGCGCCTTCGGCGGGTCTCGCGCCGTCCTCGAACGACATGCCTAACAGCCGGCCGACCGACTACCCCGCCATGACCGACATTCACCCGGATCAGCGCGTCGCCGTACTCGCCGATTCACAGAACCTCTATCACACCGCACAGAGCCGCTTCTCGCGGAACATCGACTACACCCAACTGCTCTCCCGCGCTGTGCAGGACCGGCAGCTCATTCGAGCGATCGCGTACGTGATCCGTGCAGATTCCCCCGAGGAGGAGAGCTTCTTCGACGCGCTCGAGGACATCGGATTCGAGACCAAGATCAAGGACATAAAGACGTTCGCCGACGGGTCGAAGAAGGCCGACTGGGACGTGGGGATGAGTCTCGACGCCGTGACGCTCGCCAACCACGTCGACGTCGTCGTGCTGTGCACGGGCGACGGGGACTTCTCCCGGCTCTGTTCGCACCTCCGTCACATGGGGGTTCGGGTGGAAGTGATGGGATTCGGCTCCTCGACGGCCGACGAACTCGTCGACGCGGCGGACAACTTCCTGGATCTCTCGGACCGCGAGGAGGTGTTCCTGCTGTGACTGACGGGGGCTCGACTGGGTCGGCTCCCGATGCGAGCGCGCCGGATCTGGCGTCGTTGCGTACGGTCGCCGACTACCAGTTCGGGGCGGGCGCGGGCGAAGCCCTGTTCCCCCTGGGGGAAGAACTCACCGTCCGTCGATCCACCGGCGGTCGACCGCGCCAGGTCGTCGCCGACGAGGGGCGGCTCGTTTCCTACGGCGTCGACGGACGGTTCACCCTCGGCGTCGCCGGGGGTCGACGGCTGCATGAAACCCTCGATGGCGAGTACACCGTCGCCGTCGGCGACGAGTCGGAGCCGTTCGTCCGCGAGGGCAAAAACGTGTTCGCGAAGTTCGTCGTCGGCGTCGACGACGCCGTCAGACCCCGCGACGAGGTGGTGGTGGTCCACGAGACGGGTTACGTCCTGGCCGTCGGGCGGGCGGAGCTGTCCGCCGCCGGGATGGAAGAGTTCGAAACCGGCATGGCAGTGAAAGTTCGCGAGGGTGCTGGCGATCCGGCGTCCGAGTGATCAGTCGCCGCTCGTCGGCGGTTCGATGCCGGCGTTCTTGCTGGCGTAATCGCGCCCGAGGAAGTAGTTGAGCCACGAGGAGGTGTTTTCGAGTTCCCAGTCGGGCGGGGGAATGTACAGCTCGCGGAGTTTTTCGCGGGCTTTTTCGGGGCCGCCGTCGGCCTTCAACTCTCTGTACGCCTTCACGTAGATACACTTCTGCTCTTCCGGGTGGACTTCACACCAGCCGTCGTAGCTGCCACCGCAGGGGCCGTTGCGCTGGCTTTTCGGGCACTGTGACATCGGACACTGGTAGGCGAGATCGAGGAGCGCACAGTTGCCACACTCCTGGCAGTCGTTGGAGGCGGTTTTGACCATCCGTTCGGTCATCTGGTAGGGCTCCTCGAGCCGGCTGCCGTCGACCTTCTTTGCGCTCCAGCGCATCGGCCCGAAGAGGGCGCCGTCGGGTTCGAACAGCTGGTCGTGCATCACCTTGAACCCGCGGTAGGTAAGCGACTGTTTGGGCTGTTCGGGGAGGGTGGTTCGTTCCCAGGTGTTGAGCCCCGTTTCGGGGTCGCGTTCGTAGTAGTAGAAGCCGTCCTCCATGGGGTAGTCGAACTCCTCGACGATTTCGCGCCACTCGGGCACGAGCTCTTCACCGCGTTCGACGACGTACTCGACGCCGTCGTGATCGACCTCGTGGCCGGCGATGTGGACGCCGTCGTAGCCCATCCCCTTCATGAAGGCGTACATCTTGGCGGCACGCTCCAGACGGGCTTGCTTGCCGTCGTCGTCGTTTTCTTCAGCCTCGGTTTCGATATCCTCGAGGAGATCGTCAGTGACGATGACGCCCGGGATGCGGTTTTTGTTCATCGCGTTCGCCGAGCCGGGATCCAGCACGTAGATGTTGCCGATCACGGGCACGTCGAGGTCGTGATCCTCGACGTACTGCAGCAGTTCGTGGAACTTGCGAGCATCGTAGCCCACCTGTGGGATCACGAACCGGGCGCCCTGCTCGATTTTCTTTTCGAGTTTCCAGTACTGGGGAACGAGTTCGGATTCGAGCCGTTTGAAGGGGGAGACGGCGACGCCGGCGAAGAAGTCGGTGGGTTCGAGACTCTTCTCGCGACCGAACTTGTCGGTGTACTCGAGCCCCTCGTTGAGATCCGAGATGAGATCCATGATCTGAACCGGGTCGAGGTCGTAGACGGGTCGAGACTGGCCCTGATAGCCGTCGTTCTGGTAGTCGCCGGTCATCACGAGCAGGTTCTGGATCCCCTCCCGGTCCATCGCGTACAGCAGGCTCTCGAGCTGGTTGCGGTTCTTGTCTTTCGCGGTGAAGTGCACGAGCGGATCCACGTCGAGATCCTGGAGCTTCATCCCGAGGTACTCCGCGGAGATCGCCGGGTTACCCCCCGCGTTTTCCGTCACCGAAATGCCATCGACGACGTCACCTTCCGAGGCGATTTCCGCCGCCTCGAACACCGCGTCCTGTTGTTGCTCGCGCGCGCCGCGTCCGGGAACGTGTTCCCACGTCACTCCGAACTCCTCGTCGTCGAGAATCGATTCCTTGAACGTGTTCGTAGTCACAGTAATGGAATACTACGGTCTCTGGTCCGTAATTGCCTCTCCTTATATATTGAACCTGTTTAAATAGCCCCGCTCGGTGCGTCGATCGATCACGGCATCGCGTCGGAAAGCGTCACGTAATGTCCGTCCGGATCCCTGATCCGAACGCCCTCCTCGACGGATTCCCGCTTCGTAATTCGGTCGGAAATCTCGTCGGCGGCCGCCTCCGGATCGGTAGCTTCGATTCCGAGATCGACGTGGACGCCTCCCCGGGCGTCCGCAAGTCCGAGGTGCGGTTCCCACAGTTCGAGATCGAATGAGCCGGTCGAGAGCCGCGTTCTGCGACGCTTCGATCCTCGATCCACGACGTCGAACCCCAGATCGACGTAACGGGCCTCCGCAGTAGGGAGATCCTCGACTTCCAGTACCACCTCGAAGATCCGCGTCAGTTCGGGTTCCCCGGTTCCGCTGGGTGGATCCACGCCGGCGATCTCGACGCAGTTCCCCTCCGGATCGTCGGCGTACAGCGATCGCATCGAGCCGAAGTCGACTTCCTGGAGTTCGAGCGTCTCGTCGAGACGGGCGTACCAGTCGTCGTAGACGTCTCTGGGGCAAGCAAAGGCGAAGTGGGTGTGAAGTCCCCCGCGTGGGACGCCGTTCGGTCGTCGCAGCTCGAGGTCGCTTCCGTTTTCGTTTCGGGAACCATCGGTGTTGCCGCCCGAACCGACCGGGAACACAACCTCACGGTCGGAGCGATGAGCCGGATCGAGATCCAGCTGCTCTCGATAGAAGTCGACGACTGGATCGAGATACTTCACTTCCAGCGCGAGCCGCTTGCAGCCACCGAGCATCGCCGGCTATCGCTTGCAGGTGGAAACTCCCAGCACCTGGTACGCGCCACAGGTGCCGGACGCTCCTGTCGCGAGCAGAACAATCGCGACGATCCCGAGAACGAGCGCAACGACACCGCTCGCTGCGAGCAGTCCAGCGAGGATTCCAAGTGACGCGAGGCCGACGACGGCGCCCATCGCGATCCTTACAAGACGGTCAACTTCGCCGACGTTACGTTCCATGTGTGGTTATCGTGTTCGCGGAGGATAACGCTTGTGCGGAGCGTTCCCGAACCGTTCGTTCGGTCACTCGTCGGGATCGTAGTGCTCTCCGGCGGCGTCCGGCATCCGGGTGCGGCCGACGAATGTGAGCACGACGAGTACGGCCACGTACGGGATGATTCCGACGAGCGTCGAAGATATTTCGATGCCGGCGATCCGCTGGAGTTCGAGCTGTAACGCGTCGAGTCCCGCGAAGAAAAACGAGGCCACGGCGGCGCCGATGGGGTTGTAGTTACCGATCAGGTACGTGGTAATACCGATCCAGCCGCGGCCGTCGATCATCGTCTCGCCGCCGCCCACGAACTGGCCGGTGTTGAGCGCGAGTCCGGCGCCGCCGATACCACAGTAGACGCCGGAAAGCAGTACCCCCGTGTACCGGATCTTCCGAACGTCGACCCCGACGGTGTCGAGGGTTTTGGGGTCCTCGCCGCTGGCCTGGAGGTGTTTTCCGAACGCCGTCCGGTTCAGTAGATACCACGAGAAGGGGACAGCAACGAACAGCAGGTAGACAGGTGCGCTCACGTCGAACAGGGCGGGACCGACGTACGGCAGCTCCGACAGGACCGGTATCGGGATCGTGTCCAGGGTGCCGACGCTCGGGCTGTTGACCGTCTCCCAGATGATGATGCTGCCGAAGGGTGCGATCCCGAGCGCGATCAACCAGACTGCCAGCCCGGCGATGATCTGGTCGGCCTTGTACTCGATACACACCGCCGCAAAGAGGAACGCGACGAACGCGCTGGCCACCACGGCCGCGAAGAAGGCCACCAACATCCCCTCCGCATCCCTGCCGCCGAGCGCCCACATCACGGCGATTGCTGTAAAGGCGGCAATTATCAACAGGCCCTCGAGGCCAATGTTGATGACGCCGGACTTCTCGGCGAAGATCCCGCCCATTCCGGCAAAGGCTATCGGGACTGTCAATCGGAGCGCGCTGCGCACGTACGAGGCGTCGACGACGCCCACCACGTCCGCGCCGATTTCCCGAAACCCGGGCACCATCGCAACGACGAACAGGAGTGCGATAATTGCTCCCGCGACGACTCCCGATCGACGCGAAAGTCGCGGGCTATCCATCAGTTTCACCCCCGTCGGTCACTGCAGCCTCGGTGCCGCCCGTCCCGTAGCCGGCACGTTTTCCGAGCATCCGGAAGAACTCCGGCATCGCGACGAACAGGATAATCAGCCCGCGAAGCACTTCGATCAGTTCGTTCGGGACGCCCAGCGCGAAGTCGATCTGGAGTGCGCCGGCTTTCAGGGCACCGAACAGCACGGCCGCCGGGATCACCCCGAGCGGGTTGTTTCCGGCCAGGATCGAGACGGCAATACCGTCGAATCCGAGCGGTGGCATCTCGGTCTGGAACCGGTAGAGAATCATCAACACGTACATCGAACCGCCGATTCCCCCCAGGGCCCCCGAAAGCGTCATGCTCGTGACGATGTTTTGTTCCGCGTTGACGCCGCCGTATTCGGCTGCATCGGGTGCGAGGCCACTCGTCCGCAGTTCGTAGCCGATCACGGTGCGCTTGTACAGCAGATACACCCCGATGGCGACGACCAACCCGGAAACCAGTGCGATAAGCGAAAAGCGCGTCCCGCCGATGGTCGGGGACAGTCGGACGAAATCCGGTACAGCAACTGTCTGGACAGCGTCGACTGTGGGATCGCCGACGTGGTTTCGCACCAGATAGAAGGTGATTCCAAACGCCACGAAGTTGAGCATGATCGTCGTGATCACTTCGTGGGCGTCGGCGTACGCTTTCATCGCTCCCGGGATGGCGCCGTAAAAGCCGCCGCCGGCCGCACCGACCACTACCGAAAGCGGCACCAGAAGGAGAGCACCGATCAGGTTTTCGGGAACGTACGGTGCGAGCCAGATAACTGTTAGCGCGCTCGCGAGTGCGCCAACAACCATCTGTCCCTGCGTTCCGATGTTGAAAAGACCCGCACGGAACGCCACCGCCACCGACAGCCCGGTGAAAAGCAAAAGCGTTGTCTCCTGAAGGGTAAGGCCGATGTTCACGGGTGTCCCGAACGCACCGTAAACCAGCATCGCGTACACCTCGACCGGATTGTAGCAGAACTCTACGCCCGCGATGGTGAACGCCGGGATCCGACACGTCGCGACCGCACCGGAGACGAACACGAGAACACCGCCGACCAGGCTCGCAAACACCAGCGCGGCCAGACTGATCGCGATCCGTTCGGTCCCCGAGGTGTCCACGAGTCGATCCAGCAGACGCTCGATCGACTCCCTATTCATCGTCTCCCTCCGGATACTCGCCGGCCATCAACAGGCCGATCTCCGCTTCCGTCACCTCGTCCGGATCAACCACGTCCATGAACCGACCGTCGTACATAATTGCCATTCGGTCGGAGAGTCGCTGCACCTCTTCCAGTTTAGAGGAAACGAGCAACAGTCCGACCCCCTCCGTTTTGAGATCCAGCAGCCGGTTGTGAACGAACTCGATGCTGCCAATATCGACGCCGCGCGTCGGCTGAGAGGCGACAACGAGCGATGGGTCCCGTTCGAGTTCGCGTCCGACGACAAACTTCTGCTGGTTCCCTCCCGAAAGCGAGCGGGCTGACGTGGTGGGGTCCGGCGGCCTGACATCGTACTCGTCGATGATCGCGTCCGTGTATTCTCCAGTGTGGTCCCAGTCGACGAACCCACCGTCGGCGAATCCCGGGAGCCGCTGGGTGCCCAAAAGCGCGTTCCGGCGGAGATCGTAGTTCAACACGAGACTCCGGCGCTGTCGGTCTTCAGCGATGTACGACATCCCGGCGGCGATCCGCTCGCGTCGAGTATTGTCAGTGACGTCCGCCCCATCCAGCAGTATCCGCCCCGAATTGGCAGGGCGCAATCCGGTGATCGCTTCGACGAGTTCCGACTGCCCGTTGCCGTCGACGCCCGCGATTCCGAAGATCTCCCCGTTGGCGACCGAAAACGACACCCCGTCGACCGCCCGCACGCCGCGGTCGTCGTCGACTTCGAGGTCCTCGACCGCGAGGGTCGTCTCCCCCAGGTCGACCGCCGTTCTCCCCACATCCAGCAGCACCTCGCGTCCGACCATCATCGTGGCAAGCTCTTCGCGTGTCGTCTCGGCGGTGTCGACAGTGCCGACCAGCTTCCCATCCCTGAGAACGCTTATCTCGTCGGCAGCCCGGAGAGCCTCCCCGAGTTTGTGCGTGATGAAGATAATCGTCTTGCCATCTGCAACGAGCTCGTCGAAGATGTCGAACAGCGACTCGACTTCCTGGGGTGTCAACACCGCCGTCGGTTCATCGAGGATGAGAATGTCTGCTCCTCGATAGAGGGCCTTCAATATCTCGAGCCGCTGCTGCTCGCCAACGCTGATTTCGTGGACCTGTTCGGTCGGATCGATGTCGAACCCGTACCGATCGGCGAGCTCTCTGGTCTCCGCGATCGCGCGCTCTTCGTCGGTCATGAGGCCGAAGAACTTCGTCGGCTCCTCCCCCAGAACCAGGTTCTCCGCGACAGTCATAGGGGGAATCAGCATGAAGTGTTGGTGGATCATCCCGATCCCGGCGTCGATCGCATCGCGCGGACTGCCGAACGTCCGTTCGATCCCGTCGACGACGAGCGTCCCCTCCGTGGGCTCGTAGAGACCGTACAGGACGTTCATGAGCGTCGTTTTGCCGGCGCCGTTCTCGCCGACCAGCGCGTGTACGGAGCCACGCTCGATGGCAAAGTCGACGTCGTCATTGGCCACCACTCCGGGGAACCGTTTCGTGATCCCCTCCATCCTGACGGCGTAGTCGCCGCTTTCGGTTCCCCCGTCGTTGTCAGCTCCCACGTGCTCTCTCATTCTAAGCGGCTACACGTCGTCGAGGTTGTCGGGAACCGTAATGTCACCGTCCACGATGGCCTCCCGCGTCGATTCGAGTTCGTCGGTGATTTCTGCGGGAAGTTCACCCTCGAAGTCCTGACCGATCACCGCAGAGACGCCGTCCTCGGCGATGCCGAGGTCGTTCAGTTCCCCACCGCGGAAATCGTCCTCGAGGGTGTTTTCGATCGATTCGTACACTGCGACATTCACGCGCTTGAGCATCGAGGCGAGGATCACGTCGGAGAACTCGGGGGCAGTCACCGACTGGTCGTCGTCGACACCGATCGCGTACCGCCCCTCGGATTGGGCTGCTTCGAAGACACCCGAGCCGGTGCCGCCGGCGGCGTGATACACGACGTCTGCGCCGTCGTTATACATCGAGGAGGCAATCTCCTGGCCTGTCGACGGGTCGTTCCAGTCGCCTGCGTATGCGGAGGTGAACTCGATGTCCTCGTCGACGTACTCGACGCCGGCCTTGTAGCCCGCCTCGAACCGTTCGATCAACGGAACCTCCTGCCCGCCGACGAACCCGACCATCCGCTCGTCAGTGTTCGTCGAGCCGCCGCCGTGGTCGTAGTCCATTCCAGTCAGCATGCCGGCCAGCACACCGACCTGAAATGAGCCCTCCTGTTCTCTGAAGATGTAGTTCGCAACGTTGTCGACGAACCCGTCGTCGCCCTCGACGACGCCGTCGACGATCATGAAGTTCTCGTCCGGGAACTCCTGTGCGTTGTCGAGGAGATCGGACTCCTGAACGAAGCCGATACAGCAGATAAGGTCGAAGTCGGGGTTCTCGCTGCTTGCGAACCGACGCTGAAGTTCCCCCACCTCGTCAGGGCCGCCGGGTTCGGCGTTCTGGTAGTCGAGTTCGAAGTCCGCTTCAGCCTCCTGCACCCCGGTGTGAGCCATGTCATTGAACGACTGATCGCCAAGTCCCCCAGTCGCATACACCATCCCGACGTTGAAGTCGGCACCCTCTCCGTTACCCATACAGCCGGCGATGGCGGCTGCTGTTCCCGCGCTGACCGTTGTCAGAAAGTTTCGCCGATCCATATCATCCGTTGTCACACACTGGCTATTGATTGTTACGAAGCAGTAAAACACGAGAAACGTCCCGACGAATAAACGGGAGCAGTCACCGGAGTGTGATGCCCTGACGTGTCAGATACTCGCCTACTGCCTTGATCTCGACCGGACTCCCGATTATTCGGCAGTGATCGTGATCCCGGAACACGGTAACGGTGAATTGGTTTTCGATGTGGTCCTCCATCCCGTCCAGTGCACCACACGGTAAGACGATCTGCGTGCTGTCGCGGAGACGGGAGGGATCCGGCATCGACTCTATCGGGTGGTTCGATGCGCCACGTATAATCGTGTCGAAATACTATGGTGTCAGTCCGACCGTCAGATCCCGCCCGATGGACTGGTTCGTCACGGGAAACGCTACAAACGCGCTGCAAACGCAGCGCTTATTCGATCAGGCGGGGCAGCATACGTGTGATGAGCGCATTCGACCGGATCGCGCGAACGATCGGCCGGGCGGCGACGGCGGGCTGTCTCGCCGGTCGGACGCTGTTGCCGTTCGACACGAACCCCGTTCCGGGGGACTGGGAACACGTCACCAAGGTCGATCCGGAGGACGCAAAGAAGCTCCCGATCGCCTATCCACGGTATCTCCAATACACGGACGGCATCTCCGTCGGCGGGTCGGCGGACGTGACGGAAACGAACACCGTCGAGACGTTCCGGCTGCTCTCGTCCGTGTCGACGCCCGCGTTTCACGAGCCAAGCGCGGCGAGTCACGTAACCGAGGGGACGCTGTCTGCGTCGTCGTTCCTGGCGGTACCCCAGGTTCTCAACGGGGACGACGAGGCGTTCGTCGGCTCTCTCGGAACCGGGACGCGGTTCATCCGGGAGGAACTCGCGCCTGCGGCCGTCGAAAAGCTGTTACCCGCTCCGGTCGCGAACCGGTACGGCGACCGACTCGCCGAGTTTTTCACACACTGGATGCTCTACTCCGCCGTCTTCGAGGCGTACGTCATCCAGAACCCCGACAGCGCCGCTGCCCGGGAGGCCGGCGTCGACGAGTCGGGTCTCCTCTCACCCGAGCAGGCGAGGGACCGGGCGATAGCCGCCGAACGGTATCTCGGCAGTGAAGTGCTGTACCTCGAATACTCCGGAACCTACGGTGGATCTGAAGCGGTCGACATTCTCGAGGCGATCGCCCCCTCCCTCGATTGGACTCGGCTGTGGTACGGCGGCGGGATCGACTCCCGGGAAAAGGCGACAGAGGTGCTCTCGGCCGGCGCAGACGCAGTGATCGTCGGCGACGTGTTCCACCGAATTGCCGCCGAGGAGGCCGATTTTGCGTCCGCGTTCGTCGCGGATTCGGCGGTCGGGACGTCGGCCCACACCGACCGAATCGACGCGTGGATCGACGACGCCGTCGACGTCGCCGACACCGCCGCAGCGGAGTACATCTCGACGATCCCGTCGGTTCGGGATCCGGTCGGCACCGCACGTGCGAGTCTGATCGCAGGGATTACAGCCCATTGTGTCCTCGCGAAGGCCGAAACCGACGTTCGGGAGGCGATCCGCGAAGGCCAAGTCGCGGATCCGTCGGAGCTTTCGGAGGCCTTCCGGGACGACTATCACAGCCGACTCGAAGCCGGACTCGTTCACGCCGGTAACGGCTCACAGGCATCGACTCTCGCTGCCGATCTTCTCGATACAGTAAGCCTCCGGGCGTTTCGTGAGATGATCGGACCGACGTCGGAGGGGCCCGAATCCGACGACGGGGCGTCGGTGTCGTTCCCGGCCCATCACCTCCCCATCGGAGAACTTCCGCGGTAGCCGGCTTTCCCCCGGTATCGGCGGAGGTGAAGAACGGTTTTATCGATCGCCGGTTTCGAACGTCCATGGCCAGAGGCGACACTCTCCTCAACACGGTCATCGGCGCGGTCGTCACAGTCATTCTCTCGTTCACTGGCGTCTCCCCGATCCTCGGCGGCGGCACCGCGGGATATCTCCAGGGAGAAAGCCGAAAAAGTGGTGCGAAGGTCGGCGCCCTCTCGGGCGTCTTCGCGTTCGTTCCGTTCCTGCTTTTCGCGGCCGTGATTTTCGGCTTCTTTGTGGCTGTCCCCGTTACTCGTCTGGAACGCGGGGCTCGGGGCTCTCGGTGGATATCTGGGGGCGTATCTCCGAGAGGAGCGTGAAACCTGAGCAGTCGGTCGCAGTGACAGGCGAAACCAGCTTTCACGGACCCGATCGTGACATAGCTTTATCACGAGCAGCGCCGTAGCTTACACATTGTAGCATGACAACGATAAGCAAAGAGAAGCTGACGGGCTTTTACGAGGACATGGTGACGGCCCGGTATTACGAGGAACGGCTCCAGGAGGAGTATCTCGTGGGGAAACAGCCGGCCTTCGACATCAGCGCCGGGCCGATCCCGGGCGAGCTTCACCTGGCTGCCGGTCACGAGGCGTCCGGAATCGGCGTGTGTCATCACCTTCGCGACGACGACACGGTGACGGCACCACACCGGCCCCACCACATCGCTATCGCGAAGGATGTCGACCTCGACCGGATGACAGCGGAGATCTTCGGGCGGGAAACCGGGCTGTCATCGGGAAAGGGTGGACACATGCACCTGTTCGATCCCGAGGTGAACTTCGCCTGCAGCGGGATCATCGCGCAGGGCTGTCCGCCGGCGGTCGGGGCAGGAATGGCCGCGAAAAAACGCGGCGAGGACAGCGTCGCCGTGGCGTTTCTGGGCGAAGGGGCGATTAGCCAGGGGGCGTTCCTCGAGTCGCTGAACCTCGCGAGCGTCCGCGACCTGCCGGTGGTGTTCGTGATCGAGGACAACGACTGGGCGATCAGTATGCCGAAAGAACGCGTCACGGCACCCCTCGACGGTTCGCGGCGGGCGGACGGATTCGACATGCCGGGAATCCGGGTCGACGAGGACGACGTGGTCGACGTCTACCGGGCCGCAGACGAGGCGATCGGTCGCGCCCGCGACGGAAACGGGCCGACCCTCCTCGAACTCCAGGTCCACCGTCGAATGGGCCATTTCATGGGTGATCCGGAGACCTACCGACCGGAGGAGGACCAGGAACTGGCAAAAGAGCGCGATTCGATCGAACGGCTGAAGGAAGAACTGCGATCCCACGGCGTGGACGAGGAAACCATGGAATCGATCAAGACAGCGGCTCACGAACGCGTCGACGAAGCGATCGAGTGGGCGAAAGAACAGCCGAAGCCCGATCCCGATGCAGCCTACGAGGACGCGTTCGTCAACCCACCATCGGGCGTGACAGACACGGAACCGGAGTTCGACCTGGCAGGGGGTGAAGACTGATGACCGCAGAGACTCACCCGGAAACAGTCGACCGCGAACTGACGATGAGTCGGGCGATGGTCGAGGCGATCGCCGACGAGATGCACGAAAACGAGGAGGTATTTTACATGGGTGAAGACGTGGCCGACTACGGCGGCATCTTCGACTCCACCCAGGGCTTGCTCGACGAGTTCGGCCACGAGCGCATCGTGGACGTCCCGATCAGCGAAACCGCGTATCTCGGCGCCGCCGTCGGCGCCGCACAGGAGGGGATGCGGCCGATCGCGGAGTTGATGTTCGTCGACTTCTTCGGCGTCGCGATGGATCAGATCTACAACCAGATGGCGAAGAACACGTACATGAGCGGCGGCGCCGTCAACGTTCCGATGGTGCTCACCACCGCCGTGGGAGGTGGCTACAACGACGCCGCCCAGCACTCGCAGACGCTGTACGGGACGTTCGCCCATCTCCCGGGGATGAAAGTCGTCGTCCCGTCGACGGCATACGACGCCAAGGGGCTGATGCACAACGCGATCCGGGACGACGATCCGGTCGTGTACATGTTCCACAAGCGACTGATGGGCATCGGCTGGATGCCCGCGCCGGACGGCCCGAAGACACCAGTGCCGGAAACCGACTACACCATCCCCTTCGGGAGCGCCGACGTGAAACGCGAGGGCAGCGACGTAACCGTGGTCACCCTCGGGCTCCACGTCCATAGAGCGCTCGAGGCCGCAGATTCGCTGGCGGAGGAGGGAGTCGACGTCGAGGTAATCGACCTCAGATCGCTCGTTCCGCTGGACACCGACACCGTCCTCGAATCGGTCCGGAAGACGGGGCGGCTCGTGGTCGTCGACGAGGACTACCGATCGTTCGGCGTGACCGGCGAGATCATCGCCACAGCCGCAGAGGACGCGCTCGCGGACCTCGAGGCGGTCGAACGGGTCGCCCATCCGGACGTCCCGATCCCGTACGCCCGGCCGCTGGAAAACGAGACGATTCCGGACGTCGAGGACATCGCAGCCGCAGTCGAGAGCGTCCACAGATGAGCGGGGAGCGAGTCGCCGTCGCCGTCGACGACTACTGGCCCGAGGACGTCGAGTCCGACGAAGGGGTCGTCGTCAACTGGTTCGTGAGGGAGGGGGCAACTGTCGAGGACGGTGATCCGCTGTGTGAACTGCAGGTGGAAAAGGTGAGCTTCGACGTTCCCGCACCCGTCTCCGGCGAACTCGACGAGATACACCTCGCGGAGGACGAGGAGTTCACCCGGGGGGCGACGCTGGCGGTGCTCACACCGGCGTGACGTCCCGGGGCTGACCTACACTCCTACACCCCATCGAGCGGTTTCCAGGTCCGTGGCGACCGGTTCAACCGCCGGCAGTCGTTCTCGGTGACGACGACGAGATCCTCGATCCGGATCCCGAACTTCCCTTCGATGTAGACCCCGGGTTCGACGCTGAACACCATTCCCGCCTCGAGCTGCCGGTCGTTTTCCCCGGTAATGTACGGCGGTTCGTGGACGTCGAGGCCGACCCCGTGGCCAGTCCGGTGGATGAACCGGTCGCCGTACCCTCGCTTTTCGATGACTTCGCGCGCGGCCCGATCGATCTCGCGGGCCTCGACGCCCGGTTCGACTGCCCCGATTCCCGCCTTCTGAGCCGCCAGAACGGCGTCGAACGCCGGCTCGAACTCCGTCGGCGGTTCCCCCTCGAAGACGACCGTCCTGGTCTGGTCGCTCGGATAGCCGTCCATCCGGGTTCCGAAATCGAGGACGACGGGATCGCCCGCCTCGATCGCCCGGTCGCCGTGGCGGTGGTGTGGGCGTGCGCCGTTCGGCCCGGAGCCGACGACGACGTCGAAGGACGTCCCTTCACCGCCGGCGTCCTCGAGACGCCGTTCGATCTCGACTGCGAGTTCGCGTTCGGTCATTCCGATCGCGTCCTTGCCGAGCGTGCGGACCGATTCGCTCACCGAATCTGCGATCGAAGCCGCCCGTTCGAGGCGGTCCAGCTCGGCGTCGTCCTTTCGGATTCGGAGGTCGGCCAGCAGTTCGCTCGCCAGGCCGAAGGTGGCCTCGGGGAAGACCTCGCGGAGGTCCTGGGTGAACATCGCCCACATGCGGTCGTCGACTAGGAGCCGGTCGCCCGTTATTGACAACTCCTCGCCGATGGATTGTAGCAGAACGGTCGGATCCTCGTCGTCGCTCCAGGTTCGCACGTCGTCGATCGGCGATTCGTCCCGGATCTGTTCGTCGTACATCTCCGGCGCCAGGAACAGCGTGTCATCGGGCGTGACAAACAAAAAGAGGTGGCGCTCCATCGGTTCGTCCTCGAACCCCGAGAGGTAGTACATATTTGAACTGGGAAAACAGACGAGCGCGTCGGCGTCCCCGGATCGAAGCGTGTTCCTGGCCCGTGTCAGGCGAGTCGCGATGGCGTCGTGATCGGTCATACTGGTGTCCCGTTCGAGTCACTTCGGCAACTCCGACCGTAGGCGTTCCGCTTCAGTGGTTTGCCCGTCTCACGAGAAAGACGGGTTTAACTCTCCTGCAGCATTCACTCGGGGACACCAATGGAGATCGCCGAAGCAAGCGCGAACTGCGAGGACGCTCTCGCCGCGGTCGAGCGGGCCGTCGTAGCCGACCGGTCGTTTCTCGAATCCACCCTGTTGGGCGTGCTCGCTCGGGGACACGTTCTCCTTGAGGACGTTCCCGGTACCGGCAAAACGTTGACCGCCAGAAGCGTCGCGGCGGCACTGGGACTGTCGTTTTCCCGGATCCAGTTTACGCCGGATCTGCTCCCGTCCGACGTGACGGGAACCCACATTTTCGACGAGCACACCGGAGCGTTCGAGTTCCGCGAGGGTCCCGTATTCGCGAACGTCCTCCTCGCCGACGAGATCAACCGTGCCCCCCCGAAGACGCAGAGTGCACTCCTAGAGGCGATGGAGGAGCGACAGGTGACCGTCGACGGCGAGACGCGCGAGCTACCGGATCCGTTCTTCGTGATCGCGACCCAGAACCCCATCGAACACGAGGGAACGTTTTCGCTGCCCGAGGCGCAAGTCGATCGGTTCGCGGTGAAAGCCAGCATCGGCTACCCCAGCTACGACGGCGAACGCGAACTCGTTCACCGGCGACTGGATCGGGTACAGCGCAGTCCGACCGTCGACGAGGTACTATCGACCGAAACGGTTCGGGAACTGCAAGCAGCTCCGGAGTCCGTGACGGTTGAAGAAGACGTCGTCACGTACGTTGTTGACATCTGTCGCGCCACGCGAGGTCACCCCCACGTTTCGGCGGGCGTCTCCCCCCGTGGAACCCAGCGTCTGGTGGAAACAGCGCGTGCTCGCGCCGTGATTGACGGTCGAGAGTACGTGACGCCGGATATCGTCAAATCGGTCGCGCTGCCGGTCCTGGCTCATCGGCTGGTTTTGACCCCCGACGCCCGGGTAAAAGATGTCGACAAAAGGGCCGTCATCGAAGCCGTGGTCGACGATACGCCCGTACCGACGGTCGATTGATTTCGAGACGGGAGAGGGACGAGCCCACTGGCGACGGTCGGTCATTCCAGAACCACGAGCAACAATAGCGTTCCCACCAGCAGGAAAACGACCGCACCGACCGGCTGTCCGCCGGTTGCGAACACGTAGATGGCGTATCCGATCCCGGCCGAGACAATTCCGACGGCGAGACTACCAGCGACGTGGAAGAGCTCCAGTCGCGTCGTGTCAGCCCCTCTCCCCAGCTGTTTGCCGAGGCCGATCGCGAGTCCGGCTGCGTCCCATGCGATAACTGCGAACACGACACCGGCGAGCACCGAAACGACAGGAGCACCCTGGGCCCCCGCGACGATTCCGGCGATTACGAGGCCGAAGCCACCGATCGTCACTGGAGCGGTCGTGCCGCGAACGAGCCCGGCCAACAGCAGTACCAGGCCGACCGCCCCAGCGAGGAGCCCACCCCACGAGTAGAACCCGGTCACGACGAACGAAAAAAGCGCCGCGAACGCCGACAGGCCGCTCCCGACGGTGGTTGACGATCGGTCGATCGGCCTCGTAGCTTCCTCGCACTTTTCCGTCACGGCTGCCTCCGTGCGGCGTACCTCGCGAGTGCTACATCGAGCGGTTCGTCCCAGCTCCAGTCGACGACGGGGATACCGGCGTCCCGGAGTGTTGAAACGTGAAGCGTTCGGGCAATCCCAGCGAGTCGATTCCCCGCGGAGCGATTGCTCGTCGAATCCGGACTAACGACGGTTACGGGGTGTCCCCGTGCGTCGAACTGACGCGCGATTCTCCGGGTACTCTCGTCGCGAAGCGGCGTCAGAAACACGAGTTGAGTGCCCGGTTCGAGACGCTTGCGGAGCGTCTTTCGCCACCGCCAGGAGATTGTTTTCTGCTCTTTCGGGACCGGGGTAAACTCGGGATCGGTCGCGAGTAGTTCGCGGGCCTTGTTCCGGTGTTCGATCCCGGAACTCGGCGGCAGCCAACAGGAATCGGAGCCGGCTGCGGCAATACCGACGCGATTGTCTGCGCTCTCGATTTTCGAAAACAGCTGTCCGGCCGCCTCGACCGCCCGGTCGACGGCGTGATCCGCCCCAGGATGTGGGGCAACGTACGCCGACGATCTCGCGTCGACGAGCAGGACGACAGTCGCAGCGCGCTCCTGTCGGAACTCGATCGTCGTCAGTTCTCGGGTCCGTGCACGGCGGTTCCAGTCGATGCGACGTACCGGATCCCCCGGACGATACTCCCGGGTCGTCGAGAACTCGATCCCCTCTCCCGTCTGGGACGTTTTCTCGCGACCGACGAACTGCTCGGTCGTTTTCCGAAGGGGAAACGGTTCGTTTCCCGCCGCAAGCGGAGGAACACACCTCAGTGTCGAGTCCGACGAGTACAGCCGTACGGCTTCGATTTCCCCCGAGAGGTTTCGCCCGATGACGTGTGTCGGCCCGAACGTATGCACGCCCCGTGTTGCAGTGATCGAGTACGAGAACGTCGTCTCCTCTGCTGGCCGAAGCGCAGTCCCGCACCGAGGGGAGCCGTTCTCGACGGCCAGTGCTGCAGGAACGCCGTCGACGACTCGGACATCGGGGAGAATTCGGTCGGTGGTGTTCCTGACAGTTACTGTGATCGTCACTTCATCGCCCGGCTCGGGCGATTCAGCGTCGAGTTCACGGTCGATCCCGACCTCGCCCGGCGGGAGAACCGACGACCGAGCATAGGCAGCGTAGCCGATACTGACGACGCCGACGAGAACTACTGCCGGCTGTTCGACGAATACTCCGATTCCGATCCCCAGCAGTGCGATCACACTGACCCCCTCCCAGTGTCCCGTGGAGTGAGCACCTCTGGCCACTGCTCGTTTTGCCCCCTCTTTCAATCTGCCCCGACCCGTCGTCGACGGCTGCCGTTCAGTGTCGTCATCCGGCACGCTGGTTGCCTCGGTATCGTGATCCCTGTTTTCGGCAGTGTCATCCGTCGATTTCGACCCGTCGGTCACGACGGCGTCGATCGCATCGACCGTGTGTCGAATCCGTCGCTGATATCCCGATTCTCGACGCAACGTGTTCCACACGCGATCCCGGAGTGGCACGGACGGGGCATTCTCACCACCCAAAAAGGAAGCGGCATACACGTCGTCAGTCCACGTGCCTGCTTTGACTCGTCGTTTCGCTTCCGTCTCCGTCTTTCCCGCAAACTGCACCAGAACGGCAACCGCTGCAGCAGAAAGGCCCTCGTCGCTACGCACGCGGGCAATCTGGTGACGTCGGTCCACGAACTGCTCGAGGACCGTGTCGAAATCGTCCCCCGGTTGCGGCGCCGACACCGACCGTTCCGGATCCGGTGTCTTCGCCTCGTCGAGCGTGGATCGGTGACGCCGTCTGGCAATTCGTGCCGCCTGCACCAGCGCCAGCACGCCGATCACCGAGACGACAATCCGGCCCGGACTGAACGGAACGGCCGCCGGCGAAACGATTGCCAGGACGCCGACGGTCAGCGCTGTGATCCCGAGCAGTAAGGAGAGCCGTCGAGTGTTCACGACTCTTCCTCCGTGTATCTCGTTTCGATGCGCCGGAACGTTCTGATCGCCCGTCGTTCCCGTTCGGGAGACGGCTCTCGTTTTCCGTATCGAACGTCCTCGAAGAGTCGAGTCAGCAAGTACACGTCCCTTTTACCGAACCCCGCTTCGATCGCGGCACTCGCGAACTCTTCGGGCGTGCTCGTTTCCGGATCGGAGACCTCGAGTAACTCGGTCATCTCTCTCCAGGCGCGGTAGACCTCGTTGTCGACGTTCCCCTCCCGGGTTAGACGCTCCGCAGCTCGACCGGCGGCTCGCCCGACGGCTGCCCGGTCGATCTCCTCGTCGGCTTCGTTCTCCTGTTGTGCGTTCGATTCGTTCTGGTCTGTGGTTCCGGTCAGGAATGCGACGGTTGTTGCGAGGAGTGCACCCGCGAGCACGAGCAGGAGTAGTAACGAGGGCAATGAGGGCTGGTCGGCCCCTCCTGGATTCCCTGGGTCTGCTTCGAAGGGCGCTCCGTTCGTGGGCTCCATAAGCGGTGGAATCGGCGGGAGAGATGAGGGTGTAATCAACGCGGCGAGCAGAGACAGTACTCCGAGAATCACGGCAACCGCGAGGAGAATCCCGAGTGCTGTTCTCCAGTGGTAGTACAGATACACCACCACAACGAACACAACCAGAAGTGCCAGCAGTGTGAGAAACTCCGAGAGGTACGGTATCTGTAACGTCTCTCCGGGCGATGGGCCGGGATCCGGTGGCGGCGCCAGACCGCCAGTAGTGCCGCCCCCGCCATCGTCCGGCCCGGGGAGACCATCCGTCTCTGGAAGGACGGTCGACTCGATCGTCGCCGCGACCAGGCCAACAGCGAAGATAGCGAGGACTGCAATCAGTCCCGACCGAGTCGTGTCGTTCATGGAGGTAGTGTGGACGTAATGCCGAGTACATATATTGGCGTTTGGGTCATCGGCGTTTGGGTCGCCGAGTGCTGTCGTCGGGCAGCCGTCCGAACGCTGTGAGAGCGTCGCGACAGAACTTTTTCGCCTGAGGATTTCGGTAGGGACGTGACTTCAGAAACACTGACAGACGAAGCCCAGTACGACTGGCTCACGCTCGAGGCCGACGAGGAACTGCTGTGGTCGAGTCGGCCACACCGGAGTAGTCTCGTCCCCGCATTCGTCGTCGGAATTCCACTCTCTATTGTTCTCATCGGGCTTGTGATCCTGCTCGGAGCGTATCTCACCTACAAGAACACGAACTACGTCGTCACCAGCTCTGGGCTGTACAAGAAAACCGGCATTCTCTCGCGGGACGTCCAGAAAATTGGGTTCGACAAGGTGCAAAACATCTCTTACAGCCAGAGTGCGATCGGTTCTTACTTCGGCTACGGCGACGTTCAGGTGAGTACTGCCGGAAGTTCGGGCGTCGAAATGACGTTCCGAAGCGTGCCGGCGCCGGCGGACGTCCAGGAGCTCATCGACAGCCGGATCGAACGCGGGGAGGACCGCAGCGACGGCGAAAAGGAGGACGTCCTCGTCGAAATCCTCTCGGAACTGCGTGCCATTCGCCACGCCGTCGAGGAAGGAAACGACGGAACCGAGGAAGGAAACGACGGAACCGAGGAAGGAAACGACGGAACCGAGGAAGGAACCGAGAGCACCGACGGCGACCTGACGGAACGATGAGTTCGGTGGCGGCCGACGACTGGCGTCGGTTCGACGAGGAGGCCGTGTTGTGGGAGGCGACACCGCGAACGACACGCGCGCTTCCGGGCATGGGACTAAGCGTCGCCTTGCTCGTGGGCGTGTTCTGGCTCGCAGTCACCGTCAGCGGTTGGGCGCTGGTGCTCGTTCCGGCTGCGGCCGCTCCCGGGTTGTTCCACTACTTGCGCGTGGTCACGACCGCGTTCGTGTTGACAGACCGGGAGATCACTGTGAAAACTGGAATCCTCGGCCGTTCTGTTCGAAGCGTCGAATACAGCCGCGTCCAGAACGTCGGCTATTCACAGGGGGTCACCGGCTCGGTGTTCGGGTACGGCACCGTCGAGATCGAAATCGCCGGCGGCCGCGATCTGCAACTGTACGACGTGTACGATCCGACGGAGCCGTACGAAATCGTCCGGGAATGTGCTACCGGAACGGCCACCGAGATCCCGGGGTCGCTCGAGACGTGGGAGGCGATCCGCGAGGAAGTGACGGCGTTACGGGAGCGTATCGAGTCTCAATAGCGAGACGGAGTAATTCACCCCGAGTCAGAACGGGATTTTCACTCGCGATCGTTCTCCCGGGCAACGAGCGTCGATACGCGTGCGTTCTCCTTTATACGAATGCCCGATCCGCCGACGGCGAGGGGAACTCGAGGCAGTTCGTTCACCTGGAGCGTCGGATGGAACACACCGCGTTCGAGTAGTTCCTCGCGGGTCTGGAGCGTGAACGTCCTGTCATGGGTGAGGAGTGATTCGTTGTATTCGAGGAGGTACTGTCCGGCGTCCAGGTGCCACCACTCGTAGTCGTCATCGGGGTGTCGCTTCCGGCTGTCGTGGGGGGTTGTTTCAGCGGGCTCCAGTTCGCCGCCGCCGAAATCGACTCTCCCGGGACCGTCGACGTCGTACACGCTTGCCACCGTCAGATCGAAGCCGCGATCCCGGCGTTGGGTCGGTTCGTGGACGATTCCATCCAGGATCTGCGTGTACACCACCATATCGATATCATATGCGGCCAGCCAAGTTGAGTGTCGGGGTCACACCGTTCGTCTGTGTTCGTGTTCCAGGAAAGCGAACGGAAACTGAACCCGACGGACGAAACTCGCCACAACCGCGCCGGGTTTCCGAACCGCTACGGATGCGCGTAGTAGACGACCGATTCTTCCTCGCCGTGATCGTCCACGCGGACGAACCCGACACGTTCGAACTGGATCATCTCGTCGACCGCGGTTTCCGCGAAATCCGGTTCTGCAACGCCACGGACGTCGCCGTCGGGCGTCCGCATGCGGACTGCGACACCGCCGTCGGCCGGGGTCCAGTGGATCACGGGAACGCCCTCCTCGCGCACGGCGTCGATGTCGTCGCCGGTCGGGACGAACGCGCCGTCGTCGCCCTCTCCGGCGTCTCCGGCCTCGTATCGCACGCAGCCGAACCCCTTTAGCCACGTTCGCTCGCCGGCGTGCGGCATGTCGTCGTCCTCGATCAACACCGCGTCGCCGACGGGAATCTCCCGCTGACCTCGGTCCTCGTGATCCGGGTGCCGCGGCGGCGTTCCGACAGCCGATCCGTCGGGTTCGTTTTCGCCGTCCCGGACTGGCACTTCGACGGCGGGCGCCCCTGCCCGGTCGCGCACCAGGAAGTAGCGGTCCGCCTCGTCGTCCACGAGATCACGGTTGTTCGCGTACACCGTCGACATCGCGAGATCAACGTCCGTGGTCGACATCCCCAGCCCGATCATCGCCTCGACGATCGCCTCCCCGCGGATTCCGCGTCGTCGAACCGACGCGAGTGTTGGGGCGCGGGGATCGTCCCATCCGGTCAGTTTCCCTTCGTCGATCAGGTCTTTGATCGTCGAGGTCGACAGTTTCACGTCGTACTCGTCGATCTGGACGTGCCCCCAGTGGAGGACTTCGGGATACTCCCAGTCGAAGTAATCGTAGACGAACCGCTGGCGCTTCGCCGAATCCTGGAGGTCGATCCCGCGGATGATGTGTGTGACGCCAGTGAGGTGGTCGTCGATCCCCGATTGGAAGTCGAGCATCGGCCAGCAGCGGTAGTCGGCAGCCTTCGGTCTGGGATGGGGCGTGTCGATGATCCGGAACGCGACCCAGTCCCGCAGGGCGGGGTTTTTGTGTTCGATGTCGGTTTTTACCCGGAGAACCATCTCGCCGGGGGCGTACTCGCCGTCGATCATCGCCTCGAACTCCTCGCGAACCGTCCCGGGATCCTTGTCCCGGTTCGGCGAGGGTTTGCCGGCGTTTTTCAGCTCGGAGAACTCCTCGGCGGGCAGATCACAGGTGTACGCCCCGCCGAGGTCGATCAGTTCGCGGGCGTGCTCGTAGTACGTCTCCAGACGGTCACTGGCTTTGAGTACCCGATCCGGTTCGAAACCGAGATAGTCGATGTCGTCGAGGATCGCGTCGTAGGCGTCGAGATCCGGCCGCTTCGTCTCGGGGTCGGTGTCGTCGAACCGACAGATGAACTCCCCGTCGTACCGATCCTTGTACGTGCCGATCACGGCGGGCATGCGGGCGTGTCCGAGGTGCCACGGCCCGTTGGGATTGGGGGCCGCACGCATCACCACCTCACCCCGCTCGGCGTTCGGCAGCTCCGGCAGCACGCCCTCCTCGTCCTCCACTTTTGCGTCGAGTTCTTCGACCATCTCGGGCGCGAGGTCGGCCAGCCGATCCCTTCGTTCGCTCTCCGAAAGGTCGGCGACTTCCGCAACGACGCCGGCGACGACGCCGGGAACCTCGTCGCCGTGGGGTCTGAATTCGGGGTTCTCTCCCATGAGTGGCCCAATGATCGCGCCGACATCCGGATCGCTCCCGTGCTTGAGGGCGTTGAACAGGGCGTGTCGTTTCGCCTCCGCTCGGACGCGCTCTTCGAGTGTTTCGTCCATTGACGGAGGCTTCGCCTGCACGCAGTAAAAAGGGATCCGAAGACGCTCGGATCCACAGACGCGCTCCTGTAGGAGCGGAGCACACCCGGGTAGGGGCATCTGCTCGTTCGGATGCCGCGAGTAAAAGTCGACCGTCGTTTTTGACCCGACAATACCGACCAAATACCGCCTGTACCGTGAACGATCCCCGGGTTTTAAGCGTGCCTGTAGTGCCGGACCACATCCGACATTTAGCAGTCGACTCTGTGACTGGATGGATCGTGACCGTCACGAACCAGGACGAGAGACAGCTTTTTCGCTCCGAGACTGCTTCGTTCGGTCATGGACACGGGCGAGGGCGTCGTCCGATCGCTGTTCGAGGATCCGGAGCGGTTCGCCGCGATTCTCGACGCCGACGGGACCGTCCGCGAGATCAACGACGCCGCTACCGATCGTCTGGACACGCCGCGGGAACGGCTGGAGGGAAAGCGATTCTGGGCGCTCCCGTGGCACGGCGGTACCGAAAGCCGGCGAAAGCTCCAGCACGCTGTCGGTAGCGCGTCGAGCGGCGAGTACGCGAACGTCGAGGCGACGGTGGAGCCGCACACGAACGGCGCCCCTGGTGGCGACGGAGTCGCCGGGACCAAACTCGAGTTCCGGCTCCAGCCGATCGACGGAACTGACACCCGGGCGGACGGCTGTCGCATACTCGTCCAGGGGACGGTGCAGGCGGAGCGGGAACGACTCGAACGGGAGCTACGGGAATCCGAGGAACTGCATCGGGTTACGCTCGCTAACATGACCGACACGGTGCTCGTGACGAACGACGACGGCGAGTTCACGTACGTGTGTCCGAACGTTCACTTCATCTTCGGCTACACAGTCGAGGAGATCTACGAGTTCGGTACGATCGACGCGCTCCTCGGCGAGGACCTCTTCGACAGACAACAACTGGAGTCGAAGGGAGTGCTCACCAACCTCGAATGTACGGCGACCGACAAGGACGGGAAGGAACACGCGCTGCTTGTGAACGTCCGAACGGTGTCGATTCAGGGAGGGACAACGCTGTACAGCTGCCGGGACATCACCAAACGGAAACAGCGCGAGACCGCGCTGACTCAGTTACAGGAGACCAGCCGCGAACTGCTGTACGCCGAGACGAAACCGGAGGTCGCGACTCGGGTGGCGAAGGACGCGACGACTGCGCTTTCGGAAGGCGGCGTCGCGCTGTATCGGTTCGACAGCGAAGAGAACGTTCTGTATCCAATGGCGGTGTCTCGGCCGCTGTTGCGGGCTGCCGGATCGCTGCCGGACGTGAGCCTGGATCAGCAAACCTGCATCAGCAGAGCCTACGTCGACGGTCGAACGACCTCACGAACCGACGTGGGCGAAAGCGACCTCCCGGACAGTTTGCTCGGGACCCTGTCGGGCGTCGTCGCCGTTCCACTGGGCGATCACGGCGTGTTGCTCGCGGCTGTCACGGGGGATGCAGATCTCACCGACGTCGACGTGGAGATCGCCGAACTGCTCGCGGCGACGGCCGAAGCGGCGTTCGACCGCCTGGAACGGGAGACGCAGCTCCGGGAGCGCGACGAGACACTCAAAAAGCGAAACCGGCGGCTGTCGGAGGCGAACCGTCTAAACGAGATCATCCGGGAGATCGACCGGATCCTTGTGAACGCAGACTCCCGAGAGGAGATCGAACGTGGCGTCTGCGAGCGGCTGGCCACGAGCGATCGGTTCACGTTCGTGTGGATCGGGGAGGCCACTGCGCGCGATCGTCGCCTCCGGCCGCGGGAATGGGCCGGGGACGGCAGCGGCTACCTCGACGATGTCTCGTTGTCGGTCCAGGACGATATCGGCGTTCAGGAACCGACACTCCAGACCGCACGGAACCGGTCGACGACGGTCGTCCCGAACGTCGCAGACATCCTCCAGGAGGCCGACTGGTGCAAGCAGGCAGTCTCCAGACAGTTCGACTCGATCATGTCGGTCCCGCTTTTGTACGACGACGTCCTGTTGGGAACGCTCACGGTCTACGACGACGAGCCCGACTCCTTTAGCGACACCGTCCGATCGGTGTTCGAAGAGCTCGGTGCGACGATCGGCTCGGCGATCAACGACGTTCAGCGGAAGGAAGCGCTCCAGAGCGACACCGTCTTCAGGCTCTCGTATCGTCTCGAGGATCCGGCATCGATCCTCTCGCGGCTGGCTGGCAGCCTCGATTGCCGCCTCGAGGTCCGAAGCGAGGTGACGCGTGCTGACGAGAGCACGGTGGTGTTCGTCGACGTCGACGGCGTCTCCCCGGAAGCGGTCGCGTCCGAGGCTGCCGAACTCGTTTCCGTCCGGGACTGTGAGGTGATCCGAACGGGGGACGATAGCGGTCTCGTCAGCCTGACTGTCGACGAGCCGTTCGTGACCTCGCTGCTCGCGAACCACGGTGCGACGCGCAGAACCCTGACGGCCACTCCGGACGGGCTCGAACTGGTCGTCGACGTTCCGGACGCGTCCACCTCGCGGGCAGTGGACGAACTGCTCTCCACGCAGTTTGCGGAGGTCGAACTGACTGCACGCCAAAAGCAACTCCGGTCGAGAGACACCGACCGCGACGTGGGGGCGCTGTTGACCGCGAGACAGGAGGAGGTGGCCCGAGTAGCCTACCACAGCGGTTTTTTCGAACCTGACAGGGACGTTTCCGGGCGCGAGATCGCGGAGACGCTGGACATCTCGCATACGGCCTTTTACAACCACATCCGGCGGGTCCAGGACAAACTGTTCACGTCGCTGTTCGACGGCGGCGACGGGTATATAGAGGTTGAATAGTAAACACCCTCATTTCCGTCCAGGGTTTACAGTTCAACCTGTGCAGCTATCTTCGGGTAGTTCTTACCCATTTTTGTAACAATGTGTCGCGACGCAGCTTACGACGTCGACGGGCGCTCGGAGTACGAATGTTCCAAATGCGGCCGGACCGTCACCGCGGCGAGCTACCCCGGCGACTGTCCGGAGTGTGCAGCGCCGTTGCGCAACCGAGCCACACCGTTCGAGTAATTACCCTCCATGTCTCAACTAGCGACGATGGAAGCTACTGGTGAGGAATCCGAAAACGAATCTGCGCTCGAAACCGCAAGACGTCAGCTGCGCGAGGCGGCCGCCCACGTGGACATCGATCCCGGCGTGATCGAGCGACTCAATCACCCGACCCGCGTCGTCGAGGTGTCCGTGCCGATCAAACGCGACGACGGCTCAGTCGACGTGTTCACGGGGTACCGCGCACAGCACGACGACGTTCGTGGCCCCTACAAGGGCGGCATCAGGTATCATCCCGACGTCTCTGCCCAGGAGTGTGTCGGGCTCGCGATGTGGATGACCTGGAAGTCCGCGGTGATGGATATCCCGTTCGGCGGCGCGAAAGGCGGTGTGGTCGTGAACCCGAAGGAGCTCTCGACGCGGGAAAAAGAGCGGCTCACCCGTCGGTTCGCAGAGGAGATCCGGGACGAGGTGGGACCACACCGGGACATCCCCGCCCCCGACATGGGGACCGACGGGAAGACGATGGCGTGGTTCATGGACGCCTACAGCATGCAGGAGGGCGAGACCTCCCCCGGCGTCGTCACCGGGAAACCGCCCGTCATTGGTGGCAGTCACGGCCGCGAAGAGGCGCCGGGGCGCAGCGTCGCGATCATCGCCCGGGAGACGATCGACTACTACGACATGGACATCCGTGACACCACTGTCGCCGTCCAGGGGTACGGGAGCGTGGGGGCAAACGCCGCCCGACTCCTCGACGACTGGGGGGCAAAAGTCGTGGCTGTAAGCGACGTGAACGGGGGGATCTACGACACCGGTGGCCTCGACACTCGGACGATCCCCTCTCACGAGGAGGAGCCCGAGGGAGTCATGCGCCAGGACGCACCCAACACCGTCACGAACGAAGAGCTGCTGGAGCTCGACGTTGACGTGCTGATCCCGGCGGCGATCGGCAACGTGCTCACTCTCGAGAACGCCGACCGGATCCAGGCCGACATCGTCGTCGAGGGGGCGAACGGCCCAACGACCTCGGGCGCCGATCGGGTGCTCGAAGAGCGGGGAATCCCGGTCATTCCGGACATCCTCGCCAACGCCGGCGGTGTCACGGTGTCGTACTTCGAGTGGCTCCAGGACATCAACCGCCGGAAGTGGTCGAAAGAGCGCGTGTACAACGAACTCGAGTCGGAGATGCTCTCTGCATGGGACTCGGTCCGCGAGGAGGTCGAAGCCGGCGACGTGCACTGGCGGGACGCCGCGTACGTCGTCGCCCTCGAACGGATCGGTGCAGCCAAAGAGGCGCGGGGACTGTGGCCCTGATCGTCGGTTCGCTCTCTTCCCGGGCGAACAGTTAAGTCCGGAGCCGGGACCATCCCGGCACGATGGTGCTTCGACGTCATCCGTCGGCGACCTGTAATCGGTGTGATTCGGCGTTGTACTACCGATATCTCGAGGAGTCTACTGGCTGGCAGATTTCCGTCACGTGTGATCCGGAGAAGGGGTGTGGCCGGGACGTCGTCTCGAAGCGTGCCCCGAGACACCACGTCGATCGACCGGAGGAAGCGCGGGCGGTCGCGAAACGCCTCGCCGGCGAACTGTGAGACGGAACGCAGTCCCGGAACCGTATCTATCGGGCCCTTTTTAACCCCCTGGGCGACAATAGCAGTTCAATGAGTACACCGTGGGACAGCTGGGACCACGTGCTGAAAGTCGATCCCGACAAGGATCTGGTGGCGGGAGAGACGTTCGCAGACGTCTGCCGGACCGGAACCGACGCCATCGAGATCGGCGGAACGCGCGGGATAACCGAAGAGAAGATGCAACGAGTGATCGAGGCGTGTTCTCGACACGACGTTCCGCTCTATCAGGAGCCGTCGAACCCGTCGGTGGTCATCGACTCCCCTGCCCTCGACGGCTACCTGATCCCGACAGTGTTCAATGCAGGAGACACCTTCTGGATCACCGGTGCCCACAAGGAGTGGGTTCGCATCGAGAACGGTCTCGACTGGGACCGCACCCACACCGAGGCGTACGTCGTGTTGAACCCGGATTCGGCGGTCGCAGAGTACACCGAGGCCGACTGCGATCAGTCCGCCGAGGACGTCGCCTCATTCGCCGCCGTCGCCGAGAAACTGTTCGGTCAGGAGATCGTCTATCTCGAGTATTCCGGGACGCTGGGGGATCCCGACGTCGTGTCTGCCGCCGCCGACGCACTCTCGAACGCGACGTTGTTTTACGGCGGAGGAGTCTCCGAATACGACGACGCCTATCTCATGGGGAGACACGCGGATGTCGTCGTCGTCGGAGACCTGCTCCACGAGGAGGGCGTCGACGCGGTGCGCGAAACGGTCGAGGGTGTGAAAGACGCCCACGCCGAGTCGTCGCAGGTCGACGCCGCGGGGCCGGACGCGGAGTGAGAACTCGGGACCGGATACTTTTAAGTCGGCCCTGGTGGAGGCCAGAACGTGCGACTCGTCCACCGTCGCGGTCCGCCGGACGCACGCGAGGAACGGACACTGGCCACGTCGGTCGAATTCGCCGACACCACGCTCCAGCAGGCCAGGGGGCTGATGTTCCGGCGATCGATTCCCGACGACTACGCGCTCGTGTTCCAGTTCGACCGCCCGGAGACGCGAACGCTTCACATGCTGTTCGTTCCGTTCCCGATCGACGCGGTCTGGCTCACGGGACCGGAGGTGGTCCGCGTCGAGCGACTCCGCCCCTGGATCGGCTTCGCCCGGGCGACTGCCGACACCGTGATCGAGCTACCGGCCGGTGCGGCCGCCGACGTGAGTCCTGGAGACACGGTCGACCTTCTCGAGGAAAACGCCGAGTAGGTCATCTACTCGGGGGAGAAAACCTCGGCCCGGGCGTCCGTGACGATCCCGTACTCCGCCCGGTCGACCGACGAAGGCGGCGGATTCTCGCCATATCGGGCGTGCAGGCTGGCCCGAACTGCCTCCCGAACGCAGGCGCGGGCCGCGTTTCCGACGGGGGTCGCGCTTCCCGAAAACCCCGTCTCCGGTCCGGACGGGTCAGCGGCGACGACGACTGCGTCGCTGGTTGTCCCCGGCGCGCCGATTTCGAAACACAGCGTCGCGGCTTTCGCTTCGGCCGCCACTGCCACGAGGTTTGCGAGTGCCCCCTCCGAAAGCGCGGCGGTTGTTCCGACGACGAGATTGACCGTTCCGATCGGGCGGTCCCACTTCCCTCCGTCAGGGAAGTCGGTTCCCACCGGATCCATCGGGAGCTCGGCGAGATTCGACACGCCGGCGGTCGCGTACGCCTCTACCGGCCCGAGTCTGGCTCCGCGTGCGTTCTCCGCGTCGACTCCGGTCAGGAGTATCGGTGCTGTTCGCCCGATCTCATCGGCCGGAAGGTCGACTACACCTGCGGCCGCCAACCGGTCGGCGACGTCGAGGGCGATCTCGTCGGGATGCCAGCCGTCCGGAACGGTGACGCTGTAGGCGGCGTCGGCGACGCGGCGCCCGCCGCGCCAGCCGGTGGACAGCCAGACGGTTTCGGGTCGCTCGATCTCGAGGATCCCCCCGTTGGTGCGGGCCTCAAACATCCAGCGCCTCCAGCATCCGGTCGTTCGCGTCTGGCCCTTTTATTGCAACCCGAACGTGGGAATCGAGCCCGCGGAAACTCCGCGCGTCCCGAACCGCGACTCCCCGATCGCGGGCGGTTTCCACGACTTCGTCGACTGTCCGTCCAGACGGAGAGACGTCGAACAGCACGTACGGCGCAGCCGGCTCCGAGGGCGGCGGAGAGACGGTATGGAACGCCGTCGAAAGCCGGCTCCAGATCCGTTCGCGCTCGGATTCGACCGATTCGCGGGTCTCTTCGACGAACGGATCGCCTCGCAGATCCGCTGTGAGACAGTGCGTCCCCACGCGGGCGGCGGGTGTCGAGAGGTTCCACGGTCGTCTCGCGGTTTCTATCCGTCCGCCGAGTCGGGCGGTCGCGACCGCGTAGCCGACCCTGATCCCGGGGAGCCCGAACAGTTTGGTCAGCGACCGGGCGACGACGACACCCTCGGTTCCCGCAAGCGACGGGGAATCGAGGAATCCGAGGAATGCCTCGTCGACCAGGAGGAGCGTCCCGGCGTACCGACAGCGGCGTGCGAACTCCCGTAGTCGAGCGGGATCCGGAAGCTCCCCTGTGGGGTTGTTCGGCGTGCAGACGACCGCGAGTGCGTACGGTTCCGGATCCGTCTCGAGCAGTTCGTCCTGTTCGAGGAACGTGGGTGTCCCGCCCTGGAGCCGGACCTCGCGCTCGTATTCGGCGAAGCTCGGTGCCGGAACCAGGGCGTCGTCGCCGGGCGAGACGGAAACCGAGACGGCGAGCCTGATCGCAGCCAACCCGCCCGGCGTGACGACGACGTTCGCGGGATCGATCCCATCGGGTGAAGCGTCGTCGGATTCGATGTCCCGATCAGCGTGGGACCGGTCGAGGAATCCGGCGGCGGCCCGCCTGAACGCGTCGTATCCGTCGTCAGGATATCTGCGGGCGTCATCGAATGCGGCCTCGTATATTTTCCGAGTCCCCGTCGGGGATCTCGGGTTCGTGTTTGCGCTGAAATCCAGCAGGTCATCGCGTTCAGTGCCACCGTGTATCGCGCGTTCGACGCCGTCGATCGAGTGTGGGTCCATCTACCGTTCCTCCACCGTACAGAAACGTTCGGCCACGCGAACGTCGCGTTTGCGGTTCACGTTCACCGCGAGCCGTGCGTCCCAGGTCCGGAAGCGTCCATCCCCGGAAGCGGTTTCCCCGCCGTCGGACCCGCCCACGTCTGTCGTCTCCCGTTTGGTGTGGTCGACTGCGACCACGTTGAGGCCCGCCGGTATCCAGGGGGCGTCGCCGTCGATGCTCACACCGAGTTCCCGCTTGAGCGCAGCCGGAACGACCGTCGTGGCCGATTGCACGCGAAAGACATCGCCGAGGGATCCGTCGTCGCCACCCCGAGAGTCGTCCTGTGCGTGCGCGATCAGACGTTTTATCGGTCCTGAAGCGAGCAACGGGAGGTCGGCGACGGCAGTGAGAACGGGGGGTTCGACCGGCCCCTTTTCGAGAGCGGTCTGTAGATCGGAAACGTAGCCGTTCCCCGGCGTCTCGATGCACGGCAGTTCACCCTCGAGGTGCGATCTGGTCGCCGGTGCGTGCGGCGATACAACCGCGTAGACCTCGTCGACGTGGCTGTTCTGGAGAGCGTTTCGGACCCGATCAACCATGGGTGCGCCGCAAATCGGTACGAGGGGCTTTTCGGTGTCGGATTCGAGACGGGTTCCCCGCCCGCCACACATCACGAGAGCGTCCATGCGATCACCCCCACGTGCAGGCCGACGAGTCTGGCAACTTCGTTTGTCGCGCCGAACACGTCGCCGTTGACGCCGCCGAGCAGGCTGTTCGCACGGGACGCGAGGAGCCAACCACCCAGGACCGCCCCGACGAGGGCGCCCGTGACGGGAAGTATGGCGCCGACGGGAGCACCCACCGCGACGACCGGCAGTGACACGACAGCGGGAACCGCCAGATCGGCGCTTTCGGCGTTTTCCGTAAACGCCGACCCCAGCCCCTCGTGTCTGGCAGTGCCGACGCAGGCGATCCCTGCCATCGACAGCTTTGCACCGACTTCGGCGGCCATCACGACCCCGAACACCGCCACAGGGCCGACGCGTCCGAGCCCGTAGAACCCGAATGCGAGCGCGACGAGCGCGACGACAGCCACGGATACTGCGCCGACGCCGACGGTGGTGTCCTTCAGGACATCGGCCCGGTCATCCGGGTCGCCGTGGACGACGGCCGCGTCGCCGAGATCGATCAGGCCGTCCAGGTTGTTGATGCCGGTGATCGCATACACTGCGAACAGGCCGACGACAGCCACGCTCACGGTGGGGAATCCCAGTGCGACGACGAGGGCGACCGGCAACCCGATCGAGGCACCGATGAGGTACCCGGAAAGAGGGAACGCAGCCGGCGTGCGTTCGAACGCCTCCCAGTCTCGGGCCCCTCTGCCGATCGGGACGCGCGAGAGGAACCCGACCGCCCCGCGAACTGCGGGGAGCAACCCGGCGGTCATCCGAGCACACCTCCGAGTCCGAGCACCCAACCGCCCGAAAGCAGGAACGCCGCGATCGCGGCGCGATCGACGATGCGAACGCCCTCGAGCCCGCGATCGACGTCGGGAAACGCTGCCGCGGGGTTGAGAACGTACGATCCCGGCTTCTCGAGTCTGACGTCGGCGACAGCCGACAACGTCGCCATCGGCCACCCCGAATTCGGCGAAGGCGGCGCTTTCGCCCACCTACTGGCCCGACGGACTGCCCCGGGATCGAGCGAAACCGCCGCAATGAGAACTGCACTCACGCGCGCCGGAACCGCCATCACGAGATCGTCGAGTCGGGCGCTGGGGCCGCCGACGGCTTTCGATCGGTAGCCGAGCATCGAGTCGAGCGTGTTGACGCCTTTTACCCAGGCGGCGGCCGCCGCGGCGATCGGGAGCGAGACGAGCGCGCCGATCGCGAACGCCACGAGTGGGGCGACGAGCCCGTCCGCGAGGTTCTCCGCGGCGCTTTCGACCGCCGCGCTGCGGAGTTCTTCGGCGGCAAGCGGCTCCGAATCGCGGCCGGCAAGCGCAGGGAGTCGCTCCCTCGCTGCGACCAGGTCCGACTCGCTGTCGGCGATGACTGCCCGCGCCTCCGAGAGGAGCAGCCGGCGACTGAGTGTCACGAACAGGGCGATTCCGGCCACCACTGCGTCCGCGGGACCGGGCGTGATGTGGACGACAGCCCACACTGCCGCAGCCCCTGCCAGGGGAAGCCCCAGTGCGAGCGCCCCGACCAGCCCGGGGCGCGCCCACTCGCGATCCACGGTCGCGACGACCGTCCCGAACCAGACGACCGGATGCAGCCCTTCGGGGGGTTCCTCGATTATCGCGTCGAGGAGAAACGCGATCGCGACCGCGAGGGTCGCCGACGCGCCGACGGAAAGGCCCGCGGGAACGCTCATCGAAGACGCGACATCGATCATCGGGACTGCACCTCCGAGAGTCGAGTCGGGACCGCCGAAAGCGGCACATCCCCGAGCAGTATCGGGGTTCCGCCGATCTCCTCGATCCCGCCGTCAGTTTCGGGGTCGTCGCCGACGTGAACGAGGGCCGTCGGATCGACGCCGAGCCGGTCTGCGGCGGCCTCGAACGCCCGTGGGTCGGGTTTGCGGTAGCCGACGTCGACGCTCGCGAGGACGGCGTCGAAGCGGTCCCCCAGTTCGACCCGTTCGAGCGTGCGCTCGACCAGGCCCGGTACCGAACAGTTCGAGAGCACGCCAACCCGCCCGTATTCGTTGGCGGCATCGATCGCTTCCGTAGCCCCATCGCGCAGTTCCGCCCGTCGGTCGAACGCGGCCCGAACCGCGGCTGTGACGACGTCCTCCCCGCCGTATTCGGCCCCGACCTCCTCGAGTGCCGCCCGAACGTGATCCGGAAGGGGAAGTTCCATCCCGGGCTCGATTTCGACGTGGGGGGTGGCGTACAGTTCGCACCAGTTGTCGGGAACGGAAACCTCCCGTGCCCGGAGTTCCTCCGCGACGGCCCCTGCCGGATCTTCCGGGCGGGTGGTCGACACGAGGGTACCGAAGAGGTCGAACGTCACCGCGATCTGTCGGTCGTCGTTGCTCACGAACGTGTCCCCTCCCGGGACGTGCGCGCTGCCGACGACAGGTTCAACGGTGAGAGATCCAGGTTGGTGGCGACGAGGGCGGCGGCAGCGTCGTATGGGTCCGACACGCCCGCGTCGTGGTCGTCGACTTCGGGTGGACGACGGCCGGCGGCGTCGAAGGCCGCCTCGAGAAAGCCACGCCGTGCGAGTTCGTTTTCGAACAGCCCGTGGAGATACGTGCCGAGCACGGTGCCCACTGACACGCTCGTCGGGCCGATCGGGCGATCGACCTCGTCCGTCGGGGCAGCTGTCTTCTGTCCGAGTTCGGTTTGGCCCATGTGGATCTCGTAGCCAGAGACGGTCCCGGTCGCACCGCCGAGAGCCGCCGTCGGTGCGAGCGTACGTTCGACGGGTTCGACCTGTTTGTCGGTCGAAAACCGGGTCTCGACGGGGAGCCGGCCGATCCCCTCGACCTCGCTCTCGCCGCCGGTTCCCTCCAGGTCGGCGTTCAGGATGCGCTCGCCGAGCTGCTGGTAGCCGCCACAGAGCCCGACGATCGGTCCCTCGAAATCGTCGATCTCCGCGACCATGCCGGCCTCCCGTAGTGCGAGCAGGTCATCGACGGTGTTTTTCGTTCCCGAGAGCACGAGGGCGTCGACGTCGTCCAGTGACGCGTCAAGTGGGAGGTACACCACGCGGACGCCGGGCTCGCGGGCGAGTGGCTCGAGGTCGGTCATGTTCGAGGCCCGGGGGAGCCGCGGGACGCCGATCCGCACGGTTCGGTCGTCGGGAACGCCGTCGTCGTCGCCGATGACAGCGCGTTCGCCGACCGCCGGCAGGGAGACGCTGTCCTCCTCGGGGAGTCCGGGGTCGTCGTAGGGCAGGACGCCGAGGACTGGCACGCCGGTGCGTTCCTCCAGTTCATCGATCGCCGGTTCCAGGATCTCCCGGTCGCCCCGGAACTTGCTGATCACGACGCCAGCGACCCGGTTTGTGACGTCCTCGGGAGCGAGTTCGAGGGTGCCGACGACGCTCGCGAACGCGCCGCCGCGTTCGATGTCGGCCACCAGCACTACGTCGGCGTCGGCAAAGCGCGCGGTTTCGACGTTCGCGAGGTCGCGATCGCGCAGGTTGGGCTCGCCGACGCTGCCGGCACCCTCGGCGACGATCACCTCGTGATCGGCGACCAGCCGCTCGTGGGCTCGTTTGGCCGCCTCGAGTGCGTGCTCCCAGTAGTCGCTGTAGTACTCTCCGGCCGCGAGCGTCGCGACCGCGTCGCCGTCAACGATCAACTGGGAGGAACCTTCGGCGTGGGGTTTCAAAAGGACGGGGTTGTGATCAGTCGTCGGATGGATCCGGGCGGCGTGCGCCTGAACGTACTGGGAGATCCCGATCTCGCCGAAGGCGTTCCCGCCACCTTCCGGGGCTCGGGTAGCCTTCGCCTTCGGGACCGCACGCGCGTTGTTCGACATGTTCTGGGCCTTGTACGGCGCGACGTCGAACCCGCGATCCGCGAGATGACGACAGAGGCCAGCGACGACGGTGCTTTTGCCGACGTGTGACGCCGTGCCGGCAACGAGGATCGTTCGGGTCACTTGTCCATCCATCTGTCGTGATCCGTCAAGAACGTACGGGATCCACGGCGACCGGCTCGGTACTTGCTTCGGGTGGTTATCGTCCCATGCGTGCAGCCTGCCGGGCGAGTTCGATGTCGTGGGACGGGTTCCGGGTGACGCTTGGGCCGTGTCCGACGTGCATCTCGGTGACGTCGTCTCCGACGAGTGCGTGGATTCGGTCGATGCTCTGGGTCAGTGTCTGACGGTCGCCCTCCGCGAGGTCAGTCCGGCCGAACCCGCCGTTCTGGAACACCAGATCGCCGGCAAAGAGGATCCCCGGGCCAGGGGCGTAAAAGCAGAGATGATCGTTCTTGTGTCCCGGCGTGTGGACCGCGAGGTAGTCGTGATCGCCCAGTTGGATGGTTTCCTCGTCTTCGATCCGATTGTCGGTGGCGGGCTGGTCGGTGTCGAACCCCCAGGTCTCGACGTCGAACGCCCCCTTCACCTCCGGGACGTTGCCGACGTGATCTGGATGGGTGTGGGTGAGCACGACGGCGTCGAGCGTCGCCGATCGGTTCCTGTCGCCCCCGGCGGCAGCGTCGTCGGGTAGCTCCTCGAGTTCTCGACGGATTCGGGGGACGATATCGAAGTTGGCGCCGGTGTCGACGAGCACGGTCCGGTCGCCCACCACGAGGAACGTGTTGCTCGTAAACGCCTGCACGCCGGCCGCCAGGTTGCGGATCATGGTTCCCTCTACGGGGGGTTGGTAGTTCAATGATCTGTATCTATTTGTACCTGGGCCCGGTCGTCTCCATCGACAACCGAGCCATGCAACAGTACCTCGATCTCGTCGAAGACGCGCTCGCAACCGGCACGTACAAGCCGAACCGGACCGGCGTCGACACGATCGCATCGTTCAGCCAGCACTACACGATCGACCTCTCTGCGGGATTCCCGCTGCTCACGACCAAGAAACTCGACGGCTTCCGCTGGAACTCCTTGATTCACGAAGTCCTGTGGTACCTCTCGGGAGAAGAGCACGTCCGAAACCTCTCGGAGGAAACCGGGATCTGGGACGCCTGGGCCGACGAGAACGGAACCCTCGACACCGCCTACGGCCGATTCTGGCGGCGATACCCCGTTCCAGCGGATTCGGGCCAGCTCCCGGGGGAGTCGTGGCCGGACGACAACAACCCGTGGATCACCGTCGAAGCGGAGTCAGTGGAGGGCGACGACGGAGGCGACGATCAGGGCGTCCGCCGAACGTTCGATCAGATCCAGTACGTGCTGGATGGGCTCCGTGAGGATCCCCATTCCCGGCGCTACGTGGTCAACGCGTGGCACCCCGCCAACGCGGCGGTGTCGACGCTTCCGCCGTGTCACTACACGTTCGTCCTCAACGTTCAGGGTGGGAAGCTTCACTGTCAGCTGATGCAACGATCCGGCGACATCGCACTGGGGATTCCCTTCAATATTGCCGCCTACTCGCTGCTCGCGAACGCGATCGCCCAGCGCACCGAGTTCGAGCTCGGCGAGTTCGGCCACACGATCGTCGACGCCCACGTCTACTGCGGGCAGGGCGATCGCGGGGAGTGGTACGCCGAGAACCTGCCGGCACTGCAGCGACGCCTCGCGGACGTCGACCGGGCGGCCGACTACGCGGACGTCAAGGTGTGGGTCGAGTCGGAAGCGCCCGCGGAACCCCCCGATGAGGAGGGGTACGATCACGTTCCCGGGCTGCTCGAACAGCTCACCCGCGAGCCGAACGCACGCCCGGAGATCGATATCGCGAACAAACCACTCGACGAATTGACCTTCGAGGACGTGACCCTTCGGGGGTACGACCCGGAACCGGGCATCGAGTTCGCGGTCGCAGAATGACGACGTTCACGCTGATCGCCGCGGTGGCGGAAAACGGCGTCATCGGCGACGGGGGCGGGATCCCGTGGGAGCATCCCGAGGACCTCCGGCGGTTCAAGCGCCTCACGACCGGTCATCCGGTGGTGCTTGGCCGGCGGACCTACGAGGGGATCGAAGCCAGGCTCGGCGGACCGCTTCCCGACCGGCGAAACGTCGTCCTCTCGCGATCGAATCCGGACGTCCCCGCAGAGGTGCTCGTCGCCGAGTCGATCGAGGAGGCGGTCGACATCGCCGAGGCGGCGGCCGACGAGATGGGCGTCTCGGAGGTGTACGTCGCCGGCGGGGAGACGATCTACGAGGCGTTCCTTCCGCGGGCCGACCGCATGGAGTTGACCGAAATCCACGAGGCTCACGAGGGAGATACCCGGTTCCCGTCGTGGGAGCGCGACGAATGGACGGAGGTCGAACGGGACGATCGGGAGGACCTCTCGTTCGTGACGTACGAACGGCGGTCGTAGACGGCAGCGTTTCACCTCAGAGACGCCCTGGAGGACTGGCAGGTGTCGTGCCGATTCGCGAGGCTTTTTCACCGCGGCAGCCATAGCCATCTTCGATGACCGAACAGACGGCCGGATCACTGTCGTCGAGAATCCAGGAGGACGGACGATGAGAGGCAACGACCAGCAGGCGTACGACCGCGGTACGTCGCTTTTCTCGCCCGACGGGCGGATCTACCAGGTCGAGTACGCCCGCGAGGCGGTCTCGCGTGGCGCGCCGAGCGTCGGGATCCGGACACCCGAAGGCGTCGTGCTGGCAGCGCTGGCACAGCCCTCCTCGGAGCTGATGGAGGCCGAGAGCATCGAGAAGCTCCACAAGCTGGACGATCACGTGGGGACGACGAACGCCGGCCACGTGGCCGACGCGCGGAACCTGATCGACTACGCGCGACGGTTCGCCCAGGGGAACCAGCTGCGATACGGCGAGCCGGTCGGTGTCGAGGCGCTGACGAAACACGTCACCGACTACATCCAGGAGAACACCCAGATGGGCGGCACTCGGCCGTTCGGGGCTGCCCTCTTGATCGGCGGGATCGAGGACGGCAACCCGCGGCTGTTCAGCGCCGACCCCTCGGGGACACCCCACGAGTGGCGAGCGACCGTTATCGGCGCCGACAGAAGTGAGATTCAGTCGCTCCTCGAAGACGAGTGGGACGAGGAACTCACGCTCGAAGACGGGATCGAACTTGCGGTTCGGGCGCTGCAGGTCCGCTCCGAGGAACTCGAAGCCGAGCACGTGAACCTGGTAACAGTGACGCCCGAGGAGGGCTACCGCCAGTGTCCCGTCGAGGACGTCCAAGACGTGCTCGATCGGATCCTGGAGGACGACGGCGAAGGCGACGAGGAAGACGGCGAAGGCGACGAAGACGAAGCTAGCGACGACACCGAGGAGTAACCGGCCCGTTCCGCCGACTGCGATGATTTTACGCCCCCGGGAGGCGACCCGTGGGTATGCACCTTCTGTATGGCGGCCACGTGGCCGACGCGTCGGGAACGAGGCGTGCCGACGTCGCGATCGAGGACGGACGAATATCCGCGATCGGCACGAAAGACCCCGCACTCGATGAAGAAAACGCCGAGACTGTAACGGACGTCTCCGGCGGGTATATCGCGCCGGGACTGATCGACAGCCACGTCCACCTGCCGATGGACGGCCGTCCGGACGTCGAGGAGTACCTCGATGACACGGCGTACATGGCCTCCTACCGCACGGCCGAGAACCTGCAGACAGCGCTTTCGGCGGGCGTTACCACGGCACGGGATCTCGGGTCGCGGGATACGTTGGCGATCGACGCCGCCGCGGCCGTCGCGGAGGGAACGGTCGATGGGCCGACGGTGGTGCCCGCAGGCGAAAACGTCGTAATGACTGGCGGTCACGGCTACTGGTTCGGCCGGGAGGCCGACGGTCCGGCCGAGGTGCGGAAGGCCGTCCGCGAGCAGCTCAAGGCCGGCGCCGAGGTGATCAAGTGCATGGCAACCGGCGGCGTGTTGACCAGCGGCGCCCGGACCGGCGCGCCGGAGTTGACTCCCGACGAACTCGAGGCACTCGTCGAGACGGCGAGTGCGAAGGGCGTACCGACGGCGGCCCACGCCCACGGCGACCGCGGGATCGAAAACGCGGTCCAGGCTGGGATCACAAGCATCGAGCATGGGACGTTTATGAGCCGCGGGACGGCGGAGTTGATGGCCGATCGGGGAACATATTGGGTGCCGACCGCGAGCGCCCTGCGGGGGATCGTCGAGCATGGCGTCGAGTCGGGAATCCCCGGGGAGGCAGTCGAGAAGGCCGAAAAGGCGGCCGAGGCGTTCGGGACCGCATTCGAGAACGCGCTGTCTGCGGGCGTCCGGGTGGCGATGGGGACCGACGCCGGGACCCCGTTCAACTTCTTCGGTGACATTCCGAGGGAGCTTTCATACATGGTCGAGTACGGGATGAGCCCCGAGACGACACTGGAGGCGGCGACTGTCAACGCCGCAGAGCTGCTTGGACTGGAGGACGTCGGTCGCGTGGAGTCGGGGTATCGGGCCAATCTGGTGGTGCTCGAAGCGGATCCGAACGCGGATGCGACGGCGTGGCAGTCCCCGACGGAAGTTTATAAAAGCGGGTCGAAGGTCCGGTGAGGTGCGAGCGGGGTCAGATCGCGGTGGAACGAAGGTGACTGACCGCACGGCGGCGGCGAAACGGAAGCGTTTTAGGGGTCACATCGCTACTCGCTATTGCGTTCGAGAGAACGTGGACGCTCCGATAGTGTAGTCCGGCCAATCATATTGCCCTCTCGAGGCAATGACCGGGGTTCGAATCCCCGTCGGAGCACTTCACCCCGTCGCCTTCTTTTGGTTTTCGGTCGTGACTAACCCGAGGTAAACGTATGTTCGAAGGCAATACGATTCGACGGGACGTATCGACCCCGACGCTTGCAGGCGATTCACGTCTCAAGCGTGAAATAAAAGGCATCGAAACTCGACGGGAAAATTCCGGTTGTGTCTGGCGATCGCCCAAATTCGTGGGCAATCACCCGGGTTCCCGAACGGAGGGTCGCCAATGACTCCTGCTGCCGGGAACTCCGACCAGTTCGACGAGATCACCGTCATCACCGAACCAGTTCGCAACCAACTCACCGACCGGCAGCTCCTCGATTACCGAACCGAGCGGGAGGACTGTCTGGACTGGCTGTTGACGTTTGGGAAAAACCCGGAGAAAGCCGAGGGATACGCGGTAACGACGGTGTCGAACCGTGCGTATCGCATGGACCAGTTCTACAGGTGGGTGTGGCAGGAAACCGACGGCTATACGTCGACCATTACGATCGATCACGCCGACACGTACCTCAAACACCTTGCCCGGCAGGATACGACGAACGAGCACAAGGACACGTGTCGGAAGGCGTTGATGATGCTGTACAAGTGGCGCCACCACGAGCGGGGTGGTGATCCTTGGGAGCCATCCATCACGTTCACGCGGCGGAACCAGACGACCACACCCCGCGATTACCTGATGCAAGCGGAACGTCGGAAGGTGCGGGAGGCTGCACTCGAATACGGCAGTATCCCGAGTTTCGATAGCGTCCACGGGGAGAAACGCGAGCGGTGGAAGCGGTACCTCGCACAGCGGTGGGAAAAGCCGAAATCAGAACTCTCGCGAGACGATTGGGAACGCGCGAACAATTGGAAGATCGCGTCACTTACGTGGGCGAGTCTCGACGCCGCTTTGCGTCCGATCGAAGTCGAGCGAGCGAAAACCTCGTGGGTGGATACGGAAAACGGCGTGCTTCGAATCCCGCGAGAAGACGCATCGAAGAATTCCGAACCCTGGGTCGTCGGCCTGAAGACCCAGACGAGCAAGATGCTCGATCGGTGGGAAACCCAACGCGACACTATCGCGCAGTACGACGACACGGATTCCCTGTGGTTGACTCGTGAGGGAAACCCGTACGGGTCGGCCGCGTTACGAACGGTGCTTCACCGGTTGTGCGACATCGCCGGGATCGATATCGAAAACCGGAAAATGAGTTGGTACTCGATACGTCACTCAACTGGGACGTACATGGCTCGAGAAGAAGATTTGGCAGCTGCGCAGTCTCAACTCAGGCATCTCGACCCGAAAAGCACCATGAAATATGACCAGGTACCTGTCGAAAATCGGAAAAATGCGTTAGATAGAATGGGATGAGTGGCCTACCGATTTCCGACTGAAAGCCCGTGGAATGACGGTGAATACCGCTCCTCTGGGTGACGTCACTCGTCGATGTCCTCGAGGATTTTTCTGGTGATGTCGACCCGGCCTTTTGTGGTATCCGGGATTTCCGCATCGACGTGCGCGGTGGAGTCACTGGTCGGCGTCACAACGTCTGTCGACCCGATACTAGTGAAGTCGCCCGTCACTGTCTCAGTCGATTGGCGATCGCCCGGTTCGGCATACGGATCGTATTCGGGGTCTGCAGCGGATTTATTTGCTTTCTCGTGGGTTGTATTGACGCGTTTGACGAGTTTCGGCACTGGCGTCTTGTCGTAGCCTTTCGTCGATTTCTCGAGTAAGTGCCGGAGTTGGTCGTTCGCTTCCGAGAGGTCTCCTTCTTCTTTGACGTTAGTGCCCATGGTGTACCGGATACTGTACCACTTGATCTCCCTCCCGTCGGTCGGGATGTCGGCTTCCTCACAGAGTCGTCGAATCAGGTAGCACAGGTTCCCGGAATCGTACGGGTTGCCGCGTTGATTGAGCCACAGGTTCGACGTGTCGTCGTATTTGCTGAGTTGCTTGCGTTTTTCGAGCCAGGTTTCCAAGGCGCCTGCGCTCACGTCGGCGAGTACCGCGGTTTCTTTTTCCCGCTGCTTGCAGGCGATTTCACGTGGAATGGTCAGCGTTTGCTTGTGCGGGTCGTACCAGTCCGGTTGTGCTTGCGCGATCTCGACCGGCGTTAACCCGGCGTCATACCCGACGGTGACTAGCGAGTATATGTGTGTGCTGCGGTCGGCGCGACGCCACTCCGCCGGGCCGATCTCCGCTTTCGGGATGCCGAGTTGTTGGGCGACGCGTGCGGAGAGTCGATCACGCCTGTCCGGTGGTGTTTCCTGGTACTCCGGCAGTGCCGTGTACGTCTCGGCTGCCTTGAACAACCGACCTAGTTCGTCGTATTCTAACCTATACGGTTTCGTCGGTCTGTTGTCTTTGAACTTTACTGGTGGGTCCCATTCGTGTTCTCGGTGGCCTGCATCGAGTCGCCAGTTGAAGTACGCTCGTATCGAATTGGAATTCTTGCGCTTGGATGACTCATCGTATGGGTCGCCGTTCCGCTTGGTGATTTCGTCACGGTCGAGAGCGTGGATGTATTCGTCTGCTTGGTGGCCGGTGATTGGCAATGGATCGTCTGGGTCGTTCGTTTCGAGGATGCGTCGGTGGATGCGATCGACTCGTTTCACGTAGTTCTTGGCAGTGCGTTCCTGGAGGGGTTTGTGGCGATTCGGGTTTTTCCCTTTTGTCACCAGCCATCGATAAAAACTGTCGTAAGCGGCTTGCACTGTCTGTGCGTCAGTTCCGACGTTGGCTGCGAGTTTGTCCGTGATTTCGACCTCGTGTTCGGTTCGTGTCATGAGAGGGAGGGGAACAGGCATATGAGCGATTTACTTAAAAACCCTCGTCAGTCAGGCAGTTGCGTAGCCGGTGATATCCATTAACGATTGGTCTGTCAGCCTCTCTATGGAGTTGTGCCTGGAGGGGTGTCGACGAGTAGGTACGCGTGAGGTTCGCCAGTTACGGGACGCTCGTCGCTGTCATCCATGGATTGCAGGGGGCGAATAACACTGATGCAGTTTTAGGGTCTCAGCCGAAATCCTGGTTGGGAGTTGTCCAGAATGGTCGCTCTCGGTGAGTGTCGTCGAACCGAAACGGCAGGGTAGGTACCTCCAATCAATCGCTGAAAATTCCTTCTTGAGAGGTCTGGACGTACTCATTGCCTCGAGAGGGCATCATGCCCCTCGCGGGTTCGCACCCGACCTCGCCGCATCTCTTGGTGCTGTCGCCCTCGGTTTCGGCCGTGTATCCTAATAATCTGCTTCGAGACACATAAAAGTCCCAGATAATTGCCTGCGCGGTCATTTCGACCCAACAGGATCACCGTCTGTCGGACCATTCACCAGGTTCAGTACTGCCTCAACGAGTATTGCTCAGTGTTCTCACCGCCACGTTCAGATTCCCGTTCGCTCACGCCGACGAGAATTCCCTATCGGACGCCACACTCCAGTCAGTCAGTCAGTCGATTCGTTCAGGTCGATCGGCGGGTTGAGTCTGAGTTCCGTCGTGATCGGATACGCTCTGTGCGTCGTCTCGAACACCAGTGTATTTGCTGCATCAATAGCGAGGGAGAACCACGCGGCGCGCGATTTTACTGCTTCGTACATCGTTAGTAACCGATTGATGTCGTAGGACACGCTACAGACTCCGGCATCGTAGGCGTTGAGTTGCGGCTCTGACACCCAGTGTTCCATGCTGTCTACGTCCCCAACAGCGGAGAAACACACGACTGGGTCGTCATGACGCGTTTCGATTGTCAGTGCATTGCCGCAGAGATTGGCAGCGCGGAGACTCCGGGCGAGCGGTGTCGAATCCATCGGGAATATTGCCTCGACACGATGTTCTGGAGTGTCATCTGAGTCGTCGCGAGTTCTCACGCTTGCCTCGGCATATGGGTAACACCTATATTGCGAATCGGTTGTCTCAACCGTAACTCGCTCCGTTACGGGCGGTCCAGTAACCGTGGTCGGGTCGCTCGCTTCCAAGATCTCCAAAAACGAGGACAGCGTCTGAATCTGTGTGCCTACTGCACCCTCCTGCGCGGACTCGGGTTCGTCATCTATGGCGACTGTGGCGGTGACACTCGCCGTTCGATCAGGCGTCAGGCCAGTGATGACGAGTTCGGTTTCTCTCCGAATGAACAATGCTTCGTTGATGATCTCTGATATCGGTTGGAGCGCGTCACGTAACGGTGCTGCCTGCAGTGTCACTTTCATGGACCGACCACCTCCAAGTCCTGCTTGAATCCGATATCTCGAACTGCGGTCAGCAGTTCCTGACCAGTGACCGTAAGCGGCAGTTTGTATCGGGGCGAGGGCGCGTTGTTGACGAGCGATCGCCAGTTCAGAAACATCGCTGCGATGTTAATGATGTAAATCCGGACCAGTTCGTCATCTGATCCTGACTCGGGTAGGAAGCCACGTTTCAATGCCCGAATGAGCGTTTCGATAGCCCATCGATCACTATAAACGTCGGCAACGTCTACGGCGTCGTGTTCGGTTACGCTCAAGTACGATATATAGACTATGTGAGAACTGATGTCTCTCGCAAGAGAGTTGTCTACATTATGCGCAGCTCCGGTGAACTGTGCGAGTGTCTGCTGGTTACCCGCATCTTGAGTAGTGGTTGGTTTTGGATCCTGCTCTTTCGGCACGATAAAAGCGTTCGGATTTGGCGTCGCACTCGTCAGGTCCACATCAGGTTCTGTATTCGGTTGTCCGTCCGGTGTCGGCCCAATAAGCTCCTTTTTTACCTTCTCATAGTTTTGGGCTTTGACGATCAGGCCCGGACAGTCGTGCTCGTAGACCGTTTCGATGATGTCCCCGTCGTAGAACTCCTTGTCGAAGAGGGCGTAGTTGATGTCGATAAACCGGGTCGCACGATCTAACGACTCTTTGAACGCGGCTGCATACTGGTCTTTGCTCTCGACGAGATTAACTCCAAAACAAACTGGGGCGTCCGTATTCACAGTCGCCATTACCGCATACTTCCATGCCGGAACGGAATCGTTCACTGGGTATGCCCGGCCAATCGTGTGCGGGTTCTTCCCGCCCCACCACAACTCGTCGGTCGTGTCTCCCGCAATATCAACCGTGCCATCACCGAACAGTCCGTGCGAATCGAATCGCTCCAATACTGAGGAGTGAACGGCATCGAACTGGTCTTCGATTTCAGCTTTCCCCAGTGAATTAGCGTAGGCTGAATCCCCTCGTAGTAACTCCGTAACGGTGTGCCCGCTCGGAACGGTGTCCTCGTCGTACAGGTACGCAGCTGTTGTTGAGCCGTTGGTGAGCCCGACCGTTTGCAGCGCGGAGTGTGCGAAGGCTGCGATGATCTGTTCGAGTTCGTACTCGACTTCGCCGATACGGTTGAACGTGAGGTGCTGTGTTGCATCACCGACCAAGATGCGTGCCCAGTTCCGCACGGCCTCTCGGCGAATGCTCGGGGAAACCCAGTTTTCTGACACAGTCATTTCGGTATCGAGCCCCCAACACTTGGCGATTTCCGGGGGAAGGGGGTATTCTCGCCACACGGCGTGCACCGCCTGTTTCGCAGCTTCTGCGATCAGTTCGGTGAGTCCTCCATCACGCATCGTGTTCTCGCGCCGGTACAGCGTTGGGATGCTCGGAAGCGGTTCGACTCCGAGTCGTTCGAGGGTCTGGGTCCGTGACTCTAGGTGTTCGTACAGTTTGGGGATCGAATCCATTCCCCATGCCTCGTGGAGGAGATACGCGTAAATGTAAAATGGTTCGACCTCCGCCTCAGGGACGGTGACACCGACGCTGTTGAGCGCTCGATCTGCGACTTGGAGGAGTTTGGCGTCGAACGCCTCGGGGGTGAGCGTGTCTCGATCGTTCGCGGAGTGGTTGTATGCAGCGAGTTGCGCGTTCAAGTACCTCCGCTCGTCTAGATCGTGACTGTCAGTGGTTGGATGGGTGAGCGTGACAGTCCCTCCATCTATCGGGTCAGTTTCCGGAGCCTCTTGTGTGGATTGGTGACCGCTTGCGTCTGAATTCACAGTCTCCTCATCGTCATTTTCATCGTCTTCCCCACCGTCGTCCTCTTTCATTGAGAAGGTTTTATCGATACTGTAGGATCCATTGGATCCGAGGTCACGGCTGTAGCTATCCTCGTGATTGATTACCACCTCCGCTTTTCGAGATGACATGTTTGTAGTTGAAATTATCTATTACTAATGTAAATAACCTCGCCCAGGAAGCGTGATAATATAATGGAGTGTTCTAAGTTACATTAAGGACGTGATTTCCTCCACTTCCTAATTGATAGCATCCAACCGCAGTCATGCGAATTTACTAGCTCAATTGTCCTATTGCAACGAACATCTAATCGTTTATTTCTCTTAAAGTACGGATGATAATTACAAGTAGACGAAACCAATTAGAATTTCCAACTGTGTTCTCAGAAACTTGGGGGGGTGGACAGACAACGACGGTGTGAAGTGCAATTGTCAGGCCACGAAAATCGGTGACAGTTGCATCCGGGACTGGTGAGTTGGTCGAATAGGGACCGGACGACGGGTACGTACATTTCGATTTGCGATGAGAAGTTTTGGTAGTTGAGTAGTCAGACTAGATTCCACGATCCAACGTATGAGAAACGGCCACCAGAGAATCTCCAGACCATAACTAGAGGTGCAGAACCCATATTGCTCTGAGGAACATTGATGCGGTAATGGACGAATCGGTCTCGACACAGAACCAGTCCCGCATCTATACGGCTCCACGAACGGAGGTTTCGCAGAACCAGGGCAAGTTCCGAATTCACTTCAATTTTCCCGGCCGGGCAGTCCCCAACCACGACGACCACGGCTACGGTCCGCTCGCAACTGTCGTCGAGTCATTCATGGATCCGGGAACGTTGATCCGGATGCACCAACACCGCAACGAGGAGATCATCTCGTGGGTGCCCGACAGCGTGATGCGCCACGATGATCGCCAGGGTAACGAGTTGGTTACCGATCCCAATCACCTGATGGTGATGAACGCCGGCAGCGGTTTCTGGCATGCCGAGGAAACGTTATCGGACGACCCGCCGCTACGGATGCTCCAAATCTTTGTCCGGCCGTACAGCCTCGCTCTCGAACCGGGGATCCAGCACGAACAGATTCCGGATTCCGTCGCGAACGAGTGGCGGCATCTGTTCGGACCCGAAGGAACTGACGCTCCGCTATTCGTCCGCAACGATGTCGAATTCTACGACTGCTACCTCGATTCCGGGGCCACGATCAGGCTCCCGTCTCGATCCGATTGGGACACCTACCTGTACGTCTTTGAAGGAGCAGTCGAGGTTGATGAGGAGTCCGTTGAGTACACCGAGAGCGCACTCGTGATCGGCGACGACAACGTGCCAATCACGGCAACCGAGGACGCTATCATCGTCGCGTTCATTATTAACCCCGACGCCCCGATCACGTGTCAGGGTACGATCGGCCGCTGAGACATCGGCGAACGGGACGCCAGTGGTGTTTTTGTTCCCTATGAGAGATTGGGGCTTCATCGAACACTTCCACAGTCACGAAATTTTCGTGAGTCAAGGTAATAGCGGTGACCGGTGAGTAGGAACTGGAGGTTGAAGGGAACGAATCGAGCGAGACCGGTTTCTTGGAACCTTTCCGCGTCGATCTTCGTCTCGGCGCGGGCGAGTAATTCGTCGTAGTCCTCCCAGAGGATCCTTCCCTTTTGGGCGCCGGCTTCGAGCCGTTGGCGGTGAAGATGGTGTGCGAACTCACGTGCGAATTCTTGGAGACGGTCGAAATCGGCGTTGAAGTTATCGCGGCGATCGTCCGTGCCGACGAGTCCACGTCTACCCACCAGCAGAGAGTCAATACAGACACCTAAAACAGAAATAATTCAGCATACCATAGATATATATCGCTTTCGGGCGGGTTAATTCCGGCGGTTGTGGCGGAGTTGTCGGATTCATCCCCACCGTGAACGCCTGTCTCTTACCCATAACTCAAACTCACCGAGAAAAATTAACCAAATTGAGACTGAGATAATCAAATCAATCAGGAAAATAGTACTTCTGAGGCACACTCACAGAATTCGAGGTGTAGGCAGGTTGGAAGGTTTGAGGAAGGTCTAAATCCACGATGAGTTTCGCTGAATGAGCGACCCGGCGCTCATTCAGCACCGAGTTCGTAGCCTTCTGCCCACATGCGGAGCTTCTGAAGCCCTTTCCACATCGTCTGCCAACCGGGAGGAGGATCCGAACCGCGATCTAGATACCCGCCTAACTTCGCTACATGTACCGCGTAGGCTTTCCCGCTTTGGCCGCGCAGTTCTGGAAATTTCGTTTCCAGAACGGCGCGCTCAGCCTCGCTTAACAAGACCTCTGGAGCAACCGAATCTTCTCCGCGAGCTAGCTCTCGTAACTCCAAAACCTTCCACGCAATCACTGAGTACACACTCAACAAGACCTCCATCCGCTCCCACGTCTGGAGTTGCCGATCTTCGATCTCACAGCCACTCTTCAGTACTTTGTGCCACTCTTCGATCCGCCAGCGAAGGCCGTAATACTCGATAACGGTTAGGATATCGTCGAACGTGTCGACCGATTCAGTGGTGAGTAACACCCACTGAATCGGCTCGTCAGCCTCGCTCACTTCATCCACCCTCACCACATTCACTTCGATGGATCCTTGTTGATCCGGATTATTTCGCGGTGCGCACAACTTACAGGTTCCTGCGGTGATTGAGACTTCGGCTGTTCTGGCTTCTCGTCCACCTCCCTGTTGAATCTCAATGGAGTGGCGACCTCGCTCGACGAGGTCGCTACTCCAATCGAAGAGTTTCCCAGCCTCGCCGCTCTCTGTCAAGATGCGTCGATTCTGATTGGCTCGAACGACGAAACCAGCGGTGGCGCTCTCTTTGCTTAGCTCCTCGTACAACGAGAATGCATCCCCGCCTCGGTCATGGACAAAGATCGGATGCACGTCTTCGGGAAGCCACTCGGCGGCCTCCTTATCACCACGCAACCACTTTTCATGCTCATTCTCAAGGAGAATTGGGTCGTCTCTGCCGTTTGTGCTGTAGGTGGCACTTGCCTGTTGGTCCTCGACCAGCACCTGCTGGTCGATGACCCCCGTCATCTGCTGAGTGTCTGGACGGATACCAACTGACGTGTGTAATTTGACGCCTTCTACGTCGATATCTGCGGAACTAATATCGCCAAGACCGTCCTTGGCTGGGTGGCGAGGAAAGGTGAGATATGTCGTGTCGGAGACGACCAACAGCTCGTCTCCGCCACTCACCCGTGATCGCTGTGCCTGCTTGTGAGCAGAGAGAATCTCGCTCGGTTCCACACTCTCATTATCGCAAAATCGGTATGTAGCCTTTGTGGACGCCCAGTCCTCACAGGCTGCGGGGATGGACTCGGCAGGTGAACTGCCGAGTTCATCCCCAAGTTGAACCAGTCGATCAGTCAGACGCTTATCTCCAAACTCCGCTGAACGGAACTCTGCACGAATCCATCCCGAGACATCCATGTCACACAGCTGTCCATCCTCATTGAGATCTGGTCTCCAACTCCGTGAACAACGCCCCATCTTCCAGTCTCAGTTCGTTAACTCCGCCGTTAGAACTTGTGGGTAAGAGACAGGTCTCGGAGGCGGATAAACAGCGTTATCATCTCTCGCCCATGTCGTCAATATTCTACGAATCGTGCATGTTTAGGAACGGCCCTCACCCAGTAGAGAACATGCGAAAGGATATCCTGCTTCTGGATTTTACCCGTCAGCCAGATGAAGAACTAGAGGTTGAGGCACAAACCACGGTTGGATATCTAAAAGAGATCAAAAAGCAACTTGAGCGAACAGTTGAATGGGGACAGCCGTGTGTCAGCTTGGAAATTGCCAGAAATCCAAAGATGGTTGGTCGAATCGGTGCTCATGTAGCCGGGGATGACTATGAAAAGATTTCGGGGGGTAAGTTGGGTCCTTCTCATACATCATTTACTAAGGTGGAAGCAGAACGGATCAAAGTACAACTCCAACTTGACCGGAAGCAATTGATCGAACTGGCTACGATCAATAACTTTGACACGGGCAAAGACCCACATCGTTGGACAACTACCATCCCTCACGAAGCTGCGGACAGGATAATTGAACAGATTGAGCAGTTGTAATTCATGCTCTATTGAAAACGACAGACAGCGACGGGATTATACCGTAACAGTTTGAGAGAACGAGGTCGAGAAGTCGATTATGGCAGTCGCGCTCCTCAACCTCGTTGAGAAAGCACTACGTGTAGCCAAACAAGCTTTGGGAAATCACGCGGGGAAGCCCGAATCCGGCGGGCTTCCCCGCGAGGCCCACATCGTTGCCCACTGTATTCGCAAGGAAGAGGGACATACCTTCACCGAACTCGTTGATCGGATCGGGCTGATGCCAGAGGTATGTGACCGCCTTGGCATCCACCCCGAAGCGTTACCTGACCCAACCACGTTCTACCACTCAGTAGATCGATACGCGATGTATGTGTGGCGGGCGTTGCTGCGCGTTTCAGCGCAGCAACTCCGCCAGTCTGGACACATCGCCTTGGACAGCACGTTCTTCGAACGTGACCAAGCCTCTCAGTACTACCTTCAACGACAGAATCGGACAGTCACAACGATCAAAGCGACGACACTAACCGATACAGAGTCACTGGTAGTGCTGGACGTACATTGCTGTATCGAGCGGGAGCATGATACTAAGGCTGGCCCGCGGGTCGTAGTGGCTGACAATGGCTTCCAGGACTGGCACACCGAATACGAGTTGTCCGCGTACGATCTCGACTATTGTGTCCATCACCGTGGATCGAAACCGATGGCTGTGGCACACAATGCGCTCAACCGGGCGAACGGGTACGAGCAGCGATGGATGGCAGAAACCTCCTACTCAACTACGAAGCGAACGCAAGCCTCCGCCTTGCGTTCGCGGTTCTGGTACCGACAGTTCCGTGAAGTTGTCCTCATGTTTGCTCTCCACAACATCAAAAAGACCGTTGAGAAGTTATGATCCTATCGCCGTACCGCATTTTCAATAGAGCAAAATTATCCTGTCGCAAGCGACTGATCCTGAATAACGTCACTCCCGAGTTGCCGCTCTATCAGTCCAAACACGGTGTCCAGAGAAATCGCAAGTAGGGCACCGGGAATTGCACCAGCTAGAATTTGAGGTGTGTTGAACAGGTCGATGCCGCTGATAACCCACACTCCGAGACCTCCACCTCCGATGAATACTGCGAGATATGCGGTACCGACGGTAATAACAACGCTCGTACGTATTCCTGCAAAGATTACGGGAATTGCTAGTGGTATCTGTATTTTTCGGAGGATCTCGTTTCTTGTCATACCCATTCCTTTGGCCGCTTCAATAGTACTTTCATCGACCTGCTCTAAACCGGCGATCGTGTTCGTGAGGATTGGCAAAATAGCATAGACAAATAGCGCAATGATGGCAGAGTTGAATCCGAGGCCGAAAATCGGGAACGCCAATGCGATAACGGCGAGTGTTGGAACCGTCTGCGCGACGTTCCCGGCAGAGCGGATGTATGTTCGGAGCCATTCGTACCTCACAGCGATAATTCCGAACGGAACAGCCACCGCGATCGCCGCCAATTCCGAGACAAGAACGAGGATTAGGTGCTCTTGCAGGAGACCCAGAAACGTGTCGAAATTTTCTATCAAATATATTATCCCTTCAATAAATACATTGTTTTCTGACATACTACTTTCCCTCATTTAATTCGTAGATACTCTCTCTATCAATGGAACCAATAATTTCTCCATCATTCACTACCGGGAGAGAATCAGCTCTCGTATCAATGAAAGTTGCAAGCGCAGTTTGAACAGAATCTTTTGGATTTAGACTTTTTTGTTTATTAGTTGTTGGTTTGTTATTATGTACAGAGCCTTGCTTGTCTTGTGAGGGTAGTGGATTCATGATTTCCTCGACCCTCGTTAACGTTAACCTCTTAAGACTACTGTCTTCCCCAATGAAGTCACTCACGAACGCATTTGATGGGTTTTCAATAATATTTTTAGGAGTGTCATATTGCACAACTTTCCCGACATCAAAGATAGCTATTTTATCACCCATCTTGAGTGCCTCATCGATACTGTGGGTAACAAATAGAATCGTCGTATTGATTTCAGATTGAATCTCAAGGAACTCGTCTTGGAGATCCGCTCGGGTGATTGGGTCAAGTGCTCCGAACGGTTCGTCCATGAGAAGGACGTCCGGATCGGCAGCAAGCGCCCGCGCGACACCAACTCTTTGCCGCTGACCTCCCGACAACTCCGGCGGGTATTGGTCCCGGTACTTCTCCGGTGGGAGATCCATCAATTTAAGAAGTTCATCGACCCGTGCATCGATCCGTTCACTCTCCCATCCTTTGAGTTTTGGGACTGTCGCAACGTTCTCTGCTACGGACATATGATTGAACAGTCCGATCTCCTGGATCACATACCCGATATTTCTCCGAAGCTTTGTAACGTCTATCTCTTGGGTATCCGTCCCATCATAGTATACAGTTCCCTCCGTGGGGTCTTCAAGGCGATTGACCAGTTTCATGGTCGTCGTCTTCCCACATCCTGACGGTCCTACGAGGACGGTTGTCGTCCCTTTTTCAACTTCAAAGCTAACGTTCTCGATTGCTACGGTATCCCCGTACACTTTTGTTACGTTTTGAAACTCAATCATGGGAGTGCCCTTGTTAGTAATTTAGCTCCCCAGGTGAGGGGAATTTCCTCTCCGTTACGTAGTTGGAGGATCTGTTCAATGGATTTGAAGCCATAATCAAATACGAGTGCGAGGAGTGAAACAACAATCGTTGTTACAACCACCATTTCCACGTTCGCCTGATAAATGCCGGTGAATATATAAAACCCTAATCCGCCTGCACCGACATATGCACCGACTGTGGCAACGCCAATGAGGATTACAATGGCGTTTCGTATTCCAGCGATCATTACTGGTAGCGCTATCGGAATCTGCAATTTATAGAGCCTCTGCCATTTTGTCATTCCGACTCCTCGTCCTGCTTCTATTATTGACTGGTCGACAGAGGTCAGGCCGATATATGTATTCCGGATAATCGGAAGTTGTGCATATAGCACAAGTGCGACGATAACAGGAGGGTTTCCGATGCCGAGAATCGGGATGAGAAGGCCGAATAATGCGAGGCTCGGGATCGTCATCGCAACACCCGCACCCCACAATACTGTAACGGCTGCTGGTTGATAATACGCGATAAATACTCCCAGTAATATACCAAGTGGAAGCGCAAACACTAGCGTCTGCAAGACCAGTTCGATATGTTCGATCAGGAGCTCAACAAGCTCGTTACTGTGGTCGAACGTGAATTCGATGTATGATGCCATCATAATCGAAACAACCTGTAGACTTCAACGATCTCCCCCCGTATGGATACACCGCCTCCACTCATTGCTTAAATAAGTCCGTTTTCCTCAAGGTACTCACGAGCGACCTCTTGAGCATCCTCTTCTTCGATGTCAATACGGACGTTGAGCTCGATGACTTCTTCTTCAGAAGTCAACGACCGTGATACCTCGTTTAGAGGTTCCTCTATTTCGAATTCCTCAATAGTTTCTTCATTGACCAAGGGGGCGGGATTATACGGGAGGAAAAAGTCTTCATCGTCCTCAAGAACGTCCAGGTTAAACTGCTGTATGTTCGGGTTAGTCGAGAAAACCATCCCCAAGTCGGCCTCTTCTTCTCCTAATATTTGATACGTGAGGTCCGCTTCGACAGTTTGGATCTCGATATCTTCTGCAGCCTCCTCGAAGTTATAGTGATCAACGAGACCAGGCCATCCATCAGATCGCTCCTGGAACTCTGGTCCCAAAACAACGTCCATGTCAGTGTTACCTGCATTGACATGCTCTGCGAGACCGCTCAATGTTTCTATGCCCGTTTCATCGGTCCAGGCTGGATTAGCACCGATGGCGTACGTATTGTTGAACGAAGCTGGCTCCAGGTATACGAGGCCATGCTCCTCTTCCATATCATCTCGAGCCCGTTCGTAGAGTTCCTGAGGATCTCCAATCAACTCGTCACGCTGTGGTGGGATCGTCGCCCACGCACCCCCGGTGTACAGATGATAGAGATCAACTTCTCGGTTACGCACAGCTTCGAACACTTGTGCGGATCCACCGAGACCTATCTCGTCTTCGATTGTGTAGTCGGTGTTTTCTTGCAGCATTTCATACCCTAAATATCCCATTAGTCGTGCTTCACTCCATTGCATAGAAGCTACTGCAACACTTTCATCATCACCTAGGCATCCTGCCGTTGTCGCTAAACCGGCGGTCATTCCGACTCCCGATGCTTTGAGCATTTCTCTACGGGTCGTGTGTGGCCCTCTCATAGCGTCCAATCATTTATACACATAGTATATAAAATTTCGGGAGGGAGGGGAATCAGTATAATTGACAAAACCGACGGGAGTAAACCTCGATACCTTTGCAGTGCCTTTCTTGAATTAGGGCTGTATCACGCAAGTCCTATAACTAAGAGCTTTTTGACTAAGAGATGAGATTTGAATTTAAAGGGTTGTTATCTTCAATGAGGTTATAAAAAGCATGTTAGATCTAGTTTCTGGTTGGACAAACAGAGATGCTCAACCACATTATCGAGCAAGCACGAGAGGAAAGGGCGGCACAGAATCATTGACACACCTCAACTGATGTCTTTCCTGGATTAGCATCTCGTTCGTAGTTGGCAATGGCAGTGGCAAGTCGAAGACAGAGAGCCAGAAAGACGTGTGATTCGACACGGACGCGGCCTCGGACGCTCGGCGTCCCGAGGCCGCAGTCCTTGCAAGCCCCAATTGTTCGTTCGACTTGTGATCGTTGCTCGTAGGTCTCTTCGAGTTGTTTTGACCAGACGCCGACAGTGTCTGAGTGCTTTTTGATCCGTTGCTCGACTCGGTACTCGATATCGTATGGATCATCGGTGTTCCGTTCGTTGTACGGTGCAACCGGCACGACGCCCTCTTCGATGAGGTCGTCGTGCCAGTTTAGCATGTCAAACGCTGAATCGCCAAGCATCCAGTTGGGATCGCCGACGGCGAGCGCGTCCTGCGTGACACGTCTCGCTATCTCCTGATCGACCTGCTTTTGCTCGGTGAACGCTGCTGCAACCGGTAGTTTTGGACCAGTTGTCACTACCAGATATCCGTAGCCAAAGTAGTAGCCACCGTTTCCTTCCTCGTCTTGTTCATCATTATTGGACGTGTCCTGGTCGGACTCGTCCGACTGGTCGCCATCGGAATCATCACTTCCTGCTGTCGGGTCGTAGTTCCAAGACGCCTCGCTATCACGAGGATCAGCGTGAACAACCGTCGAGTCGATCCGAAAGGTGTTGTCGAGCAGGTCGCGGGCGGCGACCTGCTCGACGAGATATTCGAAGATATCTTCGACAACCAGTGAAACATCAGTGAGAAACCGACGAATCGACTGATGAGACGGTGGCTTATCGAATCCACACTGGAGGTAGAGCAATTCATCCTGGAGTTCTCTGGCAATCTCTTCAGGGCTGTAGATCTCCCGACTGAAGCAGTACAGCACGCCCTTCAACAGTTCCGGTGGTTTGTGATCCCGTGTTCGCCTCCACGGGTCGGGGGCGAACACGGGGAAGTCGGTGAGAAACGAGAAATCAAGATGTTCAAACAGCGCCAGTGGAATCGTCTCCACATGCTTGAATACCTCTTCGACCGAAGGATGATTCTGCAGGGACGTGGTGCTCATGTACCATTTGCCACTCCCTGCTCTGACTCACCTGAGATTTACTGTAGATGCTATTAGTGTTGCTTGTTAACAGTAGCCGTGTCAAGCTTTCTGTGGCACCCTCGTACAGTATTCAGGAAAGACTCTTAGATCGTCGTGCACCCAGTGCACGGCTTTCTTAGTCCGTTATAGCGCTCTCGCGGAGTGAGTTTCAAACCTTTTCTCATTCATTATGACGCGAACCTCTTCGACCATCTCCCCAGTCTCATCCATTACTGCCACCTGTGCGTACCGTTTGTGGACATCAATTCCGAGGTACATGGTCTGTTCACCCGGGACGCCAGTGCGTGAAGCAGAGATGCACCTATTCGGGCTTTCCCGGATGCCGCGGGCGCGGCATCCGGGCTGTCACGCCCATGACTCGGCTTCTTTCGCACACGGACCAGTCAGCTGCACGTGCTCTGTGGCACAGTACGACCGTCGGTCTCTTGCGCCCCATGCTTTGTTTCACGTTCTCATGGCGTAGCAGCGTTTCCATCGAGTCAGCTGCGCCGAGTGGCGCAGCAGCACTCGCCAGACTGCCATCTCAATCCTGTCGAGCCACTTATTCAACGTCGGTAGTTCCCATCGAGTCAGTGGATAGTCACAACTGACGAGGTTACGTTCTCAGAAAGTGTCTGGATGGGTGTTGTGAATTGCCTATACCATCCAGACACTGTCCTTACGGCTTCTGACCTTGAAACCTTAGCGCTTGATCTCCTCGCAGAGATCCCAATCCCCGGAGTCGAAGGCTGCGGCTTCGACTCCTTGATTCTCCGTCAAACGCTTCTGCAAGCCGCTGTCGATCAGAAGTCGATCAAAGCCGTCACCGACACCACTCGCGGAAGCTACTCCGACGATTATACCCTTACACAACTGCACACCGTTCCAGCAGATGACCTCGAATCCACCGTCAACAACCTCTTCGCCCAACAGGCGGCGATGATCCTCGGGCCGGGGCCGAGGATCATCTGCCTCGATTTCGTCGATATCCACTACCACGGCTGTCCACACGCCGAGGCTGGTGAACTCTGTCGCACGAAACCCCGCGATGGCACCTCCCAGTGCCATCGCTACCTCGCTGGATTCGTCCTCTGTCGAGCCAAACCACTCGTCGTCGCGGTTACGCCAGTTCGTGGCGATGAACCCAAAAGCGACGCGGTCGAGCGTCTGCTCGACCACGTCGCGGCCCTTTCGTTCGACGTAGCTGGCCTCCTCGCTGATCGTGGCTTCTATGACGGAACCTCCATCGAGCGACTGGACGCCGTCGCGCCAGTCGCTCTTCCAGTCATTCGTCGTGGGAAGCAGATGGCCGAGAAACTGGACACGACGGTCTCCTACTGGACGGAGTACGTGATGTACGAAGGAAGCGAGCGGGAACTCCGCTTCCCGCTCGCGGTCTGTGTCTCCTACCAGCAGGGCAACCGGGGTAAACACGGATTGCTCGTGCGGGCGTACGTGGCGTGCGATCTGACCGATCGCACGCCCAAAGAAGTCGAAGCTCTCTACCAGCAACGCTCAGCCATCGAGACAGCGTTTCGGACGATGCGCGAAGCGCGTGCGCGTACGAGTACAACTGATCCAACCGTTCGGTTGTTGTTCATTTTCGTGAGCTTCCTGTTGCGGAACCTGTGGGTGATCGTTCGGTGGGGCGTGCTCGCCACGCCGCGACGCGGCGGGCGAGCACTGCCCGTGTGGTTCCGCTTTGAGGTGTTTCGTGAGTGGATTGACCACGCACTCGACGACACGTTGGAGCGGAAGTGGGAAGCACCGACCAACCGTGTCGGAATTCCCCCGACATACAGCCAGCTGGACGCGGGCTGATTTGGCCCGCGTCCAGCGAATGCTCTGTTACTGAGCGATGGCTTCGCATCTTGGCAGGCTTGACGGCGTTCTCACTGGCGTGAGATCGCCGTCTCTGTCCAATCCAGCGAAGGAGTCAATCTAATCTCTCTCAGACTCCCTCAGAAATCCAGTCAGGAATCAGGAGTGATGGGAACTACCGAACGTGGATGGTGCCGGTAAATCGTCCGGTTCAAGGCCAATAATCTCCAGAATTTGGGACATTGTCTCTAACAGGTCGATTGTCATCACGTAGGATTTCTCAAGGAAAATTCGCAAGCCGTGAAGCGAAATCATCGCCCATTCAGCGAAGCTGCCGCCCCGGAAGGTGGCGGCAGCTTCCTCAGCATCGTCGGAATAACTTTTGGCGAGCGAGACTAACTCCTCGGTGAGGCGGGTGGTAAGGTCGGTACTTCCCGAACGAGTCGATACAGCGTTGTCTGAACGCCCAGAAATAGTCACTTTCTGTATGGTTCTACGCCGAACTCCGGTCATGACTGAAGAGTAACTGACCGGAGAAGCGAATCACCGTTTCAGTCGGACGATTTCACCCGCTTATTGTCGCCTCTTGAAGAGAGCAGTCGCTCGCGGCGTGGCAGACTGGCCGTGGGCTGACCCCGGTCAGCCCGCGGCCACAGCCTGTGACGCCGGCACACCAACCCCGTTCATCTTGATCTTCCACTGGCGCCGCAACTCCTCTTCCAGCTCGTATCGAATCCAGTCGCAGAACGTCTTGAACGTGAACTCCTCGGGCAGGTCGCGCCCGCCCCGTCGTGGGCGGGCGACGACCGCCCATCGCAGCACCAACCACAAGTTCTCCAGCAGTGCTGCGACGAGCATGATCGCAAACCGCACGACGGGATCACGTGTCGTCGTGATCCCTCGTGCTTGCCGAAGCAGTCGGTAGCTCGTTTCGATGCCTGAGCGTTTCCTGTAGAGTCGTTCGACCTGCTTTGCTGATCGATCAGTCACGCCGCAAGCCACGTAGCCACGAACAACCTCACCACTCTTGCCTCGATCTCCTGCGTGATAGGAGACAGCGACCGCGAGCGGGAAGCGCAGTTCCCGCTCGCTGTCCTTGTACATGCGATAGGTCGTCATGTACGACTTGTGGACATCGAGTTTGTCTTTCATCCGCTCGCCCTTTTTGGGCACGTGAACGACTGTTGCAGCGATCTCACGAGAACGGCGGATGACACGCTCGTTGTAGAAGCCGCTGTCGGCAAGCAGCAGGTCAATCTCGAAGGGATAGGTCTCGACGCGGGCGAGCACGCGCTCGACCGCGTCGGCCTCGTCTTCGTCGTTGCGGACGTACGTCATCGCTAGCGTCACCGGCTTTTCGTTTGAGACGACGTACGCCGTACAGTATCGGTGGCAAGTGGTTGTCCCGTCTGTGGGAGCCATCGAGCAGAGTTCGCCTTCATCGACGTAGTGCTCGCCGTGGTAGGGGTTGTCGATGAAGTCGATGGAGACGATTCTCGACCCTGACCGGTCGAGAATCGTCATGGCAAGGCGTCTAAGCAGGAGGTTAGCAACGACTTCGAGCCACTCGCGGTTGAGGGTGTGGAGCCACGTGAGGGTAGTGTCGTCGCACGGCGTTCCGTCCGTGTCTTTGCAGGTTTCCCAGATGGAGGTCTCGTTGACACAGGCTAATATGACGACGAGCCAGATGTCGCCGGGGTCGAGGGGACTCCCCTCGACACCCGGCAACGGGAGTGGAGTGATGACTTCTTCCGCTACGCCTTTTACGTCCGAGGCCGAAAGGTAACCGTCTGGGTCTGGTATGCTGAACACATCCAAACCCAGACACTTTCTCGTGGTCAATTCGGCGATTCAATTCTGCTGATTACGTCAGTTGGGAAGTACCGAAGGTTCATCCAAACTGCTACTCACTCGCCTCAAATCCTTCGATTTACCGACTTACTACGGCGATGTCTGGCGATTCAATGGAGCCGAATCAACCGAAAGCTGGCTCAAAGCCTTTACCGCTCTCCACACAGCGATGCTCCAAAGTAAACATCTTAGATTCCATAATACCGAAAATTTATACGATACAACGATGATGATGAGGTATGCATGAAGCTGCAAATCCTGTGAAGACCCTGAAGACAACGGAGGAGATAATCAATGCGATTGAGAATTTAGAGGGTGGATCGGTCTCTCAAATAGCGACATACACGGATCGTCCGCCGAGCATCGTTCATAATCACTTGGATACACTCCGTGATTTAGAATACGTTGTTAAAAATGAAGGCGAGTACGATTTGGGATTGAAATTTTTACAGCGTGGTGAAGAATCCCGGTATCGGAATTCATTGTATATAGCCGCTGCTGATGAAGTAAAACGGCTTGCTGAAAGCTCAGGTGAGTTAATCACTTTACTAGTTGAGGAGCATGGAAAAGGAGTATATTTGGATATCGCTCATGGTGGGGATGATATCGAGTATCCGGCGAAGCCTGGAGAACGTATTATGCTCCACTGCTCAGCCGTTGGTAAATTAATCCTCGCCCATATGACTAAGTCTGAGGTAAACCAAATAATAGATTACTATGGGTTACCCGCCCAAACTGAAAATACGATTACTGAGTCTGAGGAACTCTTTGAGGAACTAGCTGAAATTCGAACTACAGATATTGCTTATGATCGTCAGGAATTTAGAAACGGACTCAAAAGTGTTGGTGCACCAATCACAGAAACGAATGGTGAGGTCATCGGCTCTGTGAGTATCGCGGGTCCAATCCATCGTATGAATGAGAACCGAATAAACGATGAACTGAAACCGCTACTCAAGCAATCGATCAGTGTCATCGAATTGAACCTGAACGAGCCAAACGTCCACCGATGAGTTGTAAGAGGTATGTATATTCGTCTTCAGTTTAGCGAAGAACCAGCAGACAGCAGTTGCTAATCGGCGTAGCTTTCCGAGAGGAATGAGGAGACTGCTGTGTGCACCAACAAGCCTCTTCACGTCGGATAGAGCGTCGCCTTAATAGCCTCTTTCCCTCTTTGATGCTGGAAGACCACGCCGAGGAGGTCGGCTTGGTCGAACGCAACCGAAAGCTCCAGATGCCACCGCTGGTCTGGTCGCTCGTATTCGGCTTTGCCACCGGCGAGAGTCGCTCTCTTGCTGACTTCCGGCGCAGCTACAACTCCACAGCTGACGACACACTCTGTCCAAGTGGCTTCTACCAACAGTTGACACCAGAACTCGCGGAGTATCTGAGTGACCTCGTCGAGGCCGCGCTCGACGAGGTCACGGTTCCAGACACGACTTCCCGAGAGATCGACCGCTTTCGGGACATTATCAGTGCAGACGGCACTGTCCTGCGATTGCACGAACTGCTTGCCGACGACTTCGAAGGCCGCAAAGAGGAGCAGACTGGAGCACGGCTCCACCTGCTCCATAACATCACCGAGCAAACCATCGACGACTACAGCGTTACCGACGAGAAAACCCACGACAGCACGCAATTCGACACAGGACCGTGGCTCGAAGATCGCCTCGTTCTGTTTGGTCGGGCGTACCTCTCCTACCGCCGTTTCGCGCTAATCGACGAGAACGGCGGCTACTTCGTGACCCCATTGAAAGACAACGCTAAGCCGGTGATAACGGAGGAACTACGGGAATGGCGTGGCGACGCCATTCCCTTGGAAGGCGAACAGATTCACGATGTCACGGAGGACCTCTATCGCCAGTACATCGACGTAGAGGTCGAAGTTGAGTTTGAGCGCCGTGCGTACGCGGGAGAGCAATCGGAAGACAGCAAGCGGTTCCGAGTCGTCGGCGTCCGTGACGAGGGCGCCGACGACCGCGACTATGAGTTGTACATCACGAACGTTCCCAGAGAAGAATTTCTCCCCGATGAGCTAGCGACGATTTACAGCTGTAGGTGGGAGACGGAGTTGTTATTCCGCGAACTGAAGACACAGTACGAATTGGACGAGTTCGACACGATCAAGAAACACGTCGTCGAGATTCTGCTGTATGCAGCGATTTTGTCACTGCTGGTGAGTCAGGAGTTGTTGGCGTTGCTGACCGAGCACGCTTCTGCAGAGATTGTGTTTCCGCCGGAACGCTGGGCGGCGACCCTGCGGTCGCACGCCCAGCTTCTGCTGTATAGACTCGGTGACTACCTTGGGTACTCGCCGCCACCGTTGCTTGACCGACTCGTCAAAGAGGCACAGAAGATCCATCAAGAACGCCAAACATTACAGGAAGAGCTCGTCACTGCCATGCAACCGACTGCGGAGGCCTAAAGTGAAGACGAATAGAGGTATGTGTAGAAGTTGAATCCGCTCCTGCACCAATAATGAGGAGGCTTTCGATAATATGGAAATATCATAAAGGTTACGTAATTTCGAGTGATTAAGAATTACAATATTATGTTTGTAATTCCTAACCAGATGTAGATTAATTCCCCCCAACGGTATACCCGATGATATCTAATTCTATAATATGAAATCCTTGTTGAAGAGCTCAATAATACCCATTGTAGGTCATTCAGCTAATCCAAACGAACAATCATTGATGGTTGATCATACTCCCCGAAATAGATCCCTTCCCAGAAATACCACGACTCCAAATCAAAGTATTCCCCAGTAATGTAGGAAAGAAACTGACCTCCACAGATAGCTCAGAATGATTCATCTAGGGCGTACACTTCTCTCATGCTTGAGCACCAGATTTTGTTTGCTACTATGGCTATACCTTACCACGGGAGTAACATGGAAGCATACCCCAATACTTAATTACAGAAGGAATGAATGAATCAGCATGGGTAATCGTAGTCCCCCTAATGTCCTGTGTATCGTAGCCGATCAGCTACGGTACGATCATCTGGGCTGTATGGGTAATGATGAAGTCCAGACACCAAACATCGATGAAATAGCTAATAGAGGAGTAACATTTGATCGAACGTACGCGAACAACCCGATGTGTATGCCAGCCCGAGCAACCATGTTTACCGGGCGGACACCCCACAAACACGGTGTCCGGAGCAATGGCGTCCCTCTTTCGGACAGTCTTCCAACAATTCCGGACTTGTTCCAGGAGGGAGGATATGAAACGTACTCTGCTGGGAAACTTCACTTACACACGTACACACTCCCGGTCAGAAATCACATTCACCACTTGTTAAACGAACTCGATGGAGACGAATCGACGTTCGGTCAACGATTGTATGAAGCGGTCGAGACCGCGGTCAGAGCCAATATCTCTTGTCCAGAAGTCCTTGTGGATGATACAAACTCATCAATCTATCACAAAGGATTTTCTACCCGAGGCCACAATCCTCTCGTCCGTAAACTCGAGGAGATTCATATCCCGCGGTGGTCAGATGCGGCCGTACTATTCGAAGAAGTTGCACAGCGGGCGATCGGAGATCGTCCGCTTGACTCCTTCTCAGAGGATGATTTCGAGGCGTTCACTGAAGAGTTAACGGAAGAACTCTCACGGGTGTTTGAGAAGACAGATACCACAGAATATAGAGATTTACAGTTTGATCCCGAGGACTTTCCTGAAGCGCGTGAAATGTGGGAGACTGGCCGACTCACGAGTATGCCAGATGGATATTATGGGTTCGACTCAGTCGATTTTACCGGAGGGCACGTCAACGAAATATTTGGCGAGTACAAGAACTGGTTGAAGGAAAACCATCCGGAGGCTTACGAGCAACTTGCAAAAGATCATCCTGACAATAAACCCGGGAAAACGTTCCACGTATACGATACGTGGTCGATTCCCGAATCGCTTCATTACAATCGTTGGATTGGGGATCGAACTATAGATTTCATCGAAGGAAGAGAAGAAGACGAAGACCCGTTCTTCGCGTGGTGTTCATTCCCGGATCCTCACAATCCGTATGCTGCACCGGAACCATGGGGATCGATGTACGATCCGGACGATGTTTCTCTGCCGGTTAGACGTGATGGGGAATTTGAGGAACTTCCGCCTTTTTACGAGGACGTCTATAATGGTGATTTCAAACAATTGCAGGGGCTCTACAGTTGTCCTGAACCCGAAGTTCAGGAGGACGAAATTAGAGAGATTATTGCCAAAAGCTATGGGATGGTCAGCTATTTGGATCAAGAAGTGGGGCGTGTTATAGACGCGCTCGAAGAACACGATCTCCGAGAGGACACGATAGTGGTGTTCATTTCCGATCACGGTGAAATGATGGGAGACCACTGGATGATTCGGAAGGGGCCCTTCCAATTCGATGGATTGGTTCGGATACCCATGATTTGGAGCTTCCCAGGTACATTCGAAGAAGGAAAACGGGTGGCATCCCCCACAAGTCACATTGACTTCAGCCAGACCCTGCTGGACCTCTGTGACGTACCCGATCCGCATTCATCATTTACACCATCGTATCGGCATGACCCCTCAAGTTTGCCCGGAAAATCGTTGCGACCGGTGCTAGAGGGAGAAGAGGACGAGTTCCCGAACAGTAGTGTCGTTATCGAAAACGACGAGGACTACCTTGGATTACGGGTACGGACGTTGGTCACGGATCAATATAAACTCACTATTTATCCCGGCAAAGACTACGGGGAGCTTTACGATCTAAAAAACGATCCCGACGAACTCCAGAACCGGTGGAATGATCCCGAGTACGCCGACGTAAAGCAGGACCTATATCGGGAGCTGGCAGAACAGATGGTGCTCCAAGAAGGAGCACAGGAAGATCGGATCACGATCGCTTAACCGGCTGCGATCTATACCCGATTCCGAATACATAGTTCCAATAAATATGGACCGATTTATGCTTTGAACTTGTATAGTATCTGAAGACGTTTCGAGAGCTGAGAGTACACAGGCGGCTCCTCTCCTTCCAACTCATTTGTGAAAATTTTCTCTGAGCCGTCCAGTTAGTACGCGTCGCGGGCGATTTCAAGCAGGTCCTCGGCGTCGGCGTCCCGAGGATTGTCGTGGATTTCGATCGTGTACAGCGCGTTTTCTGCGATCTCGGGGAGGTCCTCTTCAGCGACACCGAGTTCCGCGAGGCTCTCCGGCAGATCGACCGCGGAAATCAGCTCCTCGACGGCCGTGACCGCCTCGCGGGCGGCCTCCTCTTCAGTGAGCCCGGAGACGTCGACTCCCATCGCCTGTGCGACCTCGGCGTACCGATCGGGCACTTCCTCGAGGTTGTACCGCATCACCGCCGGCGTGTAGGCGGCGATCGCCTCCCCGTGGGGGATCTCGGGGTACATCCCGCCGGTCACCTCCGCAAGCGAGTGGATCGCACCGAACCCGGCGAAGTTCTCGCAGATCCCCGCCACGTTGGAGGCGAACATCATCCGCTCCCGGGAGGCCATCGTCCCCTCCTCGTAGGCCTCCACCAGGTTCGCAGAAACCAGTTCCATCACGTTGTACGTAAGCGGCTCTACCACCGGCGGCCGGGCCGAGGAGACGTGGTTCTCCAGGGCGTGTGAGAACGCGTCGAACCCGGTCGCGGCCGTCTGGCGGGGCGGCAGCGAGGCCGTCAGTTCGGGATCCACGAGTGCGATCTCCGCGCCGAGGTACGGCCCGCCCGGATACAGCGGCGGCTGCCCCATCGCCATCTTGAAGTCGCGTTCCTCGTCGGTGATGACCGCCCAGTAGTCGACTTCGCTGCCGGTGCCGGCCGTTGTGGGAACCGTAACCAGCGGCAGCGGCTCCGTCCGGATCGGCGCCTCCATCACGTCGTCGGCGGACTTGACCTCGTAGTCGGTGATGTCTCCGGGATTAGTCGTCATCAGCGACGCGCCCTTGCCGACGTCCATCACGCTGCCGCCGCCGACGGCGACGACCGCGTCACAGCCCTCGGATTCGAGCACGCCGGTCGCCTCCTCGACCATCGACGCTGTCGGGTTGGGTTCGACCCCGTCGTAGACGACGTACTCGATTCCCGCCCCGTCGAGCGACTCCTCGATCCCGTCGAGCAGACCGACCTCCCGAATGCCCTCGTCGGTGACGACCAGTACTGACTCCCACTCCTGGGAGTCGACGAGCGGGCCGACGCGGTCGCTTTTGCCGTTGCCGAACTCCACCCAGATGGGGAACGACAGCGTGTACTCGCCGAAACTCATGTTCGACCCTCCATCGTCGCGGCTGCTGTCGCGTTCGGGACGTTCGAGACGTTCGATCGACGATCGACGGACTCTCCTCTCCGTTTACGTAGGGCTTGCCTTCGCATCTCGTGTTGGAGATTTTCCCCGCAGTTCATAAAAGTATCCGTACGGAGAGTGATAGGAGAATAGATTTAAGAACACCTGCATCGATACCCGAACCATGGCAGAGCCACACGGAGAGACAGCCATGCGCGAGCGACATCTATCGGCACACGAGGATGCAACCGACGGAATCGAGTTTTCCGCCTGGATCGGCGGGGACCACTACCGGACGGAAGAGGGCGTCGAAACCCGCGACCCCGCGATCGACGAACCGATTCTCGCGGTCCCGCGGTGTGACGCCAGAGACGTCGACGCCGCCGTCGAGGCCGCCTGGGACGCCTTCGACCGGGAGTGGAAGTCGACGACCCCGCGCGAGCGCTCCGGGGTGATGTTCGAGTGGATCGACGTCCTTACCGACCACGTCGAGGAACTGGCACTGCTGGAGTGTCTCGATACGGGCAAGCCGATGGCCCAGGCCCACGGCGAGGTCGAAGGCGCGATCGACACCCTCGAGTACTACGCGTCGGTGTGTCGTGCCCAGCGGGCCGAGCAGATCCCCGCCGGCGAGGACCTCCACCTGTACACGAAACACGAGCCCTACGGCGTCGTCGGGCAGATCGTTCCGTGGAACTTCCCGATGTGGGCGGCCGCCTGGAAGCTGGGCCCGGCGCTTGCGGCCGGCAACGCCACCGTACTCAAACCCTCGACTGATAGCCCGCTTACGACGATCCGGATCGCACAGCTCTCGGAGGGCATCCTCCCGGACGGCGTGCTCAACGTCGTGACCGGAAAGGGTAGCGAAGCGGGCGGGGCGATCACCGAACACGAGGAGATCAGGAAGGTGTCCTTCACGGGCAGTACTGCCGTCGGTGCCGGCGTGATGCACGCGGCCGCAGACCGCGTTGCGCCCGTGACACTGGAACTGGGCGGAAAGTCGCCGTTCGTCGTCTTCCCCGACGCCGACCTCGACCGGGTCGTCGACGCGGTGGCCGACGGCATCTTCTACAGCACCGGCGAGATCTGTGACGCCTTCTCCCGGGCGCTGGTCCACGAGGACATACTCGAGGAGTTCACCGACCGGTTCGTCGAGAAAGCCGAGTCGTACGTCCTCGGGGATCCCCTCGACGAGGAGACGACGATGGGGCCGCTCACCTCCCAGAGCCAGTTCGATACCGTGACCGAGTACATCGAGACCGGCAACGGGGAAGCCGAGCTGCTGTGTGGGGGCGGACGTCCGGACGATCCGAAACTCGAGGACGGCTGGTACGTCGAGCCGACCGTTTTCGGAGACGTGAAAAACAGCGACACGATCGCACAGGAGGAGATCTTCGGGCCGGTACAGACGATCATCCCGTTTTCGAGCTACGAGGAGGCGATCGAGATCGCAAACGACACCCGGTACGGGCTCGCAGCCGGGATCGGGACGGAGTCGACGTCGCTGGTCCACAACGCCGCAGCCGACATCGACGCGGGGTTGATCTACGTCAACGAGTACGGGCCGATCCTGCCGGAGGCACCCTACGGCGGGTTCAAGGAGTCAGGGGCCGGCAAGGACCTCGGGCTCGAGGCGCTGGATCACTACCGCAAAACGAAATCCGTCTACGTCAACCTCTCGGAACCGTCGGTGTAGTCCATACCAGCACGAAACAATTCATGTGAGCGAACAGATCTATTTCGTTCCGTTCGGATGAGATCGGCTGATTACGAGGATATCAGGATAATTGCTAAGATTGCGAATACAATCCCCAAAAAGTCGCGAACCGTAATGCTTTCACCGAGAAATAGTACTCCGGCTATGGCTGCAACGACGAAGTAGAGAGCGCTAATTGTGGTAACGATCGCTGCGTCCCCCTTACCGAGCCCGGCGTAAAGCGTGAGCCCACCGATCGCTGACACGATCCCCGCGAGGATAGCGAACTCCGTACCCGCCGGCACCGAAAGGAGGTCAACCCTGATTCCGCGTGTAACTACGTACGCTAATGTAACCGCCGTCCCAGCAGCGTAGGATAACACTATCGCGATCGCTGGTGGTAACGATTGCGTGGAAAGAGTGGCGAATATCGCCCAACCACCCCACGCAAACATTGTTACGATTGCTAATACTATCGGCTGGTTGATCATGTCATACTGAAACAATCGGAGGAAAAAAGATGTTTTGATACAAAATTAATTGGCTTCAGAGTCAAATATTCCTAGGCTATAACCACTTGTCATGGAAACCCTGGGACTTTTCGCTGTATCAGGGATATCAACCCAATAGAAACTTTTATTTCTAATTGATTGTGTCCTTGAGTATGGCCGATAGACCAACTGAAACTGGAGTGGCTGATCTTCCTTATAACGTAATGGCGATGCCTACCGGTCCATCATGTAACCTTGAGTGCGAGTACTGTTATTACCTAGAAAAATCAGAGTTATATCCTGAGCGGGCTGAATTTGCAATGTCCGAGAATACGCTTGAGGAATTCATTCGTCAGTACATAGAATCCCAGCCAACACAACGGGTGACCTTCGCGTGGCAAGGGGGAGAGCCGACACTGCGGGGTCTTGACTTCTATCGAAAGGTTGTCCGACTTCAAGAAAAGTACGCTCCTCCTGACAAACAAATCATGAACAGCATTCAAACGAATGGAACTCGACTGAATGAAGAGTGGTGCAAGTTCTTTAAAGAAAATGAATTTCTTGTTGGTATCAGTATAGACGGTCCAAAAGAGCTTCACAATAAGTATCGAAGGACACGGAGCGGACACGGAACGTTTGAGGAAGTTATTGATGGTCTTTCACTACTAAAAAAGCACGGTATAAAATATAACGTATTATGTGTAGTTAACAATTATAATAGTAAATATCCACTCCGTGTGTACAACTTTTTAAAGAACAAAAATGTAAATTGGGTTCAATTTATCCCGTTGATTGAGGAATTTGACAAAAAAGAAGAAAATACATCTACGTCACGGTCTATTGATCCAATATCGGATATTGATCATGAAAATAAAGGAGAATTAAAACGGTGCGACTACAGGTGGGTGAATGAAATGGTCAATTATCCGGATAATAACGATACGGAGTATAAAGAACTAATAAAATTGGCAAGGAAGGCGCCAGTCTCTGAGCGAAGTGTCGACCCTGAACAATATGGGATATTTATGACAGAAATATTTGATGAATGGGTCCGAAACGATGTTGGGGAGATATCTGTACGGTTATTTGATCAGAGTCTCGAAGTTGCTATTCAGGGGAATCCTAGTTATTGTATTTTTAAAGAAACGTGTGGGGAGCAAGTCGCAATGGAACACAATGGTGACATTTATTCTTGTGATCATTTCGTCAACAAAGGTTTCAAACTTGGAAACATTCATGATGAGAATATTGTGACAATGATCGAGAGCAACGAACAACAACAGTTTGGAGAATACAAACGTGAGGGATTGCCAAAATTGTGTGAAAATTGTAACGTTAGAAATTTCTGTAATGGGGGGTGTCCCAAAAATCGGTGTGCTAAAACAACATCCGGAGATTTTGGACTCAATTATCTTTGTGCGAGCTACCGATACTTCTTCAACTACATTCAACCATACCTGTCGCTCCTACGTAAACAGTACAACAAAAACAAGCCACTTACTAATGTAATGAAACAAATTAAATCTCTTGATAACCACTATTCCATTCAATAACAGTACGCGTGCACCTCAAGTTCGCGTTAAGTTGGCCGTGTTTAATCTCTGGACAGCACGGGATCAAGTCGCCAGAGTAAGGGAGTTGAAGCGGAAGAGTGCGAAATGTGCCAACGCAAATCTTCCGCTTCACCGAACGTGTGGTCTTCGCAGTCAAAAGAGTTGCCGATGATTGGGACGAACCTGCCGCCCCAGAAGGGAGCGGCGGGTTCACCGATGCCGCGATGATATCCATCCACTGTCTCCGGATTTCCCTCGATACAACCTATCGAATGACGATCGACCTCCTGAAGGAAATGCCACGAATATCCCGGGAGATCGGCCTTGAACCGGCCGATCTCCCACATCCATCCACGTTATGTCTCGCGTTCGATAGAATTGAGATGGCAGTCTGCCGGACGCTTCTCCACCAGTCTGCACAGCTTCACAACACCGGACCAATCGCAGCGATTGACGCGACGTACTTCGAGCGCTCGCCTGCGAGCCGCTCGTACTGCTCCAAGACGAAATACGAAGTACAGGACCTCAAAGCCACGAAACTCGTCGATACAGAGACAAACGCGATCCTCGATTTGCACTGCACAACCACCAGAGAGGGAAGTGACGCCGACATCTGCAAGCAACTCGCCCGCCGGCAGGCGGACGAGTTGCAGATCCTTACTGCAGACAAGGGTTATGACTGTACGTGGCTGCGTGAGTACCTCCGTGAGGAACTTGATCTTCGGCCATTGATCAAACACTGCATCAACAAGCCCTACGATCACGCCCACAACGCCCGGATTGACGACGATCTCTACCACCAGAGATCCATGTCAGAAACTGTCTTCTCGTCAGTCAAGCGCTCGCTGGGCGTCGCCCTGCGAGCGCGTACCTGGTACCGAGAATTTCGTGAACTTGCACTGATGTGTGCCGTCTATAACATCAAGATGGCTGCAGAACAAGAGATCCCACTCCCTTCAGGCGATTAAACACGGCCATTTGAACAAGCTCTCCAGTGGAACACGAGTACAGGTTCTGTTAGCAGTCCGGGTCGCCTTCGTTGAACACAGAGAACAGGAGACCGCGCCCCCGTTGTTGCTTGACGAGACGCTGGCACCATTCGACGACCAACGGGCCGAAACGGTCCTCGACACCGTGATTGATTTGGCCCGAGAAGGGCGACAGGTGTTCTACTTCACGGCCCGACACGATGAACGCACACGCTGGGAGAACCGCCTCGAAGAAGCGGACATTGAATACAGTCTCCAGCAACTAACCGCGGGCGACGGGCATGACCCGATCTCGGAGCCGCCGACAATCGAGACACCCGGTGCAATCGACGTGCCAGCCCCGGAAGGCGGCGATCACTGGCAATACCGTGAGCGACTGGACGTGCCGACGTTCGACCCACGGCAGGGAGCGGCTTCGGCGCCGCTCTGGTACGTGACCGAGGATCCAGAGGTACTGTACCGACTCCGTACTGCTGGCATCGAGCGCTGGGGACATCTCAAATCGTTATTGGAGGTTGGTGCTGTTGACGGCCTCCTGTCAGAGACATCCAGAGAACAGGTTCGGCAGCATGGCGCGGCATTGGAAGCATTCGTTGAGGCGTATACAGTTGGACGCGGGAAAGCCGTTGACCGTGACGTGTTAGAAGCCATCGACGCCGTCAGCGACAACTTTATTGACGAAGTTAGTGCGGTGGCCGACCAGGTTGATGGCGATCCAGACGCGCTTCTGGAGAAGGTACCAGACATTCATCGATTCGGGTCGCGCAAAACCGAAAAACTCCGGAAGTGTCTCCGCGACGAGGGGTACCTTGATCCGCGCCCAAAGCGGCCTGACGAACAAATCCGGTCAGCAGTGGTTGATACCTACTGTCAGCACGGACTGGAACCAGCCACCGCGGCAACAGCCGCAGACAGACTCATTCATCGGATTTCAGGGGATTCGGAGTCGAGTGAGACAACGGACTGAGTGGGCCTCGATTCAAAACCTTTCCAGTGACGTTGCGCACCAAGATAGCGATGTGAATCGAATTCAGGCGATATCGGCGGCAGTCCGTCGGTAGGTGTCGTCGAGGCGGGGACCTCCGAGTGCTGTGTAGAGGTCGATGAGGTCCGCGACGTCGCTGAGACAGTAGTCTTTGAGGAGTTGTGTAAGTTCGTTGTGAACGCTGGTGTGTTCGATACCGGCTTCGATGTTTTGCACGTATGTGTCGCCGAGGATTTGCCCGATGTGCTTGCCTTGGACGGCTTTCTCGTCGATCTCAGAGAGATAGGTGTCGGGGAAGTCGTAGTCGTCGTACCAGACGCTGTCGTTATCGATGCCGACGAGGTCGTAGACTTTCCAGTCAGGAAGGATGTGCTGGTCGTCCCAGAGTTCGGCTTCATACTTATCGGCAGCCGCGAGCGCGACATCAACGTGGTTTTCGAACAGGGCCTCTGTGCGTGTCAAGAAGTCTCGGTCAGCACTATCGTCGATGTTGCGGGCCCAGTTCAGCAAGTGCGTGCCGTCGAACCAAGTTCCGTTGTAGGTGAGGAGACGATCGATGCTGCGATGGTCACACCACTCGAAGAGACGCTCGTAAAGATCGATCGTGTACTGGTCGTCCCAGTCGCCGCGTCGGAACAACACCTCAGTTTCTGGACTGTTGTTCAGGTCGTCAGCGTATGCGAGGCTGACGGCGAAGAATTCGAAGTACTGGGTGTCATTCGAGCTCTCTGGCGGCTCTTCGTGCGGGCTCGCGGTTTCAATATCGAGGACAAGTGTACCCATCTAAACGGACCTCCTAAACGTAACGCGCGTCGGACAGTAGCATGTTTGTTGTGGATGCCGCTCCGGAGTCCAATACTTCAGGAAGGAACGATTCCATGGTGATTCCATGTGAACAACGACGGTACGTGAAAGATTTACACGTCCAACTTAGCAGTCGCGGGGACTGTGGAGATCTTCACGGTTCACCGCGGGGAGGACGTCGATCGAGTACTGACACGTCACACCCGGTTGTTTTAAGTTGAGTTGAACCGTTTAGCTGTTCATGAACAGTGAAACAGTTCGGTTAAATCCTCCGTGCGACGGGACGCACATCTGCATCCCTGTCCCGGTCGGTGATCGTGACGCGTTCGCTCACAACGCAATCCCGGATCTCTTACAGATACTCACGGATAACCCGGGTGAAACGTTCACGAACAGGGAACTCCGCCGTCTCACGGGAAAAGGCATGGGGAATGTGAATGCGGCTGTCGTGTCGCTTGAAGAACTCGGTGTGGTGACAGTTGACCGTGACGGTCGCGCGAATGCCGTTCAAATTAACGCGTCGAAACTCGTTCGTGGTGATGACCGCGTTACGTCAATCCCGCAGTCTGAGTACCATGCCCCGGTTCGAGCGATTCGAGACCAGGTCCTCGAACGAATCGGCGATGATGCAGGCGTGGTGGTGTTCGGGAGTGTTGCACGCGGTGATGCGGACCGGGCGAGCGATATTGATGTGTTCGTTATCGTGCCTGGTGACCGCATGGAAGCGCAGCGGCGCGCACACGGGATCGAAGATGAAATCGCGTCCGAACGGTTCGCCGGCGATCGGTACGAACCGCACATCGTGGTGGAAACACGAGAGTCTGCTGCGCGTCACGACCGTATCCGTGACGTGTTCACGGAAGGCATCACGATTCACGACACCGCTGCATTACAAGCGGTGAAGAGTGAGGTGTTCGAGAATGGGGCTTGAAGACGTCGTCGATGCAGTTGATCGCGTTGAGACGCTGTTAGCCGACGGTGAGACTGGTCCGGTGCAGGACTCGTTGTCCTGGCAGCGAACGGATGGGGACGTGCAACTCGGGAAGGCGTGTGCGATGCTGGGGACGTGCCGGGAATTACGTCACGGAACGAACAATTATGTCAGTATCGTGGAGTTGTCGTTCAACGCGATTGAACGATCGTTCCAATTCTACTTGGTGGATCAGACTGCGGCGGAGTCGTCGGATTTCCGAACGCACGAGCAAGTGTTCGAGGACATCGAAGGACGCAGTGTGTTCTCTGACACGGGTGTTCCTGGCCGGATTGACGCGTTCCGATCGGAGCATCGCGCCCGAATTTACTACGATATCGACCGTCCGGGTCGGGATTTGGCGTCCGGGATGCATGACTTGGCCGAGGAGGTTCACGCGTACGTCGTGGAGTTCGCGGACGCTCACTCGCGGTGTAGTTGCGATACTGAGTAACTCGCCCCTGGGTTACATGAAGTCATGAAAAATAATTGGATAGAAATACTACTAGTTATTTAAATGGATTTCTTCACAGAGTTCACGGAGTCCCTACTGAAATCCAGACGGCAGAGTAATTGCTAGGAGTCCTGTCCACCCCTATGACTTTTCTCCTGACCGGGGAGTTATTCACTTATAGCAGAGAAAAAGTTAATTCACTATTGTAACCCCCCAAAAAGTATATAAATCTGAAGTTGAGAATACTACACATACGAGAAGGACAGTCGCAAAGAACGCTACAGCGCCCGACGCCGGGATCTAACGGTCACAGGTCCCCCTAGATAGCCGGGTCCAACTCGACAAACACGATCACACATGAGTGACAAAACAACCTCGGGAGAATTCTACTGCCCTTACGATTCCTGTACGTATAGCGCGCCAACAGAACGACAAGTACGCACCCATATCACCTGCGCCACGCACGGCCCTCACGACGGCGTGAACGGCTACACCATCGGCGTCAACGTCCATGCAAGCAACGGCCAGACGCACTCTTACGAGAACACAAACAAAGTACAACTTGAGGAGACTCGGTTAGAACACATCACTGACGAAATCTCATTCAGTAAACAAATCATCTTGCTGAAAGCGTACAACAATCCTGAGGCCTCCTATACCAAGATCCATGAACTAATTCGTGACGAGCGGATCGACTATTCGAATTCAGTCGTCCGAAGAACAATTAAAAAATACGTCGAAAAGGCCCCCTCTTGGTCGGATTCGAACGATGCCCAACGATCCGGTCCTAGTGAGTCGACCGAAGAGTCCGTTGAACCTGACTGGGTTGACTTTGATAAAGTGGATCCCACCCCCCTGAGTGCCTCGCCATATGACGATCCAGTCAGCGAACCGGTCCAAAATGAGGGTTCTGCAACCGGAGAGACGACTTCAGAATCAGCAGCGCCGAAACAATCGTCACGCATTACTGATGGATCAAATCAAGTAACACCTGACGACCATTCCTTGCAGAATTCGACAGAGGCAGGACCAAACTTTCCGTATGACGTCGAGGCGGTTCCGGACTGCTGGAGCCCTACGGCAACAAAGATCATCGCAGCATACGAAGCGCTTGGTGACAAAACCCGGGCTGAGGTTCACGAAATTCTCACGCAGGAACACGGCATGGAGATTTCGAAGTCACTCGTGTACAAGGTATTGTACGGGTGGGAAAAACAGAACCTGGACGATTTAACGGCAAAGGAACAACGCGCCATCAAAGCAATAGTCAACAAAGACGACAACGAAACGCTGGCTGATATAGCTAACCGGCTGGACTGCAACAAGGGCTGGCTGACATTCTTGAAGTACATTTACCCACACATTCTCGTCGCAGAAGGCGGGCACGTCTCCGAAATGAGGAACGAGTTAAACCTGTCAAACGCCCCATTCGACATCGACACGACCCTCGACGCAGATTCATGGACGAAGACGCAACGTACCATAATTAGTGCACACGAGGCAATCGACCATTCCACCGATCGAGAACTACAGAACAAACTTACTGCCATCGGGATCCACATCTCAAGGAGTACGATTCGACAAACACTTTCGGAGTATATCGGAATCGACCGTCGCAGCAATCGACTGAAAGCAAAGGAAAAGACGTACGAAGATCTCAATGACCGGCAGCAAGACGCTGTCGATATCCTCGCCAACGCTCCACCAGCGGCCAACATCACAAAGCTCTCTGACACGGTCCCTGAAACGAGAGGATACCTCTACGACATCAACGACCGATTCCACCACGTCATAGAGAATCAACGAGAAGAAAACCCTGATACCGATACTTCATCCCACGAAAAACAGCACATCACTAGTTGACAGTACCCGTTTGAACTCAGCAGATGAGTAAGAACAGCCAGTACGGCAGATAACAAACGCTGACGGCATCTTTTTCGATAATCAACGTTTCATTTTCTCTGACTTCCTTTGGCAGGCTGTCAGTGATGATGAATCGGTACGGCGCTTTGTAGTCTATGTCTCGAAGTTCTTCACTGTCTGATTTCGTATGCTGCCCGGCCTCTGGGTCGAATTCTTCGGCGATTGTTTCGGCGTTGTCAGTATACGGGTGGTAGGAGAGGACGAATGGGAGGACGTGTCCGTTGCGGTGGAGGATGTAGTCAACGAGGCCGGATTCGGTTTCGGTGTATTCGACGTCGTATGCTCCGACGTTGAAGGCGAGTCGTTTGGCGTGGTCGAAGGCGACGGTGCGGGCGAGTTTGTATTCGAATTCGTGGTTGAGGGTGTCTTGTCGTTCGTACGCCTCGAAGCCGTGGTGTTCCTGGCGTTGAGAGAGGAGAACGAGGTGCCGTGGGTTGCGGAGGTACAAGCGGGTCCGGCGGTAGCGTCGCAGGGAGTAGTCGTGAGATTCGGTGACGGCGATTCCTTCGTCGAGTACGTCGAGGTAGTTGTCGACGGTTCGCCTGTCGACGCCGATTTGATCGCTGAGGTCGGTGTACTGGAGTTCGTCACCGGCGTTGGTGGCGGCGATGGAACTGAGTCGGTGGAGATTTTCGGGTTGTTGGATGGATCGGTATTTGGCGAGTTCTTTGTAGAGGAATAGGAGGAAGTGGGATTTTGCGAGGTCGTTACGGATCGATGCGTCGTCTGTTTGGTGGAGGGTACCACCTGTTCGGAGGTATGCGCGCGCAGCGTCGTGGAGGTTGTTTCGGTCGTCCGTGTCGAAGATGTCGAAGCAGAGTTCCGAGAGTGTCTCAACCGCTGTGTCGAGACTGGTTTCCGAATTCGTTCCGGAAAGCCCGGTTCGAATTGTTTTGATTGGCGACGGACCGTCTAAGTCGGACGATTGGAATTGTTCGAGTCTGTTTCGGAATTCCTTATTGAATTCGACACCGAGACCCTCGCCGGTTTGGACGGTGTCGATGAATTTCATCGGGAGGATGGGCCATGGGCCTTCGAATTCATCGACGGTGTCAGCGGTTCCGACGTTTGAGAAGGAGACCTGTGCGTGGACGTTGCCGGTTAGGAATACGTACGTATTGTCGTCGATGAGATCAAGTAGCTCTGCTTTGCGGTTCTCGTCGAGATCAAGGGCTTGGACATCGTCGAGAAGAATGAATTTTTGTCCTTGACGGGGGGCGACGTGTGTCTGGAAATAGTCGATAACCTGGTTGAGGCGTTTGATGTCGTTGCCTGGGCGTTCCAGCTGATACAGCGAGTCTTCTAAAGGAAGGTAAAGGATTTGTCTGGGGGAAAACGCGGAGGTGAGTTCGAGGTCTTGGTTTTGGTGTGGGAATTCAGTTGTGTTGAGGAGTGCTGCGATGAGTTGGTGGAGAAGCGTGGTTTTGCCGATGCCGGTTTGTCCGTGAATTGCGTAGACGAGACTCTTGACATCGTCAGTATAGTGAGTGTTTGTGCTCTTGAGGACGCTGTGGAAATCAGAGCGAGGGGTGAGTTTTGTTGCCTGCGATAGTTCTGGGGAAGCGCCGTCACTCCACCACTGGTTGTGGTGTTCCGCGTCATCGATGAACTCTTCTGCGTTCCCTGTATCAAGCATAGAACCGATTATTCTGCGCTAGTACAAATATTCACGTATCCTGATGTCCCTATTTTAATTCTATCTGAAGATCTCTGTTCTCCGCGGTTTTTGAGGACTATTCACGGCCTCGTCGTTGTCTGGTGCTGTCTCCGCAGCGTCCGCCGAACCGTATTTAGAAGAGTTACGTTATTGTAATTCATCTAAAATTCAGTTTTCGTGTTTTAGATTCGCCTAGTGGAAAAATATTTATTCTGGGCGTCCGTTGGTCGGTGTAGATGGCAGTGAAGGCCGACATCGAGGATGGGGAACAGATCGATATCTCACTGCGCGTCACAGGGACTGACGAGTGGGATCACGACGATATCGCTCGAAAAGTCCAGTTTGAGGACGTCGAAGGAACACCAGTGGAACTGACTGTGTTCCACAATAACGAGGCCTCGGATTTCGAGTGGGGCGTTGGGCGCTGGTACGAACTGGAGAACGCGGTCGGGAACGAATTCCGCGGTGAGATGCAACTCAACGCAGGGTATGACCTGACCGTCACGCCACTAGATGAGCCGCCGGCTGCGGCCCAGAGTGGCGAGTCTGAGAACTCTCCGGCTGAGCGATCCAGTGGGAGTGATCATAGCCGGTCCGCAAAAGAGGCAGAACCGAACGAAGAGACGGAGTTCGTGCGGGGGAGTGAAGTAACGAGCGAGCCACGCCCGACGACAGATGGGGGTGGTGAGCTCTTACACCAGCAACCGTTGTCGGAGGGGAACTACCTGTTGCAGTTCGAACTCGGGGAACTTCCGGAGCTCACGGTCCACGAGTATGAACTCCGCGCGACCGGGAGAGGAGGGATCGATCCAGACGATTTCACGAACGGGATCGAGGGGTTCACAGCGAAAGCGGCGAACTACTACCAGTCACGAATCGGGAGTCCTGTGATCACAGCCGATGCGTCCCAGCGATGCATCTACGCGACCGAGAAACTCCACGGCACGATTTCGATCCACGGGTACACGGTCGAGCCTGTACATCAGGGAGAGACGGCGCTGGAGGCGCGCTCGTACACGAACGATGGGCCACTTCAAGAGTTCGTCAAGCAAGATGTGAAGCGCGCGGTCACGGGTCGTTTCGAGGTGTCGGGGATCGATTCGATTATTGAACCCACGCCGCAGCGAACAGCGAGCAGCGGGTTGTTCGAAGCCTATCGGAAGTACAAATGCCGGATTCGCGTCGATGCTGATGGAACCGTGATCTGCGGTGTGAATGTCGCCTATCATCTTGAATCGACGTTCTCCGCCGCCGAGTGGGTGCAGCGCGGGCACGATATTGCCGGCGTGAATGTCGAGCACGACACTGACCTGTACGACAGTGCTCGCACGGCGACGGTCGAGGAGATCGTCGACATGGACTACGATGACGTGCTGGACGGGCCGGGTGTTCCAATGTCGGAGTACCACGAGAGGTACGTCGAGCAGGACGTCATCGATTCGATGCGGGAGAGTGACCCGATCATCGCGGATCTGCAGTACGGGAGCGGCGAGGATTCGATCTTCCCGCAACTCCTGGAATACTGTAAGGTTATCCCGACGTTTGACCAGTTGGGCAGGGTTGATGAGACGTTCCTGAACGTTATCCACAACGAGAGCCGGATGAAACCGGAGAAGCGGTTCAACGTCGTCACGTCGTTCGTTGACTTGCTTGGCCCGACGCCATACTTCGGCTTCGACCCTATCCCGCAGCCCACGAACGCGGGGTACCGTGAGCACAAGACGCCGAATATCCCGAACCTTCGATTTGGCGATGGGAAAACGGGATATTACGGGGCCGGCGGGCTGGAACGGAAGGGATACGGGATCTACAAGGCACCCGAGTCGTTCGACGTCATCGCGCTGTACCCGAAAGAAGAGGAGGATGACGCACGGCCGTACGTGCTCTCGCTGCTCAACAAGCTCGCGGACTACGATGCGAGTCCGACTAAGTTCGACCGCGACACCTACGAACTCGGTTCGGAGTTCCACTACTCCCAGCACGCACAGAAAGCGAGCGACTACGATGCGGCACTGATCGTGGTACCGGAGAAAGAAGAGGCTAGGACAGCGGACTACGATGACCCGTATCCCGAGTTTAAGCGTCAGCTCGGACAACTCGGCGTGCCGAGTCAGATGATCTCTGTCGACAGTCTCGGCAACAGCAACTACCGCGGGAACATTTGCTCGTCCCTTATTGGGAAAGCGGGCGGGGTGCCGTGGCGTATCGACGAAGTTCCTGGGGACGTTGATGCGTTCGTCGGGCTCGACGTGACGTACGACCACGCGACCAAGCAACACCTCGGCGCGGCCGCGAACGTCATCATGGCTGACGGAACGATCCTCGCGTCCGAGGCGGTCACGAAACAGGCTGGCGAGACGTTCGACGAGGATGACGTAGCGAACGTCATCAAGCACGTTCTAGAAATCTTCGCAGAGGAAGAGGGGCGGCCACCACGACACGTCGTCATCCATCGGGACGGGAAGTTCTACCTCGACGTCGAGAGCCTCATCAACCGTCTCGACAAAGCCCGCGATCTCATCCAACGGTTCGACCTCGTCGAGATTCGGAAATCCGGGAACCCCCGTATCGCCGAGTACGACGAATCGAACTCACAGTTCGTTATCGCGGACAAAGGCGTCGCCTTCCATGTCCACAACGGCGAGCACTCCTACCTGACCACGACCGGCGGAAAGGAGGGCAGCCCTGGCACGCCGCGACCGCTACAGATCGTGAAACGGCACGGATCGACAGATCTCGACACGCTCGCGGAGCAAACCTACTGGCTCTCGGAAGCACATGTCGGGTCGCTGAGCCGGTCCACGCGACTCCCCATCACCACGTACTACGCCGACAAATGCGCCGACTTCGCCATGAATGGATACCTCACCAAAGGCAGCGTCATCCGCGGCGTCCCGTACATCTGACCATGCACCATCACAGGCCCACACAACCACCCACGTACCCGTCGACACACCGATAACCCTCGCATGACTAAGACAGAATTCGAAGCCACAGTCGAGTTCGACGACGGCAGCACCGCCGAACTGGAGATGGCTGCCGACAAATCATGGGATAGCTTCCTGAACTACTTCGGTGACGCCCAGCACGTTTACTGCGTCACGTACAGTCAGTCCCCCGCGTTCATCTACAAAATGTTTCAGAACCAGGACCTCGCAGTAGATTCACTGGAGGTCATCGTCGGGGACAACCAGCACGACGACTACCGGCGCTCGCTGAAAAACACGAGCAACGCAAAGAAAATCGCCGCGCAACTGGAATCGCTGCGCCAAGACGGTGATCTGCTCATCCACACCGTCGATTCCGCCCGCGTCCTACTTCACACGAAACTCTACATCGTCGAGAACCAGGACGGGTCACGTACACTCATTTGTGGGTCGGCGAACCTCTCCAAGCAGGCCTGGCAGGGGAGCAAGCAAACTAACGTCAACATCGCTTGGCGTACCGATGGAGACACGCCCGTTGACGAGTGGTTCGAACGGCTCTACGCGTTCCATAAGGAGTACGCGACGCCGTTCATGGAGGACCTCACCGAGGAGATCGAAGACGCCGAAACGGCAGAAGAAGAGGCGAAGATCTACGATATTTGGCTGGGTGGCGACGAGTTCAGTGACGACCCGGTCGCCGAGCTGAACGCCCGGCTCGACGAAGCAGTTGACGATGACCAGGTCAATACGTACAACGTCGTCACCGACGCCGAAGAGGCAGAGAAAGCGGTATTCGCCGCTGAAGAGACGGATACTGATCCGACCGAGATCAGCCCGGACAAGCGAGTCCGCCTCTCTCCACAGGGACTCGAAGACGCGATCTCGAATCTCGACGACACACTATCTGCCAATAACATTCGGATCAACGACGGCGAAATCGTAGCGACACCCGCCGGTATCGCGCGGTACAAAGAAACCTTCACCGGGTATCCAGACCTCAACGTCGATAGAGACGACAAACAGGTCGGATTGCGGGTTGACGACTCCGTTCTAGAACTCACGGCACCACTACCGGATGACCCGCAGGGAGTCGCTGACGCACTCGACCTGATCGAGCAGTACATCGAAACTGTCGGCGAGTTCGGCGAAACGCGAACGCCAAAGGAGACACGGGCGCACTTCTACGAGGGGATTATTTACTTCTGCTGGGCTCCGTTCGCTAACTACTGTGCCCATCACTACGCCGAATACGAGTCCGCAGAGCTGGATAAGGACCTCCCGTTCCTGTTTCTCCACGGTGACAACGACAGCGGGAAAGGCATGTTCCTGCGGTTCGGAACGCGGCTCATTTCGAACGGGTACGTACAGGAGGTCACGACCGGGGACGACTTCGTCAAAAACAACATTGAGCGCGCTCGTGCGTCGGACACTGTTTTCCCGTACATCGTTGACGACGTGGCGAAGTCGAAAATCGACCGGGACATCATCAAGTCGTACTGGGAGGGGAAGTGGGACGGGTCCATCCAGATGCCGACGTTCATTTTCTCCTCGAACGACTCCACGAAGCCGAAATCCGAACTCCGCACTCGGATGAAGACGCTGGATTTCAACGTCAACTTCTCCGAACTGAAGAAGGACGAACGCGAAGCAGCCGCGCAGATCGCGGGGCAAGCAGACAGTTGTAACCTGTTCCCGTGGTTCGCCCATCTGTTCTTACAGCGGGATATCTCGCTTCCAGACCAGTCGGATCGGCTCGCGGATGCTCGGGACGTGTTCGCGGAGTTGTACGCGTACGCCGGGAAGGAACCGCCGGAGTACGTGCCGCTGGAGACACCCGCCGAGCAGGAGCACGATCCGGGGCGTCGAAAGTGGATCAGTGCCTTATCCGACGGGCTGTGTGAACTCGATTTCAAGGACGACGGGCGGATTGTTGCTGATTTCTCAGCGAATCTGGATCAGCAGCAATGCTGGGAGTTCCAGAAGGCCACACCAGCCCATATCCGAGCCAATATTTACGGGCCGGCGGTACAGTTTGAAAGCGCGAACAGGTTCCAAGATTGGATTGATGAGTCCGGTATCATCGAAGCTGCACGACGCGATACCGAGACAGCCGCTGACAACACTGGTGTTCTGTCTCGGGTTACGCGGCTCGTCCGAGGGTAATAGACATGTCTGATCACTCATCTCACCGGCGGTTCGACGGGACGTTAGTCACGGTACCGTTCGGTGCCGAGAACGTCGAACGGACAGCACGAGACGAATACCGGATGCTCCTCGACGAGTACGATTCTGAGGACGTGCTCGTCATCACGGGTGCGCCGACGAGTACGGACACGTTTCGGGAGACGATAGGTGAGGAACTGCCGGGCGCAGCGATCCCGTACGTGACGTCGCCGGTGGTGCACGCAACCGATGTCCTCAACCAGACTGATGACCGCGTCATTCTCTCTGATGCGCTGCGGCGTGAACTCCTCCATCGATTCCTGGCAGACTACGAATGGGAAACCGAATACCTCCAACGGGCGTCTGAACAGCCGTCGTTCATCGAGGACGTAGACGCTGTGATGAGTACGATCACCTGGCAGGTGGTCACGCCTGATGAAACCCCGGAACTCTGTGACATCGCGGCTGCGCTCGACGCGTTTCACGAGTGGCTCGCCGAGCACGATCATATGGAGCGCGGGCAACTCATCTCGGAAGCGCTCGATGTCCTCACCGGGGAAGCCCGCGATGACGTCGTCGATTTCGATACGGTGCTTGCAGTCGAGTTTGAGGAATTCTTCCCGCTTGACCGCGCGTATCTCGACGCACTCGCTGGAGACTGCGATCTCGTCTGTGTCGCTGAAGAGAACGCGAGTGTGCGCCGTTCGTGGGTCGAGACAGGGCCGGTCACGGACTACGTCTCGTTCAGCGAGTCCCGACGTGGTGCGTCGGGGCCACCGTCGACGCGACCAGCTGCGACGGCAGCCTATTTCGCCGAAGCAACGGTTCCGGAGGATCCGGGAGTCGGGTCGGTCTCCGTTCTCGCTACGGACTCTAGCGACGAACAACTCGCCGAGATTGCGAACGAAATCGAGGAGCTCGTCGCGCAGCCGGACTGGAGTTACGACGATATCGCGGTCGCCACGAAGCAAAGCGGCAGCACTGTTACGGACATTATCGAAGCGTTCGAAGGCACCGGGATTCCAACGGAATCGACAACCGTCACCGGGTTCGGTGACGATCCAGCGATCCGGGTAATCCTCGCGGCGGTTCGGTATCTCGCCGCCGATGGAGATAATGTACCCGACCACGGTCCGGAGCTCGATACAGAGCGCTTGGACCGTGTCAGTGAGATGGATAGCCTCGAAGACGGGATTCGCTGGTGGACGACGGACTCCGGGTTGAAAGAGCGGATCGCGGAGCGGGCGGCTCCGTTGGATGCGCGGGCGCAGTTCGGGAACGTCAAGCGAGCGTTCCGGATGGCCGAGTTCGTCGAAGAGACCGAGTTCGTGGATGCGACGTGGGAGTCTTTCAAGGAGATGCTCGAACGCGCTCACGAGTACGCATCGCAGCAGAATCAGACGAGTGCGACGGATCTAGACGGCGGCGTCCGCGTCGATCACTTGCAAGCGGTTAAGAACGAGTCCTTCCGCGCGGTGTTTCTCGTGAATCTCGTCGACAGTGAGTACCCAGGTGACCCGCTTCTGACACGGTTGTTCCCGAGTGAGCGAGTCGCGTCGATGCCGGACTACCCTGGTGTGACGGAACTCGATGGAGCGGATGTGGATGCGACGTTCCCGACTGAATCGACGGCATCCGGGCGAGCGTTCACACGGTACCACACGGAGCACGCACGGCGAGGCCTGGCTATCGGCGCAGAGACAGCGACAGAGCGGCTGTACTGCTGTCTCTACGAGTACAAAGACACGGCGCTTGAAGAGCGGGCGCAGGCATCACGGTTCCTGACCGCGGCGTACGACGATCTGTCGTGGGTCACCGAAGCCGCCGACCCACACATCACCAGTGAGCAGGCGGCGGAAGACTATCTTCTGTCGCGGGTTGATGACGCGCTCGCGGAGGTGCGGCGCGCGAACAGCCAGGACGTGACAGTGTCACTTGACGAAGTAGAAGCTGAACTCGGGGAGATTCAGGACGTACTCGATAAAAGCGGGGCGCGTGGGGAGGAGCTTCGCAAGGCGTTGCGTGCGCGTGTCGAGTTTGCCAACGGGGAGGTGCAGCGATGAGTTCTGAATCGCTCTCCCCGTCGCGGCTGGCAAATTACGCCACGTGTCCGCGACTGTACGATTACAGGTACGTCCAGGATGTGAACACGCCGGACAGGACAGAACTCTACCTCAATCAGGGAACGATCTATCACGAGACCATCGAGGACGTGTGTGATGCGACCGAGCGTGACGATGCTGCAGAGACAATTCACGACCGCGCGATGGATATCTTCGCGGCGAAGTGGGCGGAACACAGCAACTCGGACGACTACGAATCTGACGCCCATCAGGAATACCAGCGGCGTGAGAACCGGGCTGCCGTCGAGTCGTTCTTCGACCCGGATGGCGGTGACGGCATCGAGCACGCACGTCACTCGGTCGCCACGGAGTGCTGGGTGGAATGCGAACGCGATGGCCGCGGCCTCCACGGGAAAGCTGACAACGTCATTCGGACGGACGAAGGACTGCACATCTTCGATTACAAGCGGAACACGCGCGGTGTCCTTTCTTCCAGGACAGCCGAGTATCTCGGCGAGCACCGCGACGGTGAGGCGCACGAGCCAAAGCGTGTGCGAAACGCGTTCCAGACGGCGACCTACATTGAGGGCGTGAAGAACGAACCGTTCTACGAGGGCGGGATGACGGTTCGGTTCAGTTTCTACGGCCTGCTCAACAGCACGTCGTTCGAGAGCACACCAACCGGGTACGAGGTGTCTGCCCGTGGCTATCCACGAGAAACCACGGACATCTACGCGGAGCACCACGACACGATCTGGGCGCTCATCCGCGCCGCGCACGACGGCATCACGGGAGAAGCCTACGAGCCGGAGCCGTTCGACCTCATCAACGAGGAGGCGTGCCCGGACTGTGACTATCGAGAGATGTGTGCTGACCGCCTGTCGACGGAGGTGCGACGATGAGCAACGATACTGACGAGTACCCCTCGTGGTTCCCCGTTCCGGAAGAAGACGTTTCCCCGGAGCCCCAACAGCAGAGGATCATCAACTCCGACGCCTACCCGATGCGTGTACTCGCCGGGGCAGGGACCGGGAAGACCTTCACGATGGTGCGGAAGATCGAGCACCTCATCGACGAGGAGGACGTGTCTCCGGATCGAATTCTCGCGTTGACGTTCACGAACAACGCCGCGAACTCGATGCAGGAGAAACTCAACGCAAAACTCGGAGTTGCTGGGTACGACATCGACGCGTACACGTATCACTCGATTTGTAACGAGATTCTCTCTGACTACGCCTACGAAGCCGGCCTTGACCCCGACTTCGAGGTTGCCACGGACGCCGAGAAGTACGCCATCGTGCTGGACGTGCTTGACGAGATCGAGTACCGGGCAGTCAAACCGAACGTGTACGGAGATAACGGGTACGCGTCCGGAGCGGCATCGAAACTCCTCAATTTCATCGGGTCGATGAAACGAAACGGCATCACGCCCGAAGACATCGACGAATTCCTCGGTCCTGCTGCCCGCGTCTACGAACTCGTCGACGTTCGGGAGCGAATCGAGGCGATTGCCAGCGACCACCTGGGTGGCCGTTCGGTTTCGAGCGTGCTGGACTCGCTCCCAGATGCACGCGCAGAGCTCGTTACGGAACGTGACGCGCTAGGGAGGGACGGCATGGAAGCTAGCGTGCGCGATTTCCTCGACCGACTCGTTGACCTCTGTGAGGCGCTGGAAGCCGCGTTCGAGGCCCATGAAGCGGGCGAGCGAGAACTACCAGACAACGCGTATAAACTCCCGAAATACATGCTCGGCGGGTACGCAAGCGGCGCGCCGACAGGGATTCCAGGGAACCTCGATCTTGAACTCACAGATCACCTCGATTCGTTCCTCTCTGACTGTCTCACTGCCCGTGACCTGACGGCAGGGTATGCGGCGTACGAGCGAGAACTCGACGAGCGGAATCTCATCGACTTCGACGGCCTGGTCGTCGAGACAGCTGCACTGATGGATTCGCCGGTCGGTGAGGAAATCGCCGACCGGTGGGACTACGTGTTCTGTGACGAGTTCCAGGACACGGACCGCCTCCAGTTCGACCTCGTTACGTCACTCGTCACGGACGACAACCTGTTCGTCGTCGGTGACGACGACCAGGCGATCTACGAGTGGCGCGGCGCACACGTCGCCAACATCACCGACGAACTCGACCGAGCATTCACGGCACTCACTGACGAACCGCTGGAGGAGAACTTCCGCTCCCGACAACCGATCCTCGATCTGGCGAACGAGGCGATTCAGAAACTCGACCACCGCGAACGACACAAGACACTGAAACGCGTCGACGAACCCGCGTATGACGGGGACAGTGTCGCTACCGTCGAACTCCAAGACGAGGACGACGCAGACGGCGCGGCCCAACTTCGTACCGTCGTCCAGAATCTATTGAGCGGTGCAGCAGAAAACCTCGACGAGGCGTACGATCCAGGTGACATCGCCCTCCTCGTCCGGAAAAACGACCACGCGACACCCGTCATTGAGGAATTCGACGATGCTGGCATCCCGTACCAAGTTGCTGGCAATTTGGCCACCGAATCAGTCGGCGTCAGGACTGTCACCGCCTATCTGAAAGCGCTCGCTCGACCCGAAGACGAGGTGAGTTGGAATCGCGTCCTCCTGATGCGGTACCGGCTCTGTGACGCAGACCTCCGCACGCTCAACGTCGGCGACGACCCGCTCGTCGACACGCTCCGTACCACACCGCTCGACGAGTTTGAGGAACCCGACCGCGTCGCAGAAGCCCGTGAGCACGCCACGGAACTGCTCAACCTCCGTGACTCGGCATCACTCAGTCACCTGTACCGCGAACTCACGGATCTCACGAACATCGAGTGGTATCTCAGCGAGCAGGAGCGCCGCGATCTCACCCAGCTTGAGAACGTCATCGAACAGTACGGGGACAGTGCCGTCCAACCACCGCTCACCCCGGAGTTCATCGACTCGCTCGAACACTACGACTCCCTGTTCGACGAAAGTGGCACCACACCCACGAGCCAACCGGACGTCGCAGACGACGCGGTCAACGTGATGACCATCCACAAGAGCAAGGGGCTGGACTTCCCCGTCGCCCTCATCCCGCAAGTTACTGCCGACGAGTGGGCACCGAGCTCACGCACGTACGACGCGCTCGAAACGGGACTCTCGGACGGTGCAGACGCGGCGTTCGCCGAGGACTTTGTTGAGCGTGATTCCCGTGAGACACGCCGTGTATTCCACGTCGGGATTACACGCGCCGAAGACATCCTCGTCCTACAGGGTGGAAGCGAGGAAGATGACGACGCGGACTTACATCCGGTTTCAGAGACGGTCGACGAGATTCTGCCACCCCGAATCCCGTGGCAGGCAGAGCGAGGACAGCTCCCACTCTGGGACGACGTTCAGGAGTGTCTCCTGGACAAGGCAGTAGACTGGACCAACACGCTGGCCAGCGAGACTGTCGGAAACATCGGCGGTGCCGTCACTCACGATGGGGAAGATCTCAGCGTTGAGGCTGCGCGCGACCGCGTGCTAACCCTTGCTACGGCCACCCTTGACGGGAGTCTCTCACCGAGAACCGAGCGGGAGATCCTTCGGGTTGCGTCGCTGACTGGCCCGGCGACTCATTCACCATCGCTCTCTCACAGCTACACGTCGTTAGCGGCCTACGAGGAGTGCCCACGGAATCACTACTTGGAGTACGTCGTCAACGCCTTCTCCGATTACCAGGAGACCACGAGTGGTCCCGGGGGTGGTGTGTCACAACGCGAAATTGGATTACTGTTTCACGACACCGCAGAGCAAGCCGCGAATCAAGAGATAGAACACCGTGAGGAGTGGTACGAGATCTGCGAGCGACTCGCCAGCCAGCGTCGCGCCGAGGACGCGCTCCCGGCGGCGAAACAGTGCATCGACCGGTACTTCGAGTTAGCGCTCTCCAGTTACGAAGTCGTCGACGCAGAACGGAAATTCGAACTCGATATTAATGGGCACGAGCTCGTCGGCTACATCGACGCAGTCTACCGAACACCGGACGACGAGCTCCTCGTCATCGATTACAAAGCAACGGAGCGCCACCGTGACCTGCAAGACGACAAGCAACTGCCGATCTATCTATTAGCGTGCCGCGACCTGTACGACGAGCCAGTGGCACGCGCGGGATACGCTTATGTCGGAGAAATTGGCCCGAAGATCGAGTCCCGACCGTTCAGCGACGCTGAGCTAGAAACAGTCAGAAACGATGTAACGGAGGCAATGGACCGCATTGCTGAGTTCTCATTCAGTCGGTACAGTGCTGGCGACCACTGTCAGTGGTGTCAACACAACCAACTGCCTTGTGCACCGGACTCGTTCACCGTCGGGCCTGGATTCGAAGAGTAGTTCACTCCCCGTGGGGATGGAGCCAAGATCAGTACCGACTTTACGAAGGATTCAGCGATACTTGAGGTGGTAGCAGTCGGCCTAGACGCCTTCCCCCGCTAAAGTTCGGGGTCGGACGGCCTAAGACAGTTTTTGCGAGTTGTGCACAGATCCGTTTGAAGCGGGTGATCTGGGCTGACATTACTAACACCACCGCTTCGTTCCTGTCAAAGACGCATCTCAATTCTGGTTATCGCTATTAGGGTTCACTCTGGCTGTTCCTGTTTCAGGTTAGCAATACACATTTAACCGCAGGGGGTTGAGTTTTATCCAGGGGAAATGGCTGATCGTTACCCCGACGATTGGAACAGGCGCCGACGAGAAGTGTATCGCAGAGACGGATATCGCTGTCAGAATTGTGGCGCGCGAGGCGGTCGGATCGGCAATACGGAGCTTCATGCCCATCATATTGTCCCGATAAGCCAGGGCGGCCGACACAAGAAAACGAATTTGGTGACGGTCTGTAAAGCGTGTCACAACGCCATTCACGGAGAGGGAATCGCTCCGGTTTCATTCCATGCCGGGGATTTCTCCGATCGAGTAACGAACGCCATCGAACGGTACTATCGAACTGACGACCACGAGGATGGATACGTTCGCCTCGGAAAATCCGACAACACAAAAGATGAGGCCCAGCGTCAGGTTGATCGTGGTCGGAACGAGGAATACGGTGGCTGCCCGAACTGTGGGTCATTCACACTAACCGTCAGTTGGGTAGGGTTGAAACCAGGATCAAAAGTCAAGCTCGTCGAGTGCGAATCGTGTTCGACGCAATACGACGAGTCGATCGAAACCCAAGACGGAACCACAAACCGGACGCTGCACGAAATCGATGACCCGTCGGACTCGGAACCCGCCAGATCCGCATTTCTCGAAGAGTTAAAAACTCAGATCCGGTTGCTGTTGAACCGATAACTGGGGCCTTTCACGAACACCGGCGAGGGGTGGCGACGCGAAGAGTCAACCACCACGATATACCATTCATACTGCCCGCCGCCAGCGACCAAATGAGACGACCGTGTTTCAATCACGCGACCACAGCAGTGGGTGGGGACGCTCGTGCTTTTAGATCGGTGATCATGACATTCTGGGCAGAAATAGCCAGTGGCGCCGGTTCGACTGGTACTTAGCGGCGTGTTTCAACACGACCAGATTGTCTGTTTGAACAACAGTACCGGTGAATTCGGCTTTGTTGAGATCACTTGAACTAACTGAGGTTATTTCCCGACTTTGTGGTGCTGAAACTGATATGTAGTCAGATCTTTTTTTGAGATAAACCTTTATACCTAGTCTTTGATCTGAAGTCACTCCGAGATGTGTTGTAAAGATTAGCTAAGGCTACAAAATGCCACCATTCCTGAGATGATCCAGTCCATACTATCTCTTCAGTCAGATTTCGGGGACCTGTTTTTGAAACCGATGGTCCATTGAGTTCATTCGCTTCCTGAGAGCTATTACAAGATGAAAAGTCTCTGTCTTTTGCCAATTTTTGGGTTTCTAATGTAGTTTTTTGATTGGAACGGTCCATTTTACCGGTAGGAATTGTATGGCCATGTTCCTTCTCATGGCAACTATGACATAGTGTTATCAAATTATTAATTCGATCTTCCCCACCTTTTGATTTCGGTACGATGTGATGAACATCAACTCTTTCATTACCATATGGACCACCTCTCTTACCGCACTTTTGACACTCCCATTTGTCCTGTTTTAATGTTCGAATTCTAAGTTCATCCCAATTTTCTGCATAATTTCCGGGAGAGCGGGATTCCGGTGTTCCAAAATTTGTTTTCGCACTGGGTAATGGTTCTATGATATTTTCCTTTAGTTTTACTTTAAGAATATGTTTGCACCCACCGCCTGGTTGATTTTTCTTCCAATCTGGACATTCACATACTGGAATTGAGATATCAACCTCATAGTTGATTCCCCTATTACCATTTACTATGTACGTATTTTTCCCGGCCTTCGATCTGACAAATATATCTTGATTTTCGGCCCGCCATTGCCGGCGACGGTCAACCATGCTAAATGTCTTTGTGTAGTGTTGTTATAAAAATAACTTCGCTTTATGCTAGCTAAAACGGTTGAAGATTGCAAGATTACTAATTGTAATGTTGCTGGATACGGGACCTCAAGATTCCTGTCGATGGATCGCTTTCAAGAGTAAAGAAACAGAATCAGGACCTCAAAAGCGTATGCAGCTAACCATTCTTAGTCGCTCAATCTTTCCTGCTGAGTTGCAACCAGGCGAGCAATGTCACGATGAAAGGAAATGTCGGCAACGGTCAACCGTCGACGCGACAGCGTTGTCGATCTCGCTACAGGCTTTAACGGTCGGTAGTTAGTAGTGGAACCCGTCCTCAGATGGCCGGTACGCGGGGGCGGCCCGACGCACCGGGAGGTCCGTCCACGCAGCCCGTCTAACCATATTGATGAACATTTTCTCTCGCAGTGCGGGGCGCAGATTTCAATGAAAATCCGAACGATCAGGACGCAATAAAGACGTCCGTCGAAGCTGCAGGCGAAGATGTACTCCGTGAACTGCCGGGGTTAACGCCTGGACAAGCAATCGTATCAGGTGATTCGATGAATACGCCAGAGCTAATCCAAGTTCGTCGGCGGCGCACTGAACATGGAGCTGAAAGTTGGTCAGTAGTCGAAGAGTGGAAGAAAGCGTACGAACAGTGACAGCGTGAACCGTCACAGTCAGAATCTGCTGATTTCGGAGAAGGCGATTCAACTGGCGTTCAGAGTCTCGATTAACCCCCCTATCCACCAGAGGGCTAATCTTGTGACGGGATCTTCAAGCAACAGGACAGGCCACCATCGTTTTTATACTGCCCGGGTGTTCGTTCGGACAGATGTTATCGGTTCTACAGCCGCAGTCTCCTGGATCCGGGAAACTATTCATGTCGTATGTCTGAGCAGGAATCGTGGGAAACGCTGGTTCAGTGTCTAGAGCAATCGGAACAGCGATGGTGGCGTCGGTTCCTGCCTCGATGGCTCCAGATCCGGCTGATTGGTGACCCGGAAGAGCAGAAGCAGGAATACGAGGCGATTCGAGCGCAGGTACGAGAGCGATACGTAGAGTTGGTGCGTGCGATCGATCCGGTTCTCGATGACGTGGCTGAGGAGCTTTCGCCCATGATGGACTCCGGTGAGCGACTGCCGTCGGGAGCCGAGTATGAGTCACGGCTTGCTGACGTTCGTCAAGACATTGAGTCGTTCGAGACGGACCTTCGAACCCTGGTTACTGTCGATGAGTCACCCGATGCGTTCCTTCGGGAAACAGAGCACACCGGACTCTCGAATCGCAAGGAACGCGTTGATGACTTCGAAAGGTTCGTCGAAGCGAAATCGACGTTCGATACTCGGATTCTTGCGATCGAGGAAACGGTGGTACACCTCGGAGACATCATAGCTCCGTACCGCTCATATGACCAGTACCTTACCTCGCCGGATCAAGCGAAGATTGAAACAACGTGTGCGGAGCTTTCAGACGAACTGGCGATGCTTACCCGGGAGTGTCCGCTTGAACGGCTCGCAGAATCTGATCAACAGTACGTCGCTGACATCTCCGATGCGCATGATAGTATCCAACGGTACATTGACGGGTACAATGATACGTTCATTGAGCGACAGTGTGCAGCGTACGAGGAGTTGTTCTCAAACATCGACGACGATGGGAACGATCTGAATCAGGCACAGCGGAAGGCGATCGTGACGAATGACGTGCGGAACCTCGTTGTCGCGGCCGCCGGTACCGGGAAGACCTTAGCGTTGACGTATCGAATCGCGTATCTCGTGGCGGAGGGCACGGACCCATCACGAGTCGCTGCACTCACGTTCACCCGGCAAGCAGCCCGCGAAATGGAAACACGACTTACCGAGCGTTTCGATATCGACGGTGTCGATGTGCGGACGATTCACTCGTTCGCCTACGAGATCGCCCGTGACGCTGCGGATGAATACCTCGATGTCGTCGATACCCAGGATCTGTATAATCTCATCGATAGGGTGATCCGAGAAGCACGAAACGGTGAGCGTGAGCAGTTCCAGCAGTACTATACACAGTTTCTGTTTCACTACGATCACACGCACCTCACCGAGACGGATTTCGACTCCCGGGCGGAATACGTCGCCGAGCGCAACGCTGAGACGTACGAGACACTCGCCGGTGAAACCGTCGCCTCACGTGCCGAGCGTGTAATTGCTGATTTTCTATTCACGCATAACGTCGAGTATCAGTACGAAGCCGTTGCAACGTGGGCTGAGAGCGCTGCCGAGAAAGGGGAATACCGCCCGGATTTCTACCTACCGGAGTACGATATCTACATCGAACACTGGGGAATCGACGAAAACGCCGAGGTCGCCCCGTGGTTTTCCTGGACGAGTGCAGAGTATCTGCAGAAACTCCGCTGGGCCCGCTCGCAGTTCAGCGACTCCGAGTATACACTGCTGGAAACATTCGAGTTCGAATACGAAGCCGGGTGGCTCGAACCAGCGCTGCAGCACCGCCTCGAACACGCGGGTGTTGAGCTTGACCAACTGTCGTTTACGGCATTCGTCAACGAGGCGTTCGAATACAACGAGAAAGAACGCGATATCAAGGAGTCACTTGCCTCGTTCGTCCACAACGCGAAAACGTTCAACATCGACGCCGAGAAAGCACGGACCCGGTTGTCGCGGAGGCGGCCACGGCAGTACTACTTCGGGCTGTGTGGCGCTCTCGTGTTAGAAGCCTACAACGAGTACCTGGAGCGATCCGGTCTCGTTGATTTCGATGATATGATCAACGACGCCACAGCCGCCGTGCAGGCGAATCCGGAGCCGTACCGGCACCAGTACGACCACGTCCTCGTCGATGAATTCCAGGATGTGTCGAGGCATCAGATCGAACTCATCCGAGCGCTGGCAGGACAGGATACAGGGCCGCGTCTGTTCTGTGTTGGCGATGACTGGCAGAGTATCTACGCGTTCCAAGGCGCAGACATCCAGCAATTCATCGCGTTTGAAGACCACTTCGGCCCGACAGCCGAAACACAACTCACGAGGAACTACCGCTCACCGCAAACGGTGCTTGAGGCGGGGAACGACTTGATCCACAATAACAACCATCAGATACAAAAAACGGTGACGGCTGCCCGCGACCACGACTGGCACCCGAAACTCCACGTCCTCGACGGGTACACGTCGTCGAAGTACGAACAACGTGTCGGGAGGTACGCTGTCGAACTCGTCGAGACGTTTCTCGCTGACGGACACGACCCTGAAGACGTGATGGTGCTGTGCCGGTACGACGAGGGCGCGGAGTTCACTACCCGTGTCAAATCAGCGCTTGAACGCCGGGAACTGCCGTACGATGGCAAAGACGACCACTACCGTCCAGCCGGAATGCCGGGTGAGTACGATGCAGCGTTCAACCCGGACGCTGGCGTAGCCGTGTACTCCGTCCACCAGGCGAAAGGCCGGCAAGCCAAGCAAGTTATCGTCCTGAACGTCACGGCTGGCAAACACGGATTCCCAGCCGACCAACGGGAGAACTCCCTCGTTGCACCCGTCCAAGACATCGATACCGCGACGATCGAAGAGGAACGCCGGCTCTTCTACGTGGCGATCACTCGAACCGAAAAGCAACTGCATCTCTTGACGCGTGCTGGGAAGTGGTCGCCGTTCATCGATGAAATCGAACCGTATCTCGACGTAGAAGAGTCACTCGCCCATCTTTCTCCAGAGCGAGACAATCGAACCGAACTCACTGCGAAGGTCAAACTCATCTGGGATGATCTGCACGAAACACAGCACCAAGCCGGGGTGCTGGAAGATGCGACCGGGACGATCCGTTTCGTCTCGTGGGCGAACGAATCACCACCAACTGTTGAGGAAGATGTATGGTATCACTTCGAAGATGTTGAGATCAACGAATTTGACGGCGACCCACAAGCCGTCCTCCGATCAGCGACGACAGCAACGCCACTCCGTCAAGTTGGAGCGGACTCCTGATTTAATGAGAAACACACAGCCAAAGATGACGTGTGGTGAAGATCGCGGTGAGGTATTCTCGACCGCAGATGTAGCAGACGACGACGTTCGTGACTTGGCCCGGGGATAGCGACGTTCAACCTCGTTCGTTTCAACACGACACTATTGTCAGTCTGATACTTTTTCGAGGGCGAGTTTTATCGCGGCGAGTCGATTGGTGACGCGGTGGTCTGCAACGCGGGTCAGCCCTTGTGGGTAGTAATCCGTTTTGTAGTCGAAAAGCTGGTTGACTTTGGATCGTGGAACAGAAATGGAACTGAAGTTGTTAATCGTATAGATCAGGGTTGACGGGGCGTTTTTCCAGAACGTGGTTCGAACCCACCCTTCCTCATCTTCGAAGGTGGTTCCAATGACACCGGCGCCGATATACTGTGACTCCTGATAGAACAAGACGAGATCACCAGGTTCCATCTTCTCAAAATAAGATTGGTTGCCTTCGCCGTCTCGTGCCCCCCAGAAGCGAGCTTCAGTCATATTCTGTAGTGGCTCGGGACGGTCGGGATACTCGTCGAGATCGACTGGTGACCCGACAGTTCGATCATAGTTTCCTGGGTCACACGGGACCAAGAAGACATTCGTTCCGGGCATAATCTGGGGTAAATTGCACTCACGTATAATTCTACGCCTTGTAATTTTAATAAAGAATGCGAGTAGTGATATTCATCAAACTACTACTCACCCGGTTCTACTTCTTTGATTCACCGGCCGACCTTGACGCTGCCCACTGATTCAATAGAGTTGAATGGAGAATCCTACCGCAAGTCGCACAGTCGTTGAATACGACGCGACAGTTCCTGACTACATCAAGATGAGGAGCGCCGAGAGAGTATTAGTATTCGTCTCCGTCCTGCTCGACGAGCGCGTCTGTGTGGCTATCACGCCGTCGAATCGACTCTACCGTGCCCGGAATGGCTGCTTCCTTGACGAGATTCTGGTTTCCGATCGCCCAGACTTTATGATCTGTCTCGTGCGCCCAGTATCGTATCCACTCAAGTGAAACTGCTTCACGCTGCGAGGGGATTCACGTCCACCGTCCAGTCCCAGTCAAGCGCGAGTACAAACATCACGGTAACTCCACAAGTTGCGCTGCCAACGCTTCGAGTTCGTCAGCCTCGTCAATAGCAGTAAGCCATCGATCTGGAAGCTGTGAGGCCCCGAACCGCGCACCGGCGACCGCACCCGCAATCGCACCGATCGTGTCCGTATCACCGCCGCGATTCACGGCCGTTACAATCGCGTCCTCGGCGCTCTCGGCGAATAGGCCGTCGTGAAGTGCCGTCTGCAGCGAATGGACGACATACCCTGACGTCTCCAGCGTGTCTGGCGAATCACCACGAGCGAGCGGTTGGAGCGCCGTCACGAGTTCGTCAGGTGCGTTCGAGCCAACGTAATCGAGAGCCTCTTGCAACGGGGAATCCGTATCTTCGAGGAGGCCCGCAATCGTGAGATTCAAAATCACACAGCCCTCCGTACACCGCGGATCAGCATGCGTGATCTGGGAGGACTGGCGACTGACCTCGGCGAGTCTGTCGTGATCGTTTGGGTACGCGATAGCGAGCGGTGGACACCGCATCACGCTCCCGTTCCCGGCGTTGCTCCCTTCGGAACTCGCTTTCCACACCCTCTGGCCGGCCTCCTCCCAGGAGTCGCCCGAGGCAAGCCGCTGGAGTGCCTGTCGCGTCATGTTTCCGATATCGAACGGCCCGGATTCATACCACTGGACGAATCTGGCAGCGACGTCTTCAGGATCGAACTCACCATGGTCGGCGAGACTTCGCGCGATACACAGCGCCTGGTCGGTGTCGTCGGTGATCGTCCCGGCGGGTTGCCCCCACGTCCCGTTCCCAACCATATCGGTGAGAGTGCCATGTTCGGCCCTGATCTGGCGGGCAGACCGGAACTCGACAGGCCGGCCAAGCGCATCCCCGCACGCGAGTCCGAGCATGACGCCCGCGGCGTTGTCGGTGACCATATGTGAGTCTCAGCGGGCAGCGGCAAAAGTGTGGGTCCAGACAGATTGCAACGCTCAACTGAGCGAAATCGCAACCGGCTCACTCCTGATATCTGCGTCGAATCGGACGCCAGCGAAGGAAAGCACGTCATCGAGATCAAACGTACACCGGCGAATCTCAACGGGACGAAACCGGGGGGCAATAACAAAGATATCATCGCGCGATCGAGCATGATCGAACGAGTACCCGTGAACTGATATGTCTCTGTATTGTCGGCGAGGACGAAAACGTGAGTACCATCGACAGTTCACGGAAAGCACGACCGCTGTCCGTGTACATGGATGTGCTACCGACTGTGGATAAATTGAAGAAAGGGATGCGATTGCCGTTCGTACAACATGTAGTGGAGAACTCTCGCTTAACCAGTATACTGCTGGCGATTACTGTCATAAGTGGCAACACCAGCAATTACCTTGCGCACCTGAATCGTGGACTGTTGGCCCGAGATTCAGAGACTGACGCCGCTCTTCAACGTTCGGAAAGCTCGCCGGGGAACTCGCCTTCAGGCTCTTTGCTGAACACTTCCTGATATGTCTCTTCGAACACCTTGTTGATGATTCGGGACAAGTCGGTTCGATCGGTGCAGAAGTCAGACACTGCGGTATCCAACTGTTCGAAATACGACTCAGTGAGGTTTTGTGGGTCAAGTTGGTAATTTTTCACGACAAGTGCCGACGCACTTCCCAGGCGAAGTTCATCAACATCTGTCTCCTCCAGCGAATCTTCTAAACTCTCCGCGTACTCTGAGGTGCATTTTTCAGTAAAGATGTCGTTGAATGACTGTCCCTCGTGTCGCTTGTCCGTATGTACGTTTCGTTGTGGGGGGAGTCGCAGTCTGAAACTGAGGATCCGGTCCCGGAGGTGCGTGGTCGTCGGTGAATGCCGGTAATACAGTTGGATGGTGCTTCTCCTATCGAGCGGGTCTTGATCCCAGTATTCGGGCAGAATCTTCTGCCACTTCGGGTTGTTCGCGCTCGACGTTTTCCATCCTGAGGTCTCGAAATCGTATTTTTTGGTGAGCTTGGTCTCCCAGTTGTCTTTCAGGTAGGTGCTGACATCTTCGAAGTCACTTTCGAACTGGCTGTTCGCTTGTTCGACCTGCTCGATCAGATCGCTGTATTCGAAATACAGGTCTAGGCGCTCGTTGAGTTCGTCTTCTTCGATGGATGAGTCCATATCCTCGGTCTCCTTTAGTGACTGAATGAAGTCTGTAAATTGAATAACACTACGGTTGGGGTACTCGAAGAGCGAATCCTGCGTTTCCGCTTCGAAACTCTCCACGAGATCAGCCCAAGACACTGACTCGAAAGTCCCAGTTTCGTCATCCGGCGGATCGGCAACGTCCCGTTTCACGTATGCGTATTTCGTAACGTCCAGTTCCTCGACCGCTATCGTGTCCGTACCGAACCAGTCGAACCGCCACGTGTCTGCGGTGGCGTACGTAGTCGTTTGGTGTGTTCCTTCCTCTGCACCGACTTTCAGTTCCAGGAACACCGCCCACCGTGGGTGATCGTCCAATGCACGCCCACCACAGATGATCAAGTCGATCCGGCCGTCTGAACCGGTGTCCGCTATCTGAACTTCGTCCTCGATTTCGATGTGCTGGCGCGAGAGATTGAATTCGTGCACGTCGAGACAATCCAAGAATTGTGTGAGGAGGGCGTCTCCGAAGCCGTGTGATTTCCGTGGATCCAGGAAGTATTTGAGCGAATACTGGTACTTGCGCTCCCGTGGCCCGCGAAGTATCGAATAGATGTCTTTCGGACGCTGCACCCGGCGGTCGAGCTCCATGTACTCCTTCAGGAATTGCTCCAGTTCACCGCGGTCGAACGCGAGTGAATTGTCAGTCATACGTCGTCTAGGTTTCACCCGCTTTTCAAATTAATTCACGTGCGGAGTCGATTACCCACTCAGTTCTTCGTATGACTCGACGATCGATAGATCGCCCTCCAATTTCGCTTCGAGCTTTGGACTCCGGGCGTCGAGTTTGATGCGCTCGTGTTGCCAGTCGAGTTCGTCCTTGCCACGCCAGACTCCGTAGACGGTGGTGTTCGGCACTTCGACGATCCCGAATACGATAGCGAGCATGTACAGAAGCGTCTCGATCGCCTGCCAGCTGGCGGTCGCCTCGTCCGGGAACGAATTGGGAAAGTCGACGCGCTGACCAAGCATGCGGTGAGAGCGGGCGCGTTCGACGAAGTTGCGGTCGTTGCTGAAGAGGAGAATATCGCTGCGATACGCCTGGTCGTATTCGTCGTAGGCGTCGATAATCGCCTCATCGCCCTCGTCACTCTGAATTTCGACCGCCTGTTCGATGTCGCGGATTCGCCGGTAGGTGAGCAGTCCGAGGCGACCGACGCGTGCAGACCCGAGTGGCTGGTTCCAGTATTCCTCGAAGGCGTTGCCAAAGGCATCGACGAACGGGTCGGTATCGTGGCACTTGTAATCCCAGTCGAGTTCGTCACGGATACCAGTCGCAAGAACGAATCCGTTGACGTATCCGATCCCGTTGTCTGGGTCGTGTAGACCGAGAACGCGGTCGATTCGCCACGGCAAGAGATTCGTGTCGAAGCCAGCGAAGACAGGAGCGTGTCCGGCCATCAGGTCGGGATCACCGTATCGATCGAGGAAGGCTTCAATGTCCGCCTGATTCGCAGGGTTCAGGATTCCACTTGCAAGCAGCGTATTGCGGAAGTTGTCCGCTGTCGGCAGGTCCTCGAAAACCCGATCAGGGTACTGACGACCCAGGTCCTGGCGAACTGTGGCGTACGAATCGAGGTCGGTCGTGAAGTGCACGGTACAGGCGCCCTCGTCGAGTTCGACGCGGAGTAACTCGCCGATATCCGCCGAGGGATGTTCGACGGCGAACTCCTCGTTGCCGCGGTCGTACAACCGATTCAACAGAACCGTCAGGTGCTCGCGTTTGACCCGCATCGCGTCAGAGCACCTCCGTAAAATCGATGAGATCGATGGCTGTCCGCGGAATCGTTGGATAAGACTTCCCGAAGTGCGTCTCGGTTTTGACGTGTGAGTAGAAGAGGTGTTCGACGTCGTGTTTGACGCCAGCCTGGAAGCTGATGACCGACCAGAACCGTCGTCCTGGCGTGATGTCTACAGCGATGTCAGCATCGGCCTCATGAGCCGTTTCGATTGCTGACTGCACGTACGCGATGATCGCGTCGAAGTCGGTTTCTTCGTCGATGGTTTCGACTGTGATTTCAGGCTCGTCGCCGCCGTGTGCGGTGACGACCGTCTTCATCAGTGACGTTGCTCCATCCGTGATGTCTTCGATGATCGGGTTGTTCAGGACGTAAATATCGGTCGGGACGTAGCCGTCGTGACACGCCGCAGTCAACGGATTGACGACCGGAGCGATGCTCGTCGAGCCGTTCGTAATCCAGACTCGCTCCATACCCAAGTCACTCGGGGGACGTGTGTATGAACATATCGGGAGAACCGGGTCGGAGTTCTCGACGAGTTACTCGTACCGGCAGGACGAGAAACAGGGCGTCACAACTTTCCAACTCTTTATTAGGATTCTCGATCATCGCCTGTATGAAGCGTTACACTGCCCGAGACTATTCAGGTGGAACAACGTACGGTAGTGCTGCCGTATCGTCACTGTGTCGAACCCGTTCACGCCGTCACGGAGGGTCTAGCGATGAGTGAGCAGAAACGGGCCATCCGGGAAACCGGATTCACGAACTGCGATGTTGCTGCCCAGGTCGGGGGCGTTCACGTACTTGGTGGATTACACGGCCATCCACTGACGATCGCTCGGCTGACAGGGTCGATAACGCGGTACGAACCGGATGTCGTCGCTGTCGAAGCCTGTGCTGAAGCGATTTCACAGTACCACCCGGACGTACAGGACGCTCGGTGGCCGCCGCGCGATGAACTGGAGGCCGCCGCGTACGCGACCGACCGGCTCTACGATCTGCTCCTCGCTGGTATCGATACCCGAGAGTCGGAGCATTCGGCTGATTTTGAACGGTTCGACAGGGAGATTTTCACTGAACTCGGAATCATCGGCTCCCCTGACGAATTGACGAGGGCGACGTACTACGAGTTGGATTTGGAGACTATCCGGGAGTGGCGAGCATTGACGGAAGTCCGAGCACCCGATGCGTTCACCACCGTGCTGGCCGAACGGGATGCCGTGATGGCAGGGCACTTACACGCACTTGTTAGTGACGAAGACATCGACACGATCGTTGCAATGGTCGGTGTACAGCATCTCACTGGTGTCGTTGACTTGTTGCGTACGCCATCGGAGATTCCCGACGATTTCGTGGAGATACCTCCACTCGCACATTATCGTCTGTTCCCGCGGGATTCGCCGTGGTCAAGTGCGAAGTAGAGGCATCCTACTCTGACGGGCTAAAACCCACTAAGTGGTGCTTCAACCGTGGATTTGTGAGTTTCAGATCACTACTCTACTTATCACACATTAGAAATTTCTCAATGGCCGTGCAACATACAGAGAATTGATGTTGCAGACGAAGTTATTCATAGCAATAACCTATCACGAACCGTTTGATGCGTAGAAGGGGCATACACATCATCGGAAAGTTTTCAACCGAGAGTTCCTGCCTTAGTGTAGCTTCAACTCTGAATTTGTAGATCTGATTCAAGCTCAACTGGATACAGCTGGCGGAGCTTAATCCGGGCATCGTCGGTGGTAAATTGCCAGTCGATGGGACGATTTGTTTCGTTTCGACGCTGTTGCCACGCAGCGACCTCCGAATGGAGGGTCGCTGCGTGATAGATACGCCCGATGTATTCATCACTCACTTCGTGATGATTCGCTTAGGGTATTTCAGAGGAGCGACCATATAGAAAATGTTGTGACCACCTGATCACGTTAGTCAGGATGTTTTTTTTTACTCACGAGAGCGAATTTTTCCCAGCCTGTTAGAATCAACGATACGGCTAAGTCGATTTTCAGGAGAGCTTACATATGGGTCAGTCTGGGTCCCAGCAGTTCGTAACACGTGCTTCCGGGCTCGTGCGAACCACTGTCCCTTGGGGATTCCCGCTTCTGTATCTTGGTTGGGCGTACCTGTTTTGGCTCCCAGTGGTTGCGTCGGACGCATCGGTCTGGACATACCCGAACATGGTTTTGTTCCTGATTGGCGGGTCGAGTCCCCTCCTGGCTGGGCTCGTGCTATTGTGGGCGAACCACGGGCGATCTGGGTTCGTGGACCTCCGTAAGCAACTGTTTGAACTCGGTCGCATCACTGGCGGATGGTGGATCATCATCGTGCTGTTCTATCCGGTGTACAATCTTATTGTGGCTGCCGTTGCCCTCCTCACCGGATTCACGGCCGAACCACTGGCGTTCATCGACTCCGCCCGGCTGTTTGATCCCGGAGCGGTATTCTTTTTGCTGGCGGTCGTGCTGCTGTTCCCGTCAATCGAAGAGATTGGGCTTCGTGGCTACTGGTTCGATCAGCTCCAGACACGCTGGAGCGCACTCGTGAGTAGTTTGATCTTGGGAACTGTGTGGGCCCTGTGGCACGTTCCGCTCCTCTACATGTCCGGCTACTACGAGGGGACGACATTCCAACCGGAACTGTGGTGGTTTCTGCCGAGTATCGTCCTGACTGCGATTATCGGAACGTGGGTCTACAACAATACTTCACGGAGCGTTCTCGCAGTCATCCTCTTTCACTTCTTCGGAAACTTCACCGGCGAGACGATGGGATTTGCCCCCGAGATGTATCCGTCCGTCACTATCGGGACTGTAATTGTCGCTTTCGTGCTCGTGATCTGGTTCGGTCCGGGTTCACTCCGCGGTCGGGATGTGCCACGACCGTTGCCAGACTGGGCAACTGTCCGCTCAACTCCGTAACCCAAACTCGCTGCTTGTCTTGCACTGTCGAGATGTCTTGTCTGATTCCATCACAAACCCAGTAAGACATCGGGGCTGAAGTCGGGATGCTGTCTGGAAGCTATAGGGGTAACCAGTCAATATGAGTTACTCGTTGGAGAGCGTCGGAATCACGACCCAGCCACAGATTCACTCCTCGGTTATTTTGGGGAAGACTGCCATCAGGAACAGGAGTACAGCAAAGAGAGATAGCGAACCGCCGACCCAATCGGCAAGGTTCGGCAAGAAGAGGTCAGCAATTGGATAGGCCACCATCCACCAGACGACGAGCGATACAACCGCGACGCTGGCAGCGATCCCTCGTTTCAGACGGGAGTGGTCTGCGAGCGGGGCGAACGTTCTTCTTCCACTATGACTGTCGCGCCCGAGTCTCCATGCTAGCCCCAGACCAACTATCCCGAGACCACCTGCCACAACTCGACCGGTAGTTACCACACGGGAATATGTTCGAGCGAGAGAGACTGACCCAAGTCCGCGGCTATCGGTCCATTCTGTGAGTATGGCAGCAATCAATCGGAGGCTCCGCTCGCTGTTGGTGAGAATCACGATACCGTCTCCAGTTTCCGGGACGCTATGATACCAGGCCCACGTGCCGGTTCCCTGTCCCCCATGTGAGACTGCTCGATACCCATCAGGTAGCGTCTCGACGAGGTGACCAAGCCCATATCCATCCGATGCGTATCCGTAGAATCCGGTCGTTTCCACTTCCTCCGAGTGCAGTTCCGCAACACGCTCGGAAGTCAACACATCTCGACCAGGTTCCCGTCCGTCGACTGTCGGCATCCCTGCTGCAACGAAGGTAGCGATGTCTTCAACTGTCGCAAACAGCATCCCGTGGGCCAGCGCTGCTTCACGATACGGCTCGACTACCTCACCGGACCGCTCGTGACTGGTCGCAAGCCCTGACTGCAGTGCCTCATCGAGATCGAACGTCGATGTGTCCATTCCGAGCGGTTCGAACACAGCGGTTTGCATGTACGCTGGGTACGGTTGTCCGGTGACCTCCTCGATAAGCAGTTCGAGCAGCACATAGCCGGGATTCGAATATTGGAACGTCGTTCCGGGAGGGTCCTCCGGTCGCGCTGGCGCCGCGCCTGCGTTCCCCCGGACTGCTTCCTCCAAAGAGGGAATCGACGCGCCGGGTGCATAGTTCGTGTATATTCCCTCTGGAAGTCCTGCCGTGTGACTAAGGAGTCGTCGGACGGTTACCTCATCCCAGGCATCTGAATCGGGAAGTTTCGCGTCCGGAATACACTCACGGATCGACGTATCAAGACTGATCTGTTCTCGCTCGATGAGTGTCATCGCGCCCCATGCAGTGAGTGACTTCGTGATTGACTGTGGACGGCAGAGTGTGTCTGGCTTCATCGGGCGGTTGGTGTCCCGATCAGCGTCGCCGTATGCGCCGGTCCAAGATACCTCCCCATCGGTCACGACTGCAATGGCCGCCCCGGGAACATCGTATCGGTCAAGCAGTGTCGGGACGCGGTCCTCCAGAATGGATGGAAGCTCGTCGCCTTCACCAGCACTTCGCTTCGAGAGAAGAGAAACACCAGCAAATCCCATTATCGCGGTGATAGAAGACTGACGGAGATAGCCTCGGCGTGAGTACTCCATGGGTTTTGGTTGCGGATGAAGGATGAAAATCCTGTTTTGAATTCTCGATCAGTGGAATGTGATGCATACGCCCCTTCCATACATCAAACAGTTCCTGACTGATTGCAAATAGAAAGGAATTGATCGGCTGTATTCAGAGCGTGTCTATAGCAATTGATCCGTCTGTTCCTCTCTGCCGACGAGATCTGGTGAGGAGTAAACTCAATACCAATTTTCAGCTTATTGTTCTTTTATATGGATTGCCCGGTTAGTTGGTATCGACCCAAAATCGAGTTTACTCATTCAAACCCGGAGGCCACCTAGATGCAAAAGAGGATTTATCGAAGACTACTCACAGTCGTTTCCGTTATTTTCTGGAATGACTCAGAAGATCGAGCCCGGGCTCTCTGGCGGATTGTACTTCCGCTGATCCCGCTACTCGTTTTGGGTGCCGCTGTCGCAGCCCTCCTTGTTGAGCGGTCACTACCAATTCCGGCGCGTATTTTCAGCACCCAACTGACGCTCGCACTCACTGCGTTCGTCGTCTTCGCAGTGAGTACACGATACCTTGATCGGGGACGGTCGATCTGGGATTACGGGCTGATCGCCGCTGGAGCAAGGATCTACTCGCGGGATTCGTGATCGGCATGCTCGCAGTCACGATCCCAACACTGGTCGGTATCGCCACCGGATGGTATGCTGTTTCAACGACGTTCACCACGAATTCGATGGCGCTTTGGACCGGACTCGCCGTGATCGTCATGGCGTATCTCTGCACCGGTTTCTGGGAAGAACTCGTTTTTCGTGGCGTCCTGATGTCGAACGCAGCTGAAGGAATCCGTGGCTGGTTTTCGAGACGAAACGTGATCATCGTCGTGTTGATCCTACAGGCCGTCATTTTCGGTGTCATTCACGTTGATCAGTGGACGACACAGGCTCCGCATCCGACATTCGTAGTCACATGGATCCTCGGCGGGTTCATGTATGGATTGCTCTACCTGTTGGGGAACGATCTGGCGCTTCCAATCGGCGTTCATGCGGCGATCAATACCGCAGAAGCCGGATTGTTTTCGCAAACGGCACCGGCAGAGGGGGGCATCCCGGTAATCGTGCTGATCGAACCGATTAGCCAATCGATCCTTGCTGGTCACGGTGGTATCTTGATGATGAGTCGGACTGTGTTAGCTGCCATCCTCGGAATCCTATGGCTCTGGTATATCCGAGAAGGTTCTCTCGATCTGTGGACGCACTCTGCCATGCGCGTCTCTGATTCGACCTCATAAGAACCGTACCTAAACCATTTCCGACATGAAAGATACGCCCCTTGTATTCATCACTCTTCTCCTGATGGTTCCTTAGAGGATTTCAGGGAAGCGCCCGATACAGACAATCTAGTGATCAGCTTCTGGAGGTGATCCCGCTACAGGCCCGTCTAATTTGCGAGTTCTACAACCGTTGTCCCTGGCGCTAAGGGATTCAAAAACTCACAGTGATTCTTCAAGACCACGAAGAGTTGGTTCCACGAGATAGGAATATACCGTGATAGTTGATACATTCGTACATTTGCGAATCAAACCCAACAATGTTACTAGCAAGGAAAGACAGGTTGCCGTTATTGAGGACACGTTCCGCCACTCGGGCTTGAATGCCATCCTCACCGTTGAGATGACACCACCGACGGTGACTAGTGGACTCTGCACCAAAAGAAGCGTTCGGCAAAGAGCGACCAACCAGTTGGATACACATAGTGGCGCATCCTCTGAAGGGATACTGAGTGATGGTACGTGAACGGCTGGTCGGGATCGCTGGTCGCATGTGGGCCGATGGGATGGGCTGGATCCTCATCGTCATCTCGGTTGGTTGGTTTCTCTCGCTCGGAACTCGCCTAATTTATCCAGTTCTCATTCCAGAAATCGCGCTCGAATTCGGTATAGATTATACGAGTGCCGGGATCACGCTGAGCGTCCTCTGGCTCGGATACGCTCTGATGAGCCTCCCAGGTGGAGTGTTGGCCGACCGGTTGGGCGAGCGGTGGGTCCTGACAGGTTCGCTCCTCGTCGGCATCCTTGGTATCGGACTCGTTGTGACCGCGCCGGCCTTCGGGATCTTCGTCGTCGCGTCCTTCATTCTTGGATCCGGCCTCGGATTCTTCGGGACCACCGGGACGACGATTCTGGCGGACGTATATGATGATGGGGCGACAACCGCAATCGGCCTCTCTCAGGTAGTCGGCAATGTCGGTACGATTCTCCTGCCTGTTATCGCTGGCTTGCTTGTCGCTGTCGCCGGGTGGCGACTCGGCCTGGCATACGTCCTTCCAATATTCGTGATCGTCGTTGTCGGCATCTGGGTGATAGTCCCCAGGCGGACATCTCCACAGGCTGGCAGTGATGACCAGTCGTGGAGACGAACCGTTGCACGTATCGGTAGAACCTTCATAGATCGAACGTTGGTCCTGATAATCGTCGCTATGTCAAGCCTGGCGTTCGTCTACCAGGGGCTGTCCGGTTTTCTCCCGGCATATCTCATCGACGTAAAGGCCCTGGATCACACGCTCGCTTCCTTGCTCTTTGGACTCATGTTTGTCGGGATGATGATCGGAATGATAGCGAGCGGGCCGGTGTCCGATCATATCGGCGAACGTAACGCCATGATCGGGTTTTCGATCATGAGCATGCCACCTGTTCTCGCATTGCCGTATGTGGAGAATTTGGGGGTGATCATTTTCCTCGTGGTGTGTGCGGGTCTGATGGGTGGGTTCTTCCCGGTCTCGATGACTTACGTGATCCGCTTTATTCCAGACGATATCCAGGGGAGCGTCTTCGGCGTCGTACGCACGCTGTTCAACGGCATCGGGGTGCTTGGACCACCAACCGTGGGAGTCCTCGCGGATGCCGGATTCTTCGACATGGGTATTCTTGTCCTTGGTGGGATCGGTATCTTGGCCGTAGGCGCGAGTCTGCTTCTTCCTCAGATCTCCCGATAACTGGCCGGCGACCCAATATCGCTTGACCCCGAGCGGGCACACCGTGGATCGCCTCCGATCTCAAATCAACTGTAGTTATCTAAGTGTAGCTTCAACCGTGACAGTGTAACGTTATCTCCTCTGAGCGCGTAGCTTACAGAATGGGAGGAAAGAAATATCTCGTCGACCTTTCCGAGGAAGACCGCAAGACGCTCGACTGGTTCGTTTCTACAGGTGAACGGAGAGCTCAAGACAACACACGCGCACGTATCCTTCTGAAAGCTGACGACGGGCTCACTGATGCGACAATCAGTGAGCACGTCGGCTGTCACCCACAGACCGTCCACAACGTCCGGAAAGACTACACCGAACGAGGGCTCGCGGCGATGCATCGCCGCAAGCCCGACCGTGAGTACGAACGCAAACTCGACGGCAACGCCGAAGCCCACCTCATCAAACTCGCGTGCAGCGAACCGCCAGAAGGACACTCTCGCTGGACGCTCCACCTCCTTGCCGACGAACTCGTCACCCTCGACGAGATCGACTTCGAGTCGATCTCTCACGAAGCTGTTCGACAGCGGCTAAAAAAAACGCCCTGAAACCTCATCTCTCCAATTATTGGGAGATACCACCCGAACAGGACGCTGACTTCGTCTACTACATGGAGGATGTTCTCGATCTCTACCACGAACCCTACGACGAAACGCGTCCAGTCATCTGTTTTGACGAATCCAGTAAGGCACTCCGTGGGCACGAACGCGACCCGCTCCCGGCCGAACCGGGAGCGGTCGCTCGTGTCGATCACCGCTACACACGCAACGGGAAGCAGCGACTCCATATCTCGACTGAACCGTTGACTGGCTGGGTGAATGTTGAAATCACCGAGAAGAGACGGACGTCAGAGTGGATTGACCGCATGGTCGAACTCGCAGACGTTCACTACCCGGATGCGAATCGCATCCGGGTTGTGATGGATCAGCTCAACACGCACAAACCAGCCGCGTTCTACCAGTTCTTTCCGCCAGATCAAGCTCAAACATATCTTGATCGGTTCGAGTTCCACTACACGCCCAAGCGTGGGGGTTGGCTGAACATGGCTGAGATTGAGATCGGCGTCCTCAAACGACAGTGTCTTGATCGGCGAACCCATCAAAATCAAAACGAGGGCGGTAACGGATTACAGTTGGATTGAACTCCTTCTGTGCTCTTGGCCGAAACGTGTTAAAGTAAAACTGTAACCAGCATTTAAGTGTTCAACAGGAATATGAGTTATTGACTGTAGTTTCCAGTCATGAAGCGGCGCGGGTTCCTTGCGGTCTGTGGAGGGGTCACAACGAGTCTTAGCGGTTGTCAAGAGGATCAAGCAGATATCGGACCGGGCGAAGAGGTGTGGCGGTTCGAAACCGGTGATTGGCTGTATTCATCTCCGACGGTCGTTGATGGGGTTGTCTACGTCGGGTCGCACGACTGGCAGTTGCACGCGATCAACGCGGGAACCGGCGAAGCAGTCTGGAATCAACCATACGATATTGGATGGATTATTTGGGCATCAGCCTCAGTGATGGATGGTGTCGCGTACATCACTGCCGAAGACGCAAATCTCCATGCGGTAGACGCTGAAACGGGTGAGGCTGTTTGGGACGAACCGTTCGAAACAAACGGCTACATATGGTCTTCGCCAACGGTCGCTGATGGTGTTGTGTATTTTGGATCACGTGACCAACATCTGTACGCAGTTGACGCAGAAACCGGTGAGTTAGCTTGGAACGTACCGAAAGAGACAACGGACAACGTGGATACATCGCCAACAGTGGTTGATGGGACTGTTTATGCCGCCTCGTACGATGGCACAGTCTACGCCGTGGATGCAGCTTCCGGAGATCTCGTATGGAACGAGCCATTCGAAACAGAGGATGACATCTTTTCTTCACCGACGGTAGCTAATGGAAGCGTCTACATCGGCTCGTTCGATAACAATCTGTATGCGATAGATTGTGAGTCCGGCGAGCTTGCATGGAACCAGCCCTTCGAGACCGGACACGAAATTCGTTCCTCGCCGACAGTTGCTGACGGCACAGTCTATTTGGGCTCGCGCGATCACAATCTATACGCTGTGGATGCCGATTCGGGACAGATGGTGTGGGATCAACCGTTCGAAACCGATGGGAGCGTTAATTCGTCGCCAACCGTTGTCGGCGGGGTGGTTTTCGTTGGTTCACGTGACAACCATGTCTATGCTATCGACACAGAGACAGGCGAGGGAGTTTGGGATCAATCCTTTGAGACGGGTGATATGATTGCGGCATCCTCGCCAACAGTCGTTGATGGCATCCTTTTCATCGCCTCTTGGGACAATAACCTGTATGCGATTAATACGGGTATTGAGGGATCCAGCGAAGGATCACGGGTTCGTTTGGGAACGTTAGGACACCATCATGAATGGGCGGGCACAGAATCTCAGACGATAGAAACACCTCCACTTGAATCGATATGATTATCTCCCGGATCGATAGGTACAAGGTCTGTATGCCTCAGTCGATTCGATTCATAATTCTTCGGTGACATCCAGGGGTCGCGTTAAGTTAGAGGATGAGGCGTTCGTTCGCTGAGTGTCCATGCCTGAGATCGAACGCCTCAGCAATGCTATCACGTGGATAGATTTGTCGTTTGTGGAACGGGAGCGGACTCCCGAGTGGGCGATTCAAGCGGGCATCCGGTGTCATCTTGCCGGTATATCATTGAGGGATGCCAGTCAGTATCTCGATGAGTTGGGAGTCCAGCGGAGCCATGTTGCTATCCATGAGTGGGTTCACAAGGCCGATCTACAGCCGATCTCGACAGTTACTGCGGATCAACTCGCGGTTGACGAGAAGATGATCCGCCTGCACGGCCAAGAGTTCTGGCTGTACGGGGCTGTCGATCCGCAAACGAACGAAATCCTTCACGTCAGCCTGTTTCCGACCACAACGAAACAGACAACGCAGTGGTTTCTGGCCGAACTTCATCGTCGCTACCAGCTTGATGACGTGATATTTCTTGTCGATGACGCCGACTACCTCGCTCCAGTACTGGCTGAAGATGGTTATCGATTTCGGATACTCGCACACGGAAATCGGAATGCCATTGAACGTGTCTTTTGGGAGGTAGAACGAAGAACATCATCGTTTGCAAATAGTTTCAGCCATGTCGAGCTCAAGACAGCTCAAAACTGGTTCGAAGCCTTCGCCGTCTACCACAACTCACGCCAAAGTTAACGCGATGACCCAGATCAGCATATCTGATTCCCCGGGGGCGACCTCCATCGGGATCGACAGCATCGGTGCCCAAATCAGCCAGCTATACACGTAGGTGAGGGCGAAAAACGAGAGAACCGGGCGGTTCCGGATTACATTACGAATTCTGTTCATGTTCGATCACCGTCTTCTCGAATGAGCATTAATCCCAGGGCAACCAGCGTCGCAAGCGGTCCACTGACGATGAGGACAGCTACTACTATCACGAGTACGGAGATCACTGGCGCTACGAGCGGTGGAAGGAGCGTCGCTCCAACAGGGATAGTAAGAACGGTCACGATGGGAGCGACTACGCCGTAGGCGAGGAGTTTCCGCTGCTGCGCCGAAAATTGAATGCCGCTACCGTCACGCTGTGGAATCAAGAGCCCGACTGACAAGACGACGAACCCGCCGAGGACGTACACACCGTAGAAGAGTATCGCTAGTCCCTCGGCGAACCCGCTTTCGCCACGCGGCATCGAGGGGATGGTTGTAAACCCGTATAGTCCCCAGAGGATCACGATCGTCCCGAGTGTAGCGACGCCGAGCTGGAGGTAGGCTCGTACTGAACGACCAGTACGCTCCTTCGAGAGGATAGATGTGCTCATGGTACTGAACTAATCGAGGCGAGATCAGAAATATCAGTGAGATGATTCTCTGTCCCCGAGAATCACACGATCGGTTTTCATCTAATCAGGTCTATCAGCTACCAGCGGCGGAGTCGATACATATGATCAAAACTACGCTACCGAGTGACCGGCGGATTTCTCGCCTCGTGGGTGGCACACTCGTTGTATCACTCGCCTACGTTCTCGGGCAACTTCTGGGTGGCTCCGCGGCAGGAGCAGTTGGATTTCAGCTTCCTCCCGTGGACGACGCTACCGGGGCGTTCTGGTCGTTAGGCGCGTCTGCAATACTTATCGGACTCACGATCACGCTGGCTTCCTGGTGGTTCATCGGCACACGGCTGTGGCATCTGCTCACGTGGTTTGCGCTGGTCTTCTTCGGGACGGTCGGCATCATCCTCGAAGGAATGTTTTTCTTTCCCGGCGCACTTCCAGCAGAGACGGTTCCAGGCGTTGTGCTCGCCCAATTCGTCGCTGCCATCGTTACTGCAACCGTCGCTGCAGTCGTCCTCGGACCAACGGGTGACCGACAGACGTCACCGACGCTTGCAATGCCATACACGTCCGCTCTCTTGCTGTTGAGCGGGCTGCACGAAGCAAACGAGGAGCAAGAATCTGGACTGAAAGCAGGCAAGCCGCCAGCTGAGGCAAAACACCGCACGGATTGGCTCCAACCGCTCCTGTTAGCGGACGATAGCCTGCTTGAAGACCTCTCGACATCGTCGTCAGTGCAGCGGTCCCTGGGGACCGCAGACTATACTGTCCATCGTCCACCGGCGGGGGCGGCATGGCGGTCGGTTACGTCACCGCAGCGGCCACCCACAGATATTGAGATCGATGAGCCACCATCAACGCAACCGAAGGTTCGGCTTACAGCAACCGAATTTCGGGACTACGTCTATGAGGTGCGGCATGATGGGGCCTCGAAGCCGGCGACGCCGGATTCAAGCGACGCAGACGAGACTACGGAGGCCGAGAACCAGCAAACGGGCATGTCTCTTGATCCAAGAGTGTTCGGCGATATCGTACACAAACTCTGTGAGCTTCGGCTGCCAGAGGGGGACTGGCCCGATACAATCAGACGACTTGCGCCGGATCCTGCTGCCATTACGGATGAGACTGTCGCTCTGATTGCACAGCACGTCCACGCTGGCCTCGCAGAATTCGAGCAGCTCCAATCGACGTATCCAGTCGACCAGCGATTCGATGAGGTACAGGTAACCGCTCGGTTCTCAGCGGGTCGCGTTATTGGAGATATCGATCACCTCTCGATTACACCGACCGGCTATCACGTGGTTGACTACAAGACGAGCGACCTCGCCGGACGGGCGGTAGAGACGTTGACAGAGTATTATCTACCGCAATTGCGAGTGTACGCCTGCGCACTCTATCAGGCAGATCCAGGTCTCGAGAGCGTTGATCTCCGATTGGTGTTCACTGACGAAGGAATAACAGAGCGCGTCCAACTGGGGCCATCCGAAATCGAAGCCGACATCGATCGCTACGACTCGCTTCTGCAGCAGCGATGACACAGGGGTTTACACATGCGATCGCGTCTTCATCATAACTGCCGATGAGACCGACCCGTTCGTGTCACCTCAAAAATTGTTGCTGTCGACGACGGCTCCTACAGTGGTAGCACCACCAATTCGTCATCGACCCCGTCCCTGCACTGCGCTGTTCAGTAGTCGCCGAGCACGCCGAGCCGTCGCGCCCGCCGCGTCGCGTAGTGGAACACGACGTACCCACCGAGAAGGTATCCGACAGCGACCCCGACGAGCAGTGCGAGATCTCCGAGCCCGAACTCCCACAGTCGGACGCCATCAACCATCGCTCGCTGGAGGAGTGCACTTCCGTGGGCTAACGGCAGGAAGCGTGTCCAGGGCATGTCCAACACCGGCGCGGAGATCAGCACGATAAAACCGAACTGCAGGAGATTGAGCCAGTTGCCGATTCGCTTGTACAAAACCGTGATCCCGCCAGCAGCGAATCCGAGGCCGAGTACGGAGGTGATCGCCAATCCCGCTACGACGACGACCGTGATCGGATCAATGCTAAGCCATGTGCCGGTCACCACCAGCATTACCGCCAGCACGATCGCCGAGGTGAGAAACGTCCGGATGACCTTTGCGACGCCTTTCAGCAGGGCGACCGGCGCAAACCCGAAGGGCGTAGTGATGTGTCGCTCCAAGGTTCCCCACTGCACTTCGCTGCCGATGTCGTTCGACACCGACGAGTACGCACCGATCGACAGCGTCCACAGGAAGTAGCCGACGATGATCCCCTCGAGTGAGTCGGTCAGCGCCTGCCCGGCGAGTAGCTGCCCGCCGTAAAAGAGTACGCCGAAAAAGAACAGCGCGACGACGATCCCGCCGATGGCGTTCGCAGGATACCGAACGAAGATCAGGTACTCTCGATAGAAGACGGCTCTGGCGAGGTGATAGTAGGTGGCCGGTCGAGGGTCATCGTCGGATCGTGACACGGTGGTGGCCGCCGAGTCACCTCGATTCGCGGTCGTTCGATGGGTGCTGGGCGCCCGATCAGCTCCGTTGGTCACGGTGATCGCCCCCGTCCGTCGATCGCTCCGGCCTCCATGCCGGTTACGTCGACGAATACCTCTTCGAGATCCGGCCGAACGGTATCGATCGTTTCGATCGTGACTCCCGCCTCGCGGAGCGTCTCCATCAGGTCATACAGCGCGTCACCGGCGACATCCACCTCGAGGACGGTCCGTCGCTCTTCCACCAGGTTTTGGTCTCGATCCACGCCTCCGTCCGAGCCGACACCCTCCCCCACGTTGACGGCGGCGTCCGCGTCGCGATCGCCGTGGGCGTGATCCCCAGCCAGACTGGTGTCGTGGAGATCTTCGACGTGTCGAACTGCAAACGACTCTCTGAGAGTTTCGACGACCGCCTCGTCGAGGTCGGGACTCGTAATACGGATCGTCTCTCGAGTGGCGCTCGATAGCAGCGCCTCGACCGTATCGTCAGCGACGATCCGTCCACCGGCCATCATCACGACCCGATCGCAGACGTCCTCGATGACGTCCATGTCGTGGCTGCTGAGGACGATCGTGAGCCCCTCCTCGTGGGCCAGTCGTCGGAGTTCGCGCCGGAGCGTCCGAGAGCTTTCGACGTCGAGTCCGAGTGTCGGCTCGTCCAAAAAGACCAGATCCGCACCGCCGGCGAGCACACTCGCGAGCGACACCTTCTGTTTCATCCCTCGAGAGAGATCTCTGACTGGCGTGTCCGCTTTCTCAGTCAGGTCGAGCCGCTCGAGGAGGCGGTCGTGGCGTGCGGAAACGGAGTTAGGGTCGACCCCGTGGATCGTGGCGAAGTACCGCAGGTTCTCCCGGACGGTAAGTCGCCAGTAGTCGTTTCGTGCCCCTTCCAGCATCGCGTCGACGTCAGCATACGCCGCTCGGCGTCCGTCACCGACGTCGACACCGAACACGCGAACCGACCCTGCATCGGGCAGGACGATCCCCAGCGCGCATTTTATCAGCGTCGTCTTTCCGGCCCCGTTCGGGCCGAGGAGTCCGACGACCGTTCCTCGCTTGACGTCCAGGCTCACGTCGTCGACTGCCAACACCGACTCGTCGCCGCTCCCGAACCGCTTCGTGAGACCCGTGATCGAAAGCGCGAGAGTCGACAGGTTGGTTTCGTTGTTGACGTCGTTTGCGTCCTCACGCTCGCGAGGGCCATCGATCTCGTTCGCCGCACTCCGTGCCATCGAATACTCCTACGTGCCGAGCGGGGATATATTCACCATCAACGGTATGAGACACATCAGTTACGTCAAAGGCGAGACCCCGCTGCTACGGCCGCCGCGGTGGCGACTCACGCACTGCCTGATGGAAACTCGGAGTGAGAACACCGGAGACAGAATGTCGCGTATACCGCCCCACACGCGACGACCACTGTGATTCCAAGCCGCCCCAATCGCGAGCTGGCACCAGTTGATGGGTAGTAGAATTGGGCCAGGGAGTTTCAACCCCGAGAATCCGTCCGAGTCGTCGACTGCTTTTGTCGCTGGCGTGGGTGTCTCTGATGGCGTCGTTTCCGCAGCTGTCGCTTCCGTCGGGGGCGAGGCGGCTGGTGATTGGGTCTGGATTCGGGTACTCGACCGGCGCCGGGACACTCCGCTAGGCTAATCGAAGGCGATCGCCTGTCGCCGGACGCGGTCGGGCTCAAACAGGTGGTTCAGGCGATGATAAGAGTCGTGGACTGTGACGTGCCACACCTCAACGAACGGTTCGGTTCGTCAGAAGGACAATCCGGTATAAACCCAGCGAGGACACGTTGCTCGGTCGGCATGACCTCACGGGACGTATTTTTTGCTCCCGAGCATTCTCTAACACGTCGTCGAGCAGTTCTGATCACCCAACCAAAACCTGGCTCAACCACGCTTCGCTCTTGTGGCGCAGATTGTTGGTGAATCATAGCGCCGTTTCGAGGATGATTTTGAGCGCTTCTTTTCCCGGTTTTCTGTACACTTCACGGCGGAGCTGAAACGCTCGGAGATATGGTGTGAGTCTGTCCTTAGAGACGCCTCGATGCGGCGAGAGCCCCCGTCGCGCCAGCGACGCGTGGCTCTCATAGGTGTTCACGTGGACGTCTCCATCGACATATTCGCCGTCACCGTGGACGACGTATTCACGAGTGAATGGGTCGTCCTCGTCAAGCGGTTCGTATGCCCGAAAGCCGTCGGTATAGACGGTTAACGACTCCTGTTGGCGGTCGGCCAGCAGAGTCGAATCGTCGATTCGGTCGCGTACCTCGCCTGTCAGTACCGACTTACGGTACTTCAGACACCAGATGAAGAGATACTGGAGTTTTTAGAACGCGGTCGTTAACGCGAACGCATTTACAAGAAATCTTGTTGAACCACTACTCAGGCGCCGGATTCAGGAGGGTAATCCACAAGACCCCACCTCCCAAACAGGCAGTGGGATGGCCACCAACGACCTGCCAGTCGATACCGAAACTCTCAGCGAGCGTCACGAAATCGGGTTCCTGAGTTCCGTGCCGAACGACTCGCCACGGTGGGCGTGCTGCTTATCGGAGATCAGTCTGAAATCGTCATCGACGAAGAGGACGAACGTATAGGAGGTGTCTCAAACCATCTCCTCGTTTTCTCGCTCACTACGACGGCAACGCCAGCAGAGGGTTTAAAGTCGATGCGGCGACTACTTTTTCTCAATGGCTACACAGGAGTATCGTATCGTCTCTGGCAAGGAATCGAAAATACACAATGAGCCACACATCGAAGGGAGTCGAGTGACGGTTCGAGACGTGTATGTCCGTGTCGAGCAACGTGGACTGAGTCCCGAGCGGATAGCCGAGCGATATAACCTGGACATCGCTGACGTCTATGAGGCACTCGCGTACTACCACAACAATCCGGATGAGATGAAGCAGGTTGAGAAACGACACGAACGAGCTGGCGAGGAAGCGAAGCGGCGTTCATCGCTTGAGCCTCCCGAACACTGACTGATGGGGTATCGGCTCATCCTCGACGAGAACGTCGAACATGAAGTCTATCATAGACTCGAAAACTACGGTCATGATGTCGCACATGTGGACTTCGTTTCGGAGCTCGGGAAAGGAACGGACGATTATTCGATTGCGCAGTATTCCTGCGACACTGAACGAGTAATCGTCACCTACGACGACGATTTTGTCCTCGAAGTTGATGAATCAGACTACCGCGCAGTGTTGTATATTCACGACGCAAGGCTCACCGTCAAAGACGTTGCAGACATCGTCCACACGGTCTCTCAACAATACCCCCAAGAGGAGATCCAGGGGCTGGAGTATATCGGCGATGAGTGGCTGTGAGCATCTTCTCACTACAACCTATCCGATAAATCAGGGTTGCCGGTACGGCAACGTAGAGTCCAGTTATCGGCCCCTCGCTTCTGTTGTTGCTCGTGGTGTTCGGGCTGTTCAGTTGGGGTGGGATCGCCCGCCTGGTACGCAGCGAGACCTTGCAGCGAAGAGAACGGGGGCACGTACTGGTCGCACGTAGCCTCGGCGCATCTGGGTCGTACCTCGCAAAGCGTCATCTTCTGCCGAACGTAACGAACACTGTCGTGCCGGCAGTTTTTCATCTCTTTGCGATTCTCGTGCTCGTCGAGGCGGGCCTGGCGTTTCTCGGGTTCCACGAGCTCTGGCTCTACTCGTGGGGATCGACCATAAGCGAGTCGATCAACGCCCAGATAGGGAGTCGACTACAGCTGCGTGCTGATCGACCGGCGTATCAGATCTGGTGGGTCTCCGGGCTTCCGGCGCTGGCGTTGACGCTCACGATCACGGCGTTCAAACTGCTGGGAGACGGTCTGCGGGACGCGCTGGATCCGCGTGGGTAGCGATGTCCGGAACTGTACCCAGCTTTATCTACGCGGTGTGAGGAGTACCGACATGGACAAACTATCGGTCCACCACGTCGGCATCGTCGTGAGCGACCTCGAGGCGAGCCTCGAGTTCTACAGGGACACTCTCGGCCTGTCGGTTGCCGACGAGTTTACGCTCTCGGATGACGGCATTGGGACCGCGATCGGGGTTGACGGCGTCTCCGGAGACTTCGTCCACCTGGAAGGGAACGGAGCCAGGGTCGAACTCATCGAGTACGACCCCACCGGTGTGGACAGTCGGGCCGACGCGATCAACGGGCTGGGGGCGAAACACGTCGGCTTCGCAGTCGAGGACCTACAGGAGTTTTACGAGAACCTGCCCGACGACGTCGAACCGCTGAGCAGTCCGCAACCTGTCGAGATCGGAACGTCGATCCTGTTTTTCCGCGATCCCGACGGGAACTTCCTCGAAGTCGTCGAGGCGTAGATACACCTGGTGAGCGTTAAAAGCCCACCTCCGAACCCCGATTGGCTGTATTCCCAGATACATTTATCACAATATACGATGATGTTCAACTGTATGACACACCACAGTAGCTTCGACGGCAAGACCGTCGTCGTCACCGGAGCGGGATCGGGTATCGGCCGGGAAACCGCCATCGCGTTCGGCAACGGGGGAGCGAACGTCGTCGTCGCGGACGTCGATGTCGAGGGCGGCGAGGAGACCGCCGCGACGATCACCGAGGAGACGGAGGGCCACGCGACGTTCGCCGAGGTAGACGTCACTGTGGACGCCGATGTCGAGCGAATGGTCGAGACGGCCACCGCGGAGTACGGGGGACTCGACGTGGCGTTCAACAACGCGGGGGTCGGCGGGACCTTCGACGCGACCGAGGAGATCACCGAGGAGGACTGGCAACGGATCATCGACGTCAACCTCACCGGCGTCTGGCGCTGCATGCGAACGGAGATTCCGGTACTGCTCGAAGGCGACGGCGGAGCGATCGTGAACACGGCGTCGATCCTGGGCAAGGCCGGTGAGGCGGGGACACCGGCGTACACCGCCGCAAAACACGGAGTCGTCGGGCTCACGAAGGTCGCAGCGCTGGATCACGCGACCGACGGGATCCGAGTCAACGCGGTGTGTCCGGGGTACATCGAGACGCAAATGCTCGACGACGCCGGGGTGACGAAAGACGAGGAGCTGCTGGAGCAAACCAAGGAACTCCACCCGATGAAGCGATTGGGGACGGCCGAGGAGATCGCCGACGCCGTGCTGTGGCTCGCCTCCGAACAGGCGTCGTTCGCGACCGGCGAAACGCTCGTCATCGACGGTGGGTACTTGAGTCGCTGAGTGGTCCCTCAACCGGCGTAGTGAGAATTCAGTTTTTTCAGTCGCGCTTGCTTCGCTGACCTCCCCGGATACCCACGGGATCTGACTCGAACAGCCACTTCTCCAGTGGCGGTCACGTACGGGGGTCGCGTTTCCAGAATCCAGCTATCGTGTACATCTTTTATATGTCATCTCCGAGTATCGCATGTCATGGTTGACCTTAACAATCAACCCGACAGAGGGGTGCGGAATCGAATGGGTCAGCCGAGCAAACTCGGGGGCGCAGGTTATTCGAACGATATATGAGTACAGCAAACACGGGATCGGAGCCAAGCGGGGGTACAGTGGAACCGACTGACGTCGAGGGTACAGTTGACAGGGAACTCGAACTAGAGTTCTCCGAGAGCACACTGGAGGAAATAGACGCCTACGCGTCCCACGCCGGCGTGTCCCGATCCGACACAGTCAGACGAATCGTTCGGAAACACTTCGAGCAAACCGAGCGACGGACCATCCGACTCACGGCGTTTACGGCCGGCCTTGCGTGGGTCGCGGCGATCGGTCTCTTCGGGGCGACGAACGTCGCGAGCATCGTCGGTGCGATCTACATCGTGGTGACCCTGTTTTGGGCGAGCTATCCGCTCGTGCGGTCCACGTGATCGGCCGATTCGATCGGACAGATAGCCGCCTACGTCAGATTCCATCGCCGAAGGGCCAACGCTTATTCGGACTTGCCGGTAACGGTTCACGAGAGCGATGACGCGAGGGGAGACGACTGTCCCGTCCGAATCAGACGGTGGAGAGCTCCGGGCATCCGCCCCTCCGTCACGGATAGTGATTTCGGTCGTCGTTTTCGCCACAGTCGTCGCGATCGTCGCAACCGCGCTTGGCGGCGGTCCGTTCGCGGCAGTCGAGCCGGGAACCCTCCTCGACGACTCCGAACCCGACTGGCCGAGTCCGACCGTCGAGGCGGGCGACGACGGAACAGTCACCATCGACTATCGGACGGAGTCGGGCAGTCTCGATCATGTCGTCGTCGACGACGTAGATCCCCGGCTCGTCGACGACAGGGCGGGATGGGTCGTCGTCGACAGACACTACCTGCCGCCGGCGCTCGAAGCTGCAGCCGACGATCCCGAATCCGGGGTCGTGACCGTCGGCGATCGCGCGTTCGTGGGAAACCTCTCCGTCTCCAGTAGAGACGCCGGAAACGCGACCGTGACCGTCGTCGTCCCTGCGGGCATAGACGCCGATCCCGAGCGGAAGTCGTACTTCCTCGCAGAATTCATCTCTCCGTACGATCTGGGACCACACGGCACCGAAACGACGATCGTCCTCGCGCCGGACGCGCTCCCGCACAGGGGAGCGACCTACGAAGACGGCACCGCATACGTGACTGTCCCACAGTTCTGGGACGGCCAGGTCGGTAGCGTGTGGCTCCACGAGTACGTCCATCTCCGCCAGGGATACGATGCCGAAAGCGAAATGATCTGGTTCACCGAAGCCAGCGCCGAATACCTCTCGTATCGGATCATGGCCGAGCAGTACGAACAAGTCACGGACGACGACGTCCGCAGTCGACTCGACTCGCTTTCCGAGCATCCGGACGCGACCTTGTCGGACCCGGACACCTGGAACGGCGAGAGCGTCGATTACACGAGGGGACCGAGGCTACTGTACGCCGTCGACGCTGCGATCCGAAACGGGAGCGACGGGCAACACACCCTGTTCGACGTCTTCCGGGCACTGAACGAACTCGACGAACCCGTAACTGTCGCGGAGTTCCGTCGACTCGTCGAGGACCACTCGGGGGAAAATGAAGCGTGGATCGTGGACGCGATCACCGAACCCGGGGCGATGGATCAGTACCGGGAGTACGACGAACCATTTTCCGACCAGTGAGATAGGTGGGAGAAGTGGGATTCACGCCGATTCGAGCGCGTCTGCAAACCAGTCTGCAGCCCCGGGGAGCGCTCGCGCACGCTCACCCGCAACTGCGTAGTGTCCCATCGCGTAGACGGCACCGCTGTCGGAACTGTATCGCCCTTCGTCGATGTCCCGATCCGCCAGGCCGATCGGCGCGAGGCTCGCTGAGAGCCGCTCTCGAATCAGGTATGGATGAGAGTCTCCCTCCAGAGCCGCCTCGATCGCCTCGATTGCCGATCGCTTGGTCTCGGCCACCGCTTCGACGTCGTCGGGACGATCGAGCCCCCCGTCATCGATCCGATCCCGGAGTCGATCGAACGTCCGCCGTTCGTGTTCGAGTTCGTACAGGGCCACGAGTGCCCGGGCGACGCGATCGTTTTCCATGTAATCGTCGACCCGCGAGCGGGTCCGGTGAATCACCCGGAGCACGCTGGATCCACCGACGCCATCGACAACGATCTCCCGGGGGGTTCCGGCCACCGGAACAGCGAACACCTCCTCGGGATCGGAATCCGCCGGCGGGAGATCCGCCACGTGCGAATCCATCTCTTCGAGCAACTCCGAAGTGGCCCGTTCGAACGCTCCATCGAGAGCCGCATCGCCGACCTGCTCCTGTCGTTCGATGAGGTGTTCGGCCATCTCGAGGTTCGCTCTCGACGACTCGAGGCGGCCGGCGGCCTCACCAACCGCCTCGACCTCGGAGGTGAGCGGCGACTGGTCGTCGACACGGTCCAGACCGCCGTCGACACTGTCGAGACGCCCCTCTACCGTGTTGTACACGAGCACTGCTTCGTGGGGAACATCTCCGATCCGGACGAGTTTGGAGTCTACTTCCCGGCGCCGTCTATCGACGGATTCCACTGCTTCGTAGACGTCCTCGCGGACGCGGCCGGCGGTGGCGGCAGCGTAGGCACCTTCCGCCTCCGCAGCATCGCGTCTGGACCGCCCGAGCGTGGAAAGCCGGTCGTAGTTGTGATCGACGTCCTCGAGTTCGACGATTCGCTCCCGGGCGCGCTGCCGATAGTCGACGATATAGTCCCGGACGGCCTCGTTCGGAATTTCCGCCGTGAGGTCCGACGGGATCGGCTCCAGCAGCGACTCGATCCGATCCCGTCCCGCTTCGACCGGTTCGTCGTCGAGAGACACCGGGAGCCGGGTCGACACCTCCGGGACGTCGATGGCGGCGACCTCGTGCAACTCCTCGTCCGTCACGTCGATCGGCGGAGGATCTCCGTCTGGGAACGAAAGACAGCCAGATAACGCTGCGGTAAGCGACGACACACCCGTTGCGACCCCCGCCAGTATGGCACGTCTCGACGGCGCTCGATCGGACGCACTTTCGGCCGCTCCGGTGGACGGGTTCATTCGCCGCCACCTCCGACTTCGGTCGGCTCTGCGTCACTGGCGGGATGGTCCGGCGGAAGGTCACAGCGGCTGCTCCAACCGCGACCGGACCCGCTGGGCGGTGACTCGTATGCCACGGGAGCACGGATGAACGTTATCTGATAATGGTTTACGTCGGTGGAACAGTCCACCGAGGGATCCCTCATGACCGAACAGAACTGTGGTGCCAGTCGGTCCCCGGAGGGACGACGGTGAACGTACTGGAGGCGGTGGCGGTGACACCCGGATATCGAGGACTCCTCGATCAGAACCGTGGCGTCGTCGTAGTCCGTCTCTCGAAGGAACTGATCGACCCGCTGGTGGTCAGGTAGTTCTCGATCGAACTCGAGGAGAGGAACGTGTTCCTCGTCGATAACGTACGGGAGTCTGAGGGATCGACGGTCGGCGTCCTCGTGGGTTTCGTCGTACGTGACAATCTGTTCACTTCGTTCGATATCGACTTCGAGTCGCTGCGAGAGGACGGTCACGTCCGTGATGACGTTCTCCGGATCAGGGCCAATCTCCGAGGCGGAGTCGGATGATTCGGAATCCCCGAGACAGCCGGCAAGCGGGATCGCAAGGAGGCCCGCAGTACACCGGAGGACGTCTCTCCGCTGGAGGCTTCGCGTGGAGGGGACCATATCGGTTCTCATACGTCCGCTGTCAAGTACCTTTGGGGATCTGAATGATCTCGATTGGGCCCGGACAAACGACCGGAGTGACCTCACGTCTTCCGTTCGATCTCCTCCAGCGCATCCGGGTTCTCGAGACTCGAGAGGTCGCCCAGTTCTTCACCGGTGTAGGCTGCCTCCATGACCCGACGGATGATCTTCCCTGACTGGGTCTTCGGGAACTCCTCGATGAACAGTATCTCGCGGGGACGGAACGGCTTACCGAGCCCCTCGCCGACCGCCTCCCTGAGTTCGGCTTTGAGTTCCTCGGTCGGTTCTTCTCCCGGTTCGAGGATTACGTACGCAACCACCGCCGTCCCGGTCGTGTCGTCGGGGACGCCCACGGCCGCCGCCTGGTTGACCGCGTCGTGTTCGATCAGCGCGCCCTCGATCTCCGCGGGACCGACTTTCCGTCCGGCCACGTTGAGCGCGTCGTCTGCCCGACCGTGGAGGAACCAGAACCCGTCCTCGTCTTTCCTGGCCCAGTCGCCGTGATCCCACAGGTTCTCCCAGCTCGACCAGTACTCGCGGAGGTACCGCTCGTCGCCGGACCACAGCGACTTGGTCATCGATGGACAGGAGTCTCGAGCCACCAGGAATCCACGATCGTGAGTGTCGGCGACCGACTCCCCGGAGGAGTCGACGATGTCGATGTCCATCCCGAGCCCGGGGCCGCCGAGCGTACACGGTTTCAGCGGCTGGATCGGCATCGGCATCAGGAAACAGCCGCAGATCTCGGTCCCGCCGGAGATGTTGATGATCGGCGTCTCTCCGCCGCCGATCTCTTCGTAGAACCACTGCCAGGATTCCGGGTCCCACGGCTCGCCGGTCGATCCCAGCAAGCGGAGTGACGAGAGGTCGTGTCCCTCGACCCAGTCGTCTCCCGCCTTCCGCAGCGACCGGATCGCCGTCGGGGAAATCCCGAACTGGGTGATCCCGTGTCGGTCGATCATCTCCCAGAACCGGTCGGGGTCGGGATAGTCCGGGGCGCCTTCGTAGATGAACACCGTTCCGCCGAAGGCGTGGGTCCCGATCAGCGTCCACGGCCCCATCATCCACCCGATGTCGCTCACCCAGAAGAACCGATCTGCCGGTTTGAGGTCGAATCCGAAGTACAGTTCCTTTGCACACTGCACCAGGACTCCGGCGTGTGTGTGGACGATTCCCTTCGGACGCCCGGTCGTTCCGGACGAGTACAGCAGCATCGACTCCTGTCCCGACGGAAGTGACTTGGTGTCGTACTCGTCGGATCGGGAGCCGACCGCCTCGTCCCACCACCTGTCGCGGTCGTTCCAGGGGATCGTCGGTGTATCCTCCTCCGTGGCTGCCGATTCTCTGGACCCCAGACGATCGTAGACAATTACCCGCTCTACGTGTCCGGCGTCCTCGATCGCCCTGTCTGCGGTTTCCTTGAGGTAGATCGGCTCGCCCCGGCGGTAGAACCCGTCCCCGGTAAACAGGATCCGACACTCGCTGTCCTCGATTCGGGTCGAGACGGCGTCGACCCCGAACCCGGAAAAGATCGGTACCGCGATCGCGCCCACCTTGAAACAGCCGTACAGGATCGGGATCACCTCCGGAACCATCGGCATGTAGAGGCCGACCGTGTCTCCCGTTTCGATCCCGTATTCCTCCAGGGTGTTTGCCACCCGGTTCGTCTCGCGATGGAGTTCGTGAAACGTCAGGTTCCGCACCTCGCCGCCCTCGCCCTCCCAGAGACACGCCACCCTGTTTCGCGTCTCCGAACCGAGGTCTGCGTGGCGGTCGACGACGTTGTGTGCGAGATTCAATTTCCCACCGGGATACCACTCCGAAAATTGAGGGCCGTCACTGTCGTCCCGGACCTCGTGGTAGGGCTCGTCGAACTCGATTCCGAGGTAGTCGACGAGTTCGTCCCAGAACCAGTCGACGCCGCTTTCCTCGACGCCCGGGACGTCAGTGGTGGTTCTCTCGATCAGTTCCTCGTAGTCATCGATGCCGTACTCCTGCATGAAGGCGTACACGTTCGTGGACTCGACGAACTCCTGGTCGGGTTCGTGAACGATCTCGCCTCCGGGTTCGGTGTCCATGACGTCGTCGTACTACCCGCTCGTCTGCGAAGAACGTTATCATTTATCATGTAGTGCGGCGCAGTTCGCGCCCGCTCCCGGCTCCACTTTTGAGACCGGTCGGTCACCTGGTTCCGAGTTCGCCTTTGTCCTTGATGACCCGGGTTTCGGCTTCGCCGCTGGACACCTCGTTGACCAGATCGTAGAAGTCGTTTTGCAATCCGGCCGGGAACGTGACGACGCCGACCCACGAGCCGTCGTTTTGCCATTCCTCCCGCTCGAGTTCGCCGAACTCCCGAACCTTCGCCTGGCCGCTACCGGCGTGTTCGGGCGGGAGCTGCACGGCGATGGTCATCTCCTCGAACCGGATCGGGAGCACGGGTCGGAGCGCCTCCAGCGCCTCGTCGACCTGACTTTCGACCGTCTCCATTGGATCGACCCGGAAGCCCGCCTCCTCGAGTGCCCGCTCGATCCGTTCGGGCGGGTGGGGTGCATCGTCCATCTGTGGGTTGACGGCGTTGCGGGCGATCGTGTTTATCAGCTGTTTGCGCTTCTGTTCTTGCATCTCGCGGCGCTGTTCGGCGGTGATCTGAATCTCGCCGTCTTTGACGACCTGCGGGATGATTTCCATCGGATCGGTCGTCTCGAAGACGGTTTCGAGATCGTCCTCCGCGGGACGGTCCCCTCGGGAGGCGTCCTCGAAGACGTCATCGGCGGCGATCACGTCCTCGAGATCGCCCTCGAACTCGCCGCGTTTCATCGCAAGCGCCGCGTCCGGATCGATCAGCACCTCGAAGCGAGCGCCGTGTGATTCCAGTCTGGCAGTCACGGCCTCGTCCAGCGATATCATATACCGGTGGTTTCGTCCGAGATTATAAAAAGCCCCTTCCCGCGGGACCCGGGTTCGATGGCGAGCCGGAATCAACACCGCATGGGACGGTCACCGCACCGCGTCAGCTGCTTTTTCCATGATGTCGATCGCCTCCCGGAGCGTTTCCTCGTCGGTCGCGTAGGAGATCCTGGCGTATCCGGCGCCGTGGGCTCCGAACGCCTCTCCGGGAACGACGATCACTCCGCGGTCGAGACACTCCTCGATGAACCCGTCCGGTACGTTCGGCATCGCATAAAAGGCACCCCTGGGAGTCGGACAGTCGATACCCGCCTCGGAAAGCCCCTCGAGCAGAACGTCCCGTCGACGCTCGAAGGACTCGGACATCTCGTCGACAACGTCCTGTGGCCCCGTCAGTGCAGCCTCTGCGGCGAACTGCGCAGGTGCGGACGCACACGCCTGAATGTACTGGTGGACCCGGAGCATCCGCTCGATCCGTCGCTTCGAGGCGGTGACCCAGCCGAGTCGCCAGCCGGTCATCGAGTAGAGCTTCGAGGCCGCGTTTACCAGCACGACGTTGTCCGACTCGGCATACTGGGCGGGCGAGTAGTGTTCGCCGTCGAATATCGTGTACTCGTACACCTCGTCGGAGAGACAGAGGACGTCGTGTTCGTCCGCGATCCTGGCGAACTCTTTTACGTCCGTCTCGCTTGCGACAGCGCCGGTCGGGTTGGCCGGCGAGTTCACGACGAACGCCGCGGTGTCGTCGGTAATCGCCGCTTCGATTGCTGCCGGATCGATGGTGAGATCCTCCCGGAGCGGGACCGGAACAGGCGTCCCGCCGGCGAGTCGGGTCAACGCGTCGTAGGAGACGAATCCCGGATCCGGAATCAGGACCTCCTCTCCCGGCTCCACGTGCGCCTCGAGTGCCAAATGCAGCGCCTCGCTGCCGCCTGCGGTCGCGATCACTCGTTCGGGATCGAGGTCGAGCCCCTGATCGCGCTCGTGTTTCGCGACGATCGCCTCCCGCAGCGGTTCGATCCCCTTGTTCGAGGTGTACGCGTCGGCTCTCCCCGCTCGAATCGCCTCCACGGCCGCCTCCCTGGCGTGGGGCGGCGTCGGGAAGTCGGGCTGTCCCAGCCCCAGGTTGATCGCGCCTTCGCCGGCCGCCTCGAACACTTCGCGGATCCCGCTTATCGAGATCTCCTCGACTCGCGTCGAAAACTCGGTCATACCAGCAAGCGCAACCTCCCCGGCCATAGTTCTGTCGCGTCGATCGACGGATCGGTGAATTCGGGACGACAAGCTGTACTGGGTCGCGGGAATCGCCGAAACCCCTATTAGTTTAGTCCCACCTAATCCTTCGTATGAGGACACGCGACGTCCCCGAAGGGGACGCCACCGACGGATCTGAGGGACGGGAACCGACGGAGACGGCGCCAGAAATCTGTACTGTCAGAACTGCTCCCGGCCGACTCCTCTTTTCGGAAACGGACAACCCCGACGGGTGGATCGCGACGGATTACACGGTCGATCTCGAGCGTTAGCCCCGAGCGATAGCCGTCTAGGCCTCGCCGTACACCGGCACCGCAGCGCCGCTCGTAACCCGGGCGGCGTCCGAACAGAGGAACAAGATCACCTGTGCGACGTCTGAGGGATCCACCCAGTCGTCGCTGTGGGTCATCATCTCCCGGTTCATCGGCGTGTCCAGAACGCTGGGCATGACTGCGTTCGCGCGAACGACCCCGGTGTTCTCCTCGGCGATCGTTTCCGTGAGCAGCCGAACGCCAGCCTTCGACGCCCTGTAGATTCCGTCCCCGCTCCCGCCTTCGAGCGACGAGCGTGCCGACACCGACACGATCGCTCCCTCCGATTCCTGGAGGTGGGGCAATGCGTGTTTCGAAGCGAGGAACATGGTTTTCAGGTTGACGTCGAACAGGAAGTCGAAAAGCTCGGTGTCGGTGTCTTCCACCGGGTTACCGCCACGCCAGGTGCCCGCCACGTTACACAGCGCGTCGATCCCGCCGAACTCGGAGGCGATCCCCTGAACAGTCTCGATGACGATGGTTTCCTCGGTCAGGTCGACCTGGTAGAAGTGGATTCCGTCCGCAAGCTCCAGAAGCGAATCGTCGCTTTCGACGTCCACGACATCGATCGCCGCCACGGTCGCCCCTGCCCGTTGAAACGCTTCACAGACTGCGCTGCCCAGCGCACCGCAGGCGCCGGTCACGATCACCACGTCATCCGAAAAATCGAATTCGGCGTTCATAGCGTGTGGTTTGTTCCCAAACGTATAAATCGACCGTCAGTCGATCGCGTCAAATCGACCGTCGACCGGTCGCACACCCCCGACAGATCCCTCAGGAGAATCGTCTGTTACGTCCACCGATCGAGTCCGGTCTGCGTGAGTCCCTCCTCGAGACGTTCGAACCCGCGGGCTACCTCGTCGGTCGGGATTTCCCACTCGTCGGTTACGTACTGTTTCGCGGCAGGGAAGTCGGGGTCGATCGGGTCGTCGAACTCGTATTCGGTCGTGACTGGTGGATCGAAGTACAGCTGTCGAACCTGCTCTGCGTCGGGGATTTCTGTGCCTCGTGCGTCGAGAACTCCCCACAGATCGCCGTGTTCTTTGATCTCCCGTACGGCGGTTTTCGGGCCGACGCCGGAGATCCCTTCGTTGAAATCGGTGCCACACAGGATGGCGACGTCGACGAGCTGTTCGAGGGTGAGATCCAGCTCAGCAAGCGTCGTCTCGAGGTCCATCAGTTCCGGATTGCCGGAGCTCGTCAGTTGTCTGAGCGTGAGGGGTGCCCCGAAAAGCAGCGTGTCGTAGTCCTCGCTCCCGGCGTAATCTACGTCGCCGATCCGCGCCATGTACGCACACTGGGCTTCTCCTTCCGCCGGTGCTTCGACGTACGGGACGTCGAGCCGATCGAACAGCCCCCGCGTCGTCTCCTGGATCACGTCGGTGAGTCGCTGTGTTCGTGCTTCGAGCCGTGCAGCCGCGATCGTGTCGCCCCGATCCCGTGCGTCTTCGAGTTGCTCTTCGGCCGACTCCCGTTTTTCTCGGCGGCGCTGTACCTCGTCGCTTTTGAGCTCAGTGACGCCCCCGTCGAAGACGAACACCGGCGTCAGATCGTGCTCGAAGAACTTCGGAAGCCCCTGCACGATTCCGATCAGGTTGGCAACCTCCTTGCCGTCTCCAGTCGTGTAGACGCGTTCGTCTGTGAACTTCACCGTCGTCGTGAGATACCGGTACAGCCAGTTGTGGGCGTCGACAGCTACCAGGGTTCCTTCGAGCTCGTCGAACGTCACCTCCCGGATCGACGCGAGCGCTCTGAGATCGGCGTTTCCCATCGCCTGTTCTTCGGCCGCTGTCTTTTTCAAGCCACCGAGTCGTGACGACCGGACCGGCAGAAATCTTGGTCCGGGAGAGCTCCGGAATCGGGGGAATCCTGTTTCGAGAGAATGTCTTCCGGATGGATCGAGATCCTGAACGATACGAAACAGTGGCAGGAATCGGTACCGCGGGTCGGGCTGACGGGTCGGGCTCGCGGTACCGTGGGTGGCTAGTAGTCGGGGTTCGTAACGGTCGGCTGGCTGTACCGCGGCGTCACACGCCTGTCCCGGCTGATGTCGCCGAGACGATCGTTTCATCCTCCCGAACGGAACACGACCGCTCGATCGAGCCCATCGTTCGCGCAACGGCTCGTAAAACGCCGAACTCGTCTGACGCCGCGATCGAAACGGGAATCGGACGTTACATAAAAGCGTCCGTCGAATTATCAACGCAGATATTTCCCGACAAACGAGTTATCGCAACGATCGAGTGATCAGTACGGGTTTCGGTTTTCGATCGGGAACCGGGGGCTCATCCCGGAATCGTCCCGGAACTGAGTACGCTGGTTTCGCTGGCGCTACCGTGCCAGACGATCCGTATGGTCGATCCGTCCGCCCAGGTTTTCCCACTTCCTACAGTCTCATGTTGCCTACAGTCTCATGTTGCCTACAGTCTCATGTTACAGTCTCGTGTTGGATAGTCGCGCTTGCGCCCGCGCTCACGATGTCGGCGCGAACACCTCTTCCCCGTGGATGGTCTCGGCGCCCTGTATCTCGATCTCGATCCTGTCGGCCCTGATCTCGTCGCCAGCGGCGTGGGTGATCGTTATGCTGTCACCGTCATCCCAGTCCCCTTCGTAACGTCCCCGATCCGGATTTCGCGTTCGTTCGAGTTGATCCGACCATGTAGGTGTGGCTGTTGGGCCACCGAGTGGGGCGCTTTTATCAAAGACGAGCACGTCCGCTTCGCCATGTTCGATAATCGGGAGGAACAGGGACGCTCCCCGGCACACGGGATCGCTCTCGACTGTCTCGAGGCGGGGATCCGCGCTGCCCATCCCGGGTCGGTCACGGGTTCGGCGGTCTCTCGATCCGGGTCGCAACTGCAGGTCGGTCCGTCGGCAGTCGACGACACAATCGAGACGATCGATCTCTCGGGCTACGACCGGATTCTCGTTGTCGGCGGAGGGAAGGCCGCGGTCGCGGTCGCAGCGCAGCTCGAGGAGATTCTCGGCCACCGTCTCTCCGGTGGCGTAATCGTGACCGACCGGGATCACAGGGGGAAAACCGAGGGTTCCGAGGGGACGTTCGATAGTCCTGGGGGGACATCCGAGGACACGGAACTCGACGGCCACGATCTCCAACGTGTCGAGGTTCGGTACGGCTCTCACCCGGTACCCGACGAGGCAGGCGTCGCCGGCGCCCGGGAACTTCTCGATCTCGTGACGGCGGCCGACGAGAACACGCTCGTACTCGGGGTAATAACCGGCGGCGGGAGCGCGCTGTTGCCGGCCCCAGCCGAGGGGGTTACCCTGTCGGATCTCCGGGAGACGACGAACGCGTTGCTCGCAGCGGGGGCGACGATACACGAGATCAACGCCGTTCGAAAACACCTCTCGGCCGTGAAGGGCGGCCGGCTTGCGGAGGCTGCAACGCCGGCGAGAGTCGTCGGGCTGGTGGTCTCGGACGTCGTCGGCAACGATCTCGACGTCATTGCCTCCGGGCCGTTCGTCCCCGATCCGACAACATACGCCGACGCCAGCGACGTGCTGGATCGGTACGATCTTGCCGTCCCCGAATCAGTTCGCGGGCGACTCGAGCGCGGCGCAGCCGGCGAGATTTCCGAAACACCGAAACCCGGAGAGTCGGCGTTCGATCGCGTGACGACCCATGTGCTGGCCGACGGGTACACGGCCGCAGACGCTGCCAGGAACCGCGCTGAAGTGGAGGGGTACGAAACGATACTGCTCTCCTCGCGGATCCGCGGTGAATCTCGGGAGGCGGCAAAGACGTTCGTCGCGATCGGCGAGGAGATCGCCGCAACAGGGGACCCGGTTTCTCCGCCGGCAGTCGTCGTCTCCGGTGGCGAAACTACGGTGACGATCACGGGTGACGGCCGAGGCGGACCGAACCAGGAGTTCGCGCTCGCCGCTGCCGGGGAACTGGCAGACGGTGGCCCAAAATCGATCGTCGTCGCCGCCGCAGACACCGATGGATTCGACGGGCCGACCGACGCCGCAGGCGGGATCGTCGATCCGAACGCGATTTCGAGAGCGGCAGTGATGAAAGCCCTCGCAGACAACGATGCTTACGACGCCCTGAACGAACGGGATCTGCTGTTGAAGACCGGGAAAACCGGAACCAACGTGAACGATCTCCGCGTCCTGGTCGTCGACGAGTGATCCTCCTGGCGCACGCATTCCCCGCCCGGCATCGCATCCCCTTCCCTGTATCCCCTCCGCCTCATCCCGCGGACGGTTTTTAAGCAGGGAGGTCGGAGACGTCGTATGGAGATCGGGACCATCGACATCTCTCCCGGCGAGTTCGACACCGGCTGGCTCGAGGTCACCGGACTGCCGACCGGCGGGACGGAACAGCTCCCAATTGTGGTCGCTCGAGGGGAGGTCGACGGCCCCACGCTGTGGCTCACCGGGGGGGTCCACGGCGACGAGGCAACCGGCGTCGCCGTCGCACAGGACGCCGTAAACGAGCAACTCACCGAACCCCTGTGTGGAACGGTGATATGCGTCCCGGTGGTGAATCCGGCCGGATTGCGTCGGAACACCCGAACCTCATACTACGGAGATCACGACCCAAACCGTTGCTTTCCGGATCCGGAGTCGGAGTCGGAGCGGCCCCCGAACACGCAAGAGCGGATCGACAGATTGCTGTTCGAGGAGATCACCGATTCGGCGGACTGGCTGATCGACCTCCACACTGCCCGGATCGACTCGCTGCCGTTTGTCATCAGGGATCGGGTGCTGTATGGTGACCTCCGGAACAGCGACGAGGCTGAGGAACTGTCCGACCGTGTCGGAACGATCGCGTCTGCGTTTCGCTTTCCGACAGTCAGGGAGTATCCGGCCGCGGAGTACCTCGAGGAGAACCTCCAGCGGTCTACGGCCGGTGCCGCGCTCAACGGTGCCGGGATCCCGGCAGTAACGGTCGAACTCGGGGGGCACAGCGTCGTCGACGAAGGGATTCGGGTGGCCGGCATCGAGGGGATTCACGCTGCGATGGATGCATTCGACATGTTCGACGGTGCGCCACCGACGTCCGTCAACCGATCCTCTGCCGGAGTTAGAGCAGTCTCTCCACCGGTCGAGTACGACGTCCGGCGCGCCCTGCATCCGCGGACGGAAACTGCCGGGATCGTTCGCCACCGGGTGGAGTCGGGTGACGTTCTGTCAGCTGGTGACCCCGTCGCGGATCTCGTCACGCCGACGGGGGAACGGATCGACGTCGTCGAGACGGAGCACGACGGCTACGTGATTTCGCGAAACGAGGGACTGGCGGTTTTCGAAGGGGATCCCGTCGCGAGCATGGCCGTTCGCGACGATGGGGATCTCGTTGTAGAACGATCGTAAAAAGGAGAAGCTGTCCGCCGGAGGGAGCCCCCACGAAACGAAGCCCTTAATTGATGTACTCTCGTTTGTCGACGTGCGGGACCGTGGGGTAGCGGTATCCTCGGCGCATGGGGTGCGTCGGACCTGAGTTCGAATCTCGGCGGTCCCATTATTTTGCTGCGAGCTACTTCGCGAGCAGCAAATGCTGGCAGAGCCGAGATTCGAGCAGACAAGCCGCAGCCCGCACAGCGACCGACGGGAGCGAGCAGGACCGTCTTGGCGAGTTCGAATCTCGGCGGTCCCACTCGGTTTTTCAGGTTAATCACGCCAGGGAAGTCGTCTATCCGATATCGACCACCCGACCGAGGTATTCTCACGAGAGTATATCTGAGACAAGTTTCTTATCTGGCACGGTGGAAATTCCGACATGGACAGGCGATCCTTTCTGTCGGCCACAGTCACCGCTGGCTTGGCTTCGACCGCCGGCTGTCTGGGCTACACAGTAGTCCGGGAGGAGCAGTTGGATACCCTCCAGGAGCGTGCAGGGGAAGCCGAAGAGCTAGAGGTCGTCGTCGCCGACAAGGAGGATCGAATCGAGGAGCTCGAAACCGAACTCGATGCGGTGGAATCACAACTGGAAGAGAAACAACGGGAACTCGAAGAGGTCCGGTCGACCCATGCAGAAACAGTGGAGGGCCTGGAGGAACTCGAGAGCGAGATCGACGAGCTACAGCGGACGAAATCGGACCTCGAAGACCGTCTCGCCACCCTCGAACCGGAAGCGGATATCCCGGACCACGAGATCGAGACGGCGATCGAGGCTGCCCTCGAGCTGCGGAACTCGGTCGTCCTCATCGTTGCCAATGGCTCGGTCGGAACTGGATTTTACGTTGACGGTCGGGATTACCTGACTGCCGAACACGTAATCGGGGGCGCAACGGAGACCACCTTCCTGGAGTCCAAATCCGGTGAGACGACAGAATACACCGCACGGCGGGCGGACGACAGAATCGACACACAGGTACTTTCCGCAGAAATGGATCTCGAGGACGCTCTCGAGTTCGGGACCATCGACGACGTCTCCCCGGGAGACACGCTGTTCAGCGTCGGCCATCCATACAATGTCGGAGACTGGGTCTGTTCGGTGGGAACGTTCGAGGGGGAAGAAGAGGAGACTGATCTGGACGAACTGTACAGGGCCACAGTTCCGGGCCGCCGCGGCACGAGCGGGAGCCCGGTGTTCGATCTCGACGGCCGGGTGATCGGGATGGAGGTGGTCGGGTTGACGAGGGACGACCTCTACCATGCGCCCGAGCAACTGTTCACGAACTTCGCTGCCTACGAGCCGGATGGCGGGTTTGTCAGTATCGATACGATCGAAGAACGACTCCTGTGACGGAGAATGAACCGGGTTGTTCGATGCAGTGTCAGTTCGGCCCGACGGATCTGTGGGGGTTTGCTCGGGCTCGGGGTATCTTTGGGGTTGAAAAGGATGACAGACCTACCGGATACGTTCGGGAGCGGTTCCGAGTGGATTGTGGGATTGGGGTTGTCGATAGAGTGTATCACCACCTCCGTACAGAATCTTGGTATGTCATAACATAACATAAATTTTGTGGAGGCGGCCAAATCGACTTGCCTTGCCGGAAACACCGAACAGCGTTTTACTCGCCCCGCTTTATCTGTGTGCAACCGTTACCGTGACGAACCCCGCAGGGATCGGCAGCGACCCCGCCTTCACTCCTCGACGTCGTCTTTCTCGTCACCGACTCGGAGGTAGGCGTACGTTCCGGCGCCGCCGACTCCGGCGAGAGCGGCCAGCGGACCGAACCCGGGGACTTCGAGGCTCGCATCCTCGTCCGGATCATCTCCCGGACCCTCGCCGTTGTCATCGTCGGAATCGTCGCCTGTATCGTCTTCTCCGTCGTCTCCCTCACCTGTGTTCTCGTCCTCGTCCTCGTCCTCGTCCTCGTCACCGGCGTCACCATCCTCCTCGCCATCGTCGTCTTCGTCCTCACCGACGTCAGCGCGTTCGTCGTCCAGGCCAAGCAGTCCGTCCGAGTCCTCAAGTGAACCCTTCATGACGAAGTACTCGTATCCGGCGGAAACCGGGAGTTCGCGGAGGTTTCCTTCCTCGTCCTCGTACCCGTACGCTTCGCTGTCGGGGTCGAAGCCACCGAACACGCGTAGCGAAACGTCTCCAGGTCCGGTCGCCAACGAAAGTAGCTGGTTGTGGCTGAACGTGACGAGAACTTCCTCGCCGTCTACGGTTACGTCCCTGGCACGGACCGGCGAACCCCCGAGATGTTCGGTGATAGCTGTGAACGTGTCGGGATAGATCCCGAGAGCGTGTTCCGGCGTCTCGAACCGAATCGTGACCGTTCCCGCCTCCCCGTCGACCTCGAGTCCCGACTCTGCACCGACCTCTTCGTCCACCCTGAGAATCCGACCCTCGATCGCCGGCTCCACGACTCCCTGTTCGGTGAGATACTCGACGACTGCCGGCCCGTAGCGGGTGCCCGATTCGGCGATGACGTCCTCTTCGGGGATTTCGTGGAACGCTTCGTATCCGCTCGCGATGTCCTTGATGTAGTCGGTGGTGGCGACGGTGTACGTCTCGTCGTCCTGCAGCGGTTCGCCGTCCACGTACACTTCGTGGACTTCCGGTTCTTCGTGACCACTCCACTCGTACTGGATCCCCGCCACCTGCTGCCCCTGCTGGGCGCCGAAGGTGGCGCCCGGTAGCGCGTCGATCCTGGAGCTTTCCTCCTCGACGTCGACGAGGCCGAGTTCCCCGAGCGCCGACCGAATCCGCCACCCTTCCGCCTCGAACAGCACGATTTCGTTGTCGAACGGGTTGATCGAGAGGATGTCCTCGACCGTGAGCTCTCCGGGACCGTACGTGTCGTTCGTCCTGATCCCGCCGGCGTTCTGGAAGGCCACGTCGGCTTCGTCGTAATAGTCCAGCATCGCATCGGTGATGAGGTTCCCCATGTGGCTCTCGCGGGAGTAGTTCGTTCCACCCCAGGCGTCGAGTTCGTACGCCGTTCGTCCGGCGGGCTGGCTCACCTGTTCGTCGATCTCCTCGTGGAGGTCCACGAGTCGCTGTTTGAACACCGGATCCGGATCGATCTCCTCGTCGAGGTCGATCCGCTGCCAATCGACGAGGTCCCCGTCGGAATCGAGAGTCATCACGCCCAGGTGAGCGTACGCGTAGCCGATCTCGCTTATTGCGGTTCCCTCGTGGACGTCCGCTTCGTCGAACGTGATGTGGGAGTGAGAGCCGAAAATCGCGTCGAGATCGTCGACGGCCTCCGCGATCTCGTAGTGCGTCTCGTGGTTGACGTGCGAGGAAAGCACGACCGAGTCGCAGTCCTCCTCCTCGTAGAGGTACTCGGTCATCTCCTCGGCCCGTTCGACCGGATCCTCCTGGACGTATTCGTCGGGATAGTTGGTGATGTTGTGGAATCCCCTGAGCACCACGTTGAAAATGCCCACGCGGATCCCGTCGGCGTCGACGATGTGGTACGGCTCCGTGTCGGGAAGCTGGTCGCCGTCGGGCGTCTTCAGGTTCGACGTGATCCAGGGGAATTCGCTGTTTTCGAACTTCTCGAACGTGGCGTCGATCCCGTAGTCGAAGTCGTGGTTGCCGACGCCGGCGGCGGTGATCCCCATGTCGTTCATGAAGTCGACCTTGTGTTGTCCCTCGGTGAAAAACGAGATGAGCGACGAGCCGAGTTCGTCGCCGGTCGTCACGAACAGCGCGTCGTCCCGATCCGCGATGTGCTCCTGGATCAGGGTCTGGTATCGGGCGATGTTTGACTCGCCGACGTCCCCGACGTCGCTGTGAGAGTGCAGGTCGTGGACAATGGTGTAGGTGTCGTCCTCGTCGGCCGCCGCGCCGAGGCTGAACGTGGAAGCAGTGATGCCGGCCGCAGCTGCACCGAGCACCTGCCGCCGAGTCGGACGGAGGCTCCGATCGCGCCCACAGCCACAGCCACAGCTGGTCGTATTGTGCCCCTGTGATATCTTGTCTCCTCCGTGTGAATTGTCGTCGTCCCCCGAACGATACGCAGTTGGTCGTTTTTCTTTGCCGGACAGGTACTGTCGGTCGCGTCTCTCGTCTGGATCCGACATACCCTTCATAATGAAAGCTGGTCTAAATAATTATCCCCGGAAAAACCGATATCTCAATTTACACCCGGTTGAAAGTAACGCCGTCCGAAAGTTCGTCGGCCAGTCGCCGATTGGGTCGATGTCTGCTGCAGTTGCGAACCGTTCCTTCGAAATATTTCGTCGAACTGATCGGCGTCCAGAAAGGCGAATTTTGTCACCCTGAAACGGTCACTCGGGCTTGCGTCCGATCACAAGTTGACAGTCGGTACCCGGAACGTCTCGCACGTCGACATCGACGAATCCGGCGCGTCCGAGCCAGGTATGATACTGCTCCTCGGTGTACGTACCTCCAGTCTCCGACATGGCCAGCATGTGGACGGCAAACATCGGGGCAATGCTGGATCTCCCGCTGACGTACTCGAGGCATGCCACGGTGCCGCCCGCATCGAGTGCCTCGTAGACGTTCTCGAACAGCCGTTCGTTTTCAGCGGGAGAAAACCCCACCGTCAACCGGCCACAGAATGCGAGGTCGAACCCATCCGGCAGCGATTCGAGTGCGTCGCCCGGGACCGGTTCGACGTCGGATCCCTCGAGGTGCTGGCGTGCGAGTTCGATCACGCCGGGGCGGTCGACGAGCGTGACGGCGGCGCCCCGCCGGGCGAACTCGGTGCCGAACCGGCCGATGCCGCCCCCGACGTCGAGGACGCAATCGGGGCGGGGATGAGCGTGTTCGGTGGCCGTCACCGCTGCTCGCAGGAGGCTCCCGTCGACGGAAGCCATTCCGGCGGCGTAGTTTTCGAGCCCCGTCTCGGAAAACCCCGGCCGATCGCCGCCCTTCATCGCCGTCGGGAGGGCGAGGTATTTCTCCAGGGAATCTAGCCGGTGTGGAAGGATTCCTCGCTCTTCGATGGGCGTTTCCGGGTCGAACGCACTGAGCCGATCAGTGGGTCGGTACTCGCCGTTCCGTTCTTCGGCGAAGCCGAGGGCAACGAGGGCATCGAGCGCAACTGCAGCCGCGCGTTCGGTGACGCCAGTCGTTTCGGCGACCTCCGTCGGCTCCCGCGGCGCCTCGAGTAGTGTATCGACGATGCCCGTCTCCCGGCAGGCCCAGAGGACGAACACCGGTGCGTGTCTGGCGTATATCGTGTCACTGGCGTACGTCGTCTCGCTTCCGTCTGTTGGCTTGCTATCGTCAGTGGGATATTCGGTCATACTCGCACCGATGACGGGGCGAATAAAAAGGCGTGTGCCTGCTCGTTCGTCGCTTCGCCCGAAATCCGGGCTCACGGCTCCCCGCGGTCGCCGTTCGCTTCACGAGGTCTCACTTCGTTCGACCTCGCATGCGCGGGACAGGATTCGAACCAGAGGAAGACAGTCCGGGCTGCGGCCTCGCTTCGCTCGGCCGTTCCGGGCTGTGACTTCCAGGGTTCGAATCCGTGCCTGCTCGTTCGTCGCTTCGCCCGAAATCCGGGCTCACGGCTCCCCGCGGTCGCCGTTCGCTTCACGAGGTCTCACTTCGTTCGACCTCGCATGCGCGGGACAGGATTCGAACCACGCGAAGACGTGCTCGCATCGCTGCGCGCGTCTTCTCTACTTCGAATCCTCCAGGGCGCACTTCCGGCTCTCCCATTCGGTCGAGCCGAGAAGTGCGCGGGACAGGATTCGAACCTGCGGACCCCTATGGGACAGCGTCCTAAGCCCCACCTGCTCAAACGGCCCTCAGACACCCAAATACGCCTGTTTCTTCCCTCGACGAGATGCAAAATGGGGGCAAGAGTTATAAAAATATCTACGTCACAGCGACAGCCGAGACTCCGCCCCTACAGCGTCGGATTAACGCAGGAGCTAATGTCGTAGGGCCGGAATCGAAAATCCAGTACAGGGCGGTATAATCCCGGCACTGCAAGCCGATAGTCAAACAGTCCACTCGATCTCCCCCTACGTCCATATACGTCACCGCTATCGACGTAGAGTCACCTTGTCTGGCTCCGGCAACGGCTCCAGATAGTCGATACCCAGAGTGTAGTTGACATGGCCAAATGGAGACTCCTTTCGGACTCCATTCGTAATGCTGTCTTTCCACGCCCCACCGAAGAACGTTACCTCGTACCCGTCGAGATGACCAAGGACATAGTAGTCTGCATCGACCGCGTATTCTTTGACCATCAGTGCTTTCGGCTCTTTATTTGACGTTTTCACGTCTATGTCAGCGGGTTTCCCGTTGATTTCCGCAGCGAAGTCCTTTCCTCCGTCGCCCCACCTGCTGGTTGAGGTGTCTACAACCAGATCGGCGTACTCTGCAAACGCGAACTCACCCATGAGGCCTCGGTAGTTTCGCTCTTCTGGATCTACACCCCAGGTGTCCGACTCGTTGTTCCAGGCCTCGTTTTCTTCGAACGACTGGTTTCGTTCCTTCGCCATCTTACGGGCAAGCCGAGCATATCGCGGCGGTACTTTGATCGTGACAGTCATTCGTGAACCTCCGCCCCCGTTCGGAAGCTGGTGAGTTCGTCGATACGGCCCTCCAGGTCCTCGATCTCCTGGCGTAGCTCCTCAGCTTCTTCACCTTCTGTCGCCGCGAGTTGCTCCTTGAGGCCTTGGAGACGCGTTTCCTTGACCTCCTCGTCGACGTCGGCCTTGCGGACGTACTCACTCTCCTCGATGTCGTAGACGTCGCTCTCGGCCAGCTCAGTGACCTCCAAGGCGTCGTCGACCTTGCTCCGGTCGATACCCGTCACCCGCTCACGGTCGATTCCTTCGGCCTCCAGCTTCGCCAGTACCTCATCCTCGTCTTTCAGCGAGCGATTCCGACGCGTCGTACGCTGGACAGACCCGAAGGGGCCGCTCACGGGCCGGTCGTGATGCAGCCGGTTCAGCAGTACGTCAGCTACGTCCTGACGGAGGTCGTTGGCGTTGCGCTGGACGTCCGAGAGTAGGGTGTATAGGTTCACGAGCGCGTCCGTCTCCATCTCTGACAGTGTGGCCACGTCGTGGCGCTCAAGAGCGTCTACGAGCAACAGCGCGTCCGCATACACGTCCAAGTCCGGCTCTGACCGTTCGTCGGTTTCATTGGCGGGTTCGGCATCGAGAAGCTGGCTGGTGGTCGGCCCATCCTTCTCGATGATCACGCCCGCGTCCTCGTCGATCTCGAACCGTGGGTGGAGACTCAAAACCGCCGGGTACGGATCCGCGTCAGGTGGGAGTCGGTCAAGCTCGAAGCCGTCCGGCTCGCCGGTGATGCGCCGATACAGGGTCTCGAATTGGTCACGCTGGAGTGGTCGTTTCTCGTCCCTATCCTCGAAGTCGATGATGACACGTTGCTCCTGCACGTTGGTGACCCGAAATCGCTTGTGCGAGAGTGGGGTGATCAGCGTCGCTCCCTCGGGGAGATCGTCGAGTTCGTCGAGGAGCGTGTGCCACGAGACGCTGAACGTCATATCCGCGAAGAAGTGGCCGGAGGCTAAAATCGTGGGGGACGCTTCTCGGGCCGATCGGAGCCGTGGCCCTGGTGGCTGTTGGCACGAGCCCCCTCCAAATCTGCAAAACTCAGACGAGTATTTAAAACTCTCCGAGAGATTTATTACTCCGCACACTCATACACTCAGATGAGATGTCGAGAAGCGTCCGACTCTCGGATGAAACGGCGACAGCAATCAACGAACTTGGCGGTACGTTTGATAGCCCTGACGATGTAATTCAGCAGCTCATCAAGGAGGCTGGACATGAAGAACTGCTGGAGCAAGGTGCAGAAGAGGGGTCAACTACAGCCCAATCTAAAACAACGAACTCCGCAAAGGAACGGAAAGACCAATTTTTGTCTCAGCTTGGGGGTCGGGAGGAAGTCAGCAGGATAGAAAAGCTCCGTCGAAGCTCGTGGAAGGTGGATACGGATACCGACACCAAGATCATCTGGATCCACTACCACGTGGATTTCCAGTTCTGGGGTGGAAGCTGGAACGTTAACGATCAACTTTCAGATCGCGGAGAATTGATTCATGTATTCCTTGGACCGGGTGTCGATCAACTCTATATTGTCCCCGATGACGAGTTGCACTCTGGTCAGTTTACGATCTATAACACCGAAGACGAGTCACAGTGGAAAATTAGCACCGACCGTGGCACCCCACCCAACGGGGAAATCCTTGAAGACTCCTACACAGACCTCGCTCCGATCCTTGGCTGATGTTAGAACTACGTACCGAATGTCACCTGTGACATCAATTGTGGCCGATCATCTTCCTCCTCGTCCTCTTCGGGCGCGACGACCATCCAGCAGATCAGCTTCACCTCGTCTTCCTGAATCGGCGGGAGTGGATCGGGGGCCTCGAACGGCTGAAGACCCAGATCTTCGACCTTCTCGACGAGCTGACGCGACTTCTCAACCGGGGCAAGGGATTCATCCTCGTAGATCTCACGGAGTTCACGCTCGTACCGACGACCCCACGGAGCCTCGACGGCCTCGACCGTCTCTTGAAGCTCGTCCTGGGTCATGTCGTCCGGCCAGTTCTCCCGAAGGTGCTGGGCGACCTCGCGGAACAGCCGCCGGATGTCGGGCTGCACGTTCAACGGGTCGGTCTGCTCTTGCCACTGCGTGTAGATGTCCGAACGGGCCGTCTCCCACGCGTCGTATACGCGGTCACGCATCGAGTCCGGAAGCATACGATCGGTTTCCTCGGTACACTCGATCCGCTTGAGACAGGTGAGCGTGTCTTGGACAATCTCGTCATCTTCCTCATCCGTCTCCTCGGGGAGGAACCGCATGAACACCTCCTCGCCAATCCGAGCGCAGAAGAAGTATCCAGGCGTGTCGCCCTCAAACCCAGAGCCAGCCGCCCACGGAAGTGACGTGACCTGGTCTTCCCGTGTCTCCAGTCCCTTGCGGAGTTCCTGTCGGTACTCCTCACCGGAGTAGGCGGCCGCAGTCCCGCCGCCCTCCTCGTAGAAATCCCTGTCCTCCTCTTGGATCGAGCCGATGTCCTCGACGCGCTCCGCGAAGTTCTGATTCAACGTCTCCATGTCGGGGATGACGCCACCGCTCACGCCAATCGATCGGGCGGCCTGTGTGAGTTTCTGGCGTACCCGGTGTTCGAGTTCCAGGAGGTCGTCGAGACGATTTTCAGGGAAGAACGTGATCGGGTAGATCTCCGAGTGCGGTGAGTTCACGCGGTCGATGCGCCCATTCCGCTGGACCACCCGCATCGGGTTCCACGGGAGGTCGTAGTTGATGACCGTCCGTGCTTCCTGGAGATTGACACCTTGGCCAAGTACATCCGTGGCGATCAGGATGTCGTACTCGTCGGTGGCGTCCGGCGGCGCGTCCCCGGAGTTCGGTGCGAAGCCGTGAACCGCATCTTCGCGGCTTACTCCGTACTTCGCACCATCACCAACCACCGCCGCGATACGTCCCTCGTAGCACGACAGTTCATCGTCCTCCGCTACGACCTCCTCAAGATATTCGTAGATCCAGTCCACCGTATCTTCGTAGTAGGAGAACAACAGCACCTTGCGGTTCCGTTGGAACGCCGCCTCGACATCCTTGTCTTCGAGTTCGCGTGCCTCAGCATCATCTCGCGCTCGCTCAACGACCTCGGAGAGGGTCTCACGGAGGGCATGGAGCTTCTGGTCGTCCTCGCGGCTCACACTCCGTGCGCCGTCCCGCCAGCGTTCGAGTATCTCGATGTCGTTCTCCAAATCGTCCTGGAGGCGTATTGGATCGAGATCGGCGGCTGACAGTGGAACCCGACCATCGGCGGCTTCTCCGAGTGCTTCATCCATCGCCTCGTCGCTATCCATCTCGACCCATTCGTCGATGGCGTCGGGGTCGGGGAAGTACCCCTCATCCATCAGCCGGAGCGCGGCACGGTTTTGCTGGATCATCCGGTCGAGTGTGTTGGCAAAGGCATGACTGGAGGACTCGAACCGCTTGAGCAGACCTGTTCGGAGGAGGCCCACAAGCGAGAGTTCCGACGCGTCCTCTTCACCTTCGAGGTAGTATGATGGGCGATAGCGGGCGAGTGTCAGCTCTGACTCCTCGTGTTCTCCGGCGGCCAAGCCCCGTGCAACATCGCGGAAGTAGTCGTCACTAAGCGTGTCCGAGAACGTGTAATCGACGCGCTGGGGGTTCGGATCGGGGAAGTTGATACGGACAGATCCGCCTTCGCCGTCGGGCATCATCGCGTCCTCGTAGTGATTCTTGATGAATCGGCGTGTCCGGCGGACAGTCGTCTCATCCAACACGTCGAACAGCATATCGGGGCTGAGATCCGACGGGTCTTCGGACTGGGCCGTTTTGAACCGCTCACGGAGCGACCGGATGCCTTCGTTGGCGAAGGCGGCGTCGTTGCGGATGAAATAGTTCAGCAGGTAGTACAGGTCCCACAGCGAGTTGTTGACCGGCGTAGCCGTTAGCATGACCACGTCCTTCGGTGGATCACCACGGAGGAGCGTGCGAAGGGCGTGAGACTGTTGCGTACCAGGGTTGCGGAACGCGTGGGCTTCGTCGATGACGACAAGCTGGTACTCGTCCACGTCCAGATCCAGTACGTTCCTGTCACCACCGAGTTGGCTCTCGTTACGAAGTTCGGCGTAAGAGACCGTCTCGAACTGGATTCCCCACTCAGGTCCCTTCTGTTCCCACATACCGTCTCGGAGATAGGCGGGCGAAATCACGAGCGCACGCTGGCGGTTCTCCTGGACGTACTGGTGGAGCAACTCACCCGCGATGTAGGTCTTCCCGAGGCCGACCTCGTCTGCGATGATGACGCCACCGTGTCGCTTGAGGAAGCGGTTGGCCCGCCTGACAGCATCTTCCTGGAAGTTCACGAGATTGATCCCACCGTCTTCGTCCTCTTCTTCGGCCAGTTCGTCACCGTAGCGTTCCCAGAGCACCCGAAGGTAGATCAGGTACGGGCGATAGGGTTCGAATCGTTCTTCATAGAGGGCGGCCAGATCGTACGGTTCGCTGGCGGCCCACAGTTCCTCAAACCAGTCGTGGACGCGGTCAGTGACGTGCGGGTCGTAGGTGCCAAGGTTCAGTTCGAGGTTCGAGTTCAGTCCCGCACCGGTGAAGTTCGACGAGCCAGCGATCACACCCTCTGCGTCCGAGAACAGGTAGGCCTTCCCGTGGACGAACTTGTCCTCGTGGCGGCGAACCTCGACCTGGTCGCTTCGGAGGAAGTCAACGAGTTCCTGAAGTCCCTGATCAACGTCGCGGGAGAAACCCAGCAGGTTGCGGTCGCGTTCGAGATTCTCATCGAGTGATTGGAGAGCCTCGTCGATGCGCTGGCGTTCGTAGGCCTCACCACGTGGCTCCTCGGGTTGTCGCCAGCGTTCGATGCCTTCCTGATCGGGCTGAGCACCGATGAGGAGACGAACCTGTCCGACGTGTTCGAGGCCATCTGAAATCGAGAAGTATCCGCGTGGGTTGAAGTATCCTGTTACTACGTCGAGGTCGGGCTCGTCAGCAAGATGGCCATCGAGGTAGTCGAGGTACTCGTCGATAGCGCGGGCGAGCGTGTTTCCGTTGCGGTTATCGACGAACTGTGGGCGCTCAGTCATCGTTTCGCGTTCCCGCCGCGCGTTCTTCTTCGCGGTCGGCATGGTCAAGATCGAGTCGGTCAGCCCAGCTGGCATAGTAGTCGAGGACGCGGTTCAGACGCTCTTCGTAGTCCCAGCCGTCGTGGAACGTCTCGAAGATCACCTCGACGTGCTCGCGGGAGAGGCCATAGAGATGTGCCACGACGGCGTCCAGTTCGTAAATCTTCTCCTGTTTCGTGTCTTCGTCGAGTGGACCGTACTCCACTCCAACTGCGTCGGCCCAGTCCGCGTACCGATCGTCAACGGCGGCAAGACGACCAGATAACTGGATGACACGTTTACGAAGGGTGCTATCTTTTCCTGGTCGAGGTATAGGAAATGAATTAACCAGATAGTATTTTAGCCCCGTTTCTACGAAACGTCGGGCGTACCAATCCAACGGAATAGAACTTAATACACCGAGTAAATATGCTTCATCCTGCTCAGTTCCCCTCGGCCAAAGGAAGAATGGGGACTTCTCAACTAAGAATGTATTAGGTGGAACCAGACAAGGGATGACTGTTCTGCTATCAGTTGCCCGTGCAACGTCTCTAAAGCTAACCCTCGGTGTTAAACATGTCAGTGTGTCCTCATCAAACACCCAATCTTCGTCCATTTCATAATATGCTGATCTCTTACCCGCATATTGATACGAGTTCTCGCGTGACTCCTGAATGTAATCAAGGACAACATCAGGATCGGCCCATGCATATCGTTCTCCAGTATCAGGATTCCAGATGTTGAAAGATTTTCCAGTATATACTGGCCAGAAATCCTCGTCTGGATCGTCTGTGAAATGCATCAGTCGGGTTCCATCATCCTTCGTCTTATCTTGGGATGTATGTAGCTCAGACGTTGGCCTTGCTCTCCAGCAACCTTCTTTGTTCAAACCCAGAGGGGGTGTATCGGACATTTGTTTAAATACTCCCACTGATGCTGAATTGGCTGGAAGTGCCGGAAATGATGCTTTATCTGTCCAACCTTTCGCCTCATTCACGCTGAAATAATAGGGAGGTTCATTAACACCTTTATTGAAACTTTCAGCGTCAGGATACGGCCCTCTAATAGGGACAGTCTTCTCACCCTCCGTCTCACCCTTCGTGAAACTAAATAATCCTATAGTAAATCGAGGTTCCATTCCCTCAAAAGCCCAATTCGAATGATTTTTCAGGAATGTGAGATCTTGTATCGAGCCTTCTTCCATCACCTTTCGACGGAAAGGCTCCGAACCCGCGTTGGAAAACGCGCCTCGTGGTAAGACCACACCGACAGCCCCTTGATCTCGAACTAAGTTCCAAAATCTCCAGCTAAACGCGAGATACATATCTGGATCTCCACTTCCAATTCCAGGATAAGGGCCTTCTGTGAGGATTTTTGCTCTCTTTTCTTCTTCAATTTGCTCTTTTTGCAACTTTTGAACAAGATCTGGTCGCTCCGTTTCCAGCTCATCAATCCGAGCCTCTCGTTTTGTTGATGAGAGGCCACGGAGACCGGGATAGTGCCTTGCCCAGAACTCGTGTCGCTCTACCTTCGCTTTCTCCCATGGTGGATTTCCAACAATCACGTCGAAGCCCGATCCATCACCATCAAAGACCTCTGGAAAAGACGCCGGGAAATGTAGTGGATCAGTGGACGCCAGTATATCCTGAGCTTGCTCGTAACACTCCTCTTGCGTAATGTCGATATTGGTATCCGAAACGGGGTCTGTATTGATCTCGTCATCAATTCGTGACGCCGCCAATATGTCGAACCGCGCCCGAACCTCTTCCAGTTTCTTCTCAATCTCCTCCCGCGTCTCACGTGCCTCTTTAACCTGCTCGGCACTGGCATCCGCGAAGCTCCCTAATTGATCGATGTCGTCCCGGATCTCGTTCATCACGCTCTGACCACCCGCGAACATCCCCAGCGACGACTGCTCTACGTCAAGGATGTCGGTTACCTCGTCAAGCGTCCCAATCCCAGCCAGCGAGTCGCCAGTCACGAGGTTGTAATCAAGGAATGTCAGCGGAAGCCCTGGAACAAAGGTGTGAACCCAGATCGACAGGCGCGCAAGTTCGGTTGCAAGCGGGTTCAGGTCAACACCGTAGATGCACCGTCGGGCGACCTGACGACGGAGAAGTTGTCCCCGCTCAACTGGCGGTGCGTACTCCTCATCGTCGAAAGCCTCCAGTGCGGCGTCTTCCAGATTATCGAGTTCCTCTTCAACCGGTGGTAGCGGGTTCTCGGTGAGATACTTATAGAGTCGAGATTCAATCCGGTCAACAGCACCCACCAGGAAGTGTCCAGAGCCCATAGCGATGTCGGACACGCGAATGTCGAAGAACGCATCTGCGGCGGCGTTCTCGCCTTCCTCTTCCCGGAGTCGGTCAATCCGGTCGATGTGGTCATCCAGCGCAGGCTCCAGCGAGTGGTCCAATAGGTGCTCAACGAACCGCGTTTTCGTGTAGTACGTACCGGTCGCCTTTCGCTCTCCAGACTGTCCGTGGAGGTAGACCTCTCCCTCCTCGACGACCACGTCATCGTCACCAAGCGTCTGCTGGCCGTCAGTATCGACCGGTTCGTAGTGGCCTTCGTCGTCGATAGTGAGCGGCTGGTCGGCCACCGAAAGTTCCGATTCCAGTAGTCCCTCGTAGATCACGCCGAACTCCCGGACGCCGATGTTGCGGAAGTCTACTGGTCCCTGGAAACCGTCCTCGGTTTCGTCTACGAGCAACCGAAACAGCACGGGACCGAACTCGGCGTTGTTCAGCCGGAGATCCGCTAACATTGCTCCCGCGTCTGATATGTCGGGGTCTTCGGAGAGGAGCGTCCCGTCGTAGGCGGGAAGCCCGAGTTCGTCGTGTCCGTGGTGGACCGCCCGCGTGAGGTGCATCACGTCGTCCCAGTGGTCGTAGAACGAGTCGTCGAACTCGCCGCCGTCCTGAATGAAGTCGTGGAGATTCTTGGCCTTGCGCTTGAGCGAGTTCTCGTCGTACCGGGCGTTTCGACGCCGGGGGAGGAACTCCTCGTCTTCGGCGTAGGCGATGAACAGAAGTCGATAGAGAAGTATCAACGTCATCCGATAGGTCTCATCAAGCTCTTCCTTCGTCGGATCGTCGAGATCACGTGCTTTGGCGATGGCTTCCGCGAGGTCAGGGATCACGTCGTCGTAGATGCGTTCGCGGAGCCGCGCCCCGAGATCAGCGGCGTAGTCCTTTGACCGCTCCATGATGTCGTGGAGCGTCCCGTCGTCGCGGAGGGCGTTCGCAGAGAACAACAGCCAGAGGTACGCCGCTTTCTCGTCAGCGAGCAGTGTCGTGTTCACCTCGACGTAGGTGTCCGTCCGTCCGCGCGAGCCGAAGCCAGCGTCCGGATTCGTCGTGTACAGTCGGAGTGTATCGCCACTGTTCCCGATGACGTATTCGAGGTTGCGCTTGTCGGCCTCGTTGAGCGCATAGGCCACCGGCGACTGGCCCACGAACCGTTCTTGCGCGTGATCGAAGGACTCGTCCTCCTGGAGGAACATCGCTACGGCACGTTCGTGGCCGTCGCTGGTGTCCTTTAACACGTAGCTCTGATCGGTGAGCTGGTCGATCTCGAAGTTGAGGCCTTTGATCAGCTCGCGGGGATCGTCGTCGATAGCCTGGCGGGCCTGTTCGGCTGCATCTTCCCAATCGTCGCGCTCGGGGACACCAACCTTCAGCTCGTGCGTCGAGAGAAGACCCTGATTCCGTAGCCCGGTCAGCTCCTCGTCGAGCTGCGGGAGCATCTCGGTGAGGAACCGCTGGGCCGCGTGTCGGTCAGGCTGGTCGAGAGCGGTGTCACAGACCCGATCTGCTTGCCCGCGGTCGACATCCCGGTAGACTGGTGGTTCTTCGCCACTCGGCCCGCACAGCCCCGCATAATCGTCGTAGAGGGCAACGACGAGGATCGGGTTAACCCGTCCACCGCGTCGCTCTTTGTACGCCTTTTGTAGGAACTCTTTGGTCGGTCGTTCGCCGTGATCGACGACAATGACCTCCAGCGCGCTCGGTCCATTGCCTTGATAGAACTCGAAATCGCTGCCAGCCGGATCATCAGCCCATGGACGGCCGGAGCGAGATTCGAGAAAGTCCGAAGCCATACCAAAGGACATGGAAGACCGGGGTCATATATTTTGGTAGGTCACCTTCAGTCGGCGGTGGGTTTGCTACCTTGCCCCCGATGCCCGAGCAATCGATTCTGTTGGCATAGTCTCGACAGAATCAAAATCCGGTTCCGGGCCTCGGAGGTGTAGGAGCACGCACATACATATGGGGGCACACATACATACACATCCGATATTGGAAAAGGCGGTTACGGCCAACCCCTGGCCGGCGCACGGCCTCTGATCCGACTGACGCGGTTGCCCTAACGCCGGACAGCCCGACCATGCGCAATCCCACCTGGAGCGCACCGTGACGACATAACGCCGTCTGATGCCTTTCTACGCCGTCCATACACCCAACCAACCACCCCGACCGTTGGAACAGGCCGTCGTCGCCTACCCGAACAGCTCGTGGTCTGCGTACTCCTCGATGGCTCTCGGATGGAGGTAATCAATCAGATCAACCAACTCCTGGGCCATCTCGCTCACCTCGATCTCGTCCCCGTCGACTTCGACATCCTTGGTCAGAATGCCCATCGACTGTGTGTCGTCTTCAGCCAAGGTGTACCCATCGAGTGACTCGGCGTGCGAGGCAAGGAATTGTCGAAGCTCTTCATGCTGGGCTGGCTCTGCGTTCCAGAGGTTCACACGAAATCGAACCAAACCCTGTTCCTCAATGCGCGGTTGCATCCCGTATTTCAGCGGTCCAGGATGCTCCGGATGGTCGGATCCAAATCCGATAGAACGCTTGTGCGTCGGCTTTGCGATCCGTTCAGCGTCCTCGAAGTGTAGTTCGTCTTTGACCTGCGGAAAAACATGATCTCTAACGGCGATGATGAGCTCCGAATAGTCCTCGGAGTCTGACGTGCTCGTGACGGTCCCGGTCGGTTCCTCACTCAACGGACGGCGGACACCATCGGTCGTGAGCAGTTCGATACCTTTGTTCTCATCCCGATAGGTCGAGTACTCGACGGCCACGACATCGACGCCGTGTTCCCGCAGAAAGTCGGCCATATTGAGTGATACGTCCTGAAAGTCAGTTCCGACGACTACGAGCCGCTGTTCGTTGTTGAACTCCCGTTTGGAGAGCACATCATCGAGGTCGAAATACTCGCAGTGCGCCTCGCGAAGGCTCAGGATGTCGTTCGGCTCGGTGTGGCCCTGCTCCTCGCGGAGAAATTGGCGGTACTGATCGTCGAGATACTCGTAGTCGACGTTCCTAATTTCAGAGGCGTATTCGAGCGCCTGTGCAACGATGTCCCGCGGGGCGCGATCACGCTTGAGTTCCACGATTACGGTATCTCCCCGCTCGTCAACGCCGAGGATGTCGAAGATGCCGCCTTCCCCGGGACTCCCCTGACGGCCAACGTAGAGAACTTCGACTTCGCCGATTTTGGCTCCATCCGTCCGTACCAGTCGTTGTTCGAGGTTCGCTTCCGTGTCAAGTTCGGATTCAGGTACTCGTTTCATGTCATCTTGCTCCACGAGATACACTTCCATGCACCGCCCATCCAACGCGATCAATATCAAACTACTGAACAAGTCTAACTTTTAGACCGGTCTATCAATATGCTTACATCGGCTTTCCCGACCCCTCTGTAATCGTCAAGTGATGGCACTCGTCGACGAGCGGAAGGTCCAAGTTCTTGACTACATCCACGATAACGAACCGATCACGGGTTACGACATTGCGAGCGACAAAGACAACGACATCGACTACACCCAGAGCTACATCTACGACGTACTCGGCGAGTTAGAAGACGAGGGGATGATCGAGGTGGCTGATCGAGAACCGGAAGGGCGGAAGCGAGTCCACTACCAACTCACGGAAAACGGACGGCTCCTCCTCGAAGCCCTTGATAGGATCGACCCCTGATCCCAGCCGCTCCTGAAGCACCTGAACGATCTTCTCCTCCAGTGGGAGATGGATGCCGAGGCTGTCCACATCGTCGTCTTCGTATGAGGCTTGTACCGCCTTGGAGACCCTGTCGTGCACCGCTACCAGCTCCTCCGTCTCGATCTCCCGGAGATTGTGGGGCATCTCGTCGCCGTAAACGTTGGTAACAACCTCGTGCTCGCGATTGGTGAGTTCCATCGCTATTCCAACGGTGCCGGTCGAAGGTCTCGCCAGCGGAAGTGTTCCGTGTCCCCGTTCTCGAACTCGATGGCGAACAGATACGAGTCTCGTTCGTCGCCAGTGTGCTCGCCAGCGTCGTCCTCGATCACCTCGACAACTTCCCCGATGCGGCCGTGATAGCGGTCGAAGTCGGGGTCATCACGGTCGGGGATGTCGACGCGGACGCGATCACCGACCTCGAACCGTCTCATTATCGAAAACATCGATGGACGGGTTCCTGATCGTTACGGTCCAGCCCACTGTTCGCCCATCTCGCGGGCGCGTTCGTCGACGTCGTCTCGATGCTCGACTTCAGCCAGCGATACCCGACCCGCCATCCGTTCCCAGCCGCAGCAATCGTGACACTCGTAGTATACTTTCCAGCCAGCCGGTTCTTCCTTCGTTCCATAGACCAGCATAGTCCCGCAGTCTGGGCACGTCGCCGTATCGTGTTTCGTGAACGTCAGCACCCTTCTGACATCTCCTTCGCCGCGTCCACGAAGCCCTGCTCTCGTATGTTCTCACACCACTGCGTCACGAAGTCCTCGACATCGACCCCCGCGGGATTGTGCTGATGGATCCCCGGATGCTGGGTGTACCGCACCGGTCGCCACTCTCCGTTATCGATGTGAAACACGATTTCGGGGTCGGACATCAGATCTCCCCTCTGAACGTAGTGGTGCGCCACGCTGACCCGACTCGGCCCGATCTTCTCGATGGTCAGATCCTCATAACCGTATACTTCGATCGTGTAGCTCTCGTTGACGGTCATCTCCTCAATGGACTCGATACCGAGCGAGGCGAGGATTTCCTTGATCGCCTCCATCACACATCACCTTCCAGTTCGATGCCGAGGGCCCCCGCCGTTCGCTCGATGTTCTCCTCGCTCGTCTCGATCGCTGTCTCGATGAACTCCTCACGCGCCGTCTTGCGGCCGATGAATCGGAATACTGGGTCGAAACGGCGGAACCACCAGATCTGGAAGCAGATGAACCGCTCAAGCATCGCTGGCCATCCCCTCGCGCCAGGCATCGAGGTCGTCCTTCGTCAGCACCCAGCCACCCTCTGGAAGCTGCGCGACTACTTCTCGCTTGAACCGCTGATACCACTCGCAAGCGAACTCGTCGTCGTAGGCGTGGGCCAGTATCGCTATCGCCAACTGTGCCGGACCTGAACCACCGTAACCGAACTCGAACCCCGTTGGATTGGCGCTGAGCAGATCGTATCGCTTGTCCAGCGGTTCACCATCGACGGTGACCTCAACCTCCTCACCCACTGGGGCTGTCGGATCCCGTTGCCCTCGATAGACCGTCTCCGTCGAGAGGCCCGCCTGATTCCCCGTGATGGAAGGCCCTCGATGGGCATCTTCGGGGGTCGAACCCAGGGGTTGACGCGACATTATGCCACCTCCTCCAGCCGCTCTATCGCGTCATGGAGTTCGACGGCGGTCTCGGCGAGTTCCTGCGCTTGCTGTTCCAGCTCGGCGGCACTGGATTCGAGGTCATCAGCCGTCGTCGCGAGCTGCTCTTCGAGCTCGTCTACGTCGAGTTCCCCCGTGTGAAGTGCTACGCGGCGCTGATGCTTGCAGCGAACATCACGATGTCGAGCGTCGGGGCACTCGCAAGCCCAATCACGGGTGTCAACGAGGTACTCTTTGCCGCTCTGGGAGACGACCAAGTACAGGTCGTCAGCTCCCTTCGCTCGTCCGATGTCGGGGAGCACCGAGAACGTCTGTGTGATTGCTCGGAGCGTTCGGGGTTCGACATCGGGCTGTATCGACTGACTCACGCCTCTTCACCCCCAGTACAGCGGTAGACTTCTCTCACGTAGACGTGACTCCGAGCCTTCTCCGCGTGCTCAGTGCAACAAGGGTCCTCCGCATATCCGCGAACTGGCGCGTTGACGACCACAGTATGCGTCGCGGAGCGTTGACAGCCGAGTTCACGACACGTTAGCTCAGCTTCTGCTTTATGCATCGTCGGTCACCCCCGGCCCGTAGCCAACCTCGTACTCATCACCCAGCCGAATGACGAACTCGCCGGTTGACCGATCTGGATCTACGGACACGGCCTCGATGTCGTCTTCGTTGTGGTACCACTTACACTCGACAGCATCGACGATGTCAATCAGCTCGTCGTACACGTCGTCGTATCCGGATTCTTTCAGCCAATCTATCACACTTCGCTGGAAGACAACCTCGGGCTCGCCTTCGTCCAGTAGTGCGATGTAGGCAAGCTCGAATCGGTACGAGCGCGTGGCCTCACACTCGGCCCCTTCCTCGTAGAACGTCTCGTCGTGTTTCTGCGACGTGTACGAGTCGAGGATCTCGACCCACTCGCAGTCCTCCGTCCAGATCGCGGCGAGGTCTTCGAGGAACGGGTTGTCGTCACGTTCGGACAAGTGCCATTCGTGTTCGTGACTTGGCCCCCCGAAGTGACGGTCGATGTCTGCAGGGGTCGTGCCAGGAGGAAGATTTCCGCTCATCGCTGTCCCTCCGTCTCGCACGGGATCGTCTCCCAGCGGTGGGGCGGAAGAACCGCCTCAACTCCGCAGTTCTCGCAAGCGTAGAAGGTGTACCAAGCTGACATCCCGTCTCGTCGCTCCTCGGGCGTCAGCGGCCCTTCCCAGTCCTCGCACTTCGCCAGGTCGTGGCCGTTGACCTGCGCCGCGTGCCGTTCGAGAATCGTGTCTTTGTCGCCCTGTGCTACCTTCGTTCCCGGTGTCTTTAACCGAGTGTCGCCACTATCTATCATTGCTTCCTTGCTCCTCAGGGAAGCCTACCGAGTCCGGTGTTCCAGCACCGGGCCTATACTTCGGACTCTGTGCCCGAAGCCGCAGCTCCTCAGTAGGATTTCCCTTAAGTAATAGTAGGGAATGTATAGGTAAAGTTACAACTTTTCCAGCAGAAACTAACGGTAAACGAGCGTTTCAGGCACTCTTATTGGTCTTTAGAGGGGAGGGGGAGAGCACGCCATGCCAACAAATGCGTGAGATCGAGATACGCTGGCTTGGCGATGTGGACCACAGCGGAAAACGAGTCACCGGTGCTCTGGCCACCGGTTCTGTTGGCATGGATCGGTCAAGAATCGGGAATGATGCGTTGGCATCGCGCTCTATCGATCTGTCATACATCAATAGTATGCAGTTTCATCGGTATGGGGAGGGGGGTGGGGTGGTCTAACCTCTCCCGTGGAATAGTTGTCTGTTTGAGACCTCCCCCACCCACCACTCCACACATCAACTATCTGTCCTTCGAGTTTCTCCCCCACCCCACCACCCCCCTCCCGGTACCGATAGAACTGCACACTTTCTGAATATGACACTCTTGGTTCTTTACGTTGGGCCTCGAAAAAGGAGTAGAGCGGCTACTCGAACGGCCAAGTCAGCGGACCGGGGTTCTTTTCTTCGGTGTCCTTGCTGAACAGCCACATCAGCTCCTCATCGGCCAGCCGCACTACGTCGGCCTTCCCGCCACGGCCCTCGTGACCTTCCTCCTCGAAGTGGGCGAGACCGAGCTGGTCGACCTCCTGCATCCGTCGTTTCGCCGTGTTCTTCGAGCCCAGGTCGAGGGCGGTCTTCACCTGCTTGGTGGTGAACGTAGTGCCGTTCTCGGGGTTACACAGGAGTTTCACCATCCCCCGCCGCTTCTCGGGCATCGTCGCGAACGCAATCCGGGCACACACCTGAAGATCCTCTGTAGCTACCTGGGTGCGACCGTCCATCGCTGCTCTCGCCCGAGCGGTGAACCGGAGCATCTGGATCACACGCTTTCGGTCCTCGATCTGTACCTCTCCCTCCAGATCGCCGGCATCGTTCTCCTTCGCGTACGAGACACCGCGGCCACGGGCGATGATCTCGGCGAGTTTGATGATCGCTTTCGAAACCATCGTGCCCTTCTGCTCGTTCTCCATCTCGATGTGGCCGTCGTGTTCGTGGTAGAGCGTACGGAGCCAGTTGGCGATCTTCTCGCGTACGATCTCTTTCTTTTCATGGTACGGGATACCGCCGTTTCCGAAGATCTGGTCTTCGAGCTCGTCGTCGTTCTCAGTGTTCGGCATCCCGTGCATAAGCACCCGAGCCCCAGCGTTCCCCATCTCGGACCACGCGCGCGGAGTCGGCGGTGTCGTCGCTCCCATCAGACCGAACTGATACTCCCCCGGCTCTCCGTCGTAGCCGTGTGAACCCTGTGCCCCTGTGGACTTCACGTACCCACTCCCGTCAGCCACGCCAGACAGCGTCCGCATATAGCGTTCGATGTCATCACCGCTGAACCACGTACCCATCTCGGGAACCCAGAGCACCTGGTCGGTGATCTTCGGGAGCAGGTCCATCTCGCCGAGTTCGTCGTCATCTTGGTTTGTGTTGTGGCTGACGAACGCAGCGGGAGTCACCTCGTGGGTGGTGAAGATCCGGTCCCATCCTTTGAACAGCTCCAGGGCGGTTGTTTTCCCAGAGCTGGCGTTCCCGACGACGATCACCATCGGACAGTCGGTGAAGTCGTCGAACATGAGCTGGATTGGAACGGTCGCCAGGGCCTCACAGACTTTCAGCGTGTCTTCGTCGAAGTATTTGAGGATGGCCTCCTCGACTTCAGACCAGTCGGCCTTCTGGTCAGGCTCTTCTACCTCTGGGAGTTCGTATTTGCTTTCGGGCGCGGCCTCGTCCGGCTCTTCTGCGTTATACTTGCTCCAGTCGATTTCGTGACTGGATTCGACAGTCCGTTTCCACTCTGCGCTGTCGGGGACATCAGGCTCGTCATCTCCCCGGAACGCGTCGTAGAGCTGGTAGAACTCACCTCGGGTGTCGTTGACTTGATAGAGGTACCGCGCTCCATCAAGCACACTGGGGTAGTAGGCGAACGCCGGATTGTCTATCGCGGCTTGGAGCACCCCCTTGTAACTGAGAATACCGTTTTCGTTCTGATCGTAGGTATCGAGATCGATTCCGTCGGCACTATCTGTCGCCTCCATCGTTACGTATCGTCCAGCATCTCGGGATCATACCTTGTTTCAGCGATCCCGTGTTCTGCGTTTTTTCGCGCGCGTTCTCGGTATTCATCCATCCGGATCGAGATGTGGTGATTCCAGTGTTCTTCTACGTCATCACTCCCGACATCGATCCCGAAGTTGTCTTTGAGCTCGCATCTCATTGCGTCGAAATCAGGATTTCGTCTCCCCTCGGGCCAGTAGTCCTTCTTCAGCCTTAGGTCGATGAATCCGGGGACGAACTCGTCACAGCTACAGATGGGACAGTCCTGATTATTTTTTCTGTAATGAAGACCACACATTGCTATTCAGCCCCTTTGCCGCAGCGATTTCCCAGGACATCTATCCTGCGATTTGCTAACCTGTTGAATAGCCGGTATGTAGTCTCATTGACGAAATCTCGATCTCCCTGTGTTAATACCTGTTCGTACTCATCCGCATGGCGGTAGACTATACTATTCGGGCCGTCGGCGTACTTCTGATTTGATTGATTCATCTTTATCATTTCTTGACCGTTTAGAGGGACGGTTTTACCCTTGGAAGCCCTGACAAACCAAAAGTTAAGCCAACTGCGCCCGAATATTACGGTGCGGAGCAACCTTGGCTGTCAAGGGCTTCCAAATCGATCCACATCCGACGTGCCCCTCCCACAGAACGCGTCGGGTGTTTTTCTATCACCAGTTATCGACACAGATCACCGTTGTGGTGAGCCGCTATCTTCGTCAGCTTGGTTCAGTAGATTCGAGACTGCGTCGTTGTATGTCTCGACTCGGTTAGACTGAGCGACGATATTTCGGAGTCGCGCTCTGGTCTCGGGCTTAACCGAAACCATAACCCAATCATTCCTTGTCGACATCTGGTGTGTCTAATACTACCACCTCCATCATTATAACAGTAACGAATCTGGTACTTTATAAGAATATCAACGTTCGTGATTTGTTTCAAAATAATCTATAATCTGATATAATTAACATATGATATCTGGTATACGTGTATTCTCATTGAATAGAAGAGAAGAAATCACCCGATTACGGTACAACAGATATATTTAGGATTAGAGACATTATAATGCCATTTACGACATTCGCGTTTGGGATACAGCTCATATTTCGGCCATCGTGGTAGACAGATTGCTAAATGAAAATAAACCGAAAAATACGGCAATAGATAGCCGGTGTCAACTCCCCGATGCAGATGTCCGATATATCGATTCTTCTTCACGATGACGAGAGGACCCTGCCAACAGCGGCTTTTTGTACGACTGCGGCCGCTAAGCCTACCGTCGAGTAGTGAGAACAGCCCCCAATGAAATGTAGTCCGAGAGGGAGCTTGGGCGTCGAATACAGCTTGTAGGGGCGGCCGACGGTGGGGGCTTAGACATCGAGCCCGTGGACGTGGCGGTATTGTCTCACGGTCGCGTTGATACCCTCGTCCCGGATCTCCTCGACCAACTCCAAGTAGGCGGGTTCGTGACTGTCCATCCGATCGCGTAGGTTCCGACAGAACTGTTCTCCGTGGTCAGGATGGCCCTCGCTCGACTCGTTGTGTGCGGCCTCGTGGGCGATTACACGCCAGAGCTGGAATACCCAGCCCTCCCAGTAGGACTTGCTCCACGCACTGTCTGTGAGCCAGATAGCGTCCTCTCCGTCTGTCCAAGCCCGGCACTGGTCGTCCACCCCGTAGCGTATCTCTCTATTCAGCCCCATCTTGTGCGCAAGCACGCGGGCGATCGCCATCTTCTGTGTCGACACCTTCTCCTGACCCTCGTCATCATCCAGTTGCTCGTAGCCCCTGAACACGCCGAGAGCGCGGGCTGTTGCCTTCTCGTCCTTGCTGTCCGGGAGTTCGATCTCCTCGGAACGGTCGGCGGCCTGTCGTATTTCTCGGCCCGCCGGGTCGTCTTTGAGGATGACTGTCTCGCCGCGAGTAGCGAGCTTGCCCGCCCATGGGCTGTCCGTCGTCGACCAGATCATCTCGTCGCTGTCGCGGACGGTCGCGTAGCTGACGTACTCACCATCACCGTCCTTCAGCACAGGCGCGCCCTCAAACTCGCTGTAGCCCTTGCCGATTAGTCGCGCCACCCCCGCTCGGCCTGCATCAGTCAGCTGTTCGGGATCGTATTCACGGAACACCGCGGCCCGTGCGTCGTCGAGAGTGTCACGGACCGTCTCCCAGGTGTCACAACCGGAACGGATCTCGTTGCGGGCGGTGTTGAGGTCGAGGTTCTGCTTCGTGATGACGTAGCCTTTGACGCCGTGGCCTCGGTTCGAGGTGACCTTCAGTCCCGCACTATAGACCTTGATCCAGTCGCTGATCCCCTTCTCACGGAGCGCGACGTAGGCCAGATCATCCTCGTGCACGTAGTCAACGCCGTACATCTCGTCCTCGGGAACCCGGTCACTCACGCGTTCCCCGTTGACAATGACCTCAACGTCGTGAACCAGCTCCATGAACTGGAACCGTTCCGCGAGGTCGTCGACGTAGTCGTCCCACGTCGTTGAATCGGGATCGGGGACTTCATCGTCGTAGTGGTCGATCTCGACACGGAAGCCATCGACGGCGTCGTCGACGTCGTAGAGGCGATACTCGCGGAACCACTCGTTGGCGTCGAACTCGACGACAGTCGTCCCGCTCTGGGCCGTGACGCGTCCTTTGGCGAGGGCTTGTCCGAACCCGATGCCGAACATCCCGATCGCCTCCGGGTCGTCCCGCTTCGTCGACTTGCCGAGCTGGGTCAGGAACTTGCGGATTCGCGCTTCGGTGAGATCCATCCCCTCGCCGTCGTCCTCGACCATGGTGCGCTCCGGCGTGATTGACACAGTGACCTCCTCCGATCCGGGGGCGTCTATGCCGTTCTGGATGAGTTCACGAACGCCGTCGACGAGGGACTCGGCTTGGCTGAAGATGAGCTCTTCGAGGATACGTTCTTGGTCGACTCCAAGCTGGCCTGTCTCGATGTCGTCACTGGTGGCCATCGGTAGTCACGCCTCCTCGTCGAAGTCTCCGAGGTCTTCATTCGGGTTGACGATGTCCTCAGCCCAGCGGTTCTCGGGATCAACCGGTTTGAGGGCGTGCTTGATCTCCTCCTCGCTAAACTCCCGCTTGGAATCAATCTCCAGGCGTCGACGTTGCCATTTGCGGGATAGTTCTGGTTCTCCGGGTTCTGTTACCCGGCTTGCCCTGACGAAGAAGTGATGCCAGTCACGCCCCCGATTCTGGCCGGAATACGTGTGTTTGTCGAGAGCAACATCGTATTTCCCACCCAGCTCCAACTCGTCCTCTGTCACCGGGAAGTCGGCTTCAGGTTCTCGGCCCTCCTCGAAGGCCGCTTCACGCTCCTCACTAACCTTCGAGAACCAATCGTTGGCGTGAGTGCTTTCGCGACTTGCTCGGGCTCGTGCCGCTGTCAGGGCCGCGTGAATGGCGGTGATCCGCCCCTCCCACGACTCTGGATCCCAGCGTTCCGTCGCCAGGCGGTGGTAGTAGTCGATTAGGAGGGCCTCTTCCGAGTTAGCTCGAAGGTCCTCCACGATGAACAGTATCGTTCGTTCCCAGAACTTCATTGCGTGCCCGGAGCGGACGAGTTCCCAGGCGCAATACGCCGCAACCTCTTCGTCACTTCTTCTAACAGATTTCTGATATAACGAGACCAGTTCAAATCTATTCGCTCCCGACTTACACTCGTACCACGGCATCTCCTCGCCCTTCTCGTTGAGCACTGTCTCGTCGTCCTCGTCATCCCCGTCGTCCACCGGGTTTCCGTGGATGTCTATTTGTTGACGGTCCTGTCGCTCTTCGTCGTTCTCCTTAGCCATAGGGTATTACCCATATGTATATTGTATTTGAATGATTATAAAGACAACTTTTTGATATTTCTGGAAATTTCGTTTGCTACGATACGGGGACAGGGAATGGATTACAATCCAGCTCGCTCATATCAACAGCCATATAGGTACGAGCTTCCAAAGTAGATCCACAGCCTACCGTATCTGCGACACTTTGATTTCCTGTGTCGCACCACTACACTGTGTGTCAGTCGAAAAGCGATTACAGGAGTTGGTGCAGCGTTTAAACAGGCTACCTGAGACGGATGAACCCCCACCAACCACACTCCAGATACTCGGACGTAACCACCAAGAGCAGGACTGGCAACGCCTCCTGTTTCATTTCCTCTCGCCCAAGGAAGGCCACGGCCTCAACCATGCACTCTTGGAACACCTATTGTCGTCGCTATCCGACCGAGATGATCTGGACTATACGTTCTCTCGACTGGATCTTCAGGACATCAAGATCGAAACTGAGGTCGTTACCTCTAATGACACTCGACCCGATGCGGTTCTCTGGCTACCGGGTGACTGGTTCATTTGCTGGGAGCTGAAACTTTGGGCGTCCGAGACACATGAGCAAACCAGAGCGTATATCGATGCCTCATCGTTCCCAGCGATCGATCTCTCGAAAGACGATGTACCCGTCGACAATCGCTACTACATCTACCTCGCCCCCGAGAGTGCATCACCACCGGAGGCTAACGAGTTCGTTCAGATTTCTTGGGAGTGGATCGCTTCGGAACTCCAGGCGTTCCTTGCGAAGAGCCAGGGCGGGTATCCGGCACGAACGACAGCACAGCTTGAAGACTTCATCAGCACGATACAGCAGGAGCTGACCATGACAGAACACCAAGAGAACCAGCAAGAGAAAGCTCAACTGTACTTTGACTACTACGACGAACTGCAAGACGTACAGAGCGCGTTTGAGAACCAGTGGGATGACTTCACGGATAACTGGGGTCTACGTCTCGCCGGAGAGTTGGATGGTGTCGAGATCGTAGAGATCCCGGATCTTCCAGACAACCACGTCGGGATCGAACTGAATCCAGACTCCGAAGACTCCGATAGATGGATTTTCCGCCAGGGAAGTTCCTGGGCGGGTATCGCCAAGGAACAATGGCGGCGACGGAGAACTGATAACCACGTTGTCATCTACGGTGCCCCTGATGACGACAACTACGCCCACATCACCCTATATCATCGGCTTGAAAAGAATCGTAAGAAGGCGATCCAGAACGGTATATTGGAACTTACGCTTTGGCACGGCAACAGTAGCGACAATCAGTTCTATAAGCTGGTCAACGAACGAGTCAGCAACAAGATTGACGAGCGAGGGTATGAACTCCCGCCTACAGTTGACTTAACCAGTCGTACTGGAAATATACTTACGGCAACGTACAACATCCCTATCGCCGAGCACGACGACTTTTTTGATGCCTACACTGCGGGCCTGGGGGGTGCGTTCGTTGACTTGGTTGTTGAGAACCCCGAACTCATCACAATCATCACTGAGGCCTTTGAAGAGTCCCTTGATGAGTACTATTAACCGACTTGCGTAACCCAGTGTCGAGTCCCACCGTCACAAGAGTTCAGGCACACGAACGGTTGGACTCGTCTATATTCCCTTAACAGGCGGTTCTGAAATGTCAGAAACTCGTTACCTCAATCAATACGAGTAGGATTCCAGCGAATCCCAATCGATTTCCCATCCATTGTTATATATCACTGGAACCCAGCCAATACCTGTTCCTTCTTTTCTCTTGTTGACAGAGTACTCTCTGAGCTGATCAAGCTCACTATCTGAGACAGTAGTTGTGAAATTTCTGGGCTTATCCGGTGGTGCTTCAACTAAGAAGCTCACCGTATGGTTACCGTTCGAATAATTATATTTCTCACACAGGGCATCGTATTGAGTGGCCATATCAAATAGAAGTGTTTTGCGACTATCTATTAATCTTCTCCCAGTGGATCATTCAAAGTATCATCTAAACTGTGTACCCGACGAATCGGTATATCCCTGGCTTAGAGCCCGTCGAGGTATTTTTGCCTCGCCTCGCGTGGTTCTTCCTAAGTTCGACGATCGTAATTTTTGTCGAGTACATCTGTACTCATCACGTCTATCCGCTCGAACTCGACATAGTTTGTAACCGATCCGCGACGGATTACGTGTGAACTCACGAAGCCAGGTCTTCGAGTTATAGGTCGACACAATATGGGTTTAGAAACGGATAACGATCCATCGCGACAATGGCAACAGCTGGAAATGAAAAGGCCGCGCTGGGGCAGTTATACCACAAGCTACCGACGTCAGAAGCCGGTCAGATGTCGATCTTCGGCATCGCTGACTCGTACTCTTCGCGGATCTCATCTTCACCGTAGTGTGTGTAGAGAGACACCATATCTCCAGCAGCGTCCCCACGAAGGGCTTTAATCACGTCCCGTGAACAACCATCCCGGTTGAGCCAAGTTGTAAAGCAACGACGGGCGTCGTGAGGGGTGAACTCGACGATCTCCTCGCGAGCCCATCGGTCGTCGACGATTGATTGCTATCGCTCTTGTAGGTCACGCAGCGAGATCATCGATCCAACAATGCTACCAGCGGACATTTTATGGTATCTGGAAGCCTGCCAGTAATTTGTTGGATTCAGTTGGAGTACCAGGTAGCCCAATTAAGACAACTACTTTTCACTCGTCTTCGTCCGGCTTTTCCGACAACCGTTTCCCGAGCCGATCGAGTCGGTTTTGAGCGTCCTCACGGCGCTGTGTTGTCTCCTCTGGGCGATATTCGATCGCTTCGATCTGGCTGCCTTCCACCGTCACCGCAAGCACACTGCCCTCCTTCCGTCCCTCTTGTGGCACACGCTCGATCGGTATGTCGCGCTGGTCCTGCACCTCGTCGTCCGCCTCCAGCAGGATAACAGCCGTTTTACCGTCGACGATCCGGTCCAGAACGCCGATATAGGTTCCGTCGATCATGCTGTCCTCACCTCCAGTATTGGTCCGGACACACCCAGTGGGGGTGGCGCCAACTTCCCGTCATCATCGTTGGGTTTCTCTGCGAGCAGGTCAGCCGGATCCGTCGAGAACTCCTCACTCGTTTCGACGGCGATTTCCTCACCATCGGTCGTGATCACGATATCTCCATGGACACCCGTCCAGTAAGTCTCGATCCCCCGGTCGGCAAACCGTTCGAGGACCTCATCATGTGGATGGCCATACTGGGAGTCATACGCGCTCGAAATAACCGCAATTGAGGGCTCTGCCGTATCCAGGAACGATTCACTCGAAGAGGTCGAGGAACCATGGTGACCGGCGTGGTAGACATCGGCCGCAAGTGCATCAGCGCGTTCCTCAACGAGCCGCGATTCGACCTTTGTCTCGGCGTCACCCGTGGTCAGATAGCCGACCTCGCCGAACGTGATCGAGAGGACGATACTGTTCTCGTGGAGATCGCTCCCTGAATCGCCAGCTGGCGGGTTCAACACCTGGGCGTCGACAGTGCCGTCAGCAATGGGTATTTCATCGCCATCCTCGACGAACAGTAGTTCAACATCGTGTTCCTCGACTGCATCGAGATAGTTCTCGTAGGTCTGGGAAGTGTGGGCGACGCCGTTGTCGTAGGCGGCACCGATCCCGTCGCGTTCGGTCTCGTAGTGTTCGATGATGGCAGCGTGACCACCGATGTGATCGGCGTGGCCATGCGTGGCTACGAGATGGTCGATCCGGTCGATTTCGTGGGCTTTGAGATATTCGAGCACGCCCTGGCCGTCCTGGCGCCAGTCGCCCGTATCGATGAGAATCGTCTCCTCATCGGGGGTAATTATGAGCGTCGCATCCGCCTGCCCGACGTCGATGTGGTGGATCTGGAACTCGCCGTCGGGGAGCTCGCCGGGCTCGTCACTCGGCGTGGGCGTCTCTGTTGGCGTTGGCTCCGGTGTGGGAGTCGGGGTTACCTCAGGTTCCGGGGTCCAATCTCCGGGGGTACCGGCACAGCCAGCCAGGAGGAGAATTCCAGCGAGGGCAAGGACAAGAAGTAGCCGTCTCATAGCCGTACGTTTGCGGGCGGTCGGTTAACAGTTCGGGACGAGAGATTGTCAGAGGCACTGGACTCGTCCCATCGGAACGGTCGATTGAGGCACGTAAAGCTGTGTTGTTTTCATCGTAGTATGTCAGAATATAACTGTGATTTCACCGATACGATGTGGTGAGAGACAATCTTCGTTTTTGGTCGTGGCTTTCAGCCAGAGCAATTATCTATCGCTCATTTCGATATAAGACCCAAGTTCGCTGGTATTGTCTACCGCATCTGTGTTGGGTTCGGAGTCGGTTGACTCGGATTCGGAATCCTCAGCACCACCTTCAACCGTCACGTTTGCCTCACCACCTACCCCGACTTCTTCTTCGGTTGGCGTATCACTCTCCTCAGAGAGGCCCAACCCGCCTGCAACCGTCCCGGTCACGATCAACAGGAGAACAAGTCCACCGATGACGAGCCACAGTGTGTCAATAGGAAATTCTCGCATCACCGGGCCTCCGAAGCGGTTACCATCTTCTTGTCTTCAAGGACTGGACATACCCGATCGAGGGGCGGCTGTGCGACCGACTTGGCGTTGTCGGGTAATACCAGTCGATTCCGTGGCCGGCCGATGTCTGGAGGCACGCGTTCGGTGTCGAGGAGGCCCTGGTCTTCGAGTTCAGTTTTCGCTCGCGAGAAGGTGGCCTTCGAGGCCAAACTCACGTCTTCACCCCAGGTTGAGAGCTTGTACTGCTGGAGTTCGTGCTTGCAGCCGACGAGCAACAGGAGCGTTACGGCGTCCACATTCCCGGCTTCGTTGTCTGCGACTGCCGCCAGGACGCGATCGAAGTCTTCCCGAACGGCTGCGCCGAACCGGTCCTCAAGGCCACTACGAACCGTCGACAGTGGCGGTGTCCGCAGCGAGAATGACTCGCCAGTTTCGAACTGGTTGGTTGCCATTTCACGGGCAGCCTCAACGGCATCAGTATCCTGGGATTCGAGGGTGAGCAGCTCCGAATCGCCTGGCACCAGCGTGACCACAGTGTCTGATGTGACACAAACGCGGGTAGCCTTATCGTCGGAGCCCACCCGAAGATCAAGGCGATCCGTATCAACGAGTTCGGCAAGTTTGGCGGCGATCGGGAACCGCTTTCGGATGAACTTGAGTGTCGCCTCCTCGGCTACCACGCCCATGGACGGCAGTGTTACTGGATCGCGGTCGGTGACCACGTCGGCCAATGCCGCAAGCGTCGCGACCGGCGGGTTGACGAGCACGATTGCTGGTGATGCAGTAGAGTCCTCGATGGTACAGAGCGATTCAAGCAATGAGGTGTGATCTCGTAGATGCGACGAACTCGACATCACATTTGGATCGCAGAATGTACTATTTAATCTCACCGATTCATTCGATATAATTTGTACGTGAATATAGTAAAGACAATTGGACTGTTTGGATCGGATAGAACACGGTTTTGAGCCTAATTCAACTTCCACTTCCACACCGCCTGGCCAAATTTATTGTTCCGACTATCGGACATTACGATAATGAGCTGGCTACATCACATCGACCGGGCGAGACGGACCACGGTCCCGGTCGTCGTCGACAAGCAACAGGCCGGGCCACTCCCACCCGGATTCGAAGCACAGGGACTCACGATCAACGGTCTCTGGGGTGTCTACGAGCGCCAACGCGGCATCGAAAAGATTCAAATCATCGAACTCCCCACCCAGTATAGGGTCTCCGTATCCAACCCTGTCGCTGGAACCAACCAGCTCCCGCAACCTGCCGGTCAGTCGAACCATGGTGGAGACGCCCTGAAAGGACTCGCGGCCCTCGGACTGGGAACCCTCGGTGCTGTCGCAATCGGAAAGGCGCTCAAGGGCTCGCAGAAAAGCACCGTTCCCGACCCAAAACAAGCCCACCGCGTGTTCATCAGCCACTCTTGGACCTACGAGGATCACTACAAAGAGGTGAAAGAGCTGCTCGATGACGCCTACGGATTCGAATACTTCGACCACAGCGTATCCTCTGACGACCCGATCGACGCCCAACTACCGAACCACCTCCGAAAGAAGATTCGTGACCAGATACAGTCGACATCCGTTGTCCTCGTGTTAGCTGGGATGTACGTGGCATACAGCGACTGGATCAAGGAGGAGATCGAGATAGCGAACGAGATGGAGAAGCCGATTATCGGCGTTGTCCCGGCGAAGAACGAGCGTGCACCTACTATCGTGCAGGCGAAAGCCACGGAACTGGTCGAAGCCGACGGGGCCGAAATCCTGGACGCGATCGAACGGCACGCAACATGACTGACGACGACGGTGCCTCCGATGGCGATCGATCAGAGCTTATCGACCAGTACACGACCTATGTGGATACGACGTTGAACGTTAGCAACCGGCGGATGCGGAACAATCGTTTCTACGTCCTCCTTCTCTCCGGCACCCTCGCCGTAGTCTCCGTGCTCGCGGACACCCAGATCATCGAGGAGGTCGGGCTCCTAATCGCCGGCCTACTCGGCTTGGCGCTCTGCATACTTTGGTATCTCAGCATCGTCTCCTACAAGCAGCTGAACAGCGGGAAGTACGAGATAATCCAGGCGATGGAGAAAGACTTGCCTGCGGAGCCGTTCGCCAACGAATGGGACGTCCTCGACGAAGGGAGAGACTGGAGGACCTATATCACCCATACCCGAGTTGAACGCAAAATACCCGGGGTTCTCGCCGTCCCATATCTTATCATCACGATATACGCGACCATCAGGCTCGTGTAAACGCACTGGCTCACGACAAGATGCGTATGAGAACGAGTGAGAACTACCTCATCGCGACAATGCTAACAGCTGCAAGGGCGAAGGCCTCGCTGGCCTGGTTAGCCCATCTTGTCCAGGGCGTCTCGACGGTCTTCTACAGGCACCTGGTCGTACTTCATCGTCGTCATCGGATTCCTATGCCGAAGCTGGGCTTTCGCAGCTGCAAGGCCCCGTTCCTTCGCCATGTACGTCCCAACAGAGTGTCTGATCGTGTACCAGCTCATTTTCCGGTTCGCGGTTTCGATCCCCGCCTCGTCACATAGGCGATGGAGCAACCGGCGCAGGCTCTTCGAACTATAACGGTTCCCCCGAGCAGTGAGCCATAGTGCGTCCGTATCGTCGTACCGATCGTACCGTTCCCGTTCTTCGAGCCATCGCTCAAGGTACGCAGTCGTCTCATCCTTCAAGCTCACCGTCCAGTTTCCGACGTTCTTCGATGACTCCTCCTTTGGGATCCGCAATACGCTGTTCTGGAGGTCAACCCAACGTACTGACGCAGTACGGACCTCCGCAGGTCGCAGGCCAGCATCAAGGCTTGCGCTCACGAGTGATGGTTCCTTCCACCCAATGACCTTCTCCCAGTCGTTATCGTTGATCGCGTCCCGTGGCTTGTTGAGGAGATGGCCGAGATGGGTGAGCCAGCCTTCTCGCTCTTCACCATAGACGTCGCCGGGAGAGGGGATGTCACCGATTGTGAGCACGGCCTGACGAATCTTCCGTCGCTCTTCAACGCTTAGGAAGTCTTGGGGTTGATGGTTCCCACCGGAGCTATCGAACTGGTAGTCGTACTCCCACTCGTCGTAGTTCTTGTCGTGGTGCAGCCACTTGTTGTAGCGTCGAACGCCCTCCTGAAGCTTCCCTTTCGCCGTTTCGGACTGGTCGTAGTCAAACGCGAGCCACTCGATGAACGCTTTCGCTTCTTCTTCTGTCGGGGGCATCGAGTAGCCGCCGAACTTCTCCCAGCGCCACTTATCGAACCGGGCAGTCCGGTACGCAGTGCCGTAAACGGTGTACTCAGAGTAGCCTGAGGCACTCTCAGGATCCTTCCCAACGTTCAACAGCCATGACATGAATCGGAATCGTTGCTTCCGATAGTTGATAAGTTGCTTGTCATTCATCAAGCTTTCATGCGATTTTGGTATTACCACAATGCCACGGTCGAGGTCGATCTCGTCACCCTCCATTTCGGGACAGCGCGAGAGTGTCAGCGGTAACTCATGTTCCATAGCTTACCAGCCGAGGTGAAAACAGGCGGTAGGGCGTCTGGTACGCCCGATCTGAGTGCGCGGGACAGGATTCGAACCTGCGGACCCCTATGGGACAGCGTCCTAAGCGCTGCGCCGTTGACCGCTTGGCTACCCGCGCACACCGATTACTACGCACGAATTGGCCTAAGAACCTGTCGGACTCGCCGGACGTGACGTCGATGTTTCGACCGGATTTATAAACAATGCGGCGCAACCGGGGAGCATGTACCACCGGGCGAGTGACCGGGTCGAAAACGAACCTTGGCTCCATGAACTCGACCGCGCTGCCGACGACCTCGATGTCGGTCCTGACGCCCGGTCGACCGCAGTCGACCTCTTTCTGTCTCATCTCCCCGAAGAGGAGCGCTCGAAACCAGCGGTCGCCGCGGCAGCACTGTACACGGGCGCGCTCGTGGCCGGCGAGGAGCGATCCCAGGCCGCCGTCGCCGACGCCATGGGCGTCGCCCGCCTGTCGATCCAGTCCCGCTGGAAGGAACTGCTCGCGGACGCCGGCTTCGAGCCGCCTACTTGGTGAATGAGCGATCACCCGAGCGCCGGATCCTCGGCGACGATCCCGTGGCGGTCCCGGACGCTGTACTTCGTCATTGCCAGTTCGCTGATCGGCGTGATGGGCGTGTCGCTCATCAGTCCGGTGTTGCCGGATCTCCGTCCCGTGTTTGGGGTCTCCGACTCCCAGGTGGGCCTTGTGATCACAGCCTACACGCTGCCGGGGATCTTCGTCACGCCGTTCATGGGACTCGTCGCCGATCGGGTCGGCCGCCGGAACACACTGGTTCCGCTGTTGCTCCTGTTCGGCGTCGCCGGCGCCGGAATCGCCTTCGTCGACACCTTCCGGAGCCTGATCGCACTCCGGTTCCTGCAGGGGATCGGCGCCAGCGCACTCGTCACGCTGGCGATCACGATCGTCGGCGACGTCTACGAGGGGCCACGCCGGAACGCAGTGATCGGATTCAACGGCAGCACGATCGGTGCCGGCGCCGCGATGTATCCCCTGATCGGCGGCGCACTCGCGACGATCCGGTGGTCCGTCCCGTTTTTGTTTTTCGGGATTGCCGTTCTCGTGGGTGTACTCGCGGCACTGTTACTCGAGGAGCCGGATATCGGGACTGCAACCGACGTGCGGACCTACCTCTCGCGGCTCTGGGCGGTGCTTTTCCTCCCGGAGGCGCTGGCGATCTACCTCGCGATCTTCGTGGCGTTCAGCGTCTTTTATGGCGCGATCCTCACTGCCTTGCCACTGCTTTTGAGTGACGAGTTCGGCCTCGGTGCGGGGCAGATCGGCCCCGTGTTGGCCATGGTTGCAGTCGCGAGCGCGACCGTCTCGTCCCAGTACGGCCGGATCTCGCAGTGGCGGTCCGCCTCGCAGCTCGTCGCGCTCGGGTTCATCGCCTACGGACTGAGTCTGATCGGGGTCTGGCTCGCGCCCTCGCCCGTCGCAGTCGGGGTGGCGCTGTTGGCGTTCGGCGTCGGGTTCGGGATCGTGATGCCGTCGATCGACACCACCGTCATCACGCTCGTTTCGGCGGACCTACGGGCGGGCATGATGGGCATGCGGACCAGTCTACTGCGACTGGGACAGACGGTCGGGCCGATCGCGTTTACGTTCCTCGCGGAGGCGTTTTTCGTCACGACCGTGGAGGGATACCGAACGCTCGTTTTCGGCTCCGGTGTCGTCGTCACGATCGGGGGAGCGGTCGCTTACCTGCTCCTCAGAGAATGATCGCTACCGGTTCAGTTTGTTCGGTTCTCGACGTCAGGTGAACCCATCAGATACACCGCTGTGAGCACGCAGACGGCGATGAGGAAGTCGAATCCGTGTTCGATGAAGTGGTGGGTAGTCATCGGAACGTGACCGTACAGTGTGCCGAAACCGACGAGCGATCGGACGAAGAGTGCGGAAACCGCGACCACGACCAGGAGATACGGGGTCGACCCCCGACGGAGGTATCCCGCCACGGCGAGCAGCAACACGAGACCGGTTCCGATCGTCGCGAGCGCGAGGACGAACAACAGCGACTCCGGCAGGTCGTAGGCACCACCGGCAACAACGGCGTGTTCGATCGCGAGTGGCGGCTCCGTACCTCTCATCGGTTCTCGTTTCACCCACGGAACTATATGTGTCACGCTGTGTTCTGACGGCGACACACTGTGTTAGGTCGCGAACGACACACTGACGCCGCACCCGATCGTATCCCGATTTGAAACGAATGTACGAGGTCGAACTGAAGGTACCGGCGGCACACGAGACCGTTCGCGACCGCCTCGAGTCGATGGAACTGTCGCGGGAAACGTACGTCGAACAGACTGACACGTACTACGACGCACCACACCGCGAGTTCGCCGAAACCGACGAAGCGCTGCGTATCCGGCGGGTGCGGCGGCTCGATTCCGGCAATAACGACGGAATGGGGAACGCAAATGGTCGCGAGGAGGACGACTGCGTGACGCTCACCTACAAGGGACCGCTCGTCGACGACACCTCGAAAACGAGAGAGGAACGCGAGACGGACGTGATCGACGGCGAGGAACTGGCCGGGATCCTCACCAGCCTCGGGTTCGAACCGGCGGCAACTGTAGAGAAGCGCCGTGAGGTGTTCACTGTCGACGGATACACGGTGACCCTCGACGACGTGTCCGAGCTCGGAGAGTTCGTGGAAGTCGAAGGCGAGGCTGAACAGGCCGACCTCGAGACCGTCCGGGAGGGAGCATTCGAAGTCCTCGAATCGATCGGACTCGATCCGGATGACGGAATACGGACGTCGTATCTGGAACTCCTTCTCGAACCGAACCCATAAACTGAAGGCCGCTGAAAGAAACTACGAGTAGAACACCGGATCTGGTACGAACGATGGTCGACGCAGGGACACTCGCGCTGGTTGCCATCGCCCTCGCGGCGAGCTTTTTTGCAGCGTGGACGATCGGCGCTGGTTCGACCGGTGCGACGCCGTTCGCGCCGGCAGTCGGCGCCAACGCGATCACGACGATGCGCGCCGCCCTCGTCGTCGGCCTGCTGTCGTTTGCCGGCGCCGTGTTGCAGGGGGCTGCAGTCACGGAGACGGTCGGTCGAGGGCTGGTCACCGACATAACCCTGTCACCGCTGGCGGCGACGGTGGCGCTCACGATCGCCGCCGTTTACATCGCTGCCGGCGTGTTCAAGGGGTATCCGATCGCGACGGCGTTTGCCATCACTGGAAGCGTCGTCGGGGTCGGCCTGGCGATGGGGGGCGGACCGGCGTGGGGACGATACGCCGAGATCGGCCTCTACTGGCTACTGACTCCCGTCTTCGTCGCGCCGGCCTCCTACGTGACGACGAAACTGTTGCGAAGCGAGCGAACCTCCGAACTGTACGTCCTCGCCGCGCTCGCCGGTGTCGTCGGCGTGGTGATTGCCAACATGGAGTTTCTGCTGCTCGGGCCGCCCGGGGAACAGGCCTCGATCGCCGGCAGCGTCGCGGCCGGACTCCCGGGAGGACCCACGGTCGGCACGGCGGCAGTCACCGTCGGGATCGCGGGGATACTTGCGCTCGTCGTCGGGCGCGCCGTTGCGTACGATCCGGTGGCCGCCCAACGGTGGTTCCTGCTCGCGCTCGGGGCGCTGGTGGCGTTCACCGCCGGGGGCGGAAAGGTCGGCCTCGCGGTCGGACCGCTTTTGCCCCTCCTCGACGGGCTCGTTGCGGGCGACGCTATCACCCCGACGCTCGTCTTCGGCGGAATCGGGATGCTGCTGGGTGCGTGGATGGTGTCCGCGCGGATGATAAAGGCGCTCTCGCAGGACTACTCCTCGCTGGGGCCGCGGCGATCCGTCGGCGTGTTGATCCCCTCGTTCGTCATCGCCCAGATCGGCATCTTCTACGGGATCCCGATGTCGTTCAACGAGATTTTCATCAGCGCGATCCTGGGAACCGGCTACGCCGTGGGAAGCGAAGCTGTAAGCCACAAGAAGATGGCGTACACCGCTCTCGCGTGGATCGGATCGCTCGTGTTCTCGCTTTTCGTCGGCTACGGCGTCTACTGGGGAATCAGCTCCGTGCTGGGAGTCGCCTGAAACGGATCGACCGTCGATCGGTCTCGATTTATCCGAAGACGGTTGCGGTTGTAGTATGGCGCCAGATAACTCCGAGAACGGAATCGAGTACGAGCCGATCGGTGTCATCCACACGCCGTACGACTCGCTGGAAGGAATGCCGATTCAGCCAACCGGCGCCCGGGGAACCCGCGGTACCGTTGTCCTCGACGAAGAGTACGCCGACGGGCTGGCCGACCTCGAGGGGTTCTCCCACTGTTATTTGCTCTATCATTTCCACGGCTCCGACGGCGACGCCAGAACGACCGTCGAGCCGTTCCTGAACGCTTCGGAACGCGGACTGTTCTCCACTCGAGCACCGCGGCGACCGAACGCGATCGGGCTGTCGGTGGTCCGGATCGAATCCGTCGACGGATCCACGCTGAAAGTACGGGACGTAGACGTGCTCGACGGAACGCCACTGTTGGACATCAAACCGTTCGTCCCTGCATTCGACGTTCCGAGTGAAGTAGAGGCGGGGTGGATCGACGAAGCCGACGAGGATCCGGAACGCCGGCGGTCTGACGATCGGTTTCTGTAATTCGACTCGTACCAACTGAGGCAGGGTTTATGTCTTTGACCCGACGTACCGCGGTGGATTTAAATAGTGTAAGATAGTGAAGGTTCTACTATGCGGCGCAATAGCACGGTACGACGGCGAAAGATTCTTCGAATGACCGGCGCCTCCGCAGCTTCGGCTGGAATTCTGTCCATCGCCGGCTGTGTGGGCGAGGAAGAGGAGGACCCGGACGACCCTGACGACCCTGACGACCCTGACGACCCTGACGACCCGGATGATCCGGACGATCCTGTCGATGAACTCGACGAGATCACGATCACGCTCTCGCAGTTCCCCGACACGATCGACCCGCTCGATCACATCACCGGCGACTACTTCGACATATACGATCACATTTACGAACCGCTGTTCGACTTCGAGCCCGGCGAAGGGATCTTCCCCCGCGTCGCCGAGGAGTGGGAAGCACAGGGCGACGGAACGACACACGTCTATCTCCGGGACGACGTTGTGTTCCACAACGGCGATCCTTTGACTGCCGGGGACGTAGCATGGACGATCAACCGAACCGTCGATCCGGAGAAGGGAGTTCCCAGCCCGATCGGAACCTTCGGACTCGGATCGATCGAGGGAGCCGAAGCCGTCGACGACACCACGGTGGCGATCAATTACGGTGCCGCCCCGGGACTCGCGGAGTTCGAGTTCGGTAACTACGCGAGAGCGATCAACAGGGACTGGGCGATCGAACAGCACGACGCCGAAAACGAGGCGATCTCGGGGGCGGATGCTGAGAACTTCAACGGAACCGGTCCCTACGAGGTCGTGGAGTTCGAATCCGGTGTCGAAGTCGTCGTCGAAGCGTTCGACGACTACTGGGGTCCCGACCCCCCGTTCGAGCGGATCACGTTCAACGCGGACGGCGAATCCAGCGGCCGCGCCGCCGCAATCGAAACCGGCGAGGCTGACGTCACAATAAACATCCTGCCGGAGGACGTCGCCACGATCAACCAGGCTCCCGACGCCGAGGTCAGGAACGTGACGAGTTTCCGGACCGTCTTCTGTCCGATGAAGAACACGGTCCCGCCGTTCGACAGCCAGGAGTTCCGGCAGGCGATGAACTACGCGGTCGACAACGAGGAGATCGTCAGCACGATCCTCTCCGGGTTCGGCGAACCCCGGGGCCAGCCCGTCTCGCCCGGAATCAACGGATTCAACCCGGACATCGAACCGTACGAGCAGGACATCGGAATGGCCGAGAGCCTCGTCGAGGAGAGCGGGTACGGCGACGTGGAGATCGAGCTGTACGCGCCTTCAGGTCGGTATCTCAACGACGCCGAAATCGGTGAGACTGTCGCAGACCAGATCGACCAGCTCGACAACGTGAACTGCGAGGCGAACATCGTCGAGTTCGGGGTCGTCTCGGACGCGAACCAGGCCGGCGTCGATCCCGACGAGTTCGAAGACACCTGGGAGATCCCGTTCTACATGATCGGGTGGGGCGTCATCACCGGCGACACCGACTACGGCGTCCAGGGCTTCTTTACGATCCCGGACAACCCGAACCGGACGTTCGACGACGAGGAGCTCAGCGACGCGATCCTCGAGAGCCAGCAGATCCAGGATCCCGACGACCGGCGCGAACAGCTCGAGTACGTCAACGAACTGGCCCACGAGAAGGCGCCGTTCGTCTACCTGCACACCCAGGAGAGCATCTACGGCGTCAACGAGCAAATACAGTGGGAGCCCCGCGAGGACGAAACCATCTACACCTGGGAGATGGACACGTAAGTCGCGACGGGGAGGAGCTCTCCGAAACGGACGGACCGAACGGAACGAATCGGAGGCCTCACACCGCCAACGCTCTCCCCGAAACGAAAGCATAAACAACGTCGACTATCGTCATGAACTCCTATGTCGCTCGGTAAATTTCTGGTTCGTCGGATCCTCCAGGGTGTGTTCGTCATCTGGGGGGTAGTGACGATCCTGTTCGGACTTCGTGCGGTCTCGCCGGGCGATCCCGCGAACCTGATGCTTGCCGAGGGCGCCACACAGGATCTCGTCGAACAGGTGCGACGGGAGGAAGGGCTCGACGAACCGATTTACGTCCAGTACTTCGACTACCTCCAGGGGCTCGTCGTCGGCGACTTCGGGTACTCCTGGCAGTCGAACAGGGAAGTCGAGGCGATGGTGATAGAGCGGATTCCGGCGACGGTCGAACTCGCTGTCGCAGCGACGATCGTCGCGATCGTCATCGCGATCCCGCTGGGCGTCATCTCGGCGACGCGTCGTAACCAGCCGTCGGACTACGGGGCGACGCTGTTTTCGCTGCTCGGGATCAGCACGCCCAACTTCTGGCTCGGACTCATGCTGATCCTCGTGTTCGGCGTCTGGTTCGGGATCCCCTACCCGACGTTCGGGACGTCCGCGATCGGGATTCTCGGAGTCACCATTCCGTATCCGTCGTCGATCTGGTACGGGATGATCGAATTCCCCACGGGCAGACGGGGACCGAGTTTCGCCGACGCCGCACTCGCCATCGTCTCGAGCGGTTCGCTCTCGGAGATGGGGACCTGGCTAAAACACATCACTCTGCCGGCACTCACGCTCGGAACGTACTTCACGGCGCTGATCACCCGTCTCACCCGGAGCGGCATGGTCGACGAACTCGGCAAACCGTACGTCACCGCGACGGAGGCGAAGGGACTTCCGCTGGTTCTCATCCGGTACAAGCACGTCCTGCGCAACACGATGATTCCGATCATTACCGTTCTCGGCCTCCAGATGGGAACGCTACTGGGTGGCGCGGTCATCACCGAAACCGTGTTCAACTGGCCGGGACTCGGGTTGCGGCTCATCGACGCGATAGACATGCGCGACTGGCCGCTGATGCAGGGGATCGTCGTGTTCATCGCACTCGCGTTCGTGACGATCAACATCCTCGTCGACGCGGTGTACGCGTCTCTCGACCCACAGGTGAGCGAAGAATGATATCGCGAAGAGTCAAATCCAACCTCCGACAGACGTTCTCGGAGAGTCTGCTTCCGAAGATCGGGCTGTTCTTGCTGGTCGCGATCGTCCTCATGGCGGTGTTCGCGCCGATTCTCGCGACCCACGACCCGACCCGCACGGGCCATTACAACGAACATGGGGCGGAGTACCCACCAGTAGGGCACACTTACGACACGCAGGTCGCACAGGAGGGAGAAATCGTCGATGTGACAGTTGAACCGACCGCAGAGCACGTGCTCGGTACCAACAACGTCGGACAGGACGTCTACTCCCGGTTCGTTTACGGTGCCCGAGTCTCGATGCTGGTGGGCATCACGGCGACGATTATGGCGCTTTTCATCGGCGTGCCGATCGGTCTGGTCGCGGGCTACTACGGCGGACGGGTCGATGACGCGCTGATGCGGGTGGCAGACACCATGCTCGCGTTCCCCGCGCTCGTGCTCGCGCTGGCGCTCATCGGGGTGTTCGGTGAATCCCCGATACAGGTCCCCGATCCGATCGTAATGGCGGGGTTCGCCGAGGGAATGCCCGAAACCATACCGATTCCCGGTACCGTCACGATCGTCTCTGCGCTCGTGATATGGGTGTGGTTCGCACGCGTGGCCCGCGGGGAGGCGCTGTCGCTTCGCAACCAGGAGTACGTCAAGGCGGCGCGGAGTTTCGGGACGAGTCACCGGGAGATCCTGCGCAAACACATCCTCCCGAACAGTCTCACGCCGATCATCGTGCTCGCGACGATCCAGGTGGCGGTGATCGTCCTGCTCGAGGCGTCGCTTGCGTATCTCGGCTTCTCGGGAACGACCCTCTCGTGGGGGTACGAGATCGAACGGGGCCAGGACGTCCTCCGAACCAGACCGTGGGTTTCGATCTTCCCCGGAATCGGAATCATGCTCGCGATCATCAGCGTGAACCTGCTGGGCGACTGGTTCCGGGACGCGCTCGACCCCAACATCGAAGGGAGCGAACGAGGTGCCTGACATGAGTGAAGAAATCCTCCGCATCGACGGCCTTTCCACTCGGTTTTTCACCGCCGAAGGACAGGTCAACGCCGTCTCGGACGTGAGCCTGACGATAGAACGGGAGGAGGTGTTCGGCATCGTCGGCGAAAGCGGTAGCGGAAAAAGCGTCACTGCACTATCGCTCATGGATCTCGTCGAGTCACCCGGCGAGATCACCGACGGCAGGATCGAATACCGCAGCGAGTCGCTCGCGAACAGCCTTCACGAGAGTCATCCGGACGCCGTCGACGGCGAATTCGTCGATCTGTTGTCCGTCCCTGAGGAGGTCCGTCGGTCGCTGCGAGGATCCTCGTTCAGCATGATCTTTCAGGACCCCGAAAGCAGCTTCAACCCGAGCCTTACCGTCGGCGAGCAGATCGCCGAGGCCGTCGAGGTCCAGCGTCGCGCGAGGGCGAACCCACGATCCACACGGGCCAAAACCAGTTCGGTCGAGTACTCGCTGTCGTCGCTTATCGCCTCGACGGTGCTTCCGTCACAGCGGTTCATCACCGAATCGAGTCGAGAGCGGGCGATCGAGTTGCTGGAACTCGTGGGCATTCCGGACCCAGTAAAGCGGGCCGACGAGTATCCACACCAGTACTCCGGGGGGATGCTCCAGCGTGCGATGATCGCTCAGGCGCTGGCCGGGGAGCCGGACGTGTTGATTGCCGACGAGCCGACGACCGCACTCGACGTGACGATCCAGGCGCAGGTACTCGACATCCTCGCGGATCTGCAGTCCGAGATCGGCATGACGATCGTTCTGATCACCCACAACCTCGGTGTCATCGCCAGGATGTGCGATCGCGTGGGGGTGATGTACGCCGGCGAGATCGTCGAACGCGGAACGCTCGAGGACGTCTTCGAGGACCACGTCCACCCGTACACTCGGGGGCTTCTCGGCTCCGTTCCCGACCTCGAACACGTCGGCGGGCGGCTCGAGCCGATCGGCGGGAACGTTCCGAGCCTGCTGGACCACGAGTTGGGCAGCGGCTGTTACTTCGCGGACCGGTGTCCGAAGGCGATGGAGGAATGTCTCGAAAAACCACCGGAGTTCCGAGCCGAGGGAAGTGAGGAACACGTCGCGAAATGCTATCTCGCGGATCACTCCTACGATCCGGGGCGAGCGCTGGCAGACGACCGAGCCGAAGGATCGTCCGAGGACGCTCCCGAGGAGGTTCCAACCGATGACTGACACGAGGACCGACAGGATGACTGACACAGAGGAGACGGCCGGAGAAGCTGTCCCGGAAGACGGGTCGCTACTCCAGGTGCGGAACCTCACGAAGTACTTCTACGAACAGGACACGCTGCTGGATCGGCTGTTCGGCGAGGAACCGGTCGCAGTCCGTGCCGTCGACGGACTCGACTTCGACATCGAACGCGGGGAAACGCTCGGCCTGGTCGGCGAGTCGGGGTGTGGCAAGTCGACGGCCGGGGAGACGCTGTTGCGGCTCCAGCAACCGACGGACGGAGTCGTTCGGTTCGACGGACAAAACGTCTACGAACTCGCGTCGGCCGACCTCGATCGCTTCCGACGCAACGCACAGATCGTCTTTCAGGATCCGTTCTCCAGTCTCGATCCGCGGATGACGATCGGCGAGACGGTCAAACAGCCCCTGGACGTTCACGACTGGCCGCTGAGCGACGGTGAGGTCGATACGGAGGCGTCGGTGACCACCGACGGGATCGATCCCGACGTGGTCTCCGTCTCCATCGCCGACGACGTAGACAAGATCGTCCCTCCGGAAGATGGAACTGTGACTGTCCAGGTTGAAGTGTCCGAGAACTCCGAGGAGGGCCGGGCCGACGACCGCCGGGCCGACGACCGCCGGGCCGACGACCGCCGGGCCGACGACCGCCGAGCCGACGACCGCCGGGTCGACACCGACGGCGACGTTCGGGCATCGGTGCAGGAGGACCTCTTTATCGAGGTAGCCGCGAACGGGGACGCGGTCGACGTCACGGTGACGATCGACCGATCCGACGATGAATTGCGCCGAGAACGGGTGGAGTGGCTCCTCGATCGCGTGGGGCTCTCCGAGGACCAGTTCGACAGATACCCCCACGAGTTCTCCGGGGGCCAACGACAGCGCGTGGGCATCGCCCGGGCGCTGGCGCTCGATCCCGAGTTCGTCGTGCTCGACGAGCCGACGAGTGCGCTCGACGTATCGGTTCAGGCACAGATCCTGAACCTGTTGAACGAACTGCAGGCGGAGTTCGGCCTCACCTACCTGCTCATCTCTCACGATCTCTCGGTGATCCGTCACATCTGTGATCGAGTTGCGGTGATGTACCTGGGCGAGATCGTCGAAATCGCACCGAGCGAGGAGATATTCACGCAGCCGCAACACCCGTACACCGAAGCGCTCCTCGAGAGCGTTCCGCGGGTCGACACCGACGAGCGGGATCGCGACATCGAAACGCTTTCCGGCGACGTCCCGTCCCCCAGGGACCCCCCGAGCGGCTGCCGGTTCAGGACCCGGTGTCCCGTCGTGATCCCGCCGGAGAGCGTCGACGTCGACCAGGTCTCGTATCGGACCGTTCTCTCCGTCCGGGATCGTATTCGGGATCGCGATATCGACGTCGAGGGCGCCCGTGAACTCGTCGGTCAGGAGGCGTCGGTGGGGAACGTCGACGAACGCGTAACCGAACGGATCCTCGAGCGCCTCTTCGATGTCGAACTCCCCGAGCCGCACCGCGAACGCGTCAAGGACGCCGTCGAGGCCGTCGTGGACGACGACTGGGAGCGGGCGGAGTCGGAACTGTCCGCCTATCGGAGTATCTGCGAGGTGGTGTCCCCCGAGTTGCACCCGGAGGCGGACCATCCGGCCGCGTGCCATCGACGGAAACAGCCGTCAGAGGTCCGTACGGCCGTCGAAAACGCGGACGTCTCCCTCGACGAAACCAACACGTAGCCGATAGGTCCGGCGCTCCGGAACCGCCGGTTGTCGAGTGAAATTAACTACACGAGTTGTATTCATATAATTCACTCGAAACCGGGTTTATAGGGCGTCTAAACGCGTTATTTACTCGTTTACAAAATAGGACGGTTTACCCCCTCGACCAGTGGGTTTATGTATTAGGTTACCGGAATTCGAACTGATGCTACCAGGAGCAGATTCGGGAATCGCTCGCGACGGCAAGGTCCTCGTTTTGGCGTACGACCACGGGCTCGAACACGGACCGGTCGACTTCGATCCGGTGCCGGAGACCGCCGATCCCTCGACCGTCTTCGAGTACGCGACCCACGACGCCGTGAGCGCGATCGCGGTACAGAAGGGGATCGCCGAGGCGTATTACCCCTCCTACGAGGACGACGTGTCGTTGCTTTTGAAGGTGAACGGCACGTCGAACCTGTGGATGGGCGAATACGATTCGGCGGTGAACTGCTCCGTCGAGTACGCCGAGGAACTCGGCGCCGAGGCGGTCGGATTTACGCTCTACGGCGGCTCGAACCACGAAGTGGAGATGGCCGAAGAGTTCCGAGAGATACAGGAGGAGGCCCGCGCCCGCGACATGGGCGTCGTGATGTGGTCGTATCCGCGCGGACAGGGCGTGAAAAACGACACGAAGCCCGGGGTGATCTCGTATGCGAGTCGGCTCGGGCTCGAACTGGGCGCCGACGTCGCCAAGATCAAGTATCCCGGGTCGCCGGAGGCGATGGCTGACGCCTGCGAGATGGCGGGCGAAATGAAGGTGATCATGTCGGGCGGCTCCAAGACCGACGACCGGGCGTTCCTCGAACAGGTGAACTCCTCCATGGAGGCGGGTGCCGACGGGCTCGCGGTCGGCCGCAACGTGTTCCAGCGCGAGAACCCGATCGAGATCCTCGACGCGCTCGAGGCGATCATCTACGAGGAGACGACCGTCGACGAGGCGCTCGAACGAGCGACGCTCGCCCCGGCGGACGACTGATGGCGCGGGAAGACACCGACACCCGGGACAGCCGAGACAGCCGAGCAACCGACGGAGATCACGCAACGACTGTCGAGCGCGTGTTCGACGCGGTGGCCGAAACCGCACCCGAAATTCGGTCCGGGCTACCCGGACGTCGAAGCGCACTCGATGTGGAGAATCCATCCGGGGAGACGCAACTCGCCGCCGATGCGCACGCCGACCAGCTGCTCCGTGAACGGCTCGGGGCGATCGACGGAGTCGCAAGCTACGTGAGCGAGGAGCGCGAATCGAAGGTGGACGCATCCGACGGGGGCGCCTCCGCCGCAGACACCGGACGAGTAGCGGTTGCGGTAGACCCCCTCGACGGTTCTTCGAACCTCCGGTCGAACAACGCGATGGGGACGATCGTGGGCGTCTACGACGCGCCGCTTCCCGCATCCGGCCGGCAGCTCGTCGGTGCCGGCTACCTGCTTTACGGCCCGATCACGACGATGGTCCTCGCCCACAGCGGGGTCGTCAGGGAGGAGGTCGTCGCGTCCGACCCCGGTGACGGCGCCGTCGACCGACAGGTCGTCACGCCGGAACTCGTGTTGCCGGACGACCCGGTCGTCTACGGATTCGGGGGTCGAGTTCCCGACTGGACCCCGGAGTTTGCGGCGTTCGCCGAGGAGATCGAACGGGAGCTCAAACTCCGGTACGGTGGCGCGATGGTCGGTGACGTGAACCAGGTTCTCACCTACGGTGGAATCTTCTCCTATCCCGCCCTCGAGGACAGGCCCGACGGGAAGCTCCGACTTCAGTTCGAGGCGAACCCGATGGCGTTTATCGTCGAAACTGCCGGCGGACGTTCGTCGACTGGAACCGGCTCGATCCTCGATGTCGAACCGGAGACGCTCCACGAACGGACTCCCGTCCACCTCGGCAACCCGGAACTGATCGAACGGCTCGAAGCACAGTTCACCCGGGCGTAGTGTAGCCGACCGATTTCGCCGTTCGGTCCGGCTTCCCGCCATTTTCAAGCTATTCGATCCCTTATCGGTGCTCATGAACGGCGGAACCACAGTGGGACCACCGGGGCGGTCGCGTCCCTCGAACGCAAGGACGGAGTGGATCGGCTGATGGTCGGTCCGAGCCTCTCGAAGGAGGAACGCACCGCGGCGAACGCTCGGCTCAAAATCGGATTCGTCGCGCTGGTAGCCGTCTCGATGGGGTTGATGGCGTTGCAGCTCGATCCGTCCCCGGCGCAGTTGCTCGGCGCGCTCCTCGGCGGCGCCGTCGTGGGTACCGTTCTGCTGTGGTTCGTGTTGCGAACCCTGCGACCGATGCGTCCCTGAACGCCCATCGACGTCAGCAGGGATCGACGCGGCGGATCCACAGCTCCGGCCGGTCCAGTTCGGCGTCGGTCGGGAGGTTCTCGGGGCGTTCCCAGACGACGCCGGCCGCGGCGAGTCCACACTCGTCGGCGACGGTTTCGAAGAATCGCGTGCCACGCTCGTACTGTCTGCGTTTCAGTCCCAGACCGAGCAGCCGTCGAACCAGCCGTCCGACTGGACCGCCACCGGTGTCCCGGCGTTCGTCGACCTTTTCCCGGAGATCGGCGTACTCTTCGTCGAACGCACGATCCATGAGCAGTTCGGCGTACCCCTCGACTGCGGTCATCGCGGCGTCGAGATCGAGGAACGCCTCGCGGTCTAATCCACCCCGGGAGAGCGTCCGGACGCCCGATTCGAGGCGCGATTCGAGATAGCCCGGCAGCCAGGGGGCGGCGCCGAACTCCGCGGCGTGTGCCACCTCGTGAAAGACGATCCACCGGCGGAACCGCTCGTACTCGACGTCCAGTTCGTCCGCTACGCGTCGGATGTTCGGGTGAACGAAGTAGAGCCCGTGTTCCTCGGGATCGTCGGCCAGAAGCAGCGGGTCGTACTGTCCGAGGACGTGACGGGCGAGAAAGCCGAGGGTGAACGCCATCGTCCCCGTGTTCGCCACGCGCGAGACGTTCGGGAACAACGTCTTCACTTCGGCCTCGATCGGTTCCATCACCCGACGGAACGTGTCGACGTTCGCGTCGATCCAGTGATGTCTGTTCTGGACGGTGAGTCGATCGGGAACGTCGAACTCCGTGCCCGACACCGTCTGGAGTCGGTCGCGTGCGGCCCGAACGTCGGCTGCGTAGCCGTCGCGTTCGGCGGGACTCAGATCCAGCGAGCCCGGTCTCGTCCCGGCTTTCGCTGCCTCGCGAACGCCGTCCCAGTCGACCGCGCCGTCGCCCGAGGCGGTGGTCACCGCCCGGACGCTGCGATACAGATCCATACTCACGTTCGGGGACGGTCACGCAAATCGCTTGTGACGGGACTGGCCGAGATCCGTTCCGATCAGTATCTCCCCGGGGTAGAGGGAGTCAGTCCGTCATGGCGTCGAGTTCTTCGGCAGCCTCCAGGTCCGACCCCAGCACTCTTCGGGCTGTGACTGCCGCAGCGACGCCGATGAGAAGCCCCAGTGTCAAGAAGAGCGCGTTCCGGCCCGCGTGGCTGTGGTCGTGGTCATCGTGATCTTCGTCATCCTGGTCGTGATCACTGTGGTCGTGATCGTCGTCGCTGATCTTCCCGCCGATGGACAACTGAACGCCGTCCTGGAGGTGTAGCTCGAGCAGTGTGAACTTCTTTTCAGTCATTGTGTGTGAACTACGGTGGGTGGACTGATAAAACGAAAGGACGGACTCTTCTGCCCGTCGCCCCTGTTTCGGGTATGCACGAGAGACGACGAGAGTTCCTGAAGGATCTTCTTTCGACGCCGAGTCCATCGGGGTTCGAAACGGCCGGACAGCGGGTCTGGTGTGCGTACGTCCGGGAGTTCGCCGACGAGGTCGGGTACATCGTTCGGGACGTCACCGACGACGGCTTCCTGCGGATCGCCCCGATCGGCGGTGCAGACCGCACCGTGTCGAAAGGGCAACACGTGACGATCCACGCAGACGAGCCCGTCCAGGGTGTGATCGGACAGACGGCGATCCACCTCCGTGACGTCGGCGAGGAGGAGTCTCCCGTTTTGCTCGCGGAAACTCTGCCGCTCGGCGTCAGTCGTGACACCCGCTGACTCGGTGCGCGCAAAAAACAACCGTTAAAAGTCGCCGACGGGTTCACACACGTATGGCTGGAACTATCCAGGCGCTCGTCCCTGGCGGACAGGCCACTCCCGGCCCGCCGCTCGGCCCCGAACTCGGGCCGACGCCGGTGGACGTGCAGGCCGTCGTCGAGGAGATCAACGAACAGACCGCAGCGTTCGACGGGATGGAGGTCCCGGTTACCGTCGAGTACGAGGACGACGGCTCGTTTTCGATCGACGTCGGCGTCCCACCGACCGCCGAACTGATCAAAGACGAAGCCGGTTTCGAAACCGGCTCCGGCGAGCCACAGTCCGACTTCGTCGCGGATCTCTCGGTCGAGCAGGTGAAAAAGATCGCAGAACAGAAGCAGTCGGACCTGCTGTCGTACGACCTGAAAAACGCCGCCAAGGAGATCGGCGGCACCTGCGTCACCCTCGGGGTCACCATCGAAGGGGAAGACGCCCGAACCTTCGACGACCGCGTCGACGCCGGCGAGTACGACGACGTTCTCGCCGAATAGTTGATCGTCAGGTATCGATCTGTGGGCCGTTCGTTCCGTTTCTCGTTGCGGTAGTGTCCGGTCGTTCGGCCGGGTGTATTCCCGCTACTCCTCCGTCAGCGACGCGGGCTGTTCCCGCGCACCGCGCCCGGAGACGGTCCGCTGTGGGAACGGGATCGTGATGTCCTCCGCGTCGAACCGCTTTTTCACGCTCGTTGCGAACTCGGCACGAGTCCTGATGAAGTCCGAGCGCGAGGGGTTCGCGATCCACACGCGGGCCTGGAGCCCGACCGCCGAGTCTGCGAGTTCCGTAAGCCGAACCGACGGAGCGGGCTCCTCCAGGATGTCGGGATGGTCGGCAGCCTCCTCGAGGATGAGCTCCGTCGCGTGGTCGATGTCGTCCTCGTAGTCGATCCCGAACACGAACTTGAGCCGGAGCGTATCCTTCGCCACGGGGTTTTTGATGACACCGTCGGTCAGATCGGAGTTCGGAACCGTGAGCAGTTCGTTGTCGAACGTCCGGACACGAGTCACACGGAACGAGATGTCCTCGACGACACCGTCGTTGTCGCCCCAGACGATCCAATCGCCGATCTTGAACGGTTTGTCCGTGAAGATGAATATGCCCGAAACGAAGTTCCGGATGACGTCCTGCAGTGCGAAGCCGATCGCCAGGGTCGCCGCGGCGGCGATCGTCGCCAGCGATTGCAGGAAATTACCGTATCCAGCAAAGCCGAACGCGACGCTGAGGCCGACGAAGAGGACGACGATCGAGACGATCTTGTTCAGCGGGTTTCTGGCGTGTGCATCCAGCTGCCGCCGTTCGAACACCCGGTCGATGAGCGGACTGAAGAACGCTTTGTCCAGCACGTAAAAGACGACCAGGACGACAAGAAACACCCCTGCACTGGTGAGCGTCCCGGCGAGATCTTCGCTGACGTACTCAGCGAGGACGTTCTGGACCGGATCGATCTGCAACGGCACTGTCTGACCCGCCGCGATTGTCGGCTCGAACAGCGCGTCCGCTCCGACTGCAGCCATCGCGACCGGACAGGCCATCAGTGATACACCGCCGTGTGACCGCGGATCTCGACCAGTTCGGCGTCGACGGCGGTTGCGAGATTCTCGGCGAGCTGTTCGGTCGTCGTGTTGCCCCGTGCCGCCCTGAGAAACTTCACCTTCACGAGTTTCCTGTCCTCGAGTTGATCTGCGAGTTCGTCGACGACGGCGTCGATGCCGCTTTTCCCGACCCAGACAGTCACGTCGAGGTCGTGTGCCTCCTTCCGGAGTTCTCGATCGCTCATGCAACTGTCGTCGGGCCGCGCAGGTTTGAAACTTGAGAATCCGATCGCCTACAGCGGATCCTCGAGGGGCGGATCGTCAGCTTCCGAAAGAACGTGTACGTACCGGTCGAGGGATCGGTGGACGGGCCGGCGAAACACGGCCTCGAGTTCCCACCCGGTCGAGATCGCAGCCTCGCGCCACGATCGGTCGGCGACGAGGACGGTTCGCCCGTCCGAACGACAGATCCGGTGTGCGTCCGCGAGCGCTCCCTCGACGAGCGCGGCGAGTTCGTGGCGAGCGATCTTCGACTGTCTGCCGTACGGCGCGTCGAAGACGACCGCATCGACGGCGTCGGGGGTCCCAGAATCACACAGTGGAAGCGCCGTCGCGTCACCGCGGACGACGCCGAACTCGGCGGACTCCGGGAGATACGTTTCGAGGTTCTCCCTCGTGCCGCGGACCATTTTTTCCTGTGCATCGATCCCCAGCACCCGGGATCCCACGAGTCCGGCTTCGATCAGTACCCCTCCGGTCCCACACATCGGATCCACCACGAGTCGTCCCCTCCCTGCGCCGGCCACGTTTGCGTACGCCCGGGCGTCGATGGGGGCCATACTCCCCGGCTGGAAGAAGGGCCTGTCGGTCGGCTTCCGTTCGGTGAAATCGCGGGCCGATTCGGCCGCCAGCCAGCCGACCAGACAGACGTCGACGGACTCCCCCACGACGTCGGGGACCGGCCCGATAGCGACTTCGTCGGCGTCGACGACGCCCGACGAAAAGAGAACGCGAAGCAGATGATCCGGATCGTCGAGGTCGACCGCGAACCCGCGATCGACGAGCACGCTTCCTAGCTCTCGTTCGGCCTGCTGGGTGGAGATCTCGGAGGTCCCCCTCACGTCGCGGGCGCGAACGGCGACGGTTCCCTGGCGCTCGATCGGCGCCGCTTGCAACAGCGCCCGGGCGCTCCCGACGTCGGCGTCCGTCCGTCCGATCAACTCGATCGCGTTTCGGGTGTACGCGAGCGTCTCGACCCGGTCGGTGACCGATCCGGCAGTCGCCAGCCCCGGGGCGACGAGTTCGACACCCGCGGCGGCGCTTTTCGCCTCGTAGGCCGCGAAGACATCCTCCTCGCCGGCGAGTTCCAGCCCGTACACGCACGCCGGTCGGTCGCGGGAACGCAAGAGCGTGGCGGTTCGTTCGGGGGTCGGGCCACCGTTCGGTGGACCTCGAAGTCGGGTTTCCTCCGGCGGGACGAGTAACCAATCTTTTTAAAGCTTAAATACGACGGTTTAAGTGACGAATGACCAATCCCAAGGACACGATAAACATCGAGAACGTCGTTGCCTCCACGGGCATCGGCCAGGAGCTCGACCTCCAGAGCGTCGCCATGGACCTCGAGGGCGCCGACTACGACCCCGAACAGTTCCCCGGGCTGGTCTACAGGACCCAGAACCCCAAATCCGCGGCGCTGATCTTCCGGTCGGGGAAGATCGTCTGTACGGGAGCGAAGTCGACGGCGGACGTCCACGAGAGCCTCAACATCGTCTTCGACAAGCTGCGGGAACTGGAGATCCCCGTCGAGGAGGATCCCGAAATCACCGTTCAAAACATCGTCACGAGTGCGGATCTGGGAACGAGCCTCAACCTCAACGCGATCGCGATCGGGCTCGGGCTCGAGAACATCGAGTACGAGCCCGAGCAGTTCCCGGGACTGGTCTACCGGCTCGACGAGCCCGACGTCGTGGCGCTGCTTTTCGGCTCCGGCAAGCTCGTGATAACCGGCGGCAAGGAGCCCGTTGACGCCGAGGCCGCCGTCGACGTGATCACCGGGCGGCTCGAGGAACTCGGCCTGCTGGGCTGAGCGTCGTCGACGTCGATGGTCACCCACGTTCGGATCGCCGCGACCGGCGTTTCTCCGCTCGCCGTGGCCGGTACGTTCGGCCTGCTGGCGGCGTTTCTCTCTCTTACCGCGTTCTTGGCCGCGAGAAACGTTCTCGGCGACGTCCCAGCCGTAAAAGCGCTGGGGGTCGGGCCGTTCCCCGCGGCTGTCGCCGTCGTCGCCGGGGCGCTCGATCTCCCCTCGGCCCTGGCGATCGGCGTCGCCCTCCTGCTCGACGGCGCGGCGATCCACTACCTGTACGGGGAGTCGCCGAGGCTCTCCGCGTACATTACCCTCATCCACGTCGTGGTGACGATCCTGCTTGGAACTGTCCTGTTCGGGCTGTTGATTCTTCTCGGGACGCTCCCCGGCTGAGCGCAACGACCGGGGGGAACGATCCGCCGGCTCACTCGACGAGACGCTCGATTTCTGTGACGAGGATGTCGCTCGCGCCGACCGCCTTGAGGTCGGTGATCACCTCGAACACGCGGCGCTCGTCTACGACGGCGTGGACGGCCACCTGACCGGACTCGTCTTCCCCGTTCTCGCCGGCGATGTCCATCACCGTCGGACCACCCATCCCGGGAATCACGTCTTTGACCGCTTCGAGCCGGCTCGTCGGCACGTTCATCATCAGATACCGTTTCCCCTCGGCGGCAACGACCGACTCGAAGGCGGTCGCGACCTGCCCGACCTTCGGATCGTCGACGACGTTCGCTCTTGCGAACAGTCGTACGGAGCTTTCGAGAACGTCGGCGATAACGGCGAGCCGGTTGACCTTCAGGGTCGTCCCCGTGGAGGTGATGTCGACGATCGCGTCGGCCATCTCGACGTGTGGCGTAAGCTCCGTCGCGCCGGTCACCTCGACGATGTCGGGAGCGATCCCCCGAGAATCGAAGAACGATCGGGTGACGTTCGGGAACTCGGTGGCGACGGTGCGCCCGTCGACGTCGTCGATCTCGGTGATGTCCCCGTCCTCAGGGGCGGCAAGCACCAGTCGACACCGTCCGTACCCCAGATCGACCAGATCGACGAGCGCAGCCCCGTCTGCGTCCTCCCCGCCCGCGGTCGACGCTTCGGAGCCGTCGCCGGTGGCTTCCACCACCGCCCCGGACTCGTGGGCCTGGTCGAGACCAGTAACCCCCAGGTCGGCGGCGCCGTCACGGACGTACTCGGGGATGTCGGCCGCCCGGGCGAAAAGCACCGTCACCTCCGGATCGACAGTGTCGGCGTACAGCTGGCGGTCGGCCGTTCGTTCGACGTGGAGCCCCGCCCGCTCCAGCAGTTCCATCGTCGGCTCGTGGAGACGGCCCTTGTTGGGCACGGCGATGCGCATACCGTCACCAGTCGGGGCGGGCAGGAAACCTTTTCGCGTCGGACTCGCGGACGTTCCGGAGCCGACGATGGTTACGAGGATCGGTCCCCGAGCTGTGACCGGAGCGTCGCCGCGTCCTTGTTCCCGGCGCCGGTGTTCAACAGGACGACTGTATCGTCGTCGTCGAACTCCCCCTGCTTTGCCAGCTCGAACGCCCCGCTCGCGGCGGCCGCACAGGTCGCACCCATCTCGACTCCCGCCGTCCGGGCGACCTCGATCGCGGCCTCGAGGATCTCCCCGTCGTCTGTTGCTACTGCCCCGCCGTCGCTTTCGCGGATCGCAGCGAGGATCTGTCGGCTGGCACCCGGGTCCGGGATCGCAATACCGTTACAGACCGTGTTCACTTCCGCGACCGGCTCGTGTACCTCGCGTCCGGCCTCGAAGGCGTCCACGATCGGGGCACAGCCGCTCGCCTGTGCGGCGTACAGCGGCGGGAGGTCGTCGATCCAGCCCAGCTCGCGAAGCTCCCGGGCTGCCTTGTGCATCCCGACCAGCCCGACGCCGCCCCCGGTCGGGTAGACGACGGCGTCGGGAGGTTCCCAGTCGAGTTCCTCGAGAATTTCCAGCGCCATCGTCTTTTTCCCCTCGTGACGGTACGGCGTCACGAACGTCTTCGTCGAGTACCAGTCCTCTTCTGCCATCGCTTCCGCGTATGCGTCCCCGGCATCGCCGATCTCGGAGTCGCCGTCGATCGGGTCGGCGACGTGGAGGTTCCCGCCGTGGATCTCCACCATCGCCTTTTGAGTGAACCCGGCCCGCTGCGGGAGGAACACGTGTGCGTCCATCCCCGCACGGGCCGCGTAGGCGGCCGCCGCCTGGCCGGCGTTGCCCGCCGAGTTGAGCGCGATCGCGTCGGCGCCGTGCTCCCGTGCGGCCGTCACTGCCAGCGACTGGCCGCGGTCCTTGAAGGTGCCCGTCGGGTTCTGTCCCTCGTCCTTTATGAGCACTCTGTCGACGCCCAGCGTGTCAGCGAGCGACGGACACTCCACCAGCGGCGTCGTCCCCTCCCCCAGGCTGACAGCCGACTCGGACGGGAACGGGAGTAACTCCTCGTATCGATACATCGACTGGGTATGGCGGTCGGCTAACACGTCCGGGGTGAGTTCGACCGCATCGAGGTCGTAGCGAGGATCGAGGATCCCTTCGCAGTCGGGACAGCGGTGGCCCGTGGGTTCGGGGTCGAACTTCCCTCCGCAATCGAGACACGCGAGCCCGACGAACGCATCGGTCGTTCGCATGGGAGGGGGTTTTTTCGATCAGTCGAGGAGAACGGCGTTGATCTGTCCGGTCTGTCCGGGGCGGGAGGTGACCCGGGCGCGTCCTTCGCTGGTCTGGATGATCGCGCCCTTGGTGATGATGTTCCGGCGCACGTAGTTCACGTTGGACGGGTTTTCGACCACGTCCTCGATATCGGCGGAAACCGTCTCGCCGTCCGGCGTGGCGACCTGCACGACGTTCGCCGACAGCGCACGGACCTTCATCCCGGTGCCCCGGGAATCGATGTACTGGAGGCGCTGTTCGCCGACGGTCGTTTCGGCGGGTTCGCGGCCGAGTTGGTAGCGCTTCTTCTTCCGGAACGGCTTGAGTCGTCCGCCCGTTCGTTTCCGCTTCGAGCGTCCTTGATCCTTCATATCCCCGTGAACGGCGAGCGGCTACTTGAACCTCTCGAAGCGGAACCGACGGCGACCTCGATCACTGGAGGTACGACGGTTCCTCTGCGTCGCAGGTCTTCTCGTGTTTTTCCGCGTCCGCACGCTCGTCGAACAGCAGGCCACACTCCTCGCATTGATACCACGTCATGTCGTCGCGCTGTGTGGTGGTGACCATCACTTAACAGTTCGGCGTCGGGGGCCAAAACAATTCGCCCTATCGACCGGGAATCGAGGTGTCCGTCACTCCTCGGGGAAGCCCCTAACGATCTCGACGCCGGAGGAGGCGCCGATCCGGCCGGCTCCGGCCTCGATCATCTCCACCGCTCGATCGTAGCTGCCGATCCCGCCGCTCGCCTTCACCGGGAGATACTCCGACAGCAGTTCGACGTCCGCGAGTGTGGCGCCACCCTCGGCGAACCCCGTCGCTGTTTTTACCATGGCCGCGTCGGCGTCCCGAACTGCCTCGGCGGCGCGGTGTTTCTCAGCGTCGGTGAGCAACGGCGCCTCGATTATCACCTTGACGGGGATCGGCACGGCAGCCACCACCTCGGCGACGTCGGTTTCGACTGCCTCGAGGTCCCCGGATTTCAGGCGGCCGACGTTCGCCACGAGATCGATCTCTTCGGCGCCGTCCTGCCAGGCGCGAACGGCCTCCTCCCGTTTCACGTCGGTCGCGTGGTGGCCGTGCGGGAAACCGACAACCGTCGCGAGCGTCACCGACGGTGAAGCCTCCGTGGCCTCCGAAACGTAACACGGGGGAACGCAGGCGTTCATTCCGTACTCTTCTGCCTCCGAGAGAACACGATCGACGTCGTCGACGGTGGTCGTCGGGCCCACTACCGTGTGATCGATCTTCGAGGCGAACTCCGTTCGGTCCATACGCGTTGCATCGACGCGGCGGTTGAAAGGCGTATGGATTCCTCGGGAAGCGAGTCGCTCTCCGTCGGGTATCGTCGCGTCATCGACATCCGCGAGTTCCCCCGATAACACAGCCTTAAGTCCGGTTCATCCCGTTCCGTCGGCATAGCAACTCGTTTCCGCTCGTTCGAGGCGCTGACGGACGGGTTCGCGACGGCAAGTTTCGACAGGTCGCCTGCGTTCGTCCCAAACGCCCACGTGACGGGGCTTGGAGTCGGCGACGGCGGCGACGGTGGGAGGGAGCGGTGGATCTCCATGGCCGACTACCTGCAGTTGCTTTCGGAAGCGTTCGAATCCAGGACGGAACTGACGACCGGGGTCTTCCGACCCTCCGATCCGGATCCCGCGAGACAACTGCTTGCGACGACGTTCGGTACCCGGGAGTACTACTGCTCCTGTCGAGGCTCCTGCGGCCGAGCCGACGGTTCTGTCTTCCAACAATCATCATTCGAGAACGCAACGCTTTCCCGGCGACCCCTCCGTCTCACGGGTATGCAGCCGTTCGCGGTAGTCGCGCTCGCCTCCGACGTTCGTCCGAGCCAGCTTCTGCTCCCGGAGGGATTCGGACTCCCCCCGCTGCCGTACCTGGTTATATTGCTTTTTGCGATCGGGGCGGTCGGCTACGGACTGTACGTTCGACGGCCGACTGTCGATGCGTGGGTCGTGGTCGGGTTTGCGCCGTGGATGGCCGTCGGGTCGGCGCTGCACGTGCTGTACGTCCTCGGCGCCCTCCCGCCGGCCATTGGGCCGCTTGCCGGCACGCCCTCCGTGTATCTCTCTGTCGGCGCGATAGCCGGAGGGTTCTGGCTCGTTGGCGTCGAACTCGTCCGTTCGGGGGCTTCGATCGGTGACAGTGACGTGACAGCTCCGGTCGTGGTGGGTGTCTCCGGGACCGCCGTCCTCGTCGCGGCCGTCGGCGCCGTTCTCGCCGTCGGGGCTGCGGCCGGAACCTTACAGCCGCTCTGGCCGACGATCGCTGCGCTTCTCACGCTGCCGGTGACGGCGTTCGCCTGGATCGTGCTGGTGCGGATTGCCCCCGGCGCGAGCCGGTCCGGCGCCGTGGGCGTGTTCGTGGTGTTCGGGCACGCGCTCGACGGCATCTCGACGGCGATCGGCGTCGACGTGCTCGGATTCGGCGAGCGAACGCCGCTGTCGCAGTTGATCCTCGACGTCGGTGCAGCGCTACCGACGGCGTCGGCCATCGGCTCCGGCTGGCTGTTCGTACTCGTCAAACTGACCGTTGCAGGATTGGTCGTCGCCCTGTTCGACGATTTTATCGAGGAGTCACCCGCGGAGGCGTATCTCCTGCTCGGTCTCGTCGCTGCCGTCGGGCTGGGACCGGGAGTACACAACCTCCTGCTTTTCGCCGTCGCAGGCGGCTGATCGTTCGGCGTTGCAGGCGGCTGATCCGGTTGTGATTCGCGGGACTCGGACTCTCAGGTTCCGTCTTCGAGAACGCGTTCGTCCCGCAGGGCCCGGAGCACGTCCTGTCTGGCGACGATTCCGACAAGTTTGCCGTCCTCGTCGACGACGGGCAGCCGGTTGATGTCCCGCTGATCGTCGGCGAGGAGGTCGATTATCTCCAGTAGCTCGGTATCCGGATCGATCGTTATTACCTCGCCTGTCATCACCGTCGATACCGGCTTGTCCGCGTTCCGGAGGAGATCTACGCCGAGATCGACTTCGTCCCAGGAAACGTCGACTGCGTACGTCAGGGTGTCGACGAACGGGGGAAAGCCCACGGGGATCCACAGGGTCCGATCCTTCGTCTGAAAGAGGCTCACCAGGTCGGTCTGCGTGACGATCCCCACGACGACCCCGTCGTCGTCGACGACGGGGAACCCGTTGAAATTCGCTTTCGCCAGCCGGCCGAGCACGTCGGCCACGTCGTCGTCCGGCGAAACCGTCTCCACGTCGGTCGTCATCAGATCCCGAGCGCGCATACTCGACGGGACGTGCGGCGGGGACGTAGACCTTCCGGGAGGCAAACCGCTTTGTGGTTCCCGCCGGCATCGACGTGTATGCAACCCGACTGTGCGCAACTCGATACGTTTCTCTCGGATGAAGACGCGGATCTCTATCTCATCGAGGCCGACAGTGACGACGCAAATCAGCTGTATCTCTCCGGTTTCGACGCGTCCGATCCGTTCGAGACGGCGTACGCCGCCGAGACGGGTGAAACACAGCTTTTGGTCTCCGGACTCGAATACGGCCGAGCCAAAAAGGAGTCTCGTGCCGACCAGGTGTACCGACACGCCGACTTCGGGTTCGAGTACGGGGATCGGGAGGAACGGTACGACATGTACGCCTCGTTTCTCTCCCGAGTCGCCGACGTCGAGGCGACGGATCTCACAGTGGCGGTGCCGTCGTCGTTCCCGCTCGGCTCGGCCGAGCAGCTCCGCGAACGCGGCGTCGAACTCGTCGTCGACGCGGACGGCACGATCGACGGGATGCGGGCCGTCAAAACCGACGAGGAGATCGACAACGTTCAGGACGCCCAGCGGGCCAACGAGGCGGCGATGCGGGCCGCGGAAGCGCTGATCGATGCGGCCGCAGTCGACGAGGACGGGACGCTGGTTTCGAACGGCGAGCCGCTCACGAGCGAACGCGTCCGTTCCGAAATCGAGATAACGCTGCTGCGTCACGGCTGTTCGCTCGACGAGACGATCGTCGCCTGCGGGAGCCAGGCCGCCGATCCACACGATCGCGGTTCCGGCCCGCTTTCGGCCGGGGAGCCGATCATTGTCGACATATTCCCGAAGTCGAAGGCGACGGGATATCACTCGGACATGACGCGCACGTTCTCGAAGGGTGGCCCCTCCGAGACGATCCGGGAGTGGTACGACCTCACCCGGGAGGCGCTCGAGGCCGCACTGGCGGCGGTCGAACCCGGCGCAACCGGCGCTGACGTCCACGACGCAGCCTGTGAGGTGTACGAGGCCGCAGGCGAGCCCACGCTCCGTTCGGAACCCGAGACTGAAACCGGATTCATCCACTCGACGGGCCACGGCGTCGGGCTCGACGTCCACGAGTCCCCGTCGCTGTCGCCCAGCGGGGGCGAACTCGAGGCCGGCCACGTGATCACGGTCGAACCCGGACTGTACGACCCCGCACACGGGGGCGTCCGGATCGAGGACATCGTCGTCGTCACCGAGGACGGCTACGAGAACATCACAGACTATCCGATCGAACTCGTCGTCGAGTGAACAGCCCTCGACAGCGCCGGGGGGTCGAGACACCGACAACTCGGACCGGTTTCGCAAACCGCTTCTACTGGGGCACCCAAGGCCGCCTGTGCGCTGGCGATACGGCTACACCGTTCTCGCGTTATGTACGCTCGCGTTCGCAGCCACGATGGTCGCCAGACTCGCGATCAGTCCGGTCGTCCCGATCGTCCGGGCGGATCTCGGCCTGTCGAACACGCTGGTGGGAGTGGCGCTGTCGGGGATGTGGGCTGCATACGCGCTCTCGCAGTTTCCAAGCGGCGTGTTCGGCGACAAGTTCGGGGAGCGCCGGGTCATCCTGGCGGCCGTCGGGTTGACTGCGCTCGCCAGCCTCCTTTTGGCGCTGTCGCCCAATGCGATCGCGTTTACCCTGTTCGCGATCGTCCTCGGCGCCGGTGCTGGGCTCCATTACTCGGTCGCGACGACGTTCATCACGAAGCAGTTCGACGACATCGGTCGCGTGATCGGCGTCCACGTCTCCGGCGGTCCAGTGGCGGGGCTTCTGGCTCCACCGGTCGCCGCTGCCCTGGGTGCCCAGTACGGCTGGCGCGTGGCGCTGCTTTTGGGTGCCGCGGTTGCGATCCCTGTGTTCGTCGTGTTCTGGTGGCGAATCGACCCCTCGCCGCCGGAACGTCCCGCACAGCCGGTGCGCGAACGGTTCGAACTCGATCCCGTCCTCGAACTGCTCCGTCGCCCGGAGATCGCGTACACAACGCTGCTTGCGGTGCTGGGCGCGTTCACCTGGCAGGCGACTGCCTCCTTTCTCCCGGCGTTCTTCGAGGGGTACCACGGCCTGTCGCCGGCGATGGCGAGCCTCTTTTTCTCGGCGTACTTCCTGGTCCATGGCGCCACGCAACCGCTTACCGGTGCCCTCTCGGACCGTTTCGATCGCGACACGGCCGCAACGCTCACCATGGCGCTCGGCGTGCTCGGGTTTTCGCTGCTCGTCGTGAGCGATTCGGCGGCCACCTGGACGGGCGCAGTGTTGCTCGTCGGCGTCGCGATGTCGTGGGGGGCGCCGGTCCAGTCGCGGTTCATGGACCATCTGAGCCGGGAGGAACGCGGTGCGGGGTTCGGGCTGGTCCGAACCGTCTACATGATTCTCGGAGCCTCCGGGTCGGTCGTCGTCGGACTGCTTGCGGACCTGGCCGGCTGGAACGTCGCCTTCGGGCTGCTTGCGGGCGTGATGGCCGTCGGCCTCCTCGCGTTGCTTGCAAACCGGATACTCACGCTCGGCCTGTGACGAGTTGTCGACGTATCGGATCGTCACCTCACCGGCAGACGGTGTCACCGATTTCGTAGGTCAGGAGAACACCGTCGTCGAGCCGCTTGACGTCCACGAGTTCGAGTTCGGGGAACGTCTCGGTGAACCCTTTACCGTCGGCGAGCGTCGGCGCCTCGCGGCCGCCGATCACGAACGAGCCGACGTAAAGCGACAGTTCGTCCACCAGTCCGTCGTCGAAAAGCGAGAAGATCAGTTCGCCGCCACCCTCGACCATCAACCGGTCGACGCCCGCCGCCGACAGCGCATCGAACGCCGACGGAAGGTCGACCCGGCCGTCATCGCTTCCCGCTTCCAGTACAGTCGCGCCCACCTGTCGGAGGCCCTCGAGTCGCTCTTCGGGAGCGTCCGTGCCTGTCAGGACGTAGACGGACGCGTCCCCGTCGAACAGCTCCGCGTCCGGCGGCGTTCGGGCCCGGGAATCGACGACGACCCGTGCGGGGTGGGCCGGACGCCCGTTCTGGAGCCGAGTGACTCGCCGCTGTTCCTCCTTGACGCCGAGGTTCGGATCGTCCGCGAGCACCGTCCCGACTCCCACCGCAATCGCGTCGGCGGCAGCCCGCAGTCGATCCACGCGGTCGAAGTCTTCCGGCCCGGAGATCCGCAACTGTTCGCGACAGCGCGTCGAGAGCTTCCCGTCGACGCTTGTTGCCGCGTTGACGACGACGTCCATACCGGTTCCTGGCGAGGTTCCCTTGAAAAGGCGACGGAACCGTCGGAACCTGTGGGGTTCATAACGTATCGATCGACCTGCACGAGGCACCGCATCGATCCCCTGTCGGCTGCCATTTTTTGTAATCTCCCCCGGTAGTGTTGCATGTGAAAGAAACGTTGCGAACCGCCCTGTGGAACAGTCGCGAGCGTCGCGCCCGAGCGCCCTGGCGGCTTCTCGCGGCGGGCGTCGCGTACGTCCTCGTCACGTTGGTCCTCAGTCTCGCGGTGTTCGCGGTCGCGGCCTCCGCCGGAATCGATCCGACCGCCTTCGGCGAGTTCACGCTCCTCGTCGTCGGGTCGCTGCTTTCGGTCCCCGCGACGGGTGTGACCCTGTGGATGGTCGCCAGATACGTCGACCGTCGTTTTCTCACCGATTACGGGCTTCGAGTCGATCGCGAATGGTGGCTCGATTTCGGGTTCGGACTCGGACTCGGTGCGGTACTCCAGTCCGGGATCGCGCTCGTCGGCCTCCTTGCCGGCTGGTACACCGTCGAAGCGCTGTTCGTGGCCGACGGATCCTTCCTCGTCGGATTGGCCCTCGCCGGCGTGCTGTTCCTTTCGGTTGGGATCGTGGAGGAATTGCTCGCGCGGGGGTGGCTGCTCACCAACCTGGCGGAAGGGCTCGGCCGGTTCGGAACGCGGACTGCGGTCGGACTCGCCGTGTTTGTGTCTTCGTCGCTGTTCGGTATCGCTCACCTCGCGAACCCGGGCGCCTCGGCGGTGTCGGCGGTGGTCATCTCGCTTGCGGGCGTCTTTCTCGCGCTGGGATACGTGCTCACAGGCGAACTGGGAATCCCGATCGGCGTCCACGTCACCTGGAACTTCTTTCAGGGGCCGGTGTTCGGACTCGGCGTGAGCGGTATCCAGCTGCCCGTTGCACTGGTCGCGCTCGAACCGGCCGGTCCCGGGTGGGCGACCGGCGGCGGATTCGGTCCGGAAGCCGGACTGCTCGGACTCCTCGCTGTCGTAGTCGGAACCGTGGCCACGATCTCGTGGGTCCGCCGTCGACACGGGACGGCAGAGATACACCGGCTGATTGTCGAACCGCAACTCCGGCACGAGACGGAAGCGTGATCGTCGCTGCCGGAGCGACGTTGCGTGATCGTCGCTGCCGGAGCGTCGGTGCCCGATTGTCGTTTCCGGAATGTCCCGGGCCGCGAGGCCCCGTCAATGTCGGCTTTGAACTGTTCGACGGTTCCCCCGTCGAGTTCGAAGTCCGGATGCGCAGCCTCGACGTGTTTGGCAGCCTGTTCCATTACACGATCGAACGCGTTGGTTTTAAGTGACCTCACTCATCCCAGAACTTCCGGAACTGCGAGGGGAGAAACTCCGGTTTCATTCTGACGAATTCCCGGCGTTCCGACTCCGGGAAGTAGTCGTGGACCGAGTGGATCGCCCCGGGAACGTAGCGCTTGCCGACGACGATCCGGACCCCCCGTTCGTCGGGGCCGCGAATCACCCGGCCGAGCGCCTGTCGCACCTGTCGGACAGCCGGTATGGCGAGTGCGTACTCGAAGGCGTTCCCCTCGCCGAACCGGGAGCCGTAGGCGCGCTCGACTGCCTGCACCCGCGGGGAACCGATGTTAACGAGCGGGACCCCGAAGACGGCACAGACGTGGAGGTCGTCCCCCTCGTAGTCGACCCCTTCCGTGAGCGTCCCGCGCGTGCTCGTGACCAGCACCGACGGATCGCCGGCAACGAACTCCCGTTTCAGCTCGCGTGTCTCCTCGTGATTCGTGGACTGGTCCAGCAACACCGGCTTTTCGATCTCCGCTTCGAGACGGGCTGCGGCCCACGCCGCCTCCGTGTAGTTGGGCCAGCAGAGCATCACGTTTCCGTGACTCTCTGCGATCAGGCGGGCGACGTAGGCGTACCGCTCCCGGGTCGCGTTCCGGTTGTCGATTCGAGGGTCGCCGCGGTTGCGCTTCGTGAACGGTTCGACATCGACGATCCAACTCGCGCGATTGACCTCGGGAAACGGCAGCTCGTACGTCCGCGAGGACACCGACCGGGGCGGATCACCGTCGCGTTCGAGCGCCTCGAGCCCCGAGACCTCCTCGAAGATCGAAAGCGGTGCCAGGGTCGCGCTCATCAACACGCCGCCGCCGAACTCCTCGAAGACGCCCTTGATCCTGTCGGACGGCATGCAGTTGTACATGACCAGCGAGGCGTTGTACTCCCGCTGCCACGGTTTCTCCACGCTGCGACGGTCGAGGTCGGATCGCTCGAGTTCGATTTCCCTGAAGTACTCCGTGTGGTCCCGCTCCCACCACTGTCCGAAGAGGGCGCCGACTGCGGTACAGACGGGTTCCCGACCCACACCCGACGCCTCCAGCGCGTCCTCGACTGCGGCGCCGACTGCACTCAGCCGACGGAAGTCGTCGCCGTCGTAACCGTTCGTCTCTGCCCACCGCGTGAACTCGTCCGGTTCGGGTTCGGCAGGATCCCGAAGTTCGATTTCGAGGCTGTCGTCGGGAGGCGACTCCCAGGCGAATCCCGAGGCGTAGCCGTCGAACCGGTCCCGGAACTCCTCGTCGACTCGCCGTTCGAGCCACCCCAGGACGTCGCCGTAAAACTCCCTGGCGCCGTCGACGTGTTCGAGTTCGACGTCGTTGTATGCGAGGTGTTCCTCGATCGTTTCGGCGCCGCGTCCCGTCTGTCGGACGCGTTCCAGCAATACGCCGAGGTCTCTTTGGGCCTGTTTGATCGTCGAGTAACCGATCGTGTCGGTGAGCAGCCCCCGAACGCGATCCTCCAGTCGATGGGCCTCGTCGAGGATCACCAGCGTTCGTTCGTCGAGCACGGGATCGACAATCGCCCTGCTCGCCGAATCGAACAGGTGGTTGTAGTTCCCGATCACGACGTCTGCGTGGTGGACGAGCACCATCATCGCCCGGTGGGGACAGACGCCGGCGCCGACCGAGTCCGGGAGAAACTCCTCGGTGGTGACGACCCCACAGTCTCCCGACTCGAACGTCACCGGGGACCCCTTGTCGCGGGCGTACCAGTCCGCCTCGAACGGGCAGTAGAGCCGTCCGTCACCGGAGTCGACGAGTTCCGGGGGTGTTGTGGGTTGTGTCGACGGGTACGGCGCCGATCGGCCGGCCGTCCGCAACGGGGCACCGCCTCCTTCGGGGTCCACCTGTGCGGCGTCGACGAGCGCCCTCGCTTTCGCCGGATCCCACCACCGTTCTTCGTCGGCCGATCTCGGGGAATCGGTTCCCTCTCGGGAGGGAGTGTATCGCTGAGTCACTTCGAGATTGCTGTCCTCGGAGACGAGTTCGGCGGTCGTCTCCCGAAGCGATTCACAGCGCTCCTGGACGCTTTTGCCCTCCGGAAACGAGCCTTCACGGCCGTACGGGCAGAGGTCCCGCTTTCCGACGAGAGCAACCCCGTCGAGGGGGTCCTCGAGGGTTTCGTTCACCGTTCGGAGGTCCTCGACGAACTGACGACGCTGCTGTTTCACCGGCGTGGCGACGATCGCGTTCTCGTAGTGATCCGTTTCCCGGATCAGATATCCCGCAGCAGTGAGCGCAGCCATCGTCTTCCCGGTTCCACAGGGTCCCTCCATGGCGAGAAACCCCGACTCTTCGGCGGCCGAAACGATCGCGTCGATCGCGTCCGCCTGGTTGACGTACGGGGACTCGAAGCCGAAGTACTGCGACCACTCTGGTGAGGAACGCTCGGACGGAGACTGGGAACGATCGGACACGGACTATCGATGGATGCACACGGAGGGACAAAACCGTTGTCAACTTCCGTCCGGCCCGATCCGGTCAGCGGTTCCAGCTCGATATGTCAGCCGTCCCGGTCCGTGATGTCTGCTTCGGGTTCGACTGCCGAGACGGCATTAGCCGGATCAACGACGGTGGCGCTTCCGTTCCGTTCAGCGGTCGAAAACAGCAGTTCCCTCGTTTCGTCCGACGACAGCGAACCGTCGGCGGATTTCAGCAACGCGGCTGTACCTGCAACGTACGGCGCCGCAGCGGAGGTTCCGACCACTTCGCCCCCGGCAGTTTCGACGGTACCCGGACCGGCGATCATCGAGTCGTGTCGGGAGCTGTCTGCCCGCAACAGTTCGTCGTGGGTTGTTGCGCCGACTGCGAGAACGGAACCGGTCGAGGCAGGTTCGAGGACGCTGTCGTGGGGCTCGGTGTGTGCCAACGGCTGGTGGAGCGAAAACAGCCGGAGCTGTTCGGGCGGGGCGACCTCCTCGGGGGTGCGTACTGCCGCGTAGTACGATCCCTCCGGAACCGTCGCGTCGATTCCCGCCGCACCGTCGGTTTCGCTGGCGCTGGCTACGACAACATCGCGGGCGTCAGGTCGGTGTTTGAACAGGTACAACTCGAAGGGATGATCCGACTCCCAGTAGAGACGCAGCGAGACTGGCCCGTCGATGGTTCCTTCGCCGATCTCGTTTGCTTCCGTCGTTCGGTCGAACGGGATCCACCCCGAACCCTCGACAGTACCGGCCCAATGTTTGTTGCCGTAGTTCCCCGCGGAAGTGACGAACAGGACGTCCTGCTGGGAGGTGTACTCGGCAGCCCAGCCGAACACGGCAGCGGTCCCCCTGTCGGTTGGGGCATAGCTTCCCGCATCGAGGATCACGTCGACTTCTTCGTCGACGAGCCAGGCGATCGCACTTCTGTAGGTGTGACTTTCGGGGCCGTCGCCGAGTTCCGCGAGGTAAAGTTCTGCGTCGGGTGCCGAACCGGCGACGACACTTGCGACCTGTGCGCCGTGATCGGTCGTGGAATCTCCGACCGGTTGTGCTCCCGAATCGTGGAGCCGCTCCCGTTCGGCGACGCCCTCTCCCAGGTTGCCGTAGGAGCCGAACGAGGAACCGACGATCCCGATCTTGACCCCCTCGCCCGTTACGCCCCGATCGTGGAGTGCCCGCAGGTCCTCGTCGGGGGGATCGGCGGCAGCCAGTCCGATCGCGTCCGTTCCGTCGACGGCGTCGGTGCGAGTGTACTCTGCGGGCGGAACTGCAAGCACCGCGGTCAGTACGATCGCCGAAAAAATCACCACTCGAGCGGTCGCCCCGAGGGTTCGTCCGTCCGAACGATCGCCACGATGGCCATCTGACACGGTGGATCACCTCCAGGCGCGAAACGCCAGCAAGACGACGAGGACGACGAGCCCGCCCGCGAAGAAGGCGACTCCCGGCGGGAGGAATCCGAACACGGGCTCGACGGCCGTCACGCTGTCGCCGACCCGTGGAAGGGACTCGGGTGTGGTATCGTCGAGCACGGCGGTCGCGAACCACCATTGCACGAGGACGCTACCGACGAGCAGGGCGATCACGGCTCCAGCAAGATCCTCGATCGAATCGAGCAGGCTCGTCGAGTCTCCAACGCAGACGACCAGCGCGTCGTCGCTGGGGGCGTACACTTTCATTTCGCGTCCCTTGCTCGAGTAGCGGGTGTCGGCAACGTACACGAGATCCGCCTCCTGGAGGTTCGAGAGGTGGTGTTTTGCATTTTGAAGGGACGTGTCAGCCCGATCGGCCAGTTCGGAAGCGGTGGCCGGCTCCTCGTGAAGCGACGTGAACAGCTGCCGGGCCGTCTCCGAACTGAGCGAGCCGAGAAGCCGATCCGTGTCGGCGTCCTCGAGTTGGACGACCCGGAGTCCCCGCTCCTCGTCGAGCAGCTCCGGGTCGGAGTCCGTCGGCAACAGCCCGGACATATCTCACGCTATGCCCGGGAAAACAAAATAGTTCTGTTACATGTCGACATGGGTCAGGAAAGAAATCTGCCGTTTTGAAACGCATACGACAACAGAATATTCAACCACAAATGCATAGTAATCACAATTATACAAAACACTCACTCTTATACTTCTGGGAGCCATATTCGCGTTTATGAGTGATACGGACGGAGGAACCGACGACGAACTCGAAGAGATTCGGGAACGAAAACGCCGGAAGCTCCGCGAGAAGCTGGAAGACGGAACACCCGGTGAAAGTGCCTCGGGCGGTGCAAGCAGCGTCGAGTCGGTTGGAACGGACCACACGGAGAGTTCGGCTCCACCGGACGAGCCGATCGAACTGGAAACACCCGATCGGTTCGACGTCGTGGTCTCCAAGTACGACACCGTCCTCGTCGACTTCCACGCCGAATGGTGCGGTCCATGCAAGATGATGGAGCCTGCAGTGAAATCCGTCGCGCGCGAAACTGACGCGGCGGTGCTCAAGGTAGACATCGACAGACATCAGGGGCTTGCAAGCAAGTTCGGTGTTCGAAGCGTCCCGACCCTCGTGTTGTTCCGCGGCGGGGAACCCGCACAGCGCGTGATGGGTGCCCAGTCCGAGGCGGCGCTCAAACGACTGGTCTCCGGGTAAGAAACCGCTTTCCCCCGGGGTGGAACTGGTTTTGCGTCTGGAAAGACCGCAGTTATAATTTTCTGGACGGTGAGGGGTCAAGTATGATCACGAGCCGTCGGATGGCAGCCGTCGACGCGAACGCCGAGGCGCTTGGAGTTCCGCGAAAACAGTTGATGGAGTCGAGTGGGAACGCGATCGCTCGAGTCGTTCGGGGGCTCGTCGACCCGGGTGCATCGGTGGCGCTCGTGTGTGGTCGGGGCAATAACGGGGGAGACGCTTTGGTCGCTGCACGCTTTCTCCAGGAGTACGAAACGGCGGTCCACTTGCTCGGTCGTCCGGAAACGATCACTACCCAGATCGCCCGGGAGAACTGGGGGGCGCTTGTTGCGTCCGAACTCGAAGCGGCAGTAGTCCAGGATAGCAGGGCGTTCGAGCCGGGTGACCCGGATCTCGTGGTGGACGCGATCCTCGGGACCGGCGTCACAGGTGCCCTGCGAGAACCGGAACGGAGCGTGGTCGAACTCCTGGGCGATCTCGAAGCACCGGTACTCTCGGTGGACGTGCCGACGGGGATCGACCCGGACACCGGGGACAGGCTCGGCGGGACGGACGGCGTCGCAATCGACGCCGACCACGTCGTCACGTTCCACGATCGGAAACCGGGACTGGGGTCCCTCGACGCCGAGGTGACGGTCGCCGACATCGGGATTCCCCGGGCGGCCGAACTGTTCACCGGTCCGGGAGATCTGCTGCAGCTCGACCGCCGACCGGACTCGCATAAAGGCGAGAACGGCGAAGTTCTCGTCGTGGGCGGCGGTCCCTACACTGGCGCGCCGACCCTTGCGGCCGCGGCTGCGCTCCGGGCTGGCGCGGATCTGGTTCGCGTTGCCTGCCCCGAGGTCGTCGCCCGCGAGGTGCAGGCGTTCTCGCCGGATCTCATCGTTCGTCCGTTCCCGGGCGAAACGCTGGCGTCCCCCCACGTGGATCGGATCCTGGAACTCGCCGCCGCTCACGACGCTGTCGTGTTCGGGCCCGGGCTCGGGGACACCGAGGCGGCGCTCGATGCGGTTCGGGAGTTCCTCGAACAATTCGAGGGGAACGCAGTAATCGACGCCGACGCGCTCAGGGTCGTCCCTGCTGTCGATACTGACGCGACCCTGGTGTGTACTCCCCACCAGGGTGAGCTGCGCGCAATGGGTGGGCCGTCGGCGGAGGACTGGGAGTCCCGGGCAGATCTCGCCGCCGACTACGCGGCGGAACTCGACCACATATTGCTGGTAAAAGGCAAATACGACGTCGTTACCGACGGAGAATCTGTTCGGGTGAACCGAACCGGAAATCCGGGCATGACCGTCGGCGGTACAGGGGACGTCCTCGCTGGTGCCGTCGGGGCGTTGCTCGCGGTCCTTCCACCGTTCGAAGCAGCCGCGGTCGGTGCGTTTGCCAACGGCAGGGCGGGCGACATCGCTCACGACGACATGGGGAACGGCCTGGTCGCGACGGACTTAATCGATCGGCTCCCGGAGGCACTACGTACGGATGAGTGAGGATCTGACCCACACCGACGAGGAGGGGAACGTGCAGATGGTTGACGTCGGGGACAAGCCCGACACCGCGCGGCGGGCGGTCGCCCGCGGCGAGATCCAGCTGCAGCCGTCGACGATCCAGTCGGTCCGAGACGACGACATCGGCAAAGGAAACGTCCTCGCGACTGCACGCGTGGGTGCAGTGCAGGCTGTCAAACACACCTGGGAAACGATCCCGATGTGCCACCAGATCCCGATTACCAACGTCGAAACCGACTTCGATCTCCGGGAAGACCGGATCACCCTGGAGGTCGCCGTCGAAACCACCGGGAAGACGGGCTGCGAGATGGAGGCGCTCGAAGGCGTGACGTCCGGGCTGAACGTGATCTGGGACATGGTGAAGGCAGCCGAGAAAGACGAGGACGGACAGTATCCGGAGACGTCGATCGGCGAGGTTCGAGTGGTAACAAAGCGGAAACGATCCCTCCAGTAGCTGCTCGCATTCGGGCGCGTTCGTGTCGGCTACGGAGCCGACCCCTCTCGATGGAAGGCCCCCGAAAAACGGGACGCTAGCGCAACGACAGCACCGGTCGCTCGGCGTCCCGGATGATCCGCCTCGTCGTGCTCCCGAGCAGCCGGTCGGGAACTCCCTCGCGCCCTCGCGTCCCGACGGCGATCAGGCCTGCGTCGACGCCGTCTGCGTATTCGCACAGTTCAGACGCCGGCGCGCCTCGGAGAACCTGACCCGTGGCTGGGACGTTTACCTCCTGTGCGCTCGAGGTGATCTCTTCGATCACCGTTTCTCCACCCTCCCGGAGGAGACCCACGATACTCCGTGGCGCGTCCTCCAGGTCGTACACGGTCGAATCGATCACGTAAACCGCGTGCAACGTCGCACCGAATCGTTCGCCGATTGCCAGTGCGTGGTCGGCGGCACGCTCGGCCGCGTCGCTTCCATCGGTCGCCACGACGATGTCCGCGAGTGGCTCCGGCAACGACAGTCGGAGGTCCTCGACGTCGGGAACCGATACGACGGGAACGTCCGCGAGTGTCACGACCCGCTCGGCCGTGCTGCCGAGGCGCCGATCGCCCGCCCCTCGAGTTCCCAGCACACAGAGGTCGATGTCCCGATCGTCGGCGTGGGCGAGGATCTCTTCGTACGGCTTTCCGTGCCGAATCTCCCGGTCGATATCGAGATCCGTCTCCCGTTTTTGGATGTCGGCGGTCACACGCCTGCCGGCTTTCTCCGAGCGATCCAGAAGAGTTCGTCCCTCCTCTGGATCGATCAATCGATCGATCGACGTGTCGACGACGTACAGGAGATCGACAGCCGCGTCTGTCGCCCTGGCGACCGAGAGACCGTATTCGACAGCGCGGGCGGCACCAGTGCTTCCGTCAACGGGGATCAGCAGCCGGTCGTACATGGTTGAACCATCACAGAGCGGGATCAAGTACTCTTTCCCCAACCAGGATCGAATCGTCGGGTTCCACCGCCACGTCCTGTATCCCAACGCATGTCGGTCTGAACCATACACTTCCGGGCCCGACCACTGACGACGGTGTACGGATCGCGCTGAAGATTTAATATAGCGGTATACAGTTTATCGAGGGGCGGTTTCTCCGAGTAACGAGTAGACATGTGTCACGTATGTATCACGAACCTGGTCGCCCCAGTTGTGGGTGTACGTGTCGATGATGTCGCTGGCGACGTCACCGCGGAGGTATTTCACGATACCACGGTCGCCTGTCCGGTCGCGGAGGTGAGTGGTGAAGAAGTGCCGGAAATAGTGGGGCGTCACGTTTTCGGCGGAGCCACCGCCGGTGTGATACCACCCCCGTTCCCGGGCGTGCTGTTCGACGATGTGCCTGACTGCAGCGGGATTCAGCCGTGTTCCCCAGTCTTCGCTCGTGGAAACGAACAGGGGTTGAGCCTCCGATCTGGTGTCGGGGCGGACTGCGAGCCACCGGAGCAGGACCTTCCCCAGTTCTGCGTCGACCGGAATGATCGTCTCCCGCATTCGCTTGTTCGACGCGGATCTGACCTCGCCGTTGTACGATTCCCCGACGGTCGGTTCCGTGGGGACGTAGATCGAATCCGGGTGGCCCGAAAGCTGTGCTCTGGGGGAAACGCCGTACTCCTCGACGACCTGGGTGTTGGAAAGCCACAGATCACGCAGGTCGAGATTGCACAGTTCGCCGACCCGCATGCCGGTTTTCAAGAGCGTGACGACGACGGCGCGATGCAACGGGTGATCGATGTCCGCGAGGAACGCGCGCATCTCCGGGACCGAGATTTCCCGTCGCTGAGGGTCTTTCTCGACGGTTTCGTCCATCTCCTCTGCGACCAGTGTCATCGGATTGGCGTCGAACGCCCCGACCTGGGTCATGTAGGCGTAAAACCGGTGGAGATACGCTGCATACGTCGCCACGGTGCTTTCGCTCACCGAACCACGTAGCGTGTAAACGTACGCCATACAGTCGCGATACGTCGCCTCACCCGGATCGACGCCTCGACCACGGGGATTGCGATCGGAATCGGCGAGAAACGCCTCGAAATCCCGGAGGACGCGCTCGTAGGCGTCCCGCGTCCGTTCGGTCTTGCCGTGAAAGGTAAGGTCTTCGAGGAAATACGCAATCGGGTCGTCCGGATCAGCCTCGGTGGAATCGACGCTCATGGGTCAGCGCGCCCCTCCCTCGTCGGTAAGGGTGTACCCTCCGTCGCGTCCGCTGTATTTGACCTGATTGCGATCTTGCAGTGCAGACAGGGCCTCGTCCATCCGATCTTCGAGATCCACCGCGAGTTCCTCGCGGAGTTCGTCCCAGTCCAGGGTACCCTCGGATTCCAGAAGGTCGTGTATCCGGCTTTCGAGGACGTTTCCCCCGGGGTTTGTGGTGTCAGGACCGCCTTCCTCGGACTTCTCCGCGAGATCGAACCCGCGACGGCCCGCCTGCACCATCGTTCGCAGGAACTCGCTTTGGCTCATCCCCAACTGGTCTGCGTGTTCCCGCCACCGCTTTTTTTGATACGCCGGCACGTAGGTCTTGACGGCGACGCGTTTGTCCTCGCTGCTCATACATTTCCGGTCTGACGGACGCCCCTTCAATTTATCCCTACACTTCGGGATAAGGGCACTTACCCGGAGTTCTAGGACTACCATGGGGTGCCGAATGTGCTAGTAATCCCGAATTATAGCACTATTTCGGATTTGGATATGCCTATCATTCGGGATAAGAACATTAGCACCGAGTTTCCGTATTGAGTTGCTCTCTATACAACATAAATTACACTGTTGTGTCGCATTGATTAGGTTAATATTAGTATTGTGTCGTATTGTCTCGGACAAATTTGACCAGCAGCTTCTGTTGTTCAATGACGTCAGAATCACCGTCCCACCGAGCCCGAACGGTGGATCTCGTTCGACTGGTTCACCTCCCTCCACCATCCAACACGTTCCAGTACCGTCATCCCTCTCGTCGAACTCGCCTGACGAGCGCTTCGACCCGCTTTTCTTCGACTGGATTGCGGGGATTACCGTCGGACTTGAACGCGGAACCGACGATCGCGCCATCAGCGACATCGAGATATCGTTCGACGTTGTCGACGGTTACCCCGCTTCCCACGAACACAGGGGGATTCCGGGACGTTTTGGCGACTGCATCCCGGACGTTGGACACCTGTTCGGGATCAGCCCGCGTCCCCGTCGACGATCCGGAAACGAGCACGCCGTCTGCCAATCCCCGTTCGACGACGTCTTCGACGGCCACCAGCGGATCGTACTCCGGCGAGATGGGCTGTGAGTGTTTGACATCGACGTCCGCCAGTACGGCGATTTCCGGATCGATCCGCTCCCTTAGGCGGATCGTCTCGTGGGCACGCCCCTGCAGGTCACCCTGGTCGGTGATCCGGGCACCGGCGTGGACGTTCGCCCTGACGAACTGCCCCCCGATGGCGCCGGCGACCGCGACGGCTGCGGGGACGTCGTTTCGCAAGACGTTGATCCCCACGGGCACGTCCACAACTCCCTGGAGTTCGGTCGCGATCCGCGTCATCGACGCGACGGTGTGTTTCGGCACCTCATCGGGATAAAACGGCGCGTCGCCGAAGTTTTCCACCAGAACGGCGTCGACCCCTCCCCGTTCGAGCGCGTCGGCGTCGGCTGTTGCTCGTTTTACGGCGTCATCGATTCCCGTACTGTCGGGAGCACCGGGCAGGGGCGGCAGATGGACCATTCCGATCACGAGAAACTCACTCGGATTTCGCACGTTCATACAGAGGTGGGAACGTCCGACCCCAAAGGGGTGCCGACACTCGAAAACCCTCCAGCACTCCCAAGTTTTAAACTCTATATCGCTATATAGAATGGTTGAGCATAACTACTACTGCAGTCGACCCGTGGGTTCTCACATGGTCGAGGTCAGAGCGCTGGCTACCGATGCCGTGATCGTACTGGACGGGGAGGTGCTTCTCCTGGAACGAAATCATCCGCCGTTCGAAGGACACTGGGTACTCCCGGGCGGGCTCGTCGAACCCGACGAGACTGCGATGGAGGCCTGTGTTCGGGAAGTCAAGGAGGAAGTCGGGATCGACGTGACAGTCGAGGAATTCGTCGGCCTCTATGACGATCCAAATCGGGACGAACGGGGAAACGTCAGCGCAGCCTATCGCTGTTCTCCGGTAGGTGACGCGACGCCGGAACCTCGGGAGGAAGCACGCAGGGTGGAGATGTTCGATCCTGCGGAGTTGCCCGAACTCGGCTTCGACCACGAACACATCGTTCGCGACGCGCTCGACGAATAGTTCGGTGAAAGATCCCGTGAGCTGAGGCAACACCGAAAACGTTTCACCCTGCCACCCGGAGGAAACCTCATGAGCGGTGACGGGAACGATTCGCTGGACTGCGACGACGTGAACGTTCGGATACGGGGGGTTTATACGACGGCCCTGACACAGTTGTTTCTCGATTCGGGGTTCGACGTGGTCGGCGTCTCGGGAGCCATCGATCGGCGATTCGACGAGAAGTTTCCCGCTGCGGGCCACGACGTCGCGGTGGAAACGACTGACGATCGACAGGGCGTCGGCGTCGAGGGTGATCCGGAAGCCGTCCCGGCCGTCCGAGACTCGCTCGTCAACGCGCTGGGTAGGGACACGTTCGCGTGGCCGGATCCGACTCCTCGGGGGTCGGTCTTTCGCGGTCGAGTCACCGAAACCCTCGGCGGTGGCGCAGTCGTCGATCTGACGGTCGGATCCGCCGGCGAGGGCGACGCCGACACCGGCGGGCCGATGACGACCGACCACCTGGCGAGTGAGGGGTATTTGCCGTTCGACAACGCCGACGAACACGTCTCCGTTGGCGACGAATTGCGGGTACAGGTTACGTCGTCGTCACCTCCCTGGGCGAACCGCCGTCCGGAACTGGACACCACGATCCGGGCGTACGGCGGGGTCGCCGTTCTCGAACGGGGGCGGGAGGGAACGACAGTCGACACGTACGACGATCGGGCCGCCAGAGAACTGGCCGGGATGACCGACCTGCTCGGACTCGAGCCGCCGGACGGATGGGGGCTAAAGTGGACCCACGCGGCGACAGACCTGGAAATGAACGCCCTGAGCTCCGGGCTCGAGATCGCCATCGAACGGGCCGACGCGCTCGAGCAGACACTCTCGGGAGCGGGCGAAACGAATCAGACAGGCTCGGCCCGTCCGGAGGCGCTCGCATCGCCCGGGGCCGGAACCTGGCTGTGGTTCGGCCGGGAGTCGCGATTCGCGCTCGATGCCCGCCGCCGGGACGTCACGACGACGATGCCAGGCCACCACCGCATCAAGGCCGGGGCCGAACCAGCCGGATCCGGCGTCGACTTCGTCGAAGCCCTCTGTGAGCCGGACGGCGACGACGAGTTCCCCTTCGAAACAGTCACCGCCCAGTTCGGCCCTCACGAGGACGAGGAGATCCGAATCGAACACGGAAAGCCGGACGGACGGCTCATCACGCTCGGCGCCGGCACCGTGACCGAACTCGAGCCGGACGGGACCCTCACCGTCGAGCGACCCATGACCGGCCGAGGGAGCTACGACGGACTCGGGGTCGCACGCGAGGAGGGCGACGTGGCGGTGACGAAGTTTCGCGAGGGCCGATGGTGGTATCCGACGACCTACCGCGACGAGTCCGGGACGCCGAAAGGAACGTACGTCAACGTCTGTACCCCGGTCGAAATCTTTCCCGAGACGATCCGCTATGTCGACCTCCACGTCGACGTCGTGAGACACGGCGACGGAACCGTCGAACGGGTCGACGACGACGAACTCGACGCGGCCGAGGCGGCCGGCAACGTCCCGGCCGATCTGGCCCAGAAGGCACGCGCGGTGGCGAGTGCCCTCGAAAACGCGCTGTGAGATCGGACCCAGCTTATCCGCCCCTGTCAGCCCCCTCGGCGATGTTCTTTATAGGCGATACGCCAAATTAGCGGCCATGACCACAGCGTACGTAGCAACCCCCGACGGCCTGCTCGTGGCCGAAGGAATCTCGTCGGCGACGGAAACCGCAGCGATCCGGCTGCCCGGCGAGCGAATCAACTGTGTGGCTGCCTCGCCGTCTGCTCCCGATCGGGTGTTCGCCGGGACCTTCGAGGCCGGACTGTGGCGGTCGACCGACGGCGGAGAGACGTTCGAACGCGTCGGCCGGGCGATCGACCCGAACGCGGTCACTGCCCTGGGGATATCTCGACACGATCCCGACACTGTCTGGGCGGGGACGGAGCCATCCCGGATCTACCGATCCACTGACTGCGGGGAGACGTGGACGCGCCTCGACGGACTCGCCGACCTCCCGTCGGCGCCACACTGGTCGTTTCCGCCGCGACCCGACACCCATCACGTCAGGTGGATCGAACCCGCGCCGGCCGATCCGGACGTCTGGTACGTTGGGATCGAGGCCGGCGCGTTCGTGGTGACCCGGGACGGCGGGGATACCTGGCAGGATCGACCCCCGGGCTCCAGGCGGGACAACCACACGATAGCGACCCATCCGGACGTGCCGGATCGCGTCTACAGCGCCGCCGGGGACGGCTACGCCGAAAGCGAAGACGCCGGTCGGACGTGGGAACAGATTCACGACGGACTCGAACACCGGTACTGCTGGGGATTGGCGGTCAATCCCGGCGATCCGGACACGGTGCTGGTCTCGGCTGCAAGCACCGCTCGGAACGCCCACCGGAGGGGACCGAGCTATCTGTATCGGAAACGTTCGAACGACGACGATACCGACGGCGGAACTGACGAGGGGAAATGGAGGCTACTGGAGGACGTCGAACTCGACGTCGGCGAGGGTGCACGCCGGCCGGTACTGGCGTCGGGAACCGAACCGGGCGTGCTGTACGCCGCCTGCGACGACGGCCTCTACCGGTCCGTCGATGCCGGCGTCAACTGGAGTTCACGTCCCCTGCCAGAAGTGACCGTTTCCGAGCCGGAATCAGCGGGAGAAAGCGTCGAAATGGGATGGACTGGGCTGCTCGAGGACGGCCCCGTATTGGGACTCGAGATCGTGGAATAGTGTAGCTCGAAAGGCAGACAGGGGATCGAGAGAGTCTGCCAAGCTATTTACTCATCTGTACCGAGTAACAGGTATGTACGACGTTGCGGTCGTCGGCGTCGGCCCTCCCGGCGCCCGGTATGCCCGCCGGGCGGCCGAAGCCGGCTACGACGTCCTCGCGTTAGAGAAAGGCGAGATCGGATCGCCGCTTGCCTGTTCTGGACACGTCTCGACGGACCTCTGGGAGTACGTCCCCGACGACGCAGTCGATCGCCTCCGGCAAAACCGGATCTACGGCGCGGATTTCCACGTCGGTGGGGCGGAAACCGACGGGTACAGGTTTTACAAACGCGAGGAGGTTTCAAACGTGATCGACCGGGTCGAACTGGACCGGACGCTCGCGGACTGCGCCAGGGAGGCCGGCGCCGACGTCCGGGACGGCCACACAGTGACTGACGTCGACGAGCGATCGGATCGCGTGGTGCTCACCGCGAGCGTCGACGGAGACAGTTCGGACGGAGAAAACCCACGAGAACGGAGGTTCGAAGCCCGGATCGTCGCCGGCTGTGACGGACCCACTTCGAGAATCCGTCGGACGGTCGGGCTCCCGGAACCGGAGGAGACGCTCCACGGGGTACTCGCGTTCGACTCCGAACCCGACCACGGTGATTACGTCGACGTCCACCTGACGGCACCGAGGTTTTTCGCCTGGCGGATCCCGCGGGGCGACGCCGGCGTCGAGTACGGGCTGGCTGCACCGCCGGGGACCGACGTCAAAACCCGGTTCGATCGACTCGTCGCGGGCTATGGCGTCGAAACCGAGCGGTTCTGTTCGGGTGCGATTCCGATCGGGCCACCCACCCGAACGACGTCAGACCGGGTGTTCCTCCTCGGCGATGCGGCCGCACAGACGAAGCCGTTCACGGGCGGCGGGATACTCTACGGGATGACTGCAGCCGACATCGCAGCCGAGACGATCGATCCGGCGGACCCGTCGACGCTGTCGGCATACGAACGCGCCTGGCGGGAGGAACTCGGACGGGAGATCCGCCTCGGATCCCTCATCCGTCGGGCATATTCGCTACCCGAACCGATTCAGCGGGCGGGACTGTGGGCGCTATCGGGGGAGATCGGCGTCCACATGGACCGACCGACGTCGTTTTTCTCCCGCGAGCACCTCAGACGGCTGTTCTCGTGATCACCCGTTGGGATACGTCGGTACCCTGGCCGAGGGCGCCGACCCCTCGAGAAACGGAAGTGAGGCGGCTTTCGCGTGAATGTCCTCGTCTTCGAGTCGGATAGCGAGGTCGCCGGCGGCGTCGAAGTCGACGAGCGCCAGCGCCAGGGGACGATCCAGCGTGGACCACGGCGCCGCGCGGGTGACCTCGCCGACTGCAGCGCCGTCTGCGACGACCGGAACACCGGACAGCGGCGGGGTGTCCGATCCCGAAGCCGCCGACTCCGGAATCCGCCCCGGCGTGAGGCCGACCAGCCGCCGGCTGGGTCGACCGCGGTTTTCGATCTTCGAGACCACCTCCTGTCCCACGTAACACCCCTTCTCGAAGTCGAGCGCGTTGCGTACTCCCGCCACGTTCGGAACTCGGCCCCGTAATTCCGTCTCGAAGATCGGCGTCCCCGCCTCCAGCGTCAGCACGTCCCAGCTACGATAGCCGAACGGGGCGGCGTTGAGGCCCCTGGTGAGTAGTGTTTCGAACACGTTCCTCGCGTCCGCCGCCGTACAGATAATCTCGTATCCTTCTTCGCCCAGAGGGTTGTCCGTCGCGACGACGGTGACGCCGGTATCGTGCATCGAACTCCGGACAAACGACAGCGGCTCCTCGGGCGGCGTACCCCCCTCGAGCACCGAGGCAATCTTCTCTGTCGCCTGGGGGCCGTGAACCCCGAATATTCCGAACTCCCCGGTGGCGTCGTGGATCTCCACGTCCTGGATGAACACCTTTCCACCCCAGTCGTCCGCGAGTGGAGCCGCGCGTCCGGGAGGCGTGAGTATCAGGAGCCGTTCGCCGGCGTTGTACACGTATATGTCCGTCTGTACCGTCCCCTGCGGGTCGAGCAGAAGTGCGTACACGCCGTTGCCGTCGCGTTCGGGGACCCGATTCGAAACCGCGTCGTCGACGAACTCGTGTCTGTCTTCCCCCGAGACGGTGACGACGCCATATCCCATTTCGATCGTTCCCGCCACGTTCCTGACTGCACGAGCCGCGCGCTGGGGTCGACCGTAGGCTTCCGCGATCTCGGTTCCGCCGCGCTCGCCGAACGTCGCCCCGTACTCCTCGTGTAGATCCCCGACGACCGTCATGTGGTGGGATAACGGACCGAGGTGCAAAACGTCGCCGATCCGATGCCCGTATACAGTTCACAAACCAGTGTCGCTGAAGGGGCTGCGATCGGCGCATCCGGCCCCGGCGACTGTTCGTGGCGCCCGAAAGGGGGCCGATTTATACTATTTCGTCTCGAAACTCCGCCACATGACGGACGACCGACTCGTCGTACTCAATAAGGACGAAGACAGCATCTCGATCGTCGATCCAGACTCCGGGGAAACCGTCGAACGGGTCGAGACCGACTTCAACCCACACGAAGTCGAAATCGGTCCGGACAGCGAGGAGGTGTACGTCACCTGTTCGCTCGGCGGGAGCCTCCTCGTGCTCGACTCGGATACCTGGGAGATCACCCAGCGGTTCGAACACGAGCGGTTCGACTTCCCCCACGGGCTGGCCCTCAGGGAGTCTGCCGACGAACTGTGGCTTGCCTCCACCTACAGTTCCCGCGTGTTCGTGTTCGACGTCGATGGGGAGGGCGTCGAGCTGCTCTCTGTTTTCCCGACCTTCCAGGACAAGTCCCACATGGTCGCGTTCACCCCGGACGAGGAGACCGCGTTCGTCGCCAACATCGGCAGCGACAACGTCACCGCGATCGACGCCGACGAGCGGGAGATCGTCGGCGATGTCCCCGTCGGCGAAGGCCCCGAGGGAATCGAAGTCCACCCCGACGGCGGGCTGCTCGTGGCCAATCAGGACGACTCGCGACTCACGGTCGTCGACCCCGAAACGTTCGAAGAGGAAGGGCAGGCGCTGCTGGGCGAAACGCCGATCAGGGTCGTCTCCTCGCCCGACGGTCGCCACGTCTTCGTGCCGAACCGCGAGGGCAACGACGTAAGCGTCATCGACACCCGACACGAACGTGACGAGGACATCCGGCCGTGGGAGATTGCACGCATCCCCGTTGGCATCTGGCCCGGCGGGACGACCTTCGAGCCGTCGGGGAACCGTGCCTTCGTCGCGAACAACAAAACGAACGACGTGAGTGTTCTCGACGCCGGCGAGTGGGTGGAGATCGAGAGGTACGACGTCGGTCTCCATCCCGACGGAATCGCCTACCTCTCGCGGTGACGGCCCGAGTGTGACCTGAGGTCGGATGTGTGTTACTCACACACATAAAAGGGGCGTTCATAGGGCTTCGAACCGTTGTTCCACTGAGGACGGTCTCCCGTGAACGACGAAGCGAGCACCGATACCGTCGACGCCGACGCCGAAACCGCTGAGGAACTGATAACGGCGATCAGGGGGTCGGATTCCCTGGTCGAATTGCAGAGACAGTTCGACACAGAGTCGGTTCACGAGGCCTATTTCCGGGCGAAAGACGTCTGGAAATCGGTCATCGAACCGACGTGGTGGAACGTCCCGGATTCGGCTGGTATTCCGGGAGCGTGCGTCAGAATCGACGATTCCGCGTTCCATGTCCACGGCGTCACCCACGCGGACACGTCCGAAGAGCGTGCGTTCCTCCGAGAGCACGTTCGGCGATATCTCGACAGGGATGCGTCGGTGTACTGCGAACAGGGGATCCGGCCGCTGTACTTTCGGGACTTCGAGGCCGTTTGCGAGATGGACGACTACCGGTGGGCGATGGAGGAGTGTGCAAAACTGGGCGTGGAATCGCATCTCGGTCCGCTCGAGGAGACGCCGTTCGACTCCTTGCTCGAGGACATCGCGTCCATGGCGTCGACGTTCCGCGAGGCGACGTTTTCGCTCATCGACTCTGGAGCGTCCGTGTACGGCGACCGGTTCGAACGCGTTCTGGCCGACGTCGCCGCTGCATTCGTGACAGACCTCGCGGATCTCGCGACCGCGAAAGACTACGAATCGTTTTCGCTGAGTCGCGAGGCGAGTCGAAACCCCGACCGCCTCTACGAACTACAGCGCTACTACGCCCGGGCGTTCCTCCCGCAGCCGCTCGAACGCGAGTGGCTCCGCCGACACGATCCGGAACTGGAACTCGTCACCCACGCGCGAAACGAACGGATCGCTGATTACGCTGTCTACCACAACGACACCGCCCGGGAAGTGCACCTGATCGTCGGGGCGGCTCACGGTCCAGGCGTCAGATATTATCTCGAGCAGTATCGGAAGGATCGGACACTCTCACCGTCGTTCGAACCGGTGTGAGACGGTCAGTCTTCGGTCGGGCTGGGCGGGTCGACGGGGTCCGGTTCGTCGATGTACTTCTCCGTCCAGGTCCCCCGGGAGAACCAGACAACGCCGAGCACGGCGCTTATGATGTGTCCGACAGTCATTCCGACCCAGATCCCGGTCGCGCCCCAGCCGGCCACGAACACCAGATAGAAGACGCACGCCACCCGTCCGGCCCACAGGGAGATCAGCGAGATGGTCATCGCAGTCTTCGTGTTTCCGGCACCCCGGAACGCACCGAGGATCACCTGTGCCACCCCGATGAACGCGAACTCGACGGAGCGTATTCTGACGTACTCGACGCCGTGACGGATCGTTTCGGGGGCGTCCGGCACGTCGCCGAGGAACACCGACACGATCGGTTCGGTAAACGCCACCGCGACGACGGCGACAAGGAGCATCACGCCGGCGCCGGTGGCTGCAGCCACCCGAACCGCCCTGGCGGCCCGATCGGCACGGTCGGCGCCGAGGTTCTGTCCGACCATCGTGTCGATCGCCCGGCCGAGTCCCATCGCCGGAAGGAACACAAGCGAAATCAGCCGATTTCCGAGCCCGTAGGCGGCCACCACCGGCGGGGAGAACGTCACCACCATCGCGGTGAGCGTGATCATCGCCAGCGCGCTCGCGGTCTGCTCGACGCTACTGGGCAGCCCGAGCCGGAAGATGTCGGAGATGAACCCGATATCCGGCGAGAGGTGAGTGAACCTGACGGCGGGCCCGACGGACGTCGAAAACAGCAGCCACAGTCCGATCGCCGTCGCGACACCGCGGGCGACGATCGTCGCGAGCGCCGCCCCCTGGATGCCGAAGCCGACGAACCCCGTCGCGGCGTACGTCGCCGTCTCCATGGCCGCGAAGTCGATCGTCCCGACGACCGGGGTCGCGTCGAGCCAGACGAATATCGGGTTGTTCTGGAACCCGAAGATCAAGAACGGATCCAGAACGACGTTGATAAAGACCGACACCACCATCACGAACATCGGCGTTCGGGTATCGCCGTACCCCCGCAGTAGCGCGCTGAACACGAAGAAGCCGAACATCAGCGGGATCCCCAGGAAGATGACCTCCATGTAGTCGGCCGCAAGCGGGATCACCGTCGCGGCCGTGTCGGGATCGCTCGGCAGCAGTTCCAGCGCCGGCCGCGTGTAAAAGTACCCGCCGATCCCGATGACGACGGAGAGTGCGGCGACAGTCGTGATCGTCTGGCCGGCGACCAGACCAGCGGATCGATCGCCTTTCGCGCCGGTGTACTGGGCCACCAATATCGCCCCCGCGGTGGTGAACCCGCCGGCGACCGCGATCAACAGGAAGATCAGCGGGAACGCCAGGCTGAGCGCCCCCACTGCCTCCGCCGACAGGCGGCCGAGATACAGGGTGTCGACGACGTTGTACGTCACCTGCAGCAGCTGGATGACCAAGATCGGCCACGCCAGCCGGAACAGCGGCCGGAGGAGGCTCCCCTCGGTGATCGAGTCTCGGGGGTCCTCGTCACCGTCATCGCCCTCGGAAGCCGCAGCCTTGCAGCTGCTTTCGTCGGGCGAACTCTCGGGAGAGTTCTCTCGGGAACTCGTGGACGGCTCGTCGGAAGGCGTTCCGGAGGGCGTTTCGTCGGGCTCGTCTGACTCGTCGTCCCCCGGCGATGCGGGGTCTGTCACTTTTGCATGGCTGGGTTGGCTGAGAAATCAACGTTCCGATGTCGGAAAGCCGGTTGCTTATAAGACGTCCCCGCGAAATCCGACGGTATGGGTCGGGTCATCCCGGAGCGCTGGGCGGCAGATCTGGGAACGCCGTCCACCCTGGTCTGGCTCCTCCTCGTCAACGCCGTCGCGTTCCTCGTCGGCGTGGAGTTTTACCTCGAGAGGTTGGGGGAAGTGCCGACGATCCTGTGGCCGCTGTACGCCGACTCCCCGACGGCGATCGCCCTGGCGACGCTCGCGCTGGCGACGCTTCTGCCCAACCTCGGTCGGCACCCGAACCAGCTATCGAGAAACCGGCCGCTTTCGTATCTCCACACCTTCGCGTTCGTCTGGCTCGTGAAGTTCGGGCTCTGGACGTTCGTCGCCCTCACGCTCCGTCCGGAACTGTACCTCTTCGCCCCGGGGGCACTATGGGACTACTGGGGGATCGTGATCACCCACTTCCTGTTCGTCGCGGAGGCGTTCCTGTTTCCCCACGCGGCAGCCACGACGCCGGGGGCGCTCGGATCGGCACTGGTATTGCTTCTGGCCAACGACGTGTTCGATTACGTTTTCGGATACCATCCACCCCTCGAGTACGAACCGGGGGTTGCGCTGCCGGTGATCTCGGTCGGACTCTCCGTTTTCGCGGTCGCCCTCGCGTGGTGGGCGTTCGAACCCCTCTCCGAGCAGTCGTCACCGCCCGCGTCGTGAGCACCGACGAACGGAGACGTTATCGTCCCCCGGACCGAAGCTGTTTGCAATGTCGACACGAGCGATCGTATGGTGTCCTCGGTGTGGTTTCGAGGAGACGTTCGACTCGCTTTCGGCCGCCAGGGAGTGGATCGACGACCACGAACGCGAAACCGGCCACGACCCGTCCTGGGAGATCGGCGGGATGGCGCATGGCGTCGAACGGGCAGGGGCCGCGGCCGGTGTGTGCGGGATTCCGGGGTCGGACGACGATCTCGACGCCGAGTAGTCACCGCGAGGACTCGTCCCCGTCGGATCCGTCTTCGGTGTGGTCCTCGACGCGGTCGTCGAGCCGTTTTTCGACTTCCTCGCCGATCCGCTCGTCGACCTCCGCTTCGATCTGTTCGCCCATCCCGTCTTCCATCTGCCGTTCGACCGCCTGTTCGACCTGTTGTTCCACCTCCGAGGTGACTTCCTCTGGAACCTGCTCTTCGACTTCCGAGGTGACTTCCTCGGGCACACGTTCCTCCACTTCCGAGGTGACTTCATCAGGAACTTGCTCTTCGACCTCCGAGGTGACCTCCTCGGGCACACGTTCCTCGATTTCCTGTGTTACCTGTTGCTCGGCTGCCCCTGGCACGGTGTCTTCGACTTCCTGTGCCACGGCCTCCTGGGCCTCCGCGGCGACTTCCTCCTCGAGAATCTGTTCGTATACGCTCATGTTCTCCCACACGCGGAGGAAATACCCCAACACGAGCCCACCCTGGAACGCTGCGACACGGGGGTCCATACCGACGAACAGGAGATAGGCGAACCCGACACTGAACGCGATACCGTAAATGATATCGATGTAAAACTGCGTTTGTCGTCCCCTGAATCGAATCGGCATAGTCGTCTGAACCTACGGTCGTGTTCCACTAAGATTCAACTGATTTCGTGTGCCGTGTTTGTCGCTGGTAGCCGATACGGCGCCTCATATCAGGAGGAACGTGAGATACGATCCGACGGTAGCGACGATCGGAACGACGTTTTGCATCAGGATCACCCTGACTGTCGTCTCCGGATCGAACAGTTCGTTGGTCGCCGGGGGCGTCTCGACGTCGTCGGAATCGGGTTCTCGTGGCTCCGGGACGTCACCGTCGATGGCCGGATCACCGACCGTCGGCGCACCTGCGTCCGCCGAGAGCGCACCGACCGACACCTGCGGTGTCGTGTTTCCACGGACCGCGTCCCGGATCGGGATCCGGTCGGTCGAGCGGCCCCAGCCGAGTCCGACGATGCAGACGGTGGCGATGATGACGAAACTGGCCGGAATCCCGATTGCCGACAGGGCGATGACGATGGCGGAACTCAACACGGCCACGATAATGGCGGCGGTGAGCGGAAGCTCGGTGATATCGTTGCCCAGCGTCTCCATCGTGCGCCGGGCAATCGTGAGCGCGCCGACGGCAACGGCCACCGAGCCGATCACGATGCCGGGATTCATCGCGATCGCTCCGCTCCCAACGAGGGGGGCGATCGCGTTCGCGATGTTGCTCGCCCCGGAGCTAAACGCCATCATACAACCGATGCCGACGACGACTGCGGTACCGAGCAGCTCTCGTCGACTCGTGTTTTCCCCCGGGACGGGTCGCGGGATCGTCGCTTCGCGGTCGAGAGTCACGAGCGGCCCCTCGCTTTGTTCGATGGCGATGATCCGGTCGAGTTCGTCGTACAGATACCGGCCGATCATTACCGCCATCCAGAAGCCGATCACCGGAGAGATGATCCACCACGCCAGGATCTCGCCGATCACGGCGAAGTCCAGGACGCCACGGGACAGGGCGAGTCCGGCGATGGCTCCGACAGCTGTCATCGATGTCGACGACGGCGCCCCGGTGATATTCCCGAGGAGCAGCGCGCCCCCGATGAAGAACAACACCACGATACTCGCCTCCAGCGTGAACACGGCCGGATCGTGGACGAGATCCTCGCCGAGGGTGTCGACGACGTTGCGGCCGATAGTAAACGCTCCGAGGAAGAAAAACACCGACATCAGTCCACCGGCTGCCGCTTTGGGGAGCACGCCGGCACCGACCGCCGGCCCGAACGCCGGGCCAGTTGTCGCCCCGCCGATGTTGTAGGCGACGAAACATGCCACGAGGAGTCCGATCGCGAGCAACGGATCGATCACGGCTCACGAGGGAGTAGGTGTTCGATTTTATAAGTCGTGACGTTTTTCGCCCGCCGACAAACGCGCTTATATTATGGGTCGACCTACGGGATAGCGTGACGACGCTCCGGATCGACCTCCACGTGCACTCGGATGACTCCTACGACGGCCACGAGCCAATTGATCTCATTCTCGAACACGCCGCCGATATCGGACTCGACGCCGTGGTCGTGACCGATCACGACGTGATGGGAGAGTCGATTCGGGCCGCCGAACTGGCTCCCGAGTACGGTCTGGTAGGGATTCCGGGCGTGGAGGTGTCGACCGCCCACGGTCATCTGCTCGCGGTCGGGGTCGATCAGATGCCGCCACACCGGAAGCCGTTCGACGAGACGGTCGCCTGGATCCGCGACCACGGTGGGGTCGCGGTCGTCCCGCATCCGTTCCAGCGGTCCCGACACGGCGTTCGACGGCGCTACGTCGGCGACTGCGACGCCATCGAGGTGTTCAACGCCTGGCTGTTCACCGGCTACCGGAACCGGCGGGCCCGCCAGTTCGCCGTCGAACACGGCTACCCCGGCGTCGCCGCCAGCGACGCCCACACCCTCGAATACGTCGGGCGGGCGTTCAGCGAGATCGACGTCGGCGACGTCTCCCGGGAGGCGGTGACCAGCGAACACGTTCTCGAGGCGATCCGGGACGGGGAGACCAGCGTCCGGGGGCGCCGTGCCCCGATCCCGATGGCCAGCAAGCATTACGCGATCGCCGCCGCGCGCAAGAGCGCCTACTACAGCAAAAAAAGCGTGAAAACCAGCGCGACCTACGCGAAGGCCAGTGCCATCAAAACGGCGTCGGCTGCAAAACTCGGCGCGATCCGGGGGCGCCACGGACTTTCGCGCATCGTGTCTCTGTTCGAGTGAGGGGCCGCCAACAGGTAACGGCAGTCGACAAAGACGTGGTTGAACGAATGCATCTCCGGACTGAACGAAAAGACGTTTACTCTCCGTGGGTGAGGAAGGTAACGTGATCCCACGGTTCCTCGGCCGTCTGGGGCTGGCCGACTACGTCACCACGGCGAACGCGGCGCTGGGGTTTCTGGCCGCCGTAGCCGCGACGATGGACGTGGGGATCGCGGCCCGCCTGCTGTTGTTGGCGGCGATCATGGACGCGCTCGACGGCATCATCGCTCGCAAGTATGGGTCGACCCCGGCAGGCGTATATCTCGACTCGCTTGCGGACGTTGCCTCCTTCGGTGTCGCGCCGGCGTTCCTCGTTTCCTACACCGTACTCAGCGAGTGGGGGATGGACGAGCCGAAGGCGTTGATCGGGATTGCCATCGGGGCGGTGTTCGTCGCACTGGCGGTGGTTCGTCTCGGACTGTACAACGCCTACGACATCGGAACGAAGGAGACCGAAGGCGTCCAGACCACGCTCGCGGCGACGATCCTCGCGGCCGCCGTCCTCGCCGGCTACACCGCACCGGCATTCCTCGTGCCGCTTACCGCCCTTCTCGCGGTGCTGATGGTGACGCCGATAACGTACCCTGATCTTCACCCGCAAGACGCGGCAGTCATGGGAATCGTTCAGGTCCTCGCAATCGTGCTCACGGGCCAGCCCGGGGAAGTGTTCGCGTTCGCTCTGCTGTTCCTCTCGCTCGCGTACCTTCTGTTCGGACCGCGATTTTACTGGCAGGACCACCTCGATCTGTAAGGGCAACTGCGCAGTCGATCGCGAACGTTCTGGACACAGTAACGACAATCGGGTACGTGTCATATTCACCGAAATCTCTATTGCTCAACCTTGATAATAAAGGGCAATATGTCGGTGCTTGCTAACATGCCACCCGATCCGGCCGATCCGGAGTGGGAGGACTGGGCGAACGAGAAACTGGAAGACGTCGACTTCGACGCCGAACTGGGTCGAGAGATGGCCAAAGACGCAATGCGATTGGCCAATGGGGAACTGTCCGAAAGTGAATTTTACGGGCGATACCACGAGCAGGTTCTCGAGGAGTTCGGCATCGACAGGCGGGACGAGGCGATGGAACCGGAGGAGTTCAGCGGGGATGGAAAACGCGGCGGCGGAAACGACAGTTGCGGAAACGGCGGTGGCGGGAACGGCGGCGGGAACGACGGCGCGATGCCGGGCGTCCCGGGGGAAGAGCATTCGCGGCGTTCGGTACTCAAGACCGCTGGAATGCTGGGCGCTGCGGCGGTAGGCCTGGGAGGTCTCGAAGGGGCGGCGGGCGGCGGCCACGTCGATGATGACGACGGGGACGTTCAGATGGGAATGGCGATAAACACCAACCAGTGTGTCGCCTGCCTCCAGTGTGTGGAGGCGTGCAACGAGGAGAACAACAACACGGCCGACGCGCTATGGATGTTCGTCCATCGGTACGTCGAGGACGACTACCGGGATCGTGAGGCGTATCTACCGCGACCATGCCAGCACTGTTCGGAGCCGTCGTGTTCGACCGCCTGTCCCGTCCAGGCCCGATACAAACGCGAGGAGGACGGCATCGTGATGACGGATTACGACCTCTGTGTTGGCTGTCGATACTGCGAGATCGCCTGTCCGTACGGCGTCAACTACCTCCAGTGGGGCGAGCCCCACGAACTCGACGAGTTCGGTGTCCACCTGGACATCGACACTCCCCGGGAAGCTGCCGGCGGGGTCCACGCCGGGGGAAATCCCCCGCAGGGCGTGATGGGAAAATGTACGTTCTGTGTGCACCGCCAGGACTCCGACAACGAGGACCTCCAGGGGACGACCGCCTGCGAGGAGGTCTGTCCGGTCGACGCGATTCATTTCGGAGACCTAGAGGATTCCGAAAGCGCCCCGCGCCAACATCTCGAGGAACTCGACGACGACGCCAGCACGTTCAGGCTGCTCGAGTTCATGGGAACCGAACCGAACGTCATCTACGTCGGGGACGAACCGGGAGCCCCTGCGACGCCAGTGGAGGGGCCACGGACGGTCGAAGACATGCACCGCGACCTGACCCGGGAACGCAAGGGGCGCCCACCCGTGGAATATCCCTCTCCAGGAAGTGATGAGGATGGCAGCTAAAACCGAGTACAACTGGGATCACCTCTCGGGGCTTTCGACTCCCCTCCTGGGATCGATCGTCGTCCTGACAGCCATTGCACTCCTCACCCTCGAGGCGATCGTCCACCAGGTCCAGCACGGACTCGTGGTCACGGACCTGGCCGCACAGGGAACACAGGCGGGTGCCACCTGGGGACTGTACATCGGGACGTTCGAGTGGTTCGCCGGCATGGCCGTCGCAACCCTCGCGATCACGGGATACATCCGGTTTTCCGAACTCGACGACTACGACATGATCGCCCGGATCGCCAACATCTGGGCGTTCATCTGCGGACTCACTGCGGCCTGGCTGATTATCATCGACCTGGGGACGCCCCATCGCGTGTTGACGATCCTCGCCCAGTGGCCCTCGACCGTGGTTCACTCGCCGCTCGCGTGGGACGTGACCTTCGTGACGACGCTTCTGGTCTTCACCCTGACCATGCTCACGATCTCGCTTCGGCTCGACTTTCTCCGGACCGAAGGACCACTCCCCTTGCATGCCGACCTCGTCAGACGCGTGGTCAGCGCCGGGGCAACGAACACGGAGGTTCCGAAACTCGAATCGATGCGAAAGTGGCTCGGACTCGGCCTGATGGTGCTGGCGTTCACGGCCGGGATGATTCCCGGAATTCTCCTCGGCGTCGTCGGCCAACAGCCGGGCTTTTTCGGACGCGAGCAGGGGATCGTGTTCGTCGTCAACGGGCTGGTCGCCGGGACCGCGCTCGTGACGCTTACAGCCGGGGTATTGCGGCTGCAGTTCGACTGGCGGGACAAACTCTCAGACAGGGTACTGATCGGACTCGGCCAGGCGCTCACTACCTTCGGGTTCGTCTACCTGGTCGTGATGTTCAACGACGTTCTCCAGGGGCTGACAGGGATGCAGCAGTTCTACGAACAGCGAATCAGTGATGCGGTCCTGTTCGGCTCGCTCTCGCCGTTCTTCTGGGGGAGTATTCTCCTCGTGGGCGTGCCAACGCTACTGCTGGCGATATTCAAGTATCGGCTGGGCGTCAAATACATGAACGTCCTCGCGCTTTCGGCGATGCTTGGGGTCTGGATCAAGTCGAACCTGAAAGTCATCGAACCACTGGTGTTCCCCGTGTTGCCCGGGTTCATCGGGAGTTACACCCCGACGCTCGTCGAGTGGATCATCACAGTCGGCGCGATCGCGATCGCGCTGCTTCTGTTCCTGCTGTTCGCGAAAGTGATCCCGCTTGCACGTGATCCCAGCAGGGAGGTGAACCGCTGATGGTCGTCCCCGAGATCCCCGTCGGTGCGCTCGTCATCGTCTTTCTCATTTTGATGCCAGTGTACGTCACCGTCGCCGCGTGGCTGTTCGCCGAACCGCGGGAGTATCGGACGCCGGCAATCGGGTTCGTCTACATGGGAGCGATCACGGTCGCGATGATCGCCTCAACTGCACTGCTCGGAATCGGGTTCTGGGTGATCGCGAACCTGCCGCTATGACACGAACGATTCACAGACCAAAAGTACCATGACAGATCCACAGCACTCGACAACAGACGCAAATTGTGCGGACTGCGATGCGAACTCGGCGGACGAACCGGGCGTGTGTCCCACGAAACGGCGGCGGCTACTCGCCGGACTGGCCGTCGGCGGATCGGCCGCGTTGGCCGGCTGTACAGGACTCCTCGGGACGCCCGGGGAGTACGAGGTCCGCGGAAGCGACGACGTGTACGACGTCTCGTTCGAACAAGCGGAGCGCACGATCGAAATTCGGGGGAGTCAAACGGTGTTGCGTGCGGCCGAAGAGCAGGAAATCTCGGTTCCGTACGACTGCCGTGCCGGTTTCTGTGGCGTCTGTCTCTCGCGGGCGGACGACGACGCCACGACGGCGGTACACATGGCCACCAACAACTACGATCGGCTGACCGAGGCGGCCGTCGAGGCGGGCTACTTCCTGCCCTGTACGAGCCAACCACGGGACGATTTCTCAGTGACGACCGGTGTCTCTCCGGGCGAACTCGACGAGTACGCGCCGGATGATCCGGACAACGACGACGAGCCGAACGACGAACCGGACGACGTCGGGAGGCGACACGCGATCAAGTACCTCAACGAAGGGTGGATTATTCCCGTCGGGGAACGACAAGATCTACTCCGTGCCGCCGAAGACGTCGGTCTCGACGAACTCCCGTATCAGTGTCGGGTGGGTCGGTGTGGAGTATGCCTCTCCCGTATCGACGGGGACGCGACGGAACTGGTCGAACACGAATCGATCGATTATGGCCCACTCGACGAGGACGCACTGCGCGATGGATACGTGCTGACGTGTACCGCACAACCTCGTGGGGAATTCGAACTCGAGACGAACAGGGCGGGCGATCTCTAAAGGAAACAGCGAGGTGTTCTGACGGCCGCGTCCTCGCCCGGCACGGGGTTGCGACCGGGTTCACATCCCCATGTCGGCTGCCGGTTCCGGAACCGGCAGCCGGTGCGGAGACACATCGAGGAGTTCCGCCGCGTGATCCAGCGCCATCTCGAATCCGTAATAGCGTTCGAGTTCCTCGGCGTCGATCCCCGGGCGAACGGTAAGCATCGCGTAGCCGTCCGTGTTCTGTGCCAGGACGGCAGTCCGGCCGTCGGCCGTAAATTCCAGAAGCCGTTCCGTCCCTGCAGTGAAGTACCGTGCAGTGATTCCGTCCCGCGTCAGTTCGACTTCCTCCGTCGGGTCGTCCGTCGTGGCGTCGTCGGTCATACCGAACCGACGGAGGTCCGGATCCCTAACGGTGTCGAAACTGCCGGCTCCTCCGAGCCATACGAGGCTGTGTCACCCTTCCGAAAATCACCAGTACACCGTTTCGGGACCGCCCCACTGTCGGCCAGCAACGACGACGAGGAGGGCAAACCCTGCAGTGACCACGAGTGTAATGCCGGTCGCGATCCCTCCAGGTCCCGCAAGCGAACTCGGGAGCTGGACCAGTCCTGCAAGCACCGTCAGCACCGTCAACACTCCACCGATTACCGCGAGCAGCATGGCAGTCGAGTCGTCCATGTTGGAACCTGCGTTGCCCCGCAAAATAAAACGTCGTGTCGTCGGTCGCGCCTTGATCTGTCGACGGGATCGGGTTGGGTTCCCCAGTCGATTCGACACGCCAGCCGCTGATCGGAGAGCCGGCAACAACCCACGTTCAGAGGCAGAACATAAACGGATACACCAGCGCCACCCGATCACCATCGGACAGTTCCGTGTCGAATCCGTCCAGGTTCTCGTTGAACCGGCCGTTGACCATGACCCTCGCGAACGCGACCGTCTGTTCCCCCTCGGGATTCTTGCGCCAGGTTCCCGGGGGATCCTTCACCGGTGCCCAGCCCCGCGCAGTCGCGTCCTCCTCTCGCGTCGCGATGATCATCGACTCGATCTCCGGGTACTCCGCGAAAAACTCTTCGAGGAATTCTCTGAGGGTGGTTCCCTGGAAGGAGTACTCGAAGGAGTGATGCCCGAGCTCCATGCGAACGTGTCCGGTACAGCGGACCTCGACGGTGGTCTCGGCGCGTTCGTCTTCTGCGGGTTGCGTGTCCTGTACACTCCCCGTTGGTTGCGAGTGTTGTCCTGTCATAGTGCGATGTAGGTGTTCTGACGGCCAAAGCAACGGGGCGAACATGTTCGTACAGGTATTCACTCGGCCCCAGTTCTTTGGACTACACGACTGATGAACCCACACTCCATCGACACGGAACAACAACCCTTCGTCCTCATCTGGGAGGTGACCCAGGCGTGTGAACTCGAATGCAAACACTGCCGGGCCGACGCACAGCCGGACCGGCATCCCGACGAACTCACCACCGAGGAAGGGATCGCGTTGCTCGAGGACGCCGCTGATTTCGGCGAGGGGCAGCTCGTCGTCCTGTCCGGGGGCGATCCCCTCGCTCGGGAGGACCTCGTTGAACTGGTCGAGTACGGGACGGAGCTGGGACTCCGGATGACGCTCACCCCCAGCGGTACTGCCTCGCTGACCCCGGCGGTGATCGACGACCTCGCCGACGCGGGACTGAAGCGACTTGCGGTCAGTCTCGACGGTGCGACGGCGACAGCTCACGACGAATTCCGGGGAGAGGAGGGGAGCTTCGAAAGCACGATGGCGGCCGCGAGACACGCCCGTGACGCGGGAATTCCCCTCCAGCTCAATACGACAGTTTGTGAAGAGACCGTCGAGGAACTACCGGCGCTTGCAGATCTCGCCGAGGAGCTCGAAACCGTGCTGTGGTCGGTGTTTTTCCTGGTGCCGATCGGCCGGGGGCGGATCCTGGAGCCGATCGATCCAGCGCGTGCCGATCGGGTGATGGAGTGGCTGCTGGAACAGGCGAACGAACGCACCTTCGGCGTCAAGACGACCGAGGCGCCACAGTATCGCCGGGTCGCGATCCAGCAACACAGCGGTGGGAGCGTCGACACTGTCGATAGTGACGATCGAGACGGCATCGGTCGGCGTGTCGGGATCCGGGCGGGGGACGGCTTCGCGTTCGTCAGTCACCTGGGCCAGGTGTATCCGTCCGGGTTCCTCCCCGAACCGGCCGGCTCGGTCCGCGAGGAGCGCATCGTCGACATCTACCGGGACGCGCCGCTGTTCGAGCGACTGCGTGACGAAGACCAGTTCAAAGGCAAGTGTGGCGCCTGCGAGTTCAAACACGTCTGTGGCGGCAGCAGGTCGCGGGCGTACGCCTACACCGGCGACCCGCTCGAGAGCGACCCGCTGTGTCCGTACGTGCCCGAGGGCTACGACGGCCCGTTGCCCCTCGAAACGTTCGCGATCCCTGAAGAACCGGTCTGACCGACCGGTTACTCTCTGCTGATTTTTGCAGATTCCGGTGTCTCCGCGTCGCCGCCGATCAGCGGGGGCAGGTCCTCCAGAAACTGCTTGACGATCGTCTCCTCGATCCGGTGGAGTATGTCGCTACAGGTCGACTTGGCGATTCCGAGTTCCTCGGCGAGATCAGTCAGGGTGCACGTTCTCGGTGTGTCGTAGTATCCCTTCTCGACTGCGGTCCGGAGTACTTCCTGCTGTCTGTAGGTCAACAGCTGTTCGGGATGTCGCCGCTCGTGGACGTACTCGACGTCGAACTCCAGCCCCATCGCCTCGAACTGCTCGCCCAGCGCGGAGAGTTTCTCGTGTGCGCCGGCGACGTCGACCGTGGCGACCCCCTCCCTGATCTCGACGGGCATCTCGACGGAGATCCCGGCCTGCTTGGCTGCCGGGAGAATGACCGGCGTTGCGGTCTCGATCTGGATGGTCGCCGTCGCCTCGGTGCGCTGGAGCGTCGAGCAGTCGATCACCGTCTCGTGATCCGTGACTTCTGTGAGAATCGCATCCGGGTCCGACGCGTGGATCTGAACCAGGGCGATCCCCCGACCCTCCGCAGGGATCGCGGTGAGCACGCGGAACGTCACCTCCGGATGACGCCGAGAGATCTCGGCGATCCAGGGTCCCGACGGGAGAGTAACGTTCAGTCTGGCCTGCGTCATATCCTCTCTTGGGGGCTCCAGCCGGTAATGTACCTCGACAGAGCCGTACACGTCGGAAACCAACCCGGATCCCTTCGCATGGAGGATTATTGGACGGTCTTCGAGAGTTCATGGTCCCCGGTGCGCTGTCTGAGCGAGAACCATATCGCACAACAGACCGAAACCGCGACAGCGACAGTCGTGACTGCGAACGCGATCCGATAGCCGAACTCTGAGTAGACGACCGTCCCTGCGACGATCTCTCCAGTCCGGTACTGGTCGAGCGCGATCCCCATCACCGGCGGCAGGACAGCGCCCCCGAGAAACCCCGCGCCGTTGACAGTGGCCGTGGCGACGCCGCTCGCTTCGGCCGGGTACCGCTCTTTGATCACTGGGAGTGCGAGCGCGGTGAATCCGAGACCCAGTCCGATCACGAAGTAGGCGATTGCGACTACCGGTAACGGGGGCGCACCGGAGACGGGGATCACGCCGAGTGCGACCGTAAAGAGGACGAGCCCGACAATCATCGGCAACAATCGTCGCCCCAGTCGGTCGGAGATCCACCCAACCGTGGGTCCCCCGATGAACATGCCGACAGCTCCGATCAGGGTGAAATACGACGCCGTCGTGACGTCCAGGCCATGGACGACGACCAGATACGGCACGCCCCAGAGTCCGATCACCGTCAGGATGGTCCCCATCGCGGAGAAAAAGACGATCGAGAGAAGCCACTGGTCGGGGTCGGCAAACAACGTCCGCAAGTGGTCGAGGGTCTCCTCGAACGTGACCGACGATGCCTCTGGGACGTTGTCGATCGGATCGAGTCCGGCTTCGGCGGGCGAGCGACGAACCAGCACCCAGACGCCCCCACCCGCGAGGAACCCGACTGCCGCGAACGCGAGTATCGTCGGACGCCATCCGATCGCCTGGATGAAAAGCGCCAGCGGTGTCGTCGCGATGATCGCTCCGAGGCCGGCCATGCCGGCGGTCAGTCCCGTCATCGTCGCGAATTCGCGGGCACGGTACCAGTTCGCACAGAACCGGATCGTGGAGATGAAGATGACCCCGCTCCCGAGGCCAAGAAGCGCACGGGAGAGAAACGCCCCGAGATAGCCGTTACTGAGCGCAAACCCGACCGCCCCGGCACTGAGTGTGATCGCGCCCGCGGTACCGACAAATCGTGCGCCGTATCTGTCGGCCAGGATCCCCGTGGGGATCTGGACGAACGCGTAAATAACGAAAAAGGAAGCGTGGAGTGTTCCCAGTTGAGCAGCCGTCACCTCGAACGCCGAAATCAGCTCTTCGGAGAGGACGGCCGTCGACAGGCGGTGAATGTTGACGAGGAGAAAGACGCTGATCAGGGCTCCCCAGGCCAGCCAGCGACGTTTCGTCGGATCCGATAGAAACTCCATATGAGTAATGGACACGGGACAGGTCAATCCCTCTTGGAAAGTAGGTTACGGTCCGTTGAAGAAACAACCTCGCATTCGCGTTCCCCGAATTCGTCCCCGTGATCAGCATCACTCTCAATCTTTCGTGATCGTCCTGGTCGTCATCCACAATGTGGTTTATGACGCCTTTCGATACCAGTGTGCTACCTACGACGCCCTTCAATACCAATTTGACCCTTACGACACTCCCTCGATCCGGTCGAACGCTCGCTCGGCCGATGCCTCGATCTCTGATGCGCGACCCGTAATCTTCCCGAGGAACTCCGGATCTTCCAACTGGTCTGCATTAGTCCAGACGATGTATAGCGCCGACTGGAGCGCACCCCGGGCGAGGTAGGCTCCGGTGACGCCGTCGGCGAGGGCGTTACGGTTCCCCGGTGCTATCACGACCGCTGCGTTCTCGAGGACGGCCAGACTCGTGTCAGCAATCGCGAGTGGTACGCCGATTGCACGTTTCTGTTCGGTCGTTGCCTGGCTACTCCGCTCCGGGGGACGTTCGACATCGTTCGAGGACAAGAACTCGTCGACGGCACTGGCGTCGGCGTCCGCCAGAGCGAGGAGACACCGTCGCTGTCCACGAAGTTCGTCACGGACCGTCGCAAACGACTGCGTGTTGTCGCATGCGTCCGTTTCGGCGGTACTATCCCCGCCGGTTCCGGCGGCGATTGTGTGGATACAGACCATCTCGCAAAGCGCCGCGCCGATCGCACCCGACACGGCGGCGGCTGTCCCGCCTGCGGGGGTTACCCGGTCGGAGGCGACGGAGCCGAGGAATTCCGATATCGTCTGCTCGGCGTATGTCATGAACGTTAGTGTGGGGATTATGATCAAAAAGAAGACTGACAGGGGAGTCAGGAGAGGACTACAGATCCGGCGCGTTGTTCAGATCTCTCGAACCGTCGTCCTCCGACGATTTTCCGGGGACGGAGCGGACGTTCGATCCGCCCGGGCGGACGGATCCACCGCCGTCGAACGGTGACGATTCCCCCAGGGCCCGCTTCGCTGTCGCGCGGA